>JACRCQ010000042.1 GCA_016218915.1 Deltaproteobacteria bacterium
ATCCGCACCGACATCCGCACCGACATCCGCACCGACATCCGCACCGACATCCGCACCGACATCCGCACCGACATCCGCACCGACATCCGCACCGACATCCGCACCGACATCCGCACCGACATCCGCACCGACATCCTCACCGGCCTCACCACTCGTTGCAGGTTGACCCCGGACAAGCCCCGAATGGGGCTTGGCTAACCGGCAACGGACTTGCATCAGCCGCCGGCCCTTCAGCCGGCGGATCCATAGATGGGTTGCCCCCGGCGATCGCATTCGTCGCCATGGACCGCGCCATCGGTTCCCCGGGCGATCGCATTCGTCGCCATGGACCGCGCCATCGGTTCCCCGGGCGATCGCATTCGTCGCCATGGATCGCGCCATCGATTCCCCCAGGCGATCGCATTCGTCGCCATGGACCGCGCCATCGATCCCACCGGGCGGTCGCATTCGTCGCCATGGATCGCGCCATCGATCCCCCCTCACCCATGGACGCTACGCGCGGCCTGGAACGCAAACGAAAGAGGGAATCACCGTGCGATCGATCACCGTGATGCTGGAGAACGGGCTCGAGCCGCAGGAGTACCAGGTGGACTGAGCCACGGTGGGCAGCGGCGAGCTGAGGGAAGCTGGGCCGCGCCTCTTGCAACGCCGTGCGCCTGCCTCCACAATCTGTGGGAGGCCTCGGATGAACCCCTTGCTTCCACGGCGCGCGATGCTGCTGGGTTCGTTCGCCGCAGCGCAGGCTGTCGGCCTCTCGGATGCCTGTGCGCAGCCCCGTCCCACGTCTGCTGCGTCGGCCGAGCAGTGGCTCAACGCGCAGGCTGCGGCTGCCTGGTCAGGCGCGCGAGATCGACGCCGTCGCGCACCCGCCCCACCCGTGGCAACCCCGGCGCCCCAGGTCGCCAAGACCGCTCCCGCAGCCGATCAGGGGCAACCTCGACAAGGAGAGCGTGAAGGCGCCGACGCGGCCCTGTCGGAGGCCACGCGGGCCGAAGCCGACGCTCGCCGGCAGAAGGCGAATGCTGAACGTGCTCGGGCTCTTGAAGATGCGAAGAATCGCGCTGAGCAAGCAGAACGCAGGGAGGCGATCCTGCGTCGCATCGCTGCGATCTGGGGTGCTGGCCCTGGCTTCACGGGCGTGGGCGCAGGCGCCTGGACCTTCACGGGCATCGGAGCCGGCACCTGGACCTATACCGGCGTGGGTGCGGGGAGCGGTTTCACCGGCATCACAGCGAGCCTTGCTTCGGCTATCAACTCGACCGCGCCTTCTGTGCGGATCGCGTTCGTTCCCGTCTATCCCTGGGTGTGGACAGTCGTGATCTACTGATGTGAAGGACTCAGCTCGCTCCGCTCACGCACTGAAATCGCGCAGGGCGATCCGCTTCAATCGTAACCTCCACCGGGCCTGTACCCTCGCTCGACCAGGAAGGCTCCTTGTCCGAAGGCAGCGAGCGGCGCTCCACGCGGCCACGTGCGCCCGCAGGCATCGAAGGGCATTCCACGCGAAGCCTGACGCTGGTCGCTGTCTCTGAGATCACGGTCAATCGCGCTGCGCGTGCGTTCGGCCGCGATCGCACGCCGGTCAGCCGGATGCCGTACGACACGTTGCGAAACGACAGCCCCTTGGTGGCAGTGTCAGACACCCACTGTCGATTCCCCCAGGTCGTGTTGACGAGCAGCCCGCTGTCGCCGTGGCCCACGGTCAGCACGAAGTGATCGAGGCCCCAGTTCGGGTGCTCGGTCGGAAGGATCTTGACCCCGGAGAGCACAGGGTACCCTGCCTCCAGCGCATGACGCGTCCACGTCTTGTACGCCTCGAATCCTCCGCCCTTGGGCGCGTAGAAGTCGTAGACCACGCCGAGCTGTTGCAGGGCGACCGGGACTTCGTCGGAGTAGAGATCAGGGTGCGAGGATCTTCCCGCTGCGTGGATGAAACGCTGCGGGGCCCAGACCCCGAAGTAAAGAAGCGCCTCCTGGATCACGGTCTCCCCGCACCATCCGGAGGGCGGGGAATCCGGGTGCTGTCGTCGCGCCGGAATCGGAAGCGCGGATGCTGCGTCCAAGCCAGGAGCGGCATCCGAAGGCGCTGGGGCTCCGACCACGGGCGTGGGAGCGGAAGCTGAAGGCGCGTGGTTCGACGTTGCGCCGGTGGCTGCAAGAGCGCTGCTCGAAACCGGCATCTGCGGCCGGACCGGTGTGGAGCACCGGGACGCCCCGCATGCATAAATCGCCGCGAGAAGCGCGATCAACACGTGGATCGGGGCTCGGGGTCGCTGGGTCACTGCGGGTTCGTCGTCCGGCACCCTCCGAGTGTGACACGCAATGTGGCCCGGCGCGCGGACTTGCCCCTGCTGGCCTCTGCGTGTGTTGACTCTTGCAGGCTTCCGAAGCTCGGGTTTGGGGCAGGACTGCTGGAGCCTCGCTACCGCGCGACGATGCTGAGCAGCACCATGGCGCGCCCCTGCCCTGCATCCCGGACGCGCCAGAGCGCGAAGCCGTCTTGCAGACAACGCTTCGCTTCATCGTTCACAGGGCTCTCGAGCGCAACCCGCACGCTTCCGGTGCTGTCCACGTCTACCCGAAGATTGAGCGAGCCGACTACGGCGTCGGTCCTTCGGATCAGTGCTGCGCACGAAGCAACAGAGCCAACCTGCTGGTTGATCGCGGAGACCAGCGCAGGGGCATCGAGCTTGCCTTCCATGGGCATGGCGGTCGTGGCGCGAAGCTGCTCGGTTGCACGCGGCTCAGACTGAGGCGAATCCCCGATGCGCGGGACGGGCGCAGGATGAGGCGGAGCTGCCGATACATCGGTCGGAGACTCTGAGGCCGGGGCCTGGTGTTGCACGATCAGCGGCTGCGGCGCGATCGGGTCCTGCGTACGCGCCGAGCACGCCGCAAGCGAAAGGGCGCAGAGGATGAGGGGGAAGCGGGGCATTGCGGGGATGGTACCGACGTCGTTCGCTGTTGTCAGCACTCGCGTCAACGGGTAGCGGGTATCGCTGGCACAAGTCCTGGGTCAGGGACGAACGAGATGAACAAGGTCGCATTGGCTGCTGCGCTGTCCCTTGGGATTGGGGTTGGCTGCGTTACAGCAACGGTCGCACCCGCGCTTGTGGCCCGGCCGGTCTACGCACAACGGAGTACGACCCAATGGGAGTATGAATGCGTGCGGCTTTCCGAGGATCACACCAACACACTCAATCGCTATGGCGTGCAAGGATGGGAGCTGGCGACCGTCGCAGCCCTGTCCACGCGCGAAACCTACACCTACTGCTTCAAGCGTCAGGTGCATTGAGTGGATTCGCAGCCAGAGTATTGGCGATTTCATACGACGAGCTACGGCCTGCTCAAGGCAGCTTGTAAGCCTTGCGCACGGTTACCGGTTTGCCGTCAAACCGAGGGAACTTCGCCGCCATTACCACATTTGCGATGCATCTGGCTGCGGGTGTGGCGGCATACGGAGGGCCCTCCACCTCGGCAGACGTGACTTTCCCATCTGGCGCGATGACGACGGCCACTCTCGCAGTGCCGGCGGGAACGGTTTGATTCCAACAAGCCGCAACTCTCCGGGTCACAGCGTTGAGCGCGACGACGGCCCGGCAGCGATCAAAGGGACGCGGGTCGCCTGAATCCTCCCCTGTCATCAGGCGCGTAGGAACGCAAAATCTTCCGTTCACACATCCAGGGTCACCGTTGCGGCAAGGACAGCAGTCCGGGCCCTCGTGGCGGCTGGTGCGCCGGGACTGCTCCGGGGCCGGCTCGGTCGGAAGTTCGACCGGAGGCGCGGTCGGTTCCCGTTTTGCGGAATCAACAGCAAGCTGTGGCTCTGTTGCCGTGGGCGCGGCAGCGTCGGCAGGAGACGATGAAGTACTCGGAACGACGCTCGCTTGATCAGCAGTCGCGCTCGGAACGACTCTCTTGGGTTCGAGGGCAGGTCGCTCTGGCGACGGCGCGTGACACGAGCAAACGCAGACCGCGAGCAAGTTGAGACTTCCTGCAACACTCCAGAGCAAGAAAACCCTTGGGATTGCCTGTTTTGGGACGGTCATCGCTCGCGTTCGTCCCGCCGCTCAGTACGCCCCAGGACAGCAGTTCTTGTAGCACGTTCCGGCGCACGTACACAGGGTGGTCCCATGGTACTTGCAGGTGCACGTGCTCCCCGAGCACTCGGAGCTCCACTGGTCCTTGGTCTGATCCGTGCACTCGAACGTGCACTGCTCGTTCGGATTCATCTGCGCCTGACACAGGGAGGTGACGGGAATCGGTATGGACTCGCACCCTGCCGGGGTCGGCTTCATGCACTTCTTGTGGGCGATCTGCGCGTCGTAGCACGCTGGCACCAGCAACATGCCGGTGGAGTTGTCGCACGTGATCGCAGCCGAAGCGACGCAGTCGATCATCGCGTCGTATTGGGCCGCGCAGCCCGCGGTCGCGGCCTCTGCGCCCTTCTGATTGCACCAGTCGACGCAATCCGGGCCGGTGGTGCAGCCTGCACTCTTCAAGGCAGCGCACAAGTCCTGGCACGAACCTGGCAGGCCGCCTCCTGAGCCTGCTACGCCAGCACCGGCGGCTCCTGAAGTCGCACCGGCCCCTGAAGATCCGCCGGCTGCTGCCAATCCCGCTGCACCGGCCGTTCCCCCTGCTGCAGTCGTTCCTCCAGCGGCTGTCGTGCCTCCGGTCCCGGCCATTCCCCCTGCTCCTGCACTGCCT
This sequence comes from Deltaproteobacteria bacterium, assembly GCA_016218915.1. Taxonomy (GTDB): domain Bacteria; phylum Myxococcota_A; class Polyangia; order Polyangiales; family Polyangiaceae; genus JACRCQ01. Next base: position 4,711 of record JACRCQ010000042.1, read on the forward strand.
CCCGCACCTGCGGAACCAGGGCCTTGGACCGACTCCCCTCCGCACGCGGCTGCTGCCGCCCAGACACCAATAGCCAGCCATGCGCCGACTCGCGACTTGATCACGCCTGCCTCCTTGGCTCTCTTCAGGGTCGCATGCGAGCGCAGGATACGCAAGCCAGCTCGATCTACCGGCTGAAGTCGACGGCGAATGATAGCACAACGGCGACGGACAACAGGTAGAGTCCCAGTTCCCATGCGACGCTTTGACCTGAAGTTCGGCCCTGACTTCCTGGCCCAGGTCCCGAGCGCGCCGGGCGTGTATCGATTCCTGGATGCCGACGGCGTGGTGATCTACGTCGGAAAGGCAAAGGACCTCAAGCGCAGGCTGAGCCAGTATCGCAACGCGCCGCGAGGCCGACGCGGCAAGAAGCCGCGCGCCGTGGTCAAAGGCGCGGTGTCGCTCACCTACGAAGTGCTGCCGACCGACCTCGATGCGAGCCTGGAAGAGGTTCGTCTGATCCAGACCCTGAGGCCGCGTCACAACGTGGCGAGCGCGTTCGAGTTCCTCTACCCCTTCATCGGAATGCGCGAGATCGGACGGCCAGAGTCGACGTTGTGCGAGCTGCACCTGGTGCTGACCTCGCGTCCGGAGCTGTACCCGGAGTTCGATCACTTCGGGGTGTTCCGGTCGCGCGAGACCGTGGCGCTCGCCTTCTTCGGGCTGGTGCGGCTGATGCGCCACATCGCCCACCAGGAGCCGCGCAGCCGAGTTAGGGCAGAGAGCGCCCGCGACAATCACAGCGCAGTGCTGGCATTGCGCCGGGTTCCGCGCGAGCTGGTGGGTTCGTGTCGCGCGCTGCTACGCGGCGTGAAGCTCGATCTCGCGAGCGAGCTCGCCTTCCGGCTGCTCGACAAGGCTTCAGCGCGGGCAAAGCCCAAGGAGATCCAAGAGGACCTCGATGCGCTGCGCGTCTTCTTCGAGCAAGAGGCAGCGCCACTCCGACGCGTGGTCGAGGCGACCGGGTACGGCGAATGGCCTGTGCCGCAGAAAGAGCGCGATGCGCTGTTCTTGCGGGCTCGCGGAATGTAACCCTCCCCCTACGTCGTCTTCACTCGCCAAAGGAATGCGACCAGGATCGCAGACAGCACAGACGCGCCGACCCAGCACAGCGTCGCAATCGAAAAGTCGTAGTGACGCACCCCGTCTACCATCGTGGTGCCCCGTCCGATCAGATAGCCACTCAAGAGCTCCTGCGCGCCGGCGCCCACATAGCTGAACAGACCCACCAGGCCCACTGCAGCTCCCACCGCCTTCTTCGGTGCGATGTCCACAGCGAACAGCCCACCGATCACGGCGAGCAGCCCGCTCAAGGTAAATCCGTACAGGATCAGCCCCACTGCAAGAACCGGCGTGTTGCCCTTGGGTCCGTAGAAGATCAGCAGCAGGCTGAGGATCTCCACGATCCCGAAGATCAGCGTGACCGGGGGACGGCGCGCATTGAACAGACGGTCCGAGATGAAGCCATAGGCCACGCATCCGCCCACGGCAGCCACTGTGCTCAGCCCGATCAGGCTGCCTGCCCGCACAAGCCCGAACCCGTGGACCTCCTGCAGGTAGAGCACGCCCCAGTTGTTGACCGCGTAGCGCGTGATGAAGATCAGCGCTGCCGACACGCCGAGACACCAGAATGCCGGCCTCTTCAGCAGCAGAAGCTGGGCGCGTCCGGTGGGCAACTCCTCCTCAGCATCCGGCACGTCTGCCTCGACCGGCGACGACCTCGGACACGCAGGAGGAAGCCCCACAGCTTCGGGGCGGTCACGCAGGCCCAGGTAGATCGCCGCGCTGGCGAACAAGCAGACGATGCCTGGAAACCAGAACGCGGCTCGCCAGACCGTGGCTGCTGCCACGGCTGCGACACCGAAGTACGTGAGGCCTTCGCCCAGGGCATGCGCAGTGGACCAGATCCCGTACATGGAGCCGCGTTGCTTCGGGGAGAACCAGCGCGTGATCACCACCACCGAAGCTGGGCTTCCCACACCTTGGAGCACAGCGTTGAGAGCCCACAGCCCGATGAACAGCCATAGCCAGGTGGTGCTCCCGAGCACGAGGTTCAACCCAGCGGACATCGCCAGCGCCAAGGGCATGAGCACGCGCAGGTTCATGTGATCCGCGAGGAACCCGTCCAACACCTTGCCGATGGCGTAGCTGACCAGGAAGGTCGCGCCGATCCATCCGAGCTGCTCGGCCGTCAGAATCCCACCGTCGATCAGCGGCTTCTTGACCACGCTCAGGCCGAGACGGCATGGGTAGTAGAACGCATACCCGAGCGTGGCCGTGAGCATCACCATCGGACGCATCCGTCGATAGACACGATCCACCTCGCGGGGATCTTCGATCTGAGGCTTGTCAGGGCTGGAAGCCAGGATGCGAAGGAGCTGCCTCAAGGGATCACCGAAGTACGACGGATTCGGACGGATGTCCAAGCCGTTCCGTGGGCTGCATTGACTGGAGGTCGATCGTTGTGAGACGAATTTCGGATGAGCCGCGCGCGTTCCTTGCCCAGGTCCCCTCGAAGCCTGCTGCCGGTTGCGATCGCCTTGGTGGCGCCCTTGCTCCTGATCTCGCTCGGGTGCGGAAGCGATGACACCAGCCCAGGACAGCCAGGTGGCGCAGGCGGCAGCGGCGGAGCAGATGCAGCAGCGGGCGGCGCGAGCGGTCAGGCGGGCAAGGGAGGTGGCGGAGGTCAGGCCGGCAAGGGCGGGGCTGGCGGCGTTGCAGGCAAAGCAGGCTCTGGCGGCACGAATCCCGGCGGCGCAGCGGGTGCCAGCGGAGGCGGAGGTGTCGATGGAGGCGGTGTCGGCGGAGGGGGAACCGGCGGTGACGGAGGAGCCGGCGGCGCGGGTGGAACGGGCGGTGTTGGAGGCACAGGCGGCGCTGGCGGCTCGCCTGCACAATGCCCTGGAAAGCTCACCCCGGTGGACACGAGCGTGGGCACGCACACCGTGGGCACTGGCACGCCCGCCAGCTGCACGGAATCCGCTCTGCGAGCCGCGACCGATGCGGTTACCGCGGCAGGCTCGGGAAGCGTGGTGTTCGATTGCGGCGGTGCTGCCACGATCACGCTCTCTTCTGCGCTCGCGATCGGATCGTCCAAGTCCGGGACCGTGATCCTGGACGGTGGTGGCGTGATCACCCTGAGTGGCGGCAATGCTACGCGCATTCTCGATCTCGACAACTACACGAACCTCGTGGTGCAGCGAATCACGCTCAAGGACGGGTTCGTGGCAGCCAACGAGCCAGACGTGACCAACAAGCCGTCGAACTCAGGCGCTGCGATCCGTCACCCGTGGTTCGGGACGCTCAAGGCGATCGACTCGCGCTTCGAGAACAACCACTGCGCGGGATTGAACCATGACATTGGCGGCGGCGCGATCTTTGCGGGCGGGCTCACGGAAGCGACTCTCTCCGGTTGTCAGTTCGTGAACAACAGCGCCTCGAATGGCGGCGGCATCCTGAACAGGACCTCCACCCTGACCATCATCGGGTGCCTGTTCCAGGGCAATGGCGCGCTGAGTGCAGGCAACGGCCAATTCGGCAACGGAGGCGGCGTCTACATCGATGGCATGTACGATCAGCCCTATGGCGACCTGACCGTGTGCGGGACCGTGTTCCAGGGCAACATCGGGAAGGAAGCCGGCAGCGCGATGTTCTCGTACTACTACGGGGGTTCCGGGGCAACGATCCTGGACAGCGTCTTTGACGGGAACAAGTTCGACAATGCGGGCACAGGCTTGGGAGCGCTCTACCACGAAGGGAATTCCCAGCTTGCCACGCTGGCGATCAGCGGCACGACGTTCTCGAACAGCACCGGGGGCGAGCACGCTGGAGCGATCTTCCTGGGGCAGAACTCGGAGGCGACGTTCACCAACTGCACCTTTGCGAACAACAAGGTATCAGGCAATGGCGCGGGCTTGTTCAACGGTGCGGCGATCGCGCACTTCGTGAGCTGCACGCTGAGCGGCAACGACGCAGACTACGGGCCTGCGATCTTCAAGGGGAACAACGCCACGGTCACGCTCAAGAACACGGTCTTTTCGAACAACACGACGGCCAACCAGTACAGCGCCACGAGCTGCCATGCTGCTCTGACCGATCAAGGGGGCAACATGCAGTGGCCGAAGCTCAAGCCGAACAGCGGCAATCCTGACCAACCGTGCGTGGCCGGGATCACCTTCGCTGATCCGCTCCTGCAGCCTTTGGGGGACAACGGCGGACCTTCGCAGACGTTCGCGCTCGGCGCCGGTAGTCCTGCGATCGACTTCGCCACTGACTGCCCTGCTGTGGATCAGAGAGGGCTTCCGCGGTCATCGCCTTGCGATTCAGGATCGTTTGAAGTCCAGTAGGTGTGTCGTGACGCGTCTGCTACCACTTCTGCTACGTATCGGCGGTTGCTTCGTGCTCGCCGGCTGCCCAGAGGCTACAGCGCCCGCGGTTCATGCGCCTACGCAGAGCTCGCAACCGCAGGCGGCGTCAACCCCAGCTCCTGCCGCGTCAGCGTCCGCGTCAGCCCCGAGCCCCTCGGCTTCAGCCACGGTCGCGCAGCCGCCCCCTGGCCCGAGCCCGTTCTCCCCCATTCTCGCAGCCGATGGCACGCCTCTGGGCACACCGCTGCGCCTGTACCCGCTGCTGGGCGCGACGCTATTCACCGAAGAAGGGGTGCCCTGGCGCATCCACCGTCTCGACGGCAACGTGATCAAGCTCGATGCGATGCCGGTCCAGGGATTGCCGGAGCAGACCGCGTGGGACAGCGTGGTCGGACGGTATCCGAGCGCGCTCTGGATGCGTGTGGGCAACTCCACCGGGGGACTTGATTGGTTCCGTTGGCAGCCGGGCACAAAGAAGTGGACCCTCGATCCATCGGTGAAGCAGGGGCGTCGCACTGCTGCCGATCTGGTCCCCTGGCTCGGCGGACGGCTGTTGCTCGTGCTGTCCGATCCACAGTCGATGCTGGGGGCGCCCCCCACGACATCAATCAAGATCCTGCCCGATGCGCGGGGAGCTCCCCTACCCCGCCTTCCCCGAATTGGCCCCTCGTTCGTGGCTGCTTCCAACGCCGGCGAGCTGTTCGCCCACTATGACACTCCACCCGAGGTCGTGGTTGCACGCGCAGGCGCAACCCGTCCAACCAGGATTGCGCTGCCGTGGCAGCCCGATTGCTCAGCTTCCGCCTTGCTGGTTCGGTCGGCGAACGACGCGTTCGCCGCCTGCTCGGCCAACGGACGTTCGCACCTGACGTCGATCGATGGCTCGCGCGCACTCCCCTTGCCCGTGCCGGGCGACGGCACAATCAGCAGCCTTGTCGCGGGAAAGGAATCCACACTCTGGATGGTCGACGGGCATCACACGGTGTGGAAGAGGGGCAACGACGGCGCATGGACGCAAGTGCCGCTTCCAGCGGACGCTGAAGCGGGGTCGTTGGCGGCGTCACCTGATGACGGGCAGGTCTGGGTGCGTCTCGGCTCCAAGAGCGACGCCGACCCAACCTTGCTGCTCACCACCGGAGAAGTCAGGCTCGGATCCAAGTCCGGAACCCCGTAGAACGTTGTGCGCAAGGAAATCTGCGCTCGCGTGCAGAACGCGGTGACGCGGCGCGTTGGCTGCGCGTTGCGCCTCTTCCCGTCCCTGCCCCTCGATCACTCAGGTACAATGGGCTGCCGATGATGTCGCGTCTTGCCCCGGTGCTGCCTGCGCTTGCTCTGGCCATACTGCTGACCAGCTGCACCGGCGGCTCTTCCCAGCCGGCATCGGATCCTGTCGACCCACCTCGCGACAGCAGCATACCGGACGACGGCACCCCGCAACCGGACAGCAGCTCGCACCCGGACACCAGCGCGCAACCGGACAGCAGCACGCAACCTGATACCAGCGCGCTGCCCGACGCGGCGAAGCCTGACGTCCCAGCGATCCCTGATGCTTCCCAGGACAGCGACGACGCAACCAAGACTCAGCAGCTCAGCTTGGTCTTCGTGCACGGGTTCGAAGGCTCGGACGCCAGGCGAGCCGTCGCACAGGACGACCTCAAGGACGTCGAAGCCTACGTCCTCGACGCCATAGGTGCGCGGGCGGCTGCATACGAGGCCAAGCGAGGCGTGAAGCTCCTGATTCAGAGCCGGCGAGTCAATCTGTACACCGATCTCCAGGACCAACTCCTGTCTCCCAGCCTGGACTCCGAAGGCGACGGCACTGGCATCGCGACAGCGAACCATTGGCGCGAACAACTGGCTGCAAAGATCCAACAGGCGTATCCCAACGGCGAGCGCAATCTCGTTCTCGTCGGCCACAGCACAGGCGGCCGAGTCTCCGTGGAAGTCGCCGCAAACGTGGGAGACAACAGCGGCCCCGAGAGCCACGACTGGGGGTTGCAGGACCGCATCGCCGGCGTGGTGACCGCGCACGGGGCCATCGACGCCCTCGACAGCCCTGCATACGATTTCACAGGGCCAACCTCCTTCCACTTCGGGTGCGCGCTGGTGAACGAAGTCGGCATTTGCGACTACCTTTCCTATATCAGTGGGACAGCGGCGGCTGACTCGCTCGCGCTCCAGGGGCGTGCCCTCATGCTGACATCGCAGGCCGACTGCGGACTGTCCGCGTGGACCGGAGCGAGCGACCAGACTCTTCCCACCGCGGCCATGGGCTCGCCACACGCCTGGGGCATGACCCTTGTTCCTGCGAACGGCAAGACCCTCGTGCCTGCACACGGCTACCTGTACGGCGAATTCTGCCACTCCGACCTCACGGACTCAGGCTCGCCGCGACATCAGAGCGCGGTTGCCGCTCTGGGTGAACAGGTGCTGGACTGGCTGTTCGTTGCAGCGCCCCGGGTCGCAAACCCGGACTCGCCTGACAAGTTCATCGAGACCTCCGAGCTTCCGGCAGGCACGCCGTCCCCGAGTTACCCGGTCCTTGCCGACTGTGGTCCGGCTGCGCTGGACCTGGGTGTGCCGGAGGTGGTCGGCGTCTGCCTCCATCCTGGCCTTCTCGATGGGGACGACCACGCTGTCGACTCGGAGGGTCTCATGGTCACCGATGGGGCAGACTGCGGCGGCTCCTTCGTCTGGAAGCACTCACACCAAGGTGAAGAGCACGCCGCGCGACTCTGGTACAAATCCTATTCCGTACCCGCAGGCGGCGGGCTCCTATCGGCACTCAACTGACGCTGCTCAACGCCACACCCCTGGCACGCGCAAAGCCCAAAGTCCCAGACGCTGCGTCCGCGTCCCCTGCTCTTGCCCGAAACGCGATACACTGGGTGGCACCATGCGCCCTGCTTCCCCAGCTACCCTTCTTCTCACCTGTGCCATCCTCCCTTGCGCTTGCAGTAGCGGTGACTCGCCGGCCGCGTCCGGCCCTTCGTGCACGCCCGTGACCGAGACCTGCGACGGCGTCGACCAGGATTGCGACGGCGTGCCTGACGACGGAGCTTGTTCAGCGCCCAAGACCGATGGCGCGTGGTTTCTCGGCGGCACGGGCACGGACCACGTGCGTGGCGTCGCGTTCGACGCTGCAGGAAACGTATTCGTCACCGGCGCCATCACAGCCTCCGCTGACCTGGGCAAAGGGCCGGTCGATGGCGCGCACGGATACGTCGCTTCCCTCGATCCATCTGGGGCAGTGCGCTGGAGCCTGATCTGGGGCGCTTCGAACATGGGGTACGACTACGGTCAGGATGTGTCGGTCGGCGGCGACATGGTGTGCGCGTCCGGCTCGTTTGCCGGGACCTTTGACTTCGGCGGAGGAGCGCGCACGGCTGGCGGATACAACGATGCGTTCGTGGTGTGCCTCGACGCGGCAACGGGCAGCTACCGATGGGATCGGGCCTTTGGTGCTGACCAGTCCGACGTGACCGAGGGCGTGCACGTGACCGACGCCGGCGACGTGGTCATCAACGGCGTCGTCAGCGCGGCTTCGACCGACTTTGGTGGCGGCGCGGTCTCGCCCGCCCAGGGGGCGTTCGTCGCGCGCTATGCGAAGGACGGCGCATTCCAGTGGGCACACGTGTTCGCGAACGCGGGTATCAACTTCGGCTCCAAGCCGGCAGTCGACGCTGCGGGCCAGGTCTACATGACCGGCAGGTTCTACGACTCTACCGACTTCGGCGGAGGGGTCAGAGCATCGTCCGGCGCAGCGTCCGCCTTCCTGGCCTCGTTCGGCGCTGACGGCCACTGGCGTTGGGACCACACCTTCGGCGCAGCGAATACCGGCATCACGCTGTATGGAGCATCGGCCCGCGAGCGCGGCGACGTCGTGATCTCTGGCGAGCTGACAGGTTCGGTCTCGCTCGGCGGCCCCGCGCTCTCGAGCAACGGAGGCAACGCGATGACCGCCTTTGCTGCGGCGTTCGACGCGAGCGGCACGTTTCTATGGCAATACGCCCCAGGTGGCGCGGGCGCGATGCGCGGCTACGGGGCTGCCATCGGCCCCAACGACCAGGTCGTGCTCGCAGGCGCATTCGGGGGCACGATGAAGTTCGGGGATCTCGAGCGCACAAGTGTTGGCGGCGACGACATGGTAGCCGTGGGCCTCACGCCAGAGGGCAAGTACCTGTGGGACTTCACAGTGGGCGGGTCCGGGAGCGACGCGGTGAACGCGGTAGCCGTGGACGGCAAAGGTCGAGTCGCTCTGGGTGGCGAGACCTGGGCGGAGCTCACCGTGGGTTCGAGCAGCCACACGAACGCCGGCGGCGACGACGGGGCACTCGTATTCCTGCATTGAGGGCCTCGATGAGAGAGAGAGCACCATGACCCCTGTGCAGATCGCCGAAGTATGGTCCATGGTCGATCGCGCCTACCTCGCCGAGGTCGCTCACCGCGGTCCTGCGCCCGTGTTCGCCACCATCAGCGGAGCTCATCTCTACGGCTTCGCGTCGCCGGACAGCGACGTGGACCTGCGCGGCGCGTTTCTCCTGCCGATGCGCACCCTGCTCGGGCTGCGTCCACCGCGCGACACCATCACCATCAGCGACAAGAGCCGCATCGACCTCGATTGGGTGGCGCACGACCTGCGCAAGTTCGCCAGGATGATGACCAAGCACAACGGATATGTGCTCGAGCAGCTCTACTCACCGCTTGTGGTGGTGTCGACACCAGCGTTCGAGGAGCTGCGCGAGCTCGGACGCGGGTGCATCACCAAGCCGACGGTCCGCCATTACCAGGGATTTGCCCGGGGACGTCGCATCCGTCTGCATGAGCCCAACCCCACGGTAAAGCACCTGCTCTACGCGTACCGCGTCCTGCTTTCGGGTATCCACCTGATGCGCACCGGCGAGATCCTGGCGAACATCAATGTGCTCAACGACGCCTTTCGCATCGGTCCGATCAGCGAGCTGGTCGACCGCAAGAGGCAAGGCGCAGAGAAGATGCGGCTCAAGCAGGAGGAGATCGAGCAGCACGACAAGTTGCTCGATGAGCTGGAGCTCGCACTGGCAGAGGCGCATGCGTCGAGCAACCTTCCGGACGAGCCCACGACGACCGCGGCGCTCGATGCGTTCGTGGTCCGGATTCGGATCGAGCAGGCGGAGGACCGATGACCCTCGACCTCGCCCGGGACACGATCTTCGTCACCCTGGCCGGCAGCCATGCGCATGGTACGGCGCGAGAGGGCTCGGACGTGGACCTTCGAGGGGTATGCATCGCACCGTTGGAGGTGCGAGTCTCCCTCTTTCGAACGTTCGAGCAATTCGAAGGAATCCTCGATGGGCCGGTGTGGGCCCAGCTCAAGGCGCGTCTCGAGGCGCATCCCACAGCTTGCCGCAGCCTGGATGTGAAGACGGAAACGGTCATCTTCGACATCGCGAAGTTCCTCAGCCTGTGCGCGTCTGCGAATCCCAATGCGCTCGAGATCCTGTTTGCAGACGAGCGCGACTGGGTGCTTCAGACTCCCCTGTGGCTGCGCTTGCATCAGGAGCGCCGACGGTTCCTGTCGAGAAAGGTCCAGCAGACGTATCTCGGCTACGCGATGGCGCAGCTCAAGAAGATCAGGACCCATCGCTCCTGGCTTCTCAATCCACCAGGTCACAAGCCGACGCGCGCCGAGTTCGGGTTGCCCGATTCCGGGACCATGAGCCGCGACGATCAGAACCGGATCGAGCAGAGCATCGCTGACAGGATACGAAGCTGGGGGATCGACAGCCTCGAGATGCCCAAGAGCGTGCGCATTGCAGTCCAGGATCGCATGCAGTCGTTCTGGTGCGACTCGCTTGGGGCGAAGGACGACGAGCTCGACGACAAGCTTCGCGCTGTGGCCATTTCTGCGCTCCAACTGCCAGCAGGCGTGGTGGACGCGCTCAACGCCGAGCGCAAGTACCGCACAGCGATGAGGCACTGGGAAGCGTACGAGACTTGGAAGTCGGAGCGCAATCCGGTGCGTGCGGAGCTCGAGAGGGAGCATGGCTACGACACGAAGCACGCGATGCACCTGTTGCGGCTGATGCAGACAGGGCTCGAGCTGCTCGAGACTGGGGAGCTACGGGTACGCCGGCCGGACGCGAGCGAGCTTGCGGCAGTCCGCAACGGCAAGCTCACCTACGAGGAGCTGCTCGCGCGCGCTGCGGACCTGGAAGCCCGAATGGATGCTGCGGCCGGAAGCACGCGGCTGCCTGCGCAGATCGACTTTGGTTTCGTCGACGAGCTGGCGCTGGGGCTCATCCGGCACCAGAATCAGGAGCGTCATGGGTGACTTCTGCCAACGCTGTGGGTGCGAGATCGGATGGTTCTCTCGACGTCGGGTGCAGCAGCCGGATGGCCAGGTAGTCGAGGTGTGCAAGGCCTGCGCAGCGCAGGCGCAAGCACAGGCGCAGGCGCCCGCACAGACACCTCCGCAAGCGAAGGTTCCGGGCTCGCCCCCGAGAGCTCGGACGGGCATGCGGACCGACGGGCCCTTGCGCTGCAATCCAGCGCTCGGTGCAGAGCCCCTGGTCCAGGGATTGCTCGAACGATTCCGGGCTGAGACAGGGATCGATCTACGGGGCGACGCGATGGCGAGCGAGCGGCTGCACAATGCGGCGGGTATTGCGCTGAGCCAGCTTCAGGGCGAGGAGGAGGTCGAGGTCAACCTGCCTTTCCTCACCGCTGACAGCAGCGGGCCCAAGCACCTGCAGGTCCGGGTGACGAGGGGGTGAGAGCGTGAGGTTCGCGTTTGCCATGACATCCAACGACCGAAAGATGTCCGGCCCCTCCACGATCGTGCTCCTGTCGGCCGCTGTCGTCCTGTCCGCGGCCTCCTGCTGCGCAGGGGCGGAGAAGGCGCTGATCGGCACGTACGTGGCTGGCGTGCGAGTGGAAGCGGACGGCGTGGCCCGTCAGGCTCCTGCAAGTCTCCCTGCAGGGGTGAAGCTGCGCGTGGTGCTTCGCTATGACGCGAAGTACTACCATCGCTTCGATTCGAAGACCGAGATCGCGTTGCTCCGAGGGAGCAAACCGGTCCAGACGTTGACGTGCACGCAGCTTGGGGCCAACAAGGACGACGAGGAGACGAATCTGACCGGCGTGGTGTCAGAGACTGGCTGCACCGTGACCGTGCCAGCCGAGGGAGCGGACGGCTTGCAGGCGTCGTTCCAGGCAACGCCGAGCGGCAGCGTGAAGTTCTCGCGTCTGGAGGTCGCGCTCTACCGGAAGGACTGAGACAAGAGGCGCTCTTGACCGGAATGGGTACGCCTGCCCGCGCGTGTCAGGGCCGTCCATTCAGCGCATCGACGATTCGGTGCGCATCCTCCAGTTGCTGTGCCCTGGGCCCCTCTCCGAGCGTCACCTGGAGATGTCCACCCTTGATCGCGCTGGCGATGACAGGAGCTGATACGACGCGCCCTCGAACCACAATCGCCATTCTTCGGTTCGTGTTCTCTCGGGTGAAATGCTCGAACCCGTAGGCCGCATTGGGCACGAGAGACATGGCGACGTACACCTTGTCCGTGTTGACCACAGCCGCATCCTTGATGTCTTCGCCGGTCAACACCACATCTTCGCGGAGCAGCCAGGTACGGATTCCAGACAGCTTTCGAAAGCCGTCCTCGTCTTCGTGGTACGTATCGCTGATCGCGTATCTCGCCCCTTCAATCTTCGGGAGGTTGACGAGCCACGCCTCCGCAGCTTGTCTTGCCTTCTCGGCATCTCCGGAGGGATCGATGCTGAAGTGGACATAGTGAATCCTCTTGGAGCGCCCTTTGCCGAGCGGGGCAACCTCTGACCCCTGCTCAGCATTCTCGGGAAGAGCGGCAGGAAAGCCGTGGTCCAGGGGATCGATCGAGTCCTCCACAGGGAATAGGAGGATCAGCGACCGTCGCTCCTCCAGAGTCAGCTTGGGAGGGTTGGCGATCTCGCGTGAGTATGTCATGACCACAGCAGCGATTGCGAGAATGCACGCAGCGAAGGCCCACATGGCCAGCACACGCCGGTTGTTGAAAGCCTTTGCCAGCGATTTTCGTGCAAGGTCGGCCAACCTGGGGACCTCTGGCGGAGCAGCGACGATTCGTTCTCCTGTGAGCGCCTCGGCGAGCAGCTCGTGAGCGCGCTCGAAGTCGTCGTTGGCGACGAAAACCTCGATTGGGATGAAGGGGCCTCCAAACGGCACCAGTGCGCGTTGCCTGAGCCCTACGATGCGCCAGGCGATGCCCTCCTTGTCGAGAAGGCGCTCCGCGGCGCTGATCGCGTAGGGGCGATGCTCCCGCCATGCCACCGTCCAGTGCCCGTCGACCATCCGCCATTGGTCGGCAGCATCCAGAGCGGCTGCCACGATCCAGGCAAAAACGTAGAACACTCCGCCGCCTTCCAAATGCACGCCGAGCAGCTCCGCGGCGCGAACCATCAGGACAAAGGCGACTGTCATCGGCAGCGACGAAAGCAGCATCTCTCTCGCACGCTGCACCGATCGAGCTGGTGCGGCGTGGTTGCAGGAGCACATCACGCCTGCCACCCGCTCCGGCTGGTTGAAGAGCCAGGCGAGCACGGGCGTCACGACAACGATGAGCGCCGCGTCGACGACATACCAGACGACGGGCCGGTAGAAGCCGAAGGCGGCCACAGAAAGCCACGGCACAAGCGCTGAGATCGCGGCGGCTCCCATCAACGGGTTCAATCCGCTGGATGGAGCCGGTAGAGCACGCGCGGTCCGCTGCCTCGAAGAGCGCGTGCGGGTACGGGCGAACAGGACGATGGTTGCAGAGGCGACCACAGCAGCTGCGGCTGCGAAACCTACAGCGCGCAGGTACAAGGGTGTGGCAGACTGCGGAATGCCAAGCGGACCTGTCTTGCTCGTGATGGCAGACAGGACGTCGGCGATCAACGTGACGGACGCGAGAACCATGATGCCGTTGCCAAGGCCGTGCTCGGTGATCCAGTTGGCAAGCACCCACAGGGCGAAAGTGCCAGCGATAAGCGTTGGCATGAAGACGTACGCCGGAGCGTCGAGCGACGAATACCCCTGGAGGTACATCTTCACGCCGAAGGACTGAAAGAAGCACAGCGCGACGGCCACCACGGCCGTGGCTCGCTCCAGCTTCCGTCTCCCCTTCGGCTCGTGGCGATACGGTCGAAACCGACGCACGACGACCGAGAACAGCTCTACCAGAAGGTAGGCAGAGATGATGGGTTGGACCCCCATTGCGACCACGCTGGCCCTGGCAAGATCAGACTCACCACTCTTGTTGTACAGCAGGACCGGGTCCACCCCGGGTGCGACGACATACCTGGCAGCAAGAGTACCGACGCAGGCCAGCACGGTCACGATCACACGTGAGAGCCGTTTGCGAAATGCGTGGGTCTGCAGATCATCCATAGGAACGTCCAACGCAGGCGCGGCGGCATTCTACCACCCTTCGCAAGGCTGCGGCCACGGTAGGGCACCGACGCCTCTCTGAACCGGACAGTGCTCCCGGATCGCCCCCTGCTGCGTCCGGACCCGCCCAGCCCGCGCGCCGTGAGGCGGGCCATCGGCTGAGGTAGCGAGCAGCCGTCGAGCGCGGTCAGCATCGGCAAGCGTGTAGAGCCCAATCGCAACACCCTACCCCCCTTCCCGCCTCGACCCTTGGCCCTTGGCCCTTGGCCCTTGGCCTTTGGCCCTTTGGCCCTCGGCCCTCGAACCACGCCCTCATCCCACCACGGAGCTTGGTTCACCGCGGTGCAGGCAACCAGTTGTCCATGTTCCATGCCCCAGGACTCATCGTGACCGGGTAGAGCAGATTGTCCGCGCTTGGGTCGGTTTCTCCCTGTAGATGACCGACGAGCTTCTCTGCCGGCACGTAGCGGAGATAGAACAGCACGTCATCCCGCATGATTCTCAGCAGTTTCTTCCGACCAATGTTCCGCAGCCGCAGCTCGCGCAACCCAGGATCTGCAAAGTCCGCCATGGCAGGGACGACTTCGAACGGCACGCTTCCGTGCCCCTGCGACAAGACGCCGTCATCGTCACGTTCTACCTCTTCGCCCCACGGCCGGGTTGCGACCTCCGCGCCGGTCACCAAGCACCGTTTGTCGTCGGCTTGCACGCGGAGTCGGGCGATTACATCGTTGCCATACGAATCTGGAGCACTGCACGAAGCGAAGTTGTGATCAAAATGGAGCGACAGCTCGATCAGCTGAGGACTCCTGCGGCGCGCGAGCCCGCTGCGAAACAGCTTCACAAGCACCGGTGAGCGGGAGCAGATGTCCCAGTTGACACGTCTCGGAACCTGCCTCGTGAGGCGGACTGTGCTGCTCGACGCGTCGCCAGCCGTGCGCCCCGCATCTGAAGGCGCCGCTGCCTCGGCCGGCTCCTCCTGAGCTGCCGGCACGGCAGAGCTGCTGGCAGCCGGTGCGACCGCAGAACACGCCGCCGGATCCCCTTCCGAAGGCGCTGTGCGATCGCACCCGACACCGCAGCCCGCTATTGCCGCCATCACTGCTACGCGCCGCATGGAACCATGACCATGCGCGCCAAACGCTCGGACGGCCGCTCATGTTCCCGGTTTCAGAAGGATGGGTCAGCTCTACTGGACCTGGAACGTAACCGACTCCCCCGCATTGCTCACGCTGAAGAAGGAGCCTGTCACATTCGAGCCCGTGATGTTGTTCGGGATCTGCATCCCGCCTCCCCCAGAGTTCGTCCCGCTGAACCCGATCAGATTCGCCGTGTAGCTGCCCGCAAGCAGCGGCCCATGCGACGAATCGCTCAGCGCCACAAACTGCCGATCCGTTCCGATGTACGAAACACTGTCCTTCCCTGATCCCTCGGAGATGACCACCTCGTACACAGGCGCATACGCCGGGTTTCCGGCCAGTGTGCCTGTGTCCGACCAGCTCACCGTGAATCCCGCCGCTGCAACCGATGCGCCGGCCGTGGGGTTGATCCAGGCAAGAGTGCCGACAGCATACGCGGACGCTGAACCGTCGATGCTGCCGTTGCCGTCTGCATCGATGGTGAGCGTGTAGGACTTGCCCGCCACCACCGCCGGGTTTCCTCCCATGAAGTAGTAGCTCCCCTCACCCGCATCGATCATCATGCCAGGCGTGCCTGTCCCGTCCCCGATGTAGATCTTCGCGCCTGTCGCTGGGATCGGGTTCTCCAGCTTGCCGTCAGGTCCAGGCACACCCTGCTGAAGGTCGACCACCACCGTGCCGCCAACACCACCTGACCCGGTAACAATCGCGGCCGTGGCCTCGTAGAGCAATCCCGTCACGATTCCCACGGGGATCACCACCGGATCGGTCGCCGCGCCGCCGGACATCGGTGTGGGCGCGTTCGAAGCGCCGCCACTGCACGGACGCGGCACCAGCCCCACCAGCTCTTCCTCCACCTCGCCGAACTCGATGTACTTCGCCCCAGGCATCCCGGTCAAGGAGCCGTCCATGTCGTATCCCGTCTGGTACGCCGTGAACGTCGAGCTGCCGCTGCCCACTGCCCCAATCACCTTGGCGCTGCCCGAGAGATCCGTGTACGAAGTGGTCCCTGGGCTCGCCTCTACGCGAGCGTTCGGCAGAGGCTTGCCGTCCACTGCACTCACCACCTTCACGTAGATGTCTGCGCACTTGTTGCCCTGGGGCGCACCGCCGTACCAGGAGAAGTGACGGATCGACGCTGCAAGGACCGGGCTCGTGCCGTCCACACTCGAGAGCTGAACCGTCCCCTCCACGAAGTCTTCCCACTTCCCCGTAGCCGGGTCGTATGCGTAGCAGTGGATCTTTGCTCCTGCCGGGTACGTGGAGCGCAGCTTCGGCGGGATCGGCAACTCCACAATAGCGTTTGCGCCTGACTTCAGGTTCACCCGCTTGCCGTTCGTGTCGATCAGGCTGAACTCCGCGAAGGTGACCGGAAGGAGCACCGACGGGTCCGCGCCTCCAGCCACCAGGCTGCCTGGCAGCGCTTGCTTCTCCTTGGTCGGATCGAGTGGCGTGATAGAGATCGCGATGCTCGTAGCCGTGGTGTCCAGGCTGTTCGGCTGCAGAATCACTGCGTACGGGCCGGCTTCCGTCGTCTGCGAAAGCGTCGCTGCCTTGGTCGGGTCATAGGACTGCGCAGGCGGCTGCGCCTTCAAGTGCGCAAGCACCGCATCCCCGGCTGCAGTCGCGTTCACCGTCGCAAAGCCAGGAGCATAGCCTTCCTTGCTGAGCGACAGGACAACCTCACCTGCAGGAACGCCGGACAGGGAGAATTCACCCTTGGCATCTGTGACCGTGCTGGACGGCCCTGTGACGCTGACACCGGAGAGGCGTGCACCGGTTCCGATGTCCACGACGATGCCGTTGACAACGCCGGCAGGAGCCGGAGTCCCACCGCCTCCGGCCCCGCCTGTGCCCCCCCCGCCGACTCCGCCATCCCCCGTGGTCCCCTGTGTCGGAGAATCCGACGAGCAGGCTGCCAGAGACAGCAATACCGCCAGCGGAGCGAGAGCGAGAAGCTTGGCCACGTTTTTCATGTTGCACCCTGTTCCATGCGTCCGCTCACCTGGGAGCTCCCGGGATCACTGCAACGCCAAATGACAGTCCATCGATTGGGACCTGATGAATGACCCGGCGCGTTGCCAGATCGACCTGGACCAGGTACCCGTCGGTCCCGCTGGTCACCAGCCAGGCACTTCGCCCATCCGAAGCCAGAGCGCCGTGGGTCGGATTTGCGTGGAGCTTGCCTTCGTACTCCAGAGTCACTGTCTCGGATGTCTCTCGATCGAGATCGAGAAAAGAGACTGCGTTCGAATAGTAGTCGGCAACGAGCACCTCGCCCGAGGGCAGAGCCAACAGACCCAGCGGTCCAGGCGCTGCCGCGTGGCGCCGTGCACTCCCGTCCGGTCCTTGCTCGGTCACCGAATCGGTCTCGAAGTTCGAAACCAGGACCCGATCCCGGCTCGGGAGCGCCAGCAGCGACGCTGGATCAGCACCGGAGGCTGCGTCGCCGAGGGGTTCGAGGGTGACCGCATCCAGGCGACGAAGCGCGCCCGGCGAAGAAGAGGGCTGAGGGGCACGCAACGAAACCCAGATCTCGTTGCCGAGCTGCGCCAACGCCACGGCCTCGGTGGCCATACCTGCGGGCTGCAGGACAACGGTTCTCTCGATGCTCCCTGATGCGAGATCCAGCGCCGCGATGCTGGAGGACCTCAGATGCGAGACCAGCAATCGCTTCCCATCAGGCGAGAGCAGCAGGCCGAATGGGCGATCGCCCGCGTACTTCGGCTGCGCGCCGTCGGGTCGATGGCAGTCGTAGCAGGTCGTGTGCGAGAACGCCTTCTGATCGAAGTGAGCCTGGATGACCGTGCCGTCCGCTCGATGCTCGGGCACCGGAGCCGTGAGCATCGTGCGACGCACGCGGCCTGATGATGTGTCGACCTCGGCTACGGCCTGCGAGCCCACGAGCGCGACATACAGCGAGCTCCTGTCCTCTGACAGCAGCAGGTTGTGCGGGAGCATCCCCACGTCGATGCGTTGCTCCACCTCGCCCTTGCCGGTGTCGATGACAGCGATCGTGCTCGAGCCGGCCTGGCTGACGAAGACGCGATCATGAGGCGTCGGGGTCGGCTGCGATTGCGCGCACCCGACCGCAAACAACAAAGCAAAGCCCGATCGAGCGTACGCGTGCAAGGAAACCCTCCGACGCGTCACTTGCGGTCGGAAGGGTCGAACGTCAATCGTGCGTGCGGAGTGATAGGGCGCACGGAGCAGTCGCTCGCCTCGTCGCAGACAAGCTGACGCGCTGCAGCAGATTGTCCCGCCAATGGAGGTTGAATCACCCCCAAGCGTATCGAAAGTCCAGGCAGATGCGCCCAGTGGAAGCCACATAGTGGACGCGAAGATAGTCGAACATACCCGCTCGTGAAGCAGGACTCGAGGTGTATGCCGCTGCGAGTGGGGAAGAGAACTCCGCAAGCCGAAGGCAGGCGGGCGGATCAGACACGCTGCTGACAGGCGCTGTGCTCCCCAAAGCAACGAGAGGGAACCCCTTGACCAGCGATGCGACATCCGCGGCCGACGCAGTCGAAACGCAACGAAATGCACCTGCGAATGCGTCGAGGCTCGGATCGACCTGCACGCAGCTCGGTCGATGAAGATGCATGCCATGGCTGCCGACCATGCGGGCCACATCTTCCGCGGCACCGCGCTCGTTGAGCCAGACGACCGGCCGACAACCTGCTGGCACTACCGCCGAGGCTCCGATGAAAACCGCGATGAGCGCAGTGCGCCGCGTTGGACGGGCCGAGCGCGTGGTTGGATGGTCTCGATCAGCTGACATGCGGGCCTCCACGTAGCGCCATCATGCGCCGTGGCGATCCAGACGGCAGGACGATCCAGGTGAGTAGCAGCGTGGTGGGGTTGAACGGGCGTGAGCCGAGACTTTCCCTCTCCTGCGGTCAGCGGTATGAACCGATGCCTCATGACCGCTGAGCCTGCTGCGAATAGCCCGAACACGTCGCACGCGGTCGTCGTGCGCGGGCTGCGCAAGTCCTACGGCCAGGTCGAGGCGGTGCGCGACGTCAGCTTTGAGGTCGATCCCGGGGAGATCTTCGGCATTCTTGGCCCGAACGGCGCTGGCAAGACCACGACCATCGAGTGCATCCTCGGTCTGCGGGATCCAGACCAGGGAACGGTCCAGGTGTGCGGAATCGACGCGCTCCGCCACGGCCCGCAGGTCAAGCAGAGGATCGGCGCAGCGCTGCAGACCACCGCTCTGCAGGACAAGCTCACGCCGCGCGAGGCGATCGCGCTCTTTGCGTCGTTCTACGACGCCAGGCTCGATCTCGACGCACTGCTGGCTCGTTTCGCGCTCACCGACAAAGCGAATGCGCACTTCGACACGCTCTCTGGCGGCCAACGGCAGCGACTCGCGCTTGCGCTCGCATTCGTCAACGACCCTGAGGTCCTGGTGCTCGACGAGCCCATGGCCGGGCTCGACCCTTCGTCTCGCCGGGAGCTTCACGACCAGATCGCACGCTTCAAACGCGATGGAAAGACGGTGCTGCTCACGACCCACCAGATCGACGAGGCCGAGGAGCTGTGCGATCGGATCGCGATCTTCGATCGCGGCCGCGTCGTCGCCATCGGAGCCCCTCGCGACCTCGTGGCAAAGCTCTCCGGGGACAAGACCGTCTCGCTCACCACCTCGTCGCCCCTCGATCCCGCTGCGCTCGCCGATCTGCCAGCGGTGAAGGGGCTCACCTGCAATGGCGACGTCGTGCACTTCACGACGTCCGAGCCGACCCGCAGCCTCGCAGCCCTCATGACCTTGCTGGCCGAACGCGGCGTCGGAGTGGTCGCGCTCTCGGTCAAGGCAGGCACGCTCGAGGACGTGTACCTCGAGCGAACAGGCGCAGAGGCAGAGAAATGAGCGCGCTGCGCCGGCATGTGGAGCTGAGCTTGCGGCTGTACTTCCGCAATCGAATGGCTCTGCTCTATGGCTACCTGTTTCCCATCATCTTCCTGATCGCGTTCTGGGTGCTGTACCGCTACGACCGAGTCCCGCTCGTGGGCCACGTCGGCGAGCTGCTCACCGTGACGATTCTCGGCGGCGCCTGCTTTGGATTGCCCACCACGCTGGTGAGCGAGAGAGAGCGCGGAGTATGGCGTCGCTACCGCCTCGCGCCAGTGCCAACCTCCACGCTGGTCGCTGGAACGCTCGCTGCTCGCTATGTCGCACTGGTGGGTGCAGGGCTCGTGCAGCTCGCAATTGCGATGGCCCTGGGCATGCCCTTTCCCGAACGCTTGCTCGAGCTCTTGGTGGCCTTCACAGCCGTCTCGTTCGCGTTCCTCGGTCTGGGGCTGGTGATCGCCACGCTGGCCGACACCGTGCCCGCAGTCCAGGCGCTCGGGCAATGCATCTTCCTGCCCATGCTCATCATCGGCGGAGTGGCGGTCAAGCTGTCGAGCCTTCCGGATTGGGCGCTGCACGTGTCCGCCTTCTTTCCAGGCCGATACGCGGTCCATGCGCTGCAGTCGTGCGCGACCGGCCACGGCCTCGGCGAAGCAAAGCTCAGCCTGGTCGCATTGATTGTGATCGGCGCCGCGGGAATGATCACCGGCTCGAAGATGTTCCGATGGGACGCCCAGCAGCGTTTCGTCGCGAGAGGCGGCAAAGGTTGGCTCGTGGTCGCGCTGGGCGCATGGATTGGCATGGGCGGGCTCGCCGAAGCGCAGGGCCATGTGGCAGCGCCAGCCGCTTCGCCGGAGCCGGTCGCGGCCCTGAACGTGTCTGCTGCGCCTTCGTACAACGTGGCGCCAGCGCTCGAGCCTCCTTCCCTGAGCTCGGACTCCACGGTCGTGCCGCAGTGTCGCTCAACGCCGATTTCCTGGCGAGCCGTGACCCTCCCCATGATCGAGTCCGACGCGCTCTTCGAGGCTGCCCTGCCGCCAGACCCTGGGCTCGTCACCCCCATGGTGCCTGAGAACAGCCCTCCTGAGCCGCAGCTCGCAGGGGAGATCAAGAAGCTCACCCGGGCGCTCGAGAGCTGGGGGCCTGCCAAGGACGGCGACCCTGGTCAGCGTGTCTGGAATCTGCTGTTCGTCGCTGGGACCTTCGACATCGACCAGCTGGCCATCGAGCGACGGGTCCCATGGGTCGTGTTCGATCAGATGAAGCGCGAGCACCCGAAGGATCGGCTCATCAAGATTCTGTACTGGATAGCGTGCAATCCGGACAGCTTGCCTGTGCCGTCGGACGAGGAGCTGAAAGCGCTGGAGCTTCGGGGCCGGCCAGGCGACATCCGCGAGACCCGGCACCGGTCGGCGATCTACGCCATCAAGCTCCTGGGCCGTCTGCTGGGCAGGATCCGCTAGAAGGCGTGCCCCTGCACTACGACCCCGCCAACTCTTCGCGTCGCGCGGAGACCTTGCCGCTGGAAGTGAGCCGCAGATCTCGCAGATAGCCGCAGACAGGATCAGAGGGTTGGTGCTCGCTGGTTCAACGGGTCGGCCCCGTCGCGCCAGCCTCTGCGAAGAGCTGCAAGGATCTGCGTTGATCTGCGAAGATCTGCTTCGCTCTGCGGCTACTCCGGTCCGGAGCCTGGGTCTTCAAGCGATCCCTCGTATGTCTCCCGCAAGCCCAGATCGACCCGCGAGAGCCAAATCCGATCTCCCGAGCTCCCGTCTCCCTGTGAGATGCTCTGCCCCTGAAAGGTAGCCCCCTGGAGTAGCACGCCCCGTGTTGCCCCTACTTCCGAGGACCAGGACCTATCGAGCCAGCGGCCTGCATCAGCTTGGCGTGAAGCGTCTCGGCGAGCAGGAACAGGAAGGCCACATTGCCAAAGCTCACGATGTCGCCGTCGCTCAGAACCACCTCCCCGGTAATCGGGGTGACGATGTTCACGAACGTGCCATTGGTCGAGCCAAAGTCCTTCAGGCTGCAGCGATGCGTGGACTCGTCCCAGCGCAGCGCTGCATGACGATGCGACACCGAGTCGTGGTCGATCACCAGATCGCAGTCCGGCTGCCTGCCGACCAGCAGCTCGTCAGCGCTGCCCATGGGCGGAAGGATCGCCACGTCGAGATCTTCGGTCTCAATCGCCAGCAACACCATGCGGGCGAGGATCACGCCAGGCTGCACCAGGGAGGTCGGCCCGTCGTCGGCCGAGGCCTGCAGGCGTGCCGCGGTCTCAGGGCTGGTCTTGCGGGGACGCTGCACGAGGGCCAGGGGCCCGAGCTGCTGGCGGAACGCGCTCGCGGACATCGAGCGGGCCATGGCGCGGATTTCTCTGAGCGACAGGAGCTGCTCCACATTCGGATCGTACCACGGGAGCGCGTGGGCGGGGCTTGCAGATTCTGGATGGGTCAGGGCTGGAACGGTTTGCCGTCGACCTGCCCGATGTGGAACTCCACGCGACGATTCTCTCGGCGGCCAGCCGGGGTATCGTTGGTGTCCTTGGGTCGCTCGGAGCCATAGCCCCGAGGCTCGAGGCGGTTCTTGTCCACGCCGCGGCCCATCAACCAGCCGACCACCACCACGGTGCGCTCCAGGGACAGCAGCTTGTTCTTGTCAGGATTGCCCTGGTTGTCGGTGTGGCCTTCGACCACGAGGCGGGTGATCTGGGGGTTGTCCTTGAGCACGGTGACGATGCACGTCAGGGCTTCGAGGGTCTCCTTGTCAGATTCCTTGGGAAGCGCCTTGTCTGTTTCGAACTCGATGTGGTTGGGCATCTTGATCAGATCGCCTTGCAGCGTGGCGTTACTGCAGTTCACCACGATTGGCTTCTTATCCGGGACTGGCGGAGCTGAAACCACGGCGGCAGGAGGCGGCTGACGCGGCGGGAGCCGGGTGGGAGTGAACTGGATCGTCTCGCCGCAGGCTGCGGTCCACACGAGGCCTACTGCCAGGAACACGCCCAGCTTGTTGAACTGCCAACGACGCATCGAGCACCTCCCACGAAGAAGCCAGAGCAGGAGCTGTGTACTTCGGGCACGCGCTCGAAGCAAGGATGCAGCAAATTCGCCGTGGAATCGCCTCTGTCCGACGACCGCGATTGATGTCTGCGCCGCGCTGTCCTACCATGCGCGCGGTTCTTCTGCTGGAGGGTGCAGCTGATGCGTCATCCCAACGAGATGCTGAGGGCGATCCGGGTTTGGGCGCTGGGCACGATCTGTGTCCTGAGCCTGGGGCTGCTGGCTGGCTGCGGCGGCGTGTGGATCAGCTACACGGGCAATGACCCGCTCAAGCCGACGTTCCTGGGCTACTACAAGTACGCGGACAGCGACGAGAAGGTCGAGGGGACGATCGCGTACCAGGCGCTCAAGAGAAACGACGTGGTCACGGCAGTGCGTTGGCTCGAGGACGTCACCAAGGCCAACCCGGGAGATGTGCGCGATCGCTATCGGCTGGCGCTGCTGTACGAGGCGTGCTCCGAGTACGACGGGGCGGAGCAGGCGATCACGGAGGCGATCAAGATCGAGACCATGCAAGGGCGGCAGCCGGATCGACGCTATGTTCTTCTTCAGGATCGGGTGCAGAAGGCACGCGGCGGGCCGAAGAAGTAGGGATTGTCCTTCGGGCAGGGGCAGGGGCAGGGGCAGGGGCGGGGGCAAGGCAAGAGCGAGGCAAGGAGGCTGCGAAGCATTGCCGCTTGCTGCCGGAATGCGCCAGCACAGAGTCATTGTGTGCCAGACACCCATCGATCAGCGCTGGCTTTTCGCTGAGTTCTGCGAGGCACAGCGCTTGCACAAAGGGTCGCCGTGCGAAGGTTTGCTCAAGCTGCATGGGTGGTCATCTTCGGACTCCAGCTCGCCTGCAACGCCTCGACCCCTGACTCGAACAGCGCTGGAGGGTCGACTTCGTCCGACGCGTCCGCTGGTCAGGGCGGAGGCTTTGGGAAAGGTGGCTCACCAGGCCAGGGTGCCTCACCAGGCCAGGGTGGCTCACCAGGCCAGGGAGGATCGCCTCCAATCGGTGGTGCGGCCGGACAGGGCGCTGCTGGCGACAGCGGTTCGGCTGGGAGCGCGCCGCCTCCCTGTTCACCCCTGATCCAAGGGACGACCCCGTTTGCAGCCCACGTTGCGGGCGAGACCGACATCGACTCCGACGCGGGTGTGGTCCACGCCCAGTTCGAGGCGGACCTCTACTTCCCTGAGGGACGCAACCCGAACGCGCCGGTCGTGCTCACGCGCACAGACCCCTACGTTAAGGACCTGTCAGTCTGGAAAGGCACGCTCGGCCCTGACAGCGGTGCGTCCAACCTCTGGGTCGGGGACCACTGCTCCAACAGCATCAAGGGGCAGTTGCTCGGCCCATCAGGCGGAATCTACGGCGACCTGACCTTCAACATCGGCCCGGCGAGCAGCGACGCGATCCACTCGGTCACGGGCACGGTGCTGCTCTGTTCGCAGGGAGGCGTGCCTGCGGCAACGCTTTCGCCTACCAGTCCAGCGATCCTGCCGACGCAGGCCTTGTGGCTGACGCAATCGACCCCAGTGGACCCGGCCACGCTCCAGCCTTTGACATTGCCCGGAATGATCGCGACAATCACAGTGGCAGAGAGCCAAGGACGCATTCTCCTTGTGCCTTCTTCTGGCTCGTTTCCCCCGGGAGAGCTCGCGCTCGATCTGTCGGCCCTGCGCGACGTGATGGCTCACCCCTACGCCTCTCCAACGACGATCTCGGTCTTGAAGCCGGCAGCGATCATGGCTGACCCATCGCTGACATCCATCACCCAGGAAGCTGTGGCGCTCCAAGCAGGCCATATCCAGCAGCAGCCTGGTGTGCTCAGGATATCGGCCGACAACTACAAGGGCGGGCTCGGATTCGCCATCGCGCTGGGCGGGGATGCAGCGAATACGTCCTTGCGGCTGCGGCAGCGATTCATCTGCCAAGGTGCAACCACCAGCTATCAGAATCCGCGCGTGGTCGTGGTGGCGTCCGATGGGGCATCTGTCAAAGTGCCCTGCGATTGCGACTCGGCGCCACAAGATCAGGTGGTTTCTCTCCCAGGTCAGGGTCCGTGGTACGTCGTCGTGGACGAGCTTCTGCCTCCCATGTTGCCCTGCAATATGCCTCCCTGGGGAGTCACCGATCAATGGGAACTCGACGAGTTCGAGCTGATGAAGCCATGAACATGCCTTGGCCCAGCATGGACCGGATTCCGCTCCTCGCCATCGCTGGCTCCGTGGTCGCACTTTCGGTGTCGGCATGCGCGTTGAACCCGGCAGTTGCCAACGCTCAGGACGCCGACTCGGAGGACGGTGGGGTTCCTGGACAGGACGCGCCTGGCAATGATGCAATCGCGTGCGACTGCGCTGCCGGGGATGCGCACGCGGAACCGGATTCTCCAGAGGAACCAGCGACGCCTGTCATCGCCACCGGCTCCTACCTGCTGCGCTTCACAACTGTCACGCTCGATGGTTCGTCCTGGCATCCCCCGCTCTCCACCGACGCGACCATGCGACTCGATCTGCGCGCTGCGAACGGGCTGTACGAAGCGGCCTTCACACCGGTTTGGGGGCATCCGTCGATCCTGCAAGTACAAGTGCTGCCGGACCGCATCGTGCTGACCGGGGCTGCGGAGGTCGGCAAAGCGCGTTGCTCTGCAGTCATGGAGACGTGGAGCGAGATCGTCGTGCCGATCACTCCCAGCGGCGAGCCTGCAGGCACCTTCACCGCATCCGGAATCGGCGGCCGCAGCATGGTCAACAGCCAGAGTGGCGAACCCGCGACCATGACGGGAAACGGGTTGACGCACATCGACGACGGTGAGCCTGTGCCACAGGCGAAATGGATTCCCCGGCCGGCCGGGCTGCGCCTTCCCTGGAGCGTGCTCGAGCTGGATTGGTCGGAAGGCGTCGACGAAGCTGGCTTCGATCAGCGTCAGCGCCTGCAGTACACGGATGGCAATTCAAAGACCGGCCTCGCGCTTGGGTGGACTCTGAAGCAGGTGGGAGCTGGGAATGCTCCGTGGACTGGACTATGGCATGCGCGCGGCGTGAGCTCGGACTGGGATCTCCCGTACCCTGGGACAGTGGAGTATCAAATCGACCCGGGCGTCGTTGATCTCGCGGGCAACTCCGCAGCGGCCTTCGTGCTGTCCGCTCCGGTCGCCAATCTCGGTCCAGCTCAGGCTGTGTTCGACTTCTCCGACGGGGCACCTGTACTGGGAAGGTGGGGAGATACCAAGATCCTGACAGGAGCAGACGCCTCACTCTGCGAGGCATCTTCGTGCCTGCAGCTCGGTCCTCTCGACATGACGAGTGCAGAGACCTGGAGCCACGGTGTCGCAGGGCGAGTCGCGCTGGGCGGGATGAAGCACATTGTTGTGCGCTATCGCGTGATCACGGACGCGCAAGGGGGCTGGGGTCACACAGTGGGCTTCATGATTGCGTCGCGCGGCCCGGCAGAGTCCACCATGGTCATGAATCCGCCCCCCCTGGCGGGAGATGGCGGAACGAGCAATTGGACGGACATGGTCTTGGAGGTGCCAGCTGCAACGAACGCAGACGAGGCTGGCTATGCAATCACGCCGAGCAGGGAATACATGGATGGTACGGATGGAGCGATGGGTTGCGGAGTGGATTCGTTCCCGTACTGGCACACGGTGACCGTATTGGTGCAGTCGGTGAAGGCGGTGCCGTAGCGCGGGAAGACCTGCTTGCCGCCGTTTCGGGCAGGGGCAAGGGCAAGGGCAGGGGCAAGGGAGCAGAGCGCACGAGGCGCCTGGAGCAGAGCACAACGTGCTGAGCCCGGCGCTGAAGGGTGAGGCTGCCGACGGTGCTTCGGGCCCTACTGTTGTCTGCTGAGAAACAAGCCTTCACCGCGCCTTAGGACGCGCAGGAGGAGGCGGCGGAGGCGGTACCGATGCGCTTGGTGCCGCTTCGCCTGGCGAGAACCTTATCGGGTAGACCACAGTGATGATCCCGCCGTTTGGACGCGGAAACTTCAGGGTTCGAAACACGTCGAAGATGCACTCCTGAACGACGCGATCCGGAAGGTCTGACCCGCCGCTCGTGACCTGCGACACGGTGCCGTCAAGGCCAATCACGAATCGTGTAGCGACCCGACCCGTGAGGGTTGGCTCCCTGCGCAGGCCGTCCTCGTAGCATGCCCGCAGCCGCGTGTACTCGTTGCGAACTACCTGCTGAATGACCTCCGGCGGGAGCCGACCGATCACCGCGCCTCCGTCCGAAACTTGCACGCCGGACGCAGTCCCAGCATCGGTATTCAGCAAACCAACGGCCCCGTATTCGGAAGCCTCTTGCAACGCCGTCTTCTTCGAGGTCTGCGCCAAGCCGGCGTCGCCGGAACCGGGAGCCATCGCATGGCTCGCAGTTGGCGTCGGGGACGTCGGGCCCGAAGTCACGATCACTGGTGCGACGGGTTCCGAGCCAGCCTGACGATTGGCGCTGGCTCCACAGGCGATTCCTGCAGACAAGAGCGTGAGAACCGCGAGACAGTTGACCTGACCACTGCATGCCATGAGGGCGAGATTATGTGCCCAGCGCGCGGAACTCAATCCGAAAACCGAGGCCGCTCTCACGGAACACTGCATGCCTGACCACGTACGTCCGGAATGCCACTTCGCGCGCCACAGCGCGTTCTTCAGATCAGCATCTCATGCTGCCACCCAAGCTTGACCACCTCGATCCTGGACGAGTCCGAATTGCCGAGCTGGTACTTCTTGTCAGCCACCCGAAGATGCGTCACCGGCGTGGCAAAAGGCTCCTCCTTGCCAAAGTGCGCTCTTCGCTTGGCCTCGAGGATCCGTAGCCCTGTGGAGTCCACAGCCACTGGATCGAATCCCACGATCAGCCCCTTGTAGTTCCACGTGTACTCCGCGTGGAAGTGGTGCGGCCCCTTGCCGTGGAACAGCGGGCTCATCATGACCAGGATGTTCAGCCGGGTCTTGCCCTCCACGATCGGGAGCTTCCAGATCCCTCCCAGATTTGCGCAGGAATCCTCATGCCATTCCGCAGGCGCTGGATGGAATAGGATGTAGTTCTTGATGCACGTGCCAACCCCGGACCAGTGATGCGTTCGCATCGGTCGCGCATTGATCAGCGCAGTAGCACGCTGGAAGATCGGGTCCGACAGCACCCCTCGATCGCGAATCGAGATTCGCTCCGAGGTCACGCCCGCCCCCTCCACCCGCTTGCGAATCGCTGCCTCCAGCTCCAGCGGCGTGCGCAGAAAACGCCACTCATTGGTCTTCACACCCACTGTGTCCGTGGGCTTGATCAGCCGCGCCCAGGCCTTTGCCGGATCAGACTCGCCAACCAGAGCTGCAACCGCCTGGTCGAGCATGGATGCCATGACCGCAGCGTCCACAGCCCGGTTGTCGTCCATCACCTTGGCATCGCGGATCAGGATCACCTTGGACTTGCCCGCGCCATCTCCTGTCCTGGCCACCGGCACTCGCAAGCTGCTCGCCGTGGGCGCGCCGCTCTGCGTGGACTTCTTGCCGCACCCTGGCAACGCCGAGGCAGCAAGCATCGCCGCTGCTGTGCTGGTGAGAAAGCCTCGTCGCGTCAGCTTCGACTTGTCGTTCATTTTCCACCATCGCGGGTTCGATCCACTGCGGCGAAGAGCTCGCCGACCTGCTCTGCCGAGCTGGCGTCGATCACGCCGACCACCAGCTCGTCGCTCACCTTCACCCCTGCCCAGCCGCGCTCTGTGCGGCCGATTCCTGCATCGACTCCTGGGAGCCAACCCGACGCAAACCGCTGGCGTCCCTGTTGCGCTCGCGCTCCTGACGGATACCGGACGATGAAGAGCGCGGTTCTTGCCCCCTCGCCACCAGCATCGGCCTGGCCGTAGTGGGCAAGCACCCCCTCGGTATCATTGCCGAGGCCGAGCAGATCATCGGTCGGAAAGGGGTAGTGCGACCGGAGCAGCTGCCAGGTGTGGAAGTAGTGCACCTGGCTGGGGACCAGCCCTTTCGAGGGAAGAGACGCAACGATGCGAGGGATTTCCCCGGGGGTTTGAATGCGGTCCGCTACCGCCTTGCCCACGGCCTTCACAGCATCGCGTGCCTCTGGCGTGTTGGCGTAGGCAACCACGGAGACGTAATACCGGTCCTTCCAGAAGAACACCGAGCTGCCGGCCAGCTCGGATTCACGTCCAAAGCCAGCGCTCGCTCCTTCGCGCATGTCGTGGTGGTACGCGCCAAAGGCGTCGTTCGACGAGCCCAGGTCGAACAGGTCCACGCTCAGCTCTGGCGCGCCGGGTCGCACGTAGTGCCGGCTCACCGCGGCTTTCAGGTTCAGCGCGAGCAGCACCTCTGCCCCGCCGTCGAGCAAATCGAAGATCGTGCGGCGATCGTAGTGACCGTCCTCGCCGCTGGGCCGGTTCTCGCCGACCTCGGGTGGCAGGAACTTCGCGAGCCCGCTCACGTCGCTCCCCGCACCGGCGCGCGCTCCGGGTGGGTTTGCGCCTGCTTCCGGAGGGCCGACGCGGTCCGGGGGCGCGGAGCGCTTGGAGTCGCACCCTGGCAGGCTCGCCGCGGCCAACAGGGCCAGGGCAGAAGCGCTGACGAAAGCTCGCCAGATCAGGCAGCAAGGGGCGCGTGGCATGGCGCCATGTTGCCACGTTCTTGGTAACGCAGCCATGAGCGGGAACATCTGGCGCCGGGCGCTGTCTCTTCCCCCAGATTTCACACGCAGGCGAGGCGGCGATTCGTCTTTGATCACGCCCCCAGCCTGGGAGTGGCGAACCCAATGACAAGAAGCTCTCGTGTGCTCACGGGTGTTGCTGCCGCAGCCTTGCTTTCCGGTTGCGCAGCTCAGAACGCCGCAAGTTCCGCGTCGACGGCTCGCGTGCCTGAGGCGTCGCAGACCCCCACGGTCGTGGCGGCCCACGTCGATCCGTCAGCGTCGGAGGCTTCCAGCTCCAAGGTTGGGCAATCCGAGACCGCAGCAGACGACGCGGCTCGATCGCAAGCTCAGACCTGGACAGGGTGCATGATTTCAAAAGCCGATCTCGAAGCAGAGACCAAGGAGCGCGCGACTCTCGCTCCGGCTGGTGGACAGATCCTGTTCCTCAACTGGGCAGATCCACGTCCAGGTCACTCGCAACGACTGACTCTGATCGTGGGTCTGGGCAATCTGCCTACGTCGACACAGCAGGTGCCGTTCAAGGGGCGCGCCACTCTTCACCAGGAGGGAGAGTTCGGAACGCTGGAGAGCGACATCGTGGATGGCAAGATCAGCACAGGGACCCAGGGCTCTGGGTTCGAGGTCACAGTGACGGCGCGCGACAATCTGAAGAAGCGCCTCGAGTCTGATGGAGCCGGACGATTCTCCGTAGAAGTGCGGCGAGTGAAGCGCACCGACGAGTGCCGCAGCGCGACAACCGGATAGGTGCCGGGTGGCATGGGCAAGCCCGAAGGTCGTGGAAGCGTTGTGCAACGCAGGGCTTGCCCGTGGAGCAGGGCGTTGTTCCCTGCTAGCATGACGCCGTGCTCGAGAGCTTCGCCCTACGCATCAGCGTTGACTGTCGCGCCTGTCGGATTTCGATTCCGCTGAACGGGATCGTGTCGAGCGCGACCTGCTACCACTGCGGGGAAGTGAACCGCTTCGACCCGGCTTTCTGGTCGAAAGCGCTCCCTGCCCAAGGCTTCGCCCATGTGCTGGGCAACGTGCAGGTGCCTGACGCGCAGGCGGGCGCGAGCCCAGCCGGGGGACCGACGGACTTCGTCGCCTACCTCGAAAGGCTGACCGACGACCGGACCATCTCCGCCGCAGCCCTCGAATCGGAACGACTGGCCATCGGGCTGCGGGTCGAGTGTTGGCGTGGCGCTCCGGAGTGCCAGCAGTGTCACCGCGGCAAGGTCGGTGCCGAACGGCTTGCGGAGTTCGCGTCCCGAGGCTCCTGCGCCTGTCCGGAGTGCGGCACGCAGATACCTGTGCGCCCTGCAGATCCGGTCTGCTTCGGGATCAACACCGGAGCGCGCTTCGTGGTCAACGAGCAGGCTCCCTCGGCATCCGGGCAGTCGCTGCAGCGGCGCACGAAGCCGGTGGCGTTCCAGTGCGTGTCCTGCGGCGCCGGGCTGCGGGTCGACGGCGCAAAGCGGATGGTCGGCTGCGAGTTCTGCAACGTCGACAACTACCTGCCTGACGGGCTGTGGCAGATGTTGAATCCGGTTCCCAAGCCAGAGACGTTCTTCCTGATCTGCGAGTACGAGAACGCGGCCGAGCGCGCAGCACGCGCCAGCGCCGAGGAGCTGGTGGCTTTTGCGCAAGACCCCTCGCCTGAGGTGCGTCGCGCTGTTGCAGCCAACCCGGCCACTCCGGCTACGGTGCTCCAGAAGCTGTCGTTCGACCGCGAGCGCATGGTGCTCGAGGGGCTTGCGATGAACCCTGCCCTTCCGGCGTCGATCGTGGATCAGATGGCGACCTCGGACGACATCGAGTTCCAGCTCCTGGCGGTTCAGCATCCGAAGCTCTCGCTCGATCAGCTGGAGAAGCTGGAGCACCACCGCGACGGGCGGGTGAGCAAGGTAGCGCGAGACCGCATCGAGTGGCTGCGCTCGCAGGGTGTGAAAGTGGGTGGCGGCTTCTTGAGCAAGCTCTTCCGATGAACAACTGTCCTGACGCGAGCGGGGCCTGATACTTTCACACCGTTTTCACACCCGATTCAACGCGTGCTCAAGGCGCAGTGCCAGGGTGCTGGCATGCCAACGCATCCTCAACCCAGGACTACGTTCACAAGATTGACGCCCATAGCCGCCCTTGTTGCTCTCATGGGGGCTGGCTGCGGAGCGCCTCCGACACCGCACGCGCTGCCGACACCGCCCAAGGCGACCGCGATCGTCGCACCGCCCTGCGTCCCAGTCGCACAGGAGGCGTTCTCAGTCTCCTCTGACGTGCCGTCGTACTTCGAGGCGAGCGTTGATGTCGGTGAGGATGGCAATGGCTACGCCCTGTTCACCACCCAGTCCGTCGGCGATCAGGCGCTGTCAGCCACGCGGATCGTTGGCCGCGCGTTCGATTTGCGAAGTCGCACCCTCGGACCGGTATCCATCATCGACGAGCGGGGCGCCGGGCTTCCGCAGGTCGTTGCCGGCAAGGGACGCTTCGCGCTGGCATGGCTCTCCGGCGGCACGAAAGGCCGCGTTGTCAAGGCGAACGGCCAACTCGGTCCTGTGCTGACCCTGGGCCCGGAAGAGCGCGGCGTGCTGGCCCGGTCTGGCAACGGATTCTCCCTCACCAGCGTCACGACAAACCGCGACGCGTGCGAATTGCGGCGAAGCCTCCTCGACGCATCCCTCGTCCCCAAGGGAGAACCAGAGACGTTGAGTCGCCTCGCCCAGTCCAACTTCCAGTGTCTGCACGCGGCAGCCGTAGCAGATCACACCACGGCAAAGGGGCACTTCAGCGTGTATCGGACCGAGGACTTCAAGACGCTCGTGCGCTTGCCCACCGGCCAGACCCGCGAAGTTCCCGAGGCCGGGTCGTTCACGTCGCTCGAGGTCCAGGACCGCGTGCTCAGCGCGTGGTTGTCAGGCTCAGCGCAAGCGCAAACGCTCCACGTGGGCTGGCTCGGCGAACCGGAGCTCGCGCGCACCGCCGTCCCTGCCGATTGGCGCGGGTGGCAAATGGCAATCGCAGCGCTCGGCACCGACGCGGTCGTCGTCGACGAGCGTCTTCAGGGGCGTCTTCTGCGCGGACGCGAACTCGGCGCGCCTGTGCCTCTCGCGCACGAAGGGACCAACCCTCACGCGCTCTCCGGCGATCTGCTCGCCTGGACCTCCAACCTCCGCGACCGCAGCGAGTTCGTCATTGCCAAGCTCACCTGCACCGCGCTGCCAGGGCCATCTGCGATCGTCATGCCGCTGGCGCAAGAGGCTACACCTGCGCCCGCTGATGCGCCTGCCGCGTGCCGACTCCGCCTCGACAAGGAAGTCACACTCACCGGCAAAGGAGCAAAGGCCATGGACCGTTCTCAAGCCCCGTCGCTCTCGGTGGCCGAAGGCACGGTGTGGGTGGCCTGGAGCGACTTTGTGAGCACTGGCAAGCCCCGCCTGAGCATGAACATCGAGCGCTACGATGCGGCGACGGGCAAGCCCCTGGGCTCACGGATCCCCTTCGAGCCTGGCACCGGAATCGACGTCGCTCCGGTCATCCTCGGCACGACGCGCAGCACGGCTGAGCTTGTGTCGACGACATGGGGAGGGACGTCTCAGCTACCGCAGTGGACGAGCCGTGCCGTGGACTCGACGCATGCGGGTCCTGCAACTGCGCTCTTCGATCCGCTGGCCCGGATCACCCGGCCCACGCTCGCGCTCGATGCCAAACCGCTGCTGCTCTGGCATGGTGGAGACGGCGGCGCGCTGCGCGTTCGACGGCTGAGCCAGGGAGCTTCGACACTCACGTTGGCCGAGTGGGGCACCAGTGGCCCCATCCGCGCGCTCGCGTACCAGGGGGACTTCATCGTGGCGTGGCGCGGAGAGCTCGCTTCGTCGCTGAGCGACATAGGACGAGGAATCTCCTTCGCGCGCATCACGTTCGATGGCAACCAGGACCCGCGCATCGTGTGGCGTGGATCCGCGCATCCTGACCTTGTGATCGGGGATCTCGGCGAGCTTGTCGTGCTCCGGGATCACGACGTCATCCTCCCGCTGCCACACCTCACAGACGATGCATCGCTGTTCGCACGCGTGTCGCTCGATGGGGCAATCGAGCCTGACCTCGTGGTTCCGGCGCGAGGTTTCGCGGCTGCTGCCGACGACTCCGGAGTCGCGGTGATCGACGCTGGCGCCAGGCAGTTCTGCGTGAAGCTCTTTGATCACGAGGCCCGGCCAAGAGGCGAGCCTGCGTGCTTTGCGACGCGCACGTCATTCGTGGGTGGCGCAATCTCTGCGCGATGGGTGGGCCAGGACTTGTGGCTCGCATCGACCGAGGCGCCGGACGAGCCCGCGCGCGGCGGAAGTCCCAATCTCCCCGCGGACATCGTGCGTCTGCGCCGACTTGTTTGTGCGAAGTGAGTATTCGTCTCTGTTCCCTTGCCCCTGCCCTTGCCCTTGCCCCTGCCCTTGCCCTTTCCCATTCCCTGCCCCCAACGCCCTTCTCCTCGTTGTGCCTTGACGCCCAGCCCCTTTCCTGGCCTCATGAAAAGATCGGCTGCCTCTTGGGCTCAGAAGGAGACCACCATGCGAACCAGAGCT
Organism: Deltaproteobacteria bacterium; assembly: GCA_016218915.1. GTDB lineage: Bacteria > Myxococcota_A > Polyangia > Polyangiales > Polyangiaceae > JACRCQ01. The sequence continues at coordinate 38,777 of JACRCQ010000042.1, forward strand.
TGGGTGTCGTGGATCATCGCCAGCGCCTTGTGGTGCGGCGCAGTCAGCTGCTCCGGAAGCGAAGAGGCAGCCCCGAAAAAGCCCTTCATCCTGGAGGGCGACGTCTACGTGGTGAAGGACACCAACGGCATCACGGTCGAGAAGGATCGCCTCGTGCTCACCGCGGATACCCACTCCGAGGTGCTTGGCCTCAAGGCCTACACCCACATCGTGGGCGACCGTCAGACCACGCACACCGGCGGCAATCCCAACGGCTTCCTTCGCCAGGTCAAGTCGGTCTCCCAGCAGGGCGACAAGATCATCGTCACCACCCTCGACGCCTACCTCACCAACATCATCAAGCAGGGAGAGCTGCGTTTCGTGGTGCAGCCCGACAAGGGGACCACGGTCAAGAACTCCCCCTGGTCCCCGGGCTACCAGCCGCAGGACGTCTACAACGGCCCTGAGATCGGCTTCCCGGAGATCAAGCTCGGCGATGTGAAGCTCGGCAGCTACTCCGGCCAGTGGCCGGTCAAGATCAAGGGCAACACCGTCCAGCTCAACGTCTCGGCCGAAGCCAAAGGCGAGCTCACCGGCAAGCTCGTCTTCAGCCCGTCCGTCGACATCGGCTTTGATATCACCGACTTCAAGCTCAACGAGTTCCACACGGTCTTCATCGGCGACACCGAGATCTCCCTGACCGGCAAGCTCTTCGGCAAGGTCTCCGTGGGGCTCGGAAGCCCGAACGAGGACCCGCTGAGCCCACCGGACGGCTCGCCCCTGGCTGTGCTCATGCAAGGCGCAACCGACGCGCAGCGCAACGAGTATCTCAAGGCGCTCAAAGACGCGGCCAAGAAGAGCTCGTTCGAGATCCCGCTCTGGTCCAACACCTACCAGCTACCGACCGTGTGGATCCCGGTCACCCCTCCGATCCCCATCGTGACCGGGCTCAACGTAGACCTGAAGCTCGAGTGTCCGGTCCAAGTGTCGGCGAACATCACGCTCGAAGCGGGCGCAAAGGTCACGGGCCAGACCAAGCTCGGTGCGAGGTACACCAACTACAACGGCGACGAGAAGTGGGACGGCGTGTCGGAGCGCACGCTGACCTCGGAGCCGATCGGACCGAACATCACCGGCGGCGCAGGGATCGAGTTCGGCTGCTCGATCAAGCCTTCGCTCGCGCTGATCTTCTACGGCCTCGCTGGGCCCACGCTCTGGGCTTCTGCAGGGACCACGGTCGGGTTGGGGATCGAGCAGACGTGCGACGGCGCGAACTCCTATCCCACCACCTCGTTGTACGGCAAGGTCACCAGCGTCGTTGAAGCTGGAGTGGGTGCCAAGTTCGGACTCTTCCTTCCAGGCATCAACATCGAGCTCGCCAAGAAAGAGCTCTCCCTGTTCAAGTGGGAGAAGGACATCGTCAGCGTCAGCCAGGCGCTTCCTGGCGTAAAGATCGGCATGTGCGCGAACGGCTGCGCGGATCCGCCGCCGTGCACGCTTGGGCAGACCGAGTGCACCGATACGAACAAGGTGAACGTCTGCGAAGGAAATGCGGGGAACTGCGCGGAATGGAAGTCGCATGACTGCAAGACGTCCACAGCGTGCTACGCGGACATGCACCTGTGCGTGTGCGGCACCGAGTGCGCGCTCGGCGACGTGGCCTGCATCAACCCAGGAAACGTGAACGTCTGCGAGCAGGATGCCGCAGGCTGCAAGGCGATGGTGGCGCGTCCGTGCAAGACCGCGGACGTCTGCTACACGGACCCCCAGAAGTGCGCAGACGGCGGCAGCACCGGAACCTGCACGCCGGGCCAGAAGCGCTGCAACACGGGCAATAACGGCGTCGAGACGTGCAACACGTCAGGAACGGCTTGGACCCAGACCGAGTCCTGCTCGGTCACCTGCTCTGCCGGCGTGTGCACGACGGGCCTGCCTGATTGCGGCTCCGGGCTCAATTGTCAGGCTTCCCCGGTCACAGGCGCCACGCACTGCGTGCAGCCAGGCACGCAGAACGAGGGGTGGTGCTGCGCATCCGGGCAGACGATCAGCAATGGTGCTTGCGTGGGCTCTCCCCCCAGCTGCGCGACCGGGCTCGATTGCTCGGCAAGCGCGGTCACCGGAGCTGCCGCGTGCATGTCCGGCACCCAGCTCGTCTACTGCTGCCCTGCAGGCAAGATGATCAACAACGGCGCCTGCATCAACACGCCGCCCAACTGCGCCAGCGGGCTCGAATGCGCTGCCAACCAGATCAGCGGCTCGACCGCGTGCATGTCCGGCACGCAGCTCGCCTACTGCTGCGCGAGCGGCAAGGTCATCAGCAACGGCGCGTGCGCTGATCCTCCGCCTCCAGCGTGCGGGAGCGGGCTGGATTGCTCGGCGAGCGCTGTTACCGGAGGCACTGCGTGCATGTCCGGCACCCAGCTCGTGTACTGCTGCGCTGCGGGCAAGATGATCAACAACGGCGTGTGCATCAACACCCCGCCCAATTGCGGCACCGGGCTCGCTTGTGCGGCGAACCAGATCAGCGGCTCGACCGCGTGCATGTCCGGCACGCAGCTCGCCTACTGCTGCGCGAGCGGCAAGATCATCTACAATGGCGCCTGCTACACGCCGCCGACGTGCGGCACAGGGCTGAGCTGCGCAGCGAACCAGATCACCGGCGCAGCGCCATGCATGTCCGGCACGCAGCTCGTGTACTGCTGCCCGTCGGGCAAGGTCATTTCGGGAGGCGTTTGCCAGTAGGCCTTTCAACGCGCAAAATCCCGGGGTCGCCGGGGGTTTGCGTTGGTTGGACAAGACGCGGCTGATGCCGCGTTGAGCGCAGGCGCGCCGGTGGCGCGCCGCTAACCACACCTGCTTCACTGCGTGCGGTAGTCGCCCTGGAGCGAGCCGGTCACGGCAGCGCCTGGGCACGTGGCGCCGGACGAAAGCTTGGAGAGGTTGAACACGTAGAGGCGCTCACCGACGCCGACTTCGAACATGGCAAAGCTGCCGGTGTCCACGCAGAACTGCTTGCCTGCGCTGGCTCCTTCGACCGGCATCTTGAGGGTGCCTGTGGCCGGAGTGCTGGATCCGTTCGGCAGCAGGCCGGTCCATTGCAGGTGCACCTTGCCCTCGGTTCCGAACTCCACGTCCATGGTGGAGGGAGAGGACGCCTGATCCATCGTGTGCCAGCTCATGGGAAAGCAGCCGTCGGCCTTGGTGCCATCGAGGGCTCCGACCAAGGCCACGGAACTTTGGACGCAGGCAGCATTCAGGGGCGGGGGCACGTCCTGCGGGGTGATTTCGGGCGAGGCGGCATCTGGCGGCGACCAATGGGGCCACTCGCCGCCGTCGTCGTTGAAGTTGAGGTCATCGTAGGCGAGCAGCCCGGAGCAGCCCAGGGTGCAGCAAGCGATCATCGCTGCGAGCGGAACGGCATTGCAGGCAGAAGCACGCATTCATCGTGAAGATAGCGCATCTTCGGGGGCGGCGGAGCCACATTTCCCTGGCGGTGGGCGCATCATCCGCGCGAGGGTGCTGGCGCGTTGGCCGGGCATGTCGTGCCGGTAACGGCCGCGCAAGGCCCTTGCTCAGTCGAGTCGAGGTGGGATACGGCACGTCGCATCCCGCCACTGGCTCGCGCCAGGAAAACACGCCAGCCCAGTCCGACACGGGTGACCCGGATCGCAAGGATGGCCGATGTCCCCGCCAGCAACCGGCGGCGCGCATACGCCTCCGGTCGTGTCGCGACCCGGCGACGGCGGATCCCCACTGCGCCGCGTCCGACACTCATGCAGCAGCGGACATCCCATTGGACACAGCTTCTGCTCATCCCGCCACTTCCCGGCCAAGGGGGTTCCGCTACGCGCCCACGCCACATCGAGGGCAGAGGGTCCAACTCGGTCAGCGTAGCGCGCGCGGGCAGGGAGACACCCGTCGAGCATGATGGGTTCGCTGAGCCGTGTGACGGGCCCCGGGCCTGCTCCCGGACGAAGCTGCAGCTCGTCCATCACGACGTGGTCGCCGACAGAGAGCGCAAATCCTCCCTCCCACGAGGCGCGAAAGATGTATTGCCCAGGCTCGAAGCATATCGTGTGGCGTGCCGAGAGCGAGTAGTCGTCCGCACGACCCATGGGGCCCTCGTTCCACGCCCATCGAGCCTTGAGCTCTGCCCAGCGCTCGTTTCCAATCGGCAGTTGCTCGTGGTAGCCCTCGAAGACACATACGTTCCAATCGTCCCTTGGATAGCTCGCCTCGTCGCACGTCACCCTGGCAGGCGCAGCCTGGGTCCAGTACACGCGGAGCCTGGAGGGCGAAAAGCGCATGTAGTTGCGATATAGGACACGCATCCGTACACAACCATCGATCGGGACGGGAGGCGAAAAGTCAGGTTCCGCGGCCAGGCTTCTGCTCATGGCGTGCCGGTCCTGAATCACCTGCCGCCCGTCTACCCATACATCGATCAGCGTGTCGGACTCTGTGTGGATGATGTACCTGCCCTTGGGGAGGCACAAAGTGCGCTGGGCCGAGAGGTCGAAGGACGGGTTCTGCTCGTTCTCGGTGATCACGGGGAAGCTCATGTCCAGGTTCGCAACGTACTGCGCGCGATCGACCTGAGGGCGCTCAAAACGGGCCGCCGTGGAGATGCAGACGTTCCATGCGTCGGTGGGCCAGCGCTTCCCGTCGCAGGATGCGGGTTCGGCGGACGAGTTCACCGGAATCGCAGCGCTTGGCGCGGTTCGCGCTGAAGCGGCTGCCGGGGGCGTATGACATCCAAGGGCTGCAGCGGACGCGAGGGTGATCGTCGCTATGACGACGTTGGCTCTTGGCGGAAGCGGGACGACGAGACACATCGGAACGGACTATAGCGTCCTACCGGGGCGCGGAGCTACGATTCGAGGGGTCTTTGGGCCAGTCCGGACAATCGCTTCGGATCTGACACGCGTGCTCTACGTGCCCGATGCCGACTACGTGCGCGATGCAGGGTCCCCACAGCACTTCTTGAACTTGCGACCGCTGCCGCAGGGGCATGGCTCGTTGGGCCCGGTCTTGGGCGACGCAGCCGGACGGTGGGCTGAGCGCAGGAATCCTCTGCGCAGCGGAGCAAGCGCCTCCATCGTCTGCTCCGCGGACCATGTAGCTCGATGGTGCTGCAGACATGCACCGGGAAGCAGGAGCTCCTCGGGACGCGCTCTTCCGAGCCAGGGAGTGGCGCAGATCAGGTGCTCCAGACCAGCATCCGTGTTTAGAAAGTCCACGAGCAGGTTGGCCGCGTACGAGCAAGCGATCGGCTCAGGGACGTCTTCCTTGCGCTCGAAGCGAAAGGGCGATCCGACCGGAAAGTCCTTGCTCCTCTCCACCGCGCGCGCGCGTCCGTTGTCGACAAAGGAATGCCCAATCGACGAAGGCTCGTCGATGCCGCGCAGCAGCACTTCAACCAGCTTCCCGGCGTAGGCGGCCATCTGAGGCGAGGCGATCCGGCGAAGACGATCGAGCTGAAGAATTTCGCGTACCTGCGGAGCCAGCATAGGATTCCGGTGCGCAATGACAGCTAGCGATGCGATCGAGTGCAACACATCCACTTTGTCGCGGGGGTGCTCGCAATCGAGCTCGACACGGTAGCTCTCCACCAGCGGCTCTCCGACCTTGCCGGCAGCCCACAGCCCCCGCAGCGCGATCGGTGCGACGCCCTGCGACACCGTGCAGAAGCTCATGAAACAGCGCCCGTCGTTGGAGAGCTGTTCCCACCGCCCCTGAGGATCATGGGCCCTGATCATGCTCCCAACCCCGAGGGTCCAGGCGCACCTCCACCATTCCCGAAGCGCGTCGCGCTCTCGCGAGCCTGGCTTGCGAATGCAGGCGACAAGATCCCGCAGCCCGAAGACCCCTTCCACCGCCCGGCCGAAGACTTTGCCGAACCATTCGTCCAGCAGGGGGGACACCGCCAGCGCGGTCTCGAACTCTTCACGCGTGAGCCTGTCAGGGGAGTCGAGGATTCGGTCCGTGATGCGATGCATCCTTTCGCGCCGCTGCTCGTACTCGTCGGAGGCAATCGCGTCGCGAACGACCTGCATCGAGCCCCCCAGCCGATCGAGCTGCTCCCGCTTGATGACCGGCGTTCCTTGGGCCAGCACCATGCCTTCGGCGAGGCAGGTAACAAAGTGGCCGTTGCGGGCTACGAGAATGTGGGGGCCCCGACCGGAGTCGACCAGGGAGATCGCGACCGTGTCCGCGTCCGGTGGAAGCGCTGTGCCGAAGTAGTCGAGGATCAGGCGTACCAGCTCATGGTCGCGGTACAGATTCAATGCGAGCTGCAACTGCTGGTCGGTGACGCGATCGAGTCGGGACAAGAAGTGGTGGTCGTGTGGCATGGCTCAAGCCGGCATTGTACAAGCGGTTCATCCTCCTGGCATCGCACGGCAGGGCATTTACTCTCTCAGGGCATGACCATCGCGCGCTCTCTCGCTCCCAGGGCACTTGTCGGGGTTGCGGGCTTGCTGGTCTTCGCAAGTTGCGGCGGATCGGTCGAGGTCGCGGCAGGGAGCCCGACAGGCCCAGGCGGTAGTCCAGGGCTCGACGCAGCGGCCGAGAGTGCCCCCCCTGCGCCTGGCGCCTCCTCGGAATCGACATTTCGATATCCATATCGACATCTCGATAATGACGAGCTAGAATCGGCGAAGGATGCCCCCCACACGCGGCCAGATAGCGGACAAGGTCCGGCAGCTTCGCAAGCAACGAGCCTGGACCCAGGCAGAGCTGTCGAAACGGCTGGGACTGTCGCAGTCTCGGCTGAGCGAGATCGAAAGCGGCCGAGGCTCGTTCACTGCAGAGCAGTTCCTGCAAATCCTCCAGCTGTTCAATGTCGGCGTGGACCAGTTCTCCTCGCAAGCTCCCGATCACCACGCGGAGCTGCAGAACGTCCTGGCGCGCCTCGGCGCAAGCCACCTGCGCGAGCTCGAGCAGGTCCTGCCCAGCCAGCGGCTCGAAGCGGTTGGAAACGCAGTGCGCGAAGGGCTGATCCTGGGCGGACCTCGGCTCGTCACAGCGCTGGCGCCAGTGCTCGTGCTCCACATCGACGCCGTGAATCTGCACGCCATCCGGGCGAAGCTCGCCACGCTGGGGCTCGATCGACGGCTGGACTGGCTTGTGGACAACACCGCGCACGCGGTCCGCGAGGAGCTGGGAAGCAGGCTACCGCAGGAATGGGCGCGACGATATCGGCGCGCACTGGTTGTGCTCCAATCGTCGCTCGACTTCCTCGAGCATCGCGAGCGGGCTTCCGCCGACGCGGCTCTTCCGCCTGATCTGCTCGACAGCCACATTCGTACCAAATCGACGCTGCGCGCAGTGCTTGCAGAGTCGTCGCCGATCTCGCGTCGCTGGGGTATTGCGACCAGCCTGCAGCCGCAGGACTTCGTCGATGCGCTCAGGGCCGCACGCGAATCCGGCTGAGGCGAAGTCCAACAGCTTCGCAACCAGCGAGCTGCCCCGGCGTCCCATGGGCTTGCGACGATGCCGCGTGGCATGACCGGCGGCAGGCTTGCCGACAGTCCGCTGGGAGACAAGAGCCATGACCTTGGCCGGAGTGCGCTGCGTGCCGAGGGGGTTGCAGAAGGCGTGACCGAGGACCAAGGACCTGTGGGAGGGGACCCATGCGCAGAAATCGATCTGCTCGGCGTCGAGGATCACGAGGAAGTCTCCTCGCGTTGGCGTGCTTCGGTGCTGTGACGTTCTCGTCCACGGTCTGGGCGTTGCCCCCGCAGTCGCCCGCGCCTGCCAAGGCCGAATCCGATCTCACGGCCGTGCCACCCATCCTGGACCCCGACTACCGCCACCAGAAACGCTACCAGCTGGAGTTGTCCCCGCACTTTGGAAGCCTGCTCGGACGAACCGTGGGCAGCACCTTTCTCGCTGGCGCCCGGGCGCACTTCCATCTGAGCCCGATGTTCTCGGCCGGCACGAGCTACGAGTATTCGCGCGTCCAGCCGAGCCCTGGCTTCGAGGGCCCTGCGTCGACGCGCGACATGCACTTCGTATTTGCCGAGGGGTCGATGTCCAACGACCTGGCCATGCGAATTGGCCGTAAGCTGATCGCGCTCGACCTTTTCCTGAACGTCGGATTCGGCGGAGTGAACGTCGATCGCGAATGGCGGCGTGCTGGCCTGATCGGAGGCGGAGTGAAGTTCTACCTCGGGCTGCCTTGGCTCGCGTTCCGCATCGACCTGCTCAGCTTGATTCATCCCACTCCGCTGAGCGGCACGAGCTGGCGGACCGACGTCGACATGGCCCTCACCGGAGGGTTCTGCTTCTTCATGCCGGCCCGCCACTCGGCGTACGAGTAGCTCCAGGGCCCGTCCGCCACTTCGCCTCGCTGATATGCGGAGGATCGGGGCACGCGTAGCCCGATCCACGCGAGTGGCACCGCGGATGCATTGCACCTGGAACGGGGCCCAGGGGGCTGAGAATGCATGATGCTGCGGAGTGGTGAACGCGCTACGGCGCGTCGATTTGATGGCCAAGGGGCTCATCTTGATTGAACGGCCAGTCCAGGGGGGACGGCTGAGTGAATGGGACGCAACCGATTTGCCCACGCCTGGTTGGCGGCCCGAGCGCTGCAACGGTCCGTGGGTAAACGTTCGAGGGGTTCATGAACCGACGAATTGCAACCTTGTGTGGAATCGCCATTGCGTCGCTCGCACTGAGCGCCTGTTACGCCACAACAGGCCCTGCGCCTGTCCAGCGTGGGGCCACCGTCGCTCCGGGCGTCGAGTACCAGAAGTATCCCCAATCGTCGTACGAAGGGCGTCCGGTCTTTCTGTTTGAGGATCGTTGGTACTATCGCAATCAGGGACGATGGCACTATTACCAGAGCGAGCCGGAAGAGCTCCGCCGCTACCGAGAGCACCTGGATGAACCGTTGCCCGCGCGCTGGGGTGATGACCCCAAGCTCTCGCCCCCAGTTCGCCGCCGCGTCGGTCCGCAGTTCGCAGCGCCCCCAGCAGCAGCCAGCGAGGGAGGCTCGATGCGGTCCAAGCACTCACGCGTAATCGAGTGCGGAGTGTCATCCGTTGCGTTTGAGAATCGCGTTGGTGCACCGGCCCTCGCGGAAGCCGGACGCACCGCCAGCGGCGACCTGGGTGGTTTAGGCAGCGGCGGCCAGGGCGGCACAGGGGGCAGCGGCCAGGGTGGCACTGGCAGCGGCGGCCAGGGCGGCACAGGGGGCAGCGGCCAGGGTGGCACTGGCGGCAGCGGCCAGGGTGGCAGCGGCCAGGGTGGCACTGGCAGCGGCGGCCAGGGTGGCAGCGGCCAGGGTGGCACTGGCAGCGGCGGCCAGGGTGGCAGCGGCCAGGGTGGTGGAGGCGGCATTTCAGGCACAACGACGATCGTGGCTGAAAGGTAGCGTGCGCAAGGCGAGCTTGACCGACCGAGCCTCTGACGGGATCCCTGCTGGGAGATGCGGGGAGTGCCCCCCGGGGCCCTGCGCGCCTTGCACATCGGAATCCAGATACTGATATCGAGATCTCGATACTCGCGCGCTGGGATCGGGGGAAGAGGGCCTCCCCGGCCCCTGGTACTCCCGTAGGGCCTTGAGGCTTCTGCTCTGAATCGGAAGCACGAAGTGATCGATGTCGGGCGGCGACCTCAGCCGCTGCGGGGTGTGATCGTACGATGGGCACCTCCAGCGGGCGAAGGGCTTTGGCGGTGATCGTGGATCGCGGAACAGCGGAGCCTATGCTACAGGGGATGGCGTGGGCATTCGAGATGACGTGACCGGCAAGCCTTCCACGCCCCAGGTCGTTGTGCTTCGCGGCGTGCGCTTTCGCCCGCGGTGGGCATCAGGAACACCGTCCGCCAGGGAGGTCGCTGCGATGCGATTGGTTTTTGAGCCCTTCCGGACAGTCCCCTTGGGGGATCTGATGCGGCGCGCTCTTGCGGGTGAGGTCTTCGATTCCGAGACTGCGCATGGGAGCACAGCTGCCCAGCTTCGCGAGGAAGCCAAACGCAGAGGGCTGGATCTCGTCCAGGTGGACTCCTCGGAATGCATCGAGATCGATGCGGGGACGTGGATTCCTGACGGCGCAGCGGACACGCCGTTCGCCTCCGGACCAGGGGTGTTCGCGGTCGGTTGGCTTTCTGCCTTCCACCCTTTCCGGGCTGGACGTTCGGATGCTCGCGTTGCCGACATCCTGGACCGCATGGTTGCCAACCGGCGCTGGTTGCCCGTCGCCGCCGGCGGGTGCCAAACGTGCGAGTTCTGCGCGGAGGCCCGAGGGGCTCAAGCGCTGCTCATCCCAGCGGGGGAAGTGCTGTTCGTTGCGCCCGATCTGGTCGGCCACTACATGCGGTGCCATCACTACAATCCGCCGGAGTCCTTCTCTGAGGCAGTGAGGCAATGCCCCGAGCCCGGCTCGCGGCCGTACTACGATGGACTCCGGCGTTTCCAGTCGCTCTGGCCCGTCTGCCCGATTCCAGCCGATAGCGAACTGGGCGGGTGAGCCGTAGCGCACGCATCCACTCTCGCAGTCACAGGCACGACTCCTGGCACTTCACTGTCCCCTGATCAACCAGCTGACAGACGCGATGGGGACTTGCGCAGAGCTGCTCGCACTCCTTGCCGGTCCGGTATTCGCCGATGGCCGAGAACGCATCGGCGCCGCCGTCGATCGGCACCATCACGTACGGACAGTCGGCTGGATTCTCAACGGGCTGCGGAGTGCACCCCATGGCTCCCAGAACTGCCATGCTCGAAAGAGCAAGCCCGAATAGATGTCGGAGCGCGCTCGTTCGGGATGCAAGCGCTCGTTGCCCACGTTCCTCCGGACGCCCTCGGTTCTGCATGTCGCGTTGCCTAACCCTACCCCACCCTGCTGGGACTGTCGACCACGCTGGACGAAGCTCAGAAGCCGCTATCACCCGCAGGGCCTTGGCCGACGGTCAGGGGCGTGCGACGACGGATCGTGCTCTGATCGGCGAGTCGTGGCATCCTTGGGATCATGACGAGGGCCGGCCTTGGTGTGGTGTCGATGCTGGGGATGGCTGCGCTTTCGTGCGCGCGACGGAGTCCGCTCGAAGATCCTGGAGCGCCCCCGCCCTCACTGACCTACGACTTCCGCCTCCCATTGGACGCGGGTGTACCTCGCGAAGCCGATGCCGGCACCTGCGTTCCGCTCGACGACTCTCGAGATCCCATGTGCAGGCTGTCTCCGAAGCGTGCGGCGGAAATCTGGTGCGGGCTCGGCTTGAGGGTGCGGATGTCCGAACGCGGAGATTGGCTGTGGGCCAATTACGCGGACTTCAGCTCGGCGGTCTGGTACGGCCCAGATCACAAGCCCATCGGATGTTCCACAGGATCGAGCATGGGCGGGCATGCATGCGGTGGGACTCGTGGGGCCTTTGATGGCAGCAAGGGCGTCGATCTGTGCGACCGCGTGGCCAGAAACGGCGCTCAGATATCCATTGCGACCTCCCGCACCGGTGTCATCAGGTTCGGGATCTCCCCGTGCGACACCCTCGCCCTGCCGAGAGGCGGCGGCGGATGGTACGACTGCCCGGGGCAGGTCGATCAATTGGGTCTTTCCCTGTCGGAGGATGGCGAGAGCTGCGAACTCTCTGCCCGGATCGAGCCAGGGACGTTCGGCATGCTGACGGTCGAGGGCTGCGCCAAGCCAGCGGTGCTAGAGATCTACAGACGAATGTTCGTGCAGGAGGCCCGGAGCCTCGAATGGACCGATCGCAGCCAGAGGTAGCAGAGGCACAGTCGGCTGATCGCAGGCCACTACTCACAGAATCCGGAACACGTCGTGGGGCACTCGTCAGGTCCAGCGCAACCCTCCTGGGTCGGGAAGCAAAGCGTGTTCAGCTTGCATTGCCCTCCGTCGCAGTCAGAGTCCGCAGCGCACAGACTCCAGCATTTGCCGCACGCACATACCTCGGTCGAGGTCCACGTGGGGTGGCAGTTTCCCCCGTCGACAGGCGTTGACCCCGCCCCCAAGCACGCGGGAGCAGCGCACATGGCCTTGCCTTGAGCGGCCAAGGCGCAGTGCCACTGCAGGCCGCGGCACACGCAAACGTAGGCGTTTCCCGGCCCTCCCCCATTGAAGCACGGCGGGCACCATCCAGCCATGAGGCCAGACTGGCAAGCTGCGCCTTCATCGGTGCAGGCCCCGGACGGCAGCGCCTGGTCCAAAGGGCCGATTGCGCTCCCGGCTTGCGCTTGGACGACCGTGCAGTTGAGCGGGCAAGCGGGCCACTCCAGGGCCGCGTCGGCCAGGTACGGGAAGACGCGGTAGCCGCTGTCCGGGTAGTCCACGCACTGGGATCCACCTGAGTAGGGGTGCAGCGCTGACGATCCCGAGTCCGGCTGGGGCTGCGAGTCCGAGCTTGTACAACCCGAGAGCGCAAGCAGCGCAGCGCATGCGAGGCTGCTGATCGGACTTTTAGATAGCATTATTCGGTTATCCTACAACGACTCTGCTGGGGGATCCAAGCTGTTACGACGTCGCAACACCTTGCCCCCGGAAGTTCGGATGCAAACTCGGGGACTTGCCCACTCGCCCCCCGGAAGCATGCAGTCTCGGCGCAGTGTGCTGCGCGTGTCCGCTTATACGTGTTGCGACTACAGCGCACTTCCCGATGGATTCATACCCTCGAGGAAGCTAAGACCCACCGCGTTCGTCACCGGGCCCGCATGCGCTGAGCTGCGGCCGCGATGACAAGAATCACCGCGGCGACTGCCGTGGTCTCCCAGGTCTGAATCAGGAGTTGCTCGCGTGCCTCTTCCACGCGGATCATCTCACCCACGCCTGCAAGAGTGGAACCGATCGACCCGCCCTGCTCTGGCCCTGCGATCCTGTATTTTTCCGAGTAGGTCGGCAGCCCGGCCAGGCCCACGAGCCACCACAGCGCGCAGATCAAGGCCAGTGGGATGCCGTACAGCACGGCCCACAGGACTCGTCGCGGGCTGGGGGCAAGCAGAGCGTACGATAGCGCGCTGGTCGCCGAGCCGAGGATGCCTCCACCGATGAAGGTCACGAGCGCAATACGGAGCATGGACCCAAGGTAGCTCGATCTGAACGCCGTCAGGGCTCTGAAGCTCCTGCCCAGGACGCGCGCGAGTCAGTCGATCGGCTCACATCGGCTGTCCTTTGCGCGCCCGTGTACCTGGTCATTCGGTGGAGACGACGTCGTCGCCGGTATTGGGCGCGCGGTCAGGGCCCGGAGACCGCACTTGCAGTCGGCCGCCCTGGCACTGGATCAGGAACTGCGATCCCCAGGGATCCCGCGTAGCCCGCTCGTTGACGAGTTGACGGTCCCGCACGAGGTCTTGCAGGGTCGGGCAGCGGTCCGGATGATCCATCAGCCACAGGGTGGCAGCCGACCCGATGGCGCGCGCCTGCACCGCTGCCCCGGCGATCCGGGCCTGCTGCAGGCCTTGTTCGATCCGCGCGGGCGCACTGGGCTCGGCTGCGGGCAGGTTTGACGGAGCCGGGGTCACGGCGCTGTCGCGGTCCTGCTGTTGGTGCACGACTGCGGCGGCTGAGGTGACCGGGGCGGCTGATGTGACTGGGGCCGCTGAGGTGACTGGGGCGGCTGGGGCGACTGCGGGCTCGGCAGGAGCGGCGCACGCCCCGAGCACAAGGAGGGCAAGATGAACGCGCATGCGGAGGTTGTACCACGGTGCAGTTCCGCGAGTGCGGCGTGGGTGGTGGTGTGGCGGGGGCTGTGGCCCGGACGCGCAGGCAGTAGCCGCAGATCATCCCAGATCTCCGCGGAGGCCGGCGCATCGGGGCGTCAGGTCCAATTGCATCGCGTCAGGTTCAAAGGGGAATGCCTGGCCGTTCGGCTGGAGTATTGGGCCCGAGAAGCGCATCATCGCACGTGGTGACTCGACAGCGCGTAACGTTGATCAGAGGATCAGACATGGTCGACCAACCCTGCACGAGCTGTGGCGCGATCGACTCCACGGTCGCCATTCGTTCGCCTGACCATCTTCGCGATGTCCTGGATGCGGTGAAGGGATGCCTGCGATCAGGAGCAATCACTGAGATGCGCAAGGGTACCGTTTCGGTTCTTGAGATCGAGCCCGACGGCCCGCGGCCGGACTTCATCGCTTCTGACTTCCAGTGCTGCAGGTGCGGGAGGAGGTACGAGCTTCGGGTTGAGACTTTTCATGGCGCCGGAGGCACCTGGAAGCCATCCAGGTAGATGGCTCCGCTGGTCCGCTCGCCGCACCGCATGCTCTCGACGGCGCTGGACAGCAACGCGCGCAGGCAACCGTGCGCAGCAGCGCCGTGAGGCACTCGGCCTACGGCGGAGCGCATGCGTTGTCGACGGCCGGTTGCTCCCCACAGACTCAGCGGTGAGCCGGCGGCGCGTCGCACTTTCCACAATCGAAGGTGCGGAAGGCAGACCCAGACTGGGTGGGGTTTTCTCAAAGCGCTCGATGTACCCGACGGCCTTAGATCGAGGTCGATGATACTCTGGATTACCATGCAGAGCAGACAGCTGGGGCCCGGTCACCTCCGCGCTGGCATGACCAGCCCGGCGGCATCGTAGACCCGAGCGATGAAGGTAGGTACTACTGCGTTGACGTCGCTGTTGGGCGCTGGCATCGACGCCTCCAACACGATCTCGTCCCTGTAGATGTCGCCCATGAACTCCCCTTCGGGGTACAGATTCGCCGGCACGGCGAGCCGATGGCCCTCTACGCCAGAGACTCCCAATACCACGCGAAACGGTGCTCGCAGTTCGAGCAACTGGGCGGCCTGCAGGTAGTTGGAAAGTGTGTCCTGCAAGTCTCGCTCGAGCGCTACCGTGGGGATGTAGGGAGAGCCCCGCTCGCTGTGGTACTCCGCGGAAACGCCGTAAGTATCGATCCCCCAGATCTCTCCGGAAATGAACAGTTGTGTCAACGAACGGATGAACTTCTCGTCGCGGTCGAATGCGTATACCACCGCCCCGTGGATATTCCTCGACGAGTTCCACCCCTGGAGGCCTCTCGGGTGTGCGGGTCGAATGTGATTGCGCGCGATCTCGAGCAGTCTGACCTCCGACATGGGCGCCATCGGGGCGCTCGGGATAACCCGAACGAAGGATCGGGCGCTTCTCGGAAGTCTGAGTTCCGTCGGGACGGCTCGATGTTCGCGGTCGATCGTCACAACCTCGTCAGGTGCGAAAAATGAGGCCGCCCCGTCGCGAGGTGCCGTGGGCTCCCAAAGACTCGATGCCTTGGCGTTCTCCTTCAAGATTGGCCTCAGCGCCGAAGTCAATCTGGAAGCGAGGTCCTTACGCGCGTTCTGGCGTTCCGTGTCGGGCGCATCATCGTCAATGTTGTATACGATCGGAAACCTTCGATGCGACAAGTCGAACGGCAGATCTCTGGCGTCACCGTGCGCCTTGTTGAAGACAGCGACGATCCGCGAGTGCCCGCTCGCCTTCATCGCGTACCCGTACTCGATCAGCACGTTCGGGTTCGGCACGCCACCCCCACCCGCACGGTGGGCGACGAACGTGAGGTCGGCAACGAACACGTCGCATGCTTCGATCTTCTGCAGGATGGTCTCGGCAATTGGAGGTGATCCCGGCACGCCCTGGGTGTCCTGGTCCACCCGAACCGCCTCCTCAACTGAGGCATCGCCGCTGCATGCTGCGGCGGCTTCGTCGAGGGCCTTCCGGATCAGGTTCTTGTTCATTCTTCCAGCAAGATCGCTCTGCCACGAGTAGAAGATCGTTCGCGCCATGACTCGGTTGTGCCGGATGCCCCATCAAAGGGCAAGCCCCCCGTCGCTTCCGCTCGGACTCATCGCTACACCGATCGCGCCCAAGCAGGCGCATTCCACCTCAGGGCGAGCTCTGGCGACTCGACCCGGTTCGCAGCAGCTCCGCTTTCCAGTCCGCCGCCCAACGCTGGTCGCTAGCCAGCGGGTCCAAGAACAGATCGACGAACTGCTCGACTGTCCACCCGCGGCTGTGACCTGTCCGCAGTAGATCGGGCAGGTTGTGCAGGGCATCGGCGATCTGCGCACAGCGAGTCGCGTCACCTGCCCAGCCAGCCAGCCTGATCGCGATGAGGCCCTGATAGAGCACGCCAAGGCAAGCGTCGAATTGCTCTTCCTCGATGGTCCTGTTCATTCGATGACCCCAGCTCGATGACCGTAGTACACGAAGCATCGTGGAAGGCCAACCGGCGTTTCCACAACCAGCCGCCGGTGGTAGAACACTGGACCGTGCACACAATCGACTTCCGTCACGCCCTGGAAGCACCTTGGACCACCATGGCTCCGGTGATCGTCGGCCAGGTGCGACAGGGCGTTGGAGATCCATCCACCTATGTCACGGTGCAGAAGGATGCCTCGCCCTTCCTGCGCGTCGATATCTACGAGTCGGAGCCCGCCGCCCACGCCTTCCAGGAAGCGCTTGCATGGGCAGACTTCATCGTCGTCGGGTTCGGCGCTCAGGTCCATCTCGTTTCATCGGCTGCGCGCACACCGTCGACGTTTGCCCTGGATGGCTACTTCGGTCATCTCTACGCGCTGGACGACTGCTTGCTCGTCGCTGACGCCGAGCGACTTCGATGCATCGACAAGAGCGGCTCCCTCCTTTGGGCCAGCGTCGCTCTCGGCATCGACGGCGTGGTCGTACACTCCATCCGAGAGGGAATTGTCGAGGGTGAAGGCGACTGGGATCCGCCCGGCGGATGGCGGCCATTTCGACTGCAGTTGGCCTCGGGTCGGGTGCTACCCCACGGATAGGTCTGGGGATGGGAGCACCTGACGCGCGAGCTCGCCCGCGCAGCGCTCAATCATTCTCCCTGCGGGCCTACGACACCAAAGCGCGCTCCCTGCGGGTCAGTGGCGACGATGATCCACTCGCCCCCAGGCACCTCGTGCGGACCGCGAAGCACGCTGCCGCCGCCTGCGAGAATGGCCTTCTTCGCCGCTGCGATCGAGTCCACGCCGAAGTAGAAGAGCCAGGCAGCCTTTGGAGTCGGCTCAGGCTCCTGCATGATCGCCCCGAGACGTACGCCGTCGTGATCGATGAAGCAGTAGTCGCCCATGGCGCCCATGGGCATGGCTTCCTTGAACTCGAACCCGAAGTGCGTGGAATAGAAAGCCTTGGCGCGGGCAAGGTCAGGGCTTGCGAGCTCGTTCCAACGCACGCGTTGCTTCGCTGCGACGTCGAACACGTCGCTGCGGGCCTCGCGCTTTCCGGGCGGTGGAACCGGAGCCATCACGTAGAACGGGGTTCCCATCGGGTCCGTGACCATTGCGATCCGGCCCACTGGCAGGTCCATGGCAGGCATCATCGACTTGCCACCATCAGCTTCGATGGCCTTGATTGCGTCGTCGACGTTGGGGACGTGGAGATAGCCGAGCCAGGTCGGACGCGCCCCGTGAACGAGCTCTTCTTGCCGAAGCTGGAACACGCCGCCTGCGTTGCCGCCATCGCTGCGGCCGATCATTCGGTAGTCCATTCCGCCGGCCTGCGGGTCCGCATGATCGGAGATCTTCCAGCCGATGACCGCGCCGTAGAACTTGGCGGCTGCCGTCGAGTCGGTGGTCATCAATTCGTACCAGATGAAGGAGCCGTGATTCGTCTTGTTCACCGTGATTTCCTTCCTGTTGGAGAGGAGCCAGGACTCATCGGAGCCACATGGCCAACCGGTCGTCGTGTGTCAAGCCGGGGCGATTCACTTCATCGGCTGCCCGGGCAGCGGCGAGCAATTCGGAACCGTGGCCGACAGCTGAGGCGGAGGCCGTCCTTCCACACGCCCCTTCGTCACGCTGTCGGATACAGGCGGAGGACCTCGTGCCCCTCTCGAAACGCATGCGCATCCGGATAGCGCGCAGCGAGGTCCAGCACGACGAAGCGCTTGTTCCGTGGAGGCGCGCCAAACACAACTGCGCAGACCTGGTGCTCGCCCTCGACGAAGAACCCGGCCTCGTCGCGGTCGTGCCCATGAACGACCACGCGCAGGTCCATTCCGGCACTTCGCCCGGCATGCTCCAGAACCTCGCGCGTCACCGCATCTGGCTGACCGTACGACCCAAGCAGACTCGACAAGAGCCACTGCCCATGACGATCGTTGTTGCGCGGATCGAGATCCAGGGAGTTCACGGCATGCACGTCGAACAGCGACGCGTCGGGCGATCCGTGGGCAAGCAGCACGCCGCAAGGAGCGATGGCGACCAGCGCAGCGCCTTCGAGCACGGCGACCAGGCGGGCCCGTTGATCAGCGGAGAGCGTCGATTCCAGGTGCTCGACCTCGTCGTGGTGGAACTTGCTCGTGTGAACGCCGCCCACATGTCCATGGTCATGGTTGCCGAGCAGCAGGTGCACGTTGCCCGGCCACGCGGCCTGTAGCTTCCCCACGTGGTCGACGACAGCAAAGGATTCGTCGGGGAAGTCGTAGAGCTCAGGCTGTCTGGCTCGCGCAGCGCTGTCCGGGCCATGAACCAGGTCCCCGAGCAAGACCCAGTGCACGTTGCTGCTGGACGATCGCAAGCGCTCGAAGTGCGCCTCGAGCGCGAGGAGGTCCTGCATGTTGCCGTGCAGGTCAGCGCTGACCATCAACTGGCCGTGGTCTGGCAGGACTACGAGGCGCTGCTTCATCGGGGTCTGTCTGGGGTGAGTGTATCTGGTCGGCGGGACGATGTAGACTGGGTGCCGATGACCGCGCCGTCGAGCTCCGGCTCACGTCCGAGGAGCACGCCCGTTTGAGATCACAATCCGTGATCTCAAAGGGACGAGGAGGCCAGCGGTACCCGCATGCTGGCCACGAACGCTGAACTGGCGGCGAAGCTGGCGCGGCTCGAGAAGAAGTACGACGCGCAGTTCAAGGTCGTGTTCGACGCCATCCGGCAGCTGATGGCCCCGACGGTCCGCCCGAAGCGCCAGATCGGCTTCGTTCGTGCGCCTGACCGATCTTGAGGGACGTCCCACCGTCCGAGTGCATGCGACCGCGCATGCGCCTCGCAACCTGCTCTTTGGTGGGAACGAAAGCAGTCTTTTTCCCGCTCGTGAGCGGCGGCTGCGTCCAAAGCGTCGTCCAACATGGTTAGGTATCGCTTGACATCTGATAGCCTTGTGTATATCTATCCATTGACATTTTCGGCAGCGGGTCAAGGTATAGGTTTACACAATGAGTCTACGGAATGTCGCAGCCAGGCAGTACCAAGCCATTGTGAACCGCGCCGCATCGGCGGGCACGGCTTCGAGCACCGCCTCCGAGGGCTGGATTGCGACAGCTCGCAAGGCGCTCGGCATGTCTGCTGCGGGTCTGGCGCGCCGCCTTGGAGTGACGCGCTCATCGGTATCGCAAGCGGAGCGAGCGGAGCTGTCGGGAGGCGTGACGATCAAGTACATGCAGCAAGCGGCCGAGGCGATGGGGTGCCGGTTCGTCTACATGATCGTGCCTGTGGAGGGTCGCATAGAGAGCGTGATCCAAGCCCAGGCTCGCAAGAAGGCGCAAGCGCTGGTTGCCAGAGCAGGCGACCACATGTCGATGGAGGCGCAAGCCTTGAGCGATGAGCAACTCAGGGAAGAAGTGGACAGGCTCGCGACGGAGCTTGCGTTCGCCATGCCGGCTGACCTCTGGAATGACACGTGATAGATGGGTTTGCCGAACCGAAGGGGGCTACGCCGCTGGACCCCGATGAGATTGAAGGCCTGCGGTTCAGGCACGTCACCACGCGCGCGCAGCTTGACCAGCTAGAGCAGGCGAATATCGAGGAGGGCTTGCTCTGGCTCGCGAGGCGGCGGAAGGCAGATATCCTTACCGAGCAATTCATGAAACAGCTGCACCGCCGCTTGTTCGGGCACGTGTGGAGATGGGCCGGAACGTTCCGCCTGACTGAGAAGAACATCGGTGTCGATCCCGTCCAGATAAGCATCCAGCTCAAGATGCTTCTCGATGATGCAGCCTACTGGGTAGAGCACCAAACGTTCGCGCCGGTGGAGGCGGCGCTGCGTTTCCATCACCGACTGGTCTGGGTTCACCCGTTCCCAAACGGCAATGGGCGGCACGCGCGGGTCGCGGCCGACACGTTTCTCACGGAGCGTTTTGGCCACGCGCCGATTGACTGGGCGGGTGGACACGATCTCCAAAGAACAAGTATCCGCAGGAACGCGTACATCGCGGCGCTCCGCGCTGCGGACGCAGGCAACTACGATCCTCTGCTCGACTTCGCAACCGCGAGCACGCCGCACCGCGGGTAGGACGGCTTCACCACAGGTGGCCGTCACAGAGAAGTGAGAACGACGACGCGTTGAGGACAGGTACAATCCAGCGCCCATGACGCTCAACTCCCGCGCTGAAGCTCCTTGATTGCTGCCTGAATTCGGGCCCAAGTGGGAGCATCCGGTGGGAGAGGTTATTCGTCGATCCGATCCAGATCCCATTCGCGGACACCATCCAAGAGCCGTAGGTCGTCCCACTCAGCCCAGGGACCGACAACCTTGCTCCTTGCCACAAACTCCGTGGTTAGCCCGCGAGCAGCGCGATCAGGCCCTACCGGCTGGTGAGGAAGCTTGCAGAGCCGGATGTGCCCGCTGAAGTCCGCGGTCGCCATCATCCCATCGAACGCCCTGGTCTGGAGGGCGGCGATGGGACCGTGGTGAACGTGCTCAGCGACGCGAACACGGGCAACTCGTCGATGTTCAGCTTCCGCCTGAACCACCTCGCCGTTGCGATGACCCTCACGAGCTTCCCGACCCTGGCGCACACCCAAGCCTCGATGAGTCGCCACCCTGGTACAGGATCGACCGTCATCGCCAGGTTCGACGGCACGCGCACCAGGCCGCGACGACGCAACTCGCGGTTCAGAGCGAGGCGCCATAGCAGGGCGTCGATCACGAGCAGCGCGCTCAGAATGCCCAAAATGATCGCGCAAGCCCGCAGCATGGCCTCGCCCGATCATACCGGCAACGATCCCACACGTCACGCTCGCACCTGTTGCGCTACTCCACCGCGCCGCTCGTGGTAGCCTGGACTCTCAAGACCGATCCATCGGGGGTACGTGGTGAACAGATGGGGTACGAGGGACAGTTGGAGCATGTGCTGGCCCGAATCGCACGAATCGCATCTCCCTGGCGCGCGTCGTCGCCGGGGTTTCACCGCCAGGAGATGACGCAGGCACTGCTTGCAAAGCTGCCCCGATCCTACCTCGACCTCATGGAGCGGTGGGGGCCCGGAGAAGGTTTCATCGGGACGCGCTATTTTCGTCTCTACCCGCTCGACGAGATTGCCGCAGCGAATGACGCGTACGGTACGGACTCGTGGCTTGCCGGACACCTGATCTTCGGATCGGATGGTTGTGGCGACGCGTACCTTTTCGACCTGCGTTCTGAACCGGCACACGTGATCGAGGCGCCGTTCATCCCGCTCGACACAGATTACGTCTCGGCGAGGCACCCGGACTTCGAGAGCTTCCTGGCAGGGCTGGCCGCCCTGCGTGAAGGCGCCACCGAGAGCCTTCCACTGGCCGCGAATCCCAAGACGCATGGGCTTGAGGTACACGAGATTCACCCCATCGTACTCGGTGGTGACCCTTGCGCCCCCGACAACAAGGTTCTTCTCAAGCCGCCGGTCCATGCTGAGGCGTGCATGTTCTTCAACCGCGTGTTCCGGACCGTGCGTGAGAAGTCGCGACAAGAAACCCGGTAGGGGTCTGCTGATCGATGCGCCTGAGTGGTTGGGCAAGCGTCATGCGTCCACGAATTCGCGCTCTTTCACGCGCCCATCGACCCACTCTGCGAGAAATTTGAGGATCTTCCCCGACGACGAGTATGCGCCCCCGCCCATGTTCAGCGGCGGCGGGATGTGGGAGGCCATGCACGACGACATGGCCGGGTACTTCGAGGTCAGGGTCGATGGCCCGAAGCGACGCCACTACCGGCTGTTCTGTCTGCTCGAACGCGATGGGGCAAAGCTGGGGCTCGGTGGCCCGAGCATCGTGCTCATCACCCCCAAGGACAAGCCCTTCAGGACCGTCCTGTCCAAGGCCGACTACGCCGACGTGCGCCGCCTGGGCGAGGAGTACAAGGCCCGCGTGCCTCGAAGCGTGCTCGCGTGATCCTCAGGCAGAGGCAGCCCTGCGATGGCCGTTGGACTTGTCCGGCCTGCTGGGCTTCTTGGGCGCGGGAACCAGCGCGAGCTTGTACCCCAGGGCCACGGCGACCTTCACGACGGTCGAGAGCGTGGGGTTCGGGGCTTCGGCCGTGAACAGCCTGCGCACGATCTCGGGCTTCGAGGAGATGGCCCGCGCGAGGTCGGCCTTCGACATCCCAAGCTGTTCGCGCGCGCTGTCCAGCGCGCGAACGATCTGGTCGATGGCGTCAATCTCGGCGCGGGCCTGCTTGTAGTCCTTCGCGAACGAAGGTTGGGCCATCTGCTCGTCGAGGAACTTGTCGAAGCCAGTCTTGCGGGTGCGGGGCATGACAAGATCAACGTAACATATAGGTTACGATACGCAAGGGCTGATCGCCTCGCGAGCGATTCAGGGGCGCTCTTCGGCGACGCAGAACATCACCCTGCCGACCCGCGAGGACGTGTACAAGCTCGTGGCCGACCTGGAGCAACTCGCAATGGACAATCCGATCCAGGCTCGGGAGGCGCTCGCCGAGTCCTTCAAGGACGGCTGCATTGCCATCGAGTGCCTGCCCGGTCGAACCGTCGTCGGCCGGAGCAAGTTCTTGCCGCTCGTGGCCTTCGATAGGGCACAAAACGCGAAGCCCCGGAAGCCATCAGGCACCGGGGCGCTCACCGTATACAGAGGTGGTTGCGCGGGGAGGATTTGAACCTGCCATCCTTGGCCGGCACTGCTGCCCCGTGGCCCCGGAAATGGCCCCAGGCGGTGGACACCAGGGATCGCGGAACCCCTGAAGAGCAGATTGTCCTTGCGCTAATGTGATCATTCGATCACATTACGGAAAGTGATCGAACGATCACTTTTCAATATGAGATCGAACGATCACTTTTTGAAATGAGATCGTTCGATCACACTGATAGCGAGGTGCACCCAAATGAATGTTTCAACCGCTACCCAACTTGGTGCTGCGATAAAGGACCGCCGCAGGCGTCTCAAGATCACCCAGCAGGACCTCGCGACCCGCGTAGGCACCACGCGCCGCTGGTTGCTCGCCGTCGAAAATGGTCACCCTCGCGCCGAGGTTGGCTTGGTGCTGAAGACCCTCGCCGCGCTGGGTCTGCGGCTGGTGCTGGACGATGGGTCGGCGGCGAGAGTCGCTGGAGACGTGCCGGCGCCGCCCGACATCGACGCGGTCATCCACAACACACGAACGCGCACACAATGAAGAAGGAGCTGATCACTCTCCTGGGCAACAACGAGGTCGGCGTGGTTCGACGAGACTCGCGCGGACGCCTGGCGTTCGAGTATGCGGACAACTGGCAACGTTCTGGCAATGCGTACCCGCTATCGATCTCCATGCCGCTGGCGGCCACGCAACACCCGCACGCGAAGATCGAGCCGTTCCTTTGGAACCTGCTCCCCGACAACAAGGTCATCCTCGACCGTTGGGGAAGCCGGTTCCACGTTTCGCCCGGCAACGCATTTGCGTTGATGGGCGCTGTCGGTGAGGACTGCGCTGGCGCCGTGCGGTTCGTGCACCCAGATCGACTTGGCGACGTGCCCCGCGAGGGCGACGGAAACGTGGAGTGGCTTGACGAAGCTGCAGTCGAAGCACGACTGCAAGCGCTGCGGGAGGACATATCCGCGTGGAGGCGCATGGGAGACTCCGGTCAATTCAGCTTGGCCGGTGCTCAACCCAAGACCGCCTTGCTGTTCGATGGACAGCGATGGGGACTCCCATCCGGCAGAATGCCCACGACGCACATCCTCAAGCCAGCGATGGCCGGCTTGGATGGCCATGCCGAGAACGAGCATTTCTGCCTCAGCCTGGCGAGAAGCCTGCAACTGGTCGCTGCGATAACCAGCGTGGCCCGGTTTGGATCCGAGGTTGCCCTGGTCGTCGAGCGCTACGACAGGCTCAAGATCCATACGGACATCCAACGTGTTCATCAGGAGGACTTC
The DNA here is from genome assembly GCA_016218915.1 of Deltaproteobacteria bacterium. Lineage (GTDB taxonomy): Bacteria > Myxococcota_A > Polyangia > Polyangiales > Polyangiaceae > JACRCQ01. The sequence goes on from JACRCQ010000042.1 coordinate 62,788, forward strand.
TGCCAGGCACTCGCCGTCCCACCGACCACGAAGTACGAGAACGAGGGAGGGCCGGGCGCGGTGGCCATCGCGAACGTGCTGCGCGAAAACAGTGGTTCCGCAGACGCGGACATCCGCTCGCTCGTGGACGCGCTCGCCTACAATTGGCTCATCGCGGGGACGGACGCCCATGGCAAGAACTACTCGGTGCTGATCGGCGCCAGCGGCAGGGTGCGCCTCGCGCCGTTGTACGACGTGGCAAGCGCCCTGCCCTACGACGACATGTACTTCCCGAAGCTCAAGCTGGCCATGAAGATCGGTGGGGAGTACCGGCTGCGGAGCGTAGGTTTGCACCAGTGGAGAACGCTTGCCAGACAACTCAAGCTCGACCAGGACGAGATCGTAGGCCGCGTTGGTCGGCTTGCTGCAGCCATGCCGGACTTGGCGCTGCAGTGCCTCGAACGCTGCACCCAGCAGAAGCTCAACCACCCCTTGCTTCCTCGACTGGCTGATCGCATCTGCCAGAGGGCTCGCGAGTGCGCCCGTATTCTGACGACGAGCAGTTCGGGAGGCGATAGCGGCGGGTAGCCGCCCGCGAGGCGGCCCCGCTCGCGCACCTGCAACTGCAGGTGCCATCGAACTTGCCGCAGGTGCAGGTTGACCTGTCGCACTTGCGCGAGCGGCTGCAGCAACCCTGCCCGGATTCGCGGATACTGTCGCTGTGCATGCCGGTGCCGCAGTCGCGGTGACCGCCGGTGCCGTGCGCGTGGAAGCCAACTCACCTGCCGCACTTGCGGGTGCGGCTGCAGGACCTCTTCCGGCCGTTGCAATTGCAGGCGCGGTGGATACCGGTGCGGCAGCCGCCGTGCAGTCCTTGCCGCAGTCCTTGCCGCAGTCCGTGTGGAAGTCCGTATCGAGTTCAACTCAATAACAACAATGGATCCAGGATTGGTACAGGTCGCGGCTTGATGGACTCGTCGTCCTTGCAGCTTCGCTTGCGCTTCGCCCTGTTGTCGATCGAGTAGTCGGCCAGCTCACCGAACGTCTTGTCGATCCGGGTTTCGGCACGCGGCCCGAGCCTCACCTCCTCTACGCGAGCATTGAACCGATGCTCTTCGCTCCTGGCGGTCTTGTAGCTGTCGAACACCATCGACTTGCGCTTGCCGTGCTCGTCGATGGGTTGGATGCGCCACTTGCTTCTGTCAGCACCCCTGCTTTTCAGAGCGGGTCGCACTCACGCGACACGCGCGGCAGCGGCGAGTGATCTCGCAGCGGCAGCAATCCTCATGCCGAAGGTGCGTGGCCCCACCGTGGCCCCAGAACGCAAAAAACGCGGGTCCCGTTTCATCGGAATCCCGCGTCATTCTGCTTGGTTGCGCGGGGAGGATTTGAACCTCCGACCTTCGGGTTATGAGCCCGACGAGCTACCAGGCTGCTCCACCGCGCGTCAACGAGGGCGCACTCTAGCCGACATCTTCCCCCTGTCAAGCGTTCCCACCAAAGATCGCTCACCTCCCCCTGCCCGCTCCACCATCCGCTCCCACACCGCCCCGTCCACACTATGCTTGCCCCATGCCCTCCGAGTGGCCCCCTCGCTCCAGCTTGCCCTCTGACCCAGGAGCTGACGCCGCCCTGCACCCAGACCCTGACTTCAATTCCCTCCCTGAGCTGCTTCGCGCCGTCTTCGATTGCGCTTCCTACGGCATCTACTACGCCACCCGCCAAGGCATCATCCAGCTCTGCAACGACGCCTTCGTGCGCCTCACCGGCCTGCGTCGCGAAGAGCTCGTCGGAAAACCCTACCACCGGCTCACCACCCCGGAGTTCGTCGACGAAGAGCAGCAAGCGGTCGCCCATGTCCTCTCCTCCGGCCTGCCATCCGAGTTCGACAAGGACCTCGCTCGCGAAGACGGCTTCCGCATCCCGGTGCGCGTCAGCGTCGCTCCCTTGCGCAACCGCTCCGGTACCATCGTCGGAACGATCTCCATCGTGCGCGATACCGTGGCCGAGCAGGAATCCGCTCGCGCCCTCAAGGAGAGCGAAGAGCGCTACCGCGCCGCGTTCCGCAACAACCCTGACGCCATCTTCGTGGTCGAGCGGGACGGCCTGATCGTCGACGCCAACCCTGCTGCCACCACGCTCACCGGCTTGCCGCGCGAGCAGCTCCTCAAGCAGCCGCTCATTGATCTCGTCCCGGAAACCGAGGTCGCAAGCCAGCGCGATTCTGGAGTGGATCTACAGCGAACCGGCGAGACGTACCGTCCGCAGGCGCGCTTCTCCAAGGTCGACGGCGGCGAGGTCACCACCGAGGTGCACGGCACAGCGCTCGGCCAGGACCTGTGGCAAGTGCTCGCGCGCGACATCACAGCCCGCGTCGAAGCTGAGAGCAAGCTTCTCGCGCTCAAGGAGCTGCTCGAGGAGCGCGTCGCCGCACGCACGCGCGAGCTCGAGGAGGCCAACGCTGCCCTCGCCCATGCGAGCAAGATGAAGGACCAGTTCCTTGCGAACATGAGCCACGAGCTTCGCACGCCGCTCAACTCGATCCTCGGCCTGTCCGATGCGCTGCTCGAAGGGGTCTACGGCGCGCTCGACGAGTCGCAGCAGCCGATCGTCGCGACCATGCGGGACTCCGGCAAACACTTGCTCGAGCTGATCAACGACATCCTGGATCTGTCCAAGATCGACGCTGGACGTCTTGAGCTCGACTACCGCTCCATCTCCGTGTCCGAGGTGTGCCAGGCGAGCCTGCGCATGATCCGTCCCTTGGCCGTGGCGAAGCGCATCGGCACCTGGATGCGCACGGATCCGAAGTTCCAGGTGGTGGTCGCTGACGAGCGTCGCCTCAAGCAGATGCTGGTGAACCTGCTTTCGAACGCTGTGAAGTTCACGCCGAGCGGGGGCACGGCCGGAGTGGAAGCCTGGGCGCAGGGCGATGAGGCGTACTTCTCGATCACGGACACGGGCATCGGCATTTCGGCCGTGGACGTCTGCCGAATCTTCGAGCCGTTCACGCAGATCGACAGCTCGCTCGCGCGTCAGCACGAGGGCACAGGCCTTGGACTTGCCCTGGTGCGAAGGCTCGCAGAGCTTCACAACGGGCGGGTGGATGTGGATTCCGAGCCCGGCCGAGGGAGTCGGTTCACGATCGTGCTACCGCGCTGCGCGCCGCCTGAACGCGATTCGATCCCAACGCCTGAGGGAGCACCCTGATGGCTGACCCGACCCCACGCCCCAACCTGCTCATCGTGGACGATGACCCGACCGCGCGTCAGGTGGCCCAGGCGATCCTGTCGATCGACAACTACGACTTCCGTCAGGCAGTCGGGGGAGAAGCCGCGCTCGACGAGATCGCAAAGCAGGAGCCCGACCTGGTGCTGCTCGACGTGATGATGCCTGGGATCGACGGGTTCGAGGTGTGTCACAGGATCAGGAGCCGTCCCACGCGCGCCTATGTGCCGGTGATGCTCCTGACCGCGCTCGACAGCGCCACGGACCTTGCGCGCGGGCTGAACGCAGGGGCGGACGACTTCATTTCCAAGCCAGCGCCGCGGATCGAGCTGCGCGCGCGGGTGCGGTCGCTTTTACGGATCCGGCGCCAGCACCTGGAGCTGGTGGAGCAGGGGTCACGTCTGGAGCTGTGGGCCAAGCAGCGCGAGGATCTGGTGCGCATGGTGGTGCACGACCTGCGATCACCGGTGACCGCGATTCAGCTGGGGGCATCGACGCTGCTCGGGCCTGAGCACAAGATCGGGCCAGCGGTGCGTCGGGACCTGGAGATGATCCGCGAGGAGGCGCGTCGGGTGGGACGCTACCTCGAGGAGATGCTGCTGTTGGCGCGTCAGGAAGAGGGCAAGCTGAGCCTTTCGTTCGAGACCGTGGACCTGACCCCGATCACGCAGGAGACGCTGGCGTCGTTGCGTCACGTGGCAGGGGCGCGCGGGGTGCGGCTCAAGGAAGTACTTCCGCAAGCGCCTGCGGAAGTGCACGGAGACCCGGCGTTGCTCAGGCGGGTGGTGGACAACCTGGTGACCAACGCGATCAAGTTCAGCCCAGCGAACGGGACGGTGGAGGTGCACATCGCTCGTCACAAGGATCATGCGGTGCTCGAGGTGCTGGACGAGGGGCCTGGAGTGCCGGAGCAGGCGCGGTCGCGGATCTTCGAGAAGTACGAGATCGTGAAGGTGCGCGAGGCAGGCGGGCCGCAGACCGGGCTGGGGCTGGCGTTCTGCCGCATGGTGGTCGAAGCGCACGGCGGGACGGTGAGCTGTCACGGGCGCAAGGGGCCTGGGAGCAGGTTCATCGTCACCCTTCCCGCGGGCGCGCCCTAATGCAGGAGCAGAGAGTTCACTGGGAGACGGGAGATCTGGAGGCCGGAGGGGATTGGGCTCTCACTTCGCTCCGTGAGCGTGCGGGAGACCCTGGGGGGCCAGCGTGCAGGGCACGGATACGATTGGGGAGCGGCGCATGTCGCGCGTTCGAAGCACGCCTTGGCGTGTCAGCGTAGACAATCATGTTCGAGCGCCCGCGTGGCGACGATTCGGGATTGGGGAAGGCCGAGGGTCAAGGGCCAAGGGCTGAGGGCCAAGGGCCAAGGGCCAAGGGCCAAGGGTCAAGGGCCAAGGGCCGAGGGTTGAGGGCCGAGGGCCGAGGGTCAAGGGCCGAGGGTTGAGGGCCAAGGGTTGAGGGCCAAGGGCCAAGGCTGAGGGCCGAGGGCAGAGGGTTGAGGACCCGCGTGCGGGGAGCCCCAAAAGTCTCCCGCAAGGCCCGCGTCGCCACACGAGCTACAAAATTCACTCCGGCCTCCCGCTCTCCCATCTCCCAGTGAACTCTCTGCCCCTGCAAGGTAGCCCCCCAGGGTGCGGGTGAGGACCCCCTTCTCTTGCCCGAAATGGCGTGCTAGAAGCTCACCCGCGGCGCGTTTGCTCGTGCCGCAAGGTGGAGCGCACCGCTCTACCGACCCGCCAGCGCTGCCAGCTCCGACCCCCGGAACCGTGCACGGCGAGTGCGAGTCGCAACACGGGTGCGAACTGTCGTCATGCAAGTTATCGGTCCATGTCCTGCGTACTGAGCAGCGTCTTGTAGCAGCTCAAGCTCCACCCGCAGTACCGACGTGGCAAAGCCTTCTGGAGGACCGAGTCATGAGTGAGAAGCGAGTACTGATCCTGGGCGCCGCGGGGCGTGACTTCCACAACTTCCTGGTCGCGATGCGCGACAACCCGGCCTACCGGGTCGTTGCGTTCACCGCCACGCAGATCCCCGACATTGCCGGGCGCAAGATGCCTGCCGCAATGGCGGGCAGCCGCTACCCCGACGGGATCCCCATCGAGGTCGAAGACAAGATGGAGGAGATCATCCGCGACCAGAAGGTCGACGAGGTGGTCTTTGCCTACTCTGACGTCCCCCACGAGTACGTCATGCACATCGCCAGCCGCGCGCTGGCTGCCGGCGCTTCGTTCCGTCTCATGGGCCCGGACGAGACCATGATCAAGGCCAAGGTGCCTGTGATCAGCGTGTGCGCCGTGCGCACCGGCTGCGGCAAGAGCCAGACCTCGCGTCGCGTGGTGCGCATCCTTCGCGCCAAGGGCAAGCGCGTGGTGGCGATCCGTCACCCGATGCCCTACGGCGACCTCGTCGCCCAGTCCGTGCAGCGCTTTGCGACCATGGCCGACATGGACACGCACAAGTGCACGATCGAGGAGCGCGAGGAGTACGAGCCGCACGTGGAAGCGGGCGCGGTGATCTACTCGGGCGTGGACTACGCCAAGATCCTCGAGGCTGCGCAGAAGGAAGCCGACGTGATCCTGTGGGACGGCGGCAACAACGACTTCACGTTCTACAAGTCGGACCTGGAGATCGCCGTGGTCGACCCGCTGCGTGCGGGCCACGAGCTGACCTATCACCCGGGCGAGACCGTGCTGCGTCGCGCCAACGTGGTCATCGTCAACAAGATCAAGCAGGCCACGCCGGCTGCGGTCGACCAGATCATGACCAACATCGCCAAGGCCAATCCCAAGGCGACGGTCATCAAGGCTGCGTCGCCGATCACGGTGGCGGATCCGGCTGCGGTCAAGGGCAAGCGCGTGATCGTGATCGAGGACGGCCCCACGCTCACGCACGGCGGCATGGCGATCGGCGCAGGCTGGGTCGTGGCGCAGGAGCTGGGCTGCACCGTGGTGTCGCCGCGCAAGTACGCTGTGGGCACGATCAAGTCGACGTACGAGAAGTACAGCCAGACCGAGAACATCCTGCCTGCGATGGGCTACTCGGACGCGCAGATCGCGGACCTCAAGGCCACGATCGCGAAGGTGTGCGAGAGCGAGAAGGTCGACGCGGTGCTCTCTGCGACGCCGATCGATCTTGCGAAGCTGATCTCGGTGCCGGTGCCGATGATCCGTGCGACCTACGAGCTTGAGGAGATCGGCTCGCCGAACCTCGACGAGGTCCTGGCGAAATTCTAGGGGAGGAGTCGGACCATGGCTTCAAAGACGCAGGAAGTGATCGATCGCGCCGAAAAGTGGGGCGCGCACAACTACCATCCGCTTCCGGTCGTGCTCACCAAGGCCGAAGGGCCCTTCGTGTGGGACATCGAGGGCAAGCGCTACCTGGACATGCTGTCGTGCTACTCGGCGCTGAGCCACGGCCACCGCAATCCGCGGATCATCGCCGCGATGGAACGATCGCTCAAGACGATCACGCTCACGTCGCGCGCGTTCTACAACGAGCCCTACGCCGAGTTCTGCGAGAAGCTGGCGCGACTGGCCGGGCTCGACATGGTGCTCCCGATGAACTCGGGCGCCGAGGCGGTCGAGACCGCGATCAAGATCGCGCGCGCCTGGGGCTACCGGGTCAAGAAGGTCAGGAGCAACGCAGCGCACATCATCACGGCTGCGGGGAACTTCCATGGACGCACGATCTCGATCGTGACCTTCTCGACCGAGGAAGGGTACAGGGCTCCGTTCGGGCCGTTCACGCCCGGGTTCAGCACGATCCCCTACGGCGATCTGGATGCGCTCGAAAAGGCGATCACGCCTGACACCGTCGCGTTCCTGGTCGAGCCGATCCAGGGCGAAGGCGGGATCATCGTGCCGCCGGCCGGGTACTTGAAGAAGGTGGTGGAGCTGTGCCGCAAGCACAACGTGCTCGCCATCTTCGACGAGGTCCAGACCGGGCTGGCGCGCACAGGCAGGATGTTCGCGTTCGAGCATGAAGACGCCAAGCCGGATCTGCTGATCCTGGGCAAGGCGCTCGGAGGCGGGATCATGCCGGTCAGCGCAACGGTGGGCACCCGCGCGGTGATGGAAGTGCTGCAACCTGGAGAGCACGGCAGCACGTTCGGCGGAATGCCGCTGTCGATGGTGGTCGGGATCGAAGCACTCGACGTGCTGATCGACGAGAAGCTCAGCGAACGCGCTGCGCGACTCGGCGAGATGGCGATGGGCAGGCTGCGCGACGCGAAGCTTCCGGGCGTGCGCGAAGTGCGCGGCAAGGGCCTGCTGATCGGCATCCAGTACGAAGAGTACATGGGCGGCGCCCACACCGTGGGAGAGGCCCTGATCCGGCGCGGCGTGCTCGCCAAGGACACGCGCGTGGACACGCTTCGTCTGGCCCCGTCGCTCACGATCGAAGAGAAGGACCTGCACGAGGGCCTCGCAGCGGTCGAGGAAGCCACGCGCGAGGTCTCAGCGGCGCGCAAGCACTGACGCCTCCCCTGCCCCCGATCTCCCCTTCTCCCTGTGAGCATCTCTGCCCTGAAAGGTAGCCCCCTAGGGTTTCCCGGGAGAGGGTTATCCGTCCGCGTACTGCTCGCGGATCTTCAGCACCTCGGGCATGGACTCCAGGAACATGTCGAGCGGCGGCGCGTCGAAATGAGTCCCCCGCCCGGCTCGCAGGATCGTCAGCGACTCCTCGATCGACATCGCTGCCTTGTACACGCGCCGCGAGGTGAGCGCGTCGAACACGTCCGCGATCGCCGCGATTCTTCCTTCGATCGGGATCTCCACGCCTTTGATCCCGCGCGGGTAGCCTGACCCGTCCACCTTCTCGTGGTGCGTCCACGCGATCACCGCGGCCATGCTCAGCAGCTCTGACTCGGACCCGGTCAGGATGCGGTACCCGATCTCGGAATGCTGCTTCATGATCCCGAACTCTTCGGGCGTGAGGCGTCCCGGCTTGAGCAGGATCTGATCCGGAGTGCCGATCTTGCCCACGTCGTGCATGGAGCTCGCAATGCGCACCAGCTCTGCGCGCTCGCTGGGCATGCCGAGACGCGCGCACAGCAGGCCGCAATAGCGACTCATGCGCTCGATGTGCTGGGCGGTCTCGTTGTCCCGGAACTCCGCAGCCTTGGATAGCCGTTGAATCGTCTCCTCTTGCGAGGACCGGACTTCGCGTTCCGCGCGCTGCAGCCGCTCGATCGCGTCCTGCAGCGCCGTGGTGCGCTCTCGCACCATCAGCTCGAGGCGTTCACGGTGGCCGCGATTCTCGATCTCGAGGGTGCGACGCCGCAAGGCGTTGGTGATGTTGATCAGCACCTCGTTGGCTTCGAACGGCTTGAGGATGTAGCCGTAGGCGCCGATGTCGATCGCTGTGCGGGCGATGCCAGGGTCATCCAGCCCGGTAACCATGATGACCGCGACGTCAGGATAGTGGGCAAGCACCTGGCGTACGAAATCGAGACCTGAAACGCCGGGCATGTTGACGTCCGAGAGCACGAGCTGGAAGTCGCCGCCAGCGAGCAGGGGCAAGGCAGCTTCAGCGCTCGACGCGACGGTGCACGCGTAGCTCTCGCGCGTGAGAAGGCGTGCGAGAGTTCTGCGCACCGGCTCTTCGTCGTCGACGATCAGGACTCGATCCATGGTCAAGCTTTCGAGCACCCCTCGCAGAGCACTTTCGTGCCGGCCCGGCGAGCCGGGTTCGAGGACGGTGGGAAGCATAACCCTACCGTACGGTCGCTCCTCAAGACTTCTTAGGGAAGAAGAGCCTGGAAACGGGAGACAGCGGTCGATTGTTGGCTGTGGACGACCGATCGGGCCGTTCAGCGGGGCTTGGAGCCGCGGGAATCGTCCTGGGCCGGGTCGGTCACGACCGCGCCGCGCACGATGTCGAGCTTGACCTTGGCGTCTTCGTAGCTGAAGGCGGACACGCCGTTGTGGGCGAGCGTATCGAGAAGCTCCTGGAGTGCGACCGGTTCGAGGAGCATGCGGTACTTGCCCCCGGCCGGGCGTGCACGCGACGCGCTCACGCCAGATCCTCCAGGAGCTTGGGGGCGGCAGTTCGCAGCATGAAGCGTCCTTTGCCCATGTTGCCTGTGGGGCGCATGGTCAGCGCGACGAAGTAGTCGGCGTTGAGCACGCGGATGAGCGTGACGATCTTGTCTGCCTGGACGGCCATCTCCTTGGTGTTGCCGGCATCGAGCGAGTCGATGGCGCGTCGCACGGACTTGATGATCACGCTGAATTCGGCTCCGACCACGTCGATGTCGAACGCGTCACGATCCTTGGCAAAGCTTTCGACAGCGATGCCTTCGAAATCCATGAGCAGCGAAGCGATGGCGCCGTCGGTGTTGTCGACGACTTCGCGGAGGGTATCGGCGAACATGAACCGGAGAGTAGGTGGCCCCAAGGGCCATGGTCAAGGATTCCGCAGTGTTGCACCCGGCGCCCGGCGGATCCGGCCTTCTGGGGGGGGTGGTTGGCCGAAAGCGGGAAATCCCATAACTCATGCACCCCCTTGCCGCCGGGACCCGTCCGGGCAATCGTCGGGCCACCCCGGCCTCTGACCGTGCTTGACCCTGCTCTACCCGAACGGGTAACTTCCCGCGCTGCATCTTCAGCGGGGTGAGAGCTTGGTTGCCTCCCCGCACGACAACAGCGAATTCGGAAGGCTCAATACTGACCCATGCGTGCGCGAGCCGGGGATCCTCCCCGCACGATGCCCCAGAAAGTTCTCGCCGGTCGGACAGCCGACACGACGCTTCAACACGACCTCGTCCAGGTGAAGGTCGATCAGGTCATCCTCACGCGCGCGCCCGGCCGGGCCGTCGCCGAAGCGCAGGCGCTGGGGATGAAGAAGTCACCGGTCGAAGTTGCCGTGGCCTACGACGGGATCTGCGTTTCGGACGCAGCTTCGTGCCGTGCGCTCGCCAATGGCGACCCTTCGGTCATCTCGCCTGACACCCTGTCGCACGGCATCCTCGTCGCGCGACCTGGCGTGGGCTTCCCGGCTCCCGTGCATCTGGAGCGGTTCGCCTCGCCGGCGCGTCTCGCAGTGACCGACGATCCCCGCATGTGCCTCGTGGGAGGCATCGGCATGCTCACCATGGTGGTGCCGCCGGGACAGCTCGGGCAGGCGCTCGCCAACGGCAGCGTGCATCTGCGCCCGCCTCGCAGCGTGCAGATCCTGCTCTCAGGGCGCATCCGTCCGTTCGTGTGCGCGCGCGACGTCGCGCTCGAGCTGCTTCGACGCGGCGTGGGCGACGTGGTTCGCAAGATCGACGCGCAGTACGGGGCGCCCGTGGTGCTGGAGTTCGCAGGACCGAGCGCGCGGCTGCTGTCCGTGCCGGATCGCGCTGTGCTCTGTGCGATCGCTCCTGCTGCGGGTGCTGCTGCAGCGCTGTTCATCAGTGACGAGAAGAGCGAGGTGTTCCTCAGGGATCAGCGTCGCTCCAAGGCGCATCGCACGCTCGCACCGGATCCGGGAGCTCCTTGCGACGACGTTCTGTCCATCGACCTTTCGGCCGTGGACCCGTTGCTCATGGACGTGGACGGGCAGATCAAAGCCGTACGCGATCTGGCGGGCAAGCCTGTGCACCAGGTGGTTCTCGGAGGCGACAGCGGAGCCACCTTGCGGGACATGCTGGCTGCAGCGAGCTTGCTCAAGAGTAAGCGCGTGCCGCCGCGTCTGGATCTGCTCGTGGCGCCGCCGAGCCGTCAGGTGCTCGAAGTGCTCGCGCACACGGGTGCGCTCGTGGATCTGGTGGCCACCGGCGCACGCATGATCGAGCCGGATCAGCGCGTGGTCAGCGGCGAGATCTATCCGCCAGCGATCGATCAGACCTCGCTGCGCACCTTTGACCCTGAGCCCAGGGCCTTTGGACCGCAGCCGTTCATCGTGGCGTCGGCCGAGACCCTCGCCTACACGGTCGCCACAGGCCACATCGGCGATCCGAGATCGTTCAAGCGCCCGGTCCGCGTGACCGTGCCGCGCGTGTTCCCCACCGACGACGTCCTGATCGTGCGTCAGCGAAAGAGTGACGCGGGCGCGCCTCGCAAGGACGGTGCGGCTGTGCTCACGCCGCTGCCTGGCTGGGGAGAAGGGGCGACTCTCGAGCTGATCGTGGGCGTACCCGCGCGGGTTGCCACGCTCAAGGCACCGGCAGCGCTGCTGCTCAAGACGCTCGATGACGCCAGGCGGATTGCAGCGGATGCGTTGCAGCTGGCACCGGTGGTGCGCGCAGTGATCGGCCCGTTCCTGCCGAGCGCGATCGCGGCACTGCTTACCGGGCTGGGGATCGCGGCGCTGCGGATCGACGCAGCGGGGATGAAGGCGATCGAAGGCGACAAGACGATCACATTGCCTGCGGCGACGCAGTGGGGTGCAGACGGCACGGTTGCGGCCACGACTCCTTCAGGCAAGCTCAAGCTGCTTTGGCTCGCCAAGGGAGTGGAGCGCGGGTGGCTCTCTCAGCGGCCTGCGCGGGCCACGAAGTAGAACCCTAGGGGGCTCCCTTTCAGGTGCAGAGGTTTTACTGGGAGACGGGAGAGCGGGAGCCCAGAGGGGATTTAGTGGCTCGCGAAGCGTCAAGCGCCTAGCGGGATACCCACGCGGTGGAGTCCGCTTGATGTGCTGCTGTTCCCTGCCCGAGGGTGCACGCGAGGAGTGAGCCGCAGGCATCCGCAGAAGGATCAGAGGGTTGGTGTTCGATGGGTTGGTGTTCGATGGGCTGGGATCGAGCGCCGAGATGCTCAAGCTTCGCGTGGACATTGCTGGCTGATGCTCGTTGGGCTGATGCTCGTTGGGCTGATGCTCGTTGGGCTGATGCTCGTTGGGCTGATGCTCGATGGGCTGATGCTCGATGGGCTGATGCTCGATGGGCTGATGCTCGTTGGGCTGATGCTCGATGGGCTGGGCTCGACGGGCTGATGCTCGTTGGGCTGGTCCTATGGCCTGGTTTTCGATGGGCTGGTGTTTGATGGACTCGGGTATCCCGCGAGGCGCTCGAAGCCGCGCGAGCTACAAAATCCCCTCTGGCCTCCCGCTCTCCCATCTCCCAGTAAACTCTCTGCCCGTGGAAGATAGCCCCCTGGAGTGCCCTCAGGCGGATCGGACTCGCGAGGGTTTCCTGCCCACGTCCGCAGCGTGATGCGCGTTCGGGCACGCGTCCTGCACAGGGCATCGATCGCACGCTGGCACGCGCGCATCGCAGATCCCGCGTCCGTGGAAGATCAGCACGTGCGAGACCATGATCCATTCCTCGCGCGGCAGAAGCGCCATCAGATCGCGCTCGATCCCGGGCGGCTCGGTCTCGCGGGTCCACCCCAGCCGCTGCGTGACCCGCTGCACGTGCGTGTCCACGGCGATCCCCTGCGCGATGCCGAACGCCTCGCCGAGCACCACGTTCGCCGTCTTGCGCCCTACGCCAGGCAGGGTGATCAGCGCCTCTGCGGTGCGCGGAACCTCGCCCTTGAACTCGGAGAGGACCTTACCTGCAAGCGAAATGATGTTCTTGGACTTCTGACGATACATCCCGATGGAACGGAGCAAAGGCTCGACGTCTTCGGCCGAAGCGGACGCGAGCGCGCGGGCATCGGGGTAGCGCTTCATCAGCGCGGGCATCGCACGGTTGACTGCGATGTCGGTGGTCTGGGCGCTGAGCACGACAGCGATGAGCAGCTCCCAGGGGCTGGCATGGTTCAACGCGCAGGTGGCGTCAGGCCACGCAGCTTTGAGGCGTTCGTAGGTCTTGGGGGCGGAGCGCGCAGCGCGCGTGCGGGGAGGGCTCATCAATCCGCAGGCGGGGGCATGGAGTCGGAGCCTGGGGGACGAATCGAGCCCGGGCCTTCGCCGTTGCCGTTGCCGTTCGCGCCGGATTCGGGCGGCAGGCTGTCGCCGCTGCCCACCATGTCGCTTTCCTCGAGCCGCTCGAGGGCGACCACGCGCTCGCCCTCGCCGATGGCCATGATCTTCACGCCCTGGGCGTTGCGTCCGGTCTCGCGGATCTCGCTGACCTTGGTGCGGATGGTCTGGCCGCGATCGGTCACTACCATCAGCTCGTCGTTCTCCTTGACCATGCACGTGCCGACCACCGGGCCGTTGCGCTCGGACGCGTCGATCAGGATGACGCCCTTGCCGCCGCGGTTCTGCAGACGGAACTCGTCGATGTCGGTGCGCTTGCCGTACCCGTTCTCGCACACGGCGAGCACGCGGTTGCGCCCTTCTTCGATCACGCTCAGGCTCACGACCTCGTCGCCTTCATCGAGCTCGATCGCCTTCACGCCCACGGTCGCGCGTCCCATGGCGCGGACCTGCTCTTCCGGGAACCGGATCGACATGCCCTTGCGTGTCGCGATGATGATCTCCCGGTTGCCGTCCGTGACCGCAGCGTTCAGCAGCTCGTCGCCGTCCTCGATCTTGACCCCGATGATGCCCTTCTCGCGGATGTTCTGGTACTCGAGCACGCTGGTCTTCTTGATCTGACCCTTCTTGGTCACGGTGACGACGTAGGTGCTCTCCTGGAAGCCCGGGATGGGGGTGATGGCGGCGATCTTCTCACCCGGCTCCATGCCCACGAAGTTGACGACGGCTCGCCCCTTGGCGTTGCGGGCCGCTTCCGGGATCTCGTGGACCTTCTTGCAGTACACCTTGCCCTTGTCGGAGAAGAAGAAGACCATCGAGTGGGTGGAGGCCACGAACAGCTGCTTGACGAAGTCCTCTTCGCGAGCCTGCATCCCCATGGTTCCGCGTCCGCCGCGACGCTGCGAGCGGTAGGTCGAGGAGCTGGTCCGCTTGATGTAGCCCATGTGCGAGATGGTCACGCACATGTCTTCTTCGCGGATCAGGTCTTCGACGCTGATCTCGGCTTCGGTAGCGACGATCTCGGTGCGCCGCTTGTTGGCGAAGCGCTCGCGGATGTCTTCGAGCTCCATGACGATGACGTTCATCAGGAGGTCTTCGTTGTTGAGGATGGCGGTGAGACGGTTGACCTCCTCGCAGAGGCGTCCGTACTCCGCAGCCAGCTTCTCGGCTTCCAGACCGGTGAGGCGGGCCAGCCGCATGTCGAGGATGGCCTGGGCCTGGCGCTCGGACAGGCGGTAGTCGGCCCGGTTGCGGGCGACGGCGATCTCGGCTTCAGGGCGGCCGGCGCGGCGTACGAACTCCTCGAGCCCGCGCAGCGGCAGATTCATCAACTTCTGCTTGGCCTCGTCGGGCGTGGGCGACTCGCGGATGGTCTTGATGACCAGATCCACCTCGGTGATCGCCATGCCGAGGCCTTCGTTGATCTCGCGATCCGCCTCTGCCTTGCGAAGCTCGAAGCGCGTGCGACGAATCACGACGTCGCGGCGGTGATCCACGAAGCACTTGATGGCGGACTTGAGGTCGAGGATGACCGGGCGTCCGTTGTAGATCGCTAGGTTGATCACGCCGAACGAGGTCTGCAGCTCGGTCATGCGGAAGAGCTGGTTGAGCACGACCTGCGGGTGGGCGTCCTTCTTGAGCTCGATGACGAGGCGGATGCCTTCGCGGTCGGACTCGTCGCGCGCCTCTGCGATTCCCTCGATGCGCTTGTCGCGGATCAGCTCCCCGATCTTGGCGTGCATGCGCGCCTTGTTGACCTGGTAGGGGATCTCCTTGACGACGATCTGCTCGCGGTCGGTCTTGCCCGGGATCTTCTCGATCTCGGTGCGTGCGCGCATGACGACCGTGCCACGGCCGGTGCGATAGGCCTGCTCGATCCCGGAGCGTCCGTAGATGATGCCTGCGGTGGGGAAGTCCGGCCCCGGAATGTGCAGCAGAAGCTCTTCGACCGTGATGTCGTTGTTGCGGATGTAGGCGATCGTGCCGTTGATCACCTCTCCCAGGTTGTGCGGCGGCATGCTGGTGGCCATGCCGACGGCGATGCCCTCGGAGCCGTTGACCAGCAGGTTCGGGAACTTGGCCGGGAGCACCGTGGGCTCGTGCTCCGTGGCATCGAAGTTCGCCGCCATGTCGACGGTGTCCTTCTCGATGTCGGAGAGCAGCTCGGTGGCGAGGCGCGTCAAGCGGCACTCGGTGTACCTGTAGGCAGCCGGCGGGTCGCCGTCGATCGAGCCGAAGTTGCCCTGCCCGTCGATGAGCATGTGTCGCAGCCGGAAGTCCTGGGCGAGACGAACCAACGCGTCGTAGACCGCCGCATCGCCGTGCGGGTGGTACTTGGCGATCACGTCGCCGACCACGCGCGCGCACTTCTTGTGCGGGCCAGACGGACCGATCTTCTGCTCGTGCATCGAGAACATGATGCGTCGATGCACCGGCTTGAGACCGTCGCGCGCATCCGGAATCGCCCGACCGATGATCACGCTCATCGCGTAGTCGAGATACGAGGTGCGCATCTCGTCGACGAGACTGACCGGGAGCTTCTGCTGAATGTTGGAACTGAACGTTGAATCCGAATCGGACATCGTGCGGCTACTCCCATCGGAGCTGGCAGAGCGCAGCCGATCCATGCATCGGATCAGGGCTGGAGCTGCCGCTGAAAAGCCTCCAAGGGGTAGTCGAGCCGGGGTGTTGCTGCAATGCTCGCGGCCCCTGGAACGGGAAAGAAATGTGGCGCGCAGACCCCGGGAAAACAAGGGGATCTACCTGTGAAGGACCCCTTCACCGCCGCGGATGTCCCGCAGCGCCCGCAAGCCCGGTTTCGTGCCCGCTTCAAGCGGTCCGTGGCCCCCAGAACCTGCCGTGCTAAGCCGCCCCGCATGAATCGCCGTTTCGAACCAGTGCAAGTGCCTGCCCTTTCCGAGCAGGACGGGCGCGCCTTCGCCAGACTCGTGGAAGCGATGCGCGCCCTGCTGGCGCCCGATGGATGCCCCTGGGACCGGGAGCAGACCTACCTCACCCTACGAAGATACGTGCTCGAAGAAGCCTGCGAAGTGATTGACGCCATCGACAAGAACGACCGTCAGGCGCTGCGCGAAGAGCTCGGCGACCTCCTGCTGCAGGTCGTCTTCCAGGCTGAGCTTGCACGGGCCGAGGGGCTCTTCGGTCCTGACGACGTGGTCGAAGGGATCTGCAACAAGCTGGTGCGACGTCATCCCCATGTGTTCGGCGACATGCAGGCGTCCGACGCGGACGAGGTGCACCGCAACTGGGAGCGGATCAAGGCCGAGGAGAAGAAGCGCTCCGGCGTGCTCGATGGAATCCCGCTGAGCCTTCCCGCGCTCGTGCGCGCCCAGCGCGTGGGCGAGAAGGTACATCGCGTGGGCTTCGACTGGCCCGACGCAGCAGGGTCGCGCGCCAAGGTCGACGAGGAGATCGGCGAGCTGGACAGGGCGATCGCCTCCAACGACCCGCAATCGCGTGAGGAGGAGTTCGGCGACGTGCTCTTCGCGCTGGTCAACCTCGCGCGTCACATCGGCGTGGATGCAGAAGCCGCGCTGCGCGCCACCACCAACAAGTTCGTTCGCCGGTTCGGGCACGTCGAGCAGCGGGCCAAGGACGACCACGGCGCGCTGATCGGAGCGGATGGCTCGCGGCTTCCGCTGGAAGTGCTCGATCGGTACTGGGAAGAGGCCAAGACGCAGGAGCGCGGCCAGGGGAATCCAGGGTCGCAATGATGACCTCTGCACTTCCCCACCCTGTCGCGCGCCTGCCCGAAGAATGGCTCGCTTCCCTTTCGCAAATCGGCGAGCGCAAGTTCCGCGCCTCCCAGGTCTTCCGTTGGATCCACCAGCATGGCGTGCTGGATCCGTCTGCCATGACCGATCTGTCCGTGGCCCTGCGCGCTCACCTGCAGGGCGAAGGGCTGGGCCCGGTCGGGGCGATCGCCCACCAGCACACGGCGCCGGACGGGACCATCAAGGCCGTGCTTCGATTGGGCGACGATGCCTCGATCGAGACGGTGCTGATCCCGATGCGGCTCGAGTACCACGGCCCTCGGGACGCAGAGGACACCGCGGCTCCCGAGCTGGCGTCGATCGGGGATGCAGACCTTGGCGCAATCGATGACGAGCCGGATGAGGAAGACGTGGACGACGGGACGATGGAGCGCGTGACCCAGTGCATCTCGTCGCAGGTGGGCTGCGCGATGAAGTGCGCGTTCTGTGCGAGCGGCGTGCCGGGATTGCGGCGTCAGCTCGGCGCCGAGGAGATCGTGGGGCAGGTGCTGATCGGACGCAGCCTGCTGTCCCCATCGCAGCGGCTGAGGAATCTGGTCTTCATGGGGAGCGGCGAGCCGCTGCACAACTACGAGGCGGTCGCGCGTGCAATTCGGCTGCTCACGCACAGGCAGGGGGTGGCGCTGTCCCGACGCAGGATCACGGTGAGCACCGTGGGGCTGACCGACGGCATTGCGCGTCTCGGCGAGGACTTCGAAGGAAAGGTGGGGCTGGCAGTGTCGCTCCACGCAGCGGACGATGAGACGCGACAGGCGCTGGTCCCGTCGAACAAGCGATGGCCGCTCGCGTCGATCGTGAAGGCGCTGGCAGCGTATCCCCTGCCGCCGCGGCGGAGGATCACGATCGAGTACGCGCTGATCGAAGGGCGCAACGATCGTCTGAGCGATGCGCGCAAGCTTGCGAAGCTGCTCGCCGGGCTGCGGGTGAAGATCAACCTGATCCCGATGAACCCGGTGGATCACGCTGGATTCATGCCGCCGGCCATGGAGAGGATCCAGCAGTTCCGGATGGCGCTGGTGGATGCGGGGTACACGTGCCTGGTGCGCAAGCGCAGAGGGGATGACATCTCGGCGGCGTGCGGGCAGCTCGTGACTCGGCTCGCTCCTCGCGGAAAGCCCTGAGGGGCTACCGCTGTCGTCCTGCCAGCACACCCTGTACGGTGGAGGCGAGCGTGTCCGGGTCGTACGGCTTCTCGAGCACGCCGACTGCGCCGAGCGCCTGGGTCGCCTGCAGGATCCCGTCCGAGGCGTACCCGGTCACGAGCATGACCTTGAGCGCTGGCCACTTCTCGTGCACGCGCTCGAGCACGGTCATCCCGTCCATGTCAGGCATCCGCATGTCGAGGATCACCAGATCGAACTTGCCCTGGACCTCGTCGATCATGCGAATCGCGTCGCGTCCCTCTGAAACCGGCGTCACGATGTAGCCGAGATCCGCAAGCACAATCTGCGTCATGCGCAGCAGCATGGGATCGTCGTCGACGACGAGGATCGATGGTGGCTCGGCACTTGTAGGTTGGCTCGTATGGGTCATGAACGGTCCTAGCGGCGCCTTCGACCACCCTTCCCTCGAAGCACCAGCTTGCCGCAACCTCGTCGCGAGCGCGAGAGAACATTTTTCTCCAGCGCCAATCCCCCTGGTTTTGTGCCCCGAACGGGCTTGATGCGTCCGAACTGCCCGAAACGGCTCTGCTGTGGTACCGAATAGCAGATGGCTGACGCGGACGACACCAGAACTGGCGAGATGCTCGGAGGCCGATACAAGGTCGGCGCGCTGGTCGGAAAGGGTGGGCATGGCGAGGTCTACCGCGCCCGCGACACCGTCGATGGCCGAGAAGTTGCCGTCAAATTCCTGGCTGCACACCTGGCGCAGGACAACGACTATCGCGTGCGTCTCGCGCGTGAAGCGCGCGCCATGTCTTCGCTCAATGGCGTGGGCACGCTCGAGGTGATGGGAATCCTCGGTGCCGAGGACGGCACGCCGTGCCTGGTGATGGAGCTTCTGGAAGGGTGCGATCTCGCGGAAGCGATCGCATCACGCAACCGGCTTCGGGTCCGGTTCAACCTCGACGAAGTCGTGACGCTGTTCTCCAAGGTCGTGTCGACCCTGGAAGCGGTGCATGCGCTGGGAATCACGCACCGCGATCTGAAGCCGTCGAACATCTACCTCGTGGGCCGCAAGATGCACGATCCGCGCATCATGGACTTTGGCCTCGCGAAAGTCTCCGACATGCAGCAGATCACGGCGGATCGAATGCTGGCCGGCTCGCCGTCCTATGTCGCGCCCGAGATCTGGATGAGGGGCGCGCGCAATGCGGACCACAGAGCCGACGTCTACTCGCTCGCAGTGGTGATCTTCGAGACGCTGACCGGAGACGTACCCATCCACCGCAAGAATCTCGGCGAGATGCTCATGGCGGTGACGCGACCTGGCAACATCCCGAGCCTTCAGAAGATCAGGCAGGATCTCCCGGCGGACATTGACGACTGGTCGAAGCAGGCGTTCGCGATCAAGCCTGAGGAACGGTTCCAGTCGGTGGTGGGGATGTGGAGAGCGTTCCGGGCGATCGTGGGCAAGTGAACCGCGTAGACGGAATCCCCTGCGGCTGAGCGCCACGAAGAATGTCCGGACACCGCGAGCCGGATCCCTCCGCCCGTGCATCGTAGCAGGAGGGTCATTCGCACGGGGACACGGCCATGCAATGCGTCGGCTGCAATGAACACGAGCTCATCGAGGTGTCGGCTGAACACCGGCTTCGCGTCGCAGGCTTCGCGTTCATCGCACAGATGCCCATGCGTCGTTGCCCGAGGTGCGGGCTCAAGCATCTCGAGGATGCCGAGCTCGAGAAGTTCGAGCACGGCGTCGCAAGGGCGCTCGCGCTGTCCGCCCACATCAACCACGAAGCGCTCCAGTTCATGCGGGAGGCGATCGGCGCGTCCCGCGTCCAGCTGGCCCACGAGCTGAACACCACCGATGACGGCATCGCTGGCTGGGAGAGCGGCCAGCCGATTCCTGAGCCCATGCTCCATGGCATCACGCGGCTCGTCTTGCACAAGACCGATCGACCGAGCGTGCCCCAGGTGAAGATGCGCCCTCTGGCCAAGACGAGGGACAGCGCAGACCGCTGGAAGTGTGCGTGAGGTTGGCTGCGTGCAGGCGAGCTCGAGCCGGCGCTACCAGATCCACATCATCGAAAGCATGGCGGCCTGACCCCCGAGCATCGCATGCCCGGCCGTGCGCCCTTCCCTGCCCTTCGGCGCATGGGCGAGGGCCACTGCGCCGCCAATCGCGCTGCCCACCGCAGCTCCCACGATCACGTCCGTGACATGGTGCTTGCCTGCCAGCACGCGCATCAAGCCTGTGGATGCAGCAAGCGTGTGCAAGCCGATCGCTGGTCCCACGCACCCGAGCGGGCTGTCGGAGCGGCAGGCATCGAAAGCACCGATCGCTGCGGCGGCGAAGGCTGCCGATGTGTGGCCGGACCAGAACGAAGCGTTGGCATCAGGCGCGGTGCGAGCCGGATCGTAGGTGGAAGAAGGGAAGGCGAGGAATGGACGGGGCCGCGGCATGGCGAGCTTGGCAACCTCGGTGATGGCGAAGTTCACGCCGAGCGCTTCTGCGAGAACGAGGGTCGACTCGCCTGTCTCGCCAGCCGTGCCATCGCCCGAAGCCCAACGCGCTGATGACGGCGCCAGGGCCCCGCCCATCGCGAGCGAGACCGGCATGTAGCTGATCACGTCCCACGTGACGTTGTAGGGACGGGCTCCGTCGCCCAGGGGGCCGCACGCTTGCTTTGCGCAGCGCGAAGGGGGGCGTTGCTTGTCCACGCCCAGATTCAGGGCGAGAAACAGGGTCCAGGAGCCCCCTGTCACGACGGCGTCGGTTGCGGGGCTCGTCGTGAACCCGCCTTCTGCTCGCGCCGGCGAAGCTATCACAAGCGCGGCGAAGGCAATCAAGAGGGCCGCAACGTCCCGGAGGCGCGACCTCGCCCCCATCACTTCACACGATAGAGCGAGAGCAGCACCGCACCATCGCGTGCCACGACGCCCAGCAACGCAGGCGGCGTGCCGTTGCGCAGCAGCAGCGCCCGGACCACGGCCTCTCCCCCTGCCCCGCCCGAAACCAGCACCATGTCCGCGTCGCGCGCATTGCCCGCAGCTCTCACCACCGTCCTCAACCGGCCGTTGGCGCGAAGCACGTCCCACACGTCTGCCCCGACATCCGGTGCCCAGATCGAGATGCTCGGACGCGCCTGCTCGTCGATCGACGGCGCGATCTGCGCCACCATCGCAGCATCGTTCACGGGCAGCGTGCGCGACTCGATCACGCTTCGTGCGCCACCGCTCAACGGTGAGAACGCGGCGGCGAGCGTGGATGGGCTTCGCACCGACTCGATCGCTGGCACGCAGAGGATCAGCGATGCGCCGCCGACGATCGCTGCGCCACGAAGGCGCGCGGATCGCGAGGCCAGGAGCTCGGACGCCATCCCGATGCACGCGTCGAGCCCGACCCCGGCCAGCGCTCCCAGCCATGGGAACGCGAGGATCCAGCGCGGAGGATACACGGCGAGCACATCCGGGCTGATGGCCGGCCAGGCGACGGCGAACACGATCGCCAGGGCGATCAACGCCCCGAGCGACAAGCGCTCCGGCTCGCCTTGCTCCCGGCGGGCCATCCACCAGCGACGGGCAAGCACCGCGGCCCCAGCGCCAGTCAGCACGACCGTGATCGTCGGTAGCGACAGGACCACGGAGCGCAGCGCAAATCCCTTGGGCAGCGGTGGAGCGGCCACGAGCATGCCCGCGTAGTAGGTGGGCACGATCGAGGGTGCGATCGACGTCGTGAAGAGCTGCCGCATCCGAATCCCGGTCTCGTTCCAGAGCCACGGCGTGCAGAGCAGGAAGACCACCGGAGCGATGACGATCGCAGCGAGCAGCGCTGACGGCACCGTGATCGCACCGTCCTTGGCTGCCTCGCGCGCTTCGGCTCTCCGCGCCCAGATCGTGTGCGCAATCAGGATGCCGGCGAGCCACAGCACCGACGTCGACAACGCCAGGCTCAGGCCGAACACCGCGCCAGTCGCGATCGTCCATCCGATCGAGCCGCCGCGCAGCGACCGGAGGTAGAACGCTGCGAGCAGCAGCCAGGCCGTGATGGCCAGCCCGTCGCCGGTCGCTCCCACCAGCATGTGGAGCGAGCGCGGCACCAGCAGGTAGAAGGCGCAGGCAAAGAGGGCAACGCGACGTCCCCAGGCCTGCACGACGAGCGCGTAGAGCATCGCCACGCCCAGCGCGTTGAACACGAGGAAGCCGAAGCGAAGGCCGAGCGTGTCCGTCATCCAGGTGTGACGATGCGAAGCGACCTCCCAGACGTAGCCGGACAGCAGCGCTGGCAGCTGGCACTGAGCCTGCACCGGCGCCAGCATCGGATCGCGCAGCTTGCCTCCGAGCACAGCGCGCCCTTCGTGCGCCGCGCGATCGATCCACAAGCCGACCGCGCGCGCTGCTCCCGTCCACTTCTGCTCATGGGCGCCGATCGCAGTCAGGCGCGACAGCAGCACCAGCACGACCAGCGTGGCCGTGAACAGCCCGAGACCGATCAGGAAGTCAGCCACGCGAGGCGACAGCTTGATGCGTCTCATCGCACGCTCGCTTCCACGCACACCGGCGCGAGGTGCTCGGTCAGCTGCTCGACCTCGAGCGTGATCTCCCCGCCCCCGGCCAGCATCGGTGAAGCAAGATCGAAGCTGTCGAAGGTGGAGCTTGCATCCACCTCGCGCTCTCCGATCACGGCGGCATTGGCCTTGAAGCGAACCTTGGCGCGCGTGGAGCCAGTGGGAGAGCGAGACGCGATCGCGCCGACTCGCACGAACGACCCTGGTGCGACTTTTGGCCAGGACACCTTGACCGCGTTCGTGGTGGGGAACGTCCAGATGCAGCGACGCGACGTGCCGCGCGCATCGTCGAGGATCACCTGGCCCACGAATCCGCGCGGGTCGTTGCCGCAGGAGAAGCGGCTGCGGGGAGCCCAGGGGAGCGGCAAGCCAGCGGGAAGCTCGACCTCGGCAGCGGTCGAGTGGTTGCAGGGGGCACCTGCGCCGCCCGCAGGCCCGGAGCTGACCAGCGCATCGCCAGGTTGCAGCTTTGCTACCAGATCGTAGCGAAGCGGGACCGGTTTGGGGTTGGACAGGTACCGGATGCGGAGCGAGCCGACGCGCGACTGCTGCTTGGTGTCCCAACCGGACAACTCTGGGCTCGAGGAGCCGCCGAGCGACAGCTCGATGGCGTGCTGGAGCCGGGAAGGCTCGACAAATACCTGGGATTCTCGCGGGAAAGCCTCGCCGAGCAGGCCGAGCACCGGACCAGCGAACGCAGCGGGGGTAGCCACGACCCCGTCCCCGGGATGCGCCATGGGCGCGACCGCAGCGCGAGCCTGGCTGGACAGGGCTGGACCGAGGGACGGTCGCAGCGCACCCCAGAGCACGGCGATCAGCTCAGCCAGGGCAACGAGCAGCACACTGAGCAGGGTTGCGGCGCGCGCTCTGCGCACCTGCAAGCTGGTTCCAGCCTGATTCATGAGCCGTTGACCACCAGGGCGGCGAGATTAGTACTGATCCGTCCGGATTCGCATCCTCTTCGAACGCCGCTGGGCTCAGCTGGCAGGCCACGTCGAAAACCACCCCATCCGGAGCCTATTCGGGGTAGACCCGCTGGATCAACCACGATTCTGCCTGCGAGGCACGGGAAACGATCGCACGACGGCTTCGTTGGCAGTAGTTTCGAGCGTTCATTCGTCGTGTCAGGAGAGGTGAGGAACAATTACCCAGCCAAGGCACTTGCGGTCCTGGTGGAACTTCGTGGTAGATTCCCGGCGGATCACAAGGGTTTGGCGCAAAAACGGAGGGTCCTGGTGCCCATCGAACTGCCGGCTGTGAGAATCCTGATCGTCGATGATGACAAGGCCATCTGCGACTACATGCAGACGCTCTTGGAGCGCGACGGCTTCCAGGTAAAGACCATCAACGAACCCACCCTGGTGGAGGAAGAGGTACGGCAGGGGCACTACCACCTCATCATCCTCGACCTGATGATGCCGAACATCGACGGCATCGAGCTGCTGGGGCGCATCCGGAAGATCGACAGCGACATCGCGGTCGTAATCTTCACCGGCTATCCGAATCTGGAGACCGCCGTAGCCTCCATGAAGCTCGACGCGGTCGACTACGTGAAGAAGCCCTTCAACGTGGATGAGTTCCGCGAGGTGCTCGCCCGCGTGATGCGCAAGAAGGGGCTGAGCCGCACGCCGGAAGAGCAGCTGCACAAGGTGATCGGCGAGAGCATCCGCAACCTCCGCAAGGAGAAGGAGCTCACGCTCAAGCAGATGTCGCGTCGCACCGGGCTGAGCGTGTCGCTGCTCTCGCAGATCGAACGCGCCGAGTCCTCGGCGTCGCTGTCGTCGCTCTACAAGATCGCCGCAGCGCTCGACGTCAGAATCCAGAGCTTGTTCGGGGAGTACTGAAAGAGGGCACGGCATGCCGTGCCCTTGCCGAACGGTGGGTTCGAAGCGCGCAACGCGCACATGCGCGCGTTGCTCACGCGCTCTTGAGACGGCGCAGGGCGTCGCGTGCGAGCGTCTCGCCGTCGACCCATCCGATCGATCGTGACAGCGCCTTGGCAAACACCAGCGTCTCGCCTGCACCGGCCAGGTCTCCGAGCTTGACCTGGTAGGCACCGAGGTTGACCGCAATGCGCGCAGCAGCGCTGCGATCGCCGGCGACACGAGCCGAAGCGAGCGCACGCTCTGCCTGCGCGGCGGCTGTCTTGAGGTCGCCCTCGCACGACGCGACATAGGCCAGGTTCGCCAGCACGCGGGAAGCCGAGGCTTCGTCCGAGCGCGACATCGCGTGATCGAGCGCGCCTCCGAGCACGGCCCGGGCATCGGCGAAGCGGCGCATGCTCGCGCGAAGCCGCGCCAGGAACGCGGCGGCTTGCGACGTCCGAAGGCTGTCGGACATGCTCAGCCCTTCGTTCTCCTCGAAGATGCGAATGGCGAGCTCGTAGGCCTGCTCCGCGTGCTGCTCGGCTTCTGCCACGCGCCCAAGCTCTTGCAGGAGCGCAGCGACGTCGGTCTGCACCTCGAAGTGCGCCAGCGGATCGATCTTCCCGGTGGACGGCTCTGCAGCGCGCAGCAGCGCCTTGAGAGCGATCTCGGGGTCGCCTTGGGCGCGAGCCACGCGGGCGAAGATCCGGGCTCGCAGCCCGCTCGCCGAGACCGGGCCGATGCGCTCGAGCCGCGCCAGCGCGTCATTGGCGGCCTTGCCGTCCGCGGTCTGCAGCAGCGCCTCCACGTGATCGAGCCCCACCCGAAGGGCGTTCTGATCATCCTGCGCCGACTGGAATGCGTGGCTTGCGCGCTTGAGCAGTGCAGCCGCGGGGCGCGGCTCTCCGCGCTCGAGCAGATCGCGCGCAGCATGCTCGAAGTGCTCGGCCGCTGCCCGGTAGTCCCCGCACGCCTCGAACTGGGTCGCGATCACCTCGTAGGGCGCCCGCGCCGGATGCACGGCTGACAGCCACTTCGCGATGAACCGATGGATGTCGCGTCGATCCCGCTCCGCCACCAGCTCTGCGATCAGATCCCGCACGCCTTCGTTGCGGAAGACCAGATGCTCGCCTTCCACACGCCCGAGGTTCGTGACCGCGCACTCTCGCAGCAGCACCGCCCGCTCGATGGACGGCGGCGCGAACTCCTCGAGCAGCGCCATCGGCGTGCGCACGCCTGCGAGCGCCGCGCACTGCAACCACCTCCGCGCGTCCTTGGGGAGCCGGCGCAGCGCAGTGTCCACCAGCGTGCGCGCGGATTCCTGGGACGGCGCGGCGATCGGCTCGCCCTTGCGCTCTGCCGCGCTCACGAGCATGCCCTGCGCACAAAGGTCGAGCATCAGTGGCGAGCCCCGACATGCCTTCACCGCGGCATCGATCGCCTCCGGCGGGGCATCGAGCCCGGTCAACCGATCCTTGACGAGCGAGCGTGCGTGCTTGTCGTCGAGCGGGCCGATCGGAATGCGGGTTGCATTCGACGCCTTCCACTCGGGCCATGGCTCGCCGCGCGCAGTCACGATGACCGACACCGGATGACGCTGCGTCGATTCCATCAGGTCGAGCACGAACGCGGCTGAGCCGGGATCGAGCGCGTCGGCGTCCTCCACGAACAGCACGCTGGGCACGGTCGCAAGCACGTGGCCGAAGAAGCTCCGCAGCGAGCTCGCTTCTTCCCGCTCCACGACGTCGAGGCTCACGGCCAGGCTCGAAGCACGCCCGGAGACGCGGTCGAGCAGGCGCTCGACGTCTTCCTCGGACAGTCGGACGCGCTCGCGAAGGTACTTTGCCACGCGCGCGATGCGCTTGGCGTCGTCACCGCGACGAATCCCGAGCATGTCGCGAGCAGCTTCGGTGAACGGCTCAAGGGGACCGTGCAGCGCCCTGCGCCCCTCCACCCGGACCACGCCCACCGGACCGCCCCAGAGCCCGGCGATCACCTCGTCGAGAACCGCGGACTTGCCCATGCCCGCCTCACTCAACAGGATGATGACCGAGCCGTGGTTGGCTTCTTCGACCGGAGCGAGCGCTGCGGCACGAACCGCTTCGATGATCTCGGCGCGTCCGACGGCATAGGCGCGACGGGTCATGCCAGAGACGCTCATGTGCAGGGTGGACGGGAGCAGGCGAGAATCGCGTCGCGCACCAGGAGCGATCGATGCCGCCTCGGCCGAGGACTCCTTGCCGCGGGCCATGACGAGGGCTGCTGCCATCTCCTGGGCAGACTGGAAACGATCCGCAGGCGACTTGCGCAGCGCCTTGAGGATCACCTCCTCGATGCCGGGATCGATGTTGCGCTGCGGCGCGCGCACGTGCAGGGGCTCGGGCTCCTGCTCGAGGATCATGCGCTCGATGTCGATCGATGCTCCGGCCTCGAACACCGCAGTGCCGGAGTACTGCTCGTACAGGATCGCTCCCATCGAGTAGACATCGCTTCGCTCGTCCGGATCCTCGTCGCGCAAACGCTCCGGAGAGCTGTAGACGGGCGTGCCCAGGGTGGTGCCGCCCAAGGTGGGCCGGACCATGGATTCGGCCGCGAGGCTGCCAAGTCCGAAGTCCGCAATCTTGGGTCGAACCACACCGTCCGGAGTTGCGCCGATCACGATCGACTCCGGGCGAAGGTCGAGGTGCAGCACGCCCTGCTTGTGAGCTGAGGCGAGGCATTCGAGCGCCTGGATGCCGATGATCGTGACCTGGCCTGGGGGCAGCAGGCCGCGGCCATGCACGATCGCGCACAGATTGCGACCTTCGAAGGCCTCGGTCGCGACGTAGAGGAACGCGCCGAGCTCCATCTCGTGGCGCCCGGCAGAGAGGGTGCGCAGCACGCTGGTATGGGACAAGGGACGCACCGCGGTCACGCGCGGCACGAAGTCGTCGGCAAAGGACTGGATGCCTGCCAGATGCGGATGGACCATGCGCACGAGCACCGGCGAGCCGGTCTGCTGATCCACCGCGTGGTAGATGCGCGTCAGCGCATCGGCCCCTACCCGCTCCTTGACCTGGAATCGTCCTTCGAGCGTGATCCCCACCAGCAGCGGGGGGTTGACCGAGCGCAAGGGCATCGGGGCGCCGCAATGCGGGCAGAACCTCGCAATGGCTTCAGAAAGCCCCCCGCAGCTCGGGCATGCGGCGGCTATGGAAGGCACGTCGTTCACACGCTACCGGAGCGAGAGCTTAATCCAAGGGCGGAAGGGAGGCGAGGGCAAAGCTCGGCGCAGGAGCGAGCCATCAGCTCATCCCTTGCGAAAAGCAGCGACCAGCCTCTCGCAAGCTGTGTAGGGATCGGTTTCCCGCCTCGACACGCTCCCGATCGCTTCTTCGAGCTGGTTGCCGATGTCGCGCACTGCAGCATCCACCAGCGCGTTGCGCATCTCGTTCTCCATCTGCTCACGAAGACGCAGATGCCGTCGCTCCTGGCCGGCCTGCGTGTCCATCACCCACTTGCGATGCTCCTCGAGCCATCGCTCGGTCTCGTCGATCCCTTGGTTCTGTGTCGCAATGCAGCGCACGATCGGCGGTACCCAGGCTCCTGCCGAATCGACCCCGCCGGTCTCGCGTCGCATCGCAGCGCCAGAATGGCTTCCCACGCTCGTGAGCTGCCCGCCGCCCACCACCCGTCTGCCCAGCGCAACCATCAGCTCCAGATCCCGCATGGTCGCATCTGCGCCGTCCCGATCCGCCTTGTTGACCGAGAACACGTCCCCGCACTCCAATATGCCCGCTTTGGCAGCCTGGACGTCATCCCCAAGCCCGGGCGCCGCCACGATCAGCGTCGAGTGCGCGGTGCGCGTCACTTCCATCTCGTCCTGCCCTACACCCACGGTCTCGACCACCACCACGTCCGCGCCCCAGGCGTCGAGCACGCGCATCACGTCGACCGCAGACCGGCTCAAACCTCCGAGCGCGCCGCGCGTCGCCAGCGATCGGATGAATACGTCGGGGTCCTCGAAGTGACGCTGCATCCGGATGCGGTCGCCCAGGATCGCGCCGCCGGAAAAAGGGCTGGTGGGATCGATCGCGATCACGCCAACGCGCTTGCCTTGCGCGCGCCACAGCTCCACGAGCCGATCCGTGACCGTGCTCTTGCCAGCGCCCGGATTTCCGGTGACGCCAACGATCCACGCATGGCCTGTGTGCGGAAACAGCTCCTTGAGCAGGTCGAGGTACCCATCGACCCGGTCGTCGACCAGGCGACACGCCCTTGCCACGCCTCTCACGTCGCGCTGAAGAACCCGCTGAGCGATCGAATGCACGCCTGGTGGCTAATGCTGGAACGATGGGACGGCAAGGGCACGCTGTCCGCACCCTGGCCAACCCGCGTCACCCGGTCGCAGACGGGGGTTCCGGGGGTTTGTTGGGCAGGACCACGATGAATCCGTCGGGACCCACGGTCTGCACGAGCTTCTGCACAATCGGTTGGGTGTCCTCGCCAGGGTCGGGCTCGTACACCACCTTGCCGTCCCGCCCCATGCGCACCTCGACGTCCTCGTCGCTCGCAGGCGACAAGAAGGTGAGCAACTCGGAGTCGTCGGCTTCGGGGGCGAAGCCGAGCTTGGCCCCCCAGAGGATGGCCTTTCGAATCACTGCCGAAGCGAGGGCGATCGGGACGGATTCGATCGTGGTCTTGGAAAGGTTGGCCAGGTTCTGAAGCAGCTCGCCAATGCGGGCTTCCTTGAAGGGCACGGTCAGGATCGCATCCTTGAGGCCGAAGCAACCCAGGTCGACCAGGAAGATCACCATGACGAGGGTGTCGGCCGACAGCCTGCGGGTGATGGCGACCGGCAGCACGCGCGACGCGCTGGGATCGTTCCAGGTGGATGCGATGAAGCAGGGGCCTTCCGGAAAGGAGGGGGCTTCGCGAACGAGCTTCTTCATGAACTCGTCGCGCGTCTGCTCGTCGACCGAGCCTCGTGCGTGGCTGCGCTGCACGCTTGCGCGCTTCTTCTTGTGGCGAGCGAGTTTCTTCTGGCGATGGTCGGGCATGTTGGTGTTGGGGCGGGCGGCGGCGGAATGCCGTGGAGCGGGCCGCCCCGAGCCATAGCGAAACGGGCCGCGACAATCCAGCGTAGGGGTTGGATATTCGTTCGGGCGGGTGGGGCGAGGGGCCCCAGCGTTGCAGCGCCCGTGCCAGTGTGAGGCTGGACGCTGGCGCATTTGGCTTTCATGATCCGACGCGACGGTCTAGAGCAAGCGGCGCGGAACCCATGGACAGCGCCAAAACAGTCGACGCGAAGAAGACCCAGGGGTTCGGCAAGGACCTGGCAAAGCTCGCCCTGGGTGCGATCGGAGTCGTCTACGGCGACATCGGCACTTCGCCCCTGTACGCGGTCAAGGAGTGCTTCACCGGCGAGCACGGGGTGGCGCCCACCACGGCCAACGTCCTGGGGGTCATCTCACTCGTCTTCTGGTCGCTGACCCTCGTCATCGTCGTCAAGTATCTGTCGTTCGTCATCAGCGCGGACCACGACGGCGAGGGTGGCATTCTTGCGTTGCTGGCTCTTGCGACCAAGAAGCAGCTCGCAGCCAATCCGACGCGCTCCTATGTGGTGCTCGTGATGGTGGGGCTCTTCGGGTCCGCGCTGTTGTACGGCGACGGCATCATCACGCCCGCGATCTCGGTGCTCAGCGCGGTGGAAGGGCTCGAGGTGGCCACGCCGGTGTTTCAGCCGTTCATCGTCCCGATCACGGTCGTGATCCTGATCGGCTTGTTCCTGGTCCAGAAGCGCGGGACCGGGGGGATAGGCCTGGTGTTCGGTCCGATGATGGTCATCTGGTTCGTGTCCATCGCCGCGGTTGCATTGCCATGGATCATCCGAGAGCCGCGCATCTTCCACGCGCTCAACCCGTTGCATGCGTTCGGATTCCTGTTCTCGCATGGGTTGCACGGCTTGCTCGTGCTCGGTGCCGTGGTTTTGTGCATCACCGGCGGCGAGGCGCTGTACGCTGATCTGGGGCACTTCGGCGCACGACCGATCCGGTTCGCTTGGTACGTGATCGTCTTCCCCGCGTTGCTTCTCAACTACTTCGGCCAGGGGGCGCTGCTGCTTTCGCGTGGCGTCGAGGCGACCGCGAACCCGTTCTACGCGCTCGTTCCGTCGACCTTGCTCTACCCGATGGTCGTCATCGCCACGCTCGCGACGGTCATCGCCTCCCAGGCCCTGATCTCCGGTGCGTTCTCCCTGACCCAGCAGGCCGTACAGCTCGGGTACCTGCCTCGCGTGCGCATCGTGCACACGTCCGGCCAGAAGGAAGGGCAGATCTACATCCCCGAGGTGCGCTCCATCCTGATGGTGGCGTGCGTGCTGCTCGTGCTCTCGTTCCGGACTTCGTCCAACCTCGCTGCGGCGTACGGCATCGCGGTCACAGGCACGATGACGATCACGTCGATCCTGTTCTACACGGCGATGCGCGAGCGATGGGGCAAGGTGCCGACCGCGCTGCTCACCGGCGCGTTCCTGATCTTCGACCTCGCCTTCTTTGCGGGCAATGCAGGGAAGATCCCCCACGGCGGATGGTTCTCGCTGGCGGTGGCGGCGATGATCTTCGCGGTGATGACCACGTGGCGAACCGGCAGAATGCTCCTTCGCCAGAGCGTCATGGCTGCCACGCTGCCGCTCGAGATGTTCCTCGACGACGTAGCCCATGTGCACCCGACGAGGGTGCCGGGCACCGCGGTGTTCATGACCCTGAACCCGAACGTGGCGCCTGCTGCCCTGCTGCACAACTTCAAGCACAACAAGGTCGTGCACGAGCAGGTCGTGCTGCTGACGGTCACCACCGAGCGCGTTCCGGAAGTCCCGGCCTCCAAGCGTTTGACCATCAAGGACTGGGGCCAGGGCTTCTTCCAGGTCATCGCGCACTACGGGTTCATGCAGCGCCCTGACGTCATGATGCTGATGGAGCGGGCGGCATCGGCGGGCGTCAAGACGGGTGACGACACGAGCTACTACTTGAGCCGCGAGACGCTGCGGGCCACGGGGCGATCCGGGATGAGCGCGTGGAGGACGGCGCTGTTCGCGTTCCTGTCGCGCAACGCGTACTCGGCGACCGACTACTTCGGGATCCCTGCGAACCGGGTGGTGGAGCTCGGGATGCAGGTCGAGCTGTAGGGAGCCCCTCAGTCCGTGATCGACCCGCCCTTCTTCAGCCCGTAGCGCTGGATCAGGCGGTGCAGGTACATGCGATCGAGCCCTGCCTTGCGCGACGCCATGCTCACGTTTCCTGCGGACCACTGGAGCAGCGCGGTCAGGTACTCGCGCTCGAACTCGGAGATCACCTGATCCTTGGCCTCCTTGAAGGACACCTCGAGATTCACCGCGGTCTGCGCTGGCGGGGCGATGTCCGGGCTCGACGGCTGACGACGCGAAGCTGGCGGAGCCGTCTCGAGCACCACCGCACGCTCGATGTAGTTCCTCAGCTCGCGCACGTTGCCTGGCCAGTCGTAGCGCGCCATCTCTGCCAGCACCTCGGGCGTGAAGAGGCTCAAGCGATCGAGCGCATCGAGCTGACGAAGGAAGTGGTGCACCAGGGTGGTGAGATCCTCGAGGTGCTCGCGCAACGGAGGCACGCGCACGGTCACGACCGACAGCCGGAAGTACAGGTCCTCACGGAAGCGACCGTGATTGACCTCTCGCTCGAGCCTGCGGTTGGTGGCTGCGATCAGCCGGACGTCCACCTTGCGCGCGCGGTTCTCCCCTACCCTGCGGATCTCGCGCGATTCGATCGCGCGCAGCAGCTTGGGCTGCATCTCGAGCGGCATCTCCCCGATCTCGTCGAGGAACACCGTGCCGCCATCGGCTGCCTCGAACGCGCCCTGGCGATCCCGATCCGCGCTCGTGAACGAGCCCCGGATGTGCCCGAACAGCTCGCTCTCGATCAGACTTGGTGAGACAGCGCCGCAGTCCACGATCACGAAGGGCTTGTCTGCACGCGATCCCCTGCGAACCACCTCGGTGGCGATGATCTCCTTGCCTGTGCCGCTCTCGCCTTCGATCAGCACGGTCGCATCGGTTCGGGCAACGCGATCGAGCACTCCGAACAAGCGTCGCATGGCGAGCGACGAGCCGATCAGCGCGCCGAAGCTGGGCCACACCGGTACGTCGGCCTGGCTCACAGACCCTCGCTCCGAGACCCGCACCACAGAATCGCCCAGGCTGATCCGACACTCGGGCAGCGGCAGGTCAGCGTCGCGCACGCGGACGGCTCCGACCCGCGTGCCGTTCAGAGAGCCGGTATCTGCGATGCGCCAGGTCCCGCCTTCGCGCCACAGGCGGCAATGGAAGCTCGAGATGTGCTTGTCATCGAGCACCAGGTCATTGCCGGAGTGCGAGCCAATCCTGCACAGGTCGCTGTCCAGGACCACTTCGCGCCCGGTTTCCTTGCCCCCTTCGCGTTCGACCACGAGCTCGATGCGCGGAATCGGTACGCTGTCGGTGTAACGAGGGATGGTACCTGAGGGGCGACGGGGCGGGCCCAGGTCCGGAAGCGGGGGGGAGGAAGGAGGGCGAGGGGGCACGGACGACTTCACGTGGGGTTGCATACCATGGACGCGGGGGTGATGCCTGCAGGCATCAGGTGCGGTCTCACTGAGCAGCCTGCAAGCGGGCGGAGCAACCAATCAACCTGGGAAATACCGCTGGACTTCCGGGATGCCGCACTGCGCGATCCGTGCGGAACGACTCTTGTATTGGATGAGACCGTGGACGGGCGCGAGCAAAGTCGATACAGTTACGTGGGGGCTTTTTTCTCTGCAAGCGGTCCGGCTCCTGAGGCGTTGTCGAGATGAAACATGGTGGCGAGCACGCGAGCGAGAATCACGATGGCCGAAAGGGGTCGGCCATGAGATTCGCTCGTTGGATGCTCCCGGCCCTGGCAACAGCCGCGATCGCGGCGGGGTGGGCTCGCCCCGCGCTCGCAGATCCGCCGGTTCGCATGGCCCCCCATGATCTCGTTGCACCGGCGAACTTCGTCACGCCGTCGCCAGCCATGATGCCGGCCATGGTCGTGACCCTGCACGCGCCCCGAACGGTATCGACGCCTGCGATCGCGGTCCCGGATGCCAACCTCGTGGTTCCGATCTCCGCCAGCACGACGCCGACCGTGTCTCACCCGATCGAGAACGTGTCAGCCGCCGAGATGATCCAGAGGATCGGCAGCCTCCAGTTCCTGAGCGCAACGATCATCCCGGCTCGCAAGGAAGTCGTCGTGGTGGGCGATCATACGGCGATCACCCAGATCACGCCGTCGCTCCGAATCGCGCCGACGTTCGTGGGCAAGACCTATGGCCTGACCGCGATCGCGACGTTCTGAGCCGGGTCTATCGGGTCGGTGCTGTTGCGTCACCGGCGTACTTCACCAGCTCGTGCATCGACTTCTCGATCGCCTCGAGCCCCTTGGGTGCTTCGTCGCCGAGATAGCAGAACGCTGTCGCCTTGCCGTCGCGTGGAACCACGAAGTGCGTGCGCGAGTCCTTGTCTCCCCCTTTTCCGGTCCTTGCGCCGGTCAGCTCGGATGAATCCGCGCTGGCGACCGCCTTGCGCATCGCCTCGATCGCGGCAGGTGCGACCGGTCCCCGATCGCGCCACCTGCCTGGGACCCTGTCGAGCTTCATCCGTCCAGCGTCATCCTTGAGCACATCGAGGTCGTCATAGGTCTCGACATGTCCGTCTTTGAACAGGCGATAGCCGGTGCCGTGCGATGCAGTGGCGTGAAGCATCTCCGCCTCGATCGGCTCGGCTGGATTGCCTGCCCATGGGGGAGCGGGCGGACAGGCGCTTCGCAGCGCCTGTGGATCGGCGGTGCGCGAAGCAGGGAGGAGATCCTCGGATGGGCTGCATCTGCAGCCCGGGGCAAGGGCGACGAGGATCGAGAGCGCGGTGAACTGCTTGAGCATGGGTGTGGATCCAGAATCGTCACGGAGAAGCGGAGAGAGTGGGAAGGTAGCGCGAAGCGACGAGCGCTGCGGCGACAACCGCAGCTCCGACCATGATGATTGTCGCGGTCTTGCGATCCTTGGGACGAAGCTTGCGAGCGTCGCGCACACCGGCTGCGACAGCGAGCCCGATGGCTGGCAGCGCTGGGACGCCGGCGTTGAGCCAGGCAGATGCAGCTCCGGCCACAGCGATCCCGGCTGCGATCAGGACAGCAACTCGAATCCAGGGCAACGAATGCCGCCGCGCAGCGGCGAGCAGCAGCGCGATGAACAGCAGATCTCCAACGCCTATGGTGGGAGCCACGTCGTGCGTGCCCAGGACCGGGAACGACACGACCATCACTGCCAAAGCGCGTTCGCTGGCGAGCACTGCGTGAGAAGGGCCACTGGGGTGCAGGACCGAAGTGATGTCCACAATCGAGACCACGACGCAGGCGGGCAGCAGATGGCCTGGGTGTTCGATGTTTCCTCCGATCAAGTCGCCGAGCACGTGGCCGAACACGATCAAGCATGCCGCCACAGCCACGACGGACCAGGCACCGTCGCCTTTGGCATACGCCACGGCAGCGACGAGGGCGGGGGCAGCGACGCCGAGAGCGACTCGGGACCAGCGCGGCAGCTGGCCGCGGGAGAGGATCACGAGGGAGAGCAGCGAGGTGAGGGTTGCGCCGGCGAAGGCGATGAGGTCGGCGAGGGACGAGGCGATCCGAATACGGGGAGCGAGCAGCAGGGCAGAGCCGATCACGGCTGGGGCGAGCAGGAGGCCGAGGATGGCAACGAGCAGCTTTCGGGGCATGCGGTGGGGCGGGAGCATAGCAGGACGAGACCGGAGGGGCCGGACGCCAGAAAGTCTTTGCTGAACGGGCGCTCACGTGCCATGATGACGGTGCCCGGGAGGTTTAACCCTGGGATGGTCCTGGCGAGAATGGTCTCGCTCCCGGGCTAGGACGTGGGCTTCGCGGACTGACCACCGCGGCCCCCACCAAGGAACACCCGCAAAACCTCTCGACAGCAGAATCGTTGAGATCGGCGGGTGCCGGTTCGCCGGAGGAGGGAAGGCACACATGATAAGTACCTGCAGCCCTAACCCGGAGGTCATGGCATAGCCTTGACGCCGTGCCCCACTCCGGTAGGGGCCGGGACAGACGAGCCGGGCGTACGGCAATGCGCCCGGCTCGTTCCTTTTTGTGATCCCCAATCGACCCGAATCACCAAAGCAGCTCCTGCGGCGAGTTGCAGTGGCCACGACCCGTGCGGCTCTGCTAATTGCCGGGCCATGTCCACTCTTCATCGCATCTTCCGAAGTTCGATCCTCGCCGCAGCGATGATCGGCGCTGTGGTCTGTGTGGGCGGCTGCGACAAGAAGGCCGAGCCCGAAGCTGGCCCTCGAAGAGAAGCCCCGGCGAAGGATGAGTTCAAAAGCGAGGATCTCGTCGTGGGCACGGGCGCAGAAGCCAAGACCGGCTCGACGGTGAAGGTGCACTACGACGGGACCCTCAAGAACGGCACGAAGTTCGACAGCTCGCACGATCGAGGGGAGCCGTTCGAGTTCACGATCGGAAAGGGTGGCGTGATCATGGGCTGGGACAAGGGAGTCCCGGGCATGAAGGTGGGCGGCAAGCGCAGGCTGACCATTCCGGCCGAGCTCGGCTACGGCAGCGCGGGGCAGCCGCCGAAGATCCCCGGGGGCGCCACGCTCGTGTTCCTGATCGAGCTGCTCGAAGTGAAGTAGTACGGGAACCTGGCTGCCGGATTGGGTCGAAAACGTCGCCAGTCCGTCGAACCTGTGCCAGATAGACCCGTATGTCAGCAACACCTCTCCCTCCTGAGCCTTGCGACCGAGCGCGAAGCACGCGTTGGGACAGGCGTTGGAGCGCATGGGCGACGGGGCGAGGTCGAATCGGGGCATTTGCGATCGCCGGGCTTGCCGTGCTGCTGGCCGCGTCCCTTCCGGTGCGAGCTGATCCGCCGGGCGATGCAGCGCCGAGGCGTCCGGCTGCGTCTGCGGATGGGCCGACGCCGCCTCCTCCGAACCGGGGACCACGGCGAGGGGATGAGCAGCCATGCATGACGCGGGACCCTGGGTTTGGCATCTACGACCGGTGGCAGAACGTATCAACCGGCCAGATGATCGCCCCGCAAAAGGGGGGAATCACCCGGTCGTGCTCCTTTGATCTCGTGGTCCATTTCCATGGCCACGAGCCGGTTCGCAAGGAGTTCGTAAAGACCGCCACTGGGCAGGTGCTGGTGGGGATCGACATGGGGCTGGGGTCAGGGCCCTATGCGGACGGGTTTGCGGACCCGAGCCGGTTCGAGCGGTTGCTGAGCAGCGTGGAAGCTGCGATGGCGAAGCGCACGGGCAAGGACCACTGCTCGGTTCGCAAGCTCGCGTTGTCGTCGTGGAGCGCTGGCTACGGGGCGATCTGGCGAATTCTGAGCCAACCGGCAGGGCGCAAGGTCGACGCAGTGATTCTGCTCGACTCGTTGCACGGGGGCTACACCCAGACCGGCGAGGTCGCAGACACGATGCTCGAGCCTTTTGTCGCTTTTGCCCGTGCAGCGGCTGCCCGACAGAAGTTCATGTACCTGTCTCACTCCTCGATCCAGCCGCCTGGGTACGCGTCGACGACCGAGGTGGCCCGGTACCTGATCAAGAAGCTGGGGGGGCGTGAGAAAGCCGCAAAGCGCGACGACGTGCTCGGGCTGGAGATGTACGCCAAATTCGACAAGGGGAACTTCCACGTTCGTGGGTATGGCGGGGACGACAAGCCCGACCACTGTGCGCACCTGGGGCTGATGGCGGACGTGATGCGGATGCGCATCGAGCCGAGGTGGCACACACCCAAGGGAAGAGCGCGCAAACCAGGGGAGACCTGATTGCACGCAGCCCCGTCTTGGGGCACACTCCGCGCGCGATGATGGGGCCGTTGTTCGAGGGTCACGCAGAGCGCGCACGGCGGGGGCAGTGGCAGATCGAGGATCTACCCTGGGATGAGCCGATCCGCTTTTGCGGGACCAGCAAGCGGGACCAGATCCTCTGCAAGCTCGACACCGTGGATCTCGCGGGCGTGATGTACCACTTGCAGCTGGGCGCGCGCATGAGGATGGGGGATCACCTTCTCCGATCGTGGAACCACGACCGCGCGCTGCTCGAGTGCCTCGAGTGGCACGATGGCGACGAGCACAGGCACGTGCGCGTGCTGCGCCGCCTGATCGACGCGCTCCAGAGCAAAGGAGAAACCCCTGCGAGAAACGATCGTCCGCTGTCGCCAGACCGGCTCTGGCGTGTTGCGTATTCGTCGCGCGAGCGGCTGAGCGACGACCGCGTGCTGTTGAACATGCTGATCGACGAAGCGGTGTCGCGCACGCTGTTCGGGATGGTAGCGGGGAGCAGCGGCATTCCGCTGGTGCGAGCGACGTTCGACGCATGCTCGCAGGACGATGTGAGGCACGTGGAGTATCTGACGCTGATGGCGGCGCGCAGGTTCGAGTCGCTGGGGAGCTACGAGCTTGCGTTCCTGCATGGGGCTGCGGTGCTGCACACGGCGCGTCTGCAGAGCGCGCTGCGCCCCTACATCGGCTCGTTCGCGGGGGCTTCGCGCCAGAGTGCGGAAGCCGTGGTCACCGCGGTATTCGGCGCGGCTTCGCGCGTGCTGAGCGACCTCGGTGCCAACTGGAAGCAATCTCCGGTGATGCGCCTGGTGCACTCGGCGGATCGGAGCCCGTGGCTGCTGTGGTTGCTAAGATAGCCGCAGCGGCTGCGTTGGGCTGGGTCCTGGCAGGCTGCGCAACGGCGGGCTCCCCTGCCCCTGCTCCGGCGACATCCGCGAAGCACG
This sequence comes from Deltaproteobacteria bacterium, assembly GCA_016218915.1. Taxonomy (GTDB): domain Bacteria; phylum Myxococcota_A; class Polyangia; order Polyangiales; family Polyangiaceae; genus JACRCQ01. Next base: position 100,997 of record JACRCQ010000042.1, read on the forward strand.
CTCTCCTCGGGCAGCCGATCGACTTCAAGCTCCCGCTGTCGAGCGGCGGGGAGCAACCCGTGCCTGCGCCGGGCTCGCGCGCGACGCTGATCGAGTTCTGGGTGACCTACTGCGGGGCATGTGGAAGAAGCCTGCCCCGGATGCAGAAGCTCGCGTCTGGGCTGGAGAAGGACGGGGTGAAGGTGGAGCTTGTTGCGGTGCTCTACGACGACGAAGCGCTGGAGAACGTGACGAGCAGGCTCAGGGAATGGGGCGTGGACAGGGAGTTCCTGATCGATCGGGGCGGCCCCACGTGGCGCAGGTTCCGCATCCACGTGCCTGGTTTCGTCGTGCTCGACAGCCGAGGGGTCGTGCGCTGGGTCGGGGCTGTGCAGGCGCGAGAGGGAGACGCTGCAGCGGCCGCGCGCGCAGTGGCGAATGGATCGTTGCAGTAGGGCTACTTGACCAGATTGAGCGTGTAGCTGCCGGTCTTGCCCGTGGGGGAGAAGACTACGAGGTAGTAGGTGGCTGCCCCGGACGTCGTATAGGTGAATTCGGTCGGCGTGGTGTTGGTGACCGCGTAGAAGCTCCCGTTGACCTTCTTCCACATCTGCAGCTCGAAGTCGCTCGAAGAGCTCAGCACCAGGTCGTAGCTGATACCCTTGGAGCTGGCGGTCCAGGTGAACCAGTCCTCGTCGCTGGTCGAAGCCAGCCCGCCGCATGCGAGCTTGGTGAGCTTGTCCGCTGCTGTGTAGGAGTCGTTCGCCTCGGTCTCCTGGGTCCCGCCCGTGCACGTGGTGCTCGGTGGCGCAGAGCCGCCGGAGCCGCCGGAGCCTGCTGAGCCACCCGCGCCGCCCGTGCCTCCGCCGCTGCTGCCAGGTCCGCCATTGGCCTGGATCGTGGACTGGATCCAGCTGCTGAGCAGATCCACGCGGGCAAACACTGCGCCCCCGCCGCCCCCTGAATTCACCGCAACGATGGTGTACGGCGCGCTGCCAGTCAGCTCCACCGGTCCGCCCGAATCGCCGGACTGGATGATATCCGACCCCTGGTAGTCATAGGGGTAGCCGATGGATTGACCGCTCGACAGGCTGATCGCCTGACTCATGTACAGCGCTGTCGTCGAAAGCGACCCGTTGTTGATCCGTCCGATCGCGATCCCCTTGGTGCCATTGGACACGGCCTTGGTCGCAAGGGTCGGGTACTGGCTCAGCGTGATAGGCGTGTCGAGGATGATCAGCCCAAGGTCGTGGAGGTTCGGGTCCACGGTCTCGGAATCGGTGTTCCAGTCGTAGACGAGGCCCTTGGATGATTGCGCGGTCTGGCCATTGGCAAAGGGAGCCTTGATCTTCCACTGGCTGATGCCGTGCACGCAGTGGCCGGCGGTGAGCACCACGCGAGGGGCGATCACGCTGCCCGAGCAGTAGGAGGAGAGCTGGCCTCCCTCGTACATGTCGATCAGCACGGCCTCCGAGTGCGAGGTGGCCTTGCTTCCGTTTACGATCGGGGCCGACTCAGGCGTAGTGGACGACGGCTCCGGGTCGTATTCGATGCTGCTCGTGGGAGACGCCGCTGTGCATCCGCATGCGAGGGCGAACGCGATGAACGGGACAGCTGCTGCGAAATTCTTCGTGAGTGTTGTACGCATCGCCAGACCTTTCGCAAACGTGTCGCCGCCGCCCTCATCAAGAGTCGTGCCGCTGTCGATCGAAATCCGACCGAGCGCGCCACGAGCGCGCATCGCGCGACGATCGATCTTCCCTCGATCGCGTGCAGTCGCCTGGATCGATGATGACTTGAGGCAGCACATGATGCCTTGAGCCCTCATGCCGCAACTGCTTGAAACACAAGCCGAAAAGAATGATCCGCCAGCACGGTGACCTCGCGCGATAGGCTGGTGGCACCCATGCGATTCCGACTCTTCCCTTCCCTTGCGCTCGTCATCGCTTGCTCGATCAGCTGCTCGAGCTCTTCATCGTCGAATCCTTCTGCCAGCACGCCCGGCAACGACGCCGCAGTCGAGCAGGACGGCGCGCCGGAAGATGCAGCGCTGGATCAGGGCCTGGACGCGACGTCCGGAGAGGACGCGGTCGATGGGGATGGTTCGTCAATCCCGGACGCGACGCAGGATCAAGCCGTAGAGGACGCCTTGCCTCCGGGCGCCCAGCTCGTGATCGAGAACGTCTTCGTCAGCGGCGCCTGGATGGGCGAGGCCGTCATGGTCGTCGGTCCTGACGGCACGTCCGTGCTGATCGACACGGCCAGCGGACTCCATGCTGCTGCACTATTCGAGGCGATCGAGCGAAATGTGGGCAAGCGCAGCGTCGATTGGGTGGTGATAACCCACTATCACGAGGATCACATCGGCGGATTCGACAAGCTTTTCCGGGCGTCGACGGTCAACGGCGACAATCCCGCCGTGATCCAGCGAGGCGTGGTCACACGCGGAATGGTGGACATCGGCGCGGACAACGTGGGGGCCAACGGCTTCGGGCAGCTGTGCTCCTGGTTGGGCGACGCTGCGCATGCGTCGTTGCGACACGATCTGTGCTCAGGGCCTGCGCAGGCTCCGTGCGACGGGAGCACGACGGGAGCTCCCTGGGCAGCAAGCTCGTGCGACGGGCTGCGCATGGGGGTTCTCGACGATCCGGGCGACGACGGGGCTGGGGCTCTGTCCACGATTCAGCTTGGCGGGGGAGCCTCGATTGTATTCTTCGCTGCCAATGCGCATGTCGCATCGGGCGCGGGCGTGGAGAGCGCGGAGCAGTCCGGCGTGGTCGTGGGAGAAGGGGCCAATGGTCCGGAGAACGGCAGGAGCGTTGGAGCGATCCTGCGTTGGGGCAACTTCTCCTATGTATTTGCTGGGGACATGACGGGAGAGGGGGAATCGGACAACCCGGACATCGAATCGTTCGTGGTGGGCAAGGCGCCGGGAATCCTCGTGCAGCCGGGTGGCGCTCCGCTCTTCGAGACCGGGATGAGCGACGTGGTGCACGTGAGCCACCACGGATACAACACGAGCACGAACCAGGCGTGGGTGGACTGGCTCCTTCCGAACGATGGTCAAGCGCGCAACGCGGTCATCGGGGCGAACCACAACTACCTTCTCGCGCCTGCGGCGAAGGTGCTTGGGAGGCTTGGCCCCCGGGTCGGAGCAGGCTCGATCTGGGTGACCGAACCAGGGACAGGTGGGAGCAGCCATCCGCGTCTGGTCGCCGCAAAGGGCGCGGTCGTGATCCGCGTGAAGGATGATGGGAACGCCTACTCGGTGGCTCCGCGCACAGGGGGCGTGGAAGGGCCGGCGCAGGAGTTCGTGAGCACGAGCCCGTGAGGCGCGAGCCCGCAGCCATTGTGGAACGGGACTAGCGCCCGGATTGGTACGGCGCTGAGACTTCGCCGTCGGGCATGGCCTCTGGGGGCGACGAAGCGGACGGCGCGGGTTGGACGGGAGCCGTCGGCGCAGCCGTTGGGGCCGAATTGTAGGGCACCGCCACGACGCCGCCGCCGCGGGCCGGAGGAGGACCGCAGCCGATCATGGAGACAAGGCCTGCAGCCGCGGCGATGAGGCGCGGGTAGCAGGGTGCACGGGAGCTGGAGCGAGGACGAGCTGGTCGCATGCCCGGTCAGGATAGCAGACGGGGCCGAGTCGAGTAGAATGCGCGCGGCCATGTCGCGATACTCCATTCTGATCGGTCTCGTCGCCTGCTTGCCCTTGCTCGATGGGTGCGGAGCACCGGCCCAGCTGCCCAGAGCCAGCACGTCCGCAGCGCCGCAGCGATTGTGGGTCGAGCCAGCGCGGGCCTATGGCGATACCGTCTGGTTCCCGGACGAGATGCTGGTCGTGCAGGATGCGGTGGCATCGGTGCTCGCGCGTCCCCCTTTCGGATACCAGGTGATCCCCAACGCAGAGGTCCGCGCGTTGTGGGCAGCAACGCAGCAGGGAAGGTTGCCCGGCGTCGCGCTGCGGTGCGAGGCGGCGCCGCCCCCTTCCCTCCTGACCGAAGTGGTCTACCCGGGTGCACGCAAGGCGGAGGTGGAGACCCGCTGCGACAAGGACGGGTGCCGTCTGGAAGTGCGCATCCAGCAGCCCAATCCCGATGCCGAGCAGGGGCCCACGGAGCTCGCCCGTTTCGAGCTGCCGCTGGCTCGCGGGCAGACGCCCTCGCAGTGGGCGCAGACGATTGCGTCGACGCCGTGGAAGACGCTGCCACCACCGGATCCGAGTGGAGGGCTGGGCATCGGCGGGCTGCTCGCGCCAGGAGCCAAACCTGGGGTGTACGTAGTGCTCCACGATCTGACGCAGACCGGCCCCTGGCTGAGCAAGCTGGAGAGCGCGACGTTCCAGCCGATGGCGGAGTCGATCAAGGCGTGCGCAGCCTCCAAGCGCACGTGGAGGGATTGGTGGGGACAGGAGTTCGTGATCGAGGTCACGCCTGCGGGCAAGGTGTCGCGGTGCGAGTATCCTCTCGTGGATCACCTTCCTCCGCCTGACTTCGAGTGCACGTGCGGGCTGCTTCGGGCGATGGAGTTCGGGCTCGCGCAAGCCACGCGGCGAGCGTCGTTCTATCTGGATGTGACCACGCTCTCCGAGCGACATGCACCTGCGCCGACCCTGTACCGAAGCGCGTATCTGCTGCAGAAGAAGGCGACGGATCGCTCCGCGGTGCTTGGGACCAACGTCGTGGATTCCGCTGCGGTGGCGCTCTGCCTGGAGTCGGTGGATCAGGTTCTCGGGGAGATGAACATCCCTGTGACGTTCGAGGTGGGCGCAGATGGACGCTCCACGCGCCATGCGGTGCAATGGCCGCAGTTGATCGGCAATGACGTGCGCGCGTGCATGGATCGGGAGCTGGCGAAGGCGTGGTTCAACTGCCCGCTGACTGGCCGGGCGCAGGTGACAGCGGTCGTTTCGATCGCGGTGAAGCCCTATGGAAAGCCGATCAAGGTGGAGAAGGCGCCCTAGTGCCGTGTGCCCGAAGTACGTAGCGGGACCATTGGCGCCCTCCGCATTCCGCCAAGCGTAGAGACATGCCGCCGCCGTGTCTCGGTGAGTCTCCCCGGGGCAAGCCCCGGGGCCTCAGGTCCTGCGCTTCGCTTTTCCGGAGGGGAAAAGCTCCGCTTGGACCCCGAGCGCGGCCTCGTCGTCATGCGACTCGATGTACCGCCTGACGACCTCCGCAGTCACTCGGTCCCCGACGGTCCGCACGAAGTAGCTCGGGCTCCAAAGCTCGCCTGACCACATGACTCGTTCCAAGTGAGGAAACCTCTCGAACATATGCCGGGCGCTCAGACTCTTCAGCTTGCGCACCGCCGAACCGACCGACTGCTGCGGCGGGACGGCGATGCAGATGTGAACGTGGTCGACGGCTACCTCCAGCGCCTCGACGTACATGTCGTGGACCTCCGCCGCCCGCCGTAGCAGTCTCGCGCAATAGGCTCGCTCGCGCGCCCCGCTGAGCGCCCTGCGCCGTCGCTTTGTCGCCCACACGATGTGATAGAGGCATTCCCAGACCGAGTGACTGCTTCGCCGCAACATCTCCTGGTTCTACGCGCTCGGCCGTGGTTTGAGGAGACCTCTCGCTGTCGGCCTCCTCATCTCCGGATTCAGGTTTGTGCCTTATATCCCCGCGGCAAGCCGCGGGGCCTTACGGCACCTGGGTAAGGCACGGCATGCCGTGCCCCGGTAAGGCACGGCATGCCGTGCCCCACGCAGGCACGCCGTGGCGTGCCGCTGCCAGGACCCATGGGCCCGGCGCATTGCGACTTACTGGCCGCACTCGATCGCGACGCGCGCGACCACCCGTCGGATCGCCTCTGCGAACAGGTCTTCCTGCGCGATGAGGCTCACCACCAGGTAGCCCTCTTGCTGGAACCCGAAGAACGAGCCGGGGTGCACCACCACGCCGTCCTCCAGCACCAGCCGGACTGCCCATTGCTCGTCGGTCATCACGCGCGGCACCCGGAGTACCGCATACCAGCCTGCCGCCACTTCGAGAGCGTTGAGCGCGCTGCCTTGTCCGATGCTGGACCGGAGCGCGCCGAGGTTGGAGCGGATCCTGGTGCGGAGCTGCTCCTGGATCGGCTTGCGCAACTCGAGAAGGCTGCGGGCCGCATGCTGCACGGGCGTGCCCACGGACAGGAAGGTATCTGCCAGCATCTCGAGACGCCCCAGTGCCTGACTAGCATCGCTCTCCGGCCCGCCCACGACGATCCATCCAAGCTTCATCTGCGGGAGGCACACGCTCTTGGACAGCCCGCCGAGTGAGAATGAAAGCTGGCGCGACTCGGCGGCCACGCAAGCCACGCGCGCAGGGTCATCGACCCAGACGTAGTCCTCGAAGACCTCGTCGGACACGATGGCGAGGCCACGGGCGCGCGCGATCTCCTCGATCGCTGCCAGCTCTACCCGATGCAGATACGAGCCGGTCGGGTTGTTCGGGCTCACCACGAACACAGCGCGCGTGCTCTCGCCGACTGCATGGCGAATCGACTCGATATCCACATGCCAGCGTCCGTCGTACAGGAGCCCATAGCCTTTCAGCTCGACGCATTCGATGCGCGCGAGATCGTCGAACAGCGGGTAGCTCGGTCGCGGCACCAGGATCGAATCGCCAGGGTCGCACAGGAGCTTGAGGAGCCATGCGTAGGCCTCGCTGGATGACGAGGTCAGCGCGATGCGAGACGGGTCGATGGCGAGCGCCTTGTCGCGGTAGGTGTCTGCGATGGCCTGGCGCGCGCCCCGATGTCCGAGGGGCGTGGGCTCGTAGGTGAGCGATGGCGGTTGGGCAATCGCAGCGAGAATCTCGGCGTCCGGGTATGGGAGGCCGATGCTCGTCGGATTGGACTGGGTGAGGTCGAGCAGGGCGCGGTCGCGACGGGCGCGCTGCAGAGCGAGCGAGAAGGCATTGGGCGAAAGGTCCCAGGCCGTGCGGTTCGAGAACATCGGAGGTCTATTCTGGCGTGCAGCCGGCATCAGGATGCTTGTGGAGCCAGGCGCCGAAGTCGCGCCAGATCGCGTGGACGATCCGGCTTGCCATGTACGACGCTCCCTTTTCGTTGAGGTGATACAGGTCCCACATGTTCCACTTCTTCTTCTGGAAGCGGAGCATCGAGGACTCCCCGCCCATGGCCTCCCAGAAGTCCCAGAAGGCACAGCGGTTCTGCTCGGCGATCTCTCGCATCTGCCTGGCGACCTTCACCGTGTTCTTGTCCGAGCGCCCCTCCTTGAAGGATACCGAATGATCCGGTGGGCTCATGACCAGGAGCGAGACGTCCGCGATGCCTTCGCGATGCATGGCGATGATCTGCCGCATCGCCTCCGGCTGCGAGGCAGGATGGACCGTGTTGGTCCCAAGCATGTAGATCACCAGGTCGTAGCGTCGGTTCGCGAGCGATTGCGAGGTCGTGAGCCGATCGCCGTGGGCAAGCGAGTGGGCGCTCACCCCGCCTATGCCGAGGGCATCGACGATGACGGAGGGCTTGCCGCGTTCGAGCGCTGCGCCGAACAGGCGCACCGGGCGCCTGCCATGGGCCACGAACTCGATCGAGTGCGCGCCGTCGGAAAAGTCCCACCGCATGACGGCTGAGGAGAGATCCGCAGCGTCGGTGTTGACGTCAGCGAGCTTGCTGCCATCGAGCATCACGGAGAAGACGCCTGCGCCGGGTCGACGCAGGTAGTGCAGCTCGAGATGGCTGGCGGATCGCCCGATCGGAGCGGGGTCGTTGGCAGTCCGGAGCCAAGCCTTGGCGCCGACTTGCGAGCTCTGCGCAGCGATCCCGCTGAACCCGTAGAGACCGTCGGCAACCTTGCGGGTCGAGATCGCGTACTCCTCCCACGCGGTCTGATCCAGACCGTGGACCACGTCCATGTGGAAGTAGTGGCGCCATGGGCGGCCAAAGGCGACGAACCCATGGCCCGCATCGCCGTACTTGCGCTGGAGCATCCTGCGCATGGTCCCGCTGATCAGATCGAGCGTCATGTTCGAGTCGCCGTAGAAGCCGAGGCGCACGTGATCCCTGGCGGTGCCGCGGATCACGCGTGCGAGCCGCTCGTAGAAGCGCTTCATCGCTTCGCCCGAGGGGTCGATGAGCGTGGGCACGGCGGTGTCCAGGTGCTCTGGGGGGATCTCGGGGGTCTCCAGGACCAGAGGCGAGCATCGGTCCGTGGGGACCGGGGTAGCATCGGTGATGGGTGCAGGGTTCGAGCCGACGGCAGCAGCGGCAGCCTTTGGGGGAGGCGATGAGATCGCAGGGGCTGCGAGCGCAGGGGAGGTGGGAGGTTGCGCGGGTTGTGCGCAGTGCACAGCGGCTGGCAGCAGCAGGAGTGCCAGGGCGAGCAGGGCGCGTGAAGACGGGGACGGCATCAGGGAGCAGAGGATTCTGACACGCAACCGTGTCCCAGGGAAACTCGTCGGTTGTGCCGCATTGGGCCGCATTCCTCGGGAGCGGCACACATCAGGATTCGAAACACACGATAAGACAAGACCCTGTCAATGGCGCGGCTCTTGCTTGGCTGTGCACTGGCTCAACTCCTCTACTTGCGAGTCGTGACACGGAGGCTTCCATGCGTAGCTCGATCCGGCGGCATCTCCCTGGCCTCGCCCTGGCAGCGCTCGTTGCGTTTGCGGCGGCATGCAGCTCCTCCAACGACAGCGGCAGCGCCCCGGCTAGCGAGTCGGGCGACCATGGCGGCTCCGGGGGCTACGGCAACACGTCAGGCTCGGGGGGCAACGGAACCCACGCTGATGGTGGCCTCAGCGCAGGGGCGTCCGGGGCATCGGGCATGGGAGGAGGCACTTCGCAAGGCGGAGCGAGCGCTGGTGGCGCGGGAGGTGGCTCCGGCGCGGGCGGCGGCTCTGGCGCGTCCGGCGCTGCTGGTGCAGGCGGGATGTACGCGGACGCGGGAGCAGCCGACAGCTGGACTCCGCCTGAGTTCGACGCGCAGCCGCCGGTGGTCGACGCGGCGCCGGAAGCAGAGGCGGATGCGGACATCTGCGCGCAGCTCGATTCCTCCAAGCCGCAGGTGATCTACCAGTCGGCCGACGATTCGAACTCCATGGCGTCGCCGGTGATCGCGCGCAACCTGATCCATCTCTACCAGAAGGTGCCTGCAGCGATCCTGCGGACGTACGAGTTCCTGAACTACTACAACATCGCGTACGACTTCGCGCCCCAGGGGCACGTGCGGGTAGTGCCGCAGATGCGGCCAGGCAAGACGGACGGAGAGTACCTCCTGCAGGTCGGCATCCAGTCGGAGCAGGCACCGTCGCCGCGCAGGACGATGAACCTCACGTTCGTGCTCGACAACACGGGCTCGATGAGCGGCACTCCCCTTGCTCTCGAGAAGGCTGCGGTGACCGCGATTGCCGGGTCGATGAAGCCGGGCGACCTGGTCTCCATGGTCGCGTGGAACACGAACCAGTGGGTGCTGCTCGACAACTACACGGTGACGGGCCCCAACGATCCGCAGGTCATCAGCGCGATCAGCCAGCTGAGCGCGAACGGGAGCACGGATCTGCATGCTGGGCTGGTCAAAGGCTATGAGCTCGCCAAGAAGTCCTACGACAAGGAGCTGATGAACCGGGTGATCCTGATCAGCGACGGGATGGCGAACGTGGGTGTGGTCGACGCGGACATGATCGCAGCTGAGAGCCACAACGCCGACGGAGAAGGGATCTATCTGGTCGGCGTAGGCGTGGGAAACGGCATCAACGACACGCTGCTCAACACGGTCACCGACAAGGGGCGCGGCGCGTACGTGTACCTCGACAACACGCAGGAAGCGCAGAAGATGTTCGGAGCACGGTTCGACGAGGTGATGGAGGTCGCAGTGCGCGACATCCGCCTCGAGCTGACCGTGCCCTGGTACTTCACCCTCAAGTCCACGTCAGCCGAGCAGTCATCCACGGATCCGACCAAGGTCGACCCGCAATATCTTTCGCCAAGCGACGCGATCGTGCTTCACAACACCTTCCTTCCTTGCTCCTCTTCGCAGTGGAATCCTGCGGACACGATCCAGGCCAAGGCGACCTACAAGCGTCCGATCACGCAGGTGCCGGGCGAGGACTCGGTGTCGTTCACGATCAACGACCTGCTGAGCGCTGACGCCACGCAGCTCAAGAAGGGGACCGCGATCGTCGCGTACGCCGAGGCGCTCAAGAAGGTCGAGGGGCTCTCGAGCACTGCGGCAAAGCAAGTGATCGACGACGCCCTGGCAGCCGTGGTGGCTGCGGATCCGAACCAGACCGATCCGGAGCTGAAGGAGATCCAGCAGCTGCTGACCACGTATCGGACGATGTTCTAGCGTCGGGCTTCGCGCTACATTGCGCCTGATGTCCGCGAAGAAACCTCTGCCGCAGCCCACCGCAGGGCCGTTCAACAACCCGTTTGCCGCTCTGAAGGATCGCATGGGCGCGCTGCCTGCGGGATCGACCTCGCAGCCTGCAACGCCCGAAGCAACGCCAGCGCGCACGGTCCCGCGCGCAGTGGTGCGCTACGAACGCAAGGGTCATGGCGGCAAAGAGGTCACGCTGATCGAGAAGCTCGAGCTGGGCGAGGAAGAGCTGGCGAGGTGGCTGAAGGAGGCCAAGAGTGCGCTCGGGTGCGGGGGCACGGTGGCAGCCGGGGCGCTCGTGCTGCAAGGCGATCAGCGTGAGCGCGTGAAAGCCTGGCTAGAGGCTCGCGGAATCGCCAAGGTGTCCGTGAGCGGATAGTGGCTGGCACAGCCCCTGGTCACCCACATCGGCTCCGTGGCATCGATGCCACGGTGCGTGTGCACGGGCCGACTGTCAGTCTGTTTACACTCCAACGCTTGGCAGCGCATTTCAGGGGCGATCTCGCGTGGTGGGAATCTGGCAGGCGCTTTGCTTGTTACGGCGCCCGATGGACTGGACCGGACGAACCACCCTGACGAGCGCTGAGGCTTCGGCCAACGATCCCCAAGCCGAAGCAGACGAACCTGGGTGGCGTTCGACCCTGCTGCCTCCGCCTCCGTCCCCGCGCGAAGACCCGGGCGATGTCGAAGCCCACTCGCAGGTCGAGGTGCTCTGCCAGATCCAGAAGCAGTCCCCTCTGCCCGACAATGATCGCCTCCCCTACTGGGAAGACACGTGGCGAGGCATTGACGACGCGTACGGCGAGGACGAGCGCCCGACGCTGCGTCGCGTGACTCCCGCTCCCCTCACCTGGCGAAGTCGGAGCGCTTGAGCGTCTACTGGCGTGCGATCTTCATCACGGTTCCGGTGGATGCGCCGAGGCCTTGCGTGACCCAGTAGACGTTCACGGCATCCACTGCGATTCCCCATGGAACGAGCTGCGCCGGAGCAAGGACGGAGGGCGCTCCGCCGACCGTGTGCACCTGCATGATCGAGCCGTTGTTGTCGTAGACCGCGCCCTTCCAGGTGCCTGCGTTGGACCAGTACACGCGGTCGCCATCCACAGCGATGCGGACCGGGCACGCCTGCGCTGATGCGAGCTGCACGGGCGCGCTCGCCCCCTTGGTCAGCTTCATCACTGCTCCGTCGGGATTGCTGCACACGCCCTGCGAGAAAGAGCCTGCGCTGACCCAGTAGATGGCCATGGGCGTGACCGCGACTGCCTGGGGCGAGCTCTCTCCGGTCACGACCTGCGTGAGCGCGCCACCAGCCTTGGGAACGGAATCGATCCCATCCGCCACCGTCCAATACACTTTCGTGTCATCCAGAGCGATGCCACGTGGAGATTGCGTGCCCGAGGCCAGGCTCGACGAGGCACCGCCTGCAGTGGAGACCTTGCGAATCGAACCATCCGCGTTGGTCCAGTACGCAGTGTCAGCATCGAGTGCGATGCCTGCGGGGCCGACCGCGCTCGCCAGCATCTGAACCGCAGCGCCGTCCTTGCCAGCCAGCATCACAGCGCCGCCGCTCAGGTAGTTGACCCAGAACAGGTGAGTTGCATCGAGAGCGAGCTCGCCTGGCGAGGGCTGTGCTGTGACGAGCACCTGGTTTGCGCCACCTGCGATTGCAGCGGACCTGAGCTCTCCCTGGTTTGCCGACGCGCCCTGGTTGCTCCAGTAGACATGGTCTGCGTCGACCGCGATCCCCAAGGGCATGGGTTGCCCGGATGCGAGCGTCACAGGCACAGGGGATGGAGTCGCGTCAGGATCCACGCCGCTGTCATCCGGCTCGCTCCCGCCATCACCTGCGCTGCCGGCAAGACCAGCGGAGCCTGCATCACCGCTCGAGCCGCCTGAGCCGCCGTCGGTGATCGTGCCGCCGTAGCCGCCATTGCCAGCCACGCCGCCTGTTCCACTCACGCCGCCGGTTCCACTCACTCCGCCTGCGCCGCCGTCCCCGCTCGAGCCGCCTGAGCCACCATCGACGTGCGTGCCGCCATAGCCGGAGCTGCCGCTCACGCCTCCAGAGCCGCCACCGGAATGATCAGGTTGGGCATCTTGAGCGGCTCCGCCGCTTCCACCACCGATGGCGTGGTCAGGGGCTGCATCTGCGCTGGTGGCGCCGGAGCCACCCTGGCTGAGCGGCGTGCCGACTGGCGTGCCATCGCTAGAGCTGCAGGAAAGGAAGACGGCAGTGAGGGAGAAGAGGACAGAGACGAGACCGGCGGTATGACGCATCGTTTCCTCTGTTCGGACAAGCCTGGACGATGACGGCGGCCAGGATATCACGGAGGGAATCACCCTGGTCAACGCGAGAGCCATCCGATAGAAACTCGTGCCATGGCGGAGCTGGCCGTACGGCGCCCTCGCAAGCGACTGTTCATCGGGCTCGCAGTGATGAGCTTGATGGTCGCCGCGATCAGCACGTATGGCGTGTGGGCTGTCACGTCGCCGGGGCTCGCCCGCATCCACGTCTACCTGCCGATCGTGGTGGGCGCGGCGCTGCTCATGCTGATCGCCGCGCTCGGGCTTGGCATCTTCCTGGTGGTTCTGGCGATCATCGGAGTGCCATTCCTTCGCATCGCCCAGGGGCTCGCGTGGTGGGCGATCAATCTCCTTTTCCCGGTCATCAACTTGATGGGACGTCTGCTCGACATCAATCGTGAGACCATCGAGCACTCGTTCATCGAGGTGTCGAACGCGCTGGTGCGGCGGCGCCGTGTACGAGTGTCGCCGGATCGCCTGCTGATCCTGACTCCGCACTGCATCCAGCGCGACGTGTGTGCGCACAAGATCACCAAGCGCGCGGAGAACTGCAAGTGCTGCGGCCATTGCCAGGTCGGCGATCTGGTCGACCTTGCGCGCAAGCGGGGCGTACACCTGGCGATCGTTCCCGGCGGCACGCTGGCTCGTCAGGTGATCAAGAAGCTGCGGCCCAAGGCAGTGCTCGCGGTTGCATGCGAGCGCGACCTGGTCAGCGGAATCCAGGATGTGTTTCCGATGCCCGTGATCGGCGTGCTCAACGATCGCCCGTTCGGGCCCTGCTGCAACACGCGCGTCGACCTGGAGAGGATCGAGGAGGGGCTCGACATGTTCCTGGAGCCTGACGGCGCACGCCCCCAGTGAGGTCGCACGCTACCCTTCGGAAGGACCCTGCTCATGGCCGACAGACCGGTCGTTCGATTCCTCAGCCTGTTCGTTCCTGACTTGCAGGCGGCGCGCGAGCACTACAGCGATGTGCTCGGCATCGAGCCTGAAGCCGGCGACGACATCTGTCCTGCGAAGCATCCATTCGCGGCAGCGGGTCCGGTCGTGTTCGATCTGGAGACCATCAAGATCGCGCTCTACCAGTGCGACATGCGCGGCACCCACCCGGGAGATGTCGGGATCGGCTTGTGCCTGCAGGAGCCGCCAGATGCGCTCGCGAAGCGCGCGGGGGCTGCCGGGGCGAACGTGTTCGTTCCTCCGCGCACCCTTCCGGGCGACCCACGAAAGATGGCAGTGTTCATGACCCCGGATCGGCACTTCTTCGAAGTGATGGGGCCGCGTCCGAGCGACCGCTAGCTCAACGGCCGGTCTCGTAGCCGATGTCCTGCAGGATCGCCAGGTCGAGCGGGGTGATCACGCTGCGAGCGCCAGAGGCATCGCTGGCGTCCATCACGGGACGCTTCCCATCGCTGAGAATCCCGGAAGCAATGTGCTTGCCGTCGGCGGTGAGGGGAACGGGCCCGCCGTACAGGGCGACGGACTTGGGGCCGGTGAACGCGCCATTCTGCACGAGAGCCTTGTAGGCATCCGAGGTACCGAAGCCGAGCACGTGGCCCAGCTCGTGAAGCGCAACCGACAGGAAGTCGATCTTCCCTGCCGGGAGATCGTCCGAGGTCTCAGGGGTCGGATCGTAGAACCAGTCTTCGGCCTCGTCGAAGCCGAGCCATCCAGTCCAGGGCTCGAAGTCCGGCCCTTCGAAGCGCGTCTTGAGGCTGGCGCTGAGCGCCGGGTCCGAGACGCTGCCGATCGCGGCCGACGGCGCAGAGATCGCCAGCGAGCCATGTGCTCCGTCCATCGTGGCGAAGCCGACGAATACCATCAAATCGTCGATGGGCTTGTCGTAGACGAACACCTGGCCTGCCACGGTCGGCGTCTGGGGATTGCGGACGAGGATCTCGGTACCAGCGGGGATGTCATCAAACTCGTCGGCAAGCGCAGCGGACCAGAACCCGGCCGCGGCGATCAGCGCATTCTTCTTCTCCTGGGGAGCGAAGAGGGCCTTGTCGTCGAAGCGATAGTCGAACTCGATCGACAAACCCTTGGGCAGCGAGCCATCTTGGGCTTGGACGTCGGCGACGACGTCCTGGGGCACGTCGGCCGCGGCATCGGCGCCAGGCTCGGAATCGGGAGACACCTGATCGGGCGATGCAGCGTCCGCAGCGATCGGTTGGACCGGAGCAGCGTCGTCGCCTCCCGAGCAGGCACCCAGAGCCATGCAGCCGAGCAGGACAGGCACTTTCGCAGGACCGAAGGCACGAAGCCGGGCACAATCCATGCGCGACATGGTACTGCGACACGAGGCGGGTGTCATTGCACATGGTCGCACGTTGCGGGTCCACGCGGTTGCCATGGGTGCTACAATTGCGGGTTCCAAGCCGGCATCGGCGACTCCGGAGGTGTTCCTTGGCGCACAGCGCACGCTTCGCATTGAGCGCGACGATCGCAATGAGCCTCGTCGCGAGCATTTCATGCGGAACCAACGGCCCGGATCGGCAGCCAGGCGCCGAGCCGGTGATGGTCATCGGCCAGTCGATCGCAGGGGGAGAGCCTGACACGGTCGACAAGTTCGTGGTGGCGATCCTGTCGACCTCGATCGCGACCTACATCTGCAGCGGCTCGCTCATTGCCCCGAATCTCGTGCTGACCGCGCATCACTGCGTGGCGACGACATCGACGGATCAGGGAGTGGAGTGCGGATGGACGACGTTCAGCGAGCCCTACTCGCCGGCGAGCCTGTACGTGACGATGTCCACGGACGCGATCGGTGGACCCAAGACCGGGTTCCGGCCCGTGGCCGAGGTATTCGTGCCACCGGGGAGCGACGAGTTCTGCGGCTATGATGTCGCGTTGATTCGACTGAAGGACAACATCACGTCCGGGGAGACGAATCCGATCAATCCGAGGGTCGACCAGGACGTCGTCGACAACGAGGTCTACAAGGCGGTCGGCTACGGCAACGTCAATGACCAGAGCGGCGCTGGCTGGCGAAGGATGCGAGAAGGGCTGAAGGTGAAGTGCGCACCTGGCAATTGCGGCAGCTACTACATCGACCAGACGAGGGAGTGGGAGGGAGAGACCGGGATCTGCCACGGCGACTCCGGGGGACCAGCGCTCGACAGCAAGGGGCGCGTGATCGGTGTGGTCTCGAGGGGGAACTCGGGCTGCAGCAAGCCGATCTACGGGGGCGTGTTCGGGTGGGCCGCGTGGATCAAGTCCGTGGCGGCGGAGGCAGCCAAGGCAGGGGACTACGAGCCGGCACCGTGGGTCAAAGGCGAATCGAGCGATCCGGCCGTGGGAATCCTTGGACAGCCAGGTGCGAAGTGCACCAAGGGCGAGGAGTGCAAGAGTGGGACCTGCGCGGCGGAGAACGAGCAGACTTCCTACTGCTCCATGGTCTGCACCGCGGAGACGAGCTGTCCGGACAAGTGGTTCTGCGACACGGACCAAGGGGTGTGCATCCAGCGCGGAGGCTTTGGCCAGAAGTGCGAATCACCGGCAGACTGCCGAAACGGGATGTGCGTGGCCGATGCGGCGGGCTCGTACTGCACACAGGCGTGCGGTGATGCTGGGGCCGTGTGCCCTGAGCCTGCGCTGTGCGCACAGGACAAGGGGTGGTGCTACCTTCCTCCCTCGCCTCCCGTAGTGGTGGATGCGGACTCGTCCGGATGTTCCGTGGGCGGCAGAGCGAGCGCTCCGTGGTACTTCGCGCTGGCGCTGATCGGCCTTGGAAGGTTGCGGCGCCTGCGGCCCAGGGCGTCGCGGCTCGGATTGCCCTAGACGCGGACCAGGCGCAGGTGGCGCGGGGGCACGGTGTCATCGACAGCCACCGGGTAGTTGCCTGTGAAGCACGCGCCGCACAGCCCCACCTGACCGTGGCTCGACTCGTCCTGCACTGCCGCCATCAACCCCTCGTGGGACAGGTACCCCATCGAGTCTGCACCCACGTAGTCGCGGATCTGCTCGACCGTCTGGTTGGCCGCGATGAGCTCGCGCCGGGTGGGCGTGTCGATCCCGTAGTAGCAGGGCCATGCGGTGGGAGGGCTCGAGATCCGGACGTGCACCTGCTTGGCGCCAGCGTCCCTGATCATGGTCACGATCTTGCGCATCGTGGTGCCGCGCACGATCGAGTCGTCGATGACGACCACCCGCTTGCCATCGATCAGGGCTCGTACGGTCGTGAACTTGAGCTTGACACCAAAGTGGCGGATGGTCTGCTGCGGCTCGATGAAGGTACGTCCGACGTAGTGGCTGCGGATCAATCCCATCTCGAACGGGCGTGCTGCGCGCTTGGCGTAGCCCATGGCAGAGGGGACGCCGGAGTCGGGCACAGGGATGACGATATCGCACTCGGCGGGGTGCTCCTCGGCGAGGCGGCGACCGAAGGCCTGGCGGACGTGGTAGACGCTGCGTCCGGCGATCACCGAGTCAGGGCGAGCGAAGTACACATACTCGAACACGCAGAGCTTGCAGTCCTGCTTTGCGAGCTTGCGGGAGCGAAGGCCCTTGGGACCGATGCACAGCATCTCGCCAGGCTCGATCTCGCGTACGAACCGCGCGCCGATCAGGTTGAAGCTCGTGTCCTCGCTCGCGATCACGTAGGCGGGCTTGTCCCGTCCGGGCACGCCGATCTCGCCCAGGCAAAGGGGACGGAACCCCCAGGGGTCGCGCACGGCGATCAGCTCCTCCTCGGTCAGGAAGACCAGCGAGTAGGCGCCCCGGGTCTGCGCAAGCACTTCCGCGATGCGATCGTCGAGCGCCCGCTGCGTGGAGCCGGCGATGAGGTGGACGATCACTTCGGTGTCGGAGTTGCTCAGGAAGATCGAGCCGCGCGTTTCGAGCTTCTCCCGCAGGTCGCGCGCGTTGGTCAGGTTGCCGTTGTGCGCCACGGCGATCGAGCCGCGCGCGTAGTCCACCGCGAACGGCTGGGCATTCCGAATGTGGCTCCCGCCCGCAGTCGAGTAGCGCACGTGGCCGATCGCCGCTTCCCCAGGCAGGCGATCGAGGGCACGCTGCGGGAACACGTCGTGCACCAGCCCCATGTCGCGATGTGCGAACAGCTGACGTCCATCGGTCGTGACAATCCCGGCAGACTCCTGGCCGCGGTGCTGCAGCGCGTGCAGACCGAGGTACGACAGGTTTGCTGCTTCGGGGTGACCCCAGATTCCGAATACGCCGCACATGTGGACGACGGCTCTGTAGCGCTAGTGGCGCGCGAATGCCAGCCCGAGCGGTTGGGTGGGGCGAGCGAGGCTACTTCTGGTGGAATGCACGGATTTGATCGGGCGTGAACTCGGTGAGCGGAACGATGCGCGACTTGGACTTCAGCGTGTCAGGTATCAGGTTGCGAACCGCGTTCACGTTGTCAGCGTCCACGATCGCCCAGCCTCTGTGATCCCCGGCCATGCAGCCGAACTCGTACTTCGCCAGCACGCCCGGCCCCTTGGCCAACGTGTCGTCCAACGCCTGCAGGCACTGCTCCTTCGTGTGCGGAGATTCGATCAGGTACTTCGACATGGTGGTTCCCTCCCGTGGGCACCTGGATCGTCGGTGCGACGCCTGCGGTGCCGTGCTCTTCGTCATGGGGCTGAACGGGGCTCAATCAAGCGACGATCGACGGTGCGGCGGGATGGTGGTGGCAACCGGTCCCGGGTCGCCGGGTACCTCGATCATGCGCTCGGATGCAATTGGCTGGCGCAAGCAAGAGGGCGCTGGGAAAGTCCGCTTCAGAACGACCGCGGCTCACGTACAATGGCCGTTCGTGGAGGATCCTGATGACCAGCTCGCTCTTTGCCCAGCTCACAGAACTGCTCGGCCGACGAATCGACGACGCTGAGCTGCTGGCTTTCATTGATCGGCTGGGTTCCAAGCCGCCCAAGAGTGCAACGGACAACGACTCGACCACGTACGTCATCGCCAAGAAGCACGGGCTCGAGCTCGGCTTCAGCCACATCGTGCACGACCGCTCGAAGTACCCGCCCCGCAAGGAAGCGCGCCGATGGGTCACGTACTTCACCTGCGCGTGGCTGCGTGACCGCTTCCCCGGACCGCTGCCGGAGGGACTCGACGGGAAGCTCACCCGGGATGAGCTCGAGCGGCGGTTCGGGGCTCCGATCTGGACGATGTACAGCGACGAGGACGGGTTGCCGGCGCGCGAGCGCTTCCTCGTGGCATCCACGGAGACGTGGAACCTCACCTGCGAGTGGAGCCGACGCCAGGGCTCGGTGTCGAATCTGCATGTTGCGCTGAACGAAGCGCGGGACCTGGGGTACGACGACCTGGCAGTGGGCATGTTCGCAGCCTGGGCAGCGCATCGCGTGGGGCTGGGCAAGCGTCACGTCGGGTCCGACGCAGCCAAGGCGCTGATTGAAAAGAAGACGACTGGCAGGCGGTTCGTGAAGGATGCATGCGGCGGCGTTCTCTGGAGCGACGACATCGCTCCAGAGCTCACGGACTTCGCGTTCCAGTACTGTCATCGTGCGATGGGAAGCGAGACGTGGAGGCAAGCGGTCGGGGCAGCGGACGGCGTCCGTCTTGGCGAGGACTTCGAGGCGAGCTTCCCGGATTGCTCACCAGACTTCGAGCTGGTGCCTGACACGTGGGATGCGTGGGAGCGCTTTGCACCGCTGCTCGACGCTCGCTGGGCCGACTTCCAGGCGACGCGATTCCGGGCTCCGCCCCCTGCTGAGCTCTACGTCCAAGCGCGCAAGGCGCAGGAGAAAGTGATGAAGGCGACAGGGAAGCTGACGCCGCCTCCCCCGGTGCGCGCGTCCGCTCCCTCGGATCTCACCGACCGACTCACGGCCTTGATCGGCAAGCCCACGACCGACGCAGCAGTTGCAACGCTCAGCCGCGAGCTCGGTCTGAGGCTGCCCAAGAAGCACGAGGACGTAGCGGATCCGGAGCGGGGCTTCTGGATCGACTACCACAAGCAATCCGGCACCAAGAAGTTCGTCGTGCGGGGGATCACCTTCCTTCCGGAGGGGCGGCACACCGTGCGCTTTGCTGGCGAGCTTCGCTTCGCCGCCTACGCGGGGCCGCTCCCGTGCGGGGTGGCATTGGACGACACCCTCGGCAGCTTGACGGCAAAGCTAGGAAAGCCCGCGGATGCCGAGGAGGATTATGCGGAGTGGGTGTTCGACAAGGAGCAGCGGCGTCTGCTCATCTGGTTCGAGCAAGGCAAGATCCGATCTGTGTGCTGGCTGGATGGACGACCGATCGATTGAGCATCTTCGTCGTCGACAGCCGGGGCCCGCTCGGTTGGCGGGGGATTGGCTCAGGCCTGATTCGTGATCGGAGCGTTGGCGCCTCGGTTCGTCCATGCCGGCGGCGCTCGAGGGCACCTGCCGGGCTTGCGGCCCTGGCGATAGCGCTGGCGGCGGCAACGCAGGTGCCGACAGTGCGCCCGATTCGCCCCTCGAGGCTGCAGCGGATCAGGTCGGCGAAGGCAAGATGGATGCGGGCCTGGAGACGACGGACGATCCGGCAGCGAATGAGACCAGTGCAGAGGTTGCAGCGGACGGGAATGCCGACGGACTGGCGGATGCGGATGGGCCCGAGGCGCCCACTGCCGACACGCTGCCCAATGCGCAGACGTGTCCGTGAGGTGCCTCATCGTCCAGCTCGCCCTCGCAGCATTCCCGCTTGCGCCGAACCAAGGCGGCAGGCCATCCGTGAGCGCACGCATTGGACCTACGCTATAGTGCAATTGAGGTGATTCAGCATCGCTTCTACGCGTCTATCGCCGACATCGGCCTGCGCCCGACAATGCAATAGAATGTCCGAGGACCGCATGGCGCCTGGCTGCTTGACGCCATGCACGAGTGGGGTCCAAGACGCATTGCGTCGCTTCCCGGCAAATGATTGCCCGGCAATTCAAGGGGAATCGTTGCGGGCAAGCGGGGCGTAGCTCCCCACTGAATTTTTAAGCTGATTTCAGTTCATGCACTTGACGGCGAACCGTGCACGATTAGGTCATCCACGACCAGGAGGTATTTGGATGGGACCCGGAAAATGGATGGCAGGATTCTCGGCTGCCGGGGTTCTGGCGCTTGCCTTACTTGTCCCCGCTTGCGGGGGCGATGATGCATCGTCATCTCCGACGCCGGGAGGAGGCAGCGGCGGCCAGGCCGGCGCAGCGGGCGGTGCGGCAGGAGCCGCAGGCAAGGGCGGTGCAGCCGGCAGCGGCGGCGCGGCAGGAAAGGCAGGGGCAGGTGGAACCGGCGGCAGCGCTGGAAGCGCGGGAGGCGCAGGCAGCGCAGGTACTGCCGGGGCAGCCGGCAACGGCGGCGCAGCGGGTACCGGCGGCACGGCGGGTGCCGCGGGATCGCCTGTCCCTGGGCATACGGGGATGGATGCCGTCTCAGGCGGCACGGTCATGAAGAGCACCAGCTACACGGTGATCCTCACGACCGGAGAGAGTCCCGGAGGCAATGGTGTGATGTCGTCGACAAACTTCAAACTTCGCAGTGGCGTTGTGGGCGCGACCCAGTAGGTACGAGGTGGAATCATGAAGCGTATTCTTGGCATTCTCGCGGTTTCAATGGCAGTCGGCACGGCCGCGCTCGCAGTGGCTGACACAGCTTCAGCTGCTGTTCCCAGCGTTCTGACCCAGCAGGGGCGTCTGCTCGACACCCAGGGCAAGCCCGTCACAGGTCAGCAGCAATTCGTGTTCTCTATCTATGATGCGGCCACCGGCGGGTCGCCCGTGTGGACCGAGACCCAGACGGTCACGCTCGACGACGGGTACTTCTCGGTGAGGCTGGGCGAGAACTCCGCCCTGCCTCTGACCGCTTTTCCGGGCGCAACCCGATATCTCGGTGTTGCCGTGGGTGCAGATCCGGAGATGACGCCCCGGCAGACGCTGGCAAGCGTCCCGTACGCGTTGCTCGCCAACAACGCCGTTGGCGACATCACTCCAACGTCAGTGAAGGTCAATGGAACGACCGTCATCGACGCCAATGGCAACTGGGTGGGTGCGAGCACCGGCCTCGTGGGCCCGACAGGACCGACCGGGCCTGCGGGCGCGGCCGGCCCTACAGGAGCTGATGGGGCCGTGGGTCCGACCGGGCCTGCGGGCGCTGTGGGCCCCACAGGGCCTGCGGGAGCGGACGGCGCGATCGGGCCCATGGGTCCTGCGGGCCCTGCTGGGCCTGCTGGTCCTGCAGGCGCTACGGGTCCCGCTGGGCCCACGGGCGCGTCCGGCGTGATCGCTTCTGCGTCCACCACGGGCTTCGGAGCCAATCCGACCACTACGAACGCATTCATCTCGCCGACGGTCACGGTCACCCTGACTGCTGGGGCCAAGGTGTTTGTCGCCGCCGACAAGGCGCTCGGGGCGGGCGCAACGGCAGCGTCCGGGCTGAACCTGTATATTTGCTACCAGTCGACCGCAGTGGGCTCCACCATTCAGCTCTGGGGCGGCGGATCGCTCGGACACCAGGTTCCAGCCAATACCCGGATCATGTTCGGACTCAACGCGGACATGTCGGGGATCGCAGCAGGGACCTACCAGGTCGGATTGTGCGGCAGTGCAGCTGTCCCCGCGAACTGGAACAACAACGAATGGGGCTACGTGTCGGCCCTCGTGCACAACTGAGCCAGGTTCGCAGCTGACCGCGAGCGCCTTTGGATCCACTCCGCACATGAAGCAGGAATACCTTGTTCCCAGCGCGGTCCTGATCGGCTGCATGATGCTTTCCATCGCAGTGTTCCTCGGCCTTCGCGCGCAGAAGCCAGGCGAGACGCAGATATCCCCTCCCGGCCCAGGGGCAACGCCGGCCAAGGCCGGCCAATCCGAATACGAGCAGCAAGTGCGCGAGCAGCTGAACCGGGAACGCAAGCTCTTCGTGGATCAATGCTGGTCACCGGCGGCCTCGAAGAACCCGGAGCCAGCTTCCTCGGACCACGTCTTCAATCTGAGCTTCGGGGCGGACGGCAAGGAGAATGGCCGCGGCATCGACGAGATCCGGGGAAAGACACGCTCCGACGTGGCGCAATGTCTGCGCTTGCAGCCCATGAAGTTCGTGCTCTCTCCCCCGCCCGGCGTCCTGGTGCAGATGAGTCTCCCTTTGCACTTGCCGTGACGCCTGGCGTCCAACATCAATCCTCGTCGTCCTGATCGAGACGCGTCCATCGTCCCCGACGCTTGACCCCAGCGACGTATCCTCGGCCGGTCAGCTCCTCGATCATCGCCCGGCTCTGAGGATCGATCTCCGAGGGTGACTGCCCGGCCAGCGGCGTTCCTGGAAGCGGCACGAACAGGTGCGCGTGGATCCGCGCGTCAAAGCTCTCCACGAGCCTACGCACCACCTCGCGGGTCTTGGCGCGATCGTCATCGGTCTCACCGGGGAGACCCAAGATGAAGTCGACACGAGGCCGGAAGCCGGCGTGCGCGATGGCTTCCACGGCAGCCACGGCCTGCTGGACCGTGTGGCCGCGGCGAATGGCCTGGAGCAAGCGCGGGCTGCCTGACTGCATGCCAATGGCAATGCTCTTGTTGTCGCAATGGTCGCGCACAATCCCGAGCAGCTCCGCAGTGACGGATTCGGGTCTGACCTCGGAAGGGAACGTGCCGAAGAACACACGCTGCATGCCGCTGGCGCGCGCTGTGACCAGAAGCTCCTCCACGCGCCTGGGATGTGGGGTTCGTCCGTCTGCCGAGCCGTACGCAAATGCGTTGGGCGTGACGAATCGCGTATAGGTGTTTCCGGTCTCCACGGCGCGGCGAAGGGCGGGCCCGATCGCAGAAGGCGATCGGTGGCGCATACGCTTGCCAAACAGCGTCGGCGTCTGGCAGAAGGCGCAGCCCACGGGACAGCCGCGGGAAATCTCGATCGGAGCGAACAGCTTGCCGGTCCTCGGCCAGGGAGGATAGCGATCGAGGTCATCCAGGGTCGACTCGCGGATCACACCGCCGGCCGGCACCGTGCCTGCCGCCAGCTCGGCCACAAGCCCCGCGAAGCCTGGACCCGCCTCTCCCACGGCGGCCCATCGAAATCCCATGTCGAGCACCTGATCGGGCCGCGCGCTGGGATGAGGTCCTCCTGCGATCGCAAACAGCCGGTCCCCTACCCGCTTGCGCAACGTGCGCATCTCATCGGCGACGGACTCTACTTCGCCGCTGGAGAACGAGTACACCACGAGGTCCGAGGCGTTGAGCTCCGCAATTCCGGGGACAGTCCTGCAATCCACGGTACCGGGCCTGAGCTCGGTCTCGAGCACGGCAGCAAGCGCGGGCAGCGAGCAACGGTTGTACCTGGTGACGCGAAGTGCGACGCGCATGCCCTATGGCCCCTTTGCGCACATGGACACGCCGCGGGCGTGCAGCTCGGACCAGAGCCTGTCGAATCGCGCGTGAAAGGCCAGATCCCGGGCGTTGACCTGCATCGCATCGTCCAGGGCCCAGCGCTTCACCCCTTCTGCATCCCGCACATCGGCCCTTGCTGCATAGTCGAGCGTGGCCCGAAGGCTCTGCACGGTGTCCCGATGCGCGTCTATCAAGAGCTGGTGCACCTGGGCTGCGAGCGTGGAGGTCTCCTCGCCAGCGAAGAGCGCTTCGTGGAGCTGCGACGAGAAGGACAGGCTGATCAGCTTGTTGAGCAGGCTGTCGAACGCAAAGGCCCTCTGGTGGAAGGAGACTCGCAAGATACGGAACATCACCTCGGCGCGCTCGTCGCGCATGCGGTAGCCGTAGCTCCGATAGTCCCCGAGCAGCCTCCCCTCCCCTCGCAAGCGATCGAGCAGACGCGTGCCGGAGTAGATCTCGGTACGGCACACGTTCCACGCCAGATCGAGGTTCTCCTGGGCGAGATCAAGGGTGAGCGCAATGTCCTGCAGCGAGCAGTCCGGGTCGAAGAGCATGAAGTTGAACGAAGGTCTCACGCCGAATTCGCGGCAGAGCGCGATCGCCCGACGGTTGTCCTCGGGCGTGTGAACCCGTCCCAGAAAGCGCAGACGCTCGATCGATGCGCTCTCCACGCCGAGGAACATGTGGATCGCGCCCAGGGCACGGGCAGCTCGCAGCACTGCCGGCGTGATGCTCTCTGGTCGCCCCTTGATCCAGAATACGGCGCCGTCGACACCCTTGCGCGCCAGGGCCTCGCCCAGCGCGCCCATGCGCTCGATTGTCGCCGTTTCGTCGGGCAAGACGAACAGATCGTCTTGCACGAAGAACACCCGCACGCCCTTGCCGTGGTAGAGCGCTGCGGCTTCATCGGCCGCGGCTTCGGGCTGCCGCAAGCGCAACCCTGGGCCGCCCGCGTCCTTGCCGAACGCACGAATGCTGCAATAGGCGCACTCTCCGATGCAGCCCCGCGCGGTCAGCAGGAAGGCGATCGGCACGCCGCCGACGGTCATGGGGACGTCGAGCCGCTTTGGACGAGCGAGCGCCTCGAGCTCAAGCGCAGGCCGACGCGCCGGGCCAGCCACGATCGCGCCGTCTTCACGCCATACCAGGCCGGTGATTCCGCGAACGGGCTCGCCGGATGCGAGTCGATCCACCAGCTCCACGAGCGTCTGCTCGCCTTCGTGGCGCACGGCCGTGTCGATGGCCGGGCTGTCGCGCAGGAGCTCCTGCCAGCAGAACGTGGGCACATGTCCGCCGCAGGTGAGGTGGCCCTGGTAGCCGCGCTCCCGCAGCGATCGGGCAAGGTCGAGGTAGTCGCCGATCGCGTACTGGAATGCGATGCCGAGGCCGACCACGTCAGGCGCACGCAGCACGACCTCATCGACGGTCCGATCGAGATCGCCCGGCACGTTGAAGCGCACGAGCCGCGCCTGATGGCCAGCGCGCTCCAGCGCGGCTGCGAGGTATTGCAGCGGAAGGTTCTCCTGCTGGTCGGGTCCAATCAGCTCGACGCGCATCGGACCGGTCATGCGGCCGCGCTGAGACGCAGCGTCGCCACTGCTGCAGCGCTGGCATCGTGGACTCCCACCTGGATCTGGTGGAGCCCGTCGCCCTCAGGCAGCTCCCACACCACGAGATTGCCCTTCGAATACAGAATCCTGCCGCCAGAGATCTGCCATTCGTGATCTACCTCGCCGGCCGCAGCGTCGTGATCCGCAAAGCACACCAGCGCGTTGCCTGCCTGGGCCACGACCACGACCTCAGCGCGCAGCGCACGGGAAAGCGGTAGATCGTCGCCCTGCGCGGCGGGAAGGATCGGCGTGGGTGCCATCTCGCACACCTGCTGGCAGACGGTGCAGGTGTCGCCGGAGCTCACCCAGGCTGGCGCTCCCTCAAGGCCGCACAGCTCGACCATCGTGGTGGACTCCACCGTGACCGGCTGCGGATTGGTGCATACGATCTGCAGCGTCGTCTTCACGGTCATCATCGACGCGCCCATTCCGGGGTGAAGCTGGAGCGTGGAGGGCCATTGGGCGTTGAACGTGTATCCGTCCGAAGTGGGCTGCATGCCGCTGACGACCATCTGGGTGAGCTCGTTCAGGGGCGCAGACGTCACCATCACCTTGGGAAAGCCGGAGATGGCGTTGAGCAGGGCTGGCGGAACCGCGATGTGGCCGGTCGCCTGCCACACGTTCTGCGAGTAGAAGTTGAATGTGACCTTGGCTGCAGGCGTGCTGGTGACCGGGGGCGTGGCAGCACAGATCGAGGCTTGATCAGCAGGTGTTCCCAGGGGCTCGGTCGGAACCTGGTGGGTGTCCAGATAGCCCTGGCACTCGACGTCAGGCGCGACGTCCTGCGGGGGATGGGTGTCAGCCGGCGTGAGGTCGAACACGAGCTGGTCTTGCCCGACCTCGGGCTGCTGCTCGGGCGGTGCGTCGAGGGGTTGCTGGGTGTCAGGCGAAGCATCCTGTGCTGCGCCTGCGGACCCGCCCGGCTCTTCGGTGGTCGTTGTTCCGCTGCAAGCCGCGGAAGTCGTCACGAGGGAGGTGATGAGCAATGCAAAAGCGGGGTCCATGCAGGCGGCTGCGAAGCGTTGGTGGGCTCGAGACCTGGGTGCGCACAGATAGCGAAACTTCGGCCCGCCCTTCTCCCCGTTCCTTGCGCTCATGGAGCCAGGATAACGGCGGGCTGGGCGGCTTGTCGAGCGCGGTCGGGGCGCGGCGATTCGATGCAGGAAACCGGGAAGCCGACCGGTCGGCGTCGTGCTAGGGCTTGGGCCATGACTCGCAAGATGCTGTTCCTGGTCTTTACCGACGAAGCATGCCGACAGAACCACGCGCTGCTCTATGCAACCGACCTGCGGAGCAAGGGCCACGACGTGAAGGTCATTCTCGAGGGCGCAGCGACGGGGAGCTTCCGCCTGCTGGACGACAAGGAATCGATGTTCAGCCGTCTGTTCGCCCGTGCCAAGGACATGGGGATCATCGCCGGTGCGTGCAAGAGGGCGTCCGGAGGGTGTGCCACGGGTCGCGAGGACAGGAACGTCGCTGACATCGTGGAGCGCGAGGGCGTGCAGATGCTCTCGGACCTGGAAGGCCATGCAGGCATCGAAGCCTTCGTGCGCGACGGATACGAAGTCGTCGTGTTCTGATGGAATAGCGCAACGCAGCGCTGCATCGTGCATCGATCCCTGGGGAGAGACTCGATGCGCAATCCTCGCGACTTCCTCAGGCCCCAGGCCATGGGCGCCCCTGCCCCGCCTACATCCATCCCGATCAAGCCGTCGCGGATGATCCACTTCTTCGATCCGAGCAATCCGAAGATGACCGCCAAGCTTCCGGAGCTTGCGCGCAAGATCGACATCCTGCTCGGCAACCTCGAGGATGCGGTGCCTGCGGACAAGAAGGCCGAAGCTCGAGAGGGATTGGTGAAGGTCGCCAAGGAGGCGGACCTTGGTGATACCCCGTTGTGGGTGAGGGTGAACAGCCTCGACAGCCCGTGGGTGCTCGATGACTTCCTGCGTCTCGTGGGAGAAGCTGGCGACAAGATCGATGTCGTGATGGTCCCCAAGGTCGAGGGGCCCTGGGACATCCATTACGTGGATCGCCTGCTGGCGCAGCTTGAAGCGAAACACAACGTTCGACGACCGATCCTCGTGCACGCGTTGCTGGAAACCGCTCAGGGCGTTGCGAACGTCGAGGAGATCGTGGCTGCAAGCCCGCGCATGCAGGGCATCAGCCTGGGCCCGGCTGACCTCGCAGCGTCACGTCGGATGAAGACGACCCGTGTCGGGGGCGGACATCCAGGCTACGTGGTTCGCGCAGACCCGGACAAGAGCAATCCCACAGCGCCTCGCGCGGCAGCGCAGCAGGATCTCTGGCACTACACCATGGCCCGCATGGTGGATGCGTGCGCTTCCGTTGGCATCCTGCCGTTCTATGGGCCATTCGGCGACATCTCGGATCCGGTCGCGTGCGAGGACCAGTTCCGCAACGCGTTCCTGATGGGGTGCGTGGGAGCGTGGACGCTGCACCCGAGCCAGGTGGAGATCGCAAAGCGTGTATTCAGCCCCCCGCCCGAAGAGGTGCTGTTTGCAAAGCGGGTGATCGAGGCGATGCCGGACGGGCGAGGCGTGGTGATGCTGGATGGCAAGATGCAGGACGATGCCACGTGGAAGCAGTGCCAGGTGATGGTGAACCTTGCGAAGCTGCTCGCGGAGCGCGATCCGGAGCTGAAGAAGGCATACGGGCTGTAGCGAGGTAGACCGGGTGCGCTCGGAGCATTCTCAACCGTTGCGCACCAGGAACTCCCGGATCCAGGACAAGACACGGGCGTCGACCTGCTCCTGGGTCTCACCGATCGCGGCGAGCTTGCGCTTGCCGACCTCCAACGAGTGATTCGCGTCCTCGACCACCCTCAGCTCGTTGCGCGCCGACATCTTCTTCTGCACCTTCTTGAGCGCGTCGAGCGGGCATAGGGCGTCGCTGCTGCCCTGCACGAACAGGATTGGTGTGCGCAAGGCGAGGAGCACTTCGTCGCGGAGCTGGCCTCCTGCTCCTTTCAAGGGGTAGCCCAGGCACACGATGGCATCCACGCTCTGGCGGGTAGCCACGTGGCATCCCACCCGCGACCCCATGCTCTTGCCGATCAAGACGACCGGTCCGCGGTGCGACTTGCGCGCATCGGCGAGCACCTGCTCGTGCGCGGCGATCAGCTTCGGGAGCGCATCTGGCGAACGTCTGCCAGCAGCCATGTAGGGATAGTCAAAGGCGACGACCTTGCCGAGGGTCTGCAGACGATCGGCCCAGGCGCGCATCCATGGTGAGGACGAGGGCGCGCCTGCACCATGTGCGAAGACGAAGAGGGGTCGGGGCATGACGCGACCTCTGGGGTGGACTAGCCGCGTCGTTTCGCGGTCTTCTTTGCTGAGTTCTTCTTGGGCGCTGCCTTCTTGGGCGCAGCCTTCTTGGGCGCTGCCTTCTTGGACGCTGCCTTCTTCGCCGTTGCCTTGGCTTTGCCCTGAGGCAGGTGGCACACAGCCTCGATGTTGTTGCCATCCAGATCGAACACGAACGCACCGTAGTAGTTCGGGTGGTAGTGCTCGCGAACGCCGGGCGGGCCATTGTCCTTGGCGCCGGCAGCCATCGCGGCCTTGTAGAACGCGTCCACCGGCGCGCGCTTGTCCGACGCGAACGCGAGGTGGATGGGGCCGCTTGGCTCGCCCTGGGAGATCCAGAAGTCGGGCTTGCGTCCGATGCCGAGTCCGGCGGCGATGCCACCGAACTCCATGACAACGGAGTAGCCGAGGGGGCCGAGGGCAGCGAGATAGAACTTCTTGCTGGCTTCGAAGTTGCGGACCTTGATTCCGAGGTGATCGATCATGGAGCGATGCTAGGGCGCTGACCCCGCAGCGGCAAGCCCCTCACAGGGGTGATGTGGGTTGCTGGGCTAGGGGGAGAGAGGCTTGCCGGGGCCCGAGCCCGAACGGTGGGCCCCAGCGTGGAAAGGCAGGTCAGTTGGTGGTCATCGGGGCGAGATCGACCAGATCGAAGGTGAGACCTGTGTTGGATCCTGCGCCGCTGTCGCCTTGGTTGTTGTCGCAGTACGTCCAGCTCGAACCGCCGTCGAGGCTGAAGCGATAGGCGTATCTGTACGCGCCAGCAGCGGGCGCGGTGAACGTCGCCTGATACTCGTCGTTGTTGCCGGATTGCACGTTGTACGTCGCAGCCATCCACGTCCACCCCTGCTGGTACTCGGGGTTTGCGGTGACCGGGCCGTAGCCGAACTCAGCGGTCACCGCTGAGTTCGCCCCTGCAGCTTCCGTCACTCCCGCCTCGTAGATTTGACCGTAGACCGTCGATGACGCGCCGGCCGAAACGGTGAGGCTGAGCGGGAATTGCGTGGTGCAGTAGTCGGCCTCGAGTGCGGCCCCGGACTCGTTCTGCGCCGGCTGGCAGACGAAGGCGGTGGCCGAGCTGTTCAGTGGGGCCGGCGTGAAGACCAAGAAGTCGGCTGAGTTCACGTCGGTGTCAGTGCAACCGCTGCCTCTGCGTTGGCCGGAGGCGGTGATCGAGAGCCCGCTCACAGCTGTGCCGCCCTCGGAGCAGTTGGCGGTTCCATATCCGAAGAAGTCAATGACAGGCGAGCCGAGAGGACAGGTGCCGGTTAGAGTTGTCTGATTGCTGACCAGCGCGATCTTTCCGTCGGAAGCTCCCATGCTGATGCTCGTCGACGACAGATCCGGCGTCGGCAATGTGGCGCCGTTGGAGCCTCCATTGAGCTGGATCAAGAAGTAGCCGCCGGCTGGTATCGACCCGGTGAGATTCACCCTCGACCAGCTGGACCCCGTTGGACCAGCATACTGGATCGACATTGCTGCCAAGCTCACGGCCGCCGTGCCGCGATTGTGCAGGACGACGTAGTCGTTCTTCCACAACGCGTTGGTGTTGCCGCCTGCGCCGTAGACCTCGCTGATCACCACGCCGCTGGTTCCCGCTGTCAGCGGGTTCGTCGTGGTGAAGCCTGTCGCCGAAGTGTACTGGGACGCGAGTGGCGTGCCGCCGGAGCACGTCGCTCCTGTCGTCACTCGGACCTTGTAGGACCGATTGATGAGCAGCCCCGGCTGCGCCCTCAACGTCGCGACCGTGTTGCCCACCGACATGATCGGCGCGGCCGAGGAGAATCCGATGCAACTCGCGAAGTTGTCCAGAGAAACCTGGATCGAGCCAGTGCAGGCCCCGGCCGCCGTCTGGGCTGTCAGGGAAGCCGGCGCCATTGCGAGGGAGAAAGTCACTGCAATGGTGGTGCTGGCAGAGGTTGTTCCGCCGTCCGCCGGCGTCGTCGAGAGGACAGACGGAGCAGGCTGGCACGTGCCTGTGCCGCTGTTGCACCCGCATGCGCACACCGTATCCGTGTACCCCTCTGTGCACACACCGGTCTGGCAGGACGCCGCGTTCGTGTAGTGTCGCGAGGATCCGCTGACGCACTCATCCGGCTTGTGGGTGAATCCAGTGCAAGACGTGCCGTTCGCCGCGGCGGTGTAGTCGCACACGCCCGTGCCCGTGTTGCACGTTCCAGGATTCACCTGGCACTCGGTGCCACCGTTGCACGTCACGGCGGTTCCGCTCTGGCACGCTCCACCCTGGCAGGTGTCCCCTGTCGTGCACGGGTTCGAGTCGGAGCAGGTCGAGCCGTCGGTCTTGTTCGGATTGGTGCACACGCCCGTGCCAGGCACGCACACGCCTACGTCGTGGCACTGATCGAGCGCAGTGCAGGTCGTGACCGTGCCGCCCGTGCAGCTGCCGGCCTGACAGGTCTCGCCCGTCGTGCACAGGCTGTTGTCGTTACAGGTGGTGCCGTCCGTCTGGTTCGGGTTCGAGCAGTTGCCTGTGCCCGAATCGCACGTCCCAGCAACGTGGCACTGATCCGAAGCCGTGCAGGTCTTCGGTGTCCCAGGCGAGCAGCTGCCGGACTGGCAGGTATCGTTCAGCGTGCATGCATTGCCGTCCGTGCAGGTCGTTCCATTGGTAGCGACCGGATTGGAGCAGTTGCCCGTGCCGCTGTCGCAGGTGCCCGCGGTGTGGCACTGGTCCGACGGCGTGCAGACCTTGGGGGTCCCTGGTGTGCAGCTGCCAGCCACGCAAACGTCAGTGAGCGTGCATGCATTGCCGTCCGTGCACCCGGTGTTGTCCACCTTGGGAGGATTGGAGCACAAGCCGGTCGTGGTGTTGCACACGCCAGCGTCGTGACACTGGTCAGAAGCCGTGCAGACCTTGGCCGTGCCCGGTGCGCAGACCCCTGCCTGGCAGGTGTCGGTCAGCGTGCACGGGTTCGCGTCGTCGCATGCGGTCCCATTGGTCGCAGGCGCGGTTCCGCACGCGCCGGCAACACAGGTCCTCACGAGGCACGGATCGCCTGTGGCCGGACAGTCGGTCGGATTGAGGCAACCCACGCACTGCCCGTTTGCATCGCAGTGGCCGTTGGTTCCGCAGTTGCCCCCTGCCACCGGCGTGCCAGTGCAGGCCCCTGCCTGGCAGGTGTCCGGTGTGGTGCAGACGTTGGTGTCGTCGCACGTGACGCCGTCGGCCTTGGCCGGATCCGAGCAGACTCCGGTCGTCGGGTTGCACACGCCAATGTTGTGGCACTGGTCGAGCGCCGTGCAGTTGACCGGCGTGGTGCCGAGGCAGGCGCCGGACTCGCACGTGTCGACCGTGGTGCACAGGTCGCCGTCGTTGCACGGCGTGTTGTTGGGCTTGGATGGGTTGGAGCATGTGCCCGAGGACGGGTCGCAGACGCCCACGTTGTGGCACTGGTCCAGAGCCGTGCAGCTCTTCGGGTTCGAGCCGGTGCACGTACCTGATGTGCATGTGTCGGTCTGCGTGCACAGGTCGTTGTCATCACAGACCGTGCCGTCGGAAGCAGGGCCAAAGCCACAGACGTTGGCCGAGCACGTGGCTACCTTGCACGGGTCTGTGGATGCCGGACAATCGGAAGGTCCGTTGCATCCCACGCATTGCCCTTGCGCGTTGCACTTGCCGTTGGTCCCGCAGTCACCGCCGGCGACTGGCGTGCCGGTGCATACCGCGCTTAGGCAGGTATCCGGGGTCGTGCACACGTTGCCGTCGTCGCAGGTTGCGCCGTCAGCCTTGACCGGGTCCGAGCACGTTCCAGTCTGAGGATCGCAGGTCCCCACGTCGTGGCAGGTATCCGATGCAGTGCACACGACCGGATCGCCACCGACGCACACGCCGCTCTTGCACGTGTCGACCTTGGTGCAGGCTGTGCCGTCGTCGCACGCGATGTCATCTGCGGAGTTCGTCGTGCCGCAGAGCTGGTTGTTGCACGTCCTGAGAAGGCACGCGCTTCCGGTGGCCGGGCAGTCTTCGGGCACGGAGCAAGGGGTACCACCCTCGCCGCCGTCGTCGCCGGAGTCGCCCGCACCGCCATCATCGCCGCCAACGCCCGCGGTTCCAGCGGTGCCAGCGGTTCCTGCTGAGCCGCCTTTGCCCGCCGTGCCAGCCGAACCACCCTTGCCCGCAGTGCCCGCGGTGCCGGCGCTGCCGCCCTTGCCCGCAGTGCCAGCTGTGCCCGCTGAGCCGCCTTTGCCCGCGGTGCCGGCAGTGCCGGCGCTGCCGCCTTTGCCCGCTGCGCCTCCGGTTCCCGCGACACCATCGTCGATCTGATCTCGATCGACCTTCGCGATGACTTCGCACCCCA
This sequence comes from Deltaproteobacteria bacterium, assembly GCA_016218915.1. Taxonomy (GTDB): domain Bacteria; phylum Myxococcota_A; class Polyangia; order Polyangiales; family Polyangiaceae; genus JACRCQ01. Next base: position 134,176 of record JACRCQ010000042.1, read on the forward strand.
GCCCAAAGGGAATGCCCGTCGCTGCCAACACCAAGAGCACTGACAGATTCAGCCGTCGCATAGTCTGACCGCCTTGCAAGATGTGAAGTTGCTGCAACCAGGATTCGCCTGATCGCGCGCAGCGTCAAGCATCACGTGCGTCAAGATCAAGGCCCCGTGCCCGCTTGGCCGCAGGCTGGGCATGCCAGTGCCATGCTCCTGCGGAACGGGCTTTACTCGTAGACTTTCTCCTCGACAGCGTCAGCACGGGTGGCGTCGAGCTCCACATCGCGCACTGCGGCCTTTCTGCCCATCAGCTCCTTGGCGTACTCGTGCTGTACCAGCAGGTTCATGATCTCGTTGGTGCCGGTCCAGATCAGGGCGAGACGCACGTCACGGAGCATGCGCTCCACGGGAAACACCTCTGTGTAGCCGATTCCACCCAGAACCTGCATGGCATCGTTGACCGTAGCCCACGCAGCTTCGGTCGCGACCTTCTTGGCTTCCGACACCAGACGGCGTCCATCGAGCCCTGCATCCACGGTTCGCCCTGCGACAAAGCACAAGGCGCGCGCAGCGTCCGTGCGCGCCACCGCTTCGGCGATGCGGAAGCTGACACCTTCGAAGTCTCGGATGACACGGCCAAATGCCTTGCGCTTGTGGGCGTACTTCGTCGCGACCTCCAGCACGGCTCGCCCCATGCCGAGCGCACCCCCCGCAGAGGTCATGCGCTCTGGCACCATCATGCGATTGAAGACCTCGTAGCCGCCGTGCAGCTCGCCCACGAGATTCTCCTTGGGAACCCGGACGTCGCGAAAAACGATGCGTCCCGTACCGCCTCCGCGCGTGCCCATCAGACCATAGACGTGCTGCACCTCCACGCCCATGGCCCGCTCCACCAGAAACGCGGAGATCGCCTGGTGCGGCTTTGCCTTCTCATCACCCGTGCGCGCATAGATGAGGAAGAGATCTGCACCCATGGCGCCCACGACGAAGCGCTTCTGCCCATTGAGCAAGAAAGAGTCACCCTCCGCACGAGCGGTGGTGGTCGCACCGAAGAAGTCGCTGCCCCCGCGCGGCTCCGTGAGCCCTTCGGCAGACACCATCTCGCCGGAAATGAGCTTCACGAGGTACTTCGCGCGTTGCTCTTCCGTCCCGAAACGCACCAGCGCCTCGCCCACGATGCTGGGCATGGAGTAGGCGCATCCCAACGCAGTGCCGAGCACGCCGACCTCTTCGAGCGCTGCGAGCTCGGCGGTCCAGCTCATGCCGCGTCCACCGTACTTCTCCGGGAATCGCAGCCCCAGCAGATGGGCCTTGCCGAGCGCACGCACGTACTCGCGCGGATACTCGACCTTGTCCGCATCCATGTCGCGCAGCAGCTGGGGATCGACCTGGTCACGCACGAACGCGCGCGCCTCATCGCGCACAGCGCGCTCTTGCCCGGACAGAAGCACGTCGAACATCACAACCTCCACCTCTGGTTCGAGGAGCTGTCATCCTACGCACGGGTTCGTTGCACGCGTCAAGCAGCGCGCCTGCCTGGAACGCCCTGTCTTCGGAGCGAACTGTGCCCAATGCACCGGGCGCTGGTAGTCTGGCTCGACAGTCCCCATGCGCCTCGTCCTCCTGCTCGCACTCCTTGCGGTCGGCTGCAGCCGCTCCGGCCCGTTGTGCCCGGCGCTGCAGAAGGATCCGACCACCTATACGAAGTCGGAGCTCGCGGCTCTGCCTGAAGTCGGGAGCTTGAAGGCGGTCCACGAGGAGCGTTCGAGGTCGCCGTTCAACGAGCACGCTGCGATCGAAGTACAAGCGGAGCTCGGGCCTCTGCGCGTGGACTACGAAGTCTGGGACTACAAAGGACAGCGCGTGACCGCTGGCAGGACCGCGTCGATCCGCGCCCCCGCGTGCGCGAATGAATCGTTCAAGCTGCTGATGACGAGCGAGTCGACGATCCGGCTGCGTCACGACACGGTGCGGGACCTGTGGATCGTCTCCAATCTCGACGATCCGCAAGGCGCGGTGGTGCTCAGGCGACTCGCGGGGCGCTAAGCCGCGACCGTCAGGGAGCGGGCTCAGTACAACAAGTGCCTGGCCCGCACCTGCCGGAACTGCTCCAGTCCGGGCTGCCACTGCGCAACGATCGAGGCCGTGGGCTCTCCACTCTCGATGCCGCGCACCGTGGCCGCATTCGCAAGAAGGCCGCCGAGAAGCTCGCGGTTCCAGTCGGTGGGGTACATGCGAACCAGCTGACGCGCGATCTCGACTCCCACGCTCACCGGTTGGACAGTCTCTGGATCGACCACCACGATCCTCACGCCGAGACATGCGTGCCCGCCATACAGGCTCGCTTGAGGAACGAACTGCGCGGGCACAAAGTGCACGCCCGGCAGCTTTGCTTCCTCCAGCAAGGCCGCCAGCTTCCAGCCGTCCACCCACGGCGCACCCACGTACTCGAAAGGATGGTCGGTCCCCCTGCCCACGCTCACGTTCGTTGCCTCGATCAGCGCAATGCCCGGATACAACCTCGCGGCGGCCGGCGAAGGCAGGTTCGGCGAGGGCCTCACCCACTTGAGACCGGTGTCCTCGAATCGATCGCCCCTGCGCCACCCTTCGAGCCGCACGACCTGAAGCTCTGCCCCGATCTTGCGCTCCACGTTCAACAGCGTCGCCAGCTCCCCAGGCGTCATTCCGTAGCGGATCGGGATGGAGTGGAAGCAGGTGAACGACTCGCTGCCCGCATCGGAGAGCGGCCCCTCCACCTGGGTGCCGCCGCTCGGATCCGGACGATCGAGCACCACGATCCTCAGCTTGTTCTCCGCTGCGGTCTCGAGCAGATGGCCGAGCGTGGTCGCATAGGTGAAGAACCGGACTCCAACGTCCTGCACGTCGTAGACGAGCGTGTCGATCCCTGCGAGCTGGCTTGGGGCCGGCTTCTTGCGCGGGCCGTAGAGGCTGTAGACCGGCAGCCCGGTGCGGCTGTCCACGCGATCCGCGACCGGAGCGTCCGCCTCGCCCCGGAGCCCATGCTCCGGGCTGAACAGCGCCACCATGGTCAGGTCCGGAACAGCCTTGAGCACATCGATGGTGGGGACCCCTTTCTTGTCGACGCCGGTCGGATTGGTCACCAACCCCACGCGTCTCCCCTTCAGCTCCTGGAATCCGTTCTTCTCGAGCACGTCGATGCCGGGCAGCGTGGCAGCTCCGGGTTGCGGGCCATGGACCGCTGCGCCCACGATCGTCGCGACCTCTGCACGCACCCGCTTCGCGTCGCCTTTGCCATTCGGATGCAGGCGGCTCGCGAGGATGATCACCGCCGTCTCGCTCGACGGATCGATCCAGATCGAAGTGCCGGTGAACCCCGTGTGACCCACGCCTCCGAGGGGAAAGAGCCTGCCGCGGTTGCCCGAGTACCCTGTGTCGACGTCCCATCCGAGGGAACGCATTCCGCCCGGGACCGCGCGCGGACGCGTCATCTCGCGCACCGAGTCCGGGGAAAGCACGCGACGACCGTCCAGCTCGCCGTGCGCCAGAATCATCCTGCAGAAGCGGGCTAGATCGTCGGCCGTGGAGAACAAGCCAGCGTTGCCGGCCACGCCCCCCATGCGGCTTGCCAGATAGTCGTGGACCTGGCCGCGCAGCATCAGGTCGCCACGACGCTCGGTCGGCGCGGTCCTGACGGCCAGCTCGCGACCGGGATTGAACCAGGTGTCCTTCATCCCGAGAGGCTCGACGAAGCTGGCCCGGAAGAACGCGTCGAGCCGCTCGCCGCTCACCCGTCGCACCACTTCCGCGAGAGCGATGTACCCGGCGTCGCTGTAGCGAAGCTTGCGTCCCGGCGGGTCCGTGATGTTGAGCGCTGCAACCGGAGCAACGAGAAGCGCCGGGTCGCTGGTGTTGTACGCGAGCGGCGTGGAAGCGGGCAGCCCGGAGACGTGAAGCAGAAGATGCTCGACCGTGATCCCTTGCTTGCCCTTGTCCGCGAACTCGGGCCAGTACTTGGCGACCGGGTCCGTCAGCTTGAGCTTGCCTCGCTCTGCGAGCAGGTGGATCGACGCAGCGGTGGCCACGGGCTTGGTCAACGACGCGAGGTCGAAGAGGGTGTCAGCGGTCATCGGCTCGTGTCCCGGCACTTCGGCGCGCAGGCCGTACGCCTTGCGAAAGACCGTCTTGTCTCGGTGCACCACGACCACGACCGCGCCTGGCAGCTCACCTCGTTCGATCGCGGACGAGACGGCTTGATCGATTCCATCCAGGGCTGGAATGCGATCCGGAGCTTCGCGACGGGACGGCGCAGCAGGCGCCGGGGGCGGAGCAGATGGCGGAGCAGAGGCAACGGACGAAGCCGACTCCGATGCGATCGGCAGGGCAGCGTCGGGCTGTGGCTCGGGCCGTGCCCGCTTGCACGAGCATGTCACGAGCAGAGCCAGAGCGATCAGCCAGCGCAACACGGGCAACAGCAGCGGGCCGATCTACTCGTAGCCGCCAGACCACCGGGAGAAGGAGATGTCCATCTCGTGGATGTGATCCTCGAGGTGCTTCCAGACGTCCTCGAGCTTGTTCGACATGATGATCACGTCGTGCAGCTTGCCATCCACGCCCTTGGCGTAGGCCTTGCGAACGACCTCGCGGGTGAATCCCTGTTGCTCGAGGAAGCCGATGAACGACTCGTGCTCCGCGAGCACTTCGGTTTCGAGCCGCTCCACGCCTGCCTTCTGCGCGATGCGGACCAGCTCTTCGCACAGCGCCTCTCGCAGGCCGAGATCCTCGTACTTCGGCTCGACCACGAGACGGATGTCCGCGATGTACCGCGTCCAGCCGAACATCGCGCGATCCATGGTGCCGTCCGCGACAAAGCTTCCGTCCTCCAACTCGGCCACGAGCCTCCAGTGGCTCTGCCCGTCGATCTGCTCGAGCCGCTTCGTGCCGACCTCACGGTTCTTTCCGACGTCGTATCGGAGGTGGTTCTTCACGGCCAGCGGCAGCTGGGCATAGAACGCCAGAAGCCGGTCGAGGTCTTTTTCCACCACCGGACGACGGATCAGGACTTCGCGTCCGTCGCTCAGCCTGCACGTGACAACCTTGTGTTCCATGGCGTTCCTCACTGGATTCCCAACCGAACCAACCCTGGGGAGACCATACCACACCGGATTGGAGCGCCAACCCCGGGCAGGCGGCGGAGCGAGGCAAATTCACCTTTGTACGAGGATAGCCCGCGCAGGTGCTCCGTCAGCTCGCAGGATGCGCAGCGGCAGGCACCAAAGCTCATAGTCGCCTGCAGTCACTGCGCTCAAGTCGAGCCCTTCGACGACCACCACCGGCCCTTCGCCGATCAGCAAGACGCGATGCGCAGGAAATCCGGCACCACCCGAGTCGTCCGACGCGTCGATGGATAGACAATCCGTCCCGATCAATCTTGCTCCGCATTCCTTTCGCAGAAAGGATGCGCCATCGGCAGTCAGGAACGCGTGATCGACGCGCGGCGGAGCCTGATGCATTTCTCCCCTGTGCGTCTTGAGCAGCAGGCGTTTCACGCTGCGAAGCGCGAGACGCTCCAACGCTGCTCGATCGATCGCTCTGGGTCCGGACTGCAAGTCCACGACGGTTGCCGGGCCGCACAGCGCCCCGAGGTCGAGCGTCTCCACTCCGCCGCTGCCTCCGAAGTGCGAGGGAGCATCCACGTGCGTGCCGCAGTGCGTGCTCATGCCGATGCGCGACAGCCTGTAGGGCTCATCGACAAGGCGCTCGAGCTCAAAGTGCGGGTCGCCCTCGTAGACTGCCGTCTCTGCGCTCAGCGGCAGGGAGATGTCGATCATTCGCATGGCTGTCCCCGGTTCGCAGGCGGCAGTGTACACGTCGGGCGAGGCTCCCACCACGAGCAGAGGCCGTGCTATGGCTACCGAAATGTCCGTCCGCTGCCCTGCGCCGCTCCTGCCTGCCATGCTGTCGCTCCTGGCTGGCATCGCCGCATGCGCCCACGGCAAGGACCTGGGACCGGAGCAGCCCGCCAATGTCACGGACGAGCGCCCCAAGATCGATCGAGGCCCCACCTCGACCGACTCGGACATCGGGGGCTTGAGCCAGGAGGACGTGGAAGATCAGTTCAAGACCTTGCACCCCCGCTTCCTCGACTGCGTCCAGCGGACCTCGAGCAGGATCAACTACGTGGGTGGACGCGTCGCGCTGCGCATGCGGATCACGAAGCAGGGAGAGGTGCGGTGGGCGTACTTGACGGAATCGACGCTCGGGGATCGGGACGCAGAGCGCTGCGTGCTCGACGTCGTTCGCCACCAGACGTGGCCGCGCCCGCTCAGCGGCGAAGGGCTGGCCGAGAGCTCCTTCGAGGTCGACCCATCCGAAGCGCCGATCACCTGGCCGCAGTACAAGACCGCAGCGTTGGCGGATCGCGCGATGGGCGTGACCCGCAGATGTCGCAAGGGGATCGGCGGCACGTTCCAGGCGACAGCCTACGTCGGGCCCAAGGGTGACGTGATCGCAGCAGGTGTTGCTCCGCCGAATTCCAAGGGGGAAGAGGTGGCAGACTGCTTCGCCGAGGCGTTGCGCGCCATCCAGGTGGGGAACCTGACCGTGGGGCAGCGCAAGGCCGCCAAGGTGAGCTTCGCGATCCGGTGAGCGTGGAGGTCAGCGTTGCGCGCCGCTGTTGTGCTGCGCGTTGGGCAACCCGCTTCGCCCTTCGATCATCGTGCGCAGCTCGTCCTGATCCCCAGACCTGCCCATGGCCTCTTCCAGGGAGATCAGCCGGCGCGAGTACAGCGAGTACAGCGACTGGTTGAGCGTCTGCATGCCGTACTTGTCCTGGCCCACCTGCATCGTGGAGTAGATCTGGTGGACCTTGTCCTCGCGAATCAGGTTCCGGATGGCCGGATTGGGGACCATGACCTCGATCGCGAGCACGCGTCCCGGCCCTGAGGCGCGGGGCAGCAGCAGCTGGGTGACCACGCCCTGGAGCACGAACGACAGCTGGGCTCGGACCTGCCCCTGCTGGTGCGGCGGGAACACGTCGATCACGCGGTTGATCGACTGCACGCACGAGTTGGTGTGAAGGGTCGCGAACACGAGGTGCCCGGTTTCGGCGATGACCAACGCTGCCTCGATCGTCTCGAGGTCGCGCATCTCGCCCACCAGGACCACGTCCGGGTCCTGGCGCAGCACGTACTTGAGAGCGTCCTTGAAGGTCGCCGTGTCCGTGCCGATCTCGCGCTGGTTGACCACGCTGAGCTTGTGCGGGTGCAGGTACTCGATCGGATCCTCGATCGTGATGATGTGCTGGCGGGTCTCGCTGTTGATCTTGTCGATGATGGAGGCGAGCGTGGTGGACTTGCCCGAGCCGGTCGGACCTGTGATGAGCACCAGGCCGCGTGGACGCTGGGCCAGCTCGGCCACGATGGGAGGCAGACCGAGCTCCTCGAAGGAGAGGATCTTGAAGGGGATGGAGCGGAACGCGCCAGCGACTGCGCCTCGCTGCATGAAGATGTTCGCGCGAAAGCGCGACAGCGACCGGACGCCGAACGACAGGTCGAGCTCGCTCTTCTTCTCGAAGGTGACCTTCTGCTCCTCGGTGAGCACCGAGTAGCACAGCTGCTTGGTCTCCACAGGGCCCAGCGGCGGCAGCTTGAGCGGCACGATGGAGCCGTCGATTCGGAGCAAAGGCGGCGACCCGGTGGTGATGTGCATGTCGCTCGCGCCCTTCTCAATCATGGCCTTGAGAAGCTGATGCAGATTGACCTTGATGCCCTCTGGCGCGCCTTGGCTCATCGCAAATCGATCCTTTCCTGACCTGGTTCCAGCGACCTTGCGTCTGCGCGCGATCCCCCTGACAAGCGGGCTCGCGCGACAGGGCTCAGTCCTGCATCGTCACGCGCAGGACCTCTTCCATCGTGGTCTTGCCTTCAGCGACCTTGAGGTTGCCTGCCATGCGCAACGACAGCATGCCCTGCTTGATGGAGGCAGCCTTGAGCTCGGCGGTGGAGGCGCCCTGCAGCACCATCTCGCGCAGCCCTTCGGTGAACCGCATGACCTCGTAGAGCGCGACGCGCCCCTTGTACCCCGTGTTGTTGCACGTGCGGCACCCTGCCCCCTTCATCAGCTGCGCGTTGCGCACCATCTCGTCCGTGAACCCCATGTCGTAGAGCACCTGCGGGTCGACCTGGACCGGCTGCTTGCAGTCCCCGCAGACCTTTCGTGCGAGGCGTTGGGCGAGGACGAGGTTGACCGAAGCGGTGATGAGGAACGGCTCGACGCCCATGTTCAGAAGGCGCGAGATGGTCGACGGTGCATCGTTGGTGTGCAGGGTCGAGAGCACGAGGTGGCCGGTGAGCGCCGACTTGACGGCGATTTCGGCGGTTTCGAAGTCTCGAATCTCGCCGACCATCAGGATGTCCGGGTCCTGCCGCAGGAACGACCGCAGGGCCATCGCGAAGTTCAGCCCGATCTCGTCGTGCATCTGCACCTGGTTGATCCCGTGCAGGTTGTACTCGACCGGATCCTCGGCGGTGCTGATGTTGTGCGACGTCTTGTTCAGATCCGATAGCGCCGAGTACAGCGTGGTGGTCTTGCCGGACCCGGTGGGCCCGGTCACGAGCACCATTCCCCAGGGCTGCCCGATCGCCCACTTGAAGTCGTTGAGCGGACCTTCGTCGAACCCGAGCTTGGTCATGTCGAGCTGCAGATTCGACTTGTCCAGGAGCCGCAGCACCACCTTCTCGCCCCAGAGCGTGGGCAGCGAGGAGACGCGGAAGTCCATCTCGCGCCCCTTGCCGAGCTTGAGCTTGATGCGACCGTCCTGAGGAAGACGACGCTCTGCGATGTCGAGCGAGGCCATGATCTTCAGACGGCTCACGATCGCGTTCTTGAGCTTGAGCGGAGGGGACATCTCCTCGAGGAGCACGCCGTCGACGCGGTACCTCACGCGCAGCTTCTTCTCGTAGGGCTCCACGTGGATGTCGGAGGCGCCCCGCTTGATCGCGTTGAGCAGGATCATGTTCACGAGGCGCACGACCGGGGCGTCCTCGCTCGCCTTCTCGAGCTCCCCGATGTTGATCTCTTCCTCGTCCTCGCCGAACGCGATCTCGCCTTCCTCGAACCCGGCCATCACCTCGTCGTAGGAAGGTCCGGCGTTGTAGTAGCGCTCGATGGCCGCTGCGATCGCGTTCTCCGAGCCCACCACCGGCTCCACGTTGAACGCGGTCAGGAACTTGATATCGTCGATCGCGTTGAGGTTCGTGGGATCCGACATCGCCACGATCAGCGTGGATCCCGTGCGCGAAACCGGGATGATCCTGTGCTTCTCGCAGACTTCCTTGCTCACGAGCTTGAGCACCTCGGGATCGATCTCGTATTCGTCGAGGTTGATCGCTGGAACGCGGTACTGCGCCGAGAGGAAATTGGTCATTTCCCCTTCGCTCAGGTAGCCGAGCTTGGCGAGCGCGTAGCCTAGGTTGGACCCCGCTTTCTTCTGCTCATCCTGAGCCTGCCTGAGCTGCTGAAGACTGATCAGCTTTTCGCGGACCAGAAGTTCGCCTAGTCGTGTGGTATTCCCTGCCATGTTCCCTGAACCGGTGCTTCTTTGCTTGCGTCCCCCGGCAGCCCGCCCGAATGGCGCGCGTCAGGGGGGGGCATGTTGCCAGAATCAAAGACTCGCTTTGCGTCGGCCATCTCGTCAAGCGATGCTTTCGCCATGGGCCTGTTGGACAGTCTGATCGAACGATTCGGGCGCGCACGCGCCACCAGCCGCGGCTCAGCCCTCGAGGCGCAGGGACGGCTCGCCGAGGCCTATGAATTGTATCAGGCCGCAGGCCAGGGGGCCGAGGCCTCGCGCGTCATGCTCGCCCAGGCTGAAAGCGAGCCCGATCCTGCCCGCAGAATCGGCCTGCTCGCCCTGGCCGCGTCCGCTGACCCAGGCTGCGCTGCCGCGCAGACAGCCCGACGACGCAAGGCGCTGCTGTCCCTGGACCTGCTGCGCTCGCGCCCCGGCTCGCTGCTCGAATCCGAGCAACGCGCCCTTGCCCGCGAGCTCGAAGCCGCAGGCCTGCAGCGTGAAGCCGCAGAGGTCTTCGGATCCGCTGGAGATCTCGACAACCAAGCCAGGTTGCTCGCCGCCTGCGGTGCCATCGATGCGCTGGAATCCGCGCTGACCGCCGAGCAGAAGGAACGCATCAGCCGGCGAGGGCGCCAGCAGGTGTGGAACCAGGCAACCGATACCATCGCCCTGGGGCAGCGCTTCGACGCCATTCGGATGTGCGAGTCATGGCTCGCCGAGCACCCTGAAGACGACGAGTTCCGTTCTCTCGCCCGCAGCACCCGGGAACGGCTGTTGGCAGGCCCCTGCGTGGAAGCCGTCCTCGGCGACGAACCTGTGGTGATCGCGCTGGGTGACGAGGTCAGCATCGGGCGATCCGACGCCACCATCGTGATGCCGAGCCCGGTTCTCAGCCGAAAGCACCTCGAGCTGAAGCAGAGCGACCAAGGCCCGATCGTGTGCGACCTGCAGAGCCGCAACGGCACCTTGCTGGCAGGCGCAAGGCTCGCCGGACCGATCGCGGTCGGTGCCGGTCTGGACCTGAAGCTCGGTGGACAGATCGAGCTGCGTGTGCAGCCCCGTGGTGACGGTGCGCTGCGCCTGCAGGTTGCCGGTCAGACGTGGCTCGCACCGCTCGGCCCCATGAAGATTGGGCCTTTCGAGCTCAAGATCGCTTCGGAGCGGGTGCAGGTGACCCTTGGCGATTCCAGGGAGGCCCCTGTCTTGAACGGGTTGATTGCGAACGTGCCGATCGACCTGTGCCGAGGCGACGAGATCCGGGAGACCCGCGACGGCCCGATACTGCTCAAGGTGGCAGGCTCGTGAGCTTCGGGTCCTGGTGGCGCAGGGTCGTGGGACGGGCCCCCCCGGAGCCAGCGCGCCCACCTGCCGAGCCGTCAGAAGCCCCGCCCCCTGCGGTGCAGGCTCCGGTCGTCGAGGCCCATCCGCTGTCTTTGCTCGGGACAGCAGAAGGCCCGAGCGAGGCGAAGGCTCTCGAAATCCTGGGTCGGGCAGCGGGCACCCCCGCAGAGCGCGAAGCGATTGCGGCGGTTGCTTCAGCGATAGCCCAACGCGAGCTGCCCGAATCGGTCGCGAGCCGCTGCGCGGTCCTGCTCGCGGATCGTGGGGACCGCGCGACCGCGCTGCAGTTCCTGGAGCGCGCCACCCTGCCGTCCAACCTGCTGCTGCGCGCAGACCTCCTGAGCGAGACCGGGCAGCTTGCCCTCGCGATGTCGCTTATGGAACGAATCCTGGCGCGCGACATCGACTACCCTGGAGCCCGGGAGAGACACGAGCGCTGGCGCGCGCTGGTGAATCCGGGCAAATCGCAACCCCGGGGCCGCAGCGACGTGACCATCGCAGTGCCCACGGATCGCAATACGCCCTTCCGGATTCTGCGCGAGGTGGCGCGCGGCGGCTCAGGGACGATCTACGAGGCACAGGACGAGGTGCTTGGCCGGACCGTGGCCTTCAAGCTCTACCACCGAGCCGAGGCAGACCGTGAACAGCTGGAACGCGAGGCGCGCATTGCCATCTCGCTCCGGGGCCCTGGGGTAGTGCGGGTGTATGACGCATCCTTCGCGGACGGGTGGCTCGCGATCGAATGGGTGCCGCTGGGGTCGGTTCGGGATCTGCTGGCAGCCGGGCGCGTTGATGCTCTGACTCCGATGGAACCGTGGGTACAAGCGCTTGCGGGTGCGCTTTCGCGTGTGCATGCGGCAGGGATTGTTCACGCCGACGTCAAGCCAGCCAACGTGCTGCTTCGAGCACCTGGCGAGCCTGTGCTGTGCGATTTTGGGATTGCGGTGCCCAACGCAAGCGCCACCCTTGGCGGGAGCGCCGGGTACCTGTCGCCTGAGAGGCTCGAGGGAAGGCTGCTCACGCCGAGCGATGACGTCTACGCCTTGGGGCGGGTCATCGAGGACGTTCTGGGCGAACGGGACGACCGGCGGATGAGGCGACTCGCAGGCGCATGCCTGGCGTCCAAGGACAAGCGCCCGCAAAACGCCGGTGAAGTACTGAAGCTGATGGCATAGGCGGAGCCGCGAGCGTAAGCGAGCGGGTGGGGCAACGCGGGACCTATGCCCGCTCCCACCCCCGTCAAGCACGGAGGACTCCCTAAATGGATCACCTCCCCCGGGCGCTTCGCGCCCCGCCCCCTCCGGATCTGCCGCATCCCAAGGATCACCCAATGCGGCAGCCGGAGGGGGCCAGAGCGGGAACCGCTTCGATTTCCCTACCCCCTCCGCCTCCCGACCGCTTGGACTCCCCGGGTTTGCATCGATGGACCGGCGGGCGTGCGGAGGGGGTGCCGAGCGAAGCGACGCGGGGGAGGTGATCAAAAAGTCCGTCAACAGAGTCATGAGACGCCCTCTGACGGTCGCCATGAAAGATCGCTGACGGGTTGAGCCCTCGGCTTCGATCCAGTACCTTTCATCCAGTCTTCCATGCGCACTCCGCGGCCCGGCAGTCTGATCAGCGGCAAGTACAGGGTGGAGCGTGTGCTCCGCCAGAGCCGCATGAGCGTGGTCGTGGTGGCGAAGCACAGGCACCTCGGCTCGCTCATCGCCATCAAGCTACTGCGGGGCGAGACTGCTCGCGACGCAGGCTCGGTCGCGCGCTTCCTGCGGGAGGGGCAGCTCGCCAGCCTGCTGAAGAGCGAGCACGTGGTTCGCATTCTGGACGTGGGCGTGGCCGACGACGATGGAACGCCGTTCATCGCCATGGAGTTTCTCGACGGGAGCGACGTTGCCGCTGCGATCCTCTCGTCCCGCGGCATGCCGACTTCGACTGCAGCAGCGCTCCTGATCGACGGGTGCGAAGCGATCGTCGAAGCCCACGCCATGGGGATCGTACATCGCGACATCAAGCCGTCGAACCTGTTCATCACGCGCGGCCCTGACGGAGCGCCCGTGGTCAAGGTGCTCGACTTCGGGATCGCGTCCGCGATCACGTCGCCGGACGACGTGCGGATGACGTCGACGCAGGACATCCTGGGCACACCGCTGTACATGTCGCCTGAGGTGATGGAATCGGCGCTCAAGGCCGATGCGCGTTCCGACATCTGGGCGTTGGGCGCAACGCTCTACGAGATGCTGACCGGACGAGTCCCGTTCGAGGGGCTCAACATGGTGGAGGTGTACGCGCTGATCGCGCGAGGCACCATGACTCCGCCGCGCAAGGTCAAGCCAGAGATCTCGGAAGCGGTCGAAGCGGTCGTCCTTCGATGCCTGGCGCGTGACCCTGAAGAACGCTTCCCTGGCGTCGTGGAATTCGTCGAAGCCCTCGCAAAGGCAGCGCTTCCAGAGGCAGAGGCCACCTCGCGCGTCGAGCGGATCCGACGCATCGCAACCGAGGCAGCGCTGCGCGCGAACCAGGCTCGCGAGATCGTGGCGACGTCGCCCGGCACTGTGGACACCTATGGTCCGGCGGTGAGCCGCGTGACGGCGCTGGCGCGTCGGGCGCGCAAGAATGCCACAGGGATTGCGGTGGGGACCGCACTCGTGATCGTGCTGGCGGTCGCCGGAGTGCTGTTCCTGCGTGAGCGTCCCCCCCGATCGTCGGGCCCTGCAGCGTCCCTCCCTACCGTTCCGTCCGTGTCTGTGGCCGCAACCCCGACTTCGGCCATGCCTTCCGCAAGCGCTTCGGCCGCCGATTCTGCTTCGCTCCCAGCCCCGAGCGCGTCGTCGCTCGCGACCGTGTCCTCACCGTCCCCGGAAGCTGCTATACCCTCCGCGGCGCCTGCTGCGCCGGCGTCTGCCAAACCGCGCCCCAAACCCACGGGCACGACGATTCCCAGGCAGCCTCCGGAGTCTGACTTTGCTACCGACCCGCACCGTTGAACCTTGCCCGACAAGAGCGCTTGGAGCGCTGCTAGCGGCTTTGGTTCTCGCGAGTCCCATGGCACAGGCCGCTGATCCGCTGCCCGAGCAGGGCGCGGCTCGAGCGCTGTTCGACGAAGCGCTCGCGGATATGAAGGCCGGTCGCTGGACCGTCGCCTGCCCCAAGCTCGAACGCGGCACGTTGCTCGATCGAGGGACCGGCATGCGCCACAATCTGGCGCTTTGCTACGAGCACACCGGACGTCCGGCCAGCGCGTGGAGCCTGTTCGTGGAGGTTGCCAAGGACGCAGCAGCGCAAGGGCAGCCGCAGCGGGAGCAGGTTGCGCGTGCGCATGCCGCTGCGCTCGAGCCCAAGCTGTCCTACATCGTGGTGGTGGTTCCTGCTGATTCCCGCATCGACGGGCTCGAAGTGCGTCGCGATGGCCAGCCGCTCGCCGCCACGCAATGGGGCGCGAAGACGCCTGTGGATCCTGGAACCCACGCGATCGAGGCGTTCGGTCCGGCGCGACGTACGTGGCGCAAGGAAGTGTCGGTGACGCAGGACGGCGAGACGATCAAGGTGACGATTCCGTCGCTGGTGCCGGGCAGCTCCCCTGGCTACGACTCGGATGCAGGGGAGCCGGCGCGCCCCGGTCTCACGACGACCCGCAAGGTCGGGCTCGTCGTAGGCGGCGTCGGCGTGGTCGGCATCGCAGTGGGCTCGTGGCTCGGTCTTCGGGCGATCTCGAGGAACAACGAGAGCAACGACCTCGGGTGCGTTGGCAACGAGTGCACAGAGGCTGGTGCCGCAGCGCGCCGATCCGCGCGTTCCGACGGAAATCTGTCGACGATAGGATTCGCGGTAGGTGCAGCAGGGTTGGTGGGTGGCGCGGCGTTGTGGATCTTTGGCGGCCCTTCTGGCACGAGTCGGGCGTCGATTCACGCGGGCCATGGGACCGCGCTCAGCGGTATCACGCTGCAAGGAGCGTGGTGAGATGACCCAGCGGCGCGCATGGTGGCTCGGCGCGTTTGCGATCGCACCGCTTGCGTGGCTGGCATGCAACGCGCTCGCCGGGATCGACGAACCGGTCGTTGTGGAAGAAGGCGGTCCGGGCGCCTGCGTGCCCAACCGTCCTCCGGAGCCTCCCAAGACGAACGACACGGGCGACGCTGGAGCTGCCTTTGCCCTACATCGCGTGTCGTTTGGCGATCTCAGCGGCATCGACCCAGTGCCCGCATCGCCTGGCTACGATCTGGACGACGCCTGCACGTGTCTGGGAGATCCGTCGTGCGCGCCCCTTGTGGCAAGCTTTCCGGCGTGCGACTTCGACGGCGGCACGGACAACGCTTTTCTCGGGCTGTGGGCGAAGTACTCGGCCATGATCGGGATGGCAGAGGTGAACCAGAGCATCAATGCAGGTGAATTCGGGTTCATCGTCAAGATCGACGGCTACAATGGCCTGCAAGACGACCCGGTCGTGGACATGACCTTCCTCGTGGCCTCGCGCGCCAACCCGCTCGCCGACGGCGGGGGCCCCGGCTGGACAGGCTCGGACCAATGGAACATCAACGATATCTCGTTCCTTGATGGCGGTGTGCCAAGGGCTCGAGATAACGCTGCATACGTCGCGGGCGGTGTGCTGGTCGCCCGGCTGGCCAACGCAGGATTGCTCTTCCTGATGAACGGCCGGCCCCTGCGGGTCGACGTGACCCAAGCGGTGCTCACGGCCAGAATCTCCGTCGGGGTTGGAGGGATTCCCATCTTGGACGAGGGGCAGTTCGCTGGGCGTATCCCGCAAGAGAGCCTGATTGCGGCGATCTCGACGCTTCCGCTGCTCGAGGAGCCGATAGTGTGCGCGTCGCCGACCGCGTTCGAGAGCGTTCGAGCCGAGGTCTGCAAGCGCGCCGACATCCTTCGCAAGTCTGGAGGCGCAAAAGCGGCGCGATGCGATGCGCTCTCATTCGTGCTTGCATTCGACGCCGTACAGGCCAAGGTCGGTGTGGTGGAGACGGTGAAGCAGTTCGATGCCGGACCGTGTCCTGCTGGAACCAAGTTCGACTGCGTCGACGTGGATGATTGAGGACCCGTGAAAGCACCGATGCGCCGACCCCCGAGCAACGTCTTCGCGACGTGTCCGTTCGACTACGCGGTCCCGGAAGCGCGCGAAGATCCGGAGCCGAGCCGGTCGCAGATCGCTCTCGGCAAGCTGATCCGCAACACCGACTTGACGGTCGTCTTCCAGCCCATCGTGCGTCTCGCAACCGGCGAGGTCTTTGCCTACGAAGCCCTCACCCGTTGCTCGGTCGATGCCTACAAGGACCCGTCCGTGCTCTTCGAGCGCGCGCGGCAGGAGGGCTGCTGCGGACGTCTCGGCAGGACTGTCCGAGAGGTCGCCGTCCCGCTGTGCGAAGGAGTGCCCGTCTTCCTGAACGTCCACCCGCGCGAGCTCGAGGAGAAGTGGCTCGTGCGCCCCGACGATCCGGTGTTCATGCACGACAGCCCGGTCTTCATCGAGATCACCGAGGCAGTGCCGCTCACCCACTTCCAGCTGTGCCGCTCCGTGCTCAAAGAAGTGCGGCAGCGCGCTGACGCGCGTCTGGTGATCGACGATCTCGGCGCCGGATTCTCCAACCTCAGGCTCATCGCTGACCTGGAGCCAGCCATCGTCAAGCTCGACCGGAGCCTGGTCATGAACATCCACAAGGAGCAGCGCAAGCAGCAGCTCGTCAAAGGCATCGTCGACATGTGCGTGAACATGGGCGCCCAGGTCGTGGCCGAAGGGATCGAGCTCGCCGAGGAGCTGGAGGCGATCCGCGACACGGGCGCGCACTACGGGCAGGGCTTCCTGTTCGCCCGCCCTGCGTTCCCGCTGCCCATGCACGACAAGCTCGAGCGTCCCTGAGTCCAAGACCGCGTCGCGCGCTCAGTCTCGACCCACGAACCAGCGGTGCGAGCCGTTCGCGAGATTCAACACGTGCACGCTGGTCCAAGTGGAGTAGAAGACCTGGTTGCCCGCAATGGCGATCCCGTGCGTGACGCTGTTCGTCACCCCTGGTACGTCCACATCCCAGCTCCGTGCCCCTGTTGCAGCATCAAGGCAGGCAATGCGCACAGACCGGTGATCGCTCATCGTATAGGGGATCACCAGCTTTCCCTGGGACAGGGCAGCCACCTGCGTCGTCACATTCACCGTGGTGGTCAACGGATCCACGCCAGGAACCAACCCTTTCCAGACGACCTTCTTGCCATCGACCGCAGCCACCATCGCAACCTGCGTGCCTGGGCTCTTGCTGCCCATCATGAACCGAAGCCGGCCATCCTCGGGCACCAGCGCGCGATGCGCATCCATGCCCTGGATGCTGTGCAGCGATGGCAGGCCCACGTCATCGAAGTCCGACCAGCCGATGATCCGGTAGCCAGGCCCGTCATCGGTCCCTGAGGTCCAGGTCGGCTTGCACGAGCCCTTGGGCGCAGGCGGTCGCGGGGCGCCGTCCGACAGCGCGAACACCCGCTTCTGCTTGTCCGCTGTGTCGATCCCGACGAAGTCCGTGCCCACGCACACCTCGCGAGGCTTCTCTCCGAGGGTCGCAGTCCACGCGGGCTTGCCGTTCCGGGCGCCGTACGCAGTCACCTTGCCCAGCGAGTCGGCGACCACGAGCTTGTCTCCAGCGATCGCCCTGCGCGCATCCCATTGCGCCATCTCCTTCTGCGTCGGGATCGACCAGAGCGCGCTGCCGTCTGCCCCGCTGTACGCTCCGATCCAGTTCTCCTCCACAGGCACCCACTTGCGACAGGTGCCGATCAGATCCTGGACTCCGTCGCCGTTGACATCGAAGAGCAAGGGACGGTCCGTGAACTGGAACTCGGGCGCAGACGGTGCAACCGCTGTCACGGTGGGCCCGCCCATGGTGGTGGGCGGCTTGGACCTGCGCGCGGTGAAAGCAGCGGTGCCGGCGCCAACAGCCACGACCGCTCCGACTGCGATCATGGACACCAGGCCCACTGCGACGCCGATCACGGCGCCTGGATTGCCCCCAGACCGCACTCGATAAGCGGGCATGGGAGGGGGCATCATCGGGCCCATCGGGTAGGGCGGTTGCCCAGGCATGCCGTAGGGTGCCTGGCCCGGCATTCCGAACGGCTGCTGCCCTGGCATGTTGAGCGGCTGCGCGCCTGGAGGCGGGGCAGCCTCGTGAATGTGCGAAGTCGCCTTGCAATAGGGGCAGGAATAGAACTCCTGGCCTGGGGAGAGCTTGACGGACGCGCCGCACTTCGGACAGCTGATCTGGTCCAGGATCGCCATTTGCGCAGTATGGAGGGAGGCAGGCTTGGCGTCGAGGTTGCTCGCTCCAAGAGTTGAACCGCAGACGTCATAGTGGGGAGATCGGCGCGTCGCTGTCCTTGGTTGAAGCAGCCGGCTGAGAGCCGGGGGCTGATGCAAGTCAGCTGCGCGGTTAGCCAAGCTCCCATTCGGGGGCTGAGGGTCCGACGCGGCGCTTACGGTGGAACGGGCAAGAATTGAGCTCTGCGCGATCCGTGAGATTCAAATCCCGGCCCGATCTCCCTTCTCCCTGTGAATATCTCTGCGCGGAAAGGTAGCCCCCTGGGGTCGACCGCGAGGCAGCGCCGTCAGTTCGACGGCGGCTGGGCGTAGCGCTGCGGGAATGGATCAGCGCTTCGGCGGCGGTAGATCTCGTCTTCGCTCCAGCGCGGAACCTGCCCGCGCTCCTGGAACAGCGCGATCCCGATCACGCCCACGTTCCGATCGCCTTGCCCGGATCGAGCCGAGTACGACCCGCGCACCGAGCTGAACCGGAACGCTGCCACAGCTTCGTCGCTACGCCGGAACCCTTCGATCTCCAGGCTCGAGTACGGGGCAATCACGTAGCCGCGCTTGGAATAGGACGCTGTCTCGCCGTCGATCACGTCAAGACCGTCGACCGAGGCCACGCACTCGAAGCGGAAGCCGGAGTTGTTCTGCACGTGGATGACATAGCGCGCGCCAGGCTCGCCGATCGCGTAGGTGCGTCCGCCCGCGTAGAAGCTCGGATACGGCCGGCCGTTGTCGTCGCGCAGGCTCACACTGATCATCCCGCCGTAGACCGGGTACGAGCTTCGGTCATACGATCTGTAGTCAGACACGCGCGCCATCTGGTTGGCGCCCTCTTCGTCGTTGTACCAAAGCGACGCCACGGTGAACGGGTGGTTGTAGTCCTCGCGCTGGAACGAGGTCGACGTGGTCTGGCTGTAGCGCGTCTCGCCCCAGCCGGTTCCGAGTCCAGGACGCGCTTCGTCGCTGGGAGCAGACGCTTCGCCGCGAGCAGCGGACGATGGCTGGTCATAGCCACCGCCGTACGCGGGCGACGACGCGGACTTGTACGACTGCGCGCCTGACATCCCCCTGGGGCCGTAGGCGGGGGCACCACCGCAGGCCATCATCCCGATCGATCCGACTGCCAACAACAACCACCCGAGGTACGTGCTCTTCATGGCTGGCTCCCTTTGACGGGACAACGGGGCAACAAGCGGGACCTTACAGTGCGCCGGGCAAGGGCAAGGGCAGGGGCAAGGGCAGGGCCGAGAAGTCGGCGCGCGGATGAAAGTTGAAAGCCGTTCGTCGCCCTTGTTCGATCGGTTGACTGCCCCGGATCGCCCCCCTACCCTCCCGGTCCGTGCGTTTCCAAATCCTCGCCCCTGCCCTGCTGCTGGCTGCCGCTTCCTGCGGCGGCGCCACCCCGCCTGCGCACATCGCCGGCCCTGCTTCGTCGGCTCCCGCAAGCTCGAGCGCAGCCGTGGTGCCATTCAAAGGCGAAGCCATGGAGCTGCTCGGCGGAAGGCTCCGGGTGAGCGTGCCTGCTGGCGCCAAAGCGGTGCCGAGGCGGCGGAGCATCATGGCTGCCGAAGAGGCGACCACCGAAGAGACGCGCGTGATCCTGGATCCAGGGACGTCCGGCGTGCCCAAGTTCGTCATGCTTGCGCGCGAAGGGTTCGAGATCGGCTCCAAGGATCCGATCAAGGACGTGCAGGTGCTGGTCAAGGAGGACAAGGACGAGCGCTACCGGATCGAGCCCTTCACCGCGGGCGGAGGTCTGAAGGCAGCCGCGTTCTATCCAGAAGGCAAGGCGCATGGCGATGGGCCGCTGCTTGCGATGGGCGTCTTTCTCGAGCAACCAGACGACACGATCCAGACCGTGCTGTTCTTCATCCTTCCCGAGATGATCGGAGAGCGGCCAGCGTGGGAGGCCAAAGCAAAGTCGATCGCGGCGTCGCTGTCGTCAGGCGGCAAGAAGCTGGAGCTACCGGCAGGTGAGCGCAAGCTCGACACAGGCGAGGGCTCGGATCTGGTGCTGCAGGTGCCGCGCGGGTTCGTGATCAACCGACAGGACGGCCCGGACTTCTTCGTGTACCACGTGCGCAAGCTCACGCGCGTGGGCGCACCTCCGGCCATGCTCGGCCTGTACGTGGGCGGACACCCATCCTACCAGTACAAGCAGAACGAGCGCGGAGAGGAAGGGCTAGTCCGCACCAAGGGCACGCTGCTCGGTCAGCCGGTCGAATGGGTCAACTGGGACATGCGCTCCGGTGGGCTGAAGATGGCTGAGACCATGGGCAAGCTCAGCGACCACAGCTTCGTGCACGCGTTCGCCACCTCCGATTCAGCTACGGTCATCGAGCTGCAGGCCATTGCCACGAGCATGAAGGTGGTTGCACGTCCGAAGTGAGCGGTACAACACTGCGCAAGACGCGGCGATGATGCCGCGTTGATCGCAGGCGCGGCGGATGCCGCGCCGAGGACCCCTTTCATTGTCCCGGCTTCGCCCCCTTCAACCAAGGACATGGTCGCGCGGATCTAGATGTGCTTCCGCCCAACATCCTCCACGGAAGTCAGCAGTTCGAAGAAGTCCCTGGACGAAGCATCCTCTATGGGAGCATGCGAGGAATCCCCCACTTCGCAGGCGTAACGTCCGCCCCATCGCAACCAGATGAAGCGCGAGCCATAGTGCGGCGACATCCCTTTCGCGGGCTGGGATCGCATCTTGTTGAACGAGCGCTTTCGGAAGTCAGCCCAGAGCCCATCAAGCTCTGCGGCGGTAGCGAGCACGCACCGGTAGGTGGAAGCTGCTCCGTCCGCGAGGTTTGCCTTGCACGCGACCTGCGTTTCGCTCAGCTCAGCGCGGTATCTCTCAATCGGGCCGCCATGAGGCAGGATGTGACGCGCCACTCCGATGACGAGATCCGCAGGACGCGCAGCGGGCAGCGATGGGCAGGTCCTGGGCCCGGACTTCGGTGGCTCAGGCTCAGACACGACTTGAGAGGCGATTTCAGGGGAAGCTGAAGCGCTGGCAGCCACCGGGGAAGGCGCGGTGTGACGGGCCTGCGGTTCGAGCACCACAGCCGACGCGCTTGAATCCCCGTTGACGGAGTTCGGGGGCACGGACCGGCCGCACATGACGGCGGTCAGCGCGAGAGCGATCACGATGACGCATTCGCGAGGCATGGGCCGATGGTATCACCCTGCTGCGGGTCGACGGGTTTGCGTGAGCGCCTCAAGCGCTGCAGCGAGAGCAGCGATGTCGCCGGACGCTCCCACGCGCAGCACTGCCTCGAGGCACGCAACAAAAAGCTCACGTGCAGGCAGCGCTGGCGCAGGGCGCTGGCCCTTCTGCGGAACCAGCGGCAGGCTCTTGTTGCCCTTGCGCAGGTACTCGGAGAGGAAGAGGTTGTAGCCGGAGCGTCCTGACCATTCCCCCCACCCTTGGTAGGCCTCTTTCTCGCCCTTGCTCAGCGCCTTCCAGGCAGCACATGCGAGCTTGAACTGCCGCTGCTGCTCCTTCTGGCGCGCAGACTCAGGTTTGGGGACGTCGCCCTGGCTGCGGAGATAGGCCTTGCCTGTACGGGTTCTGCAGATCACCTGGTTCTGCAGCTTGCCTGAGAGCCCCAACACTTCCACCACCGGCATGCGCTTCATGGCGATCGATCCCTTCACTGACCAAGGACGGGTCTGGGTCCGCCCGCTGTGGCATGTTTCTTCGATTTTGCTTCGTAGCTTCTTCGATGCAAAGAAGAATCAATGAAGTTCAATAGGCGGGTCATGCGACGAATGGCGAACTTCGGAAGGTCGGCGCCACTCGGAAGCGAGCGCTGCGGTCTTGTCCTGCTCGTCGGATCTCGTGCTATGCACGGCGCATGTTCCGACGCGCATCATTCCTGCTGCTGCTCCTGGCTGGCGCCTGCTTTGTGGTCCCTGCGTGCACCTGCGGTGTGGGCGGCGACAATTCCTCGTCGAGCAATTCGCCGCCTGTGGGGGGCAACAGAAAGCTGCCGCACATGAGGCAGCGAGGGAGTTTTCCGGGCAGCGAAGGCGGCCTGCGCCCGCTGGTGACGCCGGACGCGTCAGCTGATCCGTCGGCCACACCGCCGCCGCAGTAGGCGCGCGAGACTGGTGGGGATGAGGTGAGAGGGGGTGGGTCGCCGTGGGGACGGCGACCCGGGGCGAGGTCAGAAGGGGGAGATGGCGACGCCGCGGAAGGCGGTGTTGGTCGCGGCTGTGGCGAGCACCGTTGCTGGGGGATTCGCTGATCCATCGTCAACAATCGCCACTACTCTGTTCGCCGTCTCGGTCGTGGTGGCGATCACGGTGACGTTCGCGCCGGTGAGCACAGCGGCAAGGCCGCGCACGCCTACCGTGAGCCCGCCATTCATGGTGGGGGAACTCGTCCACACCGAGCCATCGAAGGTCCATTTCTGGATCCCGCCGCCACTCGAGGCTGCTCGATCATCGGCCACGTAGAGGGTGTCGACCCCTGGCACGCCGGGGATGCGATCCAGCAACGCGAACGAATAATAGCTCGGGCCTGAAGCGGTCGGCATTCCGGGCAAGGACGTGGCGGTCACCGGGCCGCTTGTGGGCAGACCCGTACCGATGGTGAACACGTTGACGTAAGTGCCCGTGTTGGCCGAGCCGTACAATTGACCGCCGAAGATGTGGTCAACCCGAATGTTGGCTGGCGCAGCCATGATCTGGGTGCCGCCTGTGGTGCCCAACGGGATGTACCAGACACCGGAGTTGGACCCGTGAGCCCAGAAGCCTGTACCATCGCTGGTGGCAGCGCCCCGAATATTCCCGGCGCTGAATGCTACGTCGAACCGTGTCGAGCTATCGACCGTTCCGGCCGCGTCAATACGTCCAACCACGCGGTTATTGACCGCAGAAGTTGTGCCCGAGATTCCAGCAGTGCCTGGAACCGCGGCGTATCCCGCAACCGTCGTGTAGCGCCCATCCGCCGATCGCGACAGGCTGCCCTCGGAAGTTGATGATCCGGCAAGCGTTAGCGGCTGGTTTGCTCCACTCACGGCTACCGGAAGGTTGATAATCGCGCCTGCCAGGCTTCCGTCAGAGAGCTTCCTGGGTTCAACGAACCCAGCCGTCGCCGCCCCTCCAAGCGCTGCGCTGCCGTCCCCGACGCGAAGGACGCGGAACGTGATCTCGCTCACACACGCTCCGGTGCAGAACGTGCTCGCACAGTCCGACGGCAGCGAGCATAGCTTGCCAAGGGCGCAAGCAGGGCACGTCCCGCCGCCGCAATCGATGTCCGTCTCTGCCCCGTCTTTCACTCCGTCGACGCAGAGCGCTACGCAGGAGCCGCTGGCATTGCACGCGAGGCCAGCCCCGCAACTCGTGCCCGCAGGCAGAAGAGGATTGGACGGTACGCCCGCGGTGCACACATCGTTGGTGCACACGTTGCCGTCCACCGGCACGTCCGTGTCGAGGATCGCGTTGACGATCGCCCCTGCACCGTCGCACTGGTTCTGGTGACAGTCGCCTGCGGTCTGCGAAGAAGTCACCGTTCCACCCGGTTGGAACGACAGCCCGCAGGTGTACGAGATGCAGGTCCGCGTCTGACACTCCGTGTCCGAGCCGGGGCAGGTTCCTGCAGCCACGCACTGCACGCACGCGCCGAGCCCATTGCAGAAGTTGCCGCCGATCGTGCACGCAGCCCCGCTCGCGGTCGGCGGATTCGAAGGCACACCTGCCGTGCACACGTTGTCCGTGCACTCATTGGCGTCCACCGGCACGTCCGCGTTGTCGATCGCGTTGACTATGTTGCCGTTGCCGTCGCACTGGTTCTGGTGGCAATCGCCAGCGGTCTGCGATGAGGTCGCGGTTCCTGACGGCGTGTTGAACACGCCGCACGTGTTGGAGTTGCACGTCCTCTGGTGACACTCCGTGTCCGTGCCAGCGCATTGCGTTGCGGCATTGCACTGCACGCACACCCCGCCGCCGTTGCAGAAGCTGCCGCCCCCTTGCGAGCAAGCCGTGTTGAGCGCGCTGTTCGGGTTGGAGGGCACGCCTGCGGTGCAGACGTCGGACGTGCACTGGTTGGCATCCACCGGCACGTCCGAGTTGAAGATCGCGTTCACGATGTTGCCGTTGCCGTCGCACTGGTTCTGATGGCAATCGCCTGCGGTCTGCGACGACGTGGCGGTCCCGGCGGTCATGTTCGACACGCCGCAGGTCCCGCTCGCGCATGTGCGGACGTGGCACTCCGTATCCGATCCGGAGCACTGCGTGGCCGCGTTGCACTGCACGCACTGCCCGGTGCCGTTGCACACCGTTCCACCCACCGTGCACGTGGTGTTGATCGCAGTCGGCGGATTGCTCGGCACCCCTGCAGTGCACACGTCTGACGTGCACTCGAGGTTGTCTACCGGCAGATCCAGGTCGTCGTTGATCGTGATGACCAGGCCTGCGCCGTTGCAGACATCCGACTTGCAGTCCTTGGGCGTCTGCGCCGTTACCTTGGTGCCGTTCGCCGTGTAGTTGAAGCCGCAGACACCTGAAGTGCACGTGCGCGTGCGGCACTCTGTGTCGATGCCGGTGCAGTCTGCCGGGACGTTGCATCCCACGCAGTTGCCGTTTGCGTCGCACACCTTGGGAGCGCCGCAGCTGCTGCCAGCAGCTTCCGGCGGGTTCGAGGGCACGCCGTTCACGCATACGTCGGCTGTGCACAGGTTGCCGTCCACCGGCTTGTCCGTGTTGTCAGCCGCCGACGTGACCCCTCCGTTGCCATCGCACTCCGCGAGCTGGCAGTCGCCCGCGGTCTGCTGGGTCAGCGGTTTGCCAGCCGCCGCGTTCGAGAATCCGCACGCTCCGGCCGTGCATGTGCGCGTATGGCAGTCGGTGTCCGTGCCAGGGCAGGTGTTGGCCTGCAGGCACTGCACGCACTGTCCATTGGCGTTGCACACGCTGCCTCCGCCTGTGCTGCAGGTCGTTCCAGACTGCTTCGGCGGATTCGAAGGCACGCCGTTGGTGCAGATGTTGTCCGTGCAGTCGCTGGCATCCACCGGTACGTCGGAGTTGTTTGGCACGAGCTCGGTGTTGCCTGCGCCGTCGCATTGCGCGACCTGGCAATCGCCTGCGGTCTGCTGGGCCAGGGCAGTGCCAGCCGGCGCAAAGTCCCATCCGCAAGTTCCAGCCGTGCACGTCTTGGTCTTGCACTCCGTGTTGGTGCCAGTACAATCCGCGGGCGACAGGCATCCGACGCAGTTGCCCGCGGAGTCGCACATGAGGTTCGTGCCGCAGGTCGTCCCTGACGACTTGGGCGGGTTCGACGGCGTGCCGTTCGTGCAGACGTCGTTGGTGCAATCCTTGTTGTCGACCGGCAGGTCCTGGTCGTTGTTGACATCGGCGACATTGCCTACGCCGTCGCATTGCTTGACTTTGCAGTCCCCTGCGGTCTGCAGCGGGTCAGGCAGCTTGGTTCCAACCGCGATGTTCTCGAAGCCGCAGACATTCGAGACGCACGATCGAATCTTGCAGTCTTCGTCCTGGCCTGGGCAGGTAGTTGGCACCACGCACTGGACACAAGTGCCACTGCCGCTGCAGTAGCTGCCTCCACTCTCGGTGCAGGCCTTGCCCGCTACGGAATTGGGATTGGATGGCACACCGTTCTGGCAGACGTCCTCGGTGCACTCTGTGTTGTCCTTGGGCACGTCCGAGTCGTCATTCACGTCGATGGTCGCACCCGCTCCGTCGCACTGCTTGATCTTGCAGTCGCCCGCGACCTGAGTGGTCAGGACCTTGCCCGATGATGCGAAGTCGAAACCGCACGTGCCAGCGTCGCACTTGCGCGTCTTGCACTCGTCGTCGACTCCAGGGCACTGCGATGGGATCGTGCACCCTGTGCACTGGCCACTTCCGTCGCACGCCAGGTCCGATCCGCATGGCGTACCCTTGGCAGAGGGCGGATTGGTCGGCGAGCCCGCGGTGCACACGTCGTCCGTGCACTCGACGTTGTCGACAGGTAGATCGGCGTCGTCGGTTGCTTGAACGACCGCCCCGTTGCCGTCACATTGGCTCACCTTGCAGTCGCCCGGCGTCTGCGTGGCGGTCTTGGTGCCTGAAGCCACGTCCTCGGTGCCGCACTTGCCGGCAGTGCAGGTGCGCGAGATGCACTCGTTGGCAGTGACAGGACAGTCGCCCGGCACAGTGCATTCGGGAGCGCCGCCTGTGCCACCTGCATCCGTGCCCCCCCCGCCGTCCTTGCCGCCGGCTCCGCCTGCGTCGCCGCCACCCTTTCCGCCAGCAGCGTCGGACGCGTCGCCGCCATCCTTGCCGGCGATACCGCCGCTTCCGCCGCCGCCTTTGCCGGCAGCGCCGCCCAGACCTCCGTCGTGGCCCGCAGCCCCGCCGGCCCCAGCCGCCGGTTCATCAGGGATCAGATCGCGATCCACCTTTGCGATGGCCTCGCAGCCGAACACGCCGGCTCCGAGCAGCCCCACGAGCACCCACCCTACAAAACGGCGATGACAAGCCATGGTTCAACTCCTGAACGCGCAAGGTCTTGACGACCCGATGACAGGACGATCCCCAGAGGATACGCGCGCTCGGAGAGCACGGCCAGGGCAACCGCATGGCGATGCGCCAGGTTCCAGACTTCGATCGAACGCGCGTTTGAACGGGCCAGAGGTCCCGTCCGCGTGCTCGGCTCGTCAGCAAGGGGTTCGGCCTACTTGCGACCAAACAGACGCACGTGTGCGCCCCAGCACGCGTCGCTAACCGCAAATCGCAGCGCTTCTCCCATCAGCTCGTTCGCGATCAGAATCGTGCGGCGCTCGTCAGGAC
The DNA here is from genome assembly GCA_016218915.1 of Deltaproteobacteria bacterium. Lineage (GTDB taxonomy): Bacteria > Myxococcota_A > Polyangia > Polyangiales > Polyangiaceae > JACRCQ01. Next base: position 161,142 of record JACRCQ010000042.1, read on the forward strand.
GGGACGTAGCAAGCGCCTTGGGCGCAAGGCTCCGGGCAACCACGCGCAAATCGCGCGACATCGTAACCGCGATCCGCAACGCGCGGCTCCGCTCCTCTGCCTCCCAGATCGGGTACTCGGCGCGCACGTCCACGTTGTCCTCCTCGGCGATGCGCTCGAGGTCCTTTCGCGCGCGACGAGGCAGCGCTGACATCACGCGCTTGCGGAACTCCGGATCCCCTTCGGAGCCGTTGCTGTCCACGCAGGCCACGAGAAGCCCCAGCCATTGGCTTCGGCTCAGGCCGTGGATCATCCCGGACCCGGCTGCCACACAGGCGATCATCCAGCAGGCTTCGAACATCCCCTGCGGGAACCCAGGTCCTGTCACCTGGTCTGCGCCGAACACCAGGCTGCGCGTCTCGGTCATGAGCAACGTGAGCGCGCGCTGCCCCCCACGGTACACCGTGAGCGGCTTGGCGCCGAGCGCTGCTGCCAGAGCCCGCACCGCGACCGCAGCGGAGAATCCTTCGGGAAGACGCGCCAGCCCGGCGATGACCTCTGGCCCCACCGGGAACACGGTGTGGATCTGGCTGTCGAGCACCTGCACCACACGACGCAGCGCGCGCGTGCGCGTAGGGCCCACCAGCAGCGTCAACGCGTCGTCGGGCAGCAACGAGTTCGGGATCGGCTCCAGCGCACCTGCTCCGGCAATCTCCGCGTTCTCGTCGCCAAGCAGCGAGGCGGCGGTCGCGGCATAGGCAGCGCAGCCGCTCATGCCCATGCGATGGCAGATCGACGCGATCGCCTGGTAGGCCTCCTGGCAGAAGGGGTCGATCTGGACCGCACCGCGAAGCTCCGCGAGCGCGCCTTGATCGTTGCTGCCCACCAGCCCGAACCCGAGCGCGAGCCTCGGCTCGGTCGACTTGGGGAACATCTCCACGGTGGTGCGAAGATGCATGTCCGCCAGCTCCGGAGTGCGGAGCTTTCCCCGGTAGACGCGGGCCACGGACATGCGCAGCGCAAGCTTTCCGGGCGCTGAAGCGGGAGCGCGATCGGACACGCGGTCTGCCAGGGCGACGTAGCGCTGCCACGCGCCGGTGCGCTGGAAGTAGGCTTCGATCGTGGGGAGTACGGCAGGCACCGAGACCGCGATCTCGAACCCCTTCTCGATGGCCTCCTGCGTGCCGCTATGATCGCCAAGCTCCTTGTCCGAGATCGTCGCGGTCGCCAGCAGCGCGTCGAGCCTTTCCTCTGGCGTGCCCACGGCGCCGAGCTGCCTGTACAGATCGCGCGCCGGCTGCGATTGCCCAAGGTGCGCGTAGACCTCGGCCAGACGCACATACGCTTCGCGAGGCACAGGAATGTCCTGGGGCTGGGTCACCAACGGCTCGAGAATCGCTCGCGCCTGCTCGTACTCGCCCAGCTGCAGCGACAGCAGGGTCGCCTGCCGGTACAACGCGTCGCTCCGGGCAGGCGCGTCGGTCACGATCGAAGCGAGCTTCTGCCAGGTCTGCACCGCGTTCTGCCACTGCTTGTCGCGCTCGTAGAGGCCGGCCAGGAACGACACCAGCTGAGGCGCGGGCACGGCGCGCACAGCCTTGTCCATCTCCGCGATGGCGTCGTGGATGCGTCCCATCCGATCGGACAGCACTCGCGCACGACGCTGCAGCATCTCCACGCGCCGCGGCTCGTCGCGAACCGCTGCGAGGTGGTCTGCCATCAGCTGCGCTAGCTCCGCCCACTCCTCTTCCTTCTCGATCACCCCTGCAGCGCGCTCGAATGCCACCACGTGGTCTGGCTGGCGCGCCAGGACCGAACGGTAGGCCTGCACCGCCGACATCGGCGTGCCGAGCTGCTGCATGTGCACGTCGCCCGCTTCCAGCCAGGCCGCTGCCACGTTGTGCGAATCGGCCGATGCCTCGGCGATGCGCTGGCAGGACTGCACCACGGAGCGCCAATCCGAAGCGGTGATCGCGAGCCTGCGCAGGCCGTGAAGCGCTGCGATGTTGTCGGCCATGGCCTTGAGCGACTCGCCGTAGATGTCCAGCGCACCCGAGCGATCGCCGTTGTTCTCCGCTACCGCACCAGCCGCGAAGAGAAGCAGCGCCCTCGAAGCGGGGTGCTCGACCTGGCGCGCACCGCGGACCATCACCGGCACTGCACCCACCAGCTCCCTGCGTCGCATCAACACCGAGGCGAGCCCTTCCAATGCCTGCACATCGGCCGGTCGGTTCGCCAGCGTCCTGGTGCACGCCTCCTCCACGTCCGCCAGCGAGCCTCCGCTGTACATCAGGCCGAACATCCGCTGGCGACAGGCTGCAGCTGCCCAACGTCGGTCCGCGGTGTGGCCCGCGGCTTCGGCGAGCCAGCGGTGGGCTGCGGACGAATGCCCTGCAGTGAACGCGGTGCGAAGCCGATCGAGCACGAGGAAGCGACGTCCCGGGCCGCAGGCCATGGCTTCTTCGACGAGGATCGCAGCGCGCGGGAGCTCGCCGAGCCTGAATTCATGCAAGCGCGCAGCACGGGCCAGCAGCCCGGCCCGCGTCGCAGGGTGCGTCTTGCTCCCCAGCAATGCGCGAAGATCCGAGCTGCACGCCCGCCAATCGGACTGCACCTCGTGGATGCGCAGACGCGCCCACTGGGCGTTCTCGCACCCTGGGCAGGCGGAGATCGCGCGATCCAGGGCCTGCAGCGCCTTGGCCGGCTCATTGAGACGCAGCTCGTAGATCGAAGCCGCGCGCACCAGGGCCGCTGCCTTCGCCGCAGGCTCGGTCTCGAGACCTGCCCGGGCCTCGTACATCGCCGCCAGACGCGCCGACTGCCCGGCGCCGCGCAGCACCCTCTCCAGAGCCATCGCTGCGGGAACATAGGTCGGCAGCTTGGAAAGCGATGATTCGTAGGCGCTGACCGCGTCATCGATGCGTCCCAGCCGTGCTTCGAGAATCCATCCAGCGCGGTACAATCGCGCCGCGGCATCCTCCGGCCGCCCTGCCAACCCGGCGAGCCGCCTCTCCAGCCCCACCGCTTCATCCCAGCGCGACTGCTGCACTAGGATCCGCAGCATGCCCTCCAGCGCACCCTCATGGTCCGGCGCCTTTTCGAGCACGCGCGCGTAGGCGCCAAGCGCCCTGCCGGCATCCGCAAGACGCGTCTCGACCATCACCGCGATCCGGTAGAGCGAGGCCACGAGCGTAGGCGGGTGCGTGAGCAGCCGCGCCTGCGACTCGAGCACCGCAACCATCTCCGCCCATTGGGCGCTCTCGCCCAACGCCCGTCCGAGCTGCATCAGCACAGGCAGCTCGTCCTGCTCTCCCAGTGCGCTCTTGAGAAGCGGAACGGCCCGATCCGGCCCATGCGCCGCGAGATGCAGCGAAGCGAGCTCCCATCGCAGCGCCCTCGCCAGGCGTGTGTCGCGCGCGGATTCGACCGCCTTCTCGTAGAGCGACGCTACTCCGTCGAGATCCCGACGCTCGCGCAGGATGCGCTCGATCAGATCGAACGCGAGAAGCTGCGTGGGATCAAGGGCGAGCGCGCGCTCGCAGTAGCCCATCGCCTCCTGCACGTTGTCCAGCCGTCCGGCGTACAGGTCCGCAATGCGGACGTAGCGGGCGGCGCGCGCCGCCGGCGCTGTCACGCGCTCAGCCTCGGCCCTGAGCAGCCCCACGAGCAGGTCCCAGCGCTCGAGCCTGATGCAGAGCGCTTCGAGCGACTCGGCAGCGGCCATGAAGGTCGGCATGGCCTCCAGCGCGGATTGAAACGCTGCCAGCGCCTTGTCCGGCTGCTGCTGGGTCTCGGCCAGCACACCGAGCTTGAAGCACACGCTCGCCCGCACCACGGGCTCATGCGTGAGCGACAGGATGCGGTTATAGACTCCTTCGAGCCGCGTGGTGTCGGCGCGGGACTCGAGCACCGCTGCGAGCTTGAAGAGCGGCCCGAGCTCGCCCGGCACCACCGACGACGCGAGCTCGTAGGCGGTCGCCGCCGCCGCAGCGTCGTGCGCCGCCTCCCAGAGCACGTCACCCGCTCGATCGTAGAGCTGGCTCGCGGTCGGCGCATCGTCTTCGAGCTGCCGCGCGTGCGACTGCATGATCTGCCCGTAGTCCGCCCATGCCTCGGCACGATGCAGGATCGGCTCGAGCGCTGATCGCGCGAACACGTCGTTGGCGTCCACGGCCACGGCGCGCTCGAGCGATGCCCTCGCCCCAGCGACGTCGCTCAGATATGCTTCGCGCACAGTCCCTGATGCCACCAGCCACGCTGCCTGGACCTCCGGATCCGCGATGTGCGCAGCAAGCTGGTCCCAGATCGTCGTGGCTTCCGGCCACCGCGTATGCCTCGCATACAGACACGCAAGCGCAAGAGCGGACGCAAGGTCGGTGGCGTCGACCGACACCGCTTCCTTGAGGTACGTCTCCGCGACGTCGGGCTTGGCCCCGACCAGCTCCTCGAGCGCAGCCATCCGACAGAGCAGATCAACCCGCTCTGCAGGGCTTGCCGCACGATCGAGCTCGACCCGTGCGTGCTGCAGCACGTCGGGCAGACGTCCGGTGTGCTCGGCAGCCCAGCGGCGCGCCGACGCGACCACGCGCGATCCTCCTGCAATGGTCTCCGCCTTGGAAAGCAGTGCCTCGCCGCGTGCGGTGTCGCCTGCCAGATCAATCGATATCCTGGCAGCGGCCACGAGCATCCACCCCGCGTGATCCGGACGAGACGCCCTGAGCGCATCAGCCTCACGGACCAGCTGCGTGTAGGGATCAGCCCACACGCCAAGCTCGGAAGCGGGATCACCGGGCGGCGTGGATCGCGGCTGGGGCTCCGCAGGCATCGGCGGCGGCGGTGGCGGAATCGATTTGCGCGCCTGCACCGCAGGGGGAGAAGGCGATGCGGCCGCACCTCCGATGGGCAGCGTGCGCCCTGCGGGACGCGCCGGTCGGGCAGCGCCGCCTTGTGAAGGACGAGCCACGTTGGGCATGGCACGCGTGGGGATCGATGCAGCCTTGTCCGCAGCAGGGGCTTGCGGCGAATCGACCACCGTCGCAGGCGATGGCGTCTGCGCAGCCGCTGGAAGCGGGGGCGGAGGCCGGCTCGGTCTGGCAGGTTTCGGCGGGGGCGCGGATGCTCGCCCGGAACGCGGACCGCCCTTCTGCGAGGCTGGATCGAGCCAGCCCCCGTCGAGGTCGGTCATGCTCCCCTGCCGCGGTCGCGGCTCCCCTGGCTTTGCAGGCGGAACATGCCCCTGCTTGAGCTTGGTGGTCGCTGGCTCCTCGCTCAGCACCTCCACCGCGCTGTCATCGACTTCGGTTACGTCGCCCGAGCCGGTGCGCGCACCGCCTCGTCCCTTCGTACCTTCGTCCGGCCCTGCCATGGTCATCCACGTTAGTCGCTCCATCGGGGATCGAGCAATGCAAACCCGGATCCCCGGCAACGCACCCCGGGCGCATGCGCACCCATGTCCGGACCACTTGTTGGTATCATCGGGGGAACCATCCGGAGGTCCCATGTCACGCGTGCGCTTGCTTCGCTCCTGCTTGGCCGCTCTCCCACTCCTGATCTGGATCGCCGCTTGTGGCGATGATTCCGCGTCTCCCGCCGGTACCGCGGGCAGCGCCGGAGCCGGCGGCTCTGCTGCTGGCGCCGGAGGTGCTGCCGCTGGCTCAGGCGGCTGGGCCGGGGCGGCTGGCGGCTCCGTTCCCCTTCCCTCTGCTCCTTCCTGCGACGGCGCAGACGCCGGCGGCTCCGCTACCGTCTCCAAACCCGAGCTTCTGCTGACCCTCAAGGACCGGTGGGAAGAAGCGTGGCTCGGCTCTCCGGCCGTCGCTGACCTGGACCTCGATGGCAAGAGCGAGATCATCGTGCCGCGCGATGGGCTGCTCGAGGTCTGGAGCGCAGACGGTACACTGAAGTGGAAATACGACACAGGAGGCGGACGCATCTGGTCGAGCCCGGTCGTCGCCGACTTTCGCGACGACAAGAAGCTTGAGGTCGCAGTGGCCTCCCGAGGGAAGCTCTTCATGCTCGATGCATCGGGCAACGTGCTCTCAGGCTTCCCGGTCACGTGGGAGGACGAGATGCGAAGCCTGGCTGCCGGCGACGTCGACGGCGACGGGCAGCTCGACCTCGTGGCCGCACCTGCCCATAGCGGCCCCACGGACGTGATGAATGCCTGGAAGGCGAGCGGCTCGCCGGTTGCGGGATTCCCTCCGAACGGCACCGGCGTGAGCGGCTGCGATGACAAGTGCTATCTGGCCGGCTGCTACGACCAGAACGTGGCCCTCGGCGATCTCGATGGCGATGGGAAGTGGGACGTCGTGGTCGGCCATGACAACGCCTACGCCAGCTTTCACAAAGGCACGGGCGAAGCGTTTGATGCCAACCCGATGTTCAAGCCGAAGAAGACGCCAGGGGTCCGGTACCTGCACGACCTGCCCCTTGCGATTCAAGGCTACGCCGATGACGAGAAGACTGCGCTGCAGGCCCACTTCACCAACACCGCGCCTGCCATCACCGACGTCGACGGCGACGGCAAGCCCGACATCGTGATGCTCGCCAGCGTGCAGAATGCATCGCAGAAAGACCGGCTCAAGGGCGTCGCCCTCTGGGCACTGCACAGCGATGCCAGCCGTGTCACCGGATGGGAAACCCCGTTCCACGCGCCGGACTATCTCGCAGGGCTCTGGGACTACGAAGGCACCAACGTGGTCGGTGCCACCAACCAGGTCACCGTTGCAGACATCGATCCGGCGAAGACGGGCAAGGAGTTCATCTTCGTGGGATTCGACGGCCGAATCCACGCGGTCGGCTCGGATAAGTCCGCGCTGTGGCAGGTCACCTACACCACCGATCCGAACGTGCTGTCCGGCGGCGTGGTGGTGGCAGACCTGTCCAAGGACGGCATCCCGGAGATCATCTTCAATACCTATTCGACCGACGACGGCAAAGGGGCCCTGTTCATCCTCGATGCGGGGGGAAAGCAGCTGCACAGCATTCCGTTGCCCCGTCGCGGCGCCATGCCCGTTCCCACGGTCGCAGACGTGAACGGCGATGGAACGCTCGAGATCGTGGTCTCCCTCAAGGACGCCGAGGACAAGGTCGAGAGCGTGCTGGTCTACACCGTTGCGTCGTCCGGAACCCAGTGCCTCCTGTGGCCCACAGGACGCGGCAATCTCCTGCGCAACGCCTGGGTGAAGTAGCGCGCTACAGGAAGAACGACGCACCCAAAGAAGCGTAGGGCCATCCCACGCGGAACGTGAAGGTGACCTTGTCGTTGCCCACGCGTCCGCCCATGAAGAAGACAGGATCCAGGGTCGTGTCGGTGTAGGTGTCGTCGCACGGCGTGTTGGGAGTTGGTCCGCAATAGCCGGTCGGCCAGCTCCATCGGTAGTGCCGGATTGCGAGGCCAGGCTCGCCGAACACGCTGAAGGCTTTGGTGATGAAGAAGTTCCACTGCATCACCACAGGGAACCAGTACACGTTGTTCGTGCAGTCCCCGTAGAAGGCGCGATTGCGTCCCCACCAGCAGTTGTGGCTGTAGTGCCCCCAATCGAACCCAAAACCAAGCGCCACGTTGTTGTTGATCGTCTTGACGAACCCGTTGTCCACCAGTGGGATCGAGGCACGCAGCCCCAGGCCCAGACCGGTCCCATGGTCCCCGTAGCCGAGATCGTGGTCCTGCCACCACAAGGTCGCGTGAGGCTCGAGCTCGACCGAGTAGTCTGGGTGTGCACCGGGCTGCTTGATTTGCGCCTCGGCGCAGATCGGGACGGCCAAGGCGAAGGTCAGTGCTGCGCCGCTTGCGAGGGCGACGCGCCAGCGGCCGCACAGCGGCACGCGAGACAGGTGGGTCATGCGCGGACCATGAGCAACAGTCGAGCCAGAAGGCGCGTGCGCGCCGCCGCTTGTTCCAACCGGATTTCCGCTGGCCTCCAGGCTCGACTCGAGCGGAAGTGATGCGTCCAGGCATCATCGCGTGGCCTCACTCACGCCACTCTTCGAGTTTTTGCGTCCTCCGCATGCCTTCCCCAGTGATGCATGGATGCATCATTCGCCAAGAACCATTAGTATGCGCCCCATGAGCCATGCATCTGGGCCCGGATCGCCGGATGAGCCCCCGACCAAAGCTGGACGCCGTCACAGCACGGTGCGTCGGCTGTCCAACCTCATGGCCGTACCCCGCCTGGAGCTTCAAGTGCAGCGGGAGAACGGCAATCCGGTTGTGCGCCAGACCATCGTGGAGGGAGAGGAAGCGCGCATCGGCGCGCACGCGAGCAATGATCTGGTCCTGGCTGACCCGCTCGTATCGCGCTTTCACTGCCGCGTGGTTCGAGCCGACACCGGATGGACGCTGGTCGATTCCGGCTCGCTCAACGGCACGTTCGTCGATGGGCTGCGCGTGCGCGATGCGGACCTGCCGCCACGGGACTGCGAGCTGCAGCTCGGCGATTCGTCCGTCCGGATCCGCGAGCTCGCCTCCAAGGCGCTGGTGCAGATCCCCGACACCTCGAGCTTCGGAGATCTGTGCGGCGCTTCCCCTGCGATGCGCAAGGTCTTCGCCCTGCTCGAGAAGGTCGCAGCGACCGATGCAACCGTGCTGATCGAAGGCGAGTCAGGCACAGGCAAGGAGCTGGCAGCTTCCGAGATCGTGCGTCGAGGTCGCAGGGCCCAGGCGCCCTTCGTGGTGATCGACTGCAGCGCCATCTCCCCTACGCTCATGGAGAGCGAGCTCTTCGGCCATGCCCGGGGCTCGTTCACCGGAGCGGAGCGCGCGCGCGTGGGCGCGTTCGAGGCAGCGCACGGAGGCACCGTCTTCCTCGACGAGATCGGGGAGATGCCTTCGGAGATGCAGTCGAAGCTGCTTCGTGTGCTGGAGGCTGGCGAGGTGCGCCGCGTGGGCGAGAACGACGTGCGCCGCATCGACGTGAGGGTGATAGCGGCGACGAACCGGAGGCTCGAGCAGGAGGTCAACCGGGGCAGGTTCCGTGAGGATCTGTACTTCCGGCTCTCGGTCGTGACCATCCGCATGCCGCCGCTTCGCAGCCATCTCGACGATCTCGAGCTGCTGGTCGAGGTCCTGCTTCGGGCCATGGGAGCCGAAGAGCAGGCGCACCTGTTCCACGCCGATGCGCTGCGCGAGATGCGGGGCCACGACTGGCCAGGCAACGTTCGCGAGCTCCGAAATCACATCGAGCGTGCCTTGGTGCTCGGCACCGCCTCTGCCCCCCACGGTCGGGAAGCGTCACCTGCCAGCCCAGAGGACCCGTCCTTGTCCAGCTCCAAGGTCGATCTCAAGGTCCCCTTGCGGCTCGCCAAGGAGCGCATCGTCGCGGACTTCGAGCGACGCTACCTCGTGGAGCTTCTCGAGGCCCACGGCGACAACGTGAGTCGCGCCGCGCGACAGGCAGGGATCGATCGCATGCACATGTATCGGCTGCTTCAGCGTCACGGGCTGCGCGAGCGCGCTCTGAAAGCGTGATCCGCAGGCCGCCCCTCGCGCTGACACAAATGTCATAATTTCCACTTGGCGCAAAATCAGGTTGAACCGCACGGCCGTGAGTTGTACGCATTAACCTTCCGGGAGGAGATGCGTGAAGCGAGTCCTGCTCATCGTTGATGACATCCCGGAGGTCGCACGAGCCCTCAAACGCTTCCTCACGAAGTCCTTTGATCTCGTGCTTGTCGCCCATTCTGCAGAAGAAGCAGAGCGGTTGCTCGGCGACCCAGGCAATCCGCCCACCCATCTGGTCTGCGATCACTTCCTCGGAAAGGGCAAGCGATTGGGAGCCGAGCTGATCCCGGAGTGGCGACTTCGCTACGCCCATCTGCTGGTTGCCGTCCTGCTCACCGGCTCCGAGATGGCCAAGCTCATGTCCGTGGCAGGGATCGACAAGGTGTTCGGCAAGCCCCTCGACCCTCGGGAGCTCTCGCAGTTCCTGATTGCAACCAGCGACGCTGCCGCAGCACGCTGAGCCCCTCAGCGGTCGCGGAAGTCGATCGCGATCGTCGATGCCATGGATCCCGGATCTCGTGCCGTCGCCTTGCGCTGCGATGCGAGCTCGCGGCCCGTCTTGGTCCACCACAGCGTGGCGTCCTGCTCGGTCCATGGACGAACATCGGGCAGCGCCAGCAAGCAAGCGCGCATCGCTCGCGCGGAGCCGGGTCGCTCGTCAGGATCCTTGGAAAGGCCCTGCATCACAAGCTTCTCGAGCTCGGGGGGAATCTCGACTCCGCGAAGCGACGGCAGCTCCGGCTGCACGTGGGCATGCTTGGAGCAGATCGCCATGGCGGTCTTGCCCCCGAACACGTGCGTGGCAGTGAGGAGGTAGTAGCCGACCGCGGCCACGGCATACAGATCACTCGCTGGCCCCACCTTCTCCGGTGAGATGACAGCTTCAGGAGACACGAACAACGGAGTGCCGGTGATCACTTCTGCGGCGGTCAGCTCCGCATCCTGGGAGGCCGACAGATCCTTGACCAGCCCGAAGTCCAGCACCTTGACCACGTCCGGCATCCCACCGCGCTCCGTGAGCACGATGTTGCTCGGCTTGATGTCGCGATGCACCAGCCCCATCGCGTGCGCTTCGGACAACGCCGCGCAAACCTGCTGGAGCACGTGCACCACGCGTCCAGCCGGCAACGGCCCTGACGCCTGCACGAGCGCATCGAGATCGAGGCCCTCCAGGTACTCCATCGCGTAGTAGAACACACCCTCTGGCGTGCGCCCGTAGTCGAAGATCGCAACCGTGTTCGGGTGCGTCAGCCGCGCCGTCTGACAGACCTCGCGCTCGAATCGCGCGAGCATCTCCGGCGCCACCTTGGACGGTGGAAGAAGCTTGATGGCGGTCTCACGCCGCAGCATCGCGTGCGTGGCACGGAAGACCACGCCCATACCACCCTCCCCCAGCTTGCTCGCAAGTACGTACTGCCCCACTCGCCTCGCAGCCTTCGCCTCCTGACGCAGACCATAGATCACGCGAGAGGCCACGGTCGCGATCGCGCTCGCTGCTGTCAGCCACAACGTCACGTTCATCAGCTCGCCCAGCGCCGTCGTCTCCCGCGTCGCCCCTGCAGGCTCCGGTCGGACCCAGAAGCACAGCCCCATGACGACCACGGCACCAGCCGACGCGGTGGCAGACACGATCGCGGTGCGACGCCCGGTGCTGGGAAGCGCCACCGCGCGCACGCAGAGCCAGGTCGCGATCCCGAGCGTTGCGTGGAACAGCCCGACCATGCGCTGGGAATGCAACCCTGCGATCAGCGCGATCAGCTGCGCGAGCACGACCATGCTCGCAGCGTCGATCGCGCTCAACGCGCGGTCGCTCAGCGGACGGCGCCGCACCACGAGCCACATGACCCCGACGATCGAGGTGCACGCGAGCAGCACGAGGCTGGGAGGCGACTTGAGGTGCTCGACCAGCGCCTGGGTTCCGCCGAAGACGAGCTCGAGCAGCAGGATGGCGACGTAGAAGAAGCCGCCCAGGAAGACGCCGAGTCTGCTGACCAGCGCCAGGCGCTTCTGCAGGAAGACGCGGGACTCCTCTCGAGACGGTGCTCCAGAGGGATCGGCTCCCCGCGACGCTACCTGCCGGTTGCTCATGGCGCCCGAAGCATACAAAGGACGCGAGTCGAACTCGATGTTTTGCTGTGGTAGACCGTGCACATGGGAGTCGACATCCTTGGCTGGCGAAGCTGTCACCTGCAAGACGCGCTGGGCGCAAGCAGCTTTCTCGGCAAGATCAAGCTCCGGTCGTACCAGAGGCTCATCGAGCGCCAGATCCCCGAAGATCAGCGCCGAGGAGCACGCATCGCGGTGCAAGGCGCCAACGACGTTCCCCGGGAGTGGACCTACAAAGAGATCTGGCAGGAGATGGAATACTTCCATCGCGGGACCCCCGAGTGCCGCCAGTGCCCGCTCGGCTCTGACGGCGCGGTAGGGTGCTACCGCACGATCTCTTACCCGATCGACGCTGTGGCAGAACGCCTCCTGTTCGAGTGCTTCACGTCAGGGCTGGCCGAGCCTGACTCCACTGCCGCCACCCTTTTTCGCCAGGCGCTCGCCCATGCGCCCCCGTCCGGCCCATGGCATGCCAGCCGCGGACCGCAGGGAAAAATGGCCGAGCTCCTGGAGCCACTGGAGTTCGCCTGGGAGGCTGAGGCCTCCGCGCATCGCGTTGACAGCGCTCAGCTGCTCGCATCGCTCTTCGTCAACCTCGACCAGCCCGACCGGGTCCAGACCACAGCCCGGTTCTTCAGCGAGTTCATGGCCTTCGCCAAAAAACGCGCGGGCGTTCAACCCGATGGGTCGGTGCAGGTGCGGATCGATGCTCAAGGGACCGACAGCCAGGCAGAGATCTCCAGGCGTACCAAGCTCGCTGTGGAAGCGGTCAAGGCCATCGCCAACTCCCGGACCGTGCGCGAGATCGAGGCTGCCGAGCGTCTTCTGTCGCTGGTTGCCGAGCACGCCGCTCAGGACCACTGGGTGGTCCTGATGGACTCCTGACCGGGGACAGGCAGGACCCTACCCTGCGATCCAAAGCATGGTCGCGGCACAACCCGGCACACCCCGAGGCAGGGCTGCAGGACAATCCGCGGAGATATTGCTGGTTCCTTGCGGGTTGCCGAGCTGGTGCGCGACGTGCATCCTGGAGCCAGAGGCAGGAGGTCGGTCATGAGGTACGCGCCGCTCGCAGCGTTGGCAGTGTTCGCAGCCGTCGGGTGCTCCAGCACAGACTCCAAGGAGCCGGTTCGCTACGTATCCGAGGGGCTCACTCCGATGGCGGGGTGCGCCGATGCAGAGGCCGCGATTCGACAGGCCGCGATCCAGCAGATGAATCTTGCGCTCGACCAGGTACGCGACCAGGTGCTCGCGTTCACCGAGGATCAGTGCAGCGACATGGCCATGGAAGACGCGGCCTTTGGCGCATCGAACTCGTCTCCGTCCGCCGGCACCAGCGCGTCGCAGTACTCCACCACCAACAACCAGGTTCCGGGGGTCGACGAAGCTGACTTCATCAAGAACAACGGCAAGTACATCTACGCGGCCATCGGTTCCACCTTCCGCATCGTCGATGCCTGGCCCGCCGAGCAGGCCCACGAGATCGCCAACGTGCAGGTCGAGGGCACTGCCAAGAAGCTGTTCGTCGATGGCAACCGCGCCCTGGTCTATTCCTCGATCGGCCCCCAGCCAGCTCCGGGCCAATACGGCACCAAGGAGTGCACGTACGGCTACGACTGCCAATTCAAAGGGGACGGCAACCCGACCAAGCTCACGGTGTTCGACATCAGCAACCCTTCGCTGCCTGTTCGCGTGCGCGAGCTGCGCCTGTCCGGCTCCTACATCACGGCACGTCGGATCGGTACTGCGGTGCACACGGTCGTCAGCGCTCCAGGGCCCATCTTTCCGGCCATGCAGCTCACCATCCCCCTGATCCAGAGCTGCGTGGCCCGCCCTGCCACCTGGCAGCTGCTCGCTGAGATTGATGAGCTTCGCGCGACCAACCAGAAGATCATCGAAGCTGCCCCCATCTCTGCGTGGATCCCGTCCGCGGTCGACACCGTCTACGTGGACGGAGTGCCGCAGGGCTCTACCGATGTGCTCGCTGGCTGCCAGGGGCTGTACCGCTCCGGGCTCAACGACGGCACCGCGCTGCTGACCGTCTTGTCGATGGACCTGGTGGACCCGAGGCTGCCCTCGGTCAGCACCATCGTGAGCCGCCCCGGGGCTGCCTACGCGACAGCCGATGCCCTGTACATCTCCGTGCCCCACGAATTCAATCCCTATGCCGGCTGGTATCCCGGATTCGATGGCCTCCACGAGGCGAGCACCGTGCACAAGTTCGAGCTCGGCAACACGCCGCCGAGCGTGGCCTACGTCGCGAGCGGCAGCGTCAAGGGGCGCGTGCTCAACCAGTTCTCCATGGATGAGTTCTCCGGGCACCTGAGGATCGCGACTACCACGGGCCGAGCCGGGTCTCCGTCCGTGCACAGCACGGTCAGCGTGCTCAAGCAGGAAGGCGCTGGGCTGACGCGCGTGGGCGCCGTGGACTACATCGCACCCAGGGAGGACATCCGGTCCGTGCGCTTTGCCGCGGATCGCGGGTTCGTGGTCACGTTCAAGAAGACCGATCCCCTGTTCATGCTCGACCTGAGCAACCCCACCGCCCCGACGATGCTGGCAGAGCTCAAGGTGCCGGGTTTCTCGACGTACATGCACATGATGGATGCCAACCACCTGCTGACCATCGGATTCGACGGCGACGACCAGGGGCAGTTCGCATGGTTCGCAGGAGTGTCGTTGCAGATCTTCGACGTCAGCGATCCGTCGAATCTCAAGCGCATCCACTACGAGGGGATCGGCACCCGCGGCTCCGCGTCAGAGGCGATGACCAACCACCTTGCGTTCAACTACTTCGCACCTCTCAAGCGGCTCGCCCTGCCCATGAAGGTCTGCGAAGGGGGGAGCGGCGGCTCGTATGGCAGCACGCTCACGTTCAGCGGGCTGATGGTCTACGAGACCACGGTCGAGAGCGGCTTCAAGCTCGAGGGCAAGGTCGCCCACCCGAACAGCGTCTCCGGCAGTGGATATGCCAACGAGTCGTGCCACGACTTCTGGCCCTACACGACCTCCGAGGTCAAGCGCAGCATCTTCATGGAGAGCTTCGTCTATTCGATCTCCGAGAAGCGAATCAAGGTCAACGCCCTCGCCAACCTCGGAGTCGACGTCGCCGAGATCAAGTTCTGATCCCTCACGGCATCAGGGTAGCGCGCACGCCGATCATCACCCACTGATGCCCAGCTCGCTCTTCGATGTCCATCGACTTCGTGGGCGACGACCAGGACCTCCACTCCATCCTCGAGTACTGCCCGAACGACACGTCTGCGAACACGCCGAGGTGCAACGACTCATTCGAATCGAAGTCGGCCCCGATCATCACATGGCCGTATTCGGGTCCACGAAAGGCCACGGACTTGGTCCCCTTGTCCGCGTACATCTGCAGCGACGCCCACTCGTAGCCGAATCCGTAGCCCACCCAGGCGTGCGTGGGCTCGCGAGGGGAGAAGTGCCATTGCGCCTGCACGCCCAGCCGCGTCGACCTGCCGATGCAGTCCGCTCCGGACTCTTCGCATTCGTCGTTCGAGCTGCCACCAGGCCCTCCCACGGCTGCTCCGAAGTAGCCTCCCACGAACAGCGAAGGCGTCGCGCGCCACCCTGCGTCGAACGCGATCGGCAGCTGCGCAGCAAACGTGTTGCCGAGTCGATCGTTGGCTCCGTTGGTTGCTGCCCCCATCGGCAAGAGCAAGCCCGTTCGAGCCGCGAGCTCGAGCCCGGTCTGCTTGCCCTCGGCCCGTGCTTCCGACAGCGTGCAGGTCAATGAGACGACTGCTGCTGCAAGCGCAATTGCTGTACGCATGACGTGCTCCCGAGCCGGCAGTCTAACGCGGAACCGTCGCCGGGGGGTACAAAGCCCGGCCTGATGCGCCGATGGTTGACGCGAGCCTCCCTCGAGCGGGATCATCGCTGAACTCACATGCGCTCCGAATTCCACAAGGCGTGCTTCGTCGCCTGCTTCCTGCTGCTTTCATGCTCTGCAGGCGGAGCAGGCGATACCTATGGACCACCACACACCGGCGGCACGGGCGGCGATGAGCAAGGTGGGACAGGCGGCGATGAGCAGGGCGGTGCGGGCGGCAGCACGGCCGGCACCGGAGGCAAGAACACCGGTGGAGGAGCTACCGGAGGAAAAGGCGGCTCTGGGGGCACGGGCGGTGCTTCCACAGGCGGTACCGCCGGTGCGTCCACGGGCGGAACCGCCGGCGCTGCCACAGGCGGCTCTGCAGGGGCTGCCACAGGCGGCTCTGCGGGATCTTCAGGCAAGGACGCGGGCGTGGGTGGCGCTGCAGGCACCGCTGGCGCTGACAGCGGAACCGATGCGAATGAAGCCGGCCCTGATACCGGCTCTCCCTGCCAGCAAGCGCTCGCTGCCTACGTCTGGGACTTCGAGACCGCAGGAGGATGGTCCCACGCCAAGATGGATGGCGTTTCTGGAAGCTGGACGTTCGACTCCTGGGAGAGGGGCGTCGCGAGCTCAGGCCCTGGCTCGTGTCACGGCGGAACGCAGTGCTATGCGACCAACCTCGACAACAACTACATCCAATGCCAGCGCGCTGCCCTGCGCTCTCCCAGCATCAATCTCACCGCCTGCGCGCAGACCGAGATCAAGCTCGTGTTCTGGCACTGGTACGACTTCTGGACAGGCACGTACGGCGGGAGCACCTGGTACGACGGCGGTACGGTCGAGTTCTCGTCCGACGGAGGAACCTCCTGGGCAGTAGCGCCTGGGGTGACCTTTCCCGGAACGATCACGATCAACCCCGACATGGGCTCGAGCTACGCATGCTTGTCGCCCAACAGCTTCCACGTCGACGGGCTAGCAGGCTACACGCAGGCGAGCGGCTCGGGTTGGGCCAAGGTGGAGATGGCCATTCCGCAGTCGTTCCGATCGAGCCAGTTCATGGTGCGATTCGCCTACGGCACGGGCGTGAGCTACCAGACCACCAACGAGACGACTTCCATGCAGCACGCGAAGCCTGGATGGTACGTCGACGACGTGAACGTGGTAGCTCAGTAGGAACGACGGGACGAAAGGATTCGATCCGTCACCGCGCGCAGGGCGCCGAGCATCTGCTGGACCCCGGATTCCTGCGCGAAGGTCGTGGCGATGGGATCCACTCCGACCATCGCATCGAAGTCGCTGGCCTGCAGATCCGGACGGCACGAGTCCGAGGCCGCAGGGTACATGAGATCATTGGAGTGCGACGAGTCGTGCTGCAGCCCGAGCGCGTGCCCCATCTCGTGAGCGATGACGTTGTCCGGGAAGGACACGTGACGCAGGATGACCCTGTGTCCCACGAAGAGCGTCGGCGTGAAGTCGCCGTCGATGTGGATGAGATCGTACAGGTTCTTGCTCGGATCCGTGGCAGCGATGTCGGTCAGTAGCTTGGGGGACAATCCGAGACCTGCGATCTCGCCCCCATTGCTGCTGATCGCACTAGCCACGTAGGGGCTGGCGATCTCGCCGATCACGACCACCTGCACGCTCCGCTCCGGGGGCTGGCTGTGGGCCAGGATGAAGTTGCGCACAGGCGCGAACATGATGTCCGCGATGATCCTCTTGCCTTGCTCCTCCTGCGCCGGCGTCATGCCGCTCAGGGGGATGCCCGCGTTGGCGAGCGCAGCAGTGAACTCCGCCTCTGTGCCGGTGATCGCGTAGCTGAACGCGATCCGCTCCGGGGCCGCAGGCGTCTTGTACCAGAGCTCGTAGGGCGCGAAGTAGCGCTGCAACCCGTGCGTCTCCAGCCGCGTGTCCGTGTCGGCGATCCCAGTGCCCCGGAAGAGGTTCGTCGAAATCTGTCCGTTGACCTTGGTCAGCGGAGCCGAAGGCATGCAGTCGGAGGTCGTGCGAGGGGCAAAGCTCCGGAAGTAGTACTCGGTGGCACAGGTCTCCATCTCCTTTTGCTCGCAGGCCGCGCCATCATCGGCAGACGCGCACGCCTTGGAGACCGATTCGACGCAAGGGCTGGGCACGTCGGGCGGCTCCGAGGGCTCGTCCTTGCCGGAGCATCCCGCCAGCGCTGCCACAGCCACAAAGCAAGCAAGCAGATGGACCTTCATGCGATCAAGGATGCCCGGCGAGCCGAGGGCGGTCAACGTCGATACTGTTGCAGCCGACGTGTTGCCGCACGTGCTAGCTTCGAGGCCAGGTACGTCGCCATGACCTTTCGATCGCCCATTCGCCCGCAGGGCACCATCGTTGCCGCAACCGCGATCCCGTGGCTCCTGCTCGCAGGATGCCACGGTCCCGACCTTGCAACGGTGCCCACGCAGCCGACGGTCATCCAGCGGGAAGCCGCAGGGTGGACGCGCGTGGTGCAGCCTGGCTGGTTCTCTGCGCTCATGCCCCATGCGCCGGAGCACGGCGAGCTCAAGACCACGGCACCGCAAGGCGGCGTGCTCGTCATGAAGCAGGTGTCCACGACGTCGAACGGCACGATGCTCGCCATCGCCTACGCCCAGCTCGAAGGGTTCGACGATCACGATGCGATGCTGGCCGAGGTGCGCAAGACCTGGCAGGAGGGCGGAGCGGTCCCGATCCAGAACGTGGACATCGTCGTGGGCGGGCGGGACGGCGTGGAAGGGTGGCTCGACATTCCACCGGGCACGAAGCTCAATCCCTCGACGAGCCACATGAGCGCGCGTGTGCGCGTGCTTCTGGACCAGAGCCGCGCCTACCTGCTGATCGGCATCGAGCCTTCCAACACCCAGGCATCGATCCTTCCGAGGTTCTTCGACTCGTTCGAGTTCGCGCCTGTGGCGCGGTGAAGCGCTCCGCTGCGCACTTACTTCCCTGCGCCTTGCGCCCTCAGCTTCTTGACGTGCTCGTCGACATACCCGCGCGCACGCACCGGGGTCGTCATCGCCGCCCGTCGGATCCGCTCCTCAAAGAGCCACCGCGCAATCCCCGCCCCAAGATCGATCCGGATCTTCCACGTCACCAGCGTCTTGCCATCGCCGTACGGCTCCATGTCGAAGCTGCCGTAGGCATCATCGAGCGCATGGGGACGCGATGGATCGAGCCAGAACCGTATCGAGGACTTGCCCCCCGCGTAGCGCTCGGTCCGGAGCCGCACCGTGTAGCGGCCGCTGAGGATCGATGTCCCCTGCTCGAGCTCCACCAGCTTGTCACGCCCCTCGGTCCCCAGCTCCTTGAGATCGAGCACGCGCGGCAACACCTGCCACAGCGCCTCGGTCCGATCGAGAAGCGCGAGTGCTTCATCGGGACGCGCATCCACAAGCACGTACGCGGTGCCTCCCACGTAGCGGTGGGTCCCTTTGGCTTCATCCTCGTAGTAGATCAACGGAGCGTCGCCGATCTGCATCGGCGCCTGCTGCGTCGGCGCGGGCGCAGGTGCGCGCACCGTAGGTGGCGCGCCGCCGCAAGCCGACGCGGTCAGCGAGATGGCGATCAGAGCGCTGGCGCACCTGCGAACGCGGGCTGGCCTGCCCCTGATTCTGCGTGACTCGCACATCGCTCGAGCCGACCCTAAGCGCGCCGATGTCCCCAGGTCAACGCGGTGGAGGCAGGATCGACGGGCGCTTGCTAAGGACCTCCTGGTACACCTGCCAGGTCTCCTCGGCCATGCGATGGGCGCTCAGATCGCGGGCCTTGTTCAGCCCGCGCGCGCGCAGCCGCTCGGCTACGCCGGGCTCGGTCACCACGCGACGCATCGCTGCCGCGATGTCATCCTCGTTCTCGGGGTTGATCAGCTGCGTGGCGCCCTCGCCGATCTCCCCTACCCCGGCACGGCCTGAGGTGATCACCGGACAGCCGCATCGCATCGCTTCCGCCACGACCGTCGCAAATCCTTCATGCAACGTGGGGTGGCACAGGCACAGCGCGCCGCGATACAGATCGGCGAGATCCGCGAGCGGCACTCCGGTGAGAACGTGCGTGCGATCCTCGACGCCCGCGCGGCGTGCGACGCGCATCAGCTCGCGACCGGTCTCGCCCGTGGGCTGCACGAACACCAGCTGGATCGAACGCTCCGAGGCAAATGCCGAAGCGAACGCACGCACCAGCCCTCCCTGGTTGCGGTACAGCGCCGACCGTCCGACCTCGAGGACGTACCGCGCCGATGGCCGCACCAGGCGGGCGATCGTCTGCTGCACCCTTTCTTCCGCGGCGCGATCCCCTGCTTCCAACGGCGCGAAGTCGCCCTCGACTCCGTGGCGCACCAGCCGCAAGCGATCGCGCACGTCCGGCGCGCGCTCCTCGATCGCACGGAACGTGGCTTCGCTCGGCACGATGATCCGTGCCGACAACGAAAGCGCCTCGGAGACGTATCTTCGGCATGCAATCGCGGTGAGCCGTCCACCGATGCCGCGCGGACGCAGCCACTCCGGGTCCGTGATCCAGAGCACGTCGTGCACGGTGGTCACCACAGGCGCCACGATCCCGCTCGGGTAGTACCCTGCGGTCGCGTGCAGCAGGGTAACGCCTCGTGCGTCGAGCACACGGCTGAGCAGCGCAGGCGCAAGCGGACTCTGCGCATCGCCGGGGACCACGACCTCGTGCACGTTCGGATGCGGCGGCACATCGAACCACGATCGATCGCGCAGCAGCTGGAAGTGGACGTTCGGCGCAAGACGCGGAAGGTGACGGGCCAGCGAGCGCTGGTAGCCCGGCAGCCCGGATGGATAGGCGCACGCCGTCCTGCATTCGATGCAGATCATCGCCCCTTGGCTGACCGTCCCGTTTGTCACCCCGGTCTCCTGCTGCCCATCCAGGTTATCGCACAGTGCTGCCGGCGTGAATCGCTACGGCACACATGATGAACGGATGACGCAGACAGGGTCAGGGTTGCGAAGACAGAGCGCGCTCCACCTCGGTCGCCGCCTGCTGCAAGGTGACGAACCGGTAGCCGCTCTTCCTGATCTGGGCAAAAACGCCCTCAAGTACGTTGACCTTTCGACCGTGGTCGATGTCCACATCGGGTTGGTGGCCGATCAATGCCTGCAACCCGTCTCTGGAGTCCAGGACGTCCATCCCGTGCAGCTCCAGATTGATCACCGGCTCTCCAAGGACCATCTTGGTCAGCAATGACGCGGTGCGCGATCCAGAGAGCGTCAGGGTCGTTCCGATGTACGGCAGCCTGGCGCCGCGCGTGACCTGGACCGGAAGCTCGATCAGCGGCAGGTCGCCCTGTCGATAGTACGGCTTGCCGGGACGGTACGGGCGCGTCGGAGAGAGCAGCACCCTGGGGTGGTCTTGAACCGATCGGCTGCGGCGCCCCCGCACCGCGATCATGGTCAGCTTCGCTGCCTTGGTGGCGAAGTAGGCTGGGCACGGGAAGACCGACGAATCGTACTTGTGACCGGATGCGATCAGCACGTCCATCAGCTCGTCGGTGATCACGTAGCCGGGCGAACGAAATCCGATCGGTCGACGTCCCACCGCCCGCTCGATCACGTCTGCGCCGTGCTCGATCTGGCGACGCATCTCGTCAGCAGTGCGTCGCGTCAGATCGTAGAAGTGATCGAGGGAGTGGTTGGCGATCTCGTGGCCGTGGTCGGCCATCCTGCGCAGGGATTGGGCGCTCTGCTCGCGTGACAGGCTGGCGCCGACCGCGAACAGGGTCAGGGGCAGGCCCGCGCGCTCGGCAAGCGCGTCGAGCCTGTCGAGCGCTACGTCATGGACTGCAGTTGCGCCCGGCGACTGTGGGGCTGGAAGGCCGTGGATCGCGTGGTAGTTGGGTATCTCGTCGAGGTCGACCGAGACAGCGCACAGTCGCAGGGATTCAAGCGGCAAGTCACCCCCCGGCCATCTTCTGGGCTTCTGCGGCGAAGTCGTCGACCTTCTTGGCCAGACCTTCGCCGCGCTCGTAGCGCACGAAGCGCACGAGCTTGATGTTGCCGCCCGCGGCCTTGGAGGCCTCGGCGCGCCGCATCTCGACGGTCTTCTGGCTCTCCTGGACGGAGTCCTGATCGACGAGGCAGATCTCGGAGTACCACTTGTTGACCTTGCCCTCGATGATCTTGGGCCACGCGGCTTCAGGCTTGGGCTTGGGATCTTCTTTGAGCTGGGCTGCGTAGATCTCGCGCTGCTTCGCGAGGTCGGCCTCGGGCACCTGGGTGCGGTCGAGGTACAGCGGGCTCATGGCCGCTGCCTGCATCGCCGTGTCGTCGATGAACTTGAGGAACGCCTCGTGCTTCGCAACCTCCGGCGTCTCGGCCGATGCCTCGAGCAGCACGCCGATCTTGCCGTTCATGTGGCGATATGCATGGACTGCGCCGGCTCCGGAGCCGAGGTTGACCCGCGCGAACCGACGGGCGTCGATCTTCTCGCCGATCGTCGCGATCAGCTCGTCGCGCACCTGTGCAACGGTCTTGTCGCTGCCCGGGTACTTCGCCGCTGTCAGATCATCGCCGTCCTTGGCGTTCTTCGCCACTTCGAGCACGGCGTCGACGAACGCAGCGAACTTGTCGTTGCGCGCAGCAAAGTCGGTCTGGATGTTGACTTCGATCATCACGCCGTACTTGGCATCCGGAGAGATCCAGGTGCGGATGTCGCCTTCGGTCGCGACGGCGCCGGCGCGCTTGGCTGTCTTGGCCAGGCCTTTCTTGAGGATGATCTCGACAGCCTTGTCCATGTCGCCCTCGGCCTCGACCAATGCGTTCTTGCAGTCGGACATGCCGGCCTGGGTGCGCTCACGAAGCTCCTTGACGAGCTGGGCTGTGATTTGTGCCATGGAAAGGGACTCCTTGTATCAAGCGGCACGCAGTGCCGCACAGTCTTCAATCAGCGGATGGGGAGGCAGCCGGTGCTGAGCACGGGCTGCACTCGTTGTCGGGGCTCAGGACCGCAATCGCTGCGATCGTTGCGTCAGCTCGGCTGTCCCTGCTGCGGACCGCCACGGCCACCGCCACGCTGGGGACGGCCACGGTAGACTTCCTGGGTGCGGGGACGATTCGGCTGCTGCTGCTGGGGCTGCGCGTTCGGATCAGCGCCCGCCTGCGGAGCATTGTCCCGAGCCGTCATCGTGTCCTTGCGACGCTGCGCGCCTTCCTGGCACGCGTCCGCGATGCGGCCGGCGATCAGCTTGATCGAACGGATCGCGTCGTCGTTGCCAGGGATCACGAAGTCGATCTCGTCCGGATCGCAGTTGGTATCGGTGATCGCCACGACCGGGATGCCGATCTTGCGGGCTTCGTGCACGGCGATCTTCTCTTGCGCCGGATCCACGATGAACACCACGCCAGGCACGCCGCCCATGTTCTTGAGACCGCCGAGGTACTTCTCGAGGCGGGCGCGCTCCTTCTCGAGACGGATGACTTCCTTCTTCGGAAGCTGCTCGTAGGTGCCGTCCTCCTGCATGCGCTCGAGGGACCGGAGACGATCCAGACCCTGCTTGATCGTGCGGAAGTTGGTGAGGGTGCCGCCGAGCCAACGGTTGTTCACGAAGAACATGCCGGCGCGAAGGGCTTCTTCCTGCACGATCTCCTGGGCCTGACGCTTGGTGCCCACGAACAGGACGTTGCCGCCGCGGCCCACGGCCTCGAGGACGAACTCGAAGGCCTTGTTGAACAGCTTCGCCGTCTGATCGAGGTCGATGATGTGCGTGCCGTTGCGCGAGCCGTAGATGTACTGGCGCATCTTCGGGTTCCAGCGCTTGGTCTGGTGACCGAAGTGGACGCCCGCTTCGAGCAGCGCGCGCACCGACAGGGCCGGCTGCCCTGGGATCCGCGGCGCCATCATCGCCATCTCGTTGTTGGTGGTGGTGTCGACCTGCTGTTGCTCTTCTGCCATCGCGCGCTCCTTGCCGGTTTTTCCTCCGTCCCGCCTCGTGGTGACCCGACTTTGTCGGGCACCGGACCACGCAGGTGCGCTTCCGGGACGTGTGTCGTTGGTTGCGCGCCGGACTTGGGGTCCGGCGCAAGGGGGACGTAGGCTATCTCTCGCCCAGGTCAAGTCAAGGGATTCTTGGGAAAAGACTGCCCGCTGGCGTTTTCAATCCGTGCCTTGCCTACATTGTAGGTTTGCAGTATCCCTTGGTTGCAGGAGCGGCCCTACCGCTCCCCATCATCGACCGGTCATCGAACGAAGGAGCAACTCAATGCGTCGAACCTCGTCCCTTTATTTGCTTGCTTGCCTCACTGTCCCCGCTGCGATCTGGATCGGCTGCTCTGGCAGCGACGGCGCCCCGGGCGCGCCCGGCGCCAACGGCAGCGTCGGCCCCGCCGGCTCCGCTGGCCCGGCCGGCTCCTCGGCCACCGCCAACCCCAGCATCAGCGCCATCGTCCCGTCCTCCGCGTTCCTCGGCCGCACCATCGACGTCGTCATCGCCGGCAACGGTACCACCTTCGATGCCAAGACCGACAAGACCACGGTCAAGTTCGGCGACGACGTCACCGTGAACAACGTAACGGTTGCAAGCCCCACTGCCCTGCTCGTGAACATCACAGTCGGCAACACCAAGGTCGGCCCGCTCGACGTCACCGTCGGCACGCTCACCTACAAGCAGGCCTTCACCACCAAGCCGTCGACCACCTTGAAGGTCCAGGGCAAGGCCGCGCAGGGCTCGATTGCGATCCTCACCGGCCAGCAGCTCGACTTCACCACGCCCTACGACACCACCTCGACCGGCGACGGATTCTTCACGCCCCTCGAGTTCACCAACATCCAGGTCTCGTCCGTTCCGGGCGTCGCCTTCCAGATCAGCAACGTCGCCTCCTACGGGATCGACCTGATCGCTCTGTTCGACGTGCAAGCCGCTGCTGGCGCCAAGGACCTCGACATCCTGAGCGGGCCTGCGGGCGGAACGCAGATCCACAATCCGATTCCGGGCGGCATGACGATCGAAGCGCGCACGGCCACGGACCTCGTCTCCGGCACGCCGGCCACTGCCACGGTCGAGAACGCGTTCGATTCCTACCTCTACAAGTTCACGCCGGCGGCTGGGTTCCAGGTGATCGAGCTCGACGCCAAGGCCGCGGGGACCGGAGCAACCCCCGGCTTCGTGCTCATGCCCGGCAGCGGTCAGTTCGCCGACATGATCTCTCCGGCCATCGCAGCGAGCCGCATCCTCAAGACCGACAAGGCTGACCCGTACTACCTGGTCTTCTGGGACAACTCCGGGACCTTCGGCTACGACTTCACGCTCAACGCCGTGTCCACGGTTCCGACCAAGGTTACGGAAGTCACCACGGACAACGAGACCTCGGGCAATGCCCAGGCGGTCGCTGCCATGCCGTTCCTGATCGAAGCCGGCGAGTTCAAGGCCCCGACCTCCGCCATGACGGCCGAGGACGACGTCGACTGGTACAAGTTCACGGCCACGGGCGCGGACGTAGGCAAGAAGGTCCGCGTGCGCACCTTCGCAGGCACTGCGGCCGACGCGCAGACCGACACGGTGGTCGAAGTCTTCGGCTCTGACGGAACGACTTCGATGGGTGGCGAGAGCTCGGACGCCGACTACCACGAGAACTTCACCTCCACGGCGATCGCCGCTGCCGGCGACATCTACGTGAAGATCTCTGCGTCCCACGCCGGCTACTTCTCGGCGAGCGCCACCAAGTTCGACGCCCTCGTCTCCCTCAAGTAGGCGCAGCACCCCCTGGGCCACGGCCACGCCTCGCGTGGCCGTTCCGCCCCCCTCCCCTACGCCTTGTCCAGCTGACGATTCACCTTCATCGCGCAGAAGCGCGGCCCGCACATCGAGCAGTAGTCTGCCGATAAGCTGCACTGCTCGGTCGACGCCTCCCCGTGCATCCTGCGGGCAGTCTGCGGATCGAGCGCCAGCTCGAACTGCTTGTTCCAGTCGAACGCGAAGCGCGCCTTGGACATGGCGTCATCACGATCGCGGGCACCCGGACGCTTTCTTGCGATGTCCGCAGCGTGCGCAGCGATCTTGTGCGCAATGATCCCTGCGCGAACATCCTCGAGATCCGGCAGCCCCAGGTGCTCCTTCGGAGTTACGTAACAGATCATCGAAGCGCCCGCGAACGCCGCCATGGTCCCGCCGATCGCGCTCGTGATGTGATCGTAGCCAGCCCCGATATCGGTCACCAACGGCCCGAGCACGTAGAACGGCGCACCGTCGCACTCCTCGATCTGACGCTTCACGTTCATCTCGATCTGGTCAAAAGGCACATGTCCCGGCCCTTCGATCATGATCTGGACGTCCTTGGCCCACGCCCGTCGCGCAAGGTCCCCGAGCACCTTGAGCTCGGCAAATTGGGCGTCGTCCGACGCATCGTGCAGGCTGCCTGGCCGCAGGCCGTCACCCGCGGACAGGGTCACGTCGTACTTCGCGCAGATCGCCAGCACGTCGTCCCAGCGCGTGAACAGCGGGTTCTGCTGGTCGTGCTCGAGCATCCACTGCGCCATGATCGCGCCGCCCCGCGAAACGATGCCGGTCAGCCTCTTCTTCGCCATGGGAAGGTGCTCTCGCAGCAGCCCGCAGTGCAGGGTCATGTAGTCCACTCCCTGCTGCGCCTGATGCTCGATCAACCCGAGGATGTCGTCCGCCGATAGCTCCTGGACCGACTCCACGCTCTCGAGCGCCTGGTAGATCGGGACCGTGCCCAGGGGCACAGGAGAGGCCGCGATGATCGCGCATCGGATCTTGTCGATGTCTCCGCCTGTCGACAGATCCATCACCGTGTCCGCCCCGCACTCGATCGACACCCGGAGCTTCTCGAGCTCGGTCTTCTCGTCGCCGTGCACCTGGCTGTTGCCGATGTTCGCGTTGATCTTGCACCGCAACGCCATGCCGATTCCCACCGGCTCGAGCTGCACATGATGGATGTTGGCAGGAATGACCAGGCGTCCGCGCGCAAGCTCGCTTCGCACCACCTCGGGTTCGAGCTGCTCGAGCTCGGCGACCCGTGCAATCTCCTCGGTAACGACGCCCTTGCGCGCGTAGTGCATCTGGGTTCGGTTCGGATCGCCCAGGCGGCGTTCGATCGCTGCGGCTCGGTTCATGGCTACCTCGTGGGATGCGTGCACGTCCTTCTACGGCCCGGCTCTGATCCGGGCAAGGGCGCAGCGTCATTCTTCACGGCTTGCGGTCACCCCGCTTGCCGAACACCACAAAGCGATGCATCGGGTAGCTCACCAGCAGCCAGGCCACGACCTTGGCCGGCAGCCACGCGATCCGCTCGTTGATGTGGATGACTTCGATAAGGAGCATCAGGCAAAGCTGCAGCCCGACATAGGTCGCCCCGGAAGCGACCGCATACTGCGCTGCCTGCATCCGCAGGCTCTTGGCGGTGGGCGGGAAGGCCCACACCCGGTTGATCGTGAAGTTGGTGACCGCACCGAGCAGCGCGCCCCCGAACGCCGCGATCCCGTAACGACCGGGCAGACCGAACAGGACCACCTGGTAGACCACACCGTCCACGAGCGTCGCAGCCAACGATGACACCGACGCTTTGGCAAGGGTCGTGGCCTCGCCTGGGCGCGACGCTCCCTTGGCCGGCTCCACGACCAGGGTCACGCGCGAATCTCGGCGAGCCCGGCGTCGAGGATCTCCACTGCCTCGCGCGCCTGGTCCTCGGTGAAGATCAGAGGCGGATTCACCCGCACGCGCGGCGCGTAGGCCATGCTGATCAGTCCGCGCCCCACCAGCCCGGAGAAGAGCTGCTTGCATCGCTCCGACGACCAGAGCGTGGCCGGGTCCTTGGGGTCCACAAGATCGAATCCGATGAACAGCCCTGCGCCGCGCACGTTGGTCACGCTGCGATATCGCTCCGAGAGCTTGCGAATCCCTTCGAGGAGCACTTCACCAACGCGCCTCGCGTTGCCGACCAGATGCTCCTCGCGGATGATCCGCATCGAGGTCGCGACCGCTGCCCCGGCCAGCGGATTGCCCCCGTAGCTCGAGCTCGAGAAGCTCGGCTTGCTCCATGGCTCCGACTTCGAGATGTCGTCGCGCACCAGCACCGCGCTCACCGGGAATCCTCCGCCCAGCGACTTGCCCAGCGTCATGATGTCAGGCTTCACCCCGCTGTGCTCCACGCCGAACATCTTGCCGGTTCGCCCGAATCCCGTGATCATCTCGTCGGCGATCAGCAGCGCCCCATGCTCCTTGGCGAGCGCTGCGACGGCGGGCAGGAAGTCGTCGGGCGGCACGATGTTGCCAGCAGTGCCCTGCATCGGCTCGACCAGGATGGCAGCCAGACGGCCGGTGGTCTCGCGCTTGAGCTTGTCGCGCGCGAACTCCACGCACAACAGCGCGCATTCCGGGTACTTGATCTTGAAGGGGCAGCGCGCGCAGTCGGCGTAGGGTGTCAGGTACGCGCCCGGCACGAGCGGGCCCAGACCATGCTTGAAGTCGCTTCCCATCTGCGCGAGCGAGCCGCTCGTCTTGCCATGGAAGCCACCCCAGAACGACAGCACCTCGAACTTGCCGGTGTAGGCCCGCGCCAGGCGCATCGCGCTCTCCACCGCTTCGGCGCCGCCCGAGTACAGCTGCACACGGTCCAGCCCGGTCGGCGCAACCGCGGCCACGGCTCGAACCGCCTCCACGCGCGCCAGCGTGGTGAACGAGCCGACATGCGTGCGCGCAAGCTGCTCGCTCATCGCCTTGACGTACTCCGGATGCCCGTAGCCGAGCGCTGCCACGCAGATCCCTGCCGCGATGTCGAGGAAGCGGTTTCCGTCCAGATCCACGATCTCCGAGCCGATTCCGCGATCCACCGCGATGCCAGCGTACGCTGCGATCGCCTGGTATCCAGGAGCAATGCAGGAGGCTTCCCTCTCGCGGGCCTCCTTGGAGCGGGGCCCCGGGACCGGAACGACGATGCGCTGCGGACGGGCAACGCCACTACGGGATGGCTGAGTCACTTCTTTGTACCTCCAACGCCCCTCCCGAGATGCACCAGCTCACGACGTGCATCGGCAGCGAGCTTGATGCCCGCGTAGTTCGAGATGAGCGCAACGAACGCGACGACGAGCAGCATGGCCGGGTGCTTGGCCCCCCAAGGCTCGCCGAGCCAGCGCGAGAGCTCAGGGCCAACCACCAGCGCCACGACCATGTAGGTGATGCGCTCGTGGCGCCGCATCAGCCCGCTCGGAAGGTTCAAGCCCATCGCTTCGGACTTGGCGCGCATGTAGCTGACCATCATCGAGCCGATCAGGGCTGCAAAAGGGATGGCCATCTGCCATGGCGAGAACCGGTACCAGAAGATCAGCCCCGCCAGAGGCGCTGCATCTGCGTACCGATCGGTCACTGCGTCGAGCACCTCGCCGGCATCCGACGAGATCCCGAGCTCGCGGGCCACCATCCCGTCGAGCGCGTCGAAGATCGCGCATGCAAGCACCAGCCCGCCCGCGATCGAGAATCGCCCGAGCGCCGCCGCAGGAAGGGTCCCCAGACCCAGCAGCAGCGATATCCAGGTCAGGTGATCGGGCTTGAGGCCGATCCTCGCGCACGCCCGGCCCGGGATCCGGATCGCCCAATAGAACGACTCCATGACCCACACGTTGACGAAGACCGTGCCGCCCACCTTCTCGACACGTCGCTCCTGGCGTCGCCCGACCAGCGAGGTTCGCACGGCATACAGCAGCACCATGCTCACCATGACGGCGGTGATGATCGCGGCGATGATGGAAGAGTTGCTCAAAGAAGCGCCTGTGCCCGACAGGGCCTTGCTACTCGCCAGCGCCGAAGCGCATCAGCGATAGAACGGGAACAGGGACCAGCTTGTCCGCGCCATCGAGGAACGTCAATTCCACCACGAACGCGAAAGCGGTCACGTAAGCCCCCTGCTTGCGAACGAGCTCGGCAGCGGCAGCAGCGGTCCCACCGGTGGCGAGAAGATCGTCGATGATCAGCACCTTCGCACCTTCGCGAAGCGAGTCCTTGTGCATCTCGAGCTCGGCCTTGCCGTACTCCAGCGAGTAGGCGACCCGATCGACCGCTGCGGGCAGCTTGCCCGGCTTTCGCACAGGCACGAAGGAGGTGTTCAGCCGCGCTGCGAGCGCACCGCCGAACACGAAGCCGCGGGATTCGATCCCCACGATCGCGTCGATCTGATCGCCGATGAAGTGCTCGGTCAACGAGTCGATCACGATCGCGAAACCCTTGGGGTCTGCCAGCAGCGGCGTGATGTCCTTGAACAGGATCCCCTTCTTCGGAAAGTCGGGGATGTTGCGCACCAGCGACTGGGCATACTTGAGCCGCTCGCCATTGGTCAGCCCGGTCGGCTTCGGTGGCGGCGTGCTCTTCGTGTTGGAAGCTGCGCGGGCAGTCCTGCCTCGGGGAGTCGGCTTGGAGGCGGAGGGGGTGGGCTTTCGGGCCGCGCGCTTGGTCTGGGGAGCTTTCGTCATCGTTTCTTCCTCGAAGGTTCAGGTCGGCTCAGGAGCCGCACGACCTTGCTCGCTGCGTCGTCGGCTGCCTCGGGTCGGGGCAGCAGTGCAAGGCTGCTTACGCCAACTTCGCCGCGGTCGAAAGCCTCGGTGTCCGTGCCAGGCTCTCCGTGGTTGCGAACGCCTGGTGCGCCGATCCACAGGTACTCGCGACCACGGGGATCCACGCGAAAGTCGACCCCTTCGCCATAGCTCCGCCGCCCGCTGGTGGTACGGCGAAGCTTCCAGCGCTTGCCTGCCGGGATGTTGACGTTCAGCACGAACGGCTGGTCGGACTTGCGAGCCAGCGCGATCACCTGATGCGCCATGCGCTCGCACAAACGCGCCGCTGCTTCCAGGTCCGTGCTGGAGTCGGCCGAAACCGCAAGCCCTGGCACGCCACGAATCGCGGCTTCGCGCGCCGCAGCGACCGTGCCCGAGTAGTACACGTCCAAGCCGAGATTGAGCCCGCGGTTGATGCCGGAGATCACCAGATCAGGACGTCGCGGCATCAGTCGCTCGCCCGCGAACAACGCCACGTACACGCAGTCCGCAGGGGTTCCATCCAGGGCGTGGCGGTGCGGCGCCCAGGTCCTCAAACGCATCGCTCGATGGAGCGTCAGAGCGTGGCTGCATGCGCTCTGCTCGGCCTCTGGCGCTACGACGACCACTTGCATGCTGCGCGACAAGGCCTTGACCACGGTCGAGAGCCCAGCCGCTGCGTAGCCGTCATCGTTGGTGACAAGCACCAGGGGTCGTTCGTTTCGAGGCATCTTGGTTCCGAGGGCGCAACTTGCCGTCCATTGCGGCGCGCAGCAAGCCCGCTCTCGCTCTTCGCGCCCCGCACCCTGCCCTGGTGCTAGGCTGGCCGCTCACGCATGCTGCTCCCCTGGCTCAAGGCGTTCGTGCTGACGCTCGCGATCGAGATTCCCATTGCGAGCATGGTTCTGCGCCCCAAGGCCGTGGGTCGCGCGCGGCTCGTGCTGCTCCTGGCGTTTGCCAACCTCGCCACGCATCCGGTGGTCTGGTTCGTGTTCCCCATGCTCCCCGTCGACCGCTACCTCGCGGCAGCGTCTTCCGCGCTCCCTTTCGCCGTCATCCGGTACGCGGCGTTCGTGCTGTCCGAGCTGTTCGCGTTCGCAGCCGAAGCGCTGTTCTTTGCCCTGGTTTTTCAGGGGACATCGGTACGACGGGCCCTTGCCGCATCGTTCGCAGCCAACGCGACTTCCCTTGGGATCGGATTGCTGCTCTACCGGTACCTGAGCAGCTGGCTGATGTCGTAGTACCGTGTGCCCGAAGTGCGTAGCGGGATCATTGGCGCCCACCGCCTTCCGCCGACCGTAGCGACACGGCACTTAGGCACGGCATGCCGTGCCCAACGCAGGCACGCCATGGCGTGCCGCTACCGGGACCCACGGGCCTGGCGCATTGCGAAGTGGAGAGGCGTCGCGACGGATCCCCCAAGGAACTTCGGGCACGCAGTACTAGCAACTAGCACTAGGGAGCCTCTTGCACCACGGCTGCTGGCTCCAGACTGCAGGCTCCAGGGCAGACCGGTCCTCGAGATGTAAACGGCTGAGCTCAGTCCTTGCCGAGGCCGGGAATGCGAGTGCTTGCTGTGGGGCGCTCCACGCCGTACTTGCCCAACGATGGCCCGATCGACGGGACCACCTCGACCACCCGTCCTGTCGTGATCCGCAGCAGTGCGTTGCCGGTTTCGATCGCCATCCTGAGCACGGGCGTGAGCGTGACGTTGATGATGGTCGCGCGCACGTCCCCGGGTTGTCGCTCGCTATTTCGCGAGAACAGGTGCTGACGCGCGTGGGGATCGTAGGTGCGCACGAGCCTCCAGTCGTGCAGAATCACAGCACCGCCCTCTCTGTGCATCTCCTGCCGGCAGGCAGCAATGATCCGATCGATTCTGGACGTGATCTCCTGCGCATCCTTGAGCGTCATGTGCTCCACAGCGGACTGGGTGACGATCGCGAAGGGGGTCGTGTACCAGATGTAACCGAACCGCATCACGCCCTGGATTGGCCAGTCCGCGAGGGGTGCTCTGGGTGGGGATTCGGGGCCCATGCCACTTCCTACGTCACACGCCGGCAGCAGGTAAGGGGTGAAGATCGGCGTCCCCCGGGCGCGCTTTCGTGAACAACGCCGATGGCTGCGCAGTTCTCAGCACCCACGCTCCTGCCGACTACGCTACGGTGGCGATCCTGAAGGTCATGCCTTGAACGAGTGAAGTGCTCGGCCAAAGGAAGGGAATCCGGCGATGAGTCAGGGCGGTTGGGGACAACCTCCAGGCGGAGGAAGCGGTTGGGGCGGCGGAACAGGCGATCCTGGAGACGCAAACCCCGAAGTGCCACCTATGCCGCTCGGAATGCCGCCAGGTCCTGCGCCGGGCGATCCGAGGATGCCGCTCTGGTCGCCGTTCGAGGCGCTGTCGTTCGGGTGGGAGCGCTTCAAGAGCGACCCGGTCACCATCTTGGGCGCTGTTTTCGTGGCCTATCTGTTGATCGGACTCCCGGGCATGATCGCTGGCGGCGCCAATGCCGTCTACGAGAAGATCGAGTATCCGCATGGACATCCCAACCCGTTCGACCCGATCAGCTTGGCGATTCAGGGCACAGGGATGCTGGGGCAGTCGGTCGCGAGCGCGCTCATCACGGGCGGGCTGACCTTGTTCGGCCTGCGCATCGCAAAAGGGGAACCCTACCGTTTCATCGACATCTTCAGCCGAACGGACCGGTTCCTCACGATGTTCGCTATCCAGCAACTCACAGGCCTGCTTGTGATGATGGCCGGGTTTCCGTTGATCGCTCCGGGCGTGATTCTTGCGCTGTTCTGGTCGCTGTCCATCCTGCTCGCGGTGGACAGGGGATTGGGTCCGATCGAGGCGATGACGCAGAGCTGGAAGCTGACCCGCGGGCACAAGCTCGACATCTTCCTGTTCTGGCTGCTGGTGCTCGGACTGATGCTGTTGTGCACGTTCTGCACCTGCTGCCTCGGATTCCTCGTGGTCGACCCGGTGATCCTGGTGGCCTTCGCGTTCATCTATCTGCGAATCACCGGCCAGCCCGTGGCTTCGCCCCAGGCCCCTTCGGTCGCCGTAGCTGATTGAGGAATCCAACCAGGAGCACGCCATGACCCGAACGCTCATCCGCGACGTGGACATCCTGACGCTCGACCCGAGCTCGACGTTGATCACGCGTGGAAAGATCGCCATCGACGGCACGAGGATCGTGGCGGCAGGAGAGTCGCCCAAGGACTTTGCTCCTGAGGTCGTGGTGGAGGCGGCCGGGCACCTGGCAGTACCAGGCTGGTTCAACGCCCATTGCCATGCTGCCATGACCTACGAGCGCGGGTGGGCCGAGGATCTTCCCTTTCCCCGCTGGCTCAACGAGAGGATCTGGGTCGCAGAGTCGGCGCTCGAGCCTGAGGACGTGTACTGGGGCGCAGCGCTCGCAGCCTGCGAGATGATTCGCGGAGGTGTGGTGGCGTTCAATGACCACTACTTCCACATGGATCAAGTGGCCCGGGTCGTGGAGGAGTCCGGGCTCAAAGCCTGCCTGGCCTGGTGCGTGTTCGGAATCGGCGACGACAAGGAGGTAGGGGCCAACTTGCACGGAACCCTGGATTTCATCGACCGCTGGCAAGGGAAGGCCAACGGCAGAATCCGGACGGCGCTCGGTCCCCATTCGCCCTACGTCTGCCCGCCCGAGCTGCTGCAAGAGGTCGCCGCCATAGCCAGGAGAACGAACCTGGCAGTGCACCTGCACCTCTCCGAATCCGAGGAGCAGGTCCGCAATTCGATGGACAAGCGAGGAGCCAGCCCGGTCGAGCACCTGGAGCGGCTCGGCATTCTCGACGGCCATTGCACAGCGGCGCATTGCCTCGTAGCCAGCGATTCCGACCTCGAGATTCTCTCTCACAGGGACGTCACCATCGCGCACACGCCAATCACCTACATGAAGCTTGCGATGGGAGCGTGTGACCTCTCCAGGTTCGAGTCGCGCGGGATCAGGGTCGCGATCGGAACCGATGGTCCGGGGTCGAACGGCGACATGGACATGATGGCAGCGATTCGCCAGACGGTGATGCTTCAGAAGCACGAGCGGCGCGATCCTGCGGCCCTGGCAGGAGACGCGGCGCTGCGCATGGCGACGCGCGCCGGAGCGTTGGCCATGGGCTTCGACGATTCAGGTGAGATCGCAGCCGGGCGCGCAGCGGACATCATCCTGCTGGACATGGACAAGCCGCACCTGCTTCCGCGCCACGACGTGGTGGCGAATGTCGTGCACGCTGCCAAATCCGCCGACGTGTCTCATGTCTGGGTGGATGGACGGCTGCTGTACGAGAACGGGAAGATCCTCACCCTGGATGAAGAGCGAATACGGGCCAAGGCCGACGAGGGAGCGCGGCGCATGGTGAGCCGGGGAATGCAGAGGGTCAGGACATACCAGGGGTAGTACGAGCGCCACGCCCCGCCCGGCGATTCCAGCGACACAGGACGAGCTCCGGGGAGCGTCGGATGCTTTGACGCCAAACCACTGTGTTGCTAGGTCTGGCAATACGAGTTTGGGGCCGTGTTGCATCGGCCCGGGGCAATCTTCCACCTCAGACTCTTCGTTCAACGCGGAGTGCACATTGAGGTTCTTCCGGAGGGCAGCTGATGAAATCGATGTTCGTTCGACTTGCCGTGGTGGCCGGGCTCGCGGTCCTGGTTTGCGAGGCGTGTGGAAGCAGCGAGTCGGCGCCGGTCGACAACGGGCCGAGCGGGCTGAATCGGCCTGCGCTCTGCTACGGCAAGTGCGACGGGCCTTCGGCGGGAACGTTCCTCAGCCCCTACGAAGCGGATCTTGCCGCGCTCAACTCGATTTGGCCGGGCGAGCCTGCCATGAAGAAGATCGAGGATGCGTACTCGGTGCTGGTGGACATGGGGCAGGCGAAGTTCACAGCGCCGACTCACCTTTTCGGGCTTCCGGTCAACGTGATTCCGTACTCGAACGAGGACGGCGTGGCCGATGCTTCAGGAGCGAAGCTCGCCCGCGGCGACGAGGTCATCGCAAAGCTCTATCCGCCCGGCGAGATCGGCTACGCAATCAAGCACCATCGGCCTGAGCACCGCGTGCTGGCTCTCGCGTCCGACCCTTCTGGAATGAAGGAATCGATGAAGCTGTATGACACGCACATCGAGCTGGTCGTCGGTGTGGAGCGCAACGGGGCGCCGGGCGTCATCACGATCAACAACCCGCAGGGCTACGAGCAGGGCCGGTTCGGTACACCCGAGTACTCGATGATCTTCATCAAGCCGGTGTTCCCCAAGTACCTGCAGGAGCATCGCGCAGCGTTCGTGGACAACATCCGCACGATGATGCTGGGATTCAACACGGTCTCTGAATTCCCCGGCGACTACAACGGCGGCGACCCTCTGGCTGCCAACAATCCGGACAAGGTGCGCGAGCACACCGTGATGATGGTCAAAGCCGTGGCAGGCGACGCAGCGGCCAAGGACTTCTTCACCACAAGCGCCAACAAGATCTATTGCGCCGAGCTGGCCCATGTCTCGACCAGCGCCGGCCTGCTCATGCCGCTCAACGCAGCTACCTTCGTGCCCCTGGTCGGCCAGCAGGTATGGGACACGTTCGTCGCCGAGCTCGACAAGCACAACGCCGGCAAGCCCTCGGCGTTCACCACGGGCAACGACAACCCGATGCTCTCTGATCCCGCAGCGATCAAGCTCACGCTCAAGACGGCCGACGAATCGTTGAAGCCAGCTCCCGAGTATGCGCCTGCAGACCAGATCGACGCAGAGCGAACGAAGATCGCATTCCAGCCCATGACGATGGCGGACATCGTGGAGCAGTTCCTGCGCACGCACGTGCCCCGCGAGCAGCTTGGCGAATCCGTGGCCCCGGTGCAGGGCGCCATGCTCAAGGGCATGAAGCCTGGGCTGCTCGAAGCCATGGCCATGAATACCCTCGAGCCGACGGATCCGCGTCGCGTTGCGGTCGAGCAGCTGTTCGACAAGCTCGTGGAGGTGGTCTCGGTCTCCTACCCGAGCTACGCCGATTTCCGCAAGGCCGTGGAGCCGCTCCTTGCCAAGGCTCGCGTGATGACCGGCCCCCGCGACGCCACCGGCACAGGCCTGTTCGTTCCGCCGTCCTTGCTGCACGTGATCACGCAAGGCAAGCACGCGGGCGGCATGATCGGACTGAGCTACGAGGGACACGGCGTGCACGTGTCAGCCACCAAGAAGAAGGCAGACGCGGTGACGCCTGAGCCCACGCCTGTAGTGCCCCCCACCGAGCCCATGGCCGGCTCCTGCCGTGCGAGCTGCGGCGGATTCTCCCCGGACATCACCTGCGCCTGCGATGATCTGTGCAAGCAGATGGGCGACTGCTGCACCGACTTCGCCGAGCAGTGCCCGCAGAACTGAGGCTCGATCCGATCCGGTTCGATCCGATCCCGCTCTGAAGCCTGCTGCCTGCTGCCCAGCCCGTTCAAGGTGCCAAATCGACGTCGCAGAGACGCGGCGATGCCGCGTCGAACGCATGCGCGCCAGTGGCGCGCCGCTGTCGTGGCTCCGTTGATAGGACGCCGACGCGCACGTCGGTTGGGCGCGGCCACCGTGTCTTCGGGGCACGCTTGTTGGCAAGATCTCGGAGAATGTCACCTTGAAAGGGCTGGCCTGCAGCCTGTAGCCCACTGAAGCCTGTAGCCTGCAGCCTGTAGCCCTCTGATGCCTCTGAAGCCTGCAGCCTGGAGCCCTCTGAAGCCTGCAGCCTGGAGCCCTCTGAAACCTGTGGCCCCAGCGAAATGCGCTCTACCTCGAGCTGGCAAGCTCCTTGACCGCGGCATGCACGCCAACCACGACGAGCTCCATCTTGCCGAAGTCGAGCTTCTCCTGGGTGTCCGTCGACTTGTGGTAGTTCGTGTTCCGGTAGAATGCAGTATCGGTCACCATCACCGCAGGCCAGCTGTAGGTCCAGTAGCTGCGGTGATCCGAGAAGTCGACTCCGGTCATCGAGGACGGGGCGGCGAGCGGCTCCGTTCGAAGCCCTGAAGCTGCTGCCATCGTCGCTCGAACGCCGTCGACCAGCGTCTTCTGATCGGTTCGTCCCACCACCGCGACGAAGTTCCCGACGTTGCCGTAGATCGATTCCATCCCGCTCACCGGGAAGGTCTGCGAGCCCGCTTCTTCGCTGTAGAATCCGATCATCTCCAGGGCGATCATCGCCTTGCATTCGACCTTGCCGTCGGACAGCGACTTTGCATGGACCGCGCTCCCCATGTTCGCCGTGGCAAAGTAGGGGGGCTCTTCGAGCGTGAAGGCCACCAGCTCGACGCGCAAGGAAGGTGAGTCCTTGGACAGAAGACGCCCGACCTCGAGCAGGCCCGCGACCCCGCTGGCATTGTCATCGGCACCTGGCACATCCTGCACGACGTCGTAGTGAGCACCCAGCACCACGCGGCTCGTCGTGTCAGGGCCATACGAAGCAATCACGTTCCGGTAGGTCGTCCCATCCACGGTATAGGTCTGGTCCTTGACGGTCGCGCCGGTGGATGCCAGCTCCTGCGAAATCCAGCTCGCTGCGGCCTCGAGATTCTCCTTGTGCTTGTAGTCGCGCGGCTTCCAGGTCTCGGACAGCTTCGAGACCGTCTCGCGCATCCGATCCTGCATCGTGTGCTGATCCACCGGCGCGTCCGCTTCCGAAGCGTCCTGCGCCACCGATGAATCATCCTGGACGGCTGCATCCGGCTCCGGGTCTGCACCGGTGGGAGAGGCAGCCGGAGTCGAATTCGAGGAGCTGCAGGCGACCATGGACGCCAGACACACCGCGAGCATGGGCGCGGCCAAGGGGCGCAGTTCGACGGGCGAAACAGGGGCGAAGGGCAGACGCATGTTGGCTCCAGGCACCAAAGAGAGCGTGCAGATGGGTTGGATGCCGGAATACCTACTCGCGCAGGCGGGGGCAAGCTGAACCGCTGCGCACGGTCAGGGGCTCGTGCGTTGGGAAGGCTGCGCTGCGAGCAGGTCATCCAGTTTTCGCTGAAGCCGAGTCTCGACCATACCGCGCGCCGGGCGCAGCACCAGCGGAAGGTCGACCTCCACCCGCACATCGCATTCGCCAACGACGACTCGACCCCTGGCTCCGCGCGCCACGCCAGGCGGCGGCATCACCTCCAGGGCGTTTCCTTGCCAATGCCAGGAGAGGCGGTGACGCTGCTGCGCGTTACGGGCCGCACGCTCGAGTCTTCCACGCACCTCCGCGACCGGAAGACGATGCAATCGCTGGAGCTGGATCAAGGGCATGGCAACGAAAATCGTAACGGCGGAGCGATCGGACGGACAACAAATCGCCTGGCAGCTTCGTTGGCGCCGCGGCGGATCCGTGTTCTGCCGGGAACACCCTGGGGGACCTGTTGTTGACGCCTGCGTCCCTCGCCCCGTAAGCTGGGGTGGGTAGCCATGAAAATCAGCGGAAAGAGCTTACTGGTTGTCAGCGTGTTGGTGATCGGCGTCGCAGCTGCGTGCAGCTCCAGCGACAATACCTCTACGCCCGCGGGCAAGGGGGGAAGCGCGACCGGCGGGTCGGGCTTGGGAGGCGGTGGCTCTGGCGGCGGAGGGCAGTGCAGCCCGGTCGGCAAGGGCTGCCAGAACGGCGCAGACTGCTGTGGACTCCTGACCTGTCGCTTCGGACGCTGCTGCTCGGGCACCGGACAGTCGTGCGCGAAGAACAACGAGTGCTGCGAGGCGAGCAACCAGTGCATCATGGGCGTGTGCTCGACCGGAAGCGGCACCGGCGGCACGAGCGGGGGCGGCTCCGGAGGGACCGCAAACGGCGGCGCCGGCGGCGCTCCCACCGGCGGCTCCGCAGGCACCGGAGGCTCGTCGTGCAAGGGCGCCTGGAGCGACTGCACCGATTCGACCGAATGCTGCGAGCCAGCCACGTGCAGCGAGAAGATGTGCTGCCATGACACCGGTGCTGCCTGCAAGATCACCGATGAATGCTGCTGGATGAAGGATGAGTGCGTGGGCGGCAAGTGCACGGAGACGGCCGCCGGTGGCTCGTCCGGCACAGGTGGCGCTTCGGGCACCGGGGGCTCTGGTGGCTCGTGCACCGCCTCGTGGGAAGCGTGCCAGAACAGCACGGAGTGCTGCGCCCCTGGCACCTGCAATGAAGGCCTGTGCTGCTCGAACACGGGCGACGGGTGCAAGACCACCAATGACTGCTGCTTCGGCAAGGACTCGTGCCAGGGCGGCAAGTGCGCATCGAACGGCGGCTCCGGAGGCTCCGGTGGCTCGTGCGGCGTCATGCTCGCGAGCTGCACCACGCCCGCGGACTGCTGCACCCCGCTCGACTGCCAGCCCTACGGCAGCAGCAATCTTTGCTGCTCGAAGACCGGCGGCGCGTGCGGGATCGACCTTGATTGCTGCAGCTTGAACGACACCTGCCAGGGCAACCTCTGCACCGCATCGGGCAGCGGCGGAAGCGGCGGCGGCGGCGCATGCGCCGTCTATCACCAGTTCTGCGTTGCAACCACCAGCTGCTGCACGGGCTTGTCCTGCGTCAACAGCGAGTGCTGCGCCAACACCGGCGAGATCTGCGGCGTCGACTCGGACTGCTGCAAGCTCAGCAACACCTGCAAAGCAGGCAAGTGCGGCTGAGCTCCCTCACCTCCTGCCGCTCAACGACCACAACGCTCTGTAGCCCGTCGGCGCTGTCTTCACGTCCGTGAAGCCTGCCTCCCGAAGCGATTCAGCCATCGCGCGCACACCCGGTGTGTCGTCGTGCATGCGCGACAGCCACGCGACAATGGGAAGCGTTCGCGGCGGCTCGAAGTCGACCGAGAAGAACCTTCCCCCTGGCTTGAGCACGCGCCGCACGTGCTCGAATCCCTTGCACCGTACGGCTTCGGGCAAGTGATGCAGCATGATCGTGCTGAGCACCAGGTCAAAGGTCTCGTCCGGAAAGGGAATCGACTCGATGGTGCCGACCTGGAACTGCGCGTGAGCCCTTGCCTCATCGGCCTTGGACTTTGCGCGGTCCACCATGGATGGCGAAGGGTCGATGCCATGTACCTTGCCGGAACCGCCGACCCGTGCGGCTGCTGCAATGGCCAGGGTGCCGGTACCGCAACCCACGTCGAGCACGCTCTCGCCTGCTGCTATGCGCGAAAGGTCGAGCACGTGTGCGCGCATTCGGTGCTCGCGTCCCAGGCTGAGCACCTTGAGCCCGAGATCGTAGAGCCGCGCTCGGTGAAGAACCTTGCCCTCTGTCACTTCCCCTGGTTTCACGACACGCCCTCCCGGATCGCGGAGCCTTCCACTACTCTACTCGAACACCGGCTGCGCGCTCGCCATCGCATCTCGCATCAGGTCATCGGCCGCATAGGCCAGCGGCCACGGAATCTCTTCAGGTGCGAACAACCTCGCTTCGCGGATCTCCAGCGGGTTGAGCGGCTTGAGGGCTGACGCATCGACCAGCACGCTCACCACAGTGGTCACAGCGTGAAAGCGAAGGTCCCGGTCCGGGCGGGAGTAGACGCCCACCAGACGCTCCACGCGAAGCACGCGCGCCCCGGTCTCCTCGGCGATCTCCCTCACGATCGACGCCGCCAGCGTCTCGCCCCATTCGAGCGTTCCCCCCGGTAGACACCATGTTCCGGTGTCTGCCCGCCGCACCAGCAGCCATCGCCCGTCCTTGGTGTGGGCCGCCGCTGCCACGCCAGGCACAGGATGACGAAGCACGTGACGCCCGACTTCGCGAAGGAGCGTCAGGATCGACCTGGGGATCATGGTCAGAGGAGCCACAGCCGGCTTGTATCACGCTTCCCGGAACGGGTCAGGGGCGTGGTAGGCTCCCGCCATGTCCGTTCGAATCGACATCGCCTACGAGGGTGAGCTCCAGTGCTCCGCGATTCACGGCCCTTCCGGGGACAAGCTGCGTACCGACGCTCCAGTCGACAACCATGGGCGTGGCGCGCATTTCTCCCCCACGGACCTGGTTGCGACCGGCGCCGGCACCTGCATGATGACCGTGATGGGCATCGGCGCCCAGCGGCGCTCCCTCGATCTCACCGGTAGCCGCGTGGTGGTCGAAAAGGAGATGTCGACCGGGCTCCGGCGCTACATCCAGCGCCTGGTCCTGCAGGTCACCCTGCCTGCTGCTCTTGCACCCAGGGATCGCGACTACCTCGAGCAGATCGCTCGCGGCTGCCCTGTGCTGGCGTCGCTTGGACCGGATACGAAGGTCGACTTGACGTTCGACTACCGCTGATCCGATGCAGGTCGCGTCACCCTGGATCCTGCGGGTCGATCTTGGGAAGGCGCTCGCCGAAGCACTTCTTCCAGCTCTCCGCTGCCTTGCTGCGGAGCTTGTCCTCAGGCCACCCGGCGAGCTCCACGAACGCTTCGCTCACGCGCTCTGGGTCAGGGCGGCCGTCCCAGCCGTACAGATCCCGCCCTGTCATCAGCTCCATCGCCTGTACTCCCACGTAATGCTCGGCGCCTCCCTTGGCTACCAGCGCAAACCGCAGAAGGTGCACCAATCCGAGGCGCGGAGGAGCCCCTGACGCGGTCAGCTCGGCCAGGTACCCGGACAGCTCCCGATTGACGCGCATCTGCGCCTCCTTGCTGAAGGCACCCATCCTGCGGAGCACTTCGCCGCAGATCGGCAGGTTCGGGCCGTCGATCTGGTGCTGCAGCTCGTGACGCTCCGTGGCCGCGAGAATCGCTGCCTTCAATCCGGACGGCGAGGCCTGGACAATCTCCTTCATCATGTCGCCGCACCGACGCAAGCCGACCTGCGCGCCAGGCTCGTTGGATTCTCCGCAGCGGGGCACGTCAGGTTTCGACAGCTCCACCAGCTCCTTCTCGTACGGATCCAGCTCGTCGAGCACGACCAGCGCAAAAGGCTGCACATCCCGGGACAGGCCCAGGTACGGCAGCCCGCCGCGGGGCTTGCCGATCTGACGGACATGCAGCGTTGCGAAGGGCTTGCCCGACACCGAAAAACGCTTCACGCGCTCTATCCGAAAGGCCTCTGCCTCGAATCGACGCTGGAGCCCTTCGCCAGCGTGGTGCACTGCGAGGCGCGGATCCACGTAGTACGGCAGCCCTGCCCGACGGCTCGCTTCGTTGACGTCCGCGACCAGCCGATACCAGCGTCTCCCCGCCACATCCAGATCGTCGGCTTCGACGCTCAGCTGTGTGAACGCCTCACCGAGGCCTGGATCCAGCGCGCGCGCAGCAGCGACCATCTCACGCGCCGCAGCCTTGGTCTGCACCATCGCAGTGGCGCTGCTGTCGTGGCGCACACGTCGGTCCCAGCTCGCGCGTGCATGGCTCCATTGCTGCACCAGCGTCCCGAACAGACGGTCCCCGTCGGCACTCGGCTCTCGCAGGGTCCAAGCGACGCCTTTCGCCGGGGGACGAGCGACGAGCCACTGGCAGGTGCAGAGCACGATGAAGGCTCCCAGCCCAGCGAGCGCAGAGAATGACACCGGCCATCCCTTGGGCTCTTCGATGTCCGTATCTCGCACCAGGAGACGCTCCGCGAGCACTTCGATGCTGGAAGCGGTCACGGCGATCAACGCAGCGAGAAGGATGATCGAGCCTGCTGAAGCCACGATCCACGCGCCCCCCTGGAACCCGAGCAGAGACCGGTACACGAGCATCATCAGCATCGCAGGCAGCGCGTACACCGCAGCGATGCCTGTAATCGGCTGCTCACGCGAAGGCGGGATCCACAGGTGAACCAGGCCGATCAACGCCATCAAGCCGGGCCAGACCACGAGCAGGACCACTATCACGAACCCGAGCTGGAACCTCCACGACGGCAGCGAGCCCATCCCGATCAGCGCTCGTACGAGCGTCGCAATCGGCGCTTCCCCCTTCCCGGGCCACAGGTAGAACACCGCTGCCACCACGACCGCTGCGAGAAGCAATCCCTTGGCTACCTTGCGCGTGTGCTCCTTGAACGACAGGTCCGCTCCGGCAGCGGTCAGCGACAATGCGAGAAGCACGGGCGTCGGACGCTGGGTCAGGCTCTCCGGCAAGGGGAGCACGCCCCATGCGGAGGACTCTGCGCCCAGGGCGATGATCATCAGCGCGCAGGCGAGCGCAGCAAAGACGCCGATCGCAATCGATGCGGTCCTCTTGCACAGCAAGGATGCGGCGACGATGGCGAGCCCCGCGGCAGCGGGCGCAAATGCAGCGACCAGCCCTGCTGGCGGAAGCTCTGCCAACACCTGCCACATGAACTGCGGCTTGTCGTCCACCACCTCGATGGGAATCACGAGCGACAGCGCGATGATCGCGCCGGCCCACCGCGCGCGTCCCCGCAGCCTGAGCCCGGAAAGGCCGTAGAAGAACTCTACCTCGCTCATCTCGGAGCCGGCACCGACGCCACTGCGCTCACCACGCGATGGCCCGGGAAGTTCGGATCGTCAGCGAGCGACTCGAAG
Source organism: Deltaproteobacteria bacterium (assembly GCA_016218915.1). Taxonomy (GTDB): domain Bacteria; phylum Myxococcota_A; class Polyangia; order Polyangiales; family Polyangiaceae; genus JACRCQ01. The sequence continues at coordinate 204,494 of JACRCQ010000042.1, forward strand.
TACACGCGCGTGTTGTCCTCGGAAACATGCGGATAACGCTCCTCGTACGGCGTGTCCGTCAGCTTCGTCGTCTTGCCCGTCTCGAGCACCATCCAGTGGATGTCACCGCCAGCGGCATAGACCACGACCTTCCCGTCCGCGGAGAACAGCGGAGCTTCGGCCAACCCTTCGCACTGGAACGTCTTGAGCTGTCGCCCCTCGCTGTCGAGCAGGCCGAGGGTCTGCGCTCCCATGCCACGCACCTCGAGCGCGATCAGGTGCGCCTGCGGGCTGGCGGACCAGAGCACCACCTCGGCATCGCGATGAAACGTGTGCACCGGCTTGGCCGAGGGAGGATTGGCCGACAGATCCGCGAGCCAGAGCTCCTGGGCCCGCCTGTCTCCGATGGCCGCGTCCGCGCCCGGAAGCGGCTTGCGCACCAACGCGAGGCGCTGCCCGTCGATCCAGTCGAATCCCGAGTACTCTCCCTCGGTCGCCTTCTTCTCGAACACCGCGCGCCCGTCGTCGAGCGAAAGCACGTGAATGCTCGCAGGGCAATTGCGGCACGCTCGATCGTACAGGGCCACCAGCTTTCCGCCGGGAGCGACCTTGGGATTGACGAACCTGTGGCTCGGGTCGACGCGCACGCGGCGCGACTTGCCATCCGCGTCGACCACGGTGACGGTCTTGGCCCAGCCGAAGATGTCTTCCACGAGCACGGCCGGGGAGCCGCCCGGTGCGGCTGCCGGATAGCCGTACAGGTTGTACCCGGTCCAGAGCGCCTCGCGCTTGCTCGCTCCATCGCGCCACTCCAGGGAATCGAGCTCGGAGATCCATCCGAGATCGAAGTTGTCCGGCGAGAAGAACAGCCGCTTGTCCGAAGTCTTGGTGAGGTAGCCGCGCGGACCTGTGCCGGCCAGCGTGTGCTGCTGCTCCGGACGCGAGTGCCAGGTGATCTCGTAGGGCCCCTTGCTGCGGGCCTTGCGCTTCTTTCCCAGGTCCTCGTAGAGATCGGCCGCAACCTTGAGCGCCTTGTCGCGCTGCTCCACGTAGTTGCGCGCCGGCCCCACCTTCGATGCCATCGAAGCATCCGACCCCTTGAACAGATCCTGGATCGAACGGTGCGCCGTGATGCGCGACAGCGTCTCGTCGAAAGCCTGATCCGCTGCGGACTCGGCCACCAGACGCACCGCCTCCGACCGCGACTTGCCCCCGGACCACGAGCGCACCCTGCCCGGCTCTCCAGGCGGATCCTTGAGGAACCTCACCTCGATCGGCGCATCGATCCGCGTCTCGAAGTAGCCCCCTTGCACCGGATGCTCGGTCACCTGGGGCACGATGTGAGCTGTGACCAGGAAGGACGCGCGGAGCTTCTTCGCAGCCTCCTCGGGGCTCTTGGCCCGCTCCAGCACCTTGGTCACGCCGGGATCTCCGCCGCGTACCGTGTCGAAGCCGAGCTTCTCCAGCCGTCCGGAAAGACGATCCGCGATCACGGCTGCAGGCTGCGAGCCTTCCCACCAGTACCCTTCCATGTCGATCGCAACGAGCACGCGAAGCGGCAGAGGATCGGTGCGGATGCGCCAGACCACGTAGGCCGCAGCCCCTGCGATCGCGAGCAGAACGAGCAGGATCGGCCAGAGCCGACGCTTGGGGACCAGGGCCTTGATCTCAGCTTCCGACTCTGGACTCGGCTCAGGATCGAGCATGCTCATGGTGGTGGCCTCCGAGTAGCCCGAGCACGCCATGGCGGCAAGCGTGCCGGCCCGGGCGAGGCAACGGCGGACAGCTCAATCCAATCCATCTGCCCCGAAGAAGATCCCGCTCTGCCAGGCCGTCACGTCCGCGCCCCCCAGTGCGCCATGCTCCAGCACCTCCTGCAGACACACCAGATACTTGAAGTGCCGGCTGTCGCGCGCCACCACCCGCAGACATGCACCGGTATCCACACGATGCACCGGCGATCGTCCTCCCGTGAGCGCAGCCTGGATCCGCTGCGCTCCCAGCTGCACATGCGCACGACGCGCGTGCATGATCATGCTGCCGCCCCATGCCACCGCACCGCCCAACGGGTGCTCGTCGTCATCCACGTTGAACCTTCCCACCAGCACCAGCGCAGCGTTTGCGCGCAGCTCCAGCGCACGCAGCTCGTCGCCTCCACCCGAGTAGTGGTAGCCAGCCTCCACGCGCGGCAGCTCGATCGCAGAGCTCAGCACCGGCCCCACGGCCGAATACCGCAGCGAGTATCCACCGCGCACGAAAAGCGCATGAGGCGACTTGGTGAAGATCGATTGATCCAAAGCGCCCTGATCCTGCGGGGACATCGACTGGTAGAGCGCTCCGCCTCGGAACGGGTTCGACCTCTCCATCGAGAATGGGAACCGGTACCCGCCCATCGCGTCGTGGGAGAGCTGCCCGTCCACGCCTGCAGAGCCGCCCCCGATCGCACCTGCGACGTTGAACCGAAGATACTTGTCGTGCGCCGGATACCAGCTCTGCATGTAGATCTCGGAGAAGAACCCCACCAGCCCTGATGCGTTGGTGGTGCGGTGAGCCCCGCCCACGGTTCTGGTCACCACGGGCGTCACGCCGAACGAGCCCCCCTCCACGTTGCCCACGGTCTTCCATCCGCTCCAGAGCCCTTCGCCCACGTGGCGTTGCGGAGCAGGGGGCGGACGCGGAATGGCCCCGGCGCGTCCTTCCGTACTCTGGAATCCATAGGGCGGAGGGACGAAATCAAGCGTCGAGTCCGGATGGACCCGCACGCATCCTCCGTTCGTATCTTCGGCCTTCCGAGCAGCGCCTGATGCGCAAACCTTCCCGTCCGCCATGATCACGCGGCAAGCTACGGAGTGCTCGTCGTCTGCGCACGGCCCCCGCAACAGCTCGAGCGCGCGTGCCTTGTCTTTCGCCCCATCCGGTGCCTGCAGCAGGAACACCGCCCAATCGATGCAAGACTGATGGTCGCCGGCGTCGCATCCACGCTTCCAGAACCCAACAGCCTTCTCGGGATCCCGCTCCACCTCGTCCCCATCGCGATAGGCGCGTCCAAGCACCGCGCACGCAACGGGGATGGAATGGCACGCGGCATCGAGATACGCCCTCGATTCCGCAGCATCGGCCTTGCCCCCTCGGCCTGCCCGCCAAGCCTCCGCAAGAGTCATGCACGCGAATCCGTCCTGCGCGCCGATGCAGCGGGTATCCAGCAAGCGCATCGCGATCTGCACCATCGGCTTCTTGAAGCCCGTGCCGCTCAACGCCAGCTCTCCGAGCTGCGAGCACGCGCGGCTGTCGCCCGTGTGGCACAGCAGTGCACACCCAATCGGATCCGACTCGTTGCACGCCATCGCAAAGCACCGGGCGTGATCGTCGAAGCAGTTGCTGGACCTTCGAACGACCCGCTGGCTTCCATGCACGTAGTCGATCCCCAGCATCAGGCACGCAACGTCATCGCCCTTCTGGCATGCCTTGCCGAACGTCTCGCGATCCCGTTCTTCGTAGTCCGGAGGGAATGGACGGCCCCCGGCACCGGCGATACCCAGCAAGGCCAGGTCCACGCATCGTCGCGATTCCCCCTTCTCGCAGAGCTTTCCGCACGACGACATCTCGTGGCGATCGCACATCGACTCGAAGATGGCGTGCGCGCGGTTCAGGTCGCGCGGAACCTTGATGGCGTCCTCGAACCACAGTCCAAGCCGGTAGCATTCCCACTGGTCGTCCCTGCAAGCGATCCAATCATCCCCCTTCGGGCACACCGTGGATGCGCGTGTGCAGCAGTTGTTCATGTCTACGGGATTGCCGACGTAGTCCGCATGCTTCGGGGTCGAGCTGCACCCCAGGCTCGCGCACGCAGCGCAGACGAGCGGGAGACACCAGGCCAGAGGGTCCGAGGAAGGACGTTCCATGCGCTGCATCTCCTGCATTCTACCGCATGGGCACTTGCGGGTAGTGCGCCGAAGCCACCTTCAGCAGAATTCCGCACCGCTCGGGCGTCACCGGGTGAAGCTCCCCGGGATCGATATCGCGTAGATAGCACTTCCAGGGAAGAGAGTCGGAGCCCATCAGCTTTCGCTCGCCCGAGATGACCCCGTAGACCGGGTCGTGGTCCGGCCACACCCCGCTGGTGGTCGAAGCCACCATGATCGGCTCAGAGGGCCCCAGCGCGCGAAGGAGGGATCTGCCGGTGAGCCGCTCTGCAAAGGGCATGCGTGGCCTGTCCCCAAGCACCCCCAGGGCATCCAGGATCGTAGCGTGCAAGTCCTGCGAATACGCCCTGCGCCCTCGATTCCCCGCAAGCGCCCCCTGCTCCGCCACGGTCAGCCCGTTCTTGCCCGCGGCAACGAAGGCAGGAACGTGCACCTCTTCCTCGTGCAGCGTGTTGATGTGATACAGCTGCCCGTGCTCGTAGAACTGCTCGCCGTGGTCGGACACGAACAAGGTTAGAGTGTCCTCCCACGCCGCTGTCGTCCGCAGGGCCGTGTACATCTGCGCAACGGTGCGCTCCAGCATCAGCACGCTATTGCGGTATTGGTTCCAATAGGGCTCGACATCGCCGCTGGGCGGCTTGCGGGAATGAGGCGAATACGGCTCCAGGTCCGGCGAAGTCCGGTATGGCCAGTGCGTGTTGGACAGGTGCAGCACGGCAAAGAACGGCCCTGACGTCGCCTGCACCCATTCGACCAGCTTCTGCGTCGCTCGCTCGTCCGGCGCCCCGATGTGAGGATCCGCAACTCCACCCAGATCCGCTCCTGCAATGAGCACGTCCGCGCCCGAGATCTTCACCCACGCACCGAAGTCCTGGTAGCGGAGATTCTGCGAGGTCACGTAGGCGGTCTTGTACCCCGCAGCCCGGGCTACCTCCCACACGAAAGGCGCCTCGTGACAGGTCCGCATGTCAGCGTCCACGGGCAGCCCGGTCCACATCATCATGCACGAGCTGAAGGTCGATGGCGATTGCACGGTCATGCGAGCCAACCCGAGACGCTCGGGTAGCGCTTCGTCGAGGAATCGCGAGGTGCAATGGCTGGTAGCGCTCGGCAGCGCGTAGGGCAGCTTGGGCTGGCTGTCGTCCGCCGCCATCGCCTTGTCCGAGCAGAGCACGTCGCCACGAACGCTTTCGGTGATGATCAGGATCACGTTGCGCTTGTGTTCCGGTGGATGCAGCTCGGAGAGCGTCCGAGGCTGGCGAACCGTCACGCCATGAGGGCCGCGCCCGCCCAGCAGACCGTCACGCACGAGCCCTACGAGGCTGTGCAGAAGGCAGGTGTCCGGCGACGCTGCCTGCAAGGCTCGCGTCTCGACCATGTCGTGCCAGAACAACCAGACGCACAAGGGCGTCGCGATGAGAGGCAGGATGGGCCACGTGCGCTGGACGCGCTCTCCCGCCTTCCACACGCCCCAGGCGAGCGCCGCGCACGCGACGGCAACGACGATTCCCAGGGGGATCACGCGCCAGGACCATGCTGCGACCCAGGAGCCCACCGTGCCATGCATGATCAGCCCGAGCCGGAGGGTGTCGCGCGCCATGTAGCTGCGGAATACGCCGTAGTAGAGGACCTGGCCCCCATAGGCCAGCTCCAGGATCGGCAGCACGATCACGACGAAAAGCAGCCCAAACAGGCTGCGTCCGATGACGCGCCCCACACGTGACTTTCGGTGCGGAAGCAGCGACATCCCCCAGAGCCATCCGAACCAGACGCCAGAGGCGATCAGAGAGGAGCCAAAGTAGTTTCCGTATTCGTACAGGCGCATCTGCGAGATGGGCCCGATGCGCAGCAGCAGGTCAAAGGCGACAGCTGCCAGCGTGGGAGAGATGAACACCAGCACCACCCACGGGGAAGGGCTGAAAAGGAAGCGGATCACCGCTGGATACATACACGCGCCCAGGCCTCGGGTCGAGCGCGGCTCCTGCCCTCCTGCGCACCACACAACGGAAATCCGTTTCCCCTCCCCCCCTGAAGTGCCACAGTCACCGCCATGAATCTTATCCGCCCCCTGTGCCTGATCGCCTTGACCCTGCCCATGGCATGCAGCAAGTCCGGCGGCGATGCCGCCCCGGTCAGCAGCGCAAGCGCGCCCGTCGTGCGCTCTTCTGCGGATCGACGCCCGGATCGCCCCCGCGTTCGCAGCGCCGAAGGAATGGTCGGCATGCTGCTGGGCGAGACCCACGAGCTCACGCTCAAGGACGAGCAGAAGGCAGCGCTCGACAAGATCGAGCAGCGGCTTCGCAGCGACGACAAGGGCCCGCTGCCCGAGGTCAAGGAGCTGCAGTCCACCATGGTGGCCGGCGTCAAGGCGGGCAAGCTCGACATGGCGAAGATCGCGCAGATCAAGGCGGACATCGACAAGGCCATGCAGGCGCGCAGGGACAAGGACGCAGAAGCGCTCAATGGCCTGTATGCAGCGCTGGAGCCCGCGCAGCGCAAGTCCCTCGCCACCGCCCTGCGCACCAAGCAGGCCGAGCGCGAGGCCAGGATCGCGGCGCGCAAGGCCGATGCTCCCAAGCCCGACGCAACCGAGTGGAAGAAGCACAAGCTCGAGCAGATGACCAAGGATCTGGACCTTGATGCTGCGCAACAGAAGAAGGTCGAAGCGTTGCTGGCGAAGGACTCGAGTCAGGCGCCCGCTTCGCTCGACGAAGCCCAGAACGAGATGAAGAAGCGGCTCGACGCGCTGCTGACCGCGTTCGAGGGCGACAGCTTCGACGCCAAGAAGCTGGAGGTCCCCGCCATGGCAGGCAAGATGACCGAGATGATGGACCAGCAAGCCCAGTTCCTGTCGCTGGTACTCCCGATCCTCAAGCCGGAGCAGCGCGAGAAGATGGCGGCAAACATGGACAAGCAGACCGTCCGCCGCGGTCCAGGCGGAGGACCCATGGGCCCTCCCATGGGCGGCCCCCCGGGCCACCCCAGGATGGACCCGGGCAACGGCCCCCCCAGCGGCCCTGGTCCGGCCGGCCCTGCAAGGTAGCGCACCGGTTGTCCCCCAGCTCGGCTATGATCCCGCCGATGCGACGCCCCTTTTCGATTCTGGCCTGCTTCGTCGCCCTCGGGTGCGCGGGCGCGCGCGATCCCCAGTGCCCGATCGCCATACCTCCGCCTCCCCCAACCGCATCCTGCGCACCGAGCGCTCCTGCGTCGAGCAGCTCGGCTCCGACTCCGGTCGGCATTCCTGACCTTTCATGGCTCGGCTCGGCCAAGACGGTCCGGATTGAACGCGGAAGGGGTGGCCTCACAGGAAGCTGGGTGGTTCACTACGACCTGCGACGTCGCGACGCAAACTTCATCGGGACCGGAGTTCTCACAGCCAATCGCCTCGCTCGGAAGTCGCCGAGCGAGGAAGGTCAGCGGCAATTCCGCTCAGGCGCTCTCGAGCTCAGCATCCCTGCACCGGCCATCGACTCGCTGCTCGAAGCGCTTTCGCGCACCGCGATCCGTGGGCCGGTCGCGCCCGGTACGGTGCGGGTCGTGGCATCGGACGACTATCCCTGGTGGATCATCGACATCGAAGAAGCAGATAGCTGCACCGACGGACGGTGCATGCCTGCCCGCAGCATCAGGCTCACGAGCCCGCCCACCGGCTCGCGGCCAGCGCCCTGGTTCCTCTGGCCTTCGGAGCGTCCTCTGGAGATCGACCCCGCAACGCCCGCCTCGGCCTGCGAAGCACTAGTCCCGCTCCTGCGCGACGACGCATTCCAGGCCCTGATTCGCTGAGCGCGTCTCGGCGAGCTACAGCCTTCTCGGCCCGAGCCCCATCGGAGGTCCCTTGGCAGCCGAGAACGAGAAGTAGCGCATCACAGCGAGCGTGTAGATCAGCGCGTTGACCTCTTCCTCATCCGCAAGCCTTCGACGATACAGGTCCATCACGGTCGCATCGCCAGGCTCGATCGACGCCAGGATCGAGAGCGCTGTCTCGTCCGAGATCAGGCACGAGACATCGCCCTGCGAGCTGATGATCAGCTTGCGATCCTTCATCTTGTAGAGCGTTCCACGGATCCGATTCCGATCCGTCCACGCCCGCACCGTTGCCAGCACCGCCCGCAGCGGCTCCAGCCGCACCCCCACCTTGCCACCCCAGTTCTCCAGCAGGCTCACGTCGCGGTAGAAGCTGTAGGTCGTGCCTGGCGTCTGGTTCGCAATCGCGGCCAGCTTGCGCATCATCTGCTCTTGCAGCACCACCTCGAGCGCACCTCGCTGCACCAGATCCTGCAGCACCAGGAACTCGCCCAGCGGGGCGTCGATCAGCGCAGCTTCTCCGACCGCCTGCTCGACCACCTGCGTGGTGATCAGCCCGCCTTCCACCAGCATCTCGCCCAGAAGCGCTACCGGTCGCCCTGTCTTGATCTTGATCGGGCACCCGTCGCGGAACTCCAGCAGATGCTCGACCCCCTCGGGCTCTCGCAGCACCACGCTCCCCGTGGCGTCGTGATCGAGCATGTACACCAGGATGTGCACCATCGGCGTGGAGGTGAGATCCCCCTTCGCCGTCGCCTTCGCAGGGTGGTGGCCCGAGGATCCGCCGGGACGCGTCGACAGGACAGGGCCCGCCGGCTGCGAGTGCGGTTGCGAAATGTAGGCATCCATCGCCTCGACAACCTGCGACGGACTCGTTCCAAACGAAGGGAAGGACGGGTGAGAATCGCTCGACAGCTCCTCGCTGTCCTCGTTCTCGCCGTCGCTCACATCCACAGGGATGTCGCCCGGCGGTGTGTCTTCGCGAGCCTCCGCCACCGCGACCACCGGGTCCGAAGCGCGCTTGCGGATCGCTTCCTCGGGCGGCGAGCTGGTGGGCTCGGGCTCGGCCGGTGTAGAGGGCTTCTTGAACTCCGCCCAGGGCTTGGGCATCTTGCGACCGGCGGGCGGAGGCGACGTCTCCGCGTTGGGTCCCGGCGAGGACTCCACAGGCGGGTAGGACATGCCGGCGAGGGGCGAACGCTGGGACTTGGATGGATCTTCGCGCCAGGGAGGTGGCACGCGACCGGAGCGGGGAGCCGGAGACGGATCCGAGACCGGAGCAGAGCGCATCGATTGCGGCGGGCCTGATCGCGGCCCAGAGGCCGGAATGCTGTCCGACGACTGCCGGAGCGGCGGCGCGACCACCTGCGGCAGCGGTCCCTGCGACGGTGCTGGCATCGAGATCGGCGGGATGGGCACGGACATCGGCGGCGGCGTCGGCACAGGCAGCGGCGCGGCCGTGGGCGCAGACTTGCGTACCGCTCTCGCTGCGCCGGTGGGACGCATCGGTGGCTTCTGCTGGCCAGGCAACACCAGCTGACGCGTCACCAGCAGCGTGTAGAGCAGCGTGCTGACGACCTTGTCGCTCACCGCATACTGGTTGTACAGGTCGTCCATCGACTGCGGCTTCGACCGGATCATCTCGAGCAGGATCTGCTCCTCCGGCGTCAGCGACAGGCCGCTCAGATCCACCTCCGCGTGCAGCACGATCGGGTGGTTCGCCAGCTTCGTGAGCGTGGCGACGATCCGCGCTTGCGATCGCCACACGCGATTGGCTGCGAGGATGATGTCGAGCGGCTCGCACTCCGCCTGCCCATCGCCTGCCCATCGAGCCAGCGCGTTGAAGTCCTGGTAGAACTCGTACGTCGTCTCGTCCGGAAGCTTCACCAGCCACTCCACACGGTGAAGCAGCTGCGAACGCAGCGCCTGCGTCATGCCCTCTGCAGCAACCAGCCCCTGCTGCACCAGGAAGTCGCTGACCCGCAGCCCCTGCTGGCGCGCAGCCATCGTGCAGGCATCCATCGCGGGCGGAGCGATCAGGCGTGCGGCAATCAGCTCCTCGCCGATCGGCGCAATGGGATTGCCCACCTGCACACGCGTGGGCACGCCGCCTTCGAAGTACATCACGTGCGACTTGCTGTCCGGATCCCGGATCACGAGCGAGCCGGTGAACCCTCGATCCAGCATGTATACAAGCACATGCGGAAGCGGCGTGTTCTTGAAGTTGCCGGTCGCTGTCGCTCGATCCGGCAGCGCGACCGGCTGCGGGCGTAGCGCGGGGTTCGCTTCCCGACGGAAGAACTGCGTGCCCTCTTCGGGCTCATCCTCGGGTTGCTCCTCCTCCGCTCCATAGGGCGAGGGCTCGTACAGCGTACGCTCGTCGCCACCGCTGTCGGGCATGATCACGATCGGCGGACGCGGCACCGCCGGAGGCGCAGAGGCGCGCGGAGGCGGCTCTTGCTGCCAGCCGAGCGACAGGCTTGCAGACGTCGACGGAGCTTCGGTCGATGGGTAGGAGGCCTCGGACTGGACCGAGGACGGGGGATTCGACGGCGGCACGTCGGACACGCGCGCTTCGCCCTCTTCGACCGGCTCCAATCCCTTGGTCCAGCCATCGGTGCTTATCACGCGACGGACTTCGAGCTTGCCCTCCTGCTTGAGCAGGTCGACCACCCGAGGCGGATTCAGGATCCCCCCCCGCGCATCGACCACGATCTTCAATCGCGGCTTGTGGGGAGGACGTCGCTCCTCGCTCGGCAGCACCTCGGCCGTCTCGCCCGCGGCGAGCTGCACCACCGTGCCCACCGGCATGAGCCCGAGCGCGCTCACCAGCATGCGCAGGATCGTCCGATCCGTGGCGTCGGTCAGCTCGTTGGCGAGCGTCGCGACCGCAAAGTCCGGGAGCGGCGGCGCGAGCCCGGGCTCTGGCGTCAGCAGGTCGTTGTACCTGCGGGCGATCGCGATGATCCGCGCCTGCAGCGTGGGCTCCAGCATGCCGTCGTACACGGGCCCGAGCGACGCCTGGCGCTTGACCCACAGCGACTCGTACGTGATCACCGTCCGCGCGATCGTCGGCTCGTTCAACCGTCCCACAGCGGTCAGCACCACCGCGGTCCCCGACGGCATGTGGTCTTCGTCCCAGTCGGACAAACGCGCTGCAATGGCGCCCTTGGGCAGCTTGGACTCCGCGCGCGGACGACCCACGTCGTGCATGAGCGCTGCCATGGCGATCTGCGACAGAACCAGCCGATCGGCCGTGATCTCGCGAGCGGCTGCCACCGCGAGGATCGCCGTGTTCACCGCCCGCCCCGCATCGTCGTGGTTCGCGTTGCGAACCTCGGTCACGCCGAGGAACGCCGGCGCTTTGCCCTCCGAGAGATCCACCAGGTTCTGCGCGATCCGCTTGAGGCGCCGCGGCAGCACGAGCCGTCCGGCTCGCAACGCCTCGAAGAACCGACGCATCACCACCACAGCCGACGCGTAGGTGCGCACCAGGCGCTGCTCGAACTTCAGCCGTTCGAGCGTGAGCCCTCGCACGCGCACCGAGTCCGCAACCGGACGCAGCTTGATCTTGGTGGTGGGAGACTTGAACTCCGAGGTCTTCTTGTTGCGGAGCGCAGTGCCGAGCGCCTCGGCGAATGCCTTCAGGTCCTTGGGCTGGACATCGCGCTGGATCGTCAGCTCCGCGCCGCCGCACCACATCAGGTGCTCGCCCAGCTCGGCTGCCGCCTCGTAGGCCGCGCGCGTTCCCTGCAGCAGCTGGCCTCCGATCAGGACCACACGCTCGGCGAACAGGATCACCAGATCGCTGCCTGCGTGCAGGCAGTAGTACACCACGGCCCGATGGGTCTGCTCCAGGGCGCGGGAGAATGCCTGGTTCTCGACGTCGTGGACCCGCACCATCTGCGCCAGGCGGTAGAGCGCTACGAGCGCCTCTTCGCCAGAATCGCGCGCTCGAGCGGTACGTACCTGCTCGCCAGCGTCCTTGGTGACGATGTCCAGTCCGCTGGTCACGCAACCCCCTCCGCCGTGTTGCCGGCCGCCACGCGCTGCTCGATCTGACCAGCCGCCGCTGCCGCCTTGCTGCGCGTCTCCTCCGACGTCCCCCATCGTGACTGGGCGACTTCGCGAAGCTGCGATGACACCTTGATCGAGCGGCACACTTCGCCGAGCGCTTCGATAGCGGCGATGCGCGACGTCTCCCGGTTCTCGGAGGTCAGCAGCCCGCCCTTCTTCGCCAGCTCCAACGCCATGTCCTCGCCGCGCTCCGGAGACAGCGACAGGATCGCCTTGAACAGCTCCTTGCGTTCCTCGGCTTCGATCGTGGAGAACGTCGGTGCCTTGATCTGACGCACGATGTTCGGCACGGCAGCGCGCAGACCGTGGCGCGCCAGCACGCGGTAGACAGCGATCCTCGTGCGCTGCGACGGGTCGGCGCACAGCCGGTTGAGCTCACCGGCGAGCGCGTCGGGCGTGTCCGCCGACAGCACCTGCGCCTCGATCCGGATCATCGGGTCCTTGCTCTTCGCGAGATTCGACAGGATCTTTCGCGTCGCCGGCGTTCCCACCTTCTTGAGCAGCGCAAGCACCGGCGCCGAAACCGCCGGATCCAGATCCTGGATGCTCACGCCCACTTCCTCCTTCGCCACCGGCATCGCGCGCTCGATGTACTCGAGCAGCACTTTGCGCAGCTCCATCGGCGAGGTGGAGCGATACGCGCCCAGCACCTTGGGAAGGTGATCCGGGTTCAATCGCATCAGCGCCGGGGCAAACTCGGTCACGCCCTCTGGCTTCGACTGCAGACGATCCAGCGCCAGCGCCAACGCCTCCCCGCCCAGCAGCGCATCGTCGATCAATCCCCCGATCCGCGCCGCCTGCTTCGCGTCCACTCGATCGGAGACCTGCTTGCGCAACGCTTCGCAGAACGCCAGCACCATGGTCAGCCGACCCGCCACGATCAGGTCGCACGCCGATCGCCCCAGCGACCCCATCACCGTCGGCAAATCCTGCTGCTCGTCCGCGTCGATGATCGCATCGCACAACGCCCGGACGTACCTCTCGGTCCATTGCTCGTTGGGCACCACCATCCGCGGCGAGACCGCCGCGCGAACCACCTCGTCGAGCGCCATCGGTCCTGCGCCGTGCTGCGACTTGAGCGCCGCATCGTCGGTCGATACCGCCATGGCGCGCACTTCCACCGACGCAGCGTTCATCGCCGACTCTGCGGCGTGCTTCTCCAGCTCACCGGCCTCGCTGTAGAACAGCTCTCGCTCGCCTGCCCCGCCTTCGGCGAATACGTCGATCGCCTCCACCTCCACGTGCTTCAATCCGCGATCCCAGAACGCCGCCACGATGTCGTCCTCGGGCGCGAGATCCTTCCCCGGATCCAGAGTCCATAGCTCGATCGTGCTCTTGAACTCCTCGAGCGTGACCCCGGGCTTGAACCGTATCTCGCGGATCCCGCACTCGAACAGGTTGTACGGGATCATGTCGTTCGGCGGCCCGGGCTCCCAGATCGTCTGGCCGAACCGCAGGAACGAATAGGGACGGCACGTCACGTTGACCAGATTGGGATCGTCCTTGAGCGCGTCGACGAACACGCCGTGCACCGTGCGCACTGCACGCTGCGTGGCCGGGTGCTCCCACCCCATGGTCCGCACGTTCGGCAGGAACCGCTCCAGCGCCTTGAACAGCTCCTGGAGCTTGAGCACGCGGGGATCGTCGTCTCCCGCGAGCTCCTCCATCTCCTCGGCTTCGACCTCTTCCTCAGGCGCGGGCGTCGGCTCCGGCCCTTCCTCGACCTCGATCGACGGTCCCTCGGCCACCGCAGCCCGGGACACCGAAGCACCCGCTCCGCCCAGCCTCGCCACGAGCTTGCGCAGGTCGGCGAGCATCTCCTTGGCGTCAGCGTGACGATTGCGACGGTCCCAGCTCAGCGATTTGTCGATGAACTTGACGACCTCGACCGGAAGGTCGGGTGCGAGACGGGCTATGGAGGGGACCGGTGTTGTGGCCGCAAGGATCAAGGCCTCGTTCTCGGTCCGGGCGGTGTGGATCCGGTGCCCTGTCACGAGCGCGTGCAGAATCGCTCCAATGGAGAACAGGTCCGCACGACCGTCGAGCTGGTCCGTCAGCCCCATCGCCTGCTCGGGCGACATGTAGTGAGGTGTGCCGAGTGCTGTGCCTGCGCGCGTACGCTCCGCGGTCGCAGACCGCAGCTGCGCCACTCCGAAGTCGAGCACCTTCACCACGCCCTTGTGCGTCAGGAAGATGTTCGGAGGCTTCAAATCGCGGTGAATTACGCCGGCCGCGTGACATGCCGCCAGGCAATCGATCACCGGATCCACAATCTGCAGGGACCGCACCACAGGAAGCTTGCGCCCCGACTTCTTCCACAAGTCCCGAAGCGTCTCGCCTTCGAGCAGCTCCATCACCAGAAATGGCGCACCATCCTCGGTCAGATCGTCGTCGAGCACCGCGACACAGGCGTCGTGCCCCACCGAGTTCGTCACGTAGCCTTCACGCAAGAAGCGGTCTTTTACAGCCTGATCGTGCGCGAGCACCGTGTGAAGGATCTTCAAGGCGACGCGCTGGCCATTGCGGTGCGTTGCCGAGAACACCGACGCCATTCCGCCGGTGCCGATCAGGGCATCAACGCGCCACTTTTCTTTGATCGTGGAACCGACCCGCGCACTGGGGTCCTCGGCAGACGCTTCAGCGCCTCCCTTCGGGGAATCTCGGCGGGGATCCACGGCCATGGTGCGACGCAAGGAGGAGAAAAGAGCGCTCCTCGAATACCGTTGAACCGCGTTGTGGCTTCAGGGTCAAGACCGGCGGTGAGCGAAAGCCCCGAAGCCACAAATTCGCCCTGGAGCGGCTTCACATATCACCATTTCCAGGCTTGTCGCCCGATTGCAGATCTAGGGCTGGGGCAGGCCGTACCGACGCCCCCCCACCACCAGGACCACCCCCCCAGCCTCGTCCTCCTCCAGCGCCGATCCAAGCGAAGTCTGCGCATGGCGCGTGAACTTCGCCTCAAACGCCCCCCCCTTCACCCCAACGTAGACGGCCCCCCCCTCGCCCACCCTCATCCGCTCGGGCGCAAGCCACTCCTGGGTCTGGTCCGAGAGCGTCAGCTTCACCCCTTCTGGCTCCACTTCGGCCCGGATCACATAGTACGGCGCGTCGTCCACCACGAAGTACGTCCAATCGTACCCGTTGGTCAGGATGTACCGCCCGTCGTCAGGGTGCCTGGAAATCCAACCATGCAGCGCCTTGGATAGCGCCGCGTTCTCCACCATCGCTCCGTCGTGCCAGAACCGCCCCTGGTCATCGAGTCGGATCGTGCTCTCCCTCGAAGCTCCTGGGGGCGGAGGCAGACGGAAGAAGTCCGGATGATCCCCGGGTTTCATGGCGGCGGCCGCGCTACTTCTGCTCCACCACCACCGAGTTGATCAGCACCGGATCAATCGGCACGTCGTCGTATCCCATCTTCGATCCGGTCGGCACCGATTCGATCGCAGCCACCACTTCCATGCCCTCGACCACCATCCCGAACACGGCGTAGCCATCAGGGTTCTGGGGACTTCCGCCTGGATCCAGGAACTTGTTGTCGACCGTGTTGATGAAGAACTGCGACGTCGCCGAGTTGGGATCCGAGGTTCGCGCCATCGCGATCGTGCCCTTGAGGTTCGACAGCTTGGAGGTCTTCGCCTCGTTGATGATCGGCTCGTACGTCGCGGTCTGCTCCTGCATGTTCTCGTTGAGCCCGCCGCCCTGGATCATGAAGTCCTTGATCACCCGGTGGAAAATCAGCCCATCGTAGAACTTGTCGTCCGCGTACTTCTTGAAGTTGTCCACCGTGATGGGCGACTTGTCCGGATTGAGCTCGATCACGATCTTGCCCTTGGAAGTGTCCAGCGTCGCGATCGTCTTGGTGCCACCCTCAGCAGGCACCGCCGCATCCGCATCTGGCAGGCCGCCATCATCGAGCGTGCCCCCGGTCCCGCCGATGCCAGCTGCTCCGCCAGTGCCTGCCGTTCCGCCGGTGCCCGCCGTTCCGCCGATTCCCGCGGCACCCGCCGTGCCCGCTGTCCCTGTCGAATCACTGCTCGAGCAAGCTCCGACCAGAGCCGCGAGCGCGCCGCACACAACGAGGATGGTGAGTCTGTTCATGATCCGAACCGTCGCGCGGTTCGGCCCGATCCGTCAAGCTCGGCCCGCTGCGCCTCCCCCCCACCCGCCCCAGACCCCTCGTTTGTTGCCATCAGGGCTGCACCGGGTATACGCCCAGGGTCCATGATCCAACGCGACCCCAACGAGTCAGCGATCCGGTCGTACTACGACGAGTTCGCAGCCCGCTACGAGTCCAAGCGCAGGCCGAACCAGCCGGACGGCTACCACGCGCTGCTCGACGATCTCGAAGTGGACTACACGCTGCGGTACGGCGAGGGAAAGGACGTGCTCGAGGTCGGTTGCGGCACCGGGCTGATCCTCGAGCGACTTGCGCAGCGATGCCACATCGCCCAGGGCGTCGACTTGTCCGAGGGCATGCTGGAAAAGGCCCGGGAGCGGGGGCTCGATGCGCGATTCGGCACCGCGACCGACCTGCCGTTCGACAACGCGAGCTTCGACGTCGTCTGCTCGTTCAAGGTCCTCGCCCACGTCCCCGAGATCGGCAAAGCCCTGGCCGAGATGGTGCGCGTGACGCGACCAGGCGGGCACGTGCTCGCGGAGTTCTACAACCCGCTCAGCCTTCGGGCCCTCGCCAAGAGGCTGGGGCCTGCGGGCGCGATCAGCGATCGAACGCACGAGGACGCGGTCTTCACGCGATTCGATCCACCGTGGGTGATCAAGCGATTGCTCCCGCCGCGCTGCGAAATCGTCGCTTCGCGCGGCGTGCGCATCGTGACTCCGGTTGCCGCCGCCATGCGCTTGCCTGTCCTCAAGACCGTCTTGCGCAAGGTCGAATGGTCCCTGTGCGACAGCCCGCTGTCCGCGTTCGGTGGCTTCTGGATAGCCGCCATCCGCAAGCTTTCGTGAGCCCGCTCGCCGGCAGGTCCCCGGCTCGCGAGCGACACGCGCACGTCGACGCGGAATGTGGCAACATGCGCGCCGAGGGTTGAGCCGTGCGCCTCGGAATCGACTTCGGAACCACGCGAAGCATCGTCGCCTTCTCCGACCGGGGAAACTACCCCGTCGTCAGCTTCATGAACGAGTCCGGCGACGCCACGGACTGGTACCCTTCGGTCGTCGCAGAATGCAGCGGCGAGTTTCGCTACGGCTTCGATGCGCTGCATGCAGCCTCGGATCCCAGCTGGACCCTGCTCCGCTCGTTCAAGCGCATCCTGTCCGATCCCAACGCTTCGCCTTACACCCAGATCGAGCTCGGAAAGAGCTCCATCGCCATCGGGCAGCTTCTTACCGATTTCCTGCGCTCCTTGCGCCACGACATCCTGGTGCGCTCCAACCTGCCAAGGAGCATCGCGCGCTCGCGCGACATGCGCGCCATGGTCGCCACGCCCGCCAACGCCCACAGCACCCAGCGCTTCCTCACCATCGATGCGTTCCGCCGCGCGGGATTCGACGTCGCTGCGCTGCTCAACGAGCCATCGGCCGCTGGGTTCGAATACGCACACCGCCATCGCTCCACCATCACGTCGCGAAGGGAATACGTGGTGGTCTACGATCTCGGCGGCGGCACGTTCGACGCCTCGCTGGTGCACATGACCGGGCAGCACCACGACGTGATGACCACCGCGGGTGCTCCGCGCGTGGGCGGTGACGACTTCGATACCGTGCTGGTAGACCTCGTGCTGCGCACCGCTGCCGTGGATCGCGCCTCGCTGCCGAAACGCGCCCTGGACCAGCTCACGGACCTGTGCCGCCAGGCCAAGGAATCGCTCAACCCCAACTCCCGACGCGTCGTGGTCGAGCTCGAGCCCGCGCTCGGGCCGCGAGCCCCTGTTCCCGAGGTGGCCATCCCGGTGGCCGACTTCTACGAGGCATGCATGCCGCTCGTGGAACGTACGATCGAGACCATGCTGCCGGTCATGGCCACCATGGAGGAAGAGACCAGCGCCGAATGCGCGTCCGTTCCCCCGACCGCGCAGCAGCCAGGCGGCAGCGAGCCTCCTCTGGCAGACATCGCAGGCATCTACGTCGTCGGCGGCGCTAGCGCGCTGCCGATCATCGGCCGCGCCCTGCGCACACGCTTCGGCAGACGCGTGCATCGCTCCCCTTACCCGTCGGCAGCCACCGCTATCGGGCTCGCGATCGCTGGCGACGAGGAAGCCGGCTTCGCCTTGACCGACCGGTACTCGCGCACGTTCGGCGTGTTCCGCGAGGAGCTGGACGGCGCGAGGGTGTCGTTCGATCCGATCTTCACCAACGATCTGCGCCTGCCGGAGGGAGATGTCCCGTTCGTGTCCTGCCGCTTGTACCGCCCCGCGCACAACATCGGGCACTTCCGCTACATCGAGTGCGGCTCGCTCGACGCCGATGGCTCACCGCAAGGCAACATCACGCCGTTCGCCGAGGTCTTCTTCCCGTTCGATGCTGCGCTCCGCGCCGATGACGCGGACCTCAGCCATGTGCCGATCTGCAGAACCTCAGCAGAAGGCCCGCTCGTGCGCGAACGATATGCGCTCGACTCCCACGGCATCGTCGAGCTCACCATCACCGATCTCGACACCGGCTACGAGCGCGTGCACCGCCTCAGCACGTAGCCCCCTCCGTGCTGCATGCCAGAGGCTCTACTGCGAGGCGAACACGAACGGGATGTTGGCTGTCGACGACCCGCTCGAGGGTGGGAACTTCCAGCCGCGCACGCGCCCGGCGACGCACGATGCAAGATCAGGATAGCCCGAGCCGCCTGAAGCATTCGCGCTCTGCACACTGCCGTCCGGTGCGATCGTGAGCATCACGCTGACCTTGGCCGATGTCGGTGCGTTCGGAGAGCGCGAGGCGAGGGCCGGCTCCCAGCACTGGCGCTTGACGAACCCGACGTTGGAGGAGACCACGCGTTGGATGTCTGCCTGCTCGAGCTGCGGAAGGCTCGAGTTGCCACCCCCAGGCGTCGGCCCGCCTGCCGCTGGGCCCGGCACTCCAGGCATGTCCAATCCCGTGTTCAACGGCGAGGTGGCTGCTGCCTTGGGATCGTCCTTCTTCGAAGGCTCAGTCTTGCCTTCCTTGCTGGGGCCTCCGGTCGGGTTGGGACGCGTGTTGTCGCCGACCACGTTGTTCTCCGCCATCGCGATTCCGCCCGACGAAGTCGGCACAGCACCGGGCGGCAGCTGCGGTTGCGTCGGTGGAGCCGTCACGGTCACGATCTGCACAGTCGGCGGAGGCTGCGCCTGGTTCTTTCCTCCGAGCAGCCAGATCGTCAGCATCACGCCGCCGAACATGCCGAGCAGCCCGATGAAAGCCACGGCCGCAGGGTGTACGCGCACCTGCTTGCGAACGCCGAGCGAGACTTCGTCCACGATCGACGGACGCATCACCGACTCGGGAAGGACCGATGTGCGGCCTGCCGCAGGCATCCCACCTGTGACGACGCCGGGCTCGCCAGGTCCGGCGGCCGCAAACGGGTCGGCCATCACATCCATGCCTGATGCGCGGGCCTGCTGCATTCCGAAGTCGCCGCCCACTGCGCCGGGTGCCGGGGTCATGCCTCCCTGCGCTGCACCTTGCATCGGGGCCCCAACTGCGCCGGCTGCCCCCGAGGTCGACGGGGCGAAGGGGTCGAAGCCCGCCGCAGGAGATACCGCTCCCGGTGCCGGCGAAACGTGGACGGGCGCTGGGGTTGGCGTCTGCGCGCGGGAGGCCGGTGCTGTCCGCGCTGGCGGCCTGGTAGCCGGCGGCTGCGGAGCCGCCGAAATCCGGCCTGCTTGCCCGGCAGGGCCGCCAAGCCCGCGCACCGCGTGTTCGCGCGCTTCCTGCACGAGCACCACGAGCTCGGGGAACTGGCGCAGCGGCAGCCATTCGTCGAATCCCTCGCGCCACACCAGGGAGTCCTCGTTGATCGCACCCTGCGCTGCCTTCTGACGCAACACTGCGAGCCGCACCGGCCCCAACGGAACGCCGTTGACGCCGACGTACCACTCCTCGGCTGCACCCGCAGACAGGACCTCGATCGCCTGGCTGACGTCCTTCTCCTTGACCGTCTTGGAAAACGCTCCGGCAAGGCCGGATTGCTGTGCGGGCGCGCGAGCAGGCGCGGCCACCTGACGCAACGGGGCGGATTGCCGCGCTGGCGCGGGCGTGGCTGCCGCCACGGCTGCAGCGGCGTGGCTCGCGATTCCGCCGGAAGGACGGGTTGCCGCCGGGGCGGGACGCACGGGACGCTGCGTCGGTGCAGGGGCCGGCGCCGGGGCCGGACGGACCGCAGAAGCCTCAGGTCCTGGAGCCGGAGCTTGCGGCTCAGCGGGCTTCTGCACTGGTGCAGCGATACCAGCGGTCAACGAGGGCACTTCGATGACATGACCGCATTTGCGGCACTTCATCTGTACCGCGCGGCCTTGCAGCTTTTCGTCGGCGATCTGGTACTTCGCCTTGCAGTTGTCGCACAGGAACTTCATCTAGGTTCCTTGCGGATTCGGTGGACCTGACAATTGCGAGCCATCAGAGTTTCAGTCGGCCCCCCCAGGTTAGAGCAATCCCAACAACAATTCTTTGATGGATTGCCGGGTGCCGTCGTCGGGCGCAACCGGGATGGCGCGCTCCCACATCTCGATGGCTTTGTTCCGGAATCCCGCCTTCTGGTACAAAACGGCAAGGTTCTTCATCGCCGGGAACTGCTTCGGATTGATCTGCAGCGCGGTCTCCAAGTGCTGTATCGCCTCGTAGATCTGCTCTTTCTTGCCGTACAGCAATCCCAGGTGAAAGTGCAAACGATATGCAAGCGGGTCGATACCCACGCCCCTCTTGAGATGCTCGATCGCCTGGTCGAGGTTCCCAGCCTGGTAGGCCGCAACCCCCTGCGCCAACGCCTGCTCCGCCCCGGACGATGTCTTGCTCTCCTCCTGCTTGCCCGAAGGCGCCGACATCACTCCGTCGATCGCTTTCATGATGTCGGCAATCCGGAACGGCTTCTCGATGTACGCGTCGACCCCGTAGCTGGTCTTGACATCCTCGGCGTAGCGCCACCCCCGGTACACTGCCGAGATCATGATGATCGGAATGTGCCCGTAGCGCTCGCTGCCCTTGATCCGTCGAGCAATCTCGAAGCCGTGCACCTCCGGTAGCATCGCGTCGAGAATGATCAGATCCGGCACCTGCTCCTTCACCACGCGCATCGCCTGAAGCCCGCGCTCGGCTTCCAGCACGTTGTATCCACGATCGGTCAGCAGACGCCGCAGCATCTTGCGGATGTCGGTCTCGTCGTCGACGACCAGGATCGTCTTCTTGCTCTTGTCCGGCGCCATCGCCATGGGACCGGCCGAGGGATCGGTCGGCAGATCGGTCACGACCGAAACCTCGTCAGACACGTTGAAGTCCGCGTCCGACAGCTCCTCCCACCCCACCGCCGAGCCCTTCAGCTCGTCGACCACCACCGCCGGTTCCTCGCGAGGCATGGCCTTCTGCGGTGCAGGGGGCGGCGCAGGCGGCGTGTCCTGCGACCGCTCCCGCGCTCCCATGCGATCGAGCGTTTCCTGCGGGCAGCGCGGCCCGACATAAAACTGCTCGCCCTGGTTCTTCAGGTCGTAGGCCGATGACATCACGCGCTGCAGCTCGCTCGGCAGCGCCACGTAGGGGTAGACCTTCTTGCCGGTCACGAACTCCAGCTCGTCGATGATGTGCCGGTCACCAGGCGACTGCATGGCGATGAACACGCGATCGTCGCGCACGAGCACCGGTAGGATCGCGTGCTTCTCGGCGATCTCCCGCGGAAGAAGATCCAGGTCCGTAAGGCGGATGCATACCTGGGTCAGATCAATGCCCGGCACGCCGTGCTGCTCGGACAGCGCCTTGAGTGCACCCACGTCGGGTTCGGTGGAGTCCGACGATCCCACGCCAGGCCGCTGGGCCACCTGTCGCTGCAATGCGATGCGCCCGAGCGCCCTCTTGTCTTGCGGCCCCTGACTCATCGATTCTTCAAAGCCACCTTCCTCGGTCGGACCCGAATGCGCACGATATCGAAGCCTTCCTCGATCGACAACGGGAACGTCAAAACCATGGTTCGATGGCTCTACTCAGGCTGCTGGGCGCCGAAGTCGGCCTCGAACCGAGCCCAGGTTCCCGACAGGATGGCTTCACGCGCTTCCTGCATGATCTTCCCATACAGATGCAGGTTGTGCACGCTCAGAAGGCGTAGTGCGAGGATCTCGCCGGCCAGGTACAGGTGGCGCAGGTACGCCCGACTGTACCCCCCAGCGCAGCACGGACACCCACACGCTTCGTCGATGGGCCGTGGGTCGGTCCGGTAGCGAGCATTCTTGATGACGATGCGCCCGCTGCGCAGCAGCGCCTGCCCGTTGCGCGCATTGCGGGTCGGCATCACGCAATCGAACATGTCCACCCCTGCCGCCACCCCCCGCACCAGGTCGATCGGGGTTCCCACACCCATGAGATAGCGGGGACGCTCCGGGTCGAGCTCCCCTGCCACCTCCGCCAGCACGGCATGCATCGTCTCGATCGGCTCGCCCACCGAAAAGCCGCCCAGCGCGAGCCCGTCGAACGGCATCGATCCGAGCCTGCGAGCATGTGCGCGCCGCAGCTCGACGTGCATGGCTCCCTGCACGATGCCGAACACCGCCTGGTCCGCCCTCTTGGCCCGCAGACATCGCTCGGCCCAGCGCGTCGTGCGCTCTACCGCGCTCTCCACGGTCGCTCGATCCGCCATGCCCGGCGAGCAGACATCGAGCTGCATCGCGATGTCCGCTCCGATGAGTCCCTGAACCCGCATCGCCTCCTCGGGCGTCAGCATCATGCGCGTACCATCCAGATGCGATCGGAACTCGAAGCCGTCCTCGGTCAGCTTCGTGAGCTGCGCCAGGGAAAACGCCTGGAATCCGCCGGAATCGGTCAGCATCGCATGGGGCCAGCGCGACATCTGGTGCAAGCCCCCGAGCTGCGCGATCACCTCGGGCCCCGGACGAAGCCACAGATGATACGTGTTGCCGAGCACGATCCGCGCGCCCGTCGCTGCGACCTCGTCCGGTGAAAGCGACTTCACCGACCCCTGCGTGCCCACAGGCATGAACGTAGGCGTCTGCACCTCCCCGTGCGGCGTCACCAGCACCGATGCTCGCGCAGCCCCATCGCGCGCAACCACGCGGAATCCGTACCCGGGAGTCGTCGGACCGCTCATGCGCCCGCTGCCTTGCCCCGCGAGCGGATGAACATCGCGTCGCCGTACGAGTAGAACCTGTACCCCTGCGCAATCGCATGGGCATACGCGCTCAAGGTCAGCTCCCGCCCCGCGAACGCGCTGATCAGAGCCAGCAGCGTGGACCGCGGCAGGTGGAAGTTGGTGAGCATCGCGTCGACGACGCGAAAGTCGTAGCCGGGCTGGATCAGCAGCCGGGTCGGGCCTGCGCATGCCTGCACCGCGCCACGACGCTCCGGATCCGCAGCAGACTCCAGCGCACGCACTGTGGTCGTGCCCACTGCCACGATCGCTGCGCCCCTGGCCCGCGCATCGTCGATGACGTGCGCCGTGAACCGCGGCACCTCGTACCACTCCTCGTGCATCCGATGCTGATCCAGATCCTCGACCTGCACCGGCTGAAACGTGCCGGGACCTACGTGCAAGGTCACAGTCGCCATGTGCACGCCCCGCGCGCTGAGCACGCCGAGCAGACGATTCGTCAGGTGCAGCCCGGCCGTCGGTGCTGCCACAGCGCCCTCCGCCCTCGCATACACGGTCTGGTAGCGCTCCACGTCCGCAGCATCGTCGTCGCGACGGATGTACGGAGGCAGGGGGATGTGCCCGCGCGCAGCGATCGCGGACTGCAACGGCGTTCCATCCATCGTCGCAAGCACCACCTCGAGGAGCCCGTCGTCGTCGGACCGACGCTCGATCCTCGCCATCAACGAATCGCCTTCGCCGATCGCGATCGTGGTCGGCATGCGAAGCGGCTTGGAGGCTTTTCCCAAGGCTCGCCAACGCTCCGCCGGCACGCGCGTTCCTCCGAACTCCGCTGTCTCGTCGCCCATCTTGCGGACCAGCAGGATCTCCACCCTGCCGCCGGTGTGGGCCTTGCGTCCAAGCAGACGCGCCGGGATAACGCGCGTGTCGTTGACGACCAGCACCGAGCCCGGTGCGATCACGTCGGCCAGGTCATGAGCGTGCCGGTCCTCCAGACTGCCTGTGTCCGGATCGACCAGGAGCATGCGCGAGGCGTCCCGCGGCTCGATCGGACGCTGCGCAATCCTGTCCGGAGGGAGTTCGAAGTCGAAGAGATCTACTCGCACGTTCGGCGGCACCCGTACCACAGTTCCAAGGGAGCGGCCTGCAGAGAACCGAGCTTCCCAGGTGGAGCTGGCCAACAGCACACTGGCACGGCGCCTGAGCTGGGCCGCAGCGAAGCGTGCGAAGTCAGGCCTGCGCGATGGTCTTGGAGCGAAGGAACGCCACCAGATCGTTCATGCGGTAGGGTTTGGGAACGAAGCCGACCGCTCCGCATTCGGCACGCACCAGCTGGCGCTCCGACAGGTGATAGGCGCTGGTGAGAACGACCTTGACCTCAGGAAAGAGCCGCTGGACCTGTCGCGCCAGGTCCAGCCCGTTGACGCCGGGCATCATCAAGTCCACGAGCGCAAGGTTGCAGCACGAGCGCCCGAGAATCTCGAGGGCAGCGTTGGCATCGCCCGCACACTCCACCTCGAAGCCGTCGAGCCGCAGGGCAATGCTCAGGGTCCGCCGCTGGCGCTCCTCGTCATCCACGATGAGAATCTTGGGCGTCACTGCCATGCTCGCCTGCCTTGTCCCTGGGAACTCGAACCGGATCGCAGCGTAGCAAGCTCCGGACCAGGGTGTTCGCAAGATGCTCGAATTCAGCGAACCTTCTGATATCGCTTCAAATCACAGGCCGTCGCCTATCTTCGTCCGGTGCGTTCACCATTGCAAGGGCGAACGGGATGGCGCGCTACGGTTGCAGGAATGCAAGCCCGTCTGGAGCGCATGGCAGGCTTTACACGCCAGGAGTCGGGCATTTCGCTCAAGCCGAGCGCGACTCGAAGACGATGCCCAACCGGGTCATCTTCCGCCACAAGGTGGTGGGCGAGATCGCCAGCAGGTCCGCGGCCTTCTCCCGGCTGCCATCGCACTCGCGAAGCGCACTCTCGATGGCGAGCTTCTCGGCCGCATCCACCACCTCGGTCAGCGTGCGCCCCGTACCCACCGAAGGAGGACGGGTGGTCCTGGGCACGATGTCGTCGACCGTGATGATCCCGCCGCCGGACAAGGCCACGGCCTGCTCGACCAGATTCTCGAGCTCGCGAATGTTGCCCGGGTAATCGAGCGCCATCATCGCGTCGATGACCCCATCGCCGAACCTGGCTTTGCTGCTGTTCTTGCGGTTGAACTTCTCGAGGAAGAAGTCGCCGAGCAGCGGGATGTCCTCGCGGCGCTCCCGCAAGGGCGGCAGCTCGAAGCGTGCGACGTTCAGGCGGTAGTACAGGTCCTGACGGAACCTGCGCTCCGCGATCGCGGTGAGCAGATCCTGATTCGTCGCAGCGATGATCCGGACGTCGACCTTGATCGGCTTGTTCTCGCCAACGCGGCGTATCTCGTTCTCCTGGATCGCGCGCAGGAGCTTGGCCTGGAACGACAGGGGCGTCTCCGAGATCTCGTCGAAGAAGAACGTGCCGCCGTCGGCTTCCTCCATCAGCCCCTTGCGCGCGGCAATCGCACCGGTAAACGAGCCCCTCGCATGGCCGAACAGCTCGCTCTCCAGGAGCGTCTCGCTGATGGCGGCGCAGTTCACCGGCACGAACGGCTTGTTGTAGCGCTTGCTGTTGGCATGAACCGCCTTGGCCACGAGCTCCTTGCCCGTGCCGCTCTCGCCCGTGATCAGCACGGTGGCGTCGGAAGGCGCGATGCGGACGATGCGGCCGAGGACGTCGCGGATCGCCTGGGAGCGTCCGATGATGTTCTCGAAGCGGTAGCGCTCCTTGAATTCGGTGGCGAGAAGCTGGACCTGACCGGTGAGGCGACGGTTGTCGACGGCGCGAGCGACCTTGACCAGGAGCTCTTGCTCGGTGAAGGGTTTCTGGATGTAGTCGAAAGCGCCGAGGCGCATGGCCTCGACCGCGCTTTCGATCGTTCCATAGGCGGTCATCACGACCACCTCGGTCATGGGCATCTTCTGCTTGATGGAGCGCAGCACCTCGATGCCGTCCACAGACCCCATTCGCAGGTCGGTGAGCACGACGTCATAGGCGCCTCTCGCGCCCATCTCGGCGCCTTCTGCCCCGTCGCTGGCTTCATCCACTTCGTAGCTGGAGCCGCGAAGCATCATGGCCAGCGTCGTACGCATGTTGCGCTGGTCGTCGACTACAAGGATCTTCGCCATGCCGCCCCACGCACCTCGAACCTACGTAAGCAACTGCCGTGAACAACGGCGCCAGACGGAGCCGGTTTCGTCCGGCCTCCGCACGGGAGAATCGTCAGGGTGAACCTAGTCCTTCCAGGCTCGAGACGCGAGGGCCTTTCACGGGTCCAGCGCCTTGGCGCGGCAGATCGCCTGCGAAATGGCGTGGAAGCATGCGAATCGGTCCGGTCCTCGATTCGGGCCGTACCCTGGCAACCCGCAGGAAGCTTGGAAACGGCGGACGCAATCCGCGTGGGCGGCAGGGAGCTCCGACGGCGATTCGCCGGACACCGAATCGCGTGGTCGGAGAGGCGCGTCACGGACGCTGCGGCGTGCTGATCGTGCCCGAGATGCTGTCGCGGAACTGATCGAGCAGATGCAGCAGCGTTCGAGCGTCCGTGCCCGGGATGGTTCCCACCAGAGCGAGCAGGTCGCGGTGCAGAGCTTCCGAAGCCTTCTCGAGGCAGGCAGACCCCGCAGGAGTGATGAAGGCTCGGATGGCGCGACCGTCTTCTGGGTCCGGGCGCTCCTCCACGAGAGCGCGCGCATGCAGGCGCGCCAGGAGCTTGGTCACGTTGGGACGTGACACGCAGAGGAACTCGCCGATAGCGCTGGGACGCACGCCCGCGGGCGCCTGCTGCTGGAGGAGCAGCAAGGCGTTGAACTGGGCGTAGTGCAGCTGGAAGGGCGTCAGAGCGCGCGCGACGGCCTGGTCGAGGAGCCAGGCGGTTCGAAGCACCGACAGCACCAGGACGGGTGCCGGTTTTTCGCTTCGGTGAAAGAGGTCGATGACCGGGAAATGGTCACGGGAGGGGGAGTCGGTTGGGTCGGTATCTAGTTTGTCCACACATCAAAGATACACAAGTACATGACCTCGGCCAGGGGTCTTTTTGCATGAGATTTCGGCCCGATCTGGCCAACTATTTTCGCCTAAAGCGCTTTATATTTCGACAATTTGGAAACATACGACACCTGGACACCTTAACTATGTTTTTTCATGCTTGCTTGTTTCACCTGATATAGCGTTTCACAAAATAATTTGCTTAAGATGACGGTAATACGTTCGGACATACAACGAGCGCCTCCGAGATCCGCTCCGGTGAATTCCACCTCGCAACCCTTCCATCCTCGAATCGGGAATCCCACCGGTCCTGCCCACTGCCTTTCGCGAGCCTTCCCACGCTCACGCACGCTCTGTCCGTCGCTCCGAAATCACCGCACGCCGCCGCTCGACCATCTACACTCCGCTCGCCGATGTTCACTTCCAGAATCCCCGTCGTCCTTCACGCCCACTTCTATCAACCTCCGCGCGACAACCCCTGGACCGAATCCGTCGAACGAGAAAGCTCCGCCGCTCCCTTCCATGACTGGAACGAACGCATCAGCGCCGAATGCTACAGCGCCAACGCCCTCGCACGCGTCTTCGGCCCCGGCGATCGCGTCGTGGAGATCGTCAACAACTACGCTCACCTGAGCTTCAACATCGGCCCCACGCTCTTCTCCTGGCTCGAGCAGCACTCCCCGGAAATCTGCCTGCGCATCGCTGAGGCTGACCGCGAAAGTGCGCTGCGCAACAACGGCCACGGCGGCGCCATCGCCCAGGTCTGGAGCCACGCGATCCTTCCGCTGTGCAACGAGCGCGATCGCAATACCCAGATCCGCTGGGGCATCGCCGACTTCCGCCACCGCTTCCGCCGTATGCCCGAAGCGATGTGGCTCGCGGAAACCGCTTGCGACGTCGCGAGCGCAGAAGCCCTCGCCGCACACGGCATGCGCTACGTCATCCTCTCGCCCCACCAGGCAGAACGCATGCGCCCGATCGGCGAAGCCGGGTGGTCCGACGTGTCCGACGGCTCGATCGATCCGCGCCGTCCCTACAGGCTCAACCTGCCGAGCGGTCGATCGATCGTGTGCTTCTTCTACGACGGTCCGACGGCCCATGCGATCAGCTTCGAGGGCGTGCTCGACACCAGCCGCGGCTTTGCGGAGCGCCTCGCATCCGCGGCGAGCTCGACGCTCGGCTCCGAGCAGATCGTGCACGTCGCCACGGACGGCGAGACCTACGGGCACCACCGTCGCTTCGCGGATCGCTCGCTCGCCTACTTCCTCTACAAAGAAGCCGAGAGCCTCGGCCTGGAGCTCACCAACTATGCGGCCTATCTGGATCGCACCCAGGTGCGCCACGAGGTCGAGCTCAAGCGCGGACCGATGGGAGAGGGCACGGCGTGGAGCTGTGCGCACGGCCTGGGGCGATGGACGCGCGATTGCGGCTGCCACTCGGGCAAGTTCGACGGCTGGTCGCAGGCGTGGCGCGGCCCGCTGCGCAGCGCCTTCGACCTTCTGCGCGATCACGCAGCCGACGTGCTCCAGAGCCTGGGAGGCGACGTCCTGGGCGACGTGTGGCAGGCCCGCGACGACTACATCGACGTCATCCTCGACCCGAGCAGGGAGCGTCGTGACAGCTTCCTGCGCAAGCATGCGCGCACCCAGCTGTCCTCGCACGCTCGCGTGCGGGTCTTCCAGCTTCTGGAGGCGCAGCGAATGACGCAGCTGATGTACGCGAGCTGCGGGTGGTTCTTCGACGATCTGGCCGGCCTGGAGACCAAGCAGGTGATGAAGTACGCAGCGCGTGCGACGCAGCTGCTCGACCACATCACCGGTCGCCGTTTCATGCCGCGCCTCCTCGAGGCCTTGTCCGCCGGAAGCAGCAACGTAGCCACCGAAGGCAACGGCGCTGACATCATGCGACGCCGCGTGCTCCGATCCGAGGTGGGGACGCACGCCCGGATCGCGCAGCGCGCCTCGCGCCAGCTCTTCGGTGAAGTGCCCCACACCGAAACCGATCCCGCCTTCAGCATCGAGACGCTCGACCAGTCCGTGTTCGCGCGGGGCTCGTCGCAGCTCGTGATCGGTCGCGCGCGCGTGACCCGGATCCGCACCGAGCACAGCGAGGATGTGACCTACGCAGCTGCCACGCTCACCGAGCGGGACATGCACTGCGGCATCAAGACCACGGTGGGCACAGAGGTCTACGCGGCCTTGCTCGAGGATGCGACCCGCTGCTTCGGGCAGCCGACTCCCACCGAGCTGATCCGGTTGATCGATCGCCACCTCGGACCGGTCTACTACTCCCTTCGCGACCTGAGCGAAGAGGCCCGCACCGAGTTCATCGAGAAGATCATGACCGTCTTGCTCGACCGGCTCGGCGCCACCTACTCCTTCCTCTACGACGAGCATCGTCGCACGATCGAGACCCTCGAGCTGGCTGGCGTCGAGGTTCCGAGCGAGCTCAAGCTGATCGCGGAGTACACGCTGTCACGACGTCTCGACGCAGCGGTGCTGGAGATGCACAACGGCGATCCGGAGCTGTTCCGCTCGGCGCTTTCGATCGCCCGGGAAGCGCGCGAGCTCGGGGTGACGCTGGTGGTGCCCCGCGCGGCCACCAAGTTCTCCAGGCTGCTGCTCGATGCTGCCCGTGCAACCACGATCCACCGGGACGCAGCATCCGCTCTCAAGCTCGTGGAGCTGCTGTCGCTGACCCGCTCCCTGGGCCTGGTCGTTGCGCTCGATCCGGTCCAGGAGCTGATGTTCGAGCTGGATCGTTCCGGCGGGCTGGCCAACGTCCCGCCGGAGGTGCGCGACAAGCTGGCGGATGCGCTGATGTACAGCCCTGGGCCGCCCCCGCCCCAGGCGTCCCCACCAGGAGCATGAGGCAGCCGCTGCCATGCGCTTTTCCGGAACAAAACCACGCGCCCACGCATCCATGCTGTTGGTCGACGTGCGTTGGTTCCTCCTCACCCTGACGGCTCTTGCGTGGCTCGCCTCGGCGGGCCCGTCCGACGCAGCCACGCCTTCGCGCACCGGGCAGGATCGAGAGCTGCGCGCAAGCCTGCGATTGCCGACGTTCCAGCTCGACAATCCCCTGCTCAAGCCCTGGCCTCTTCTCGATCGCTTCGAGAACCCCTCGGTCGAATCCCGCCCTGCCTCTGCCCGTTTCCTCGCTGGCCCCTGGGGAATGGCGCGCTGGAGCCACCCGTCCTGGTCCATGCTTCGTCTGGAGCCATTCGCGGCTGCCATGATGCCCTGGGCCGACTCGCTCCAGAAGGACGCGGCGAGCTGGGCGGCATCGGAGCCACAAGGTGAGCCTCGGCTTTCCCTGGTCCTGTGGACTCCGTCCGGCGATCGGCCTTCCTCGCCGCCCGACCTCTCGGTGTTCGGCTCCTCGCTGGTCGCGCCATCGACTTGCGTTCGCAGCCCGGTGCGCTTCGCGAGGTACGGTGCTGAGTACGATCGGTTCTCGCTTCTGGCGTGCAACGGCTCGGTGGCGGGCGATGCGATCGATCGCCTTTCGGTCATGCTGCGACCGGTGGGGGTGTCGCGCCCTGCCCTGCCGCTGCCCGATGCGCCGGACGACGAGTCAGCGTCGGTGGGAGAATGGATTCCATCGATCCGGCTGGTGCACCCGAGGCTGGTGTGGCTGGCTCAGCAGATCGCCAACGAGTTCCCTGGCCGCGCGCTGTACGTGGTCAGCGGGTATCGTCGTGGAGAGCACGAAGGGTTGCACGGCAAAGGGAGGGCGCTGGATCTGAGCGTGATCGGGCTGCCCAAGGAAGAGCTGTATCGGTTCTGCCGCACGCTTCCTGACGTTGGTTGCGGCTACTACCCGCACCACGAGTTCGTTCACGTCGACGTGCGCCCCACGGGCACGGGCAAGGCGTACTGGGTCGACGACTCGCAGCCGGGGCAGCCGTCCCACTACGTCGATTCGTGGCCAGAGGTGGAGCAGGGCGGAGCCGCGGTGTGGGACGCGTGGCGGGAGAGCCTGCCAGCGTCCCCTCCGGCAGCTTCGAACCCGTCGCGCTGAGCGCGCGAGGTCCGGCCCTCAGGATTCGGTCTTCCAATCCTGCTCGAGCTCGTCGAGCAGCTGGTTGGCGCGCTCTTCGGAGATGCCTGCCTTCTCGGCGAACGTATCGAGCAGCTCGTTCTCCGCGTCCTCGATCTTCTCGTCGGCGAATGCGACGGCCGCGGCCAGGATGAAGGCCGATTCGGCTCCGGGGGCATCGTCGCCGAGCGTGGCCACGATGCTGTCGAGGCGTGCCTCCTGTCCATCGCGGGCGAGGTGCTCTTCGTAGCCAGTGAGCATGGCGTTGATGGTGGCGGACCTGACGAAACCTTCGGTGAGCTCGCGCACGGCTCCTCGGATGACGACGCGCTCCTCTTCGGAGAGGGTGCCGTCCGCGGCCATCATGAGGAACATCATCTCCAGGACGGGCTCGATGGACTGGACGGCGGCAGCCTCCTCAGGGGGGAGGATGCCGGCTCTGGCGAGCACGCTGTCGCCGCTGGCGACGACGATGGAGGGGCGGGCACCGGTTTCCTTGAGGCGGTCGCGGAGACGGAAGATGGTGGCGCGACGGATGTTGATCATGAAGGTCCTCCGAGATTGCGAAGTCCAGGCGCAACATGGGCGCGGTCGGTCGGCATGCTATCGCCTCGAGGGGCTTGCAGCCAGCGCTCGAGCGAGGGGGGTGTCCAATTTCCCGCCTCCGGCAGCCGTGAGCTGGTTGGAAAGCGGCAAGGACGGGAAAGCTTGCGCTCGGCGTGCGCGCACCCTACGCAGGGGACGAGCGTTGGAGAACACATGACCACGAAACGACCCCAAGGGGCGCCGAGGCGGAGCCTGGCAGCCCGACAACGGGCGCGCAGCGCGATGCTCGCAGAGCAGTCGGGCACGAACGCCATTGCCTACGAAGGCGCACTTCCGTTTGGCAGCGCGCTGAGCGTCGAGCGCTACAGGCTTGCAAACGGGCTTCAGGTGCTCCTGGTCGAGGATCGCGCGGCGCCGGTGGTCGCCTACCACACATGGTTCCGCGTCGGCTCGCGCCACGAGCGCCAGGGCAAGACCGGGCTCGCGCACCTTCTCGAGCACCTGATGTTCAACGAGTTCGAGGGAATGAAGCCGGGCGAGTTCGATCGCAAGCTCGAGGAAGCGGGTGCCGAGACCAACGCCGCGACCTGGGTCGACTGGACCTACTACTACGAGAATCTGCCTGCGAGCCAGCTTGGGCTGGCGATCGCGCTGGAGTCGCGTCGCATGGGCAAGCTCGTCATGCAGCAGGCGCAGGTGACCAGCGAGCTGGAGGTCGTGGCCAACGAGCGAAGGTACCGAGTCGACGACGACGTCGACGGGGCAGTGAGCGAGAAGCTGTACTCGCGTGCGTTCACGACGCACGGCTACCGCACGCCCACGATCGGTTGGATGGACGACATCAAGGGGCTGACGCCGGACGACTGCCGAGGGTTCTACACGACGTACTACGCGCCGAACAACGCGACGCTGGTGGTGGTGGGGGACTTCGACGAGGTAGCGACGATCCGCAAGATCGCGGCTGCGTATGGGGAGCTGAAGCCCGCCGAGATTCCCGTGGAGGACAGCCATCCGGACGCACCGCAGACCGAGCAGAGGACCGAGGTGCTGCACAAGCCGACGCCGACGGACAAGGTGTCGATCGGGTACCACGGCCCTGCGCTTGCCGACTACGACCACTCGGCGCTCTCGCTGCTCAACGACATCCTGTTCGGCGGCCGGTCGTCGCGGGTGCACCGCGCCCTGGTGCAGGACGCGGAGATTGCGACGGACGTGCGAGGATGGGTGTCGACGTTCCAGGATCCGGGTCTGTACGAGATCGGGCTGGTGGCGAGGCCGGAGAGAAGCGCCGAGGAGCTGCTTGCGAAGCTCGACGAGCAGCTGGAGAAGGTGTGCGCAGAGCCGGTGACCGAGGACGAGCTGGAGCGAGCGCGCGCGCGGGCGGAGCTCGGCTTGCTTCGGGGGATGGAAACCTGCGGGGGAAAGGCCGAGCAGATCGCGTTCTACACGACCACGCTCGGCGAGCCGTGCGGGGCGTTCCAGCGTCTGGAGCAGCTGCGGCGCGTAACCCGCTCCGACGTGCTGAAGGCGGCCAGGCGCTATCTGCGCCCGGAAGCTCGAACCGTGATCACGGTCCACCCGCAGCCCAAGGAGGCCACGCCATGAGCGCGCCGGTACACATCGAAACCAGCCGGGACCTGCCGCTCGTCAGCGTGATGGTCGGATTCAAGATCGGCTCCGTCCTGGATCCGGTGGGCAAGGAAGGCCTGACCCGCCTGATGGTGCGCATGCTCCGCCGCGGCGCCGGGGACATGGGTGCGACGACGATCGAGAATCACATCGACCGGCTCGGCGCCGACCTCAGCGAGCACGCGGGAACGAGCACCGTCAGCTTCCAGATGGAAATCATCCGCCGCTCCTTTGACCGGGGAATCGAGCTGCTCGCGAAGCTGCTCGGAAGCCCGAGCTTCGACCCGGCCGAGCTCGGAAAGCTCCTGCGCGAGAGCGAGGGCGAGATCATCGAGGCGCGCGACAACGACCGCGCCCTGGCTTCGCGCGCCTTCCGGCGAACCGTGTTCGAAGACCATCCGTTCGCACGCAGAGCCTCTGGGCTCATCCCGACGCTGCGAGCGATCGAGAGAAGCGACGTGCTCGACGCCTACGCGCGCACGCTCACCCGGGACAAGGTCGTCATGGCCTTTGCGGGCGACGTGGACGACGCGATGGCGCAGCGTGCGGCGGAGCTGATCCACGCGGCGCTCCCTGCAGGCCCCTCACCAGCGCGCAGCATTCCTGATCCCGCGATGAAGCCGGGGCGCCGTCTGGTCTTCGTGGACAAGCCCGAGCGCACGCAGACCCAGATGCTGATCGGAGGCATGGGCACCCATCCGCGCGACGACGATCACGTTGCGCTGCACGTGGCGAATACGGTCTTCGGAGGCACGTTCACCAGCCGGCTGATGCGGGAGGTGCGCTCCAAGCGCGGCTGGTCGTACGGGGCGTACGCGAACCTGCCGATCGACGTATGCCGGGAGGGATTCAGCCTGTGGACGCACCCGAAGGCGACCGATGCGGCGGAATGCCTGAAGCTCGAGCTGAAGCTGCTGGAGGAGTGGCGCGACAAGGGAATCACGGCCGCCGAGCTTGCGTTTGCGAAGCGCTACCTGACGCGTTCGCACGCCTTCGAGATCGACACGGCCACCAAGCGTGTGCACCGCAAGCTGGCCACGAGCCTCTACGACCTGCCGGAGGACTACTACTCGCGGTACCTGGAGCAGGTGAAGGCTGTGACCCGCGAGCAGGCCGACGCCGCGGTGCGCAATCGCCTTTCGGGCGCGGATCTGGTCGTGGCGATCACAGGCACCGCCTCCGAGATCGGCGAGCAGATCA
Organism: Deltaproteobacteria bacterium; assembly: GCA_016218915.1. Classification (GTDB taxonomy): domain Bacteria; phylum Myxococcota_A; class Polyangia; order Polyangiales; family Polyangiaceae; genus JACRCQ01. The sequence continues at coordinate 238,996 of JACRCQ010000042.1, forward strand.
AACAGGCCATCCCTGGTCTGGTCGAACACAAGGTCGTGCCGCACGACCTCGAGTAGCATCAGGCTTGCCTCGAAGCTGCGTGGCAAAAGGAGGATGACATGCCCACCATCGTGGTTTCGTCTCCCATGCCCGGAAGGGCTGTAGGTTCGTTGTCGTCGCAGGGACACCAGGTGATCTCCGGGGACAATCCCGCGGGGATGGGGCACGACGCTTTGGTCGCGTGCCTGCGTGAGCACCCGGAGACGGAGGCGGTGATCAGCCTGCTCACCGACAAGATCGACGCGGAGCTATTGCAGGCGGGTCCCAAGCTGCGCATCGTGGCGAACTGCGCGGTCGGCATCGACAACCTGGATCTCGCGGAGCTGCGCGCCCGCAAGATCGTGGCGACGAACACGCCGGGCGTGCTCACCGATGCGACCGCTGACCTGGCCTTTGCCTTGCTGCTCGATGCGTGCCGCCGCGTGAGCGAAGGCGATCGGCTGGTGCGAAGCGGCGGATGGACCGGATGGGCGCCCACGCAGCTGCTGGGCATGAAGGTCAGCGGCGCCACCCTCGGGATCATCGGCTTTGGCAGGATCGGGCGCGCGGTGGCCCGCAGGGCGTCGGGCTTCGGGATGAGCGTGATCTACTACGACGCCCATCGCGCCCCCACGGAGGCGGAGGAGACCCTGGGCGTGAAGTACGCGCCGCTCGACGAGGTCATCCGCGAGTGCGATGTGCTGACGCTCCATTGCCCGCTGACGCCCGAGACACGAGGGCTGCTGTCGCGCGATAGGCTTGCGTCGATGCGCAAGGGGGCCGTGGTGGTCAACACCGCGCGAGGCCCGTGCCTGGACGAGCAGGCCCTTGCGGAGCTGCTCACCAGCGGGCACCTGGCAGCGGCCGGGCTCGATGTCTACCAGCGCGAGCCGCAGATCCACCCTGCGCTGCTCGGCCTGCAGAACGTGGTGCTCGCGCCGCACATCGGCAGCGCTGATCGTCCGACCCGCGAGCGCATGGCAGAGATGTGCGTCGAAGCCGTCACGGCAGTGCTGGCAGGGCGCACGCCGAATCACGTGGTGACCTGAGGGGATCGGCTCGCAGGCGCTCAGCGCACGAACACGCCGCTGACCAGCCACCTGTCCCCTGACTTGCGCAGCTCGTACTCCACCGTCGTGCGCCCACGGCGCGAAAGCGTGTCGACCAGGACCGTGGCGCGCGCTCCCTTCACCTCGATGCTCTTGGACAGCAACGTGAGCTTCTCGCCCTGGTACGAGGCGAGATGGCTGTAGGCCTTGGACGGCAGCTCAGCGGCGTTGTCCGCATCGAAGCGAAGGCTCTGGCCGCGAAAAGTCAGCTCCATGGGTTGAAGCTTGGGATCGGTCCACGACAAGGCGCGATCGATCCGCTCGTTGTCGATGCGGCCTGTTACCGTGTCGACGAACCCTTCGAGTCGCTCTTCCTCGGTGACGATGAGCCAGTCGACGGTCAGCACGGCGCCGATGGCGACAGCGGCCACGACGCCAGCGATGATGACGCGACGAGACGGCAAGAGGTCAACGCAACCGGCTCAAGGAACGAGCGGGGAGATGTCCTTGTTGGTCACGGTCCTCGGCTTGGTGTCATGGTCCGACACGACGACCGAGGTTCCATCGACCTTGTCGACCTTGGCGTACTCCCAGCGGGCCGAGCCGCCGGTCGGGCGCACGATCACGTACTGCCCGGCCGTGACCTTCTGCGCGCCCGTGGGCTTGGGCGCTACATCGCCTGGGTCGCGGTCGGACGGGGAGGACTTGTCGTCCCACTGGACCGTGATCTTGTTGCCCGTGACCTTGGTGACCTTGGCGCCGTACCAGGACGTCCCTGCGAAGAGGGCTACGATGTCAGCGCCGGGCTTGGCAGTCCAACCAGCCGGACGCGCGGGCTTGCCGGCAGCCTTGCACGCTGCGAGGAACGCACGATGGCGCGCCTCGGTCTCCATGCGCTCCTTGATGTTGGCCTGCGTCGCGGGCTTGGGAAGGATGACGTCCGCGGCGCTCAGGTTGTGTGAGGAACCTCCCGCCGATTCGCACACGTACACGGCGCCGTTGACCGACTTGACCTGGCACGACTCCCAGTAGGTGGAGCTCGTGCGGCAGATCACGTAGTCATCGGCCTTCTCGATGCCCTTGTGATCGCTCGAGGAGACCACGTACACGTCGCCCTTGTCCGCGGTGTCCGTGGACTTGCTGCTGCCGTACTCGTAGGTGACGCGGTTGCCTTCTACCTTGGTGATCTTGCCCTTCCAGAAGCTCGCCTTGCCGCTCTCGACAATCACCTCGTCGCCGACCTTGATGTCGGTCTTCTGATCGGTGTTCTCATTGAACGCCGCAGCGTCCGCCGAGGAATCCGAGCCCTTCTTGCAGCATCCAGCGAACGCGACCAGGCAGATCGCGGCGCACCCGAGCATTCCAATGCGAGTAGTCTTCCTCATGGTGCCGGCACGTTAGCCCAATTGCCGCGAGTGGAGAAGCGTGCACTTGAGCTGTCAGGGCGCCGAGCAGAAGGCGTTGATCGAGGCAATGATGCGGTCTTCGGACTCCCCCGCTGCTTGCGCCGCAACCGTCGCAGCCTCCCATCGCGGCAAGTCGTTGGCCTGCCTGGCTGCGATGATCACACGCACATTGGCCGCGTATCGGCCTGCCATTTCCTTGTACTCGGCTGCCCGCTGCTGCAGCGCACGGTCCGTCAGGGTCAGGGTCTGGGTCCTTGCGGCAGCGGTCTCGAGTGCACTCGCGATCGCCGCCAACTGGCTGTCCGTGAAGGCCGTGCCGGCGTCTCCCAAACCGTTGATCTGCTCCGCGCTGATGTTGATGACCGTGACCAGCGACGTGCACTCGCGTGCCCGGACTTCCTCGGGGCGCTCGGCGGACGCTGGCTGTGGCGCGGGCGGCTGCCCACCGCATCCAAGCGAGATGATTGAGAAAGCGCCTGCGATCAGGGCTGCACCGGGAAGGAATCGAGCTGACATGAGGAATCTCCGGACAGGGTGAGAGCGTAATCGTGAGCGCACATTGGCGCCAGCCCGTCGTCGGGCAGGCAGGCGCTGGCCTTGCGGGTTGAAGTCGACGGACAGAATTAAGGGGATCCCGGCGATACGCAGGAAGAATTGAGGGAATTTGGCCGATTGGCAGCGGGTAGTACGGGTATACACTGGTAGTCTCGGTTGCAGCGGGCGGCGGCAGTCCACTAAGGGCGCATGCATGCGCCATCCACGAGGGAACTCATGAGATTCACAGCGCTGGTGGGGTCGTTGGGTGCATTGGTGCTTTCAGCCGCGATCGGTTGCACGATCGTCAAGTCCAAGGACAACGAAGAGAACCCTGACGGCGGGGTGGGCGGAGAGGCGGGCCAGGCCCAGGGCGGTGCAGGCGGGGGCGCAGGGGGAGTTGCTGGAACCGGTGGTGTGGCTGGCAAGGGAGGCGCTGCAGGTACGGGCGGCGCCGTGGAAGAACCGGCGATTCCAGCGGCCGCGGGCGGGCTCGATCCGGCACCGGACTGCGTGGCGCTCGAGAAGATGCTCAAGGACGACGCAAAGGCGCGGAACAACGCGGAGATGGACGCCAAGATCGCGATGATCGCATGCGCGTACGGAATCGATGCGGGCACAGGCGGAACCGCTGGCGCAGCAGGTGCCGCAGGCTCCGGCGGTGCGCCCTCCTCCTCCGGAACCATCGACTACTCCAAGACCAACGCGCAGGTGGACGGCGTCGACGAAGCAGACATCGTCAAGACCGACGGCGAGTACATCTACCTTCTTCACAGCAATATCTTCACGATCCTCAAGGCGACGCCTCCGGCAGACATGGCGGTGGTTCCCCAAGGCACCATGAACATCGAAGGCAGGCCGACCGAGATGTTCGTCGACGCTGGCCGCGTGGTGATCTACTCGGTCGTGGATGGCCATAGCGTCTACCAGGGGGCCAAGGTCACGCCCAAGCCGACCCTGTACGAGAACGAGTATGGCTACGGCTACGGCAATGACCCGCCGTCAGACATCACGACCTCGTACGTGCTGACCAAGGTAACGGTCATCGAGCTGACCGGTACGCCTCCTACAGTCAACCCGGTTCCGAAAGCAGAGCTGTACTTCGAGGGCAACTACCTGTCGTCGAGGCGCGTGGACAACGCAGTACGCACGGTCCTGACCGGCGGCGCGCACGGCCCCACGCTCAAGCACGAGCCGGCTGATCCCGGGGAGACCCCGGAGGCGATGATCGCTGCGTACAAGAAGCTGAAGGACGACAACAACGCCAAGATCGACGCTGCCACGTACAAGGACTGGCTGCCGTATCGATTCGTCAAGAGCGGGGCGACCATCACGGCGAGCGAGCCTGCGTGCAGCGAGTACATGGTACCCAAGGCAGGAAGCTCACAGTACGGCCTCACGCAGATCTACGCGTTCGACTGGACCGCGCCCACGACCATGAACGGCGTGAGCATTCCGGCCAAGGCGAGCGTGGTGTACGGCGGCAAGCAGTCGCTCTACGTGGCTGCGGTTGCGGACTCGAACTACTACGAGGGGTACGCGTGCCAGCCCACGACCACCCCGAAGCCCGGGCAGATCATCTACTTCCAGTACACGTACATCCACGACTTCGATTTCAAGAAGTCCGCCATCACCCCCGAATACCTCGGCTCCGCTGCGATTCCTGGCGGCGTGCTCAACCAGTTCTCCGTGGACGAGAACGCTGAGCACTTCCGCGTCGCAACCGGTGGTGACCTCGTTCGGTACGTCGACAAGGGCTACGGGCTCGAGTCCGAGGTGGACAAGTCGAACCACGTGTTCACGATGGAAGTCGGGGACGGCAAAGAGCTGAAGATCCTTGGACGCATCGATGGGCTGGGTAAGGGAGAGAACCTGCACTCGACCCGGTTCATCGAGGACAAGGCGTTCGTGGTCACGTTCGAGCAGATCGACCCGCTGATCGTGGTCGATCTCGCGGATCCCGCTGCCCCTGCGGTCCTTGGACAAATCGACGTGCCCGGGTTCAGCGAGTACGTGCACCCGATCGGCAAGCCGACCACGCATCTGCTCACGATCGGCAAGGAGACCGAGCCAGGACCGGTGATCGTGGGCCTCAAGGTGTCGTTGTTCGATGTGACGACGCCGACCGCGCCGAAGCTCGTCAACAGCTTCGTGTTCAAGGATTCGAAGTACGGTTATTCAGAGGCGGAGAACAACCACAAGGCGTTCAACTACAGCCCGGACAAGGGCATCCTGACGTTCCCTTACGTGGCAGAGGACTACTCGAGCAACTACGAGGTTCACAGCTTCCTCGAAGTGTTCAAGGTGGACACCACGGCGGGGATCACGCAGATGGGCGAGATCTCGCACGACGACTTCTTCAACAGCTACTGGTGGGAGTGGTGCAAGGACGACATCGGGGCGGGGATGCGTCGCGGGATGTTCATCGGCGACAACCTGTACTCAGTCTCCTACGGCGGCATCAAGGTCAACGCCCTGACCGATCTGAAGACGCCGATCGGGTCTGCAAGCCTGTCCGGCCTGCTCGGCGCACAGTGCGCGATGCCCTGAGCACCGATTCATCGGAGCCTCGACCTCCGCTTCGACGCAATCGATTCCCCTAGAACCTGTAGTCCACGTTGAGCGCGATCATGTGCACCATGGTCTTGTACCGGCCGTTGGTCGCAGGCAGCGACGCTGAGCCTGTGACGTCGCGCGTCTGGTAGAAGAGCGGATTCCACAGCGCGTGCAGGATCATCATGTCCCGCTTCATGAACAGCCCGGAGCGCTTGTCCTGGCGGTTGAAGAAGTTCTTCTTGCCCATGCCCAGATAGATCTTGGGGCCAATGGAAGCGCCGACCAGGAAGGCATCGTTGATCTCCGGGGTCATGCCGGCGTTGGGAACCGCGGCTGTGTCGAAGCCCGCAGCCACCAGGACCTGGAACCAGTCGTTCAGGAAGACGGAACCTCCCGCGCGCGCGCCGAACGAGTTCTTGAAATTGCGCTGGTAGCTCTGGTCGAGCGGAAGATTGAAGCCTGGCGGCGGAGTGACCGTGATGTCCTGGGTCTTGAACTCGCTCCAGTGCGACCAGTCGGCCTGCACCTTGGCCGTGTACCTGCCCTGATCGAACGCGTACTCAGCACCGAGGCGCGCCGTGGATGGAAGGGAGAAGTTGGCCTTGGCCTGCATGGGCTCGCGCAGCGCAGGGACGTTGGTCGTGGGCTGGATGTAGCTCTGGAGCGTGCCTTTGACCTCGGCATTCATGGAGTGGATGTACGAGGCTCCCACCAGGAGCGGGCCGTGCTGCCAGAGCATCCCGAGGTCGAACGAGTAGTTGTTCGCCGTGCCCTCGAACTTCACGCGCGCTTCGTTGCCAGGTTCGATGCCTCCCACCGTGGGGCTTGCCAGCGACGGGTTGTTGGAGATCACGGGCAGCGAGTCGAGAGCCTTGTAGTGAAGGAGCGAGGTCCGCGCATAGACGAACCCCGCAGCGACTGTGAAGCGCTTGTCGTCCTTCTTGTAGATGTCGAAGGAGACCGACGGCATGATGAACATGGAGCGCAGGTCAGCGTAGATGATCGAGAATCGCTGCGAGCCGTTCGAGGGCTTGAAGTCCTCGCCCAGGCCGTAGGGAAAGAACAGCCCCACGCCGGCTTTGAGTCGATCGTGGAGGGTGAACGTTGCAGCAGCGGCGGGCAGCACATTCCAGCGTGTGTTGTCGGCGACGCCGGCCTGGCCGGGCTCCGACGACTCGTATGTGTTCTTGCGCCAGACAGGCTGCGCCTCGAGGAACAGGCTGTGACCGTCGATGAGCGACATGGCAGCCGGGTTCCAGAAGAGCGCCGAGCCATTGGCCGTGGTCGGGCCTGCGGTATCGCCTCCGACTTTGGGCACGTAGTAGCCGCTGCCAAGAGCCGCTCCAGCAAGGGTCGTGCAGAGCAGACCCGCGGCCAGCGATAGCTTTCTCATCACGACCCCTCCTCGGCATCCGCCACGTCATCCGGGGCATCGGTCGTCTCATCCACAGCATCAGCCCCCTCGTCCGTGGCTGCGTCGACGCCGGCTTCTGCAGCTGCCTCGGGCAGCGGCTCTTCGGCCGCGTCAGGAACGGCTGCTTCCCCGCCTGTCTCCGGTGTGCCGCCGTCGAGCAGCGAAGCGCACTCGGATGCGGTGCCTATGGCGTCGAAGTTGCCGGACACGATCACCTCCGGAAGGGCGCCGGCCTTGCTCTGCACATTGCGGAGCGTGCCGACCATCTTCCCTGTGAACTCGCAGGAGCTGATCACCTGCACGTTCTGGAAGCTGACCGTGGTGTCCGTCACGTCCCCATCGAGCAGGTTGTTGAGCGCCTTCGGGATCACCATGTTCTGCACGTCGATCTGGAACCCGCCTGTCTTCGAGACGGGAACCGCAGAGAAGTCCTTCTTGGTCTGCGCTTCGTACTGGTCGATGTAGACCGTGCCTGACAGCGTCGCGCTGCCGTCTTCGATCTTCCCGGTCTGCTGGATGTCGAAGATGAAGTTGAGCGTGACCTTCACGACGTTGTCCGGCGTCTTGGCGTTCGTGATCGCCACGTACCGCCCGTTCACCGAGGAGCCAGGTTGCATGGCCGCATCGATGGACGCGTCCTCGGTCGGAAGAGGCGGAAGATCGGAGCCGGGCGCAGGACGGTCAGGTGTGCAGGACAAAGCGAGCACGACCAGAATTCCCCCAAGTCTGGTGAAACGTGCGAGCGTCTTCATGGCAATCCTCATAGTGGTGAGCCGGCGTTCCGGAAAGGGGCGGCTGGGGTCTGGGGGGTTGGAAGGCGCAGCTCCAACCAGGCGGTGCGCTAGAACGCGAACTGGACGTTGGCGTTGATGACCGTGGTTCGCTGGGTGTACTTGCCGCCTGCGTCTGGGCCGGCGCTCGGTGGCTTCCACGTCGCGTTGATGTTGTCGCCGTTGGTGTCGCGGGGCACGTAGAAGAACTGGGAGACGGTCAGCGCGCCGAAGACCTGCTTGACGAAGCGATAGCGACCGCCCAGGGCAAGCATGACCTTGTGGAAGTCCATCAACGCAGGATCAAGGGCCTTGTCCGGGATCGCGTTGGAGTCGTAGCCGGTGCCGATCATGACTTCGAGCGGTTCGATCGGCCAGATGCTGGTCCCGAACCGGATGCCCCAGGCATCGTTCCAGTTCCTCGGGAGGTTCTGGATGGTTGCGGTATTGCCCGGGGGTCGCGAGCCATCGGCCTGGACCACGCAGCTCTCCCCCTCTTTGCTCATGCACATCTGCTTGAGAGCGCTCCAGCGAGTGTAGTCGCCGAACAGCCTCAGCTCGATGCTGGGCTTGACGCGATAGCGAACGCCAGCGCGTATGATGTCGGGCAGGTCCTCTTCGATCTGGATCCTATCGAGAGACTCGACGCCGTTGAAGTAGCCGCGAAGCGTGCCCTTGAGCTTGATGCCGCCGGTCACGCCGGGCTTGGACTGGTAGGAAGCCCCCACCCAGACCTTGTCTTTGAGGAGCTCGTACATCGCTCCAACGCCGAAGCTCCCATTCCAGCCCTTGGTGTCGGTGTAGGAGCGTCCCTCGGCTGCGACGTCATTGCTTCCATCGGAGATTCGGGCGCGGATCGTGTGGATCACGGACTGCACGAGGTTGCCTGAGACGCCCAAGGTCAATCCGGTGCGGGGGATGTGGTACGCAGCGCCGAGCGTGTAGTAGGTCGACTGGATGGTGCCGTTGATCGAATACCAACGCGCTGGGCCATCGTACGGGCCTGGATAGGTCGGGTTGTTCTTGAAGCGCTCGTTCTTGTCCCAGATCGAGGTTCCACCGAACGGGACATAGACGCCAGCGCCCACGGCGAAGTTGCCGAACCGGGCGGAAGCACCGAACATAGGAATGGCAAGGACGTTGAAGAGCTTGCCCTGGTCGGTGTTGGCCCCTTGCGCGCCCGGCGGCTCACAGTATTCCTTCGCGTTGGGATCGTCAGGGTTGCAGGGATGGATTTGGGAGTGCTGAAACGACGCGCTGCGCATCGCCACGCTCACATCGAGATACAGGTTGTAGGGGCTCTCGGACAGCGCAATGCCAGCGGGATTGTAGTAGATCGCGGTGGGGTTGGTGGACACCGGCGTGCCGTGCTCGGCGCCGAATCGCGCCGTGGAGAACCCGGAAGCGCTCGAATTGCTGCCCCAGGCCAGGGTGCCGATCAGAACGCTCCCCAAGATACCGAAACGGTAGGCTCTATTTCGCATGTGGTTTCCGCCCGCTCTTCAGGCTCTGCTACCACATTCGATGGCCGGCACGAATAAATTGTTCTACGGTCTGGAGCGAGTCACGAAACATTCTCGTCGTGCATCGAACCCTTCACGGACCATGGCTCACATGAACTCCCTCGTCTCATTTCCGACCAAGATGATTCCTTGGATTGCGTGCGCTGCTGCGATGGCTTCCGGGTGTGCGGACCCTGAAGGGGCGTTCAACGACTTCAAGGATCGCTACCAGGCCACCCAGGGGCAGGTCGAAGCGGGAGCGCCGGACGGGCCGCAAGGGGATGGAGCTGCGTGCGTGCTTCCGGAACCTGGCGACGTCGACGACAAGTACCTGTTCGCCCTTTCTGCCAACGTACTGCCAAAGAAGCCGATCGTGTGCGTTGGGACGCTGACGATCACGCAGGGGGCGAGCGGCCCCGAGATCTCGTTCAGCCTGCAGCCGGTGCTATCCACGGACCGGCGCACGCCGACCGGTACTCCGCTGGTGGCGGGGCCGGTTCCCATCAACGCTGACGGGAGTTTCGTGGCGGATTTCGGGGGAATCAAGGTCAATGGAAACGCGAACCCGATTTCGGGCAGCGATCTGGAGACGACCTCGACGGTGCTGACCGGTGGCCCGGGAGCGTTGTGCAAGCCGGCCGACTTCATATGCGGCGCGGTGACCGGACAGGTCATCGTGCCGGCCACGATCAACCTCGGCGAGGGCGTCGGCTCCAAGTTCACCTTGCAGCGGATCACGGATCCGAATCAGTACCCACCCCCGATGATCGACTGCGCGGGTACGACCGTGAAGTGACACCGCCGACAGGCGGATGGGGTTCGCGAGCAGCGAAGGGCGGCCATCAACGGAAATCGCCTGGAAATTCCCGTTGATGCGGCAGAGGGATTAAGGGACAATTCGCCCGGGAAACAATGGCCGGAGAGGAACTTCGCGGCTCGTCGGGAGGGGAAGCCCTCGCGATCGGGTTGGACCTGGGCGCTGCGACCGTGAAGGTGGCCGTTGCTACAGGTCTGCAAGCCAACCTGCTGGCTTGGCCTGAAGGGCCTGTCTGCCCCGCCGCATTGTCACTGAGCAGCGGCACGGTCCTGTTCGGCAAGAGCGCGCTGGAGCGGGTTGGAACCCACTGGAGCGACACAGTGGTCGAACCTCTATCGCTGGCGGGCGGTCCAGGAGCGGTGCTCGAAGGGCGCGCGCAATCGGCAGAGCAGCTCATCTCCTGGTGGTTGGAGCGGGCGATCGCCTTGGTTCAGCGTGGGTATCCGGCTGCGGAACCAAGGCTGGTGGCCTGTGTGCCATGGGAGGGCAAGCAGGTCACGCATCCGGCCATGGTGTCGGCGGCCTCGAGATCCGGCGTTCAGCTGCTGACCACGGTCCAGTCGACCACTGCCGCAGCCCTGGGACATGCCTCGATCACCGGCCAGCGAGAATCGACGCTGCTGGTCGTCGACGTTGCGGCCCATCGGCTCGAAGCGGCGATCATTCGGATGCAGGCGGGCAAGCTCAGCGTGGCGGCCCGGGCTTGCGAAAAGATGGGCGGGGGATCGCTCGACGACGCGCTGGCAGAATCCTGCCTCAGGGAGCTGTTCCCAGGGCTCGACATGCGCCGCCTCGACCCCACGCGTCGGGCGCTGATCCAACTCGAGTGCGAGCGTGTGAGGAAGCTGCTGGGCGAGCAGCCTCGCGCAACGCTTCGAGTCCAGCTCACTTCCGGCGCAGGACCTGATTCTGGTCCGGCCATGGAGGTCACGCGCCGCCGCCTGGAGGATCTCACCAAGCCGTTGAGGGAGGCCATTGCCGGGGCTGTGCGCCGCGCCTTGGTTGAGGCCAACCTCAAGCCCCAGGAGCTGCACGACGTCATCGCAGTCGGCGGAGTGTCGCACATGCCCCTGGTGGGCGCGGCGATACGCGATGCAACCGGACGCACGCCTGCGGGAACGGACATCGATGGAGCAGCGGCGCGGGGCGCTGCAATCATTGCGGCGAAGCTGAGCGCGACGACCCGTTCGAATTCACAGCCGCCGCTGCGCGATTCTCATCCTGCGACCACGACGCGCGATCCGGCGCGTCCATCCGGACCTGCACCCTCTCCATCGTCGCCGCCGGTCCGGCCCCCTCCCTCCTCGCCCCCGGCGAAGCCCTCACCTTCGGCGCCGCCCGTCAAGGACTCGCCAACGCAGCCGGCGATGCGCTCGGTGTCGCCCACCTACGTTCGCGCGCCGATCTCGCCCACAGGCGAGACGATGCCGGCGATGCAGGCGCAATCGATGCCGCAGGATCCGGTGGAGGTGCGCACAGCCCCTTCGGTGCGGGTTGCAGAAGCCATCATTCCGTCGAGACGCCGCGTACCCCAGCCCTACAGCACTGTGTCTGGTTCAACCCGGCCTTCTCGACCGGCACCGTCGCAAGAGCCGGCCACGACACCGGCAAGGCCCTGGTTCATCAAGCCCTCGGAGCCGGCTCCCTCATCGGGCGGGAAAGCCAATGAGTCGCAGCGCCCGGATGAGCCGCCTCGTGCTGCGCCGGGCCCGCCCGCGCATCCAACGTTGAAGTCGCCGGTGATGGCGGATCCGAACGCACCGCCCGCGGAGAGTTCGCCCCAGGATCGGGCCAACGCCGATGAAGGGCGGCAGGCGATGGTGCCTCCGGCGCGCCCATCGGTCGAGATGGTGCTCGGCGCTGCGCGCGCGTCGATCCCTCCTGTGATCCAGGAATCAGAAGCTCCGCCAGCGCCCTCGGCGCCTGCTGCAGTGACCCCGCGATCGCCCGCTGGGATTGCAGAGCCGACCGCGCCCGATTCCGCTCCACCAAGCGTCGAGCCTGCTCCGCGCGCGACCGTCCCGGTACCAGGTGCTCGCGGCTCGCTGCCCCCTGGTGTCGTGGTGCCGATGCAAGGGTCGTTCGTGGTTCCCCGCAATGCCGCGGACTTGGTTAAGCTGCCTTTGCGCCGCGCACTGACCTCGCAGGATCTGGATCCCATCTGGCTGCCCGTCCTCCTGATATCCCTTGCGAAGCGCAAGGACATCGTGGGGACCATGCACGTCCAGGGCGCCGCAGGCTCGATCGTCGCCAGGATCGCGAACGGAGGCGCGCTGCTCGAGCCTCTCAAGCCCAAGGATCCCCTGCTCGCCGCATTCAAGTGGGAGAAGGGCACGTACAAGGTGCAGGTCGACGGGTCGAAGACCTCCACGGAACGGCCAGAGAGCTTCTCGAAGACGGCCGTCGAGGGCATCCGGGACGTCCTGCGTCAGGACACGGAAGCGAGCATCGAGGCAGCTTTGGGCGAGAAGCTCAAGTCGTCGCCGAAGGTGACTGCGCGCGGCCTCGGGTTGGCGGAAGCGGTGGGATTCTGGACGGCGGAGAAGCGATTCCTGAAGTACCAGTGCGATGGGTCTCTGACAGGGCTCGAGGCGATGAAGTGCAGCGGCATCAGCCGTTTCACTGCACTGCAGGTCTTGTTCGTGATCGATCTGTTCGGGGAGCTCACCTGGGGAGCGCCGCACAGGAAGGCTGGCCCCACGGTTGCGGAGCTGGTTGCCTCCAGGGTCAAGGAGGCGTCGCACGCGAACCACTTCGAGCTGCTCGGTCTGCATTGGAGCGCGCTCGAAGAGGAGATCGAGCGTGCCTACCAGCGCATGGTGGCGGAGTACGGCCCGTCGAGCGAGGCTTTCCGGGAAGCGCCGGATGCTGCGCGAACGCTGCTCGAGGCAGCGAAGCAGGCGCGGGCAGTGCTCGCCGAGCGCGGCTCGCGCATGGCGTATCTCCAGAAGGTCAAGCCTGATCTCGACTTCCTGGCGCTCAAGGAGCTCTTGCGAACCCGCTCCGAGGCGCTGGATTTGAAGGGACAGCAAAGCGAAGCGCGCGCCACGGATCGGATCCGCGCCGGAGTGGACCCCCTCGCCCGTCGCGCGAGCTCGCCATCGATCGACCTCTCGAAGCTCAAGAAAGACTGAGCAGGCGCGACGCGGTCATGGGATCACGCGCACCGCGGGTGTCCACGCGTGCGTGCCGTCGGACCGATCGACCCGCGCGCGCACGTACCCTTCGTTGCCCCGCAGCGCGTAGGAGCGAGCCCGGCCCGATGCGCTGAGCGCAACACCTCCCAGCCCGATGAAGCTCACGCGCGCATCCGCTTCTTGTGGCCAGACCTCGTAGCTGTCCTTGCCGACACGGATGCGGGCAATCCGCGGACCGGTCGAGGCATAGAGAGAGCCGGAAAGGAGTGCCGCGCAGATTCCCTTGCGATCGAGTGTGGGCGAAGCCACCTGCACCCACCCTTTCCCCGGGTAGGCCGGCGGCTCGTCGCAGGAATCGAGGTGGTGCATGTCATCGACTGCAGCGCCCATCAGATCGATGCCTGCGCCAAGCGCCAGATCCCACAGCTGCTCGTGGGAGGGAACCGAGTCATCGCCTTGTTGATAGACGTAGGGGTGCCCGCTGGCGATCTCGAGCAGGGCTGCGCCGCTGAACGAGGAGATGTCGCCCGGAGTCAAGGCGAGCTCGAAGTTCGGGTGGTTGATCAGCGCCACGCCAGACTGAAAGCTGGTCTGCAGCACAGCGCGGACGACTGCATCCGAGGAAGTGGGGAAGTCACCGCCGTCGATGGTCTCGCGGGTGCAGAGAGCATTGACGTGGACCGGCTTGCCCTTGGCGAGCATCGAGATCTCCTCGCCTTCGATCAGGATGAACCCGGGTTCGGGTGGACGTGGCAAGGCGACCTGATTGTGATCGGTCAACGCGAGGAACTGGTAGCCGTGTGCGCGGTACCAGGCAGCGACCACATCCGGGTCGCTGTCACCATCGCTGCGCGTGGTGTGCGTGTGGATGTTGCCGCGCAGAAAGGAGCTCCAATCGAACGTCCTGGCAAAACGTGGGGCATGGGGACCAGGCTCCGGGCTGCGGGCTGCTTCGTGTCCTCCGCGCACACCCATCGCGGCCAGGGCCAGCGCTGCAGCTGCGATGGAGAGCAAGAGCAGCGCAGCGGAGCGAGCGGGATTCACGGCTCGCGGGCTCCGGAGCTCATCGGAGTAGAGCGCGAGCCGCGCCGAGGCCGACAAGACCTGCGGCGATGCAGGCGACCAGGGTCACGAGCACATTGGTGGCTGCGAGCCGGAAGCTGCCTCGCGACACCAGATCGAGGGTCTCGTAGTTGAAGGCCGAGTAGGTCGTGAACCCGCCCATCAAACCGGTCGCGAGCGTGATTCTGGCGGTGGGCGACAGCACATCCGAGCGAAGGCCGAGGTGCATGACGATCGCGATCACGAACGAGCCGAGCACATTGACGATGAGCGTTCCATAGGGGAAGCCCTGGCCGAGATAGCGGACAGCACCGAGCGAGACGAGGTAGCGTGCAGCGCTTCCGACGCCTCCCGCGATGCTGATGAGTACCAGGGTCTTCATCTACCGCCGCTTGGACAGGCGGCCATGGTGGCGGGCAGGCAGCAGGGTGTCAAGTCGACGCAGGGGACCGAGGGAGTACTGCGTGCCCGAAGTGCATTGGGGGATCACGGGCGATGTGTGAAGCCCACAGATCCTGCGTTCTTTCGCAACCGTAGCGCCACGGCATCCGCCGTGGCTGCGTTTGGCACGGCATGCCGTGCCAAACGTAGGCACGCCTTGGCGTGCCGGGATCCGCTGCCCCGAACGCATTCGGCCCCCGGTGGGCGCGGCAACGGATCCCCCTACGCACTTCGGGCACAGGGTACTAGCGTGCGGCTCCCCGTTTGCGACTGCGCGCGCGCTTGGCTGGCAGCTGTGGACCCTCCTGCTGGACCAGCTCGCGAAGCGTGGGCAGAAGGAGCCGTCTGCGAAGCAGCACCACGAGGCGCTCGCTGAGAACCGTGGCCGCCTCGGTCAGCCGTGCAAGCTGATCGCCACCGTGAACGAGCACGCTGTCCCGGAACAATCCGAGCTCTACGCGCACCAGGCTCTGCACGGCGGTCAGGTACGATTGCAGGATCTCCGGCGGAAGCATCTCGCGGGTGATGCCAGCATCGCGCGCAGCCTGCAGCGTCTCGAGCATCACCAGGTCGTCGCCCGCGTAGTGCTCCCCTGCTGCATCGCGGATGGGCGAGACCAGGCCGATCGCGCCCAGCCAGTCGAGCTCAGCGGCAGGCATGCCGGCTTCGATGATCTTGTCGCGGGAGGCCGATTGCGCCGGGGCGAGTCGCTGGAGCACGGCGCTGATAGCTTCTTCTGTGGCAGCCACAGCAGCGGGGCCCTGGTCGTCGAGCAGCCCCTTGATCACCTTCAAGGGGAGGAACCGCGTGCCCTGCAGCTTCTTGATCGCCTTGATCCTGGGGATCGATGAAGGGTCGTACCACGCCATGGAGCGTCCGGTGCGCGCAGCAGGCGGGGGCAGAAGGCCTTCGCGGATGTAGTGCTTGATGGTCGCAGCCGGGACGCCGCTCTGGCGAGCCAGGTCGGACATCTTGAGAAGCTGGGGGTGGGTCTTGTTCTGCATGAGGCTAGCTCTACAATCGCTGCACCGCCCCAGTCTCTACCACCTCGAACGCTGTCCCCGGAACCGTCTTGAGCTGATCCAGGTCCTCATCGTTCCACCGGCTGTCCTTGGCGCCGGAGATGAACCAGCTCGTGCCGGTGTCGGCCACCAGCATCCCATAGCGGCTCAGCGCCTGCAGGACTACGCGCGCTTGCCCATGGAATCGGCTTTGATCGAAGCTGGAACGCAGTCGCAGACGCGCGCCCATCGGGGGATACCTGGGGTCGTCCGCTTCGCCGTAGTGGGTGGCTGGCGCGACCCATGCCTTCTGGGGACGCCACACCGTGAAGCGCAGCGCATGCCGGATCTCGCCTGCGGCCACTTCGTCATAGCGCACCAGCCCCGGCAGGATCGGAAGCCCTGCCTGATCGCACGATGTCCACCCCCGCGGGCGCAATGCGTTGGACCGCAAATCGAAGCGTGCGGAAGCGTCGCACGCCCATCCCGAGCCTCCGGCCCTTGCCGCATGGTAGAGCTCGAACAGCAGGCATGTCCCTGATTGCACCACAAGCACGTGATGGTCCGAGCCGAACTCCACCGGCGCATTGGCTGGTATCGGCATCGGTCCTGGGTCGCTTTCCGAAGGATACCCATCCTTGTGATACGAGATGGGGACAGGCGGCTGCGACGGTGGGACGATCACGTACGGGAATCCGTATTCCGGGTTCGACCCGAAGTCAGCGTGCAGGTTGTGATCCCCTCCCTCGTTGATCGCGGCAATGTAGATTGCTGAGCGCGAATCCACGGGCTCGCGGGAGATGTCGCGGTTCCAAGGGCTGTCCGGGGGAAAGATCGCGCATCCTCCGATCTGGGGAACACGGTCCAAGGCGGGTGCCGGAGGCAGAGCGTTCGACGGCTGCGGATGCGCCCCGGTCGACGGGGTCTGCGAAGCGACGGTCTCTGGGGGCGGAGCGCTTCGGGCAGCGGAACGATCGCAGCCGGTCGTGGCAAGGACGAGCACCGCGAGGAGCGACGCAATTGGCGAGGGCTTCATCGGGGCGATCCTAGCAGAGCGCGTGGAGCGGCCGCTCGCGACTGTGTGGGGGGTGCGCGGAGTCGCTAGCGGGGTGCACGAAGTCTCGAGCTTTTCTGCGATCGAAGGGCTGCGATCAGGGCCAGCAGCATGACAGCGATTGCGCCCGAAGCGCCGCTCCGACGACCTCGGGATGCCGCGGAGCATCCGCCCTGTTGTGGGTCGCTGGCGATCCCCTGCGAGGCCGCCGCTCCCTCGGTCGAGCTTGCGTCCACTCCGCTGTCGACGCTGCCGCCACCGGCACCTGCGCTTCCGCACCCCTCGGCATAGACAGCCAAGGCGTCGTCCGACAGGTGTGCATTGCTGTAGCCCTGCCCGACCAGGCTGGCGCACTTATCCAAGACCTCTTTCATCCCGGCGCAGTTCGGGAAGGCCGCAAGGTCAAGCGTGTCGGTGGAAGCGCACCACGAAGGCGTGCTTGCGGTCGCAGAAGTCAGAGAGTTGGTCGCAACCACACGCGCGCAAATCGTTCCGGTGGCTCCGACGAGATCCACGGGGTTGGACCCTGCGACGGAGTACGCGCCGCCATTGACGGATAGCTGCAGCTCCGGGACTACGAAGGGCTTTGCGGCAGCGAGCGGCTCGTCCACATCGACTTGTGCGCTGAAGCGAGGCGCGGGGACGATCGTCTCGCCGGTGCACGCGGTCCTGTTCACACAGTCGGAGCCCATGGGAACAAGGCAGCAGACGGTTCTTCCAGCATGGAACGTATGGCTCACGGCAAGCGATGGGGCTTCCATCACGGGCTTGGGCGGTTGGAACGGCCCTGGGCCGGTTGTGAACTGCAGGTCGACCGGGTTGCCGAGCAGCCCCTCGACGCGGAGCGTGTACGTCGTAGACGGGAGGAAAGGGGCATCGGGCCGCCATGTGAAAACGGTTGTACCGTCGAGAGCGGTCGAGTTCTCGGTGTGCTTGATCGGTGGCACTTCCGTCGTGTTGGGTGAACCAGGAACCAGGGCATTGTCAGGTCCGCGGACTGCGATAACGGCACCTTGCCCGGAGTCGGGTGCCAGATAGCCACCCAAAGCGTAGGTTGCGTCGAGCAGGATGCGGACCGCGCCATCGGTCGGGACGCCGGTGGGGTCGACGGCCCAGGACGCCGAGCTCCAACCGGGTGCGTGCCAGAACGAGGAGGAGCCGGAGCACCCTTCTGCGCTGCGAATTCCTCCTGGCACCGCCACGAAGAAGGCAGTGAATCCAGCGATGGTGACGGCTGAGGCTAGGCACAGATGGCGACGCATGATGAGGCTCTCTGCAATCATTGTGCCGTTGGAAGTCGCGCCAACACTCTCTTGAACGCCTTGATTTCGCCTTGCGGTCAAGCGCGCTGCCCACTGGCTTCGTTCCCAAGTGTCACAATGTGCCAGAGTGCGCGACACCCTTGAGCCCCAAGGCCCCTTCGGCCGGGTCGAACGCCAGCGCGCCCAATGCTCACAACGATCACCCGACACTCAGCGCGATACCCAGACGCCCGCCGCTTCGAGCTTGGCGAGCTGCGCGGCAGGCGCTGCCACCTTCGCCACGGAGACCTTTCGCAGACTCGCCATGCCGATCAGTGGAGCGAGATCGGTCACAGCGGTATCATCGAGGTCCACGTCCGTCAGCTGCGTCATCGCCCGCAGCGGCGTCAAGTCGTGGACTTTGGTTCGGTTGATCGACAGCTGCTTGAGCTTCGGCACCTTCTGCAGCGGCGTCAGGTCGGAAACGTTGGTCCCGTCGAGGTAGAGCTGCCAGAGCTCCGCAGCGCCCGCAAGTCCCGACAGATCCGTGGTCTGGCTGTCCCTGAGGTAGAGCGTTTGAAGGTTCGGCGCCTTTGCGATCGGATCGAGCCGGCTCACCGGGCAGCCTGTCAAGTCGAGCGTATCGAGGCTCGTCATGCTCTCCACCGCAGTGAGGTCCGAGAGCTTCGACTTCGCCACCAGAAGGCGTTGAAGGCTCACCAGCGTGCGAAGCGCCTGGAGGTGGGAAGTCGAGAATACGGCTTCGATCTCTCGCAGGTTCACCAAGCGCGACAGCACCTGTACGTCGGCCTCGGTCTGCACACCCGTCACCGCGATTCGCCTGAGCTTGTGGAGTCCTGCGAGCGGAGCCAGCGAGGTCGCCGGGCCTGTCATGGATATGTCTTGCAGGTTGATCAGGCCTCGCAGCGGTTCGTAGCTCCGGATGTACGCCCTGTGCGCCCACAAGGTTTCGAGGCTGGTCAGACCGGCGATGGGGCTCAAGTCTTCGAGTGAATGCGAGTCCATCGTCAGAACCCGCAGCGACCGCAGCCGCCGCAGCGGGCGAAGGTCGGGCTCGTCACGCGAGCAGCTGATCGTCTGCGTGTCCTCGGGCCACGTCTTGCCGCAGAACACGATGGGGCCGCTCTCGGTCTTCGCTGTCTCAGCGGGCGGGGGTGTGGCGACGGGAAGCGTGGGGGCAGGGCGATCGCGGGCGGTGCACGCATCGCAGGCCAGAAGAGCGCAGAGCAGCAGGAAGCTGCGCGTCGCAGGCGTCGTGAGCAGGTGCGTCATCGTCTTGCACACGGGCCTACCACGTGCTCCCGGCGATGTCGGGGAAATCGCCGAAGGACGATCCAGCAAGCCTTGGTCCGCATCCGACCGATCCAGCATCGAGCGTCTCACGTGGCGTCGAGGTTCCGTGCCAGTGCGCGAAACGACGGCGTTGCGGCTGTCGCTGCGCTGGTTGTATCCTCCGGCGCACCATGCTTTCCCCGAGACACGCCTCGTTCCTATTCTTGATCGCTTCCGTATCCTGCGCCCTTCCGGCATGCGGTTCGGACAGCGCAGCTCCAAACGAGCCCATCACCCACTGCCAGAAGGGATTCTCGCAGTGTGGCAATGCCTGCGTACGCCTGGATCGCGATCCCAGCTACTGCGGCTCCTGCGGCGTCGCTTGCGACACGGGCCATGTCTGCTCGCGCGGAGAATGCGTTGCGTCGTGCCAGACAGGGCTCTCCGACTGCCAGGGAGGGTGCGTGAACCTCGAGAGCGATCGGGACAACTGCGGCGCTTGCGGCGTGACGTGCGGAAGCGGGCTGGTCTGTGCCGACGGGGTATGCGCGGTGTCATGCCAGCTCGGCATGGTCGACTGCGACGGGTTGTGCGTGGATCTGGCGACCTCCACCGAGCATTGTGGAGCCTGCGGGAACTTCTGCGGTCATGGGCAGGTCTGCTCGGCGGGCACGTGCGCCTTGAGCTGCCAGAGCCAGCTCACCAACTGCAGCGGGATGTGCGTGAATCCCAAGTCGAGCCGGGAGCATTGCGGCGCCTGCGGTCACGCCTGTGCGTCCGGAGAGGTCTGCTCCGCCGGCGTCTGCTCTCTTACATGCCAGTCTCAGCTCGTAAGCTGCAATGGCATCTGCGCCGACCTGCAGTCCGACATGGCCCACTGCGGCAAGTGCGGCAACGTCTGCGAGCCCGGGCGCGTCTGCGAAAAGGGCAAGTGCGTCGTGAGCTGCCAGGACAAGCTCACCAACTGCTCCGATGTCTGTGTGGACCTGAAGAACAGCATCCTCGATTGTGGTGCGTGCGGCAACGCCTGCGGCGCGGGGATGTACTGCAAGGCAGGCACGTGCGAGCTCAACTGCGCATCCGGGTTCACGGCCTGCGCCGACGGCTGTTTCGATCTCAAGGCGGATGCGAAGCATTGCGGCGGTTGCCTCACTGCGTGCACGAGCGGCGAGATGTGCTCCAACGGTCAATGCGCACCCACCTGCGGCACCGGGCTGACGGCTTGCGGCGCATCTTGCAGGGACCTGGTGAACGACCCGTCCAACTGCGGCGCGTGCGACCACGTCTGCCCGACGGTGAGCAACTCCATCTCCGTGTGCACGTCGAGTGCCTGCAACTACCTGTGCAATCCTGGGCGTACCGATTGCGGCGGGCTGTGCGTCGACCTGGCCAGCGACCTGTCGAATTGCGGCGCTTGCGGCAACGCTTGCGCCCACGTTCCCACGGCTACGACGGAGTGTCTTCCGGGTGGCTGCAAGCAGACTCCCTGCGCACAGAACCTGATGGACTGCAACCAGAGCGCAACGGACGGTTGCGAGGTGAATACCGCGACCAGCTCGAGCCACTGCGGGACCTGCGGCCACTCGTGCGAGCCAGGGGCGTCTTGCCAGTCCGGAACGTGCGTGTGCCCGCTCACCAAGACCCTCACCGCAACCACGGGCGACCAGGGTGGGAGCCCGTTCCCCGACGAATGCCCTGCCGGGCAGGTGATGATCGGATTCGAGTCGAGCATGAGCTCCGGGTTCTACAACTACACGTTCTCGGGCTTCGCAACTCTGTGCGGCACGGTCCAGAAGGTGCAAACCGGTCCGGATGCCTGGGCGCTCACCGTGAGTCCCGGGGCCAGGCTCCCCGCCACAGGCACGCGCGGCTCGTCGTATGACCAGCCGATTACCACCGTGAAGTGCCCGCAAGATCAGATCGTCGTGGGCGTCGAGGGACAAGGATCCCGTCCAGTCAAGATGTCGCTTCGTTGCGCAAACATCTCAGCCACGGGCGCAGCGGGCACCTGCATGCTCCCCAATACCGGCACGGTCACGACGCTGCCGGCCTACGGCCAGGTCTCTGGCCAGCCGTTCGGGCCGCTGGATTGCCCGGCTGGCTCGGTCGCTTCTGGCTCCAACATGCGAGCGGGCGAAGTGATGAACCTGTACGGCCTCTTCTGCAAGCCTGTGAATCTGGTCCTCAAGGGGCAGTAGGAGCGGGGGGTGCGAGGTTCACGCGCGGCGCCGACGACGGAGTGCAAGAGAGGCTGCGCTGACGAGGGCGATTGCAGCCAATCCTGACGAGCCGACAGGGGCACGGGCCAGGCTGCAGGAACCTGTCTCCGAGTTGTTCCAGCTCGCATAGCCATTGCCATCGTTGGTCGGGGTTCCGCCGATTCCTGCTGCGCCCGCCTTGCCGGCCACGCCACCCTTGGTTCCTGCGGCTCCGCCGCTCTTCGCGCCAGCACTACCGCCGGCCGAGCTTGCGCCGCCCGAACCCCCTGCGCCGGCTGCGCCCCCTGCGCCGGCCGCACCCGCGATCTCGTCGTCGATGAGCAACACCCTGCCGTCCGAATCGCCGACCAGCACAGGACGATTGCGCACGACCGGACCATCGGAAAACGCGGCCAGCTCGGCATCGGTCTTGGCCTGAATCGCATTCCAGTCGAACCGCCACACATCCATGACCGTGGGGTTGGGGACGTGGCGCTTCACCTTGCCATCGACGAGGTACACCTTGCCGCCCGCGTCTGTCACGAGGACGGGCGCAGCGGGAACATCCACGCTGCGCGGGATGGCGTCCACGATAGTCTTGGCAATCGGGAGGCTGTCCTGGAACGCGTCGAACTTCCAAGCCGCATAGCTGGTCGGGTCGGTCACCCAGCGCGCAACGCCTGCTGGCAGCGTGCCAGTGCAGTTGAGCTGCCTGGGGGAATTCGAAAGCTCCGGATTGGCTCCACCTGTCGAGTCGATGGCGTAGGCATGCACTTCGTGGTTCGCGCCATCCAGCAGGCTCAGCGGCGCGTTCATGGCGAAGCCGTGGTTGCACGAGCCCACCACGCCGCACAGGTCGTCCCGGTTCTGGCTCGCGATCAGGGGCACTCCGTGGGCCGACGGGCTTCCCGCCGGGCCGTTGAAGTACACGTGCGCTCCGATGGCTCCAGCCCCTGCTTCCGCGTCGAATGCCCAGCCGGACACCTTGTCGCAATCGGCCTGATCCAGATAGCCGATCGGGAGGGCGTTGGTGCAGTAAGCGTTCGGCGATCCTCCTCCCCACCAATCCCAGTGCCAGTTCTCGCCCACAGAGGCGCCCTCGGCGTTGGACCATCCGAAGCTCGGCGCGTTCGCGAAGATCCACGAGCCCTTGCTGCCTGACATGTCGAAGTCGATCGCATGACCGCTCTGGTGATTGCTCCACCCCGGCTTTGCGGCTGGATTGCCGTTGTTGCAGCAGCCGCACTGGTAGCAGTTCCAGAAGTACTCCTGCTCTGCGTAGGTGCGAAAGGCGCCGTTCAACGTCAAGTACACCCCATCGTTCTCCGCTGCCGCCATCATCGTGAGCAGCGCGTCGGCCGTGTGGATCTCCACCGGAAACCCGGCCACGGTGACCACTTCGATGTCAAAGGCAACGCCTTGGTCGTAGCCGGTCTCGTGCGTGACGGTGCAATCGTAGGACAGGGCTGCTGCCGACTTCCCCGTATGCGACGCGGTGTCATTGCCGTTCGGGTCGCCGTCTCCGCATCCGGTGAGCAGCGGGCTCAGCAGGAGCGCAGCGAGAGGTCCTGTCCGCAGTGCCATCTCCATGGAGCGCAAGCCAATCATCGAGCATCTCCGGTGGGGCGTCGCGTCCGGCCGGTACCTCCGGACGTACGGGCAAGAAAGCAAGAACCACACCGTCGGCGGCACAGCGCGAAAGTGCCGGGAAAACCCTGCCGATGTGCTCCAGCGACGCACGGGGTGCAGAACACCTCGACGCTCGCAAATCGCTTGAAATGTCGATGATTGCGCACAGAACACTGTTCGCGACGATGTCAGAAACGACCGCTCGGGGGGCTCCGGCGAGGGCGGGGGCGACGCGGCCGGCCTTCACAGAGCGAATCGGCCTTCGAGGCTCGCAGTCGCCGAGAAGCCAGGAAGATAGAATCCACTTCCGTGCTCCACAGCCAGACGGTTGGTGATGTTGTCGAGCCCGACGCGCAACGTGAAGTCAGGGTGCAGCAGGTAGGCGCCGCGTGCGTGGAGCGTCACGAAGCCATCGGTTCCTGTCGGCGGAATCCGGTTGTCGCTCACCCGCCCCAACCTGCGCATGGGAGCGCGACCGTGCGCGAACACCTCGAGCCGGAGACGGGGAACGGGCCACAGCCAGGTGCCCAGCACCAGATAGGCGGGAGTCCTCACACGCTCGGACGCCGTCGCGGTCGGATCGTCGGATTCGTCGTACTGCAGTGCAACGGCACGTGCGAACACACCGCCCTTTTTCTCGCGACCCACGCGCAGATCAGATTCGATCCCGTAGACGTCCAGGCGATTCACGTTCTTGCTCTGCACGTACTGGGAGCCATCCGGTGCGGTCGACTGGCCGTTCACGCTGGTCGTCGCCAGCCCCACCGCATCGGTGAACCGCGAGAAGAACAGGAAGGTCTCACCACGCACGAGCTCGCGAAACACCTTGAAGCCGAGGTCCGCGGAATGGGTGTGCTCTGGCTCCAGGTCGCGGTTCGGAATCTGGAAGCGCCCACCGGCCCGCGTGCCCGCACCCGCGAAGTCCTCGATGTTGGGGGACCGAACGCCGCGTCCAGCGTTCGCGACCCACCGGAAGCCGTCCGTCATCTCCCACGATACCCCAGCGCTTCCGCTGCCGTCCCAGAGCGTGCTCCGGATGCCCTCAGCGCCCTGCGCCGCAGGTGCGCCCTGTCGGGGCGCAATGCTCAGGGAGAACAGCGCACCGCGTGCACCAACATGCGCGCGGAAGCCCGGAACCAGCTCAGCTTCCAGCTGGCCGAACACCCCCGCCTGGGTCATGGTCGAGCCGTTCGGGTATCTGGATTCGCCGGCAGCGACCTCACCGGTTGCGGGCGTCACTACCTCGTTCTGGCTGAAGATCCTGTCGTGGATCGCTTCCACGCCGAGGATGGCTCCGCGCTGCTTGTCTTTCCGCAAGAAGCGCAGCTCCGAGCGCGCGGACAGGGAATCGGAGCGCGTGCGCTCCCGGGACACAGTGGAGGCCGGCGCGAGCTGGAAGACCCCGGTGGCGCACGACGAAGCCGAGGAGCCATCCGAGCAGGACTCGTTCATGTTGCGTCGAGATAGCTGATCAGAGAGGCGCTGCCAGGCGATCTGGACCAGAGCCTCCTGGAAGAAGCTCTCACGCGGCCGATGGACGACCGCAGCGCTGGTCATGGCGCGGAGCATGTCGGTGTACGCGGAGGACGCTCTCGCGGGCTTGGAGGGCACCGGAGCAAACCGCGGCGTGATCTCGTCGTATCTCACCAGCTCTGGCCGCTCGGAGAGCTGTCCTCGTAGCACGACCTCGGTCTGCGGCGAGGCCAGCCATCGAAATGCCGCATCGGTCGACAGCCGCTCGAACCCCGTGCCCCTCTGCTCCCGGGTGAACACAGGAACATAAGACTGACCGGCCTGCCTTCGCAGCCCCGCGTAGGAGTCGGGGTCTGGCGATCGGGCGTTTTCGCCCGGGACGACGTCACCTGCCCGCGCGTAGGTGACTCCAAGTTGCGCTGCCCACCGGTCCTGCTGGTGCTGCGCGGAGACACGGCTGACTGACCCCAGCCCATTGGAAGTCACGCTCTGGAACAGGCGAACGTTCGTCTCCGGAGCGTCCGCAAAGGGCGGAAGGGGTGAATGGAGCATCACGGCTCCGCCAAGCGCGTCGCTGCCGTGCAGAACCGACGACGGGCCACGGATCACCTCGGCCGAATGCACGGCGTACGGGTCCAGGAGCCCGTATTGAGCATTGTTCGGGGATCGGAAGATGGCTGTGTTGAAGCGCACGCCGTCGACGTACAGGACCAGCTCCCGTCCCGCGAACCCGCGGACATAGATCGTCCCTTGCCCGGGAGTGGTCTGTTGAACGGACACGCCCGCGTTGCCCCGAAGTGCATCCGCCAGGCTCGACGGCGCCGAGGAACGGATCTCTCTCTCGGAGACCTCGCCTGCGGCCTTGGTGGACTCGAACGTGTCGGGCTTCTTGGAGCCCCGCACGATGATCTCAATCGGCTCACCGGGCACCGCCCTGGTAGCGGCGTCCGTCGTCTCCTGGGCCTGCGCTCTCTCGTTGGCGAGCAGCAGCGTCAGCAGGCAAAGGGCCAGCAAGCGAGACTTCATGGTGACGCGAACTCTGGGGGCATCATCAGCGCGACCTGGGAGTGGAGAGCAAAAAGGGTGCACTCTCCCCCGCGGTCGTAGACTACAGGGTTGCGGGCAGAGTCGAAAGGAGTTCGCGATTTGCGCGCGACTCCACTTCGGCCCCAGCGGGGGCAAACGAGCGTGCGACTTGCTTCCATGCCAGGCGCCCCGGGTCTATTCTGGGCGAATGTCGACGTCTTCTACCGCGGCTCGCTGCGCCTCTCCCCTCGTCGCTCTCGCTTGCGTCGCAGGACTCTCCACTGCATCTGTCGCTGCTTGCGGCGGGGGCGACGAGGCCGCGCCGGTGGGAGCCGCGGCTGCGAGCGGAGCCGCGGGCGCGGTCGGTGGCGCAGGGGGCAGCGCAGGGGCGGCTGGGACGAAGGCCGGCGGAGGCGGCGCAGCGGGGAACGGTGGAAGCATGGCCGGCGCAGCGGGCGCTGGCGGCAGCATCGGCAAGGGCGGAAGCAGTGGCACCGGGGGAACCGGCGGTGCGCCCGGATCCTGCGACCCCTTCGGGCACTTCGGCGTTCCTGCTCTCACGTTCACGCTTCCCAAGCCGACCGGCTCGTCGATGTCTCATCCGGATGTCCAGAAGAGCTTTCCCTCGGTCGACTGGGCGAACCTCGATCGGCTTTATGTGCCGGCAGGGGAGTACCAGACGTTCCAGATCGGCAATCTGCCGGCTCGTTCGAGCAGCAAGCCGCTGGTGATCACCAACATCGACGGCCAGGTGAAGATCGGACCAAACCTGGGAGGGAACTACATCTGGTCCATGGGGGGCGGTTCGGGCTGGGTGCTCACAGGTCGCTACGACCCGGACTCCAAGACCGGGGACGCAGGTTTTCCCGGGCATCGGTGCGGAGCCTATGCCGACTCGCGGGGCAAGTACGGCTTCATCAGCGATGACGCGCTCGACAAGTCAGGGCCCTATCTGCACATGGGTCTTTCGGTCGGCGATGCGACCGACTTCGAGATCGAATACATCGAAGTGACCCGCTCCGGGTTCGCCGGGATTCGATTGCTCAACAAGCGCGAAGCCAATGAGCCGGAGAAGCCGATGGCGAACGTGCGCGTCCACGACACCTACGTCCACGACGTCGCCGCAGAAGGGTTCTACTTCGGCTGGACGGGGAATCCCCCCTCGAATCCGATGCCCGGGCTACAGGTCTACAACAACCGGCTCATCAGGACAGGGAACGAGGCGCTGCAGATCCAGCAGCTGGGTGAGGCGTCGCATGTGCACCACAACGTGATGGCGTTTGCTGCGCTGCACTGGCTCGACAACGATCTCGGTGCCTACCAGGACAACAACGCGCAGGTGCAGACGCGCGCAGGCACCATCCTCGTGGAGAAGAACATATTCCTTGGCGGCGCTGGCACGCTGCTCAGCTTCTTCAGCGGCCCTGAAGCGGGAGACGCGGGCCGCAGCGTGACCTTCCAGGACAACTACTTTGCAGAGAGCTCGGATCTGGCCGGGTACCTCAACGGCACCTCGGGCGCGGACTCGTCGTACACTTTCAAGGGCAACACGCTCACCGGCATCGTGTTCGGCTACGACAAGGTCGATCCCGGCGCAACGCCGCCCAACTCCGCCTTCGGGGTCAACCCCAAGTTCGCCTCCCCGGTATTGTTCGAGGGCAATACGTGGGACTTCGATCTGCCGGTCCTGCCGGGCATCGCAGGGACCGATGGCACGTCGGGCCTGCTCACCGCCAAGGGCAACACGAAGGGAGCGGTTGTGCCGATCGCGTTCGTCAACTCCGGATACCCGGCAGGGGCGCCCATCCGAGCGCTCACGATCTGGAGCGCGATGGCAACGCGGGTTCCGGGAAGCCCGGTGATTCACTACAAGCCGGGGGACGTGGTGATGGACGACGCGGAGCTGTACCGCTGCACGGCTGACAGCGAGAGCGAGCCGCCCAGGAGCACGCCGTCGAAGTGGGAGAAGCTGCCTCTTCCTGCAGACGATGTCCGCGTGGTGATCGGATCGCCCTACGAGACGATGGGGGTACAGTGAAGGAGCGGCCCTCTCGACCCCCGGCTGGCTCCCATCGGTTCCAGCTGCGCGCCGCAGAGGATCGCGCGCGAGGGCTGACGAGCACGATGCTCTACGTCGCGAATGGTGTAGAGTCCCCGTGGATCCCATGGTCACCACGCACTGGCTGCCGGAGTGTCTCGCAGCGGCCCTCTGGGCTGCTTGCTCGGCCGGCTGCGTCGTTCCCCATCGCCCTGCGGAGCTCCCCGCGCGCGGAGATGCCTGGGTTGCGGTGTTGAGCGGCGAGATGCCAGATGCGATCCAGCAGGTCGCGCGCCACGCCTGGATTGTCGCCAGCGTCCCGGGCGAGAGCCGCTTTCGCCGCTGGGAGCTCCTGGGCCGACCGGAGCGATCGAGCACCGGCGACCCGTTCCGGTACTTCGGGGAGGGCGATGTTGCTGTCCACGGCATCGTGCGCATGGACACGAGCTCGTTGCTCCGCATCGCGCGCTGTCTCGACGAAGAAGTCGTCCGGTACGATGAGCGTCATCCTACCTACTTCCCGATTCCTGGACCGAACAGCAACACGTTCGTGGCCGAGGCGCTGCGCAATTGCAGTATCCACGTCGAGCTTCCGGCGACCGCGATCGGTAGAGACTACCGCGGGGTCCTCGGCGCTGGCGTGACCGAGGCAGGCACGGGCGTGCAGATCGAGTCGTGGATCGCGGGGCTGCGCCTCGGGCTTCGGGAAGGGGTCGAGGTGCACGTGGCATCCTTGGCTCTCGGCGTGCACGTGTGGCCCCCTGGCATCACGGTACCGGTCAATCCGGGTCGGATCGGGATCGATCTCGATGGCCGCGCGAATGACGAGCAGCTCGGGCATCGGCGCGGTGACGATTCGGATGACGGATGGGAAGGAAAGCGCGTTCGCGATCGGAAGTACGGACTCGGCGCAGCGCAGATGTTCGCGCGCGGCGCCCGTGTCGCGCACCCTGAGGATGCGGGCGGGCTTGCGGAGCGCTGGACCGTCGGGCTGTCCGGTCGGGCACTCTACGGCACCCGTCTCGGTTGGGGGTTCGGTGGAGACCTCGAGCTTGGCGCCGGCGCTCCGGCCAGCTTCGCGTGGGCTGCGCACCTGTACCCAGCCGGGCTCGGCTACATGATCGGTCCCACAGGATACATCGGAGCGTTCGCAGGCGTCGGCGGATCAGGCGTGACCGGGAAGGTTCCCAACGCTCTCGATCTTCCCATGGAGCTGAGGCTCGAGCTCGACGGCGGCACCCGAACGCGGTTCGGCTTTCGCGCGGCCGCCATCTGGATCCCGTTCGAGAGCGTGCGTCAGGGAGGTTCAGTGCTTCCGTTCGCGGACGAGCTTGTCCTGGGCACGTTCGTGAGGGTCGGGAAGACCCGCCTTCGCTACGGCGATGCGATGGGAAAGGGTTGGTTCCTGGGCTTGGACCGTCACGAGGTCATGGGTTCGTTCTGGCTCGGGCTCACCTGGGGCGTGGAGGCCGACTTCGGCGGGTAAGCTTGCGGACGGCGGAAAGTACGTGTCTTCGCGGCCCGTGATTTAAGTCCCTTCGCCCACACCTTAAGGGGCACGCGCCTGCTGCCTGGAAGACCGTACAGGTTGGGATTCCCATGGCCCCACCTGGTCGTGCAAGGCGAAGGAGGACCGCATGTCATGGTCGGCTCGGCACCTGTTGACGGCATTGGCGAGCCTCTCCTTGCTCCTGGTCGCTGCACAGGCGCAAGCAGCGACCTACTACGTGAGG
The DNA here is from genome assembly GCA_016218915.1 of Deltaproteobacteria bacterium. GTDB lineage: Bacteria > Myxococcota_A > Polyangia > Polyangiales > Polyangiaceae > JACRCQ01. The sequence continues at coordinate 268,388 of JACRCQ010000042.1, forward strand.
GCGGATGGCGACGACACCAAGAGCGGAGCCGACGAAGCCAACGCCTGGGGGACGATTGCACATGCTGCGAGCGTCGCGATCGCGGGCGACACGGTGTACATCAAGGCTGGGCTCTACCATGCCGATTACGTCCTGGTGAAGAACTCAGGCACCGAGCAGGCGCCGATCGTGTTCCAGGGGTACAAGGACACGCCAGGGGAGGTGGTCGACCCCCAATACACGCCAGGGCAGCCGCTGAACTCCGCGCTGATTCCGGTACTCGAAGGAGAGATGTCAACCGAGAACGCGAAGCTCATCGGATTCGACATCCCCAACAGGAGCTACGTCGAAGTCCGCTACATCGGCGTGACCCGGTACAACCTGGGCATCTTCCCGTCATCGTCGCAGCACGTGACGCTCGACGGCGTCTACTCGATCTACAACGGCCCTACGGAGGGCCGGTCCATCATGTTCCGCAACTGCGACTACTGCACCCTCAAGAACAGCGTTGCCGCCGATGGCTGGGCCGCCAACATCCACATCTGGAAGAGCATCGGCAGCGTGGTGGAGAACACCAGAAGCTACGCGACGTTCGTGGATCCGGCGGACAACGGTACGGACTACCACATCGTCATCGCTGACAGCCAGGGCATCACAGTCAAGGATTGCTCCGCCGAGAATCTGCACGCCGACGTCGAGGGCTCGCATCGGGGCCATGGGATCGGAATCAAGGACTACTACAACAACGGAAGCTACCCCAACCCGCACTCCGAGGGGAACCAGATCATCAACTGCGTGGGGCGCGACCTCGGAGAGTACTTCTACGTGGCGCACGAGGCCCACCACAACACGTTCATCGGCTGCTCGGCCTTCGGCGACTATCGCAAGGTCACCTGGACTGCCTGGATGTCCACGATCATCCTTCGCGACGGTGCCCATGACAACAAGTTCGTCGGCTTCTACGGGGAAGGCTCGCACTCGGGCGTCATCCTGGAAGACTCCGACGAGGGGCCGCCGGACCAGATCGTCTCCAACAATCTCTTCGTCAACAGCGTGTTCTACGACATGAGGAAGGGCATCGAGCTGTGGAACGCCGACGACAACACCTTCCAGAACTGCGTGTTCGACACCACCGGGGCCTGGGCCTTCGTCCGATTCCCCTTTGACCGGGTGGGGCACGGCAACAGCTGTCGCAACTCGATTGTCGTCAATGTCCCAGGCCAGCTCTATCTTGCCGACAACGGAAGCACCGAGGCATTCCCCTTCACGTACTCGGACTTCTCGAAGAACAGCTTTGCCATGCCTGCAGGGGAAGGCAACCTGGACCAGGACCCGCTATTCGCCAATCCCGCGAAGAAGGACTACCACGTGAAGTCGCAGCAGGGACGCTGGGACGGGGCGACCTCATCCTGGGTGAAAGACGCTGAGAGCAGCCCTTGCATCGATACAGGCAGCCCTGTGGACGACTACTCGGCAGAGCCGTGTCCCAACGGCGCCAGGATCAACATGGGCGCCTATGGCAACACTGCCCAGGCATCCATGAGCTCCAGCACGGCAGCCTGCGTCAACAACGGAGGCTCGGCCGGCGCAGCCGGATCCGGCGGCAACGTGGGTCCTGCGGGCGCGGGCGGTAGCCACGCCGGCTCGGCCGGGGTCGGAGGATCGAGCTGCGGCTGCAGATCCGCATCCAGGCGCGGCAGCTCTCTTTCTGCGATGCTCGTTGTCGTTGGAGCCGCCTTGCTGCGCCGAAGGCGATCGGCCCGTGCTGTCAGTCTGCAACGAGCACCCGTGACCGGAACGGCTCGAGGGCCAGGCTTCCGGTGACCGGTTTCTGGTCGAGATCCTTGTAGCTCTTGGAGAGCGTGACCGTCGTGGCGGACGCGGTGTCGTTGATGAACACCTCGGCTCGCGGGGTTGCGCCGCTCTCCTGGTACCAGGCCGCCTTGGAGCTGGCGTCCTGGCCGCTCGACGATTGCCATGCAGCCAGGGTCATGCTGCTGCCCACGTCGATGCACGCTTCTGCAAAGGGGTTGAAGAAGTAGTTGGAGTCTGACCCGGTCACCTGGCCAGGAGCGGCAGAGAGGCAGGCCGACTTGGCGCTGAGCGAGAAGAGCACGTTGTGGGTCAGGCCGCTGAGCTTCGCCTGGGCTCCGGTGACCACCACGTGCCCGCGTACCGCCGCGAAGACCGTGTTGTCCTGAAGCGTTCCGGTCGAATCCTGCAGCAGGATTCCGGCTCCGGTCACGCGCGCGACCGTGTTGCCCGACGCAACGATGTCTCGCGAGTTGTGATCGATGTAGAGCCCGAAGCCGAACTCCTCCTCGAACGCTGTGGCGTCGCCTTCGGTCACTCCCCGGATGTCCGACAAGACATTGTCCGTGAGGGTCACATCGTGCACCGCAGTGCTCGACAGGCTGTCTCCGCCGAACAAGCGCACGCCGCCGCAATCGCCCTTGGTCGCGCAGGCGTTGCGGATGGCGTTCTGCTCGATCGCAATCGAGGAGCCGAAGACGTCGAACCCGCAGTATCCCGTGGTATCGACCACATTGCCGCGGAAGGTGCTGGAATGCGAGGAGAGCGCGGGCTGGTCCACGACCACGTGGATGCCGCCGCCGTGCTCGGTGCAGTTGTCCCCCTCGTAGTCGCACCCGAGCCCGCTCCGGTTCAGGTTCTTGAGAAGGCCGATGTTGCGGATCACGTTGTCCTGGAACGTCGCTCGGTACGCGTAGGTATGAATCCCGAAGTGGTTCGCACCGTCGACCACGTTGCCTGATACCACGATGTCGTGGCCACCTCTCCACCCGCTCTGCTCCCCTGCGTTCCAGACCCAGGTTGCAAGGCTGATTCCAATGCCCTCGACGTCCTTGACCTTGTTGCAGCGGATCACGACGTTCGAGTGGTCGTCCTTCTCCAGGTTCACAGGCAGCGTGATCCCGTTTGCGAAGCTGTTCTTCACCGAGAGATTTTCGACCACGACCCAGGTGATGTGCTCCTTGAGGTTGTTGCCGAGCACCACCGGACCGGTGTACGGGGTCTCGTCGGGCTTCTCGAGATCCGCGGGCAGCACCGATCCTTCGATGGATGAGGGAGCCGTGGCGCTGAACAGGTAGACCTTGCTCGCGGCTTCGTCGTAGTACCATTCCCCTTCCTGATCGAGCGTCGCGCGGTGATGGGTCAGATGGTATCCCCACCCGTGGCTGCTGGCATTCGCCGGGCCGCATCCGTCCCAGCAGCTCAGGCCGCTGTTGAGGGTGAGCGACTTGCTCGAAGAGCCGACGACCTTCCTGTTGAGCAGAAGCCAGCGGATGGTCTTGGCCCGAAGGACTGCGCCGGTCCAATCGACGTCAGGGAGCTCGTTGTCCTGCAAGGTGGTCGGCGCGGGCGCTCCATCGATGTACGAGTAACCCGCCTTGCCATAGGCCGGGTCCTGCATGTTGGGCCAGCGACCCAGAGAAAGCCGCTCTTCGCCCCGGAACAGCTGGTTGATGCCTTTGGGGAAGCGGCCGGCATTGTCTCCTGCATTGAGGTCCGCGACGTAGACGCTTCCGGAGTCAGGGGTCCATCCGGTGATGGGCAGGGAGCCGGACAGCACGGGTGGATTGGAGCATGCGGGCGGATAGGAGCCGACAATCAGGTGATTGCACTCGGAGCCGGACCTGGTGACGGTGAGCGTCTCGGCCTGCCACGTGTCCCCGCACTTGAGCAGAATGCGGTCCCCTGGGCCAGCTTGGAGCTTGCTCGCAGCCGCCAGCGTCTTGAGCGGCTTGGCTTCGCTCAGGCCGTCGTTCGTGTCGTCGCCCGCGGTCGAAACGTACCACGTCTTTCCCGCGACCGTCTTGGAAGCGCAGCTGTCGGGCTCCTGGAAGGCCTTGGCACAGGAGGCGACAGTGACCGGCGGGCTCGCGTCGGCAGAGCCATCGACTCCCGGGCTTCCTGCACCGCCGCCAGGCGACGCACCGGTGTCATCGCTGCCGCACCCTGTCGAGAGCAGTGCGAAAGACAAGAAGAAGCGCATCATGCGAGTCATGTCGCGAGGATACCGACGGGCGAGCAGGCAGTCTACTGGCAGTCCTGCGGGAACAATTAATTCTCCGGCGCCGGGAGCCGAATCACGCGGCCACGCGCAGGGTCGCCTTTGGACTCGACAGTAACGATCGCGTCAGCGCCGAGACGCCCTACCCACATGCCGGATGGAGCTGGCGGCTTCAGCTGCACTCCACGCAGCGCAGTCGGATCGAAGTGCATCACGAGGTCGCTGTCCCCGGTCTCCGTGTCCGTTCCGTCGATCAGAATGCGATGGCCGAGCACCACGCCCGAATAGCTCGAAGAGAATCCGTCCGCGAGATTGACCGTCGAGAGCGTGTACAGCCCGGGCCATGCGTGGGTGCGCAGGGCGTCGGACTCCACCATATGCACGCGCGCCCCATCCGACGAGAACCCCACGAAGCCTGCGGATTCAGCGCCTTGGTCGAGAGCCGTGGGTATCGCCACAGGTGGACCGTCGGTGAAGCCCACGACCCGCGCGAACGTGCCGTCCTGCCCGCACGCTGCCAGCAGGAGCACCGCATCATCCTGTGGGTGCACATGCAGCTCGTGGAAGGATGGGGGCGGAAAGGGCTCGCTCTCGACGACCCCGACGAGCGCATGGGTGCGAGCGTCGACGAGCATCAGCGCGGTTTGCGTCCCGTTTTCCGCGGAGATCCAAAGCCGTGCACCGCTCCGATCGAATGCCAAAGCGTGCGCCGTGAAGTCGCCACCGGTGAGCTCGTCAACGCGTGATCGCCGCTGCTCCCCCTGGGGATCGAGCGTGACCAGGACGCTCTTGCCCTCTACGACGCCGGTGACTGCGAGCAGCTCCGAGCTGAGAGAGAACCCGTGGATCCCGGCTTCTGCGCCGCGGTGACCAGCTGCTGGCGCCGGCTTTCCAGGCAGGACGAGCCCTTGCGGCAGACGGAACGTGGGTCCGTGCTCGATCCGCGCACCATCGAGGACCCGGGTGGAGATTTCGTTTTCAGACGAGGCAAACGCGAACCGGGTACGGCTCACGTTGATCGCGACCCACGGCCAGGCCAGGTGCTTGTGAACAACGTCGAACACGCCGATCTCTTCAAAGCGCATCAGGACACTCTAGTGCATTGCTTCCAGGGGTGTCCATGGCGCATCCCGCTGCCGGGCGGCCAGGGAGCCTACGGGCAGTCCTGCGGGCAGGTCGCTGCCGTCTCCTTGTTGTTGCACTGGTAGTCGTTGTTGCAGAAGCAGCTCAGCAGGATCATCGAAGTGTAGGGCTTGAGCACGACTTGCCCACTGACGGTCGCCCCGTCCACGTCGCAGTACTGCACTCCCTGAAGATCGGTCGTCGCATCCGCTGCCGTCGGATTCACGATGATCCGGGAATCGTCTGCCGGGTCGTTGTGGGAGACGGTGACCTCGCGCACGGACACGTCATCCAGGGAGAACTGCGTACCGGACTTGCTGAATCCAAAGTCGAGCCGCGCGGTCGCCGACTTGGTCGCCACGAACACGAAGGTGAAGTCGGTCCGAGCGCCGTTCACCGAGGCTGATGCGACGAGCCCCACGTCATCCCATGGGTCAGAGCCTCTCCTGACCACCGCCGTGAGCGTATCCGGAGCTGATGCGAGCGCGCTGAACTTCACCTGGTATCCGGTCCCCGCGGTCACCGCAAAGCTGTTGGACGACAGCAGGGCGCCGTCGCTCGGCGGGTTGGCGACGAATCGCAGACACCCACCGGTGAGCCCGCAATCCGCGGCCCAGGTCACGGACACGGCAGCAGGCCATCCTGCCCATCCGGTGGTCGCAGCGTCAAAGGTCCCATTGCTGATGAGATCCGCGGCTCCGGTCGGCTTGCCGACAATCGGCTCCACCCGATAGGCCTCCGTGATGTCCTTCGAATTCAAGTCGTACCCGGTCGCGTCGCGCCAGTCCTGCAAGGCGTAGTCCCGCGACTGGTACTCTCCGTTGACCTGGAGAGATTGACGAATGGGCAGCTTCCCCTTGCTATGCCAGTATCGATTCCGATCAAAGGAGCCAAAGGTGATCGACCCGAGCCATCCCCCTTCGCCGAGCGCCAATGCCTCTGGATTGGGAAAGTAGATGCTGTCCTCGGTCACGTTGTCGTGCACGTACCCCACGATGTTGACGATCGTGTCTTCGCTGAACCAGATGGCGGTCTCACGGCTCGCATAGGACGTGTTGCCTTTGATCTGGTTCGAGTAGGAGTTGTGGATCTGGTAGCCGAGGTCAGCGTTGACGACGGTGTTGCCTTCGATCAGGATGCCGTGCGAGCGATCGTCGGCGTAGATTCCCTGCGCAGCCGTGCCCTTGTCCTTGAAGAACGACGGATCTCCCTCGCTGTTCCCGATGGAATCGCGGACGATGTTGGACCGGACCACGTGGGAGTCGCCGCCCATGTAGATGCCGCCGCAGTCATCGAGCAGCAGGCAGCATTGCTCGATCACGTTCTGCTCGATCAGGTGAGAGGTCCCGCCGTAGGTGCTGCACGAGTACCCGCTCGACTTGATGATGTTGCTTTTCACCTCGACCCCGGCGCCATGGACCATGATCGCGATACCACCCGGATAGGACTGAGTGCGACCCACCAGGGGGAATCCTGGCATGGTATCGAACACCTGGTTGCGCTGTACCGTGGTCTTCTGAGAGATGGCGGGGTCAGCCGACACGCTGATTCCGGTGTAGGCGCTCTTGCGCACGATGTTGTCGAGCACGTCGATGACGCCTCCGGCAGAAGGCCAGTCGACGATGATTCCCTCGGCGCCAGACCCGATGCTCACGCAGTTCTTGACTTGCGCATAGGTGGGGCCCGTGAGCCGGATCCCGTATCGACTCGCATGACGCACTTCGAGCCCGTTGACGACGACGCCTTGCGGGTACTGCACTTCGATTGCGGCTTCGGCCACGGACACTTCCACGTTGTGGGAAGATGGCGGCGAGTCGTCCAGGGTGCGCAGATAGAGCTTCTTCATGTCCTTGTCGTAGAACCACTCTCCGGGCGCATCGAGCATCCAGAGCTTGTTGGCAAGGATGTAGCCCGTGTTCTTGTGGAACACGCCGGCATCCTCGATACCCGGATCGATCGTGACGCGCTGGCCGACGAGGTCCACCACCTTGGCAGGGTCGTAGGCCCATCGCACGGACCGGATGTTGATCTCGGAACCCACCAGATCCGCCTTGGACACGGCCAGGTCAGCGTCGTCGAACGAAGTCTTGTTCGAAGAATCTTCCTCGGTGTCGACGTAGAGGTAGCCGGTGTTGGGGTGGTGGGCGATGGCGAGCCGCTGGCCGTCGACCATGACCTGGTTGGTTTCCACGTCGAGGTCTGCGACGTAAATCGAATTCTGCGCAGCAGTCCACTGGGTGATGGCGCGCGTCGGCGACAGGACCGGCTTGTCGGCGCCGGCGCCGTACGAGCGGAAGACGATGGGCTTGCTCTTGTCCCCCTTGGACTTGATCAGCAGCGCCTCGTGCCACACTTCGCCTCGTTTGAAGGCGATGTTGTCGCCCGGTACGAACGACGTGGCGTTGACCTTGGCAACCGTCTTCCAGGCGGTTTGCGGTGTGAGGCCGTCGTTCGCATCGTTTCCGGTCGTGGAATCGACATGGTACGGGCAGTCGCTGTCCGTGTTGCGGTCGCACCCTGCGGGGCAGCAGTCGTCGCCACTGGTGCACGATGTGATGGTCACCGTGTTCTGGCAGGTCACATTGCACAACAGCGCAGAGCCGGTGAGCACGTCTTGTGTGCAGCCGTCCCCGTCATCGCACGAAGTCGGGCAGTTCCCATCGCAGGTCTCGCCTGGAGCGACCACCCCATCGCCGCAACCAGGGGCATCGCTCTTGGCATCGGGCGGCGTGGTTCCGTCGGGCGTGAGCGCGTCAGGGGAGTCAGCCTCAACGCTCGCGTCGCCGCCAGCAGCAGCGCTTCCCCCCTGTCCGACAGGGCTGGATGAATCGGATCCGCAGGACAAAGGAAGCACGACCGACAAGGCGATCGGAAGGACCAGGAGCGTGCCATTCTTCATGTGGGACCTCCGTTCGATTCCCGCTTCTGTGTGGGAAGCGCGCACACCGCAGGGTCCAGGGTAGCACGGAACGACGTGTGCTGCCTTGCACCGGGAGCGCTTGCGCCTCTCGGGCTTCCGTGCTGGTGTCTGCACATGCTTCGTCCCATCTCCTTCGCCTGTGGGATCGCGATGCTCGCCGGTTGCGGCTCCACGCAGTCCAGCGCCCCTGGGACCGTCCCTTCGCCTCGGTCGACCATGGCAGCGGAGCCGCCTTCTGCAACGGCTGGGTCACCATCGGCAACGGCTCCTGAGCCGCAGCATCCACGCGTACGGTTCGAGATTGCGATCATGTCGCAGTGCCCCTACGGCGTCCAGGCGATCAACGGCATCTACGCCATGACCCAGAGCCTTGGTGATGCCGTGGACGTGAATGTGGAGTACATCGGCTCCTTCGGCGAAGGCGGCAAGTTGTGCTCGATGCACGGCACGAACGAGGTCCGTGGGGACATCGCGCAGAAGTGCATCCACAAGGTGGCGCCGGCGCGTCTCCTCGAGGTCATGCACTGTCAGAACAAGGACTACAAGGACGCTGCGACCAACTGGGAGGCCTGCCTTGGGCAGCTGGGAATCCCGGTAGCGCCTGTGCGTGAGTGCATCGACTCCGGCGAAGGCGCGAAGCTTCTTGCAGCGTCGTTCGAGCGCTCGAAAGCGAACGGCGACACGGGCAGCCCGACCCTGCGGATCGCTGGCAAGAAGTACTCAGGACAGCGCAAAGCCAACGATTTTGCGCGAGCTGCATGCGCGGAGATGCATCCTCCACACCCCTACTGCACGGCTATGCCTGTCTCCCCGCCTGTGAACGTCGTGATCCTGAGCGACCAGAGGTGTCCGGGCTGCAAGACGGAACGCTACGAGGGGATGCTTCGGGCTCGAATCGGCGCCCCGGTGATACGTACTTTGGACTATGGCGATCCAGAGGGCAGGAAGCTGTATGATGCGACCAGCCCGGGCTTGTTGCCGGTTCTGGTCTTCGACTCGACGCTGGAGCAGGATCCAGAAGCGCACGAGTCGTTCAATCGTGGGCTGAAGAAAGCGGGAAGCTGGTACGTTGCGCCGCTTGGAGGCGAGTTCCATCCCAAGTGCGCGGCTGCAGCGGACTGTGCGCGCGACGAGTGCCGAGATGTCCTGTCGTGCCGCAAGGAAGTGCCGAATCGTCTCGACGTCTACATCATGTCGAAGTGCCAGTTTGGCGCAAAGGCAATCGCCTCGATGGAGGAGGTCCTGCGCGACTTTCCTGCCACGGACTTTCGCATCCACTACATCGGAGCCGGCGACGAGAAAGCGGGATTGACGTCGATGCACGGTCCGGACGAGGTGGCCGAGGACCGACGGGCTGTGTGCGCGATCGCCCACAGCGCACCGCAGCGAGGGTACCTGAAGTACCTGTGGTGCAGAAACAAGGATCTCAAAGACGACGCGTGGACCGGATGCACAGGCAAGGCGACCGGTGTCGACGCAGCGACTCTTCGAAGATGCTCCGAAGGACCTGAAGGCAGTCGTCTGCTGGACGCCTCGTTCAAGTCCGGGTCTGCCGTGGGGATCGGAGCCTCACCGACCTGGATCGTGAACAACAAGTTCAAGCACACAGGGCTGGATGCCTGGACCATCAAGAAGTTCCTCTGCGAGCACAACCCCAAGAACAAGTCCTGTGCCTCGCTGCCTGCAACGCGTCCGCCGGGGAGCCCTGCTTTTCAGTCCGCACCCGGGTGCCTGTGACAGGATGGGAGAACGCGACAGAGTGCGTCGACGTTTGCTAGCTGCTGCGGTCGTGATCGTTGCTGGGTGCGGTGGCGCTCGATCGGATCCCGGGCACCCTGAACCTCCTCCCCTCGAGAACCTGCCCTGCAAGGGCGACGCGTCGAAGCTCGACGCCAGCGCAGTCACGGGCCGTGTGCCGACCCAGGGACGGCGAATCGCCCTGCAGATCGCCGCAGTCTGGTGCGAGATGGTGAACAGCCCTGCTGGAGCCCAGATCCAAGGTGACGTGCTGGTGCTGCAGGCCCGCCCGGACGTCGTCCGTCAGGGTCAGGAGCTGGCAGAGGCGCTTCGTGCCGAACCCGAGGCTCGCGCGGGCGAGCCTTTCGTTTGCCGAGGCGCTCGCTCCCCAGCAAGCGGTCAGGCGCCGAGCATGGGCGGCGTGCAAGGCCAGGGCATTTCCCTACGGTGCCCGGAGCCTCTCGAAACGCGCGTGCTGCGAATGGCCGACCCGTACGCCACGGCGCGTGCCTACTGCGACGGCCACGCGAGCCCCTGGGGAATCGCAGGCGTTGTCGCCGACAACGTCATCATCCTGGACTTCGCAGGAAACATCGTTGGATTCCAGACACGCGGATCGCAATCTCCCCAGCCCGCCAAGACCGAGGCGGATGCGGGCGCCAGCGGTGATCCATCGTCCGCGGCCAGACGCGGGCTGGTCGAGCTCGCCCGGATTCTCACCCCCGGAGTGGGACCGACACGGGACCCCACTTCGCAGGATGTCCCTGCCAGCTCGGGAATGCGGATGGATCCCGCTTGGGATGCGCGTCGCGTCGGCTTGAGCTCGTATGTTCAGCACGACTATCGGGTGCGTGTGACAGGCGCTGCGCGCTCGGCAGAAGATGTTGCGGAATTCATGCGTAGAATTGCGGCGAGCGTGCACTTCTCGGATGTAGTATTGCAGCGGGCCCAGGCGTCAGGTGATTCCGGACCGACGGTGTTCGAGCTGACCGCTCGGGCTCGCGATCCAGGCGCTCTCAACATTGCGTCGAGCGCCGACGCAGGATCGGACTTCGGCGCTGGGATCCGCAACCCCTTCCAGGCTGTCGGGGTCGCTCCGTCGAGCGGCAGTGAAGCCCCAGCCATTGCAGACACGGTAGCGTTCGATCAACTCGTCCTGATCGCGACGCTCACGACAGGATCGCCCTCTGCCCTCTTCGCGGAGTCGAGCGGGGCCCGATCGTGGGTGGTTAAGCGGGGCGGGGAGATCGGCAAGCCTGAGGGCACGTGCAAGGCTCGCTGGAAGGTAGAGAGGATTCAAGGATCGCGGGTCGAGATGGTTCGGAGGAGCTGCGTGGGCGGATTGGAGAGACGAACGCTGAGCGTCAAGCCTGGCCCGTGACGCCCGGAGAGCCCCTCCCAAGCTATGCCCGAACAATGCGCAACCGCGGCCATCGTTCGGCAAAGCGCTTGCTTCGTACACGTTCTTCGAACACGCCAGGACTCACGCACGCGGCGTTGCGCCGAACTACACCCTCGAACAGATCCACCAGCCCAAGGGGGGCCACCACGCAAATACGGTCGTCCGAGTCCAGCCGTACGGCGACTGCGGTCGCGGTTTCTGGCCACGATCCAAGAGCGTCGTCGAGTGATGCGTGCGGTCGCGCCCGCTCGCCGGTCGCCTTCTCGTGCCACAGATGGACAGCAGCCTGGTTGATGACCTCCCAGGGCAGGTCTGGCTGCAGCTGCGCAAGACGCCTCTGGAATCGCTCTTCGGTCTCGCGCGACAAGTCCCCTGGATCAAAGTATGCGACGTCCACGTCAGCGATCTCGGAAGGCGAAGCACTGCCGTAGAGCAGATCCCAGACGGTATTGCGAATGGCGCCCGCCCCGATGCACCCCTCTGGCAGGGCGACTTCGCGCAGTGCACGCAAGGCGCGCATCAACCACGGGGTGGACGCGACGATCTCGACAAGGCTTTCCTGGTACTTCACAGCAACCTGGCCTCTGCAATGGCTGCGCATCCGCTGGTTCCGCACCTGATGCGGTGGGGGGCGGATACACCATGGCGCCCCACCCGGTCAATCGTCGCGTCCTGCCCCAGCCTCGGGCTCACAATCTCGCACCCGGCAGCTCAAGGTTTCCCAATCCGCGCCGTTCTACAGTGAAAGGAACCCCATATCCCGCAAGGAGGTCATGTTTCTGCCCGGGTCTGATCCCAACATGAAAAGGTTCTGTCTGCCCGCCCTGGTGGGTCTCCGACAAAGGCAACCGCGCACGAAAGGCGCGAGCGCAAAGCCATTGACCTAACGGCACCCTGGGTGCCCACGGTTTGAAGGGCCGCTTGGAGAAAGCCGTGCCGCCTGATTTCCGCCGACATCGATCTGCCCTGCGTTCCCGACGCGCAGCCGCGCTTTCCGCGTGCAGCGCAGTCCTTGCCCTTCTCGCAGTCTCCTGCAGCCGCCCGATTGAAAGCGACCGCTCTGACCCAGCTCCCTCTCCGTTTTCCGAGACCCTGACCACCCCGTCCGGAGCCACCTACCGGGCCCACGAGGTCATTGCCCGCCGCAAGCCCTCGGTTTCGCCGGCAGAGTTCGAGACTGCGATCCGCGCGGTCGGCGGCACACCCCACCACGGAGCATCCCCTCTCACCGCCGTTCTCGGCTTCGTACGCTTCTCCCTACCAGCGACGATCACCGCTGATACCGCCATCGCCGCGCTGCAGGCAGCCGGCGTCGCGCAGTCTGCGGAGCGCGACTACGTGGTGAGCTTCGAAACCACGCCGAACGACCCGATGTACGGCCAGCAATGGGGGCTTGCGCGCATGAAGGCCCCGGACGCCTGGGCTTTGGGCACTGGAGCCCAGTCGATGCTGGTTGGAGTCGCAGACACAGGCGTGAGCCTGGATCACCTGGATCTCGCGGCGAACCTCGCGATCAACGACCAGGAAATCCCAGGCAACAACGTGGATGACGACCAGAACGGGTTCGTCGACGATCTGCGCGGGTGGGACTTCGTGCAGAACGACAACCTGCCTGCAGACGACCACGGCCACGGCACGCACGTGGCGGGGATCATCGGCGCAGTCGGCAACAACGCGCTCGGAGTCACAGGGGTCAATTGGCAGGTGCGCATCCTGCCGGTCAAGGTCTGTGACGCCAAGGGCTCATGCTACGCCTCGAACATCGCAGAGGGCATCGCGTACGCTGCGAAGCGCGGCGTACGGGTGCTGAACATCAGCGCTGGAGGGTTTCACGAGCCGCTGTCCTACGAGCTCAGCGCCATCGACCTGCTTCGCGCAAGCGGCGGCATCCTCGTGGCTGCTGCGGGAAATTCTGCGGCGAATACGGACGTCACCCCGCACTACCCATCGTGCTACGCCCGCGACAACGTCATCTCCGTGGCTGCCACGGATTCCTCGGACAAGCTCGCATCCTTCTCCAACTGGGGCCCCTCCTCTGTGCACGTCGGGGCGCCAGGCGTGGCAATCCTGAGCACTGTGCCTGGCAACCAGCTCGCGAGCATGAGCGGCACTTCCATGGCCAGCCCCATGGTCGCCGGTGCAGCCGCCTTGTATGCGTCGCAGCACCCGGACGCCTCCCCTCCAGAGCTTCGATCCGCGGTCCTGTCCTCTGTGGAGGTGGTCCCCTCGCTGCAAGGCAAGGTTGCGACCGGCGGTCGCGTGGACCTGCTCAAGCTCATGTCTGGAACGAATCCTTGCGCCTCCAGCAAGGTGGACTGCGACTCCCATGCTACGTGCTCACCCGCAGGTCAGACCTACACCTGCACCTGCAACCCTGGGTGGACCGGCAGTGGCAAGGTCTGCTCCGATGTCGACGAGTGCGCAAGCACCCTAACTCCGTGTGCGCCCGAAGCCGAGTGCACCAACACGCCAGGCAGCTACACCTGCGCATGCAAGGCTGGGTACGCAGGCGATGGCAAGACTTGCGCCGACTTCGACGAGTGCAAGGCAGGTACAGCGCAATGCGATCCGAATGCGACCTGCACCAATGCGCCTGGAACCTATCTGTGCACGTGCAAGATAGGATTCGAGGGAAGCGGCAAGACGTGCACCGACGTGGACGAGTGCAGCGAGGGAACGGCGCAATGCCCTGGCATCACGGTCTGCCACAACACGCCGGGCAGCTACGAATGCCAGTGTCCCCAGGGATACGAGAGCCAGAACGGGACGTGCGGGGACCTGGACGAGTGCGCGGCAGGGCTGGCCTCCTGCGATCCCCACGCAGCCTGCTTCAACGCCGAGGGGAGCTACACGTGCATCTGCCTGCCCGGATACGCAGGGGATGGGTTCTTCTGCAGCGACGTGGATGAATGCGTTCCTGGCATCAACGACTGCGATGCCCACGCCGACTGCTTGAACAAGCCCGGATCCTACCTGTGCACATGCTGGCAAGGCTGGGCAGGGGATGGCAAGACCTGCAGCGACGTCGACGAGTGCGCGCTCGGCATCCACGGCTGCAGCAGCAATGCGACCTGCACGAACTCCCAGGGCGGATACGGGTGCACGTGCAAGCCGGGATACAGCGGAGACGGCAAGACGTGCACGGACGTGGACGAGTGCGCGAAGCCGGGAACGACCTGCCCTGCTCACGCGCAATGCAAGAATCTCAAGGGCGGCTACACGTGCGTCTGCGTGGCGGGCTGGGCAGGGGACGGGACGACGTGCACCGACGTCGACGAATGCACGGACGGCACGCATGGATGCTCGGCGCAGGCGACCTGCACGAACACGCCCGGCGCCTACACGTGCACGTGCAAGGCCGGATACCAGGGCGACGGCAAGACGTGCACGGACGTGGACGAGTGCGCTGCGCCCGTGTTTCCCTGCTCGGGCATCGCGTCGTGCACGAACCTGGACGGAACCTTCAGCTGCGTGTGCAAGAGTGGATTCTCGGGGAACGGCAAGACCTGCACGGATATCGACGAGTGCGCGCTGGGAACGGATGACTGCAGCGCGGATGCGACCTGCACGAACACGTCCGGGGGATACACGTGCACATGCAAGCCACCGCTGGTGGGGGACGGCAAGACGTGCACGGATCCGAACGAATGCGCGCTAGGAACGGATGACTGCAGCCCGGATGCGATCTGCACGAACACGAAGACAGGCTTCACGTGCACCTGCAAGCAGGGGTACAGCGGCGACGGCAAGACGTGCACGGACATCGACGAGTGCATCAAAGGGACGCACAACTGCGATCCCAACGCCTACTGCAAGAACAGCCCTGGCAACTACAGCTGTCGCTGCAAGAACGGGTATGGCGGCGGAGGCTTCGTGTGCGAGGACATCGACGAGTGCGCAACCGGTACGCACGACTGCAGCCCGATGGCGACGTGCACAAACACGACCGGCGGATACTCCTGCGCATGCAAGGCGGGATACAGCGGCAACGGCAAGACCTGCACGGACCTCGACGAATGCGCGCTCGGAACGCACGGCTGCTCGCCCAATGCGACCTGCACGAATACCTCTGGATCGTACGCATGCACCTGCAAGGTCGGGTACACGGGAGACGGCAAGAGCTGCACGGACATCGACGAGTGCTCGCTGCCGGCCGGGGTCTGCAGCCCAGACGCATCGTGCAGCAATACGCCGGGCAGCTACACCTGCACCTGCAAAGCGGGGTTCACCGGCAACGGCGTGGTCTGCACGGACGTCGACGAATGCAAGGCGTCCCCGTGCGCGGCGCAGGCTGTCTGCCTGAATCTGTCGGGCACGTACAAGTGCGGATGCAAGCCAGGCTTCGTCGGCGACGGCACATCCTGCCAGGATGTCAACGAGTGCGTTGCTTCTCCTTCTCCATGCGACGCGCACGCGACCTGCACCAATCTCCAGGGCGGGTACGCGTGCGCCTGCAACTCAGGCTACTATGGCACTGGCAAGACCTGTGCTGCCCTGGGTGACCCGGACGAATGCGTGCTTGGAACGCACACCTGCTCGCCGATGGCCGACTGCTTCAACACCACGGGTGGCTACCAGTGCGTGTGCAAGAAGGGCTACGAAGGGGACGGGCACGCGTGCACGGACGTCGACGAGTGCGCTGCCGGTACGGATGATTGCGACGAGCACGCGGGGTGTACCAATCTGCCCGGCAGCTGGTCGTGCGCTTGCGTGTCACCCTGGATCGGCGATGGAAAGTCATGCTTCCACGCGCCTTGCGCGCAGGGCTTCGACTACGTGGGCGGGGCCTGCGTCGACATCGACGAGTGCAGCCTGGGCAAGCACGACTGCAGCGTGCACGCGACATGCACCAATACCCCGGGGAGCTGGCAATGCCAGTGCAAGAGCCCCTATTCCGGGAACGGCAAGGTCTGCCTTGCGGACGAGTGTGCGCTCGGCCTGGACGACTGCGATGTGCACGCGACCTGCAAGGATGAGGTCGAGGGGTACACGTGCATCTGCGCGAGCGGCTGGACCGGCAGCGGCAAGGTCTGCGTGGATGTCGACGAGTGCGCGACGAACACGTCAGGGTGCTCCAAGAACGCGGAATGCACGAATCTGCCTGGAAGCTGGTCGTGCGTGTGCAAGAGCGGGTACACAGGCGATGGCAAGACCTGCGTGGAGCCTCCCAAGCAGGTCGTTGCACTCGACGCCCGCGGCGATCACACGTGCGCAGTGGTCGACAACGGAGCTGTGCGCTGCTGGGGCAGGAACACCTACGGACAGCTGGGCTACGGCCATACGAACGCGGTGGGAGACGACGAGTCAGCGGACAGCAGCGGATACGTGGCTGTGGGTGGCGCGGTGAAGCAAGTCAGCGCGGGCGTATCGCACACCTGCGTGGTGCTGGAGACGGGCAGCGTTCGTTGCTGGGGACGCAATGCATTCGGTCAGCTCGGCTACGGCCACACGAGCAATGTGGGAGATGACGAGCTGCCCTGGACCGCGGGCGATGTCTCGCTCGGCGCAAAAGCCCTGGAGGTGGCGGCAGGTGGCGAGCACACGTGCGTGCTGCTCGAGGGAGGTGACGTCCGGTGCTGGGGCCTTGGCATCCACGGCCAGACAGGCCACGGAAACACGGCTTCGATCGGAGACGACGAGCTGCCTGGCGCGGCAGGGGCGGTGTCCTTGGGTGGGGCAGCGGTACATCTGGCAGCGGGCCGAGACCACACATGCGCGCTTTTGCAGGACGGGTCCGTACGATGCTGGGGGCGCGGACAATGGGGTAACCTCGGGCTCGGCAACACGGCGGATCTTGGCGACGATGAGCTACCGACGTCTGCGCCGGCGATTCAGATAGGCAGCGGCGCGGTCGCGATTACGGCTGGCTGGTACCACAGCTGCGCACTGCTCGCGGCCGGTGACGTCCGATGCTGGGGATATGGCGCAGTTGGCCAGCTGGGGTATGCCTCGACAGCTTCGGTCGGGGACGACGAGGTGCCGGTGAGCCAGACTCTGGTGCAGCTCGGTGGCAGCGTGACTGCGCTGTCGGCCGGGTTGTTTCACACCTGCGCCGTACTGTCCAACGGCAGCGTGCGATGCTGGGGCTACGGAGACGGTGGGAGACTCGGCTACGGGAGCACGTTCAACGTGGGAGACGACGAGAGCCCGGCGAGCATGCCGGCGGTGCAGGTCGGGGGCACGGTCAAGCGGATTGCCGCGGGAGGCGCCCACACCTGCGCGCTGATGGCAGCAGGCTCTGTGCGCTGCTGGGGAGAATCGGAATTCGGCCAGCTCGGACAGGGGTCGGTGCAGTCCGTGGGCGACGACGAGCACCCTTCGGGTGCCAAGGCCGTGATGCTTTCCGAGGTCGATGAATGCGCCTTGGAGGTGGACAACTGCTCGGCGCATGCGACGTGTGCCAACACGCTGGCCGGCTTTTCCTGCACCTGCATGAGTGGGTATGCTGGCAACGGCGTCGATTGCCTGGACATCGACGAGTGCCAGGAAGGCACGGCCGGCTGCGACGTCCATGCGACCTGCGTC
This sequence comes from Deltaproteobacteria bacterium, assembly GCA_016218915.1. Taxonomy (GTDB): domain Bacteria; phylum Myxococcota_A; class Polyangia; order Polyangiales; family Polyangiaceae; genus JACRCQ01. The sequence goes on from JACRCQ010000042.1 coordinate 286,106, forward strand.
AATGCGCCAGGGAGCGTCAGCTGTACGTGCAACAGCGGATGGCAAGGGAGCGGAAAAAGCTGCACCGACGTGGACGAGTGCGTGGCGCTGCAGCCCTGTGATCCCCATGCGAGCTGCAAGAACGTGCAGGGTTCGTATCAATGCACGTGCGAGATCGGATATGCAGGGGATGGGCACGTATGCACGGCGCTGGCGGACTATGTCACAGCGGCAGCTGCAGGGGACGCGCACACGTGTGTGCTTCTGGCGAGCGGCGCTGTGCGGTGCTGGGGGCTCGGGGCCGGAGGAATTCTGGGATACGGAAACACGAAGTCCGTGGGAGACAGCCTTTCGCCGGCAAGCGCGGGCAACGTGGCTGTGGGTGGCCAGATCGCGCAGATCGCCGCGGGCGCAGCGCACACGTGCGCGCTGCTCGCCTCAGGAAAGGTTCGCTGCTGGGGTCAGGGGGCCGCGGGCCGGCTCGGGTATGGCAACACGCAGAGCATCGGGGACGACGAGACGCCGAGCGCAGCCGGCGATGTGCCCATCGGCGCAGCAGCGACCCTGATCGCGACCGGTGGCGAGCACACCTGCGCGGTGCTCACCGGTGGAGGGGTGCGATGCTGGGGACGGGGCGATGCGGGACGGCTCGGCTATGGGAACACCTCTTCGATTGGAGATGACGAATCGCCTTCGACGCAGCCGTTGCTGCCGCTGGGAGGACCGGTCGTGCAGCTGGCGCTGGGCAAGTACCACTCCTGCGCACTGCTCACCAACGGCGAGGTCAAGTGCTGGGGATTCGGAGGCTACGGTCAGCTCGGGCGAGGGAGCACGGCGACGATTGGCGACGACGAGACTCTCACAGCGCTGGGGCCAGTGGCGTTGGGCGGCGCAGCCGTGCAGATTGCGGCGGGTGAGCAGCACACTTGCGCGCTGCTTGCCAATGGCGCAGTACGCTGCTGGGGCTACGGGTTCCACGGAGCGCTCGGGTACGGCAACCCGGAGACCGTGGGAGACGACGAAGTGCCTTCTGCAGCGGGAGACGTCCCGGTGGGGCGTCCGGCCGTGGAGATCGCGGCCGGTGGGCTGCGCACCTGCGCATTGACCATTGACCACACTGTCCGGTGCTGGGGAAATGGGGAGCACGGCGCGCTGGGCTATGGCAACACGAGCGCTGTTGGGGCAACCAAGGTTCCGTCCGCGGTGGGCGACATATCGCTGGGAGGCGCGGTCTATGATGTCGCCCTGGGAGGCCGTCATGGTTGTGCGGTGCTGGCAACAGGACTGCGCTGTTGGGGATACAACGCGACAGGGCAGCTCGGGTTGGGAAACACGCAGGATGTGGGCGACGACGAGCTGCCCACGGCTGTGTCGTTGGTGAACGTGCTGGGACCCTGATCGTCGCCGTCCCCGTCCACCTTGCCGTTGCCGTCAAAGTCGACGCCCATGTCAACGTCAACGCTCACGTCAACGGAGACGAGCGCGATGCGCAGGCTGCGGGCAAGCGCAGAGCTGGGCGTTGACCGCAAGGACAGCGCGCCCCGGCGCCCATTGACACACCCCGGGTTCCATGCGGAAATGGCAGGATCCCGACGGCCGCACCGCGGGACTTGGAGACGCATGAAGGCGCTTGGTTGGCTCACGATCGTTCTGCTTGCTGGATGCTCCGGAGCACCAGCCGGGGACAACGTGCCGGTTTCCTCGGCAAACGGCGAAGAAGACGAGTCCGGCTCCCTCGAGTCATCGCCGGGCGATCTCGGCAAGGCCGATGGTAACGGCACCAGCGCGTCGCAGAAGCGCAAGTTCCAGGCCCTTGGACGCATCAGCTTCGGCCAGACCCTGACCGCCCCCAGCACCCCGGCGGATCCAGCCTGGTCCTTCTACGCGCGCGCTGACGCGGAGCTCGATCTCAAGGCCCCGGGCGCAACCAGCATCAGCCTCTACGGCCCCAAGCCCCTCGGGGGCGACTGGCCTGCCGCGCTGCAGGAGGCAACGGGCGACACCTTGCACGCCAAGGTCACGGCCGCTGGATTGTACGGGTTCGTCGTCAAGAACGGCAGCGGACTCAAGGTCTCCCTGTCGTGCGCTTCGAACCTCTGCACCCCGGACACCTGGAGCCAGAGGGACCAAGACGGCGCCCTGTCGCTCGTGCTCGTCGGGGATCTGGGGCTCACGGTCAGCGAAGCTGCCGTGGATCAAAAAGGGGGCACCAAGTCGGGCAGCTACCAGTACTACCCGGAGATGCTCGAGGGGTTTGCCCACTACCTGTCTGCGGACGTCAACCTCGCCAACCTCGAAACCGCCGTGACCGTCGCTGGCAGCAAGCAGGAAAAGCAGTTCACTTTCCGCATGCCCGTGGAAGCGTTGGACGCGGTCACCTCGGCTGGCATCAACCTGGTCGGCTCGGCGAACAACCACGCGGGGGACTACGGCAACGGCGGGGTGGTCGACACCATTGCAGCCTTGGACTCCGCAATCGCTTCGAAGAAGCTCCTGGGCAAGGCCGGAATCGGCGTTGGATTCGATGCCGCGGCGGCACCCGCGGTGTTCGACATGAAAGGCGTGCGCGTCGCCTACGCCTCCTGCGGAATCGGCTACAACGTCCGCGGGACCGGAGTCGGTATCGCGCACTTCAGCGATGTGAAGACCGTGATCGCCAGGCTCGCAGCTACGCCCGCGGACCTGCGCATCCTGTCGATCCACGCAGGCGTGGAGCGGGACCTGTCCGCCGACGAGACCGTGGTCGATGCTGCGCGCAAGGCCGTGGATGCAGGGATCGCGCTGGTTCACGCGCATCACCCGCACGTGGTGCAAGGGATCGAGCACCGGGGCGACGGGTTGATCTTCTACAGCATGGGGAACTTCGAGCTTCGCGGGGCTGCGAACATGGCTGCCCAGGGGGCGGACCGCGACTACGGCATCGCTGCCCGCATTCAGTTCGATCCAGCTGCCAAGCGCATGACCCAGGTCAATGTCGCGGCGCTCTACGACATGCATCAGGTCGTCTACCCGCTCGCGCCGGTCAAGGCTGCGGACCGGATCGGCCGGCTCAACAAGCGAAGCGCGGAGCTGGGGTCTGCGGGTTTGAGCTTAAAGATCGACGAGCCTACGGGCCAGGGCTTCGCCGGCTTCTAGTACCCTGTGCCCGAAGTGCGTTGGGGGGATCCGGCGCCGCGCCCACCGGGGGCCGTATGCGTTCCTAGGGAGGTTTTGCAGCGGGGATCGACGGTCGCGTTGCCGCAGCATCGCTGCGGCCTCGTTGACGTCGACCAGGTCGTTGTCGTGGACCTTGACCGCGAATCGTCAAAGACCACCGCCGTGTCAACGTTCACGCCAACCCCGTGTCGTTGCGGTGCTGCGTGCTTGCGGTGCCCAGGTCGTGCGGACACACCGCTACGTACTACGCTCAAGCCCTACCACATCGTCGCATCGCCGTCGTTGGCGACAGCGGGTAGTTGTCGGCCGATCTCGTCTCGACGAGCAGCTGTTCGCTCCGGCCCGACCGCGCTCGCGAATCGCCGCACGTGATTTAAAAGTTGCTCACCCGAGACAATGGTAGCTTGCGCCGATGCGCACGATTGCTGTCTCCTATCCGTACCGAGCCGGATTCCTCGGGATCGCAGCAGCTATCATCCTGTGTGGATGCGGCGGCGGATCCTCGGACAATGCGAGTCCCACGGGCACTGGAGGAACCGGCGAAGGCGGTGCTGGCGGCGCAGATGCCGGAAAGGACAGCGGAGGAACGGCTGGTACGGCAGGCACGGCTGGAACGGCTGGCGCTCCCTTGGACGCGGGCACAGACGCGGTAGACGACGCGATCGGTCCTGCGTGTGGTGCACCCGCAGCTCCGGGCGCAGCGCTGACCGGGACGAGCTCCGAGATCTGCCCGCTGGGGTGGTGCTACATCGCGCCGACGCCCGCAGGTGGCGACGTCGGCGACGGGCTGCTGCTCGACGACGGAACGTGGGTGGTGGTGCTCCCTGGCGCTGTCGTCGCCTCAACCCCCCAGGGAGTCGTATCGCTTGGAGCGCTTCCATACAAGCACGTTGGCGGTCTGTATGGCACGTCGCTGACGGACCTGTACGTGGGTGGTTTCACGCCCGACGATCTCGTCTATCACTTCGACGGGGCTGTCTGGACGCCCGTGGTGAAGCAGACGGGCTTCTGGGCCCATCCTGACCGCATGATCCCCGGGCCCCAAGGTGCGCTCTACCTTCAGGACTTGGCCCAAGTGTACCGCGCGGACAAGTGCGGGGCCGCTACACTGATCTCCTGCGACAGTGACGTTCTGCAGGGCCTTTGGGTCCATGACGATGACCATGTCGTCGCAATCGGAGAGTCCGGCAGTCTCTTTCGCTGGAAATCCGGGGTAGTCACCACGCTGCCTCTGAAGAGCGCGATTCCCATGCCCACGTGGGCAGACAGCTACTTCGGCGCGTCGGAAATCGCGGCTCTGGATGCAAACGACGAATACGTTGCGAGCTACTATGGCATTGTGCGGGTGAATCAGGGAACCGCTGCGGCTGCCTGGTCCGGCGGACCTGTCATGGCGCTCGACGTTGCGCCTGCCCATGGTGGGGAGCCCAAGCACATCGTCGCGCTCGCGCGTCTCGGTGGCTCCAATGGTCCCTGGACAGTCCTGCGGGGGTCAGGGACGACTTGGACGAGCTCGCCCGGCCCAGCTGACCTCAACCCGCGCGCGCGGATTCGGGAGCGAGCCGGAACGACACTCATCGTCGGTCGAGAGCCGGGCCAGGTGTATGTCTCCACGGGCGGCGCGTGGACCACGTTCGTAGACTACGCTTGGGGACTTGAGGACATGCGCACGGTCGTCGGTCCAAGCAAGGCCAACGCCTATGTCAGCCAGGGAGATCATGTCCTCCGATACGATGGTGCCTCTGTCAGCGCCCTTCCCGCCCTTCCCAACAGCATGAACGTCGACACCCTCTGGCTATCGCCGACCGGCGTTTTGCACGCCGCCAACATGGCGGGCGATTACGCCCGCTTTGCAGCCGGGACTTGGACAACAGGGCAGATTTCTACCCAGAACACCTCGGGTGCGGTCGTGTTGAAGGGATTCTCCGATGATGAAGTGTACTGGGCCGGCCCCGGCGGCGAGGTGTTCCGCTCGGACGGATCACAGTGGACGGCAGTACCGATGTCGCCGCCGTGCGACACGTTGGATATCCTGGCGGTAGCACCCGGACACTTGTTTGCGGTCGGTCCCGCGTGCGGCATTCGCAAGTTGCTCAATGGCAGCTGGTCGATCGCCCCCGGCACCGAAGGAAAATCATTCTCGCGTATTGCGGCCGCGTCCCCGTCGAACATCATGGCCGTGGATGAGCCCTTCAGCAAGGTGGCCCTGTTCGACGGGGCAAGTTGGACCCTCAGCGACCAGCTGGCACCCGCCACGCTGAGCGTCGATCCGGCGGGAGGGTTCTGGGGGATCATGCACGACGGCGGAGGGGAGTGCTACCTTTCACAGTTTACCGGCGGGTTCTGGGAGCAAGTCGCAGAGATACCCGTCAACACGAATGACCTCGTCGTCTGGCAGGACTCGATATTCGCCGTCGGCCCCGCTGGGACGGTGCTCTTGAGGAATCGATAGCCACGAGGACTGCCACACCCTGCCCGCTCTTCACGCGTGGGCAGGGGCGGTCGGGGCTGCAGATGATGCTCATGCTCGCCGCCTGCGCCGCAGCATCGCCAAAGCGCCCACCAGCAGCAACCACGCTGGACTTGCGGGCGCAGTGGATTGCGTTCGACATCCGCACCCTCCGGAATCGTCGCTCGACGGGGCGGCGGCCCCGTTGCCAGCCGCGCCGCTGGCGCCGCCCTTTGCGCCCGACCCTGCTGCCCCTGCTGAGGCCCCTGCGCCGCCCGAGCCGCCTGCGGCAGAAGTTCCGCCGCTGCCAGCAGGCCCGCCGCCGCCCGCGCCGGAAGCTCCCCCCGAGCCACCAGGGCCTGAACCTCCTACGGAGCCCGTTCCGTACTCGAAAGCGCCGATGTCAATCGCGCTGTCAGCGGGACGCGGACCATGCGAGCCGAGCGCCCGCGAGGGAGGCACCTGGGTGGGAAGTGCGAGCGGGTTCACGAACGCCGGCGTGGCAATCGAGGTCGCACTGGCTCCCTGATCGATCAAGGGCGCACCGGCGGCCAGCCGGACATCGAAGCCGGCCAGGTTGATGAATCCCGGGTCTGCGCCGTTCAGCGTGCCTGTGAAGCTCGCCGGAATCGAGGTGATCCCGTCCTGGATCCAGTTGTGGCTGCCAAAGAAGACCGGGTCCGGCCCTTCCTGCTCGGAGATGTTCCAAAGCTGCGCGCCTCCGCCTCCAACGCGCACAACTACGTTGTTGTGCATCTCCACGGTCTCGACCGTCTGCTGCAGGCCAATGGCTACGTTCGACGCATCGCCCAGAACCATGGTGTTGTTGACGAATCGATATCGACCTGAGGTATTGCCCGTGCCATCGCCGCCGATGCGCGCAATCCGCCATTCGGAGTGCTTGATCAGCACGTTGCCGACCACGTCGGAATCCTCCCGCGCGAGGTTGGCGTCCTGTCCGTCCGGTCCGATCAGGTCGAGCTCGTGGTAGAACGCGCCCTCGATCCAGTTGTAGTAGATCTCGTTGCGCTCCGAGCGAGACTTGACGTTGTTGCCGCCTGCGCCATCGTGGATGTAGCAGTATTGCATCCGGAAGATGGAGCCCGGATACATCGTCTCGTCGGTGGCCATGTAGACCTGATGGTTGTACATGCCATTGCCGTTGTTGTAGAACTCGCACGCTTCGAGGGTCATCGAGCCGGAGTCGGAGTCGGTTCCGAGCAGCCCTTGCCCGCCCACGCCGTGCACGATGACGTTGCGAACGGTCACGTCGTCGGCCTTGTGCACCAGACCGCCATGGTCCGGGTTTGCATCTCCGACGATCTCGAAGTTCTCGAACACGAAGTGGCTGGCGTTGAGCAGCACGATCATGTCGTGCCATTGCTCGGTTCCCACGCCCTGGATGATGGGAAGCTTGCCATTGACTGGGATGCCGCGCACGGTTACCGGATTGCCCGGTGCGCCGCTCTGGTCTTGCCGAAACCACAGGTCGCCGGGATAGGTGTGATCGCCTTGCACCTCGACGACGTCGCCAGGCGCGAGCAGCGCGATGGTTTCCTGGATGGTGGCGTAGGTCTGGCCGGGGCCGACCTGGTAGGTGGCAGCAGAAGCGGTGGCAGCGGTGCCAACGATCAGGGCGCCCAGGATCACGGGAAGGCAAGGCCGATGTCGGAGCATCCGCTCATTGTACCCCATCCGGGAACGCGGATCCTGCCAACCTCGAGGCCGAGGCGCTGCAGCACCTCAGTCCGCCAGCGGAACCCTGACCACAATCCCGCCCCGAACCCGGGTGATGAGCGCGTCCATCGAATCGCGCGTCGCGTTGTGAAGGGGCCGCGCGCGGCTCGAGCCGATCGGCTCCACGTCGACCCGCAGCTCTGTCTTCCCATCCTGCGGCACGTCGAAGCGCGCGATCAGGTCCGGTCGTCCATCCTGATCGATGTCCACCTCATCCTGCACGCGTCCTGGCAACGCAGCTGCCGGGGTCCAGGTGAGCTGCACGAACTTGGAGACCGGGGACAGGGGAGCCTTGGGCACGACCGGGTGATTGACCTCGATGACGTACCCGTTCCTCGGGAGCCTGGCTGCCAGATCGCCTCCTGAATAGATGGGGTCAGGTTGGATCCCGGTGGCTGCCACGGCCCGGCTGAACAGTCGCATGAGCACGAACGGGGTCAGGAGCATGGCAACCACGCTGAGCACGGCGCCGACGTATCCGAGAATGGAATAGAGTCTGCTCATCGCACTCTCCGTCAGCCAAGGAAGAACAGGACCTTCGAGAGCCCACCGGCGATGATGCTTCCGCCGAACATCACTGCAAAGCCCCAGGCCGGGTACAGGAATAGCATCCGCGCGATCTCCGGCGAAGCCCGTAGCGGCGTGCCGCGGATGTGCCAGACCGCCGCTTTCTTGGGGCACCGATCCACGCACGCCCCGCACTTCATGCACGACAGCAGGACCTTCCCCTTCTGCACCGACGCCTTGTCGATGGCCATGATCGAGCAGTCCCGCTGGCACGCACCGCAGTCCGTGCACTCGTCGCGATCGATCCGTACCTCGAAGACCGTGAGCTTGTTGCTCAGCGATTGAAACGCGCCGAACGGGCAGAAGAAGGCGCATTGGGTACGCTTGCGCGTGAGCAGGGGGAGCACCACCACCAGCCCCACGAACAGCGACGCGAAGACGATGGTCTGGAGCACGTTCTGCACAGTCCGAATCTCCGCGAACTCGGTCACTGCCTTGAACGGGCAGAGCCAGCTGCAGTAGACCGGCTCGAACGTCGCGGCTGCGAGCAGCATCACGGAGCCGAGCACGGCCCAGGGCACGAGCCTCCAGCGCGGATGGATCTTGCGCAGCCGGGCGCGTTTTGGAATGAGCGCAAACCCTTCTTCGATTCCGCCGAAGAAGCAGCCGAAGCTGCACCACGCCTTGCCCAGCACCAGCGTCGCACAGAGCCAGAGCGCGACCATCATCGCCACCGAGTGCGGGTTGCTCTCGGTGGGAAGGATCGACCCCGGGAACACCAGCGTACGGGTGAGCGCTGCGGGAATGAGCATCATCGGTATCGCCAGGAAGCAGAAGGGCGTGTCGCCCGCCATCATCCTCTCGAGCGAGATCGACATCGACCCGCGCAGCGAGATCAGGTCCGTGATGAACCCGATCGGAAACAGGACCCCGAGCGTCACGAAGAAGATGCGGCGCCACTGGTTCGTCCGCCCAGTCCGGACCATCAGGAAGAACAGCGCCAGCATGAACACGAATGCCGCAATCCCGGCCACCTTGACGGCCACGGATGGCACTCGGAGGGTGCGGGAGAACATGAGCAGCGACCAGAGCGCCATGGGAACGGTCAGGAGGATCGACATCCCCACCGAGTGGGGTGCGCCCTCGGAAGGCGCGGGCCGGGTCAAGACAACAGCATTAGCCATGGATCCATGCTCCCACCAGGGTCGAGGTCCCGAGCCAGGCGTAGTACGTGGCAATCACGCCTGCGCCCAGGCGAGCCACGAACGCCGCGCCCTGCAACCTGCTCAGCCAGGCCACTGCGATCGACGGCACGAACCAGACGGCTGTGCCGAGGAAGAAGAGCGAGAAGAACGCGAGCGAGCGGGTGAGCGAGCCGGTTTGCATGGCTCGCACCGCAGCTGCCACGAACGGCGCACACAGGTTGAGCCCGGTCATGAGCCCCAGGCTCAGCGCAGAGCCCGAAGGCCTGGGCGCGATGGGCAATCGCTTCCGGGCTTTCCCGTCAGAAGTCCGCTGCAGATCCGCGGCAGGGGAGGGTGGGGCTTGGCAGCGCTTCGCCCTGGGCTTGCGCACCACCCACACGATCAGCCCCACGGCCAGCGCCAGATGCGCCAGCGCGAACAGCCAGGTTCGCGTGCGCGTCTCGAGCGGCATGGCCATCCCTGCAGCCCAGACCAGGACTGCGAATCCGAGATAGCCGATCAGACGCCCTGCGAGGAACCACCCGAGCAACCCGGCGGTGGTGGAAAGCGGCCGCGGCTCAGAGGCAATCCATGGCACCAGCACAGGCCCGCACGAGGACAGGCAGAGCAGCCCGGAGGACAATCCGAGCAGCAACGGCTCTGCGAGCCAGGACGTCACTTGCACCTCGACTTTGCCGAGCGCGCCCGGGGCTTCCAGCTCGAGAGCGAGGACGCATACGCACGAAGCACGAGCTGCCCTGCTTCGTCGAAGTCGCCGTGGAATCCGGCGAGCGTAGTGAGCTGGAGCATGGCCATGCCGTGCACGAGAGACCAGAAGCCGTAGGTGAACCCTTCGAGCGTGCGCGGGTCAGCCCGCTGCAGCGTCTTCGGGTCGAGCAGCTCGGCCACGGCGCTTCTCATGAGCGCGTAGGGGGAATCCGCGGGCACGTCTTGGTCGAGCGAGCGGCGCGGCGATCGCGAGCGCGTGAACATGGATAGGAAGTCGTCTTTCTGACGACGCGCGAAGCGGACGTAGGCCAGGCCGATGGCGACAACGCGGTCGCAAGGGGCGGCAGCGGTGCGAGCAGCGGCTCGCAGAGATCGGCTCATGGCGGCGCTGGAGGCAGCGCCCATGGCATCGAGCAGGGCTTCCTTGGATTCGAAGAGCTCGTACATGCCGGCAGGGCTGATGCCCGCGCCTCGTGCGACGGCGCGAAGGGAGAGGTCTTCGTAGCCGACCGATGCGAGCAGGGAGCGTGCGACGCTCAGGACGGCGGAGCGTTTGGACTCGCGTCGTGCCTGGCGATTGGGGGGATCTTGGGTGAACACTGTTCGGAGTTTTGCCGAACAGTGTTCGGAAGTCAAGGATGACGATCGCTCTCGTCCTTCTCGGGCTTTCGCACTATCCTGACGCGATGGGTTTCTTCTCGCGCCTGCTGGGTCGACCATCGTCGAGCGCTCCTCGCATCGTTGCGCACGAGGCTTTCGACGGCGCCATTCGGGTCATCGAAACGCCAACATCTCCGGGCTGGCAATTCAGCGAAGACCATCGACAAGGGGATGGATTCATCGTGATGGTCCTGAAGTACATCTTCCCGATGTCACCAGTGCCGCTCGCGCTGCTGGCGAAGATCTACGCTGTGGATGATGGACGACAGAAGCCTCAGGACCCCAGACAGACAGACTGGAGAGAGGTATTCCAGCCGCTCTTCTCGTCGTTCACGGCGGTGCAGACCCACCCTGCCCAGCAGCTGACGATGAAGAGCAGCCTGGAAGCCATGGAGGCAGTGATCGATGGGGTCGGCGCTGAGCCCGCGGTCTCGCTTCGGGTAAGGGAACGGCGCGCCGTGGCAGGCCAGGAGCAGTTCATCGTGACTGCGATGGGCACGCCTGGCGCGTTCGAGGAGCACGCCTCCGAGATTGAGAGCTGGTTTTCGACGTCCGCCTTTGTTCCCATCGGCGATAGCGCCGAGAAGTGATGGCGCTCGCAGATTGCCGCGCGCTGCTGAACGGCGTACACAGGGTTCATGGATCGCGTGATGGCCGGGTGCTCGCTGTGGGCCGCGGTGTTGGTTGGGTGCGGAGCGGCGCCGGTTGCAGCCCCCGAGCCAGCAGCTCCGGTTGTCTCTGCGCCGGGCGCTTCATCCACGCACGCAGGGAACCCGGCGGCGCCTTCGTCCCCGCTTGCGGCTGGTGCTTGCGCGAGCGACGCTGACTGCCATGTGAGCCGCGTCTTCACCTGCACGGAAATCCTCAACTGCTCCTCGGCTTGCCAGGGAGCAGGTCACGACGAAGCCGTGGCGAACAACCTGCCTGAACCGGCTCAGCCGTCGTGCGGACCTCAGCCGCCGTGCACGCCTGCCTGTCCGGCCTTCCCGCCAGGGGCTCTTGAAGCGCAAGCAGCGCGGGCGGTCTGCAATCGAGGTCGATGCGTGCTGAGCGCTTCGCGCGGGCCATAGGCCGGACGGGGGCACGCGATGATGCGTGGCATGAATCGAGTGCACAATCGGAGGTGGGCTGCGGCCTTGTCTGCTATTGTGGCGGTCACGATGGGCTGTGCGCGAAGAGACCGCGCGATCGAGCGCAGCGGCTTGCCGCAATGCGGGGAGTCGACGAAGGGGATTCGCGAGCTTGATTCCTACTGGGAGGTTCAGGTTCCGGGCACCTACTGGCTGGACATGATCTTCACTGGGAGCGAATGGTCGCCGGCGAACGCGATTCCAATGCCGCATCACCACGCGACGCGGCTGGAGCTGAGCAATGCGTCGGACTTTCCGGTCCTGGCATCGCATCAAGGTCGGCAGCTGAGGTTCACGGTCGAGATCGAGGCAAGAGAGATCCAGAAGGTGGCAGGCCGCGAGCAATGGCGCGCGACGTACCGTGCGCGGATCACGGGCGTGTGCGTACCTGAGCAGGGGTGAGGCGGGGCGGTCCCTTTTCATCGGGCGCCGGCCCCTGAACGTCCCCAATTGCACGGAATGGAGCCTCGTGCTCAACTTGAGGGATGCGAGGGGTTCGATGGCTCACGCCGACGACGATGACCCTCATGGCAACGCCTGTCGGATCGTTCGCCCTTTACGGCTGGGCCATCTCAACGCCCTTGGGACTGATGCTTGTGTCCATGGCCTGCTTCTGGACTGCGGTTGTCGCAGCTGCCGGGATGAGGGTCAGGCATGGGCCCGTTGCGCTGGTGTTGGCTCTCGGCAGCATCCCCGCCGGAATCGTCGCCGTGTTCCTGGATCTCGCTTCGTTCGCTGCGCCTTCCTTGGAAGGGTTGAGCTGGCGGTACCGACCGCTTGCGATGCTTGCGACGGACTTCGCTGCCGGGGCAATCCTTGGTTTCATTGGAGCAGCATTCTGTCTCGTCCCGATCCTGCGTAGCCGAATGACGTCTCGTGCTTTGGATGACGGGGCCCGCGCGCTGGCGTGTCTCGGAGTGTGGCTGTTGTTCTTGGCAGCGTCCGGGCACTTCTGGGCGATCTGCATCGCACCCGGATTCCACGTCCGGGCACTTCGCGGACCGCTTCTCGCGGGCGCGGGGGCCGGTATGGCCTGCTTGATAGGCGGAATGCTCTGGTGGGCCTGGTATTCGCGATCGTTGAGACGCTTTCGCATGGGCCGGAACGCTGGTTGGAGACTTCGGCCGTGGAATGCGGCGGACGACACGATGGGCTTGCCTTTCTGGTCCACTCCTTCCCTATCCCGCTCAGGAGCTGGACCTGTGCAGGTGATCGAGTCCCACACGATGCCGGCGTCAACACCCTACCGACACACGGAGGCGTGGCGGTCCGTCGCCCTGGTAGCGGCGGTACCGAGGAGCCCCGTGGAGGAGGCGACTGCTCCGTTCCAATCGAGGCCGGCAGTGGCTGCAATTGGGCTCGCCCTCTTCCTAATATGTGCTGCCGCTACCGGCGGAAAGGCGAGGACGTACCTCCAGATCCGCGAGGCGAAGAACACGCTTCGAGGCTTGGGCAGAGCTGCTGTTGCTGCCTACGAGCGCGGGTGGATGTATCCCCCTTGGACTCACTACAACCCCGAAGCTCAGCCAGGGGAGCAGTACACGGGAGACGCGAAGCTGTGCAAGTCCTCTACGATGGTACCCCAGTTGGTTCCACGAGGCGTCCAGCAACAGACCACGGACGAGGAATGCGGGATGCAGCCGGGGCAAGATTGGAGCCGAGTGGACCGTCGATCAGGCTGGGTATGCCTGAAGTATCGGATTTCCAATCCCACGTACTACTCCTACCAATACACTCTGACCCCGGACGGACGTGGCTTCGTAGCTGAAGCGTGGGGCGACCTGGACGGTGACGGGGTCCTCTCGCACTTCTCTCTGTCTGGCAGGGTCGTGGACGATTCGGTGCGTGTCGATCCAGAGATCGTCGAAGAGAACCCCGAGGAGTGAAGTGGAACCATCGCTACCTGCACCGTTGCTAAGAGAAGGCTTCGAGCATGGCCCACCGTTCGCGCTCCGAGAGTTCCGCGAGACCACGCTCCAGTTCTTCGCGCATGCCGGGGAAGGGGTTCTGGGGGGAATTCAACGGATAGCGGGTTCCACGCAAGCTGCAAGCTACGCTTCTGCGATCACAGCGCGCAGGGCGCAAGACGGCGGAGGTTGAGTGATCCCTCGAATTCGGGCAATCGCCGTGGCAGCGACGATCGCGCTCGTCGGCGCGCTCACGTGCGCAGGGCCAATGCAGCCCGCACGTCCACCCCCTTCCGCATCGGTGCCTATGCGGCAATTCGCACACATCGACCCGCCCGTTACAGTTGCAGGTCCAACGTGCGTCCGGACTCCTGCGAGTGATCACCCGGAAGTGAACCCTGACTGCTCGCCGCCCGGCTCGGGTCCGATCCCCGCAGAAGCGCTCAGCGAGTACGCTGCGTACCACGTGCGTGTGAGTTGTGGCCGCGATCCGATGCGCCCAGGGCTGTGTCCACTCGCACTGCGGATGCAAGAGGCCTACCGCAGCCGCGACACGAAAATGATGCGGGGCCGTCTGCGGCAGAAGTGGGTCTCTGGGATCGAGCGGGTCGCGTTGATCACCGCGATCCTGAGAATCGAGGGACGCGAGGACCCTGATCTGCGACCAGTGTTGGTCGAGGCGACCCCGACTGACGAGAAAGGGGTCTGGGACGCATTCTACGCGATCGAGGATCCTGACCCCTACATTCTGCTGGCAGAGGAAGCAGGACGTGGAAACGAAACCGCTGCGATGAAGCTGGAGGCCATTCGATCGCATTCCGATGGCCTGCTCAGCTCCATGGTGTGCTACCGCCTGCTGACCGTCGCGCTGGCTCATCAACCGGCGATGTACTTGCGCATCGCCGCCAAGTACGGAGCACGGGGCAGCCTGGAGGCGTGCGTGCTTGACCTGACCGACGGGCAGGGCTGCGGCTGGCCCACAGACATGCCGCCGCTCAAGCGCATGGAGATCGTCCGCAGAGTCAGGGATCTGCCGCCGCAAGAGCCTGACGTGGAAGCGTTGCGACGGTCCCTGCTCGATGCGCTTCTGCCAAGACACGTGAGGGAGCGTGTCGGGGAGTGCATCGACCCCTGATCAGAAGGCCTGGCTCGGCGGTACGCGCGCGTCGGCATGCTGCTCATGCACCTGATGTTGACGAACTCTGTCTCGCCACATGGGTCGCAGTCAACCTGGATCATCCAGGACAGTGCGACGCCGGTCCGTGAGGCGCGTCTCCTAAGGACGACGGCGCTCACCGCCTCTTGGCCTTGGCTCTCCGCTTTGACCCGCTCCCGCCCTTTGCCTTCGCAACAGGCTCGCTCGCGTGCGACCGCCCCTGCTTGGTCGTGCGCTGCGCCTCAGCCCCCTTGCGCCCCTTTGGCCGCTTGCCTTTGGGTTGCTCCTGGTCTTCCTTGCGAGGCTTGGACGCAGTCCGAGTCGAGTCCTTGTGCTTCCGGCCGTGCTTCTTGCCCTTGAGCTCTTCGCCCTTCTCAGCCTGATCCCTGCCCTGGCGCTGCGCTCGGTCTCCGGAGCGGGCCCTGTCCGGCGGCCTCAGCCCGAGAACGACGGCCGGCGGTCTGGCCGCCAGACCCAGGCGCATGGCCCATTCTGGTCCGGGAATCGTTGCTGCCAGCTGGCCCGGTGATGGGATTGACCCGGCCGGCGACGCGGCAGCCGGCGCGGATGGCGACGCTACGGCCAGCGCGCTCGACACAGGTGAGGGCGCAGACGCTGAGCTCGCCCAGGACCATGCCGCGACCACCACAAAGGCGATCCAAGCGAGCAGCATTCGGGGTGGAGGAGCCATCCTGACCGGTTTGAACGGCGCGACGCTCCAAAGGTTGAGCGCTGTTTTCTGGCCGAGCTCGATCGCAGCAGCCTCGCCCAACCGGGGAAGTCAGCTGGCGCGCTGGGCTGCGCACCGATCCGTGTGTGCGCTTGTGATGCAGAGCCACACGAATGCGTGTCAGGCAGCGACTGCCGGATTCGACCTCAGCGAGCTGCAGGCATGTCCTTCACCTACGCAGGGGTACTTGTCTTGCGGAGCGCAATCTTGCGAGCACCTACCGCCCTGGCCACGCGCTGGCCATGCGCTCGCGAGCGACCTGCGCCCCAGGGATCCAAATCGCGAAGCCTCCATCGCCGTTGCTCTCGACGTGAGGATTGGGCTACCGTCGCGGTGAGAACTTGACGATGCAAGGACGTATCTTGAAGCTCATCGCAGTTGCGGGCGTCATCGTCGCAGGGCTGACCGCGCCAGCGACCCTTCTTGCCGGGCCGTCTTCATCGGATCCGAAGGCCGCAGAGGCGCTTTTCCTGGACGGAAGAAACGCGCTTCTCCGAAAGGACTACGCCGTGGCGTGCTCCAAGTTCCAGGAGAGCCTGTCCCTGGTGCGGCGCCCGAGCACATTGCTGAATCTCGCGCAGTGCGAGGAGGCGCAGGGCAAGCTCGTTGCTGCTCTCGGACATTGGAAGGAAGGAGCGAGCGCCCTCGAGCAGAACGACGACCGCCTTCCGATTGCCATGGAGCACATCGAGTCGCTCGCGCAGAAAATTCCCGTGCTGAAGCTGGTCCTCGAGCCTGGGTTCCCGGCTTCTGCGCGGGTGATTCTCGACGGCGTGGAGCTGGCATCCGCGCTGGTCGGCACGGAGCTGAGGCTGGATCCAGGCACCCACGACATCGTGATCCGGGTCCAGGATGCCGCAGAGCAAAAGCAGAATGTCCGCCTGGAGCAGGGCGTCCGAAAGGAGCTGGTTCTTCGCTGGCAGGGCCAGTCTGCAGGCGCAGGGCAGCCCACGACCTCTTCGGACGCCTCCGCTGGGCGAAGCTCATCACGAAGGACCGTGGCCTATCTCTCGGGGGGCGTCGGGATCGTGGGCGTCGTCGGTGCGGTCGTTACCGGGGCCATGGTGTTGTCGAAGGACGCCGCCATCAAGGATGATTGCCCGGACAAGCAATGCAATGCACAGGGGCGTGACGCGATTCGCTCCGTCGATACGCTCATGACCGTCAATGCGGTGAGCTGGGGCGTGGGTGCGGTAGGCCTTGGCGTGGCGGCCTGGCTCCTGTTGACCGGCGATTCCGCAACGCCGCGCTCCACCGCGTGGACCCCGTGGGCAGGTCCGGGAGGCTATGGACTCGGAATGCAGAGGTCGTTCTGATGGGTGCAGCGCGTCCCCTGCCGTTCGCGATTGCGGCGGCCATTCTGACACCTGGATGTCTGTTGTTCATGGGCTATGATGACTACGTCGACCAGACCGATGCGTCGGCAGCAGGAGCGTCTGCGGGAGGATCTACACAGGACGCTCCCATCGATACGTCAGTAGGCGGATCCGCAGGAACCATCGGTGCCGGAGGCAAGGGCGGCGGAGCAGGGCAAGGCGGCGGCGGGGGCGCGGGGGGCTCGGCACAGGGAGGCGGAGCCGGCCAGGGGGGTAGCGGGGGCGCGGGAGGATCCTCACAGGGGGGCGGAGCAGGGCAAGGGGGCAGCGGCAGTGACGACGGCGGGGCAGAGGCGCCAGCGCCGTGCACGATCAACTCCTGCGGCGCCAGAAGCGTCTGCGTAGCCGGCGCCTGCAAGACCGCGCTCCGTGTCTTTGCGCTTGATATCCAGCCAGGCGGAGTCACCGGCTCGCTCATCGGACAGAGCACGATCGCCGATGCGAACTGCCAGTCGTGGGCAGCACAGAACAGCTTGCAGGGCACCTGGAAGGCTTGGGTCTCCACCATCCAGGGCTCGCCCGGCGGATGGAGTCTGCCGGCCAATTTGGAGTTCAGGCTGGTGACCGGAGACCTCGTTGCGGCGGACTGGTCGGCGCTGACATCGGGAAGCTTGCAGCATGCCATCAATCTGGATCACACGGGCGTGCCGGTCACCACGCCATGCATCTGGACAGGAGCAGAATCCACGGGAGTGGGCACTGGCTATGACTGCACGGATTTCAGCCAATCGGTGAGCACGGACTTCGCGACGACCGGCGACCCGGCTGCAATGACCACTGCATGGTCGAACGCTGTGACTGCCAGGCCATGCAACGAGAAGTGCGGGATGTACTGCTTCGAGCAATAGCAGTACGACGGGATGCGCACAGCGAGCATGCGCTCTCGCGCCTTGCCCGCTCGCTTCACGGTGCTACCGCGCAGACCCCGTCCCCTCTGCAGTACCCTCTGTGCCCCGGACAGGGATTGTAGGTGCAGTTGACCCTGACGTGTTGGTTGAGGATCGTCTCGTCCGGCTTGCAGGGTCCACACGCGAGGTTCCGCGGGCAGTCTCCATCGCTCCTGCAGCGAATGGGAAGGTTCAGATCAGGATCGGGCGGCGGCATGCGGGTCTGCTTCTCGTAGGTGAATCGTTCGACGACGACGCCGTTGCGCGTCCATTCCATGACGTTGCTCGTGGAGCGAACGTCAAACGACTGGTTCTCCCAGGGATGGACCTGGAGCTTGATCGAATCTGCGCTCGCTTTGAACGTCCCTTCGAACCTGCACCTGGGCTCGGTTGAGCAGGAGTAGTCGACCACCCGGATGGCGCCCCTGCGCCCATCTGGCTCGAACTCGATCCAGCCCGTGGAAGGCAACCCGGTATCGCGCGAGAACTTCCACGACTTGTGCTGCCAATCGGAAGAAGCCGTTCCTTGGGGGCTGCTCGTGTCCGCGCACCTGCACGATGCGACGAGCGAAAGCGCCACCACGGCAAGAGCCATCGTCACCCTCGAGCGCATGCGGTCAGGATACCGGAATCGAAGGCCCCGTCCAAGGGGCGCGAGGACGACGCGCCCGGCGTCAATGCGCTGCGTCAACAACGCTGACACCGTTGTGCTATCGCATTGGGAGGTGCCCCTCGGCAGGGTGCAGAGAAGGGCCCTCACGCGCAGTGCGCGCTAGTCGACGACTTCTGCCTCGGTGAACCTGAGCTCGTTGCCAATCCGGTAGCCCTTCACGACAACGGTCTTGCCTACGAGCGAGCGTGTTTGTGCGTCGTCGAATGGGTTTCCCCCGTGGCGAGTCAGGACGATCCTCTCGCCATCGGGGGTTACGAGCACCACGCCGACGTGCGCACTGCCGGTTCCTCGTCGAAGCGGGCTTTCGGTCACGGTTCCACGTAGGGTCACCAGCTTGCGTCCCGAGTCAGCCATCGGCCTGCTTCCTGCTCAGCTGCTGTGAACCATGCTGGTCCGCAGCACGTTGCCCTTTGCGTCGGTCTCGATTCTCACCAGCCTGATCTGCTTGTGGCCTGCGACCTCACGCCTGCCGCTCCAATAGTACTGGTAGATCGCGTGACTCGTCGACGGCGTTGATCGGCGCCGGCCAGGCCCGGCGGCACGTAGGGGAGCCAGGCCAGCCGCCGCGATCTGTGCCCGCGAGACCTTGGTCTCCACGTGGTCGACGTGCACCGCGGCCGTTGTGAAACGGAATCCGCCTTTGCCGCTTGCCATTAGCTGTCGGACCGCCTGCAGGTGCCCCGACGCCCGGGCTCCGGCTGCGCGCGGCGCGTCGGTCCTGATTGGCAGCGCATCGCGGATCTGCGCTCCGAGCTGCATGCGGAAGATGCGGCGCTGCTGGCGCTCGGCTTCAACGGCCGGCGCGCGGGCGGCTGCCATGCGTGCAGGCGCAGCCGAGCGTCGGGGCGCTGGACCCGCCGGATCTCGCTGCTGTCCCTCGGCAGGTTGGATGGACGGATCGCCGAGCATCACGTACTCCAGAAGGGTCTTCTCATCCTCGCGTCCCGGGGCCTGCCCCTGCTTCTGGATGGCGTGCATGTAGTCCTGCTTGGACTCGAGGAACGCGCGCCCCTGCGAAGCACCGCCGACGACCGCCTTGAGGTAGCGGCAGACGATCATGTCGGCGCAGCAGGCTTCGGACACGCCGACCCAGGCGATCTCCGTGGAACCTGCGAAGCCGAACGCGCCGCCGCGCAGGTACGCACCAGCGATGGGCCAAGCGCCTTCCGGGGCCACCCTGGGATCGGACGGAGCAAACGTCTGCGCGCCATAGCAGCACATTGCAGCAACGATCGTGTTCGGGCGCAGCTTCTTGCGTACCGTGTCGCTCGACAGGGCGTTCGGATACGCGTTCCCTTTCTGGCCGTAATAGTAAGGCGTCAGCTTTGCGCCGTGACACTTGATCATGTGAAGCTGCAGCCGGACTCTTCCAGTTGCCGTCGGCGTGTTGTCCCCTTCTGGAGGCGCGATCATGAGCCCTGCCGTGGGCCGTCCGATGTAGCGCATGCAGCCCTTTCCAGCCTCTGTCCAGGGATCGCAGCAGATTGCGTAGGTGCTCGCGAAGGTCTTGGGCGGCTGCGGTACCCAACCGGTCGCTGTCGCGAGATGATCCAGCAGCCATCCGGGATCCTTGTCGCCCGGCATGTCTGGGATCCGGCCCACGACCCGGTCAGGAACGAGGAACGACTCCCGCTTGGCAGCGACGAACGGACGAGAGCACGCATAGGGATTGTCCGTCCTCACCGAGACGTCGTCGTCACCCGAGCCACTCGAGTCGTAAGTCGGATTGGGCACCACGAAGTAGGGGATGACGTCGCTGCCGCCAAAGAGCACGAGGTAGTCTGGCCCGAGCTTCTTCCAGAGCGCGTCGATGGTCAGCTTCACAGCTTTTGCCGTGACGCGTCCCGTGATCGCAGGCACTCCCAATCGCTTCATCTGCGCCGCTTCGTCAAGAGCAACATGCACCGTCTCGATCCCTCGTGCTGCGTCGGCTGCGATCCAGCCCTTCACAGCCTTGTCGATCTTGAGCAGGTCATCGCTGCGGTACTTCTTCACCAGAGCCTTTCGGACGGTCACGCTCAGTTTCACGCTTGCCATGTCTTTCTCCCAGTGGGCTCCTCTCCCAGTTGGTGCAGGGCCGAGCTGGCGACGCCAGATCAGCGCCTGCTGCGTATGCTCCCCTCTTTGAAGCACTCCCGGGGAGCCGTAAGTCTGGCGCGAAGCCCGGCAGTTGTAAACAACGTTCATGCCCTGGCAAGCGCGGGCGGCCTCTGGCCCGGGGAGGCGTGCTTCCCCTCGCGTCTATCCCTCAATTCGCGTCCATCTGCACCGCGTACTCGCTCGATTCCGGCGGAGCTGGGGGTCGTGAGCACACCGACCAGGACCGGCGCATGGACTCCCAGATCGACGCCAACGTAGGATTCGACGATAGGCGCAAAGCGCTGTTGCCGTTCTCCTCCGCCTCGTCAGGCATCAGGGACACGAATCCCCAGGTCGCGAGGTACTGACCCAGGTACTCGTAGTTCAGGTAGATTGCGCCGTTGCCGTGCAGCAGCGTGACGAGCGGATACGTTCCCGGAATCGGTGGACGTCGCACCGAGCCGCACGTCGAAGGGTAGTAGATCCTCGCCTTGATCGCTGCAGCGTCCACATACGCGGCAGCGTAGGGACCGGCATGCGACGACGATGCGCCTGGCAGACCGGTTGCGGCGGGTGTCGTGCCGTCGCAAGCTACGACCCCCGGTGCAGACTGCGCGAACTCGCCCCCGGTCGCGGTGGCTCCGCCCTTGCCGACGATGCCCACGGTCCCTGACTCGCTCGACGACAGCGTGATGATCGCGCGATTCTCGTCGGCCACGGCCGGCAAAGCGGAGCTTCCCACGGTGACCTTGATGACCGAAGGGAACCCCTGAAAGAACCGACAGCCATCGACCACGAGAACGTCGCCCTCGGTTCCCGCTGACGGTTTGAAGTCGTACAGCCCGATCTGGTTGGCCGGCACGACGTCTCTCTGCTCACACTGCCCCACTGCGAAGTCGCATACCGTCAGGTCCGCGCAATCATCCCATGACCGGCATGCCCAAGGGGTCGGGTCCCCTTCCTCCGGGGCATCCAAGCCGGATGCGTCTTCGGAGCTCTCTTCGCCGACCGCCGAATCCGGCGCATCCAGCGCATCGGCGCCTGCTTCGAGCGTGCCCCCCGCAGCCCCACCTTGTTCTCCGCCAGCGCTCGATCCGCATGCCAGAGGCATGAGCAGGAGCGGGAGCAGGAACGCCCGCTGACCGGCCGGACCTGATCGCATGATTGCTCGATGCTACCGCTGCGATCGCTCATCGTCTAGCACCTGACTCCGATTGCAGCTGAGCACCCCGACAAGAGGATTGCCGCTGGAATTCTCCGCGGAGCGGCTGTCTGGTTGGCACGGCAGAGCAGGTACTTTTCGGACGTCACAACTCATCGGTCGCGCGGCGTAGAATCGGAGGACAGGCGTGCCTGCTTGGCGTAATCCATCACCGCATCTTGATATTGGGTCAACCATTCCGCGCAGAAACGAGGCAATTCAGCGAAGAATGCTTCAGCCGATTGCGAGCGCAGTCGTTCGACGTCGAGGTTGTCCCAAGATGTTGCGAGCGCGGGGCCCGGGTGGTCAGAGTCCAGCCATTCGATGCTTGGGTCCGCAATCCAGGCTTCGTCATCGTGAAAAATGTTGATCGAAATACCCAACGACCGTTGCCGTCTGACGGTATCTTCGATCAAGAGCGTATCTATGAAAAAGCGGATGTGCGGCACTTCGCAGGTGGGGTCCCCTCCTCCTTCCAGATGCCCACCGCCGTTGTCCAATGAGGGCATTACGCTGTATGAGACACTCTCGAAGGCATGTAGCTCCTCGATCGCTATGGCGCATTTCAGAATCCTGCCCATGATGAGCCCGAAAGACTTAACGGCACGAAGGATCGCGATGTCAGCTTCTTCCATCTTGCCCCCGTTCCTTAGGATGCCCTGCGCCATCTGTTCTTGAATTGAGGTCGCCTGACCTTTGATCTGCCATTGTACGCGAAGATCCGCCCTGCGAGAACCCCTGCAGACCCGGCGAGCGTCGCCGTAGTGGATCCTCCACCGGCCGCCTTGTCGTGGCGACCCAGGCATGAAACCATGGAAGGTAACATCTGCACGCTCGCGGAGTCTCCCATGTCCAAGCCTACCGACGCACGAACCGCACGCGCCTACCTGTTGCATCTGTGTGACATGCTCGATGCCCGCCAACCGCTCGCACGCCAACGTCGCGACTGGTGGAACGTCGCCGTCCCGATCGCCGCTGGGCTCGCCGCCTCCCTGACTGCCTGCGGCGGCACCGTCGAATCCAATGCGGATCAGGTCGGGGCCAAGGAGAGCTGCACGGACGGGGTGGACAACGACTCCGACGGGCTGATCGACTGCCACGACCCGGACTGCGCGCCGTGCGGCAGCCCGGTCTACTCGGTCCCCTACGACGCCTCCCCGGACCAGGACGCGTCCGTCGATGCAAAGCCTGAAGCCGGCTCCACGAGCGAGATCTGCAAGGACGGGATCGACAACGACCACGATGGCAAGCTCGACTGCCTGGACCCGGATTGCTTCGTGGCGTGCAGCTGCCAGCTCTCCGAGGCGTGTACGAACGGGGTCGACGATGATTGCGACGGGCTCAAGGATTGCGAGGACCCGAACTGCAGCGTGGACCTGTGCTGCGGCGTGACCCCTGCCTACGCAGCACCGCCGCCTCCGCCCGAGCTCTGCGCCAACGGCCTGGACGACAACTGCGATGGGAAGGCAGACTGCACGGATCCGCAATGCGCCCAGGACGCGTGCTGCAACGGCGTTGGGTCGCCTGAGGTCTGCGGCAACAGCGTGGACGATGACTGCGACGGGCTCGTCGACTGCAAGGACTTGGACTGCGCTGCGTCTGGATGTGCGTGCACGGACCCGAACGATTGTGCGGTGCCTGCCGAGCCGTGCCTGCTTCGCACTTGCGACAACGGCCTGTGCGGCACGACGCCCTACACAGGGATGGCCCAGGACGACGAGCCAGGGAATTGCTTCTCGCCGTATTGCACCGATTCAGGCCAGATCCATCAGGGAGGCAACGACGGCGACGCCCCGATCAGCGAGGCGTGCGAGCAGATCGTCTGCTTCGACACGTCGCTTCAGCACTACAAGAAGGCTGCTGGTACGCCGTGTGGTACAGGGCTGTCGTGCGATGCCGATGGCAAGTGCACGGGGTGCACCGATGCGGGGCAATGCCCTGCTGGCGACGAATGCCGTACGCCGACCTGCGAAGCAGGAACGTGCGGATTCCAGAAGATGCCGGATGGCTATGTGCTCAACTCGCAGACGCCATGGGATTGCCGGTCTCGGGTGTGCAAGAACGGCAGGGCGATCGAGGTGGCCGACGACGCGGACCGCCCGCAAGACATCAATGAATGCACGTTCGATGTGTGCACCCATGGCAACGCGAGCCACCCCAACCGACCAGCGGGTACGGCCTGCGCAGGCGGCACGTGCGATGGACAGGGCAAGTGTCTGTAGGATGCGAGAGCCCACGCGCACCAGACCCTCGGTGGAACCTACCCATCGGGGAAGTAGCCGATTCAGTGGGGATGGCCGTGAGAGACGCGCATCAGCCCACCATGTTCCTCCGTCGACGCGTGTCCGGCGTGATAGGCGTGGGTGACAGCGTGCCCCTTGCCCCGTCGAATCAGCCAGCGGTTCAGAGGAAACGCGGCGATCCCCGCCAATACCAGGGAGGCCGCCATGGCTCCCCAGAACAGCGGAGCGTCGAGCGGTGCTCCCATGGCGCCCGGCACCACGAGCATGACCCCATTATCCACTACCTCCATCAGTGCGATCGACAGAGTGTCCGAGGCCAACGCGAGGGATAACGCCTTGCCCCACGACAAGCCGGAACGCCGCAGCGGGATCAGCGTGAGGGCGTAGCCTGACACGAAGGCCAGGACGATCGAGACGACGACGGTCTTGCCGTCCGACCAGCGAAGCGCTCCGCCCAACGCCATTCCCAGCACTTCGCCAATGCTGCACCCTGCGAGGCAATGCACGGTCGCCCGGAGAGCCAGCCGATCCTCCTGGCGGTTGAGATAGGTCGGCGATCGTTTGATGTGCTCCGCTCCACGTTCCATCCCCATGGTTCCCCCCAATCTGGTTTCGATCGGTCGCTGCCTCCGTCAATGAGAGTGCTCGTGCGCTCGTGGCGTGCTAGCGCCCGGCGGGGCGCTTGCGCTTGCCAGCGCCCACCTTCCGGCTCGAGCACCACTTCGAAGTCACCGGCCTTCGCCGTGCCCCGCGTGCCCGAAAAGGCGGCCGCCGGAGCCGTCTTGCCCGAGACCGACACCTGGACCTTGTCGGTTCGATGCGCGCCTCCTGCAGGCTGGAAGTCCGCGAAGAGCGTATACGCGCCTCCTGAGGGAAAGGAGAGCTTTGCCTCATAGGCAGCGGTCGTGCCCTGCTCCGGGTGCAGGTGGGTGAACCAGCCGAGGTCGTTGCGCACCGCGATCAGGTGAATCGCCTTTCCGTTCACGGGTGCCAGATCGACGCGGTCGCCGGTTCCGCTTTCCGGGGTGAACGAGAGCGTGGTTGGCTCACCGGCCGCGATGACCTCAGGATTCGCGCGGAAGCGCAATCGATGGGCGGCGTTCGCCGTGCCCCGCCCGGCATCGGAGTCATGCAGCGCGTGATCCTTGCAGCCGCAGACAGAAACCGCCAGAACCGCCGACCACAGAGAACGCTCCAACTACAGCATGATTTCTCGATCGACCGACGCCTGGGCCCTACCCGGCAGCTCGCCCGCGGCGCTACGAATCCCCTTCCACGAGCTGGTGGTGCTCGCCGGACGAAAGGTCAATCCCTGCGTTGCTTCCTGCGCGCCAGTCTCGCCTTCCCGCCCATCCGTCGATCCAAGTCGACGCATCGCATTCGCGCATCCCACCTTCCGACGAAGAGCTGAGACAGACTGCTCGCGAGGGTCAGCGTCGGGCCGGCGGTGACCTCATCTGTCCGCTCAGAATTCGCCGCCGAACGCAGCGACCGCTCCTTTGTGCACCACCTGAAGCCCTGGCGCGATCGTTGCCCGCTGCGGCGGAGTCTGGCTTGAGGATCCCAGCAGAAGCCACGTCCCCGCAGCCAGCGTAACCGCAGATACCCCCAAGGAGATGTCTGCGATGAGGAAGTTGCGTCGGACAGAATCCGATTCCGACGAGTCGCAGCGCGGTGCGCATCGATCCTTGAGATCTCGATACTGGCTCTCGCCCAGAGCTGCAAATACGCCAAAGGACACGAGAGCCGCAGCGCCTGTGCCGGCAAGGACCCATCCAGCGGTCCGACGCCCGTTGCGCGCGGTCTGCTGAGGACGCTTGAACACCACCTGAAGCACCCGGTTCTTCACTCCGGTCTGCATCACCACGTCAGCTTCGATCGGAACACTCCCTTCGTGCTCGTAGCGAAACCGGTACGCTCCTGGGTCGAGCTCCATTGGACGTCCATCGAGCCGATCGATCACGGCCCGGCCATCGATGCTGACCCGCACCTGGGCAACTTCGTGGCCGTCCGGATCCCGGGCTGAGACCACAGCCGAGGGGATGCTCTGCTGCACTTCGTTGAGCCAGTTCGCGCAGTCCTGCTGCACCAGGCCAGGGCACGAGGCGCCCGCGCACGCGATCAGCTTGTCTCGCGCGGCCAGCAGCTTCATGGTCCGCCGCAGCTGCTGCGCATCCCGGTGCGCTTCCACGCAGACCTGCGCAGAGGGCATCTGGGACCAGGCATCGGCCGGACCCCATGCAACGCTCGCGACCGCAAGCAGCAGGCTTGTGCATCGCAAGGCGATCGATCTCATGAAGGCAGACTCACCGCAGGCAACCAGGCTTGTACACCTTGAATCCCTGCCGATCATAATAGTACGGCGGGTTGCAGTTCGATACCGGAGGTTGTCCGGGGCTGCGCTTGCCGGGTGGCGTCGGGTCCGGGCTCGCCGAGGGCACTGCAGAGCTGGTGGCCACAGGACGCGCGGGTTCGGCGTCCGGAGCCGGCTCTGCGGGCATGGCGGAGGCCGTCGCAGCGGCCATCGCCGTGGACGAGGCGCTGGCGGCCGACCAAGGCTCGGGGGCTCGGGTTCGCCTTGCCCAGAGGAGCGAAGTCACTCCTGCAAGGATGGCGACCGCGAGCAGAGCCAGGGCAGCCAACGCGAAGCGGGGCCGAGCCTTGGGCTGGGTCGATCGGGGCGCCGCAGCCGCGGTCTTGACAGCTGTGGCGGGCAGAGCTTCCCCGGAAGCGCTTTCTCCAGGCGTGAGCTGTGCGAATGCATCGCGCGCGTCCGAAGGGGCCTTCCCATGCCCCCCGGACGAGGACTCGAGGGCAGACACGATCGCCGCGCGCTGGGCGAGCGAGCTTCCCGCGGTGGCAGCCACCCACTCGGCAACCTCGACCGGCGGAGCCATATCCATCACGCGGGTCAGCGCCCGGGCCATTTCCATCGCGCTGGAGAAGCGTGCAGAGGGGTCCAGGCTGGCCCCTCTGAGAACGATTGCATCGAGCATCGGAGAGACGCTGGGCTCGACCGCGCTCGGCGGGGGCACCTTCCCATCCAGGATTGCGCCGAGCATGGCGCCATCTTCCCCGACGAACAGGCGCGAGCCGGTGAGCGCCTCCCACAGCACGATCGAAGCTGAGTAGATGTCACTTCGAGCTGTGGCAGCGCCATCGCGGATTTGCTCGGGCGCCATGTACGATGGCTTGCCCTTGAGCTGACCGGATCGCGTGCTTTGCAGCCTGCCCATGGCCTTGGCGATCCCGAAGTCGAGCACGCGCGCCGTTCCATCCGCGCCGACGAGAACGTTCTGGGGCGACACATCGCGATGCACCACGCCGAGCAGCTGGCCATTCTCGCCCCTGGCTTCGTGGGCAGCGTGCAAGCCCTGCAGCATGCCGGACAGGATTGACAGCACGATCCTGGGCGGCACCACGGGGTGCGACAGGCGCGCACTGGCACGCAGCAGGCGGGCAAGCGACTCGCCTTCGATGTAGTCCATGACCAGGAACAGCTCACCCTCGGCAGCAACCACATCCAGGGTCTGGACCACGTTCGGATGACGGATGCGTGCAGCGATGCGCGCCTCGTCAAGGAACATCGCCACGAACTCCGGGTCCCGGGCGAACTGCTTGTGCAGCCGTTTGATGGCTACGGTGCGCGAGAACCCCACGGGGCCGAGCAGTCGGGCGATGTGCACCGACGCCATTCCGCCCGCCGCGATCTCGCGAAACAGCTGGTACCTTCCTACGACGCGGCGCTCGTCGTCAGGCCCGTCCGCAGCGGGACCGGGCGGCGCGGCGGCTTTGGAGTCCAGCGTCATGGGGCACCCACGATGCCGGCAAGACTAGCCGATAACGCGTTTGACAACCAGGAAACGCGCGCCAACGAGGGTTGGTCCGCATCAGCCGATGCCTGTATACTGATGGGATCCGATGCGTGCGCGAAATGTGCGGGCTTCTGCAATCGTCCTGGCTTTGGCGCTGAGCAGCGTCCGCTGCGGCCTCACGCACGACGTCGACTCGCTCAGCTCTCTGCCGGCCGAGACTGTGGATGCGTCGGCAGGGGCGGACGCCGAGGCTGATGCAGCGCAGGAGCCATCGCCTCCAGAGGATGTCCAGGGCGAGCCGCCTGTGGACCCCGACAGCGGATCGTGCGGCGATCTCGGCATGGCTTGCTGCGAGCCGGGAGCAACCTGCGGGGCCGGGTTGACCTGCGACCAGGGGAAGTGCTCCTGCGGCAAGGAGAACCAACCCTGCTGCGGTGGCTTGTGCGAATCCATGCAGAACTGCCTCCAGGACACGTGCAAGCCGTGCGGACGTCTTGGGGAGACCTGCTGCACCGCGTATCCGGCGTGCAACACCGACGAGGCACGCTGCTGCACCCCGACGACCGACGGGCATTGCGGAAACATTCCGGACGGCATCTGCAAGGTGTGCTGCGCGTATTGCAGCAATGGCAAGCACTCGCCCGGGCTCAGCGCTGCGAGCACCAACTACGATTGCGACGAAACCGCCCAGAAATGGTGCAAGGACCAGTACAACGTCGGCTACGACGTCGACAAGTCCGGCTGGTGGGACGGCTGCTGAGCAGCAAGAGGTGCGACGCCCGGCCTTGGATTGCGTTACACTCGGCACGTGCGAAAAGTGCCGTTTTCCGATCACGATGCGGAGATGCCCACCGTCTCCACGCAGCGTCCCCAGACCTCCACGGCGCGCGCTGTCCGCGTGACCGTGGTCGCTGGACCGGATGCAGGGCAAACGATCAGCTGCGCAGGTCCGCAGTCGATCGTCGGTCGTTCCCCCACGGCTGATGCGCGTCTGGGCGATCCCACGACGTCGTCGTTCCACGCCGAGCTCTCGGCCGAAGCCGGGGGCGTGCGGGTGCGGGATCTGCAAAGCCTGAACGGCACGTTCTACCAGGGTGCGAGGATCGAATCCGCGGTGGTACCGCCCGGATCGCTGCTGCAATGCGGCTCGAGCACGCTCCGGGTCGAGCTGGACGCGGTCACGGCCGAGCAGACCCATGCGCTGGTGTCGTTCGGAGAGCTTCGGGGCACGAGCCTGGTGATGCGCGAGCTGTTCACGCTCATGACGCGGCTCGCCAGCACGGATCTTTCGCTTCTGATCGAGGGGCCGACCGGCACGGGCAAGGAGCTTGCCGCAAGAGCCCTGCACGAATCCAGCAGCCATGCTCACGCTCCTTTCGTGGTCCTCGACTGCACGGCGATCCCTTCGTCGCTCGCAGAATCAACGCTCTTCGGCCATGAGCGCGGCGCATTCACCGGAGCCACGGAGCGGCGTCCAGGCGTGTTCGAGGCCGCTGCTGATGGCACGGTCTTCCTCGATGAAGTGGGAGAGCTCGCGGCAGAGCTGCAGCCCAAGCTGCTTCGCGTGCTCGAGCAGCGACAGGTGGTGCGCGTGGGGGGCACGCAGCCCGTGGCCGTACGCGCAAGGATCCTGTCCGCCACGCTCCGCGATCTGCGCGCTGCCGTGAACCAGGGAAGGTTCCGCGAGGATCTGTACTTTCGGCTCGCGCAGGCGCGCCTGTGCCTGCCGCCCCTTGGTGATCGCCCCGAGGACATCGCGCTGCTCGTGCATCACTTCCTGTCCCGGCTCCCTGCCACGGCGCGTTGCGCCCGATCGATCTCGGAGCAGGCGCTGCGCGAGCTTTGCACCCGGGAGTTCCCCGGCAACGTCCGCGAGCTCAGGCACACGGTCGAGCGGGCAGCTGCGCTGGCAGAAAGCGACGTGATCGCGGCAGGCGACCTGGCGTTCGAGCGCATGCTGATGGGCGAGCGGCAGCGGTCGTCGAGCGTGGCGACCGAGGCAGCCCAGCCCGATGCGACCCCGCAAGACCTGGTCCCGTTCAAGGAAGCCAAGCGCACGCTCATCGACGAGTTCGAGCGCGGGTATCTGGATCGTCTGCTGACGCGGGCAGGGCGCAACCTATCTCGCGCTTCTGCGCTTGCAGGCGTGGAGCGGCATCACCTGCGGGATCTGCTTCGCAAGCACGGGCTGTGGACTGAGGAGTAGGCGGCTGGGGGAGCAGTGACCACCCAAGGCGGGAGCGGGTGGGGGCGAGCTGACCACCTGGACCTCGACCCTGCCACGGACGCGCTGTCCCAAGGGCGAAATCCCAAGAAACGCACGATCAAGCCCTATGGTCTCTTCCTTGCAACGCATGCGTTGCGGAGGACCCGACCATGAACCGTATGCCCCTTGCCGCCGCTCTGCTCGTGCTGTTCGGGGCGGGCTGCAGTGCCGTCGCCCCGGTGGACCAAGACTCGAACGCAGAAGGGCCGCCTGAGGCTGTCTCCTCCACGGCAGAGGCGTTGTCGTCGCTCAGCTGCCAGATGAGCACGGCCAAGGGCTACTCCAACGGCAAGGCCTTCACGATCGAAGTGGTCACGGTCGACGGCGAGAAGGTCGAGTGGCGCACCGCGAACGCGTACATGAAGATGGCAGAGGCCGCGGACAAGGATCACGTCCAGATCCGTGTGGTGAGCGGGTTCAGGACCATGTCCGAGCAGCAGTACCTCTACCACTGCTACACGAGCTGCTCGTGCAACAGCTGCAACCTCGCCGCAAAGCCAGGCTACAGCAATCACCAGAGCGGCCATGCGCTCGATCTCAACACCGCGTCCCCGTCCGTGCTCTCCTGGCTGAACCACCACGCGGGCAGCTTCGGATTCAAGCGCACCGTGCCCAGCGAGGACTGGCACTGGGAGTGGTGGGGGCAGGACAACGGCACCGGCCCCTGCAACGACAACGACAAGGACAACGACGGCGTCGTGGACAAGAAGGACAACTGCCCTGGTGTGAAGAACGGCGGTCAGACCGACACCGACAAGGATGGCAAGGGCGACGCCTGTGATGCGGACGATGACGGGGACGGCGTCAAGGATGCCAAGGACAACTGCCCGAAGAAGAAGAACCCCGACCAGCAGGACACGGACAAGGACGGCAAGGGCGACGCGTGCGATCCGGACAACGACGGCGACAAGATCGCCGACGGCAAGGACAATTGCCCGTTGGTGAGCAACCACGGGCAGCAGGACACGGGCAAGGATGGCAAGGGCGACGCGTGCGACGATGACGACGACGGCGATGGCACGCCGGACGCCAAAGACAACTGTCCCAAGACGAAGAACGCAGATCAGTCGGACAAGGACGGCGACGGCAAGGGGGACGCGTGCGAGAAGGATGCGGACACGGACGGGTTCGACGACGCGCAGGACAATTGCCCTGCCATTGCGAACCCAGAGCAGATCGATACGGACGCGGACGGCAAGGGCGACGCCTGTGACGACGACGACGATGGAGACGGCGTGAAGGATGCCAGCGACAACTGTTCCCTTGTGGCGAACGCCGGCCAGGCCGATGCGGACAAGAACGGCAAGGGCGATGCGTGCGACACCGATGCCGATGGCGATGGCGTCGAGGATGGTGCTGACAACTGCCCGACCCTGGACAACCCCAACCAGGCCGACAGCGACGAAGACGGGATCGGGGATGCGTGCGACGACGACCTGGACGGCGACGGAGTGCCGAACGACGTCGACCAGTGCATCGATGTCGCTGGCGACGTCGAATCGTCGGAGCCAGGCGCAGGCTGCGAATCCACAGGCGGACCCACAGGAGAACCGGAGCCGCCCGCAGGTGCCTCGCCCGACACGTCTGCTTTCCAGGGATCCAGCCAGGCAGCCTCGTGCTCATCGACGCCGCGCCACCCTGGAACCTTCGGATTGTCGCTGATCGCCCTGGCAGCGGCTGCGGTCGCGGCCAGCGCCCGTCGCAGCCGTCGCGACAGCAAGACCACCTGCGGCTGATCACCCTCCCTCCAGGCACAATCAGCGTGCAGCGAACGGCGTGAATCCTGGCTGGTCACTGCACCCCCACCTGGACCCCCCATCCCCCAGCCCGATCGCGGCGGCAGCGATCGCCATCGATCGAAGTTCAAGGCCAAATCAGCTGAATCCGAGCGGGACCTGCGCAGGCACGCTCGTTGCTCATGCCTCGGACATGGAGGCTGAAGCATGAAACCCCGACCCGTTGGATCCTGGTTGCTGATCACCTTCACAGCGATGACGGTCGCGTGCCTCGAGGGTTGCACGGTAGCTGTACCTGACGGCGAGGACGTGGATCAGGTGTCTTCGGAGCTGGTGGCTTCCTGCACCAAGGCGCACATCCTCGCGAACGTACCGGACGAGCGGCGATGCATCTTCGAGCGCGCTTTCGAGTGGGTCGACGATCACGTGATGTACAGCCAGACGCCGCAGAGCAAGTATGGTGGATATCGGACCGACTGCTCGGGATATGTGTCGTACTCCTGGGGCCTGCCGCCTCCGGGCATCCTCGCCAACGACTTCCACAACACGTCCGAGCCCTACTCCAAGAAGATCGACTGGGCCGACCTGCAGCCCGGCGACGCCATTGCGCGTCCAGGGCACGTGCTGCTGTTCGCAGGTTGGCTCAACAGCTCTCACACGGCGTTCTGCTCCATGGAGGAGTACAACTGGGACCACCCTGCCTCGATTCTGACGCGGACGCGCGCCGGTCTCACCAGCGACTACGATCCTGTCACGTACGAGAAGACACCCAAGGGGTGCGAGCTGAAGGACACGGACGGCGACAAGGTCCCGGACATCCACGACAACTGCAAGAACGAGCCGAACCACGGGCAGGAAGACCTCGACAAGGATGGCAAGGGGGACAAGTGCGACGGTGACATCGACGGCGATGGGGTCAGCAATGCCAAGGACAACTGCCCTCGCAACAAGAACAAGGCCCAGACCGATCTCGACAAGGATGGGAAGGGTGACAAGTGCGATGGGGACGTGGACGGCGACGGGCTGGCGAACGAAAAGGACAACTGCCCGCGGGTGAAGAATGCCGATCAGCTGGACACGGACAAGGACGGCAAGGGCAATGCGTGCGAGAAGGACGACGACAACGACGGAGTGCCTGACGCCCAGGACAACTGTTCCACAGTGAAGAATGCCGACCAGGAAGATCTGGATGGCGATGGGAAGGGTGACGATTGCGACGAAGACCAGGACGGAGACGGCGTGGCCAACGGCAACGACAATTGCCCGCAGGATTCGAACCCTGATCAGCTCGATGCCGACAGCGACGGCGAGGGGGACGCGTGCGACGAGACGCCGGGCACGGAGCTGACCGAGCCAGAAGGCATCGACACCGATGAGCCGGCCGCGAACGGCTCGGCCGGGTCAGCGCCTTCAGACGAAGCGTCGGAAAAGCCACTTGCGAGCTGGAACAACGCGCCCTCTTCGTCTTCCTGCTCGATGACCCATTCCAAGGCAGGGTCAGCCATGTGGCTGCTCCTGGCGCCTGCTGCCTTGGGGCTGTTGCGACGCAGGCAGCGGGCTGCGCGCACGGGAAAGGGGTCGTCACGCGTCTTGGCGCTCTTCGTGTGCCTCGCTGCGACCCTGTCCGGCTGCACCACTGACGTCGCGTTCGCAGACCACGCTGGCGAAGAGGAGGGCCTCGGTCAGGCGGTCGAGCCTGTGACCTGCGCGGCGAGCCTGGCGCACTATCCGGTCGCTGGACCCCACAATGGGGGGTACGACTCGCATGCTCTGCACTTCACCTGTCCGGCTCACCCCGCAACATCGCCTGACAACTCCGACTTCATCGCAGGCCAGCACTTCGGCAATGACATCTTTGGCGAAAAGGGGACCCCTATCGTCTCCGCGACCAACGGCAAGGTGATCTTCAAGGGCTACACCAGCGTCTCGGGCCATCGGGTCACGATCCAGGACAAGTGCGGCTGGCACTACTTCTATGCACACCTCAACAGCTATGCTTCAGGCATCTCGGTCGGCTCGACGGTCCAGGCCGGTGACAAGATTGGAAC
Source organism: Deltaproteobacteria bacterium (assembly GCA_016218915.1). GTDB lineage: Bacteria > Myxococcota_A > Polyangia > Polyangiales > Polyangiaceae > JACRCQ01. The sequence continues at coordinate 319,754 of JACRCQ010000042.1, forward strand.
CCTCGGCAACACGGGGTCTGCATCGAGCACTGCGCCGCACCTGCACTTCTCCATCTATCCGAGCTCCTACGAGGCGGGCATCGACCCGTTTCCTCATCTCAAGAAGGTGGATGGGACGTCCTGCGCCAAGACCTGCACCGCCCATTGCCAGGGCAACGTGGCGATCAGCGACGATTGCAGCAAGGACGAGTGCTCAGCGAGCCAGACCTGCGTGGAGGTTTCCAAGGAGGCGCGTTGCGTCGCTGACGCGTGCGCAGCCAAGCCGTCCACGAAGCATGATGTCTGCCTGGCGAGCGGCAAGCTCGGACACTGCTCAGCGGTCGGAAAGCTGACCTCGGAGAAGTGCCCGGCAGGTTCAGCCTGTGTCGTAGGATCCAAGGGAGGACACTGCGAAGCGCAGGAAGACGCGGGCGGAGCAGCTGGGGCCGGCGCTGACGCGGGCGAAGCCAGCGAAGAGGATGGTGGAGCGCAAGAGCCAGAGCCCGACGCCCAGACGCAAGGGTCGCTCGATGGAGGCAAGAAGAGCGATGGAGCCGTGTCGAGCACCGACGCTGGTGACCCGCAAGAAGAGGAATCGACAGGCCCGCTCTTCAATGTGGAACAGCAGCCGCAAGGTTGCAGCGTGGCCTCAGGACGCACTGGCGAGCATTACGGGCTGGCAGGCGTCGCTATCGGACTGGGCCTGACGCTGCTGGGGCGTCGACGAATCCGTCGGCGTGCCAAGGGTGCAGGGGCCGAAGCTCCGCGCACCCGGATCTTCGCCCTCTTGCTGACCATCGGCGCATCGCTGGCCGGGGCGGCCTGCACGGTGCCTGCGACTGACGACGAGCCCACGGGAAGCGTGTCCCAGGACGTGAGCGCTCCGCTGGCGCACGCCTATTGCTCGATTCCGGTCAAGGGCAAGGGCACCAAGAGCATGGAGGACGACTACCTGCCCCATGTGATCACGTGCGAGAACGGTGGCGCGGACCTGGAAGCGCTCAAGACGCAAGCCATTGCCGCACGCTCCGTCGCCTACTACGCCATGGCGACTTCCGGCTCGATCTGCGACAGCCAGGGGTGCCAGGTCTACTCTTGTGGGGCTACTCCGAGCGCGCGCGCCAAGAAGGCAGTCGACGAGACGCGCGGAATGTACCTGTCGTATGGTGGAATGCTGACCTACGGGTTCTACGTGTCCGGTGACCCGGGGACCGATCCGCCGAGCTGCGTGGGAAGCCCGGGCTACTCGATGGAGAAGTGGGTGACCTACAACCATGGGAAGACCGGACACGATGTCGAGCAGACTCCGCTCGGCGGAATGGGGCCGCCCGGCTACGGACAGAACCGCGGGTGCATGAGCCAGTGGGGGGCGCGGTGCCTCGAAGCGCACAAGGGATACGACTACAAGCATATCCTTCAGTTCTACTATGGCGACGACATCAAGATCATCCAGGCGACCGGGTCGTGCGTCAGCATCGCGGACAAGGACAAGGACGGCATCAGCGACGACGAGGACAACTGCAAGACCGTCAAGAATGCCTCGCAGATCGACACGGATCACGACGGCCACGGCGATGCCTGCGACGGGGATGATGACGGTGACGGGGTGAAGGACGACGCGGACAACTGCCCCAAGGACAAGAACGCAGAGCAGATCGACTCGGACAAGGATGGGAAGGGCAACGCCTGTGACGCTGACAACGACAACGACAGCGTGAAGGACGAGAAGGACAACTGTCCCAACGCTCCGAACAAGGGGCAGCTGGACACGGACAAGGATGGCAAGGGGGACGCGTGCGACGGCGACGACGACAATGACGGCATCGGGGACGAGAAGGACAATTGCCCGACGAAACCGAACAAGGGCCAGGCCGATACCGACAGCGACGGCAAGGGGGACGCGTGCGAGGCGGACGACGATGAAGACGGGATTCCGGATGCGGACGACAACTGCCCCAAGGTGCCGAATCTGGACCAGCTTGACGCGGATGAAGATGGCAAGGGCGACGCATGCGATGACGACCGCGACGGAGACACGGTGCCGAACGCAGCGGACAACTGCCCGGATGCGCCGAACGCGGACCAGGCGGATGGAAACGGGAATGGAGCGGGTGACGCGTGTGACGTCGATGGGGACGGGGATGGTGTCCCTGATTCAGTGGATGTCTGCCCGCAGATTGCAGATCCAGGCCAGAAGGACGTGGACGAGGATGGGTTGGGCGACGTCTGCGATCCAGACCTCGACGGCGATGAGGTTCTGAACGAAGCAGATGGGTGCCCGTCCGACGCAGGAGACTCGGTTGGGCCAGAGCCGGCTGCAGGGTGTCCGGCGGCAGGAGCGCATCCGTTGGAAGCGCCGAAGTCCGCGCCCGGCTCGCAGACGTCCATGGCAGGTTCCTGCTCGGCGTCTCGTGCAACCGGAGGCGCAAGTCCGTTTGGCTGGATGATGGTGTTCGGCATTGCGGCTGCGGCCCTGCTACGGCGGGCTGCGACTTGCAGGGCATACCGTCTCAGCCGCACGTCCCCTTTGGCGTCGGAGTAACCTTGCTGTCCGAGCAGATCCAGGTTCCCCGGTCGCAGAGAGGCACTGCGGTATAGGTGTCCATGCAGCACTCGAGCTCACTGGACGAGCACGCAGTTGGCGGCAAGCAGCACAGCCCGGTCGGGCCGGCATCGCCGCAATCGCCGGTGTCAGGCCCCATCAGGCCGCCGGTCTTCTGGCAGGCGCCGGGAGTCGCCACGCACAGGCCTCCCCGGTCCGTGCACCCGTTGCCTGACGGCTTGGGAGCAGGCGGAATGCAGCAGGTCGACGGGCCGTCGGTGAAGATGCAGTCCGGATTGCCTGCAGCATGGGGCGAGCCCCCCTGGGAGGTGCACACTGCATCCGACATGACGCAGATCCCGTGCTTCCCCGGGCAGGAGTTGGTGTCGCCGTCGTCCGGGTTGGCCTGATCCGGCTGCGTCTCGGCAACGACATCCTGGGAAGTGTCTGGCGCAGCGGTATCTGCTCCTGCATCGGTCGCCGGGGTGGGCGGAGTCTCGCTGTCACTGCTGCAACCTGGTGCTGCTGTCAGGGGCAGGGCACCCAGGATCAGGAACACCACAAGGGAAACGCGCTTCATGCTTACCTCCAAAAAAGCTGTGACCAAGGATTGGATTCGCGAAGGGCTCGCAGCCCATTCAATGGCGCAGGCTAGCCGAAGACCGGCTCGGTGAGAATCCTGGGATTCCACACCGACATTTCCGCGGCGTTCCCTCGCATCCACGCGAGGCAGCGCATATGCGCAGCGCACGCACAACCCTACGCTTACCGCGATGGTTGGGGTCTCCGCCTGCGGCGGACACGCGCAAACCCGGTCGGATGGCGTACACGCTGCCGCAAGCGGAAGCGCTGGATCGACGCACTTTGGAGGCTCTCCAGGCACAGGAGGATCGTCGAGCCTCGGAGGATCAGTCGCTCTGCCGGCGCGAGTCGGCCAGTGAGCTGCGAGCTACGCTTGGAGCCTGCGAACCCCAATCATCGCGGTCGGGTTCTCGAGCGATTCTCGGTTCAACGCCCAGCGTACTTCTGACATGCCGTCTCGCGGCCGGCCTTGCATGCCATCGCATAGAGCGTATTCGCCTTGTCGCGGTCTCGAGGAGCCTGACTCTTACGTAGGATATCAGCGGCCCACTCACATGGAGCCGTGTCGAAGAGATCACCGGGTGAGCATCCCTCCTCGAAGAGAGCCAAGGCCCGCTTTTCGTCCCTCTCCACGCCGCTGCCCTCCAGGTACATTTCACCGAGAAAAGCGCATCCAAGTTTGAACCCTAGGTTGCAGGCACGTGTACGAAACGCGACAGCACGAGAGAGGTCCTTCGGCACTCCCTTTCCTTGCTCATAAGCAAGCGCAAGCCCATCACATGCGTCACCGTCCCCACCATCGCAGCCTTTTCCTTTGTAGTCAGCAGCCCGCGTCGGATTGTGCTCCAGGAACCCGCCGATCATTCCGCACGCCTTGGCATCGGATGCACGGCAAGCCCGTTCCAGCACTTCCCGAGCCGCCGCCTCGTCTTTTCGAGCGCCGCGTCCCCAAAGGAGCGCCGCCCCGTAGTCTCGGCAACCCTCGATGCTGCCACCTTCGCAGGCTGCTTTGCACGCGCGAACGTGCGCGGCGGGAATGTGTGCGTCGGGCCATCGACACGGAACGCCGGACTGCGTTGCCGTCGGCTGCATTGCATGGCTCGGATGGGCTGACACGCCCTGCCCTCCGCAGGCCCCCTGGGCGATGATGGTTACTACCAAAGCGGTGAACTTCGCGAGGCACGCCATCGCCGGGGCGGCAGCCAGAACTGTTCGCCGGTTCAGCGCAACAGATGAACGCTGCCGTGGTGGGCGCAACTTTCGAGCCTTGTGAGAGGTCGCCCAGAAGCTGGAGGCCAAATGAGGCTTGCCGGTCATGAGTCTGGTAATCCACCTCGGCAAGTTGCAGCCGAGGTCACACGCTCCAGAGGCCAACGGGAGTGACACGTTAGAAGTCCCCTTTTACCAATGCCCACGGCGACCCACATTTCGGCGGCGTTGATTCTCCCCAGAAGATCGGAGGTAAGAAGCTCATCGGCGGTCAGCCCTCGGACCTCGTAGTCGGGCCAGAACTCGATCCACTCGGCGGCGTCCTCCGCACTTATCCAAAACGGAAGAAACTCATCGCCCTGTGGGGTAACGCCGTTTGCCCACTGACCGTCTCGTTCGCAGAACAACGAGAATCCGCCACCGATAGCGATCGAGTCGGCCGCTCGAACCAGCGACTCGGAAACGTCGTCTCCCGTATCGCCGAGTTCACCTATGAATTCCCTGGCTCGAACGTGGAAGTGCGCAACGAATCCATCAATCTCGGCTTGCTCGAAGAACTCCCTACCATCGCTCTTGTCGACGTAGGTGTTGGAGGATACTTCTTCGTAAACCAGGGTGCTGACGACACGCCACCCGGCTGCAGAAACGCGCCTTCGAGCAAAAGCCTCGGTGTGTTCGTGAGCTCCGCAGACATCGGATCTCACCCAACAGCCAACCATGGCTCCGGCGAAGTCTCGGAAGACGCCTGAGTCGGTCATCGGATAGCAGTCCATGACCAGATAGATTGCTTGACTCGCCACAGGCTTCATGTCTTCACCTTCGGCTTGACACCCCGCACACTGAAGAGCGGCTTTCCAGGATCTGGCATTCGCTTGCCATTCTGCCGCTGTGCCCTTCGACTACCCATCCCATCCGAAGCGACGCCCGGCGAGAACCCTTCCCGGTCGGACGATCGTGGATCCAGAGCGATGAAGCGTGGATCGGGTAGCTGCGAACGCACCGGTGCAGCACGTCCCCCTGCACGCATCCGCTCGATCGGCGCGGATCGCGTTTGCGGCGATCGAGAGCGCCTCTCGACGGCGCGCGCGGTGAGCCCTGGGTGGGTGCCGCGGTCCGGCATCAGGCCCATCCCTTGCGGTTTGAGAAGGTCTCGAAGTCACACCCGGTGGAGTAATCGAGTTCCTTCCCGGTGCGCCGCTCATAGGCCGAACCAGCCAAGTACAGCAGGGCTTCGAACTCGACGTCCTTCGGCATCTCCTCCGGGGCCGCGAGCGCTCTCTCGTATACTTCTCGTCCGTTTGCGACTACCGCACAACGGGCGTAGAGGAACGTGTCAACTGAAAAGAAGGCGTCTTCGTCCTTCCAAGCGTCCTCCCCTATCTCCTTGGCGTGCGCACACGTGTCGAGCTGGAAGAGCTTGTGCGCGAGGGTCTCCGCAAAGGCTTTGATGTCGACAACCGTCCGTTTCGCGAGCGCGCGAACGACAGGCTCGAGCACGGCGTCGTCATCGCCCTCCCGGGACCAATCCAACTGGTCGATCAGAGCCCAGAACTCGTCGTCCGGCATGGGGTTCTTGGGCTCGTGTACTTGTTCGGCAATGCGCTTCTCGCCCTCAGCTCGACACGCGGCGACCTCCGCTTCGAAGGCCTCGCGCTCGTTCCACCATCGCCACTCGCTCCAGGCTTCCTTTCCCAGCCTGGCCGCGTCGATGTTACCGCAAAGGGGGTAGCCCTTCACACGGCCGTGCTCATCGGGCCGACCGTCCCCCACCGAGAACGGATACGCTCGTTCGATCGGCGAGAGTGGTCTGGTGCAGACATAGCGCGACTCGTCACCGAAGTCGCCCGCACAAATCGAGATGGCTTCCTCGCCCCTCAGGCGGAAGTGGTGAAGCTGAAGCACCTGTAGGAGAGACGGATCGCTCGCCGAAGGTACATCGGCACCAACGAATCGAGTCACAGCGATCAGGTGCATAGGCGTCGCCGGCCATTTGCCGAACGACATGGGACGATTCGCTGCCAGCACCCGAACGGCGGCATACCGCAGACCGTGGGGGTTCGGTGGCAAAGGTACGGCGAACACGTCGCCATCCTGCAGAGGGCGTTTCTGGGAGGCCTTGGTCTTCACGGCGGATCCACCTCGTCCATGGGCAACGTTAGGCGTCGCTCACGAAACAGGCAAGCCTGGCCGGCATCGTGCACCGCAAGGCTCGGCTGACCGGCGCGACTTCACGGACTGACGGACTCTCGCCGATCGCATGGAAGCCTTGTAGGATGGGTCCATGATCGCAGGTCGCATCGCTGTTGCCTCTTCGCTCCTTGCGCTGGCCGGGTGCGGGAGCGGTGACGACGGCTCGCTACCCGACGCGTCCGGCGTATCCGACGCCCAGGGCGCTTCCGATGCCCCGGGGCCATCGGATGCATCCACGGAGGCGCCACCCCTGTCGAGCTGCGAGACGCTTCAGCCGAGCGCCAACCCGACGTGGGTGGATTCGTTCTTCGGCGTCGCAATCTACACAGCGCTCAAGAACACCGGCGATCCATCCTACGAAGATGCTGTGGGCATCCGTCTTCGCACAGGCTACGGGTACCTCGACAACATCCCCCCGTACGATCAGGTGCCTGGCACCTTTGACCTCGGCGATCCGCTCGAGAACGACTACCGCACCTGCCGTCACTGCGTGTTTGCGCTCGTCGACGTGAGCGGAGACCACATCCAGCACCTGTACCTCGCGGTGGCCGGCACGCTCACCCTCACGTCCGTGAACATCGACACAGGCGAGGCAGTAGGCACGGTCAGCAGCGCGGTCTTGCAGGAAATCGAGGCCACCGGCTACTACGAATGGGCCGGTCCCATGGCAGGTGGACCGTGTCGTTCGATCCCGCAGCTCGCGTTCGACACCCGGGCAGTTCCTGGAGGCAAGTGCGTGACCGCCGAGGATTGCCCGAATGCGCAGCTGCTCAGTTGTGAGGCAGGAACTTGCGTGAAGTGACCGGCAAGGAGAGAGGCTCATGAACCGGACGCTTGGCCTGGCTGGCTGGATGCTCGCAGCGTTGGTCTCCTGCAGCGACAGCTCCGAAGGCGTTGCAGGCAGTGATGCTGGACAAGGCGCGTCGGGGACAGGAGGCAACATCGGAGGGAACGGAGGGGGCGGGGCCGGGACAGGAGGCAACGCAGCTGGGGGAGGAGCGGGCGCTGCCGCGGACAGCGGGCTGGGACCTGGCGACATCGTGTGGCTGGATACCCCTGTGATCGAGCACGACAAGGATTACCACGACGTCAGCGAGTACCTGAACCCGGCCGTGCCGAAGAACTGGGTGACGCCGATCAACTACGCGGACGGCGATGTGACGATTCACATCGAGCTGGTGGAGGTGGCAGATGCAGCGTCGACGCCGATCTACTACCTTGTTGGCTGGGGGCCGGGCGACGGCACGGACGGCTACATACGCGGGGGCGCGATGTTCGAGCAATCCACCGGGGTATCGGACGAGCGGGTGCCTGTGAAGACGTTCCAGAAGGTGGTGAACGGGGTGGATTCGGGGAACGTGGGGAGCGACTGGAACTGGCAGAACGCATTCGGGACCGTGAATACCGACGCGTGGGGGGCAGGCGGCACGCCGTACCCGCTCAAGGCGAGAATCCGGCTCACCTTGCATCCCAAGAGCTGACGGCCATCGCTCGCCTCCCTGCGCAGCACGGTGTATGCTCGACGCATGCGCATTCTTCTTCTTTCCGCGATCGTTCTGGTCTCCGCGTGCGGCGGACAGGTGCAGGCCCAATCGAGCGCCGTCGACGCTGGCGCGGGCGGAAGCGCTGGATCGACGCACACGGGAGGCTCCGCGGGTTCGGGAGGATCGTCGAGCAAGGGAGGCTCGGGCGGCTCTGCCGGTGCAAGCTGGGCAGCGTGTGCCAAGCCGGGAACGTGCGTGCTTGAGCCCAAGACCGGGTGCTGCAGCGCGTGCACGCCCACCGCCGATCAGCTCGCCGCAGTGCAGTACCAGCACACCGACGCGTACATGAAGAGCATCTGCGCGAGCTGGCCGGTGAGCTGCGAGCCGTGCCTGGAGCCTGCGAATCCCAATCTGGCTGCATTCTGCGAATCAGGTGCGTGCATTGTCGTGGACATACCTTTGCACGCGGTTTCGGCCTGTACGGCCAGCGCTGACTGTATTCTGCAGGTTGCAGGTTGCTGTCCGACCTGCAAGCCTTCGTCGGACCAGATCGTGGCTGTCAACAAGGGACAGGTCGCAGCCTACCAGGGGCAGATGTGCAATCCGGATTACGACTACGGGTGTCCGGGGTGCATCCCGGAATTCCCGCCGTGGGTCGCGGCCGCGTGCGTCAATGGCCATTGCATGGTGGTCAGCGCGCAGGAGTAGCTCACAGGCCGATGGGTGACCCGAGCGTGCGGTCGAGCCACACCGCGTCCGAACGGCCCGCCCAGCCTCCCGGTCGGAGACGTATCAGATACACGCCTTCCCAGTGGCCGCCCAGCAGGTATTCGCGCGGACTCAGTTGCAGGATGTGCGTCGGGTAACGACCGGGAAAGCGCTGAGCCTTTCCACAGGCCCCAGTTGTTTCGGATCCACATTCCAAGGCCGAAGTGCAGCGCAGCGGGGGCCGTCTCACCTGACCGGAGCTTCTCCCGCACCTCGGGTGACAGCATCCGGTCGAGCGCTGGAAAGCACTCTTCGAGCGTGGCAGGGATGGGCAGGGATGCATCTGCCGGCGTTGCAGCGTGGAGCTCCGCCGTACGCGTGTCTGCGTCACGCATGTGGCTGCGAAGCAGGACGGCGAGTCCGATCAGAATCGCGATCAGAAGGGTGGACATGCACAACCCGAGCAGCTCGCGCACTGCGAAGGTCCACCGCCTTGGCTCGCTCATGCGACGCCCCCATGCTCAGGATGAAGAGCACCTGCATGATACACCCTGCGACCTGGGCTGTTCCAGGCGATTTTGGCTCGCCGCGGCGGGGCGATGGCAGAAGGAGCCCGTGGCAGCAGGGGACCGGGCCCGCGCGCGAACGACGATCGAAGTTGACTAGGCGCCCACTGTTCCGTAGTACTAGTACTGCGTGCCCGAAGTGCATTGGGGGATCACGGGCGATGTGCGAAGCCCACAGATCCTGCGTTCTTTCGCAACCGTAGCGCCACGGCATCCGCCGTGGCTGCGTTTGGCACGGCATGCCGTGCCAAACGTAGGCA
>JACRCQ010000043.1 GCA_016218915.1 Deltaproteobacteria bacterium
GTCATGGCGGGTCCTCCTGCGTAGGTAACTGGCTTCGCAACCGTTACGTACCGCAGAAGGCACTCGCTTGTCCTGGCTCCCTTCACACAACACCCCTACGATTCGGCTCGATCAGCACCGTTCGGATGGAGCCGCACCCAATGGATTTGGACAGGGTCCGCACGAGTGGCTCGTCGTCCATCACCAGGATGCGCCCGTGGCCCGTGGCCAGGCAAACCTCTCCTGGGGCCGACGCGTCCGAAGCCGTGCGAAGGGCGGGCAGCCAGAATCGGAACACGCTTCCCCTGCCAGGCTCCGACTGGACGTCGAGATGGCCGTCGTGGTTCGCTACGATGGAGTAGACCACTGCGAGCCCCAGCCCGGTTCCCTTGTCGCGCGTGGTGAAGAACGGAATGAAGATCTTGTCCAGGTGCTCGCGCGGGATCCCGTCGCCGTGGTCTTCCACTGTGACACGCACGCAGTCCCTCGGTTCGGGCCCGCGCACGTGCCTGTGCTCGAGCTCGTTGTCGACACGCACGTTCACGACGCCGCCGTTCGGCATGGATTGGACTGCATTCATGACCAGGTTCTGCACCACCTGCGCGATCTGCCCTGCGTCGGCGTCGACGGTCCAGGGAGGCTCGGCAATGGCGACCTCGCATCGCACGCTCGAGCCAGCCGTCGCGAGCTCAGCAGCATCACGGACCGTCTGGGACAGGTTGGTCGCGGTCCTGACAGGGGTTCCGCCCTTGGCAAAGGTCACCAGCTGACGCGTGAGGCCGGTGGCGCGGACAGCTGCCTGCTCCGCGCCGGAAAGGGGCTCCCGCGCCGGGTGGTCCTCGGTCAGCTCCAGGCGGGCGAGGCTCACGTTGCCCAGGATTCCCGTCAGCAGGTTGTTGAAGTCGTGGGCGATACCTCCCGCTAGCGTACGTATCGACTCGAGCTTCTGGGACTGGAGCACGTCCTGCTCTTTGCGCCGCCGCTCGCTGGCGTCGCGGAAGCTCCCTGCAAGCACCTTCTTGCCCCCGAGGGTCACGAATGACGCCGCAACATCCGCGAGCGTCACGGTCCCGTCCTTGCGGAGCAGCGGGATGTCAGGCGACAGCGCCTGCTCGCCCCGCACCTGCGCCTCGAACAGAGCCACAACCCTGGGAAGATCCTCTTGCGGGTGGATGTCCGGTACGCTCAGCGACAGAATCTCCTTCTCGTCGCGTCCAAGCAGAGCGCACATGGCCCGGTTCACCATCACGAATTTCTTGGTATCCGTCTCCGCCACGAGGATGCCGTCGCTGACCGTGTCGAAAAGTGCTCGGAACCTCGCTTCGCTCTCTGCGAGCGCCTCCACGAAGAGGCCATTCTGGATCGCCTGCGCAAGCCGTGGCGCCACCAGCTCGATTACCGTCCTGTGCGCCTCGGGCAGCCCATCCACCTCGCGGCTCCCCGCGTTGAGCGTACCGATGCACCGCCCAGCCACGACCATCGGTGCCGAGAACGTGCACTGGATACCAGCGTCCAGCAGGGCCCGATCCGCCGGGTTCGGCTTGGGCCAATCCCGGATGTTCTCGCGATAGTACGAGCGGCACTCGCGCACGGTCTCTGTGAGGGTCGAGCTGCCGTGAGCCACGAGCTGGCCCGAGTTCAGCCCTGCGATCTTCATGGTGCGACCGAAGATGAGAAAGCCACCCTCTTGCTCCCGAAGCAAGGCGACCGAGGCGCGGTCGACGCGGAGTCTGTCGTTCATGAACGCCAGTGCGCCGGTCACAATGCGGCCGAACTCGAGATGCGAGGTGTCCCGATCGAAGATGCCCAGGAGCGTGACGACGTCCTCCTGCTGGCCTACCCGAGGTGTCACCTCTTCAGCCTAACACGCTGCCAGCTCCTCACAACTGCCCAAGATACGCCTGTGCCTCAAAAATAGATGAGCCGCTCTTCATGCGTCCGATGACTTATGCTTGCGAAACGCCGTGAGCCCTCCAACCGTCAACCGCTCCAACCGCTTTGCCCACGCCCGCGTGAGGTTGGTGTCCAGTGAGCGTCCGCGTCATGCGGACGACTCCGCGCTGGTCGAGGCGCTGAAGCAGGGTGACCCCGTTGCGCTGGCCGACTGGTACGACCGATTCGCGCCAGACGTGCTTCGCGTGCTCTCGCGCATCCTCGGGCCTGACCTCGACCTGGCTGACATCCACCACGATGTGTTCGTCCGCGCCCTGTCGTCGATTCGCACGCTCAACGACCCCTCCGCGCTTCGCCCATGGCTGATCTCCGTCGCGGTTCACACAGCCCGGACCGCGATCCTGCGTCGAAACCGTGGCAGATGGCTGCGGTTCCTCTCCTTTGGCCTGGTTCCTGACATGCCCGCGCCTGTGGCAACCAGAGAGTCGGTGGAAGCGGTCAGAGACGTGTATCGCGTGCTCAGAGCCTTGCCAACCGACGATAGAGTGGTGTTTGCACTGCGTTTCATCGACGGTATGGAGCTGCAGGAGATCGCGGACGCATGCGGGGTTTCCCTGGCTACCGCGAAGCGTCGCGTCGCGCGCGCACGCGATCGCTTCTGGACGAGAGCAAGACGCTATCCCGCTCTTGCGGAATGGCTCGACGAGGAGGTGCGTGATGGGGACAGCTGATCGATCCTCGCGCAACCTTGGCAAGCACGTAGCGCAGCAGGTCGACGCGCTCGTGTCCAACAGCGTGGACCTCGCCTCTGGCCGGGCCCGCCTGGTCGATGCAGCAGCAAGCCGTCGTTCCCCACGCCTGCCCAGGATTCTCGCGCTTGCAGCCGCGCTTGCGGTGCTATCTGTTGTTGCATTCTTCACCCTGCGCCCCAAGCCCATGACCTTCGAGATCGGCGCGTCTTCCGCCGGCGGTGTGGGCTCCTGGATCGCTGCGCCGCCTGACCGCGACGTGTCCGTGCAGTTCTCGGACGGCAGCCGGATCGGGCTCGAGCCTGGCGCGCGCGCCCGCGTGGTGGAGCTCGACTCGCGGGGGGCCCACCTGGTGCTCGAACGTGGCAGCGTCGATGCCAACGTGGTGCATCGCTCCTCGACCCGCTGGCTCGTGAGCGTGGGGCCCTACAACGTGCGCGTCACCGGCACCCGCTTCCACGCAACCTGGGATCCGATCAAGGAGCAGTTCACGCTGCAGATGATCGACGGGAGCGTGGTCGTGTCAGGCCCGGGCGTAAAGGAAAGGCCTGTGTCCAACGGCGAAGCGCTCGTGGTGCAGGGGACGGATCAACCACCGCGGTTCCTGGACCGCAACGCTGCATCGAGCGCTTCGATGGGATCGTCCGAGCCTCCGCTCGCCATCTCCGCGCTTCCGCTCGCGCCTTCCGCTTCCGCTGCGCATGAGGGGATGACCGATGCCGGCGCTCCGAGCGCTCCCGCGTGGAACGAGCTGGCAGCTTCAGGGCAGCACCGCGAAGCGGTCGAAGCAGCGGAGCGCGAGGGCTACGACAGCGTGCTCGCCTCGGCAGGTGAGGGGGATCTGATGCTTCTTGGCGACGCAGCACGCTTCTCAGGACGCGCAGCCCGATCGATCCAGGCGTATCAGGCTGTGCGACGCAGGTTCCCAGGGTCAGAGCGGGCTGCGCACGCAGCGTTCCTGATGGGCAAGGTCAACGCGGATCTCTTCCGCAACCCAGGCATGGCTGCGCGATTCTTCGATACGTATCTCGCTGAGCAGCCAGGGGGTGCTTTTGCTCGTGAGGCCTCAGGACGGCTGATCGAAGCCAGGCGAAACTCCGGAGACAGCGCGGCTGCGCGCAACGCGGCTCGCAGGTATCTCCGGCTCTACCCCCAGGGGCCGCACGCTGCGCTGGCGCGCACGGTCCTGAAAGAAGGAGACGACGATGAGTAGCCGTGACGGTCGAGTCGCATCTCGGGGTCGGATCGTCGTGGCAGCTCTGTCGGCTGCGGCCATCCCGTTCGGACTCCTGACCCTGGGGCCGATCGCGGCGAACGCGCAGACCGCCGCTGGCTCTGCATCTGCGCTGACCGCATCGACGACTGTACCGGCCGCGTCGACACCCGCACCTGTGGCAACCCCTCCCATCTCAGCTCCCAAGCCGTTGACGCGCGGGACGGTTTTGGTGTTCGGCTCCCCGCAGGATCGCGTGGTGCAGCGGCTTCGCTCCGAGTTGGTGGGGCTCGGCTTGCAGGTGATCATCGTCGATTCCGCAGCCCCTGATGCGTCGACCGGGCCGGACGCGTCGCTCGCGCGCTCCATGGACGCAGTAGGCGCGGTCCGCATGCTCCCTGCTGGAGGCGGTGTGGAGGTCTGGGTGATGGAGCAGGGCACAGGCAGGACCCTGGAGCACGACATGGTCAGCGATGCGAAGGCACCGGACCCGGATGCTGCGATCGCGCTGCGCGCTGTGGAGCTGCTGCGGGCGCGTCTGCTCCCCACGGTTCCAAAGCGCGTTCACGAGGAGGAGCCGGAGCCTGATCGCGCACGGCCTGAGCGCGAGCCGCGGCCAACTGCGCCGCCGCCGCCCCAGCCGGTGCAGAACCTGCTCGGCCTTCATGTGGTGCCTGACTTCAGCCTGTACTCGGGCACAGACGTCTGCGGGCAGGAGAGCCAGAGGTCAGGCAAGTACGGGTGCTTCCGCGACGACGACAAGCAGTACCACGGCAATCCGACTCCAGTTGCTGGCAACGAAGCGCCAAGCGGCTTCCGATGGGCTGGGCTGCGAGTGCTCCTCTCCTACGATCGCGTGCTTGGTAGCAACATCGCCCTTGGCGCGCGCGCCGGATTGGCGTTTGGCGGGGGTCCGAAGTTCGACGACGGCGGCTCGTTTCGCCCCTTCCATCTGGAGGCGCGCGCGTCGTACTGGTTTGGCGACCGCCCGTTCTCCAGCACTGGGCTGATGCCGTTCATCTTTGTCGCTGGCGGCATGGCGCAGTTCGATTCCAAGTCCGAGGTGCCGGTGCGGGAGTCAGAGCAGTGCTCGACCTATCCGGGCGCGCTCTGCCCTGTGTACGCCGGCAGCGACATCGTCCAGTACAACCCGCAGGGGCAGACCGTGACCGGGTGGCACCGGTCAGGACGCACCTTTGTGGGGGGCGGGCTGGGCGCGATGTACGCGATCAGCGTGGGGAACGGGCCAGTGGCCAGCCTGAAAGTCTCGCAAGCGATGTCTCCGTCGACCACGGTGCTGTCGCCAGAGCTGGGGTGGGTGATCGGGTTCTGACCAGCCCCAATCGCCGCCGCCGGATCCTCTTCCTCCCCCCACCGACGGGAATCCTCTGAGCCCTCGTTTAAGGTTCAGAAAGGACGTTCCCCCATGAAGAACCTCGGTTATTTGCTTCCTGTCGTTGCCATCGCCCTTGCCGCTTGCAGCGCGGCCTCTCAGCCCGGAGCGGATGAACCGCTGGGCACCAACGCTGCCGAATCGACCGACAACACCGCTCCTGGCGCTGACCCCGCTCATCAGCGCGGCCCGGGCCAGTTCTTTGCCAAGCTCGACACGAACAAGGACGGCAAGGTGACGCTCGAAGAGGCACGCGCAGAGTCAGCCGCGCGCTTTGCTGTTGCAGACACGAACAAGGACGGCTTCCTCGACGCGACCGAGATGGCTGCGATGCACCCGGGCAAGCCGGGCATGCAGGGTCACGGACACAAGGGCAAGGGCATGGAGCGCTTGGACAAGGACGGCAACGGCTCGATCTCTAAGGCCGAAGCCCCGCCGCGTCTGCTCGAGCACTTTGACGCCATCGACACCAACAAGGACGGCGTGCTGGACCAGACCGAGCTGCAGGCTGCGCGCAAGGCCCACCAGGGGCAGGGCAGGGGCCCTGGAATGGGGATGCCCAAGATGGACGCAGACGGCGACGGCAAGGTATCGCTCGCCGAGTTCACGGAGATGCACTCCAAGATGTTCAGTCGCATGGACAAGGACAACGATGGGGCTGTCACGCAAGCCGAGCTGCAAGCTGCCCGCCCGCATCGTCGCGCGCGTTGACGCGCGCCTCGCAGGCCACGATGCTGACCGCACCCCCTGGAGCTGCCCTGTCCCCGCATGAAGAGCGAAGCGCCCACGTCACCCGAATCGCAGCAGACCGCAGAAGCGGAGCTGGTCCAGAGGGTGCTCGATGGGGACGCAGCAGCAGCGCGCCAGGTGGTCGGCCAGCACCTGGGACCGATCACCGGGTTCGCCTTTCGCATGCTGGGAGATGCAGCCGAGGCAGAGGATGTGGCGCAGGAGACCTTCCTTCGATTGTGGCGCGACCTGCCTCGGTGGGAGCCACGCGCACGGCTCAGCACGTGGCTCCACCGGGTGGCGCACAACCTGTGCATCGATCGTCTTCGGGCAAACCGGACCACGCCGCTCGATGCGGCTTCCGACCCGGTCGACCCGCGCGCAGGTGCGCCAGCGCAGATGGAGGAGCTTCAGCGATCGCGCGCGGTCGCAGCAGCTCTGGCCGAGCTTCCCGAGCGTCAACGAGCCGCCGTCACGCTCGTCTATCACCAGGGATTGAGCAATCGGGAAGCTGCCGAGGTGTTGGGCGTCGATGTGGACGCACTCGAATCGTTGCTCGCTCGCGGGCGACGAGGCTTGCGAAAACGTCTGGTGGACAGCGCGCAAGCTGATCGCGCCGGGTAGGGAGTCGAAGCCATGGGAACTGGAAACAGCAGGCACGACAGGATGAATCAGGCTCGGTTCGAGCAGATCGTGGCTGCGTACGGAGCGCGCCCGGCTCAATGGCCCGAGGAGGAACGCGACGCGGCCGTAGCGTTCGCAGAGACCTCGGCGCAAGCGCGCGCCCTGCTCGCGGAAGAATCCCGGCTCGACCTGATGCTCGACGACGCTCCGGCCATCGAGCCGTCGCGATCGCTTCGTGACCGGATCCTGCAAGCCGCGCCGCGCCCCGTGGTTTCCCTTGCGGAGCGACTCGATCGCTGGGCGTCAGGGCTGTGGCCGTTCGGCCGAAGCTGGCAGCCAGCCGCTGTGCTGGCCACCGCAGCAGCGCTCGGGATTGCGGCAGGTTGGCTCGTTCCCAGCAGCGAGACCGAGGCAGACACCGCGGATGTCGCCAGCCTTACCCTGGATGATATCGCTGATCTCGGAGATACCCAATGAACGCGCTTCGAGCCCGCCCCTGGGCGCTGCTCTTCGTGATCTCGCTTGCCATCAACCTGTTTCTGGGAGGGATGCTCACGGCCCGATGGCTCCAGCGCTCGCGCGCAGGCGGCGGGCCCATGGGGTTTGGCCCTCCTGCGTTTCGCGTTCTTGGACCTGAAGCACGGCCGATTGCAGAGCGGGTCTGGACCAGTCGCAGGGAAGAGGTCTCCCAGCGCATGCGCGCTGCCAGGGAGGCGCGCAAGCACTCGGCTGAGGCGCTGTCGGCTGAGCCGTTCGACGCTGCCAAAGCTGCGGCCGCTCTCGCTGACGCGCGCGCCAAGACCGCGTCTGCCGAGGAGCTGGTGAACCAGATCATGGTCGAGATCGCAGGCGCTTTGCCTCCTGCAGAGCGGGCCAAGCTTGGACAGGCGATGGAGCACGGACGCGGGCCGCGGGCCCGAGGGCGATAGGAGGCTACAGGCTTCGGGCTTCAGGCTTCAGGCATCGGGATCCCGTAGCGGCGCGCGACCGGCGCGCCTCCGATCGACGCGGCACTGCCGCGTCTTGCGCAGTGTTGCCCCGCGTTCCCGCCGCGTCTCGACGGCAGCCTGGAGCCCCTGCGCAATAGGCTCGCGATAACGCTTTACGCTGTTCGGCTGTCTTGCCATTGGGCTGGGGCATTCCACCCACCGGGCCGTACAACATGAACGAAGAGCATCAAACGCCGCGTGTTGACAGCGATTCGATCCGCATCCTTGCCGTCCAGACCGCGGACGGACCGATGGGAGAGCTCCGAGGCTACCTTGAAAGCCGCGGTCTCGCCGTGTCCTGCTGCGTCGACCCGGAGCTTGCGCTCGAGCAGATCTCCCGCGCCCATCCTGATCTGGTGCTGATCCAATCGGTACGGGGGAGCTACGACGGAATGCGCTTTTGTGCTGCGCTGCGCGAGCGCTCGGACGTCCCAGTCATCGTCATAGCCGACCGAGGGGAAGACGCTGATTGCGTGCTGGCGCTCGAAGTGGGCGCTGACGACTTCGTGGCCGACCAAAGCTCCCCTCGCGAGCTGCTGGCGCGCATCCGCGCGCACGTGCGCCGCGCCCGAGGGTGCATCGGTCCCGGCCTGCGCGTGGTTCAGGTCGGCGCATTGCGCCTGGAGCCGCGCGCCATGACCGCGACTCTCGATGGGCGCGTGCTGAGCCTCACGTCCTACGAGTTCCAGCTGCTGCAGGTGCTCGCAGAGCGTGCCGGACAGGTGCTCACGCGAGAGCAGCTCCTGCAGAGGGTCGGCGGGAGGTGTGACGAGCCCTTCGATCGCGCGATCGACGTGAGGATTTCGCGTCTGCGGGGCAAGCTCGGGGATGATCCGCGAGCGCCGCGCCTGCTCAAGACCGTGCGAGGCGCCGGATATCTCTTCGCCGCTTGTGACCTCGATCCTTCTTCCTGAGCTGCCCCTGCTCGTCGAGCGTGGGAAGGATTGCCTCGCGAAAGCGTTTGCGCGCTCTGAAGCGTCATCCCCGGCGCCTTCATCAAGGCTGGTTTTTCGCTCATTACTGCTTTCCGGGCTACGACCCGCTGCTCAGCCACGCAAACTGGGTCGGAAGCTGTATCCTGGACCTGGGTCGACAGGCCTTGTGCCTGATGAACCCGAGCTGGGCTCCCGACGAGAATCAGGCCGATGCACAAGTACTTGTCCTTGATCGCGATCGCACTCGTATCCCAGGGATGCGGCAGCGGAGGCAGCTCTGAGCCGACTCCGATCGAGCCTGGGGGTGACGGCTCGGTCGACGATGTTTCAATTCATGGCGACGCCTCGGACCATCCGGATGTTTCAGAAAGTGACGGGAAGCCCGACACGGCGAAGCCTGACGGCGCGCCCGGCGAGGATGGGCCGCTCCCACCGCAGGAGGCCGGTCCAGATGCACCCAACGAGAGCAGTCCGCCGGTGACGTACATGACCGTGGTGATGGCCGGGGACGTCGCAGAGGATGGACGCACGCAGTACGCCAAGATCAACGCGGAGCACATCACGAGCCACGATCCTCCGGTGCAGGCGGTGGTGTTGCTCGGCGACAACGCGCGCTACGACCTGCTGTCGATCAAGACGCTGCTCAGCTACTACAACACGTACTACAAGGCGCCGAACGAGGCGAACTGGGGGCAGTTCGATCCGATCTCGTTCCCGCAGCTTGGAAACCACGAGTACGGGTCGCTCAACCCGCAAGGGTACTTCGACTACTTCAAGCCGCGGATGAACGCGATCAAGGCATTGCCGGACTACAGCGGCTTCATCGACGTCAAGGGCAAGGCCTACTACAGCTTCGATCTCAACGGCTGGCACTTCGTGAGCCTCAACGCCAACTGCTCGAGCGTGGATGGTGGCGGCTGCGGGCCTGGCTCTGAGCAGGAGAAGTGGCTGAAAGCGGATCTGGCAGCGCATCCGAACCAGCCGATCATCGGGGCCTGGCACAACCCGCGTTGGGCGTGCGGCGGCTCGCACGAGAGCGACTCGGACATGCAGGCGTTCTGGGCCGATCTCTACGATGCCCGCGCGGATTTCGTGTTCGTCGGGCACGATCACTACTACCAGCGCTGGAAGCCACTCGACAAAGGCGTCCCAGAGGCGCAGGTCGATGCAGTCAACGGGCTCATCGAGGTGGTGGCCGGGTCCTGCGGGGTGTCGACCTACGGGGTCTGCGATCCAGTGGACCCGAGGATCGACAGCCAGGCTGGGGACGCCGGGGGGATGGGGGTCTTCTTCCTGAAGCTCGGCTCTGACGGCAGCTACTCGTTCGAGTACGTGCTCGAGAGCGACGGGAGCGTTTTTGACTCTGGATCGGGCGTGTCCCACCACGCACCTTGAGTTCGGTGCAGCGGGGTTTGCGGGGCGCTTCCATTACGGCAGCGAGGATCAGTCACGGATTGTGCCCTGTCGACTGCGGTATCCGCCGCTGCCCATTTGACTCGCATTGCCGCCCCGCCCGCGCAATGCAAGCCTGCTTGCCCCCCCCGAGGGGCCGTGACCCGTCCCGGCGCCTGGTGCGCCATCGCTGGAGCAACGAATGGACCCGGCAGAATTCGCCGCCCTGGCAAAACGACTGATCGACGATGCCAAAGACCAGGAGGCACTCGCCGCAGCGCACATGATGGAGCTGACCGATCCGGGCGGCTACGCGCTGTTGCTCGAGAAGGTAGCGTACGGCTCCGGCGACCCGCGCACAGGCAGCCGGTGGTTCGTGCAAGCAGCCACGGTGTGGTCCAACGCCATGGGCGACGCCCGTCGCGCAGAGAACCTGCTGCGCAAGGCGGTCAAGTCCGACCCTTGGAACGACCAGGCGATGGAGCGTCTCGCGCGCGTCTACGACGATCGCGGCGATCTCGACACGCTTCTTTCGATACTCGAGGGACGCGCGGCAGCGTGTGCGAACAAAGTGGGCGACGTGGAGGACGGCAAGGGGCGTGCTTCCGCGATGTACTGCGAAATCGGCCGTCGAGCTGCGTCGGCGCGTCCTGCACGCACCGACCAGGCTCTGGCAGCCTACGAAAAGGCCGTGCTCACGGACCCGAAGAGCATGGAAGCGATCCGGGGCGCGCGCTCGATCCACATCGCATCCGGCCGCTGGGGCGAGGCGATCGCGATGTTCGACAAGGAGCGTGCTCTGCTGCGCAAGCCAGCGGACCACGTGCACCTTCTTCGCGAAGAAGCAGCGGTGCGTCGGGCAGCGGGCGATCTGGACGGCGTGGCGCAGGCGCTGCGTCTCGCGCTCGGATGCGACGAGAACGATCTGGACGTGACCGAGGAGCTGGCGAACAGCCTGGTGGAGCGGATCAAGGCCGGCGAGGATCTTCCGCGCGATCAGCGCTCCGAGGCGGCGACGCTGTTCCTGGTGCTTGCGGAGACCTACGACGGGGAGATCGCGTTGTCCCATGCGCTCAACGCGCTTTCGGCTGATCCTGGCAATGACAGGGCGATCGAGCTGGCTGGGAGCATCGCCTCCGGGCTGCACCACGAAGCGGTGATGCCGGCCTACTGGGCGGCCTACCTCAAGGCGGCGCCGGCCGGGCCCAACGCCTCGAGGATCCGTCTCGCGCTTGCGGACAGCCATGAGGCGGCAGGGCAGTACGGCGAAGCAGCGGACGTGCTGGTGCCCCTGGAGGCGCACAACGGCAAGGTGGCGCAGCGGGTCCTGGTCCTGATGAAGAAGGCGGGGCGCGTCGACGAGCTGATTGCGCGACTGGATCGCCAGGCCGCATCGCTGCCACCGGACGCGCGGTTCGACGTGGTGCTGCAGGCGGCGCGCATGCTCTCGAAGGCGGGGCGCATGGATGCTGCGGTGCAGCGCTACACGCAGCTGCTCGCGATCCATCCAGGATTCGCCGAGGCGGTGAAGTTCGTTTCCGACTACATGCGCGAGCGCAAGAATCTCAAGGGGCTGAGCGCGGTGCTGCTCAGCGCTGCGCGCCACGCCAAGACGCCGGTGGATCAGCGCGGGGCGATGCTTCGCGAGGTCGCGAAGCTGTCGATCGAGATTGGCGACTACGACGAGGCCTACGACATCCTGTCCAAGCTGCACCAGACGAGCCGCGGGGACGAGACGGTGCGCGACCAGCTCAAGAAGGTGCTCGAGCACACGGCGCGCTGGGACGAGCTGACCAAGCTGATCGGCCGGGAGATCGGGGCAGCCCGGAGCGCCGAGGAGACGATAGCAGCGCTGCGTCAGCTCGCGAGCCTGCAGGAGCACAAGATCGGGGATCTGGAGCAGGCAGCCAACGCCTGGTCGCGCATCTCCATGCTCGCGCCCGAGGATGCTGCTGCCCTGATGTCGGGGGTGGAGCTCTACGAGAAGGCCAAGCGCCAGGACCTTTCCGCGTCTCTGCTCGCCACGGGCATCGAGCGCATGAAGAGCGACGCATCGCGCGAGGCAGCTTACGGCCGCCTTGCGGAGGTGCTCGAGAAGCTCGATCGCCCCACGGAAGCAGCGGACGCACACGCCAGCCGCGCGCAGATCACGGGCGCAGCCGAGTCTTGGCGGGCCGCCGAGCGGCTCTACGCCACAGCGCAAGCCTGGGACAAGGCGTCCGATGCCCTGCGACGCCAGCTCGAAGCCACGACCGACCCGAAGCTGCTGGCTGCGCTGCACGCACGGCAAGCGGGGTACCTCGCGCAATCCGGAGAGGCAGAAGCCAGCGTGCGCGCCCTCGAGCAGGCGGTCGAGCTCGATCAGGACGAGGAAGCGTACGTCGGCGAGCTCGAGCGTCGAAACGAAGCCGCGGGAAACCTCCGACGGTTCGTCGACTTTCTCGTGCAGCGCGCGAGCGTCCTGGAGGACAAGACCAAGCGCTCGGCCTTGCGCCGTCGCGCGGCGAGGATCCTGCGGGAGCGTCTCGACGATCGCGCTGGTGCCCTGGATACCCTTCGGGCGGTGCTGCAGGACGAAGAGGACCCCGGTGCCCTCGCGCTGCTCGCAGCCGATGCCGAGCTGCATCAGCGCTTCGAGGAGGCGTGCGACCTGCTCACGCGTCTGCAGGCCTCTTTGAGTGAATCCTCGACTCGCACGCCGATCCTGCTCAAGCTCGCCAAGGCGAAGGGGGACGGGCTTGGCGACGTGGACGGTGCGCTGCAGGTGCTCGAGCAGATCCTGCGGGAGACCGATCCCAGGAACCGGGAAGCGGTCCGCGAGATCGTTCGTCTCAAGGGTGGGCGCGGAGACTGGCAGGGCGTGGTTGCGGTGCTCGAGCAGGCGCGGGCGAATGCCGAGTCGCCGGAGTACAAGAAGCAGCTCGCGCTCGAGCTCAGCGAGATCCACGAGCGCAAGCTCAACGATCCGGCGCAGGCCACGGTGCTGGTCCTGGCAGCGATCGAGCTGGAGCCTGGGGACAGCGCGATGCTGCGCCGGCTCGCGGATCTGTACGAAGCGCGCGCAGAGTGGGAGCCGCTGGTGGAGGTGCTCTCCAAGCTCATCGCTGCGGACAGCGAGCCCGAGCAGGTGACATCGCTGGTGCTCCGGCGCTCGTCGATCCTCGAGCAGCGGCTGGGGCGCGTGGAGGAAGCGCTCGCAGGGATCGAAGTGCTCGGCGACGGCGGGGACACGCGTGCCCGGGCAGCATTCGTGGAGATGGCGGACCGGTGTGGACGTAGGGATCTGGCTGCCACGACGCTGGAGAACTGGTCGGCGCGCGATGCGGAAGCCGGCTCCCCGGTCGACGGATTGATCGGGGCGTTCGATCGCTACGTGATCGTGGGGCGCCTGACCGAGGCGGCGCGCGTGGTGCGCAGGCTCAAGGCAGGCGATCCCGCGGTGCCGGGGCTTGCGCTGCGGCTCGAGGAAGCCGCCCTTGCGGTCAAGGACTTCGAGGTCGCGCGGATCGCAGAGGAGATCCTGCTCGCCAACAAGACCGGGCTGGAGCGATCGGTCGAGCGCGTGCGCCAGGCCGAGGTGCTCGTGGCAGCCGGGGCTGATCGCCCGCAGACCTTGCGGACGGCAGAGACCGAGTTCGTGGGGCTGGCGCCGCAGGATGCGCTGCCGCTGCTCGCGCGCCTGGCAGAGCTCACCACGACGCCGGAGGAGCGTCTCGGGCTGTACGAGCGTCAGGTAGCCCGATCCTCTGGGAGAACGGCGAGGATTGCCGCGCTTGCGAGCGCGGTCGGTGTGGCGGCTCGCAACGGCCTGATGCCGCAATGCAAGCGTCTGTTCCTGCTGGGCGTGTCGGTCTCGGGTGAGGATTCCGACATTCTTCCGCTCGAGCGAGAAGCGATCGAGGTGGACAACGCATTGGGCGGCACCACCGTGCGACGTGCGTACACCGAAGCCCTGGTGGAAGCCGCGGCCACAGTTCGCGGCGGTGAGCTGCGCAGGGGCGCGCTGCTTCGCAAAGCGGCCTTGATCGCCCATCGGGACCTGGGAGACATCGCGCAGGCGTTCGACTGGTTCAACGAAGCGTTGTTCGTTCGCATCGAGTCGTCCATGGTTGCCATGAGCGCGCAGCTCCAGAACCTGTCCGAGCAGGTGCGCGAGCTCAAGGCCGCGCTCCCGCGGCAGAACTCCGAGCCGCCGTCCCCTCCGGCGCCGCGCAAGGGACCGCCTCCGCTGCCCACGCAGACTGCCCCCACGCCGAGCGTGCCCCCGCCGCTGCCGGCCCAGGCAGACAAGAAGCCCCCGCAGCTGCCCAAGGACCCTCCCCCCAAGAAGGAAGAGGAGCGCGCCGAGACGACGGAGCCGAATGCCGAAGCTGCGATCCCGGTGCTGGTGGATCTGACCGCCGACGACGACGACGCGCAGCCGTCGATCACCGAGAAGCGGGAGCCGTCGCGCGACGAGGCTACGCAGCAGGACATCAAGCGCATCGAGCGCCCCGTCGAGGATCTGAGCGATTCGGATCTGCTCAAGGACCTGTCGTCGCCCGGGGTCAAGATGCCTCTCGCCGGAGCTCCGCAGACCGTCGACCAGCTGCACGCAAAGCTCGAAGCCGCGCTCGATTCGCACGATGGTGACAGCGCTGCCGTGACCCAGCGTCGATCCCTGTCCGACGTGCTCAACCCCTCTGCCGACACCAAGAGCGCGTCGGAGAAAAAGCGTCTCACGCCGGTCGACGATCCGCGCGTGCGCTCGTTCGCGAGCGTCAGCGAGATGTTCTCGCAGACAGACCTGATGAAGGGCGTGGAGGTTGCGCTGCGTCTGGCGATGCAGGCCGTGGACGGTGGGGCAGGGATGCTTCATCTGCTCGATGCGTCGAGGCACGAGTTCGTGCTGGCGTGTGCTGCAGGGATGAACAACAGCGTGAAGGTCGGCCATCGTACGGCGGAGGACGAGTCGACAGCGGCGGAGGTGGTCGAGAAGAAGTTCATGTCGACCACGATCGAGACCGGAGCGGAGCGCTGGTATCTTGGGAAGCGCTGGTGGAGCCTATCCCCGGCTCCGCAGCAGGTGCTGGGAGCGAGCATCGAGCACAAGGGGAAAGTGATAGGGCTGCTCGAGATCGCGTTGACGACGCCCGGTGCTTCCCACGACGAGGCTGGACGGGACGCGATCGTCTACCTTGCGCAACGCGTAGCGGAGTATGTCGCGGCGCGTCCCAGAGACCTGGAGGCAGCCCTCAAGCCGTAGCACCGCGTCTCAGGGCGTCTACTTGCCAGGGCGTTTTGCCTTGGGAATCGAGCGGCAGCAGCGAAAGCCGATCGAGTAGTCGTGGTAGGTGGGCTCGTGGGCGATGGTGGTGAACTTGCAGCCAGGCCCGTGCTCGCTGGTTGTGCTGAAGAAGCCGCCCATGAAGATGCCATTGCCCGTTCTGGAGGGCTGGGGCTTGCGCTCGACGTCTTCCTGGGCGAGCTTCTCGACGAGCGCGTCGTCCACGGAGTCTCGCACCCACTCGTGCAGATTGCCGACCATGTCGTAGATGCGCTCCTCGTTGGCGCATCCGTCGTATTCGCCTGTCTTCGCGAGGAAGCCCGGCTCCTGATCGAGTGCGGGGCTGTTGAAGTGCTCGTCGTACTTCCACGCCTGGCCGTTGGAGCCGTACATGCTGGACAGGAGGTGGGGCTTTGCGTTGTTGCACTTGCCTGCGCGGGCCTGTGGGCCGTAGGGCCAGGTCCACCATCTGCGCCCTTGGCAGCCCCGCTGCCATTCTCCCATGGAGCAAAGTCGCTTGCCGGCCTGCTTGCATGCGGCGGCAGCTTCCACGCGGCTGATGTAGGCCTGCGGGAACACGCCGGGTACGCTTCGAGCCTCGTAGATCACGCCGGCGGCGGGTCGCTCGAAGTGCGGGTGTGCCACCTCCGTTCCAGCGTCGTCGCGCGACACGAGTGTAGCCTCCCACCGATCGATGCACGTCTGGCTCAGCCGAGCCATTTCGGGCGGGCATTCCAGTCCCGCGTCCGACTCGGAAACCCCGCTGTCCGGCGTATCGGCGGCGCTTGCAGGCGAAGCGTTCGTCGAGCTCGGGCTCGCGGCTGGAGCCGGCTGCACCGGCGGTTGTTTCTCCGATGAAGCAGATGGATGCGCCTGGCCTGTGGTCGCGGCGCGATCCGCGCGTCCGCAACCCTGGCAGGCGACTTCCATGCAAGCCAGGATTGCGAAGACGAGGGAGCGGGGCGTCACGGTGTGCGATGGTAGCACCCTGCGCCGCGGTGCGGCTCGATTGTCAGCAGGTGCGTCGCTGGCCCGATCCCGCAGTTGGGCCCGGAGGGGACTCAGCTTGACTGCAGCGCGCGCCACCGATAACAATCGTTCGACGGGGCAAGGAATGGCGACCGGAGAGTCGGTGGGCGACAAGCAGCTTGAGGCCGAGATCGGGCTTCTGCGTGATCGCGTCCGCGAGCTGGAAGCCGCCCTTGCCGAGCAATCGTCTGCCAATGCTCGTCTGCGACAAAGCGAATGCGCCTATCTCACGACGCTTCGCGCAGCACCGATCGGCATCGGCCATGTCTGCAACCGCATCCTCGGCTGGAGCAACGAGCGTCTGCAGCAGATGCTGGGATACACGGCCGAGGAGCTCTTTGGCAAAAGCGCTCGCATGCTCTACGAGAGCGATGAGGAGTATGCACGCGTTGGGGCCATCAAGCATCCGCTCGTCAGGACGCACGGTGTGGGGGCGGTTGACACCAGGTTCGTCCGAAAGGACGGGCGCGTGCTCGAAGTGTTGCTGAGCTCCGCAGCCATCGATCCTGACGATTGGATCAAGGGGCTTGTGTTTACGGTGAACGATCAGACCGAGCAGCGTCAGGCCGAGCGCGTTCGCGATCGGCTTTTCGACGTATCGGTCGATCTGCTGGCGGTCGCAGGGTTCGACGGATACTTCAAGGAGGTGAATCCAGCCTGGACGCGTGCGTTGGGGTGGTCCGAGCAGGAGCTTCTGTCACGCCCGTGGGTCGAGTTCGTCCACCCCGAGGATCGAGAGGGAACCGAGAACGCGCGTGAGCATCTTGTGAACGGCTATCCGGTATTCAGCTTCCAGAACCGATACCTGCACAAGGACGGCTCGTGGCGGCATCTGTCGTGGAATTCTGCGCCAATTCAGGAGGATTCGCTGATTTTCGCGGTGGCCCGCGATGTGACCGACGAGCGCAAAGCCGCAGCCGAGGCGCAACGTTTGGAGCGACGATGGCAGAGCGTGGTGGATCAGAGCCCGTTCGGCATGCACCTCTACGAGCTTGGCGACGACGACGAGCTGGTGTTCGTGGGCGCGAATGCGGCCGCGGATCGGATCCTCGGCGTGCCTTTCAAGGAGTTCGTCGGCAAAACCCTGGAGGAGGCGTTCCCGCAGCTGCAGGCGACCGAGATACCGCGGCGGTACCGGGAGGCGGCGCGGGACGGAACGCCCTGGTCCTCGATGCAAGTCGACTACGTTCGGGGAACGCTTCAAAGGGCGTTCGAGGTGCACGCGTTCCAGTGCTCTCCAGGCAGCATGGTTGCCGCGTTCGTGGACATCGGCGAGCGGATGCGCGCGGAAGACACGATCCGACGCACGAACGAGGATCTGAAGCTGCTCATCGACACAGCGATGGAATTCGTGCGCTTCCCGCCTGGCGAGGATGTCCACAAGTTCCTGGCGCAGCGGCTCGAGGGCATCCTGCCCGATGCTGTGGTTGCCGTGACTGCGTACGACGAAGTAACGGGAAACGTGACTACCAAGGCGCTCAAGGGGCTCGGTGGCCAGCTCGACGCGGTCATCAAGATCCTTGGTTTCGACCCAGGGCGAACCACGACCCGGCCGACGCCCGAGCTGCTGGCCCTGATGGCGACCGGGCGGCTCTCTCCATTCCCCGGGGGCATCTACGAGCTGTGCTGCGGGGTGATTCCGAAGGCGCTGTGCCCGGCGATCGAAGCGCTGTTCCAATTCGAGGAGATCCTCGTCATGGGTCTGACCCGCGGTGAGAGGATCTTCGGCAACGTGACAATCCTGTCGCGCAAGGGCAAGGAGCCACGCAATCGATCGGTGCTCGAAGCTTTCCTGCGTCAGGCGTCGGTGGCCCTGGAGCGCGCGCACGCGGAGGACGCATTGCGTGCGAGCGAGGAGCAGCTGCGTCATTCGCAGCGGCTGGAGGCGATCGGCACGCTCGCAGGCGGGATCGCCCACGACTTCAACAACCAGCTCACTGCGATTCTCGCCTTCTCCAACCAGCTCAGGGCCGACTCCGAGCCTGGCTCCCACGTGTACGAGTCCGCTGCAGTCATCGAGACTGCCGCCATGCGGTCCGCTGAGCTGACCCGGCAGCTTCTGGGCTTTGCCCGAAAGGGGAAGATGGCCGAGGCGCCTGTGGATGCTCGCGTGCTGTCGCGCGAGGTCGCCGCCGTGCTGCGCCGCACCGTGGACAAGCGAATCGCGATCACGGAGGTGTGCTGCGACGAGCAGGCGGTCGTGCTGGGCGACATCAACCAGCTACAGCAGGTGGTGCTCAACCTCGGTGTCAACGCCTGTGATGCCATGCCCGATGGCGGCAAGCTGACGTTCCGCACCGAAGTCTTGGACATTCCGTTGGAAGCTCCGAGGACCGACAACGGTCTGCCTGCAGGCCGCCACGTGGTGCTGTCCGTGTCCGACACGGGCGTGGGCATCCCAGAGGAGCACAGGCACAGGATCTTCGAGCCGTTCTTCACGACCAAGGCGCAAGGCAAGGGCACGGGAATGGGCCTCGCGCTGGCCTACGGCGTGGTCCGATCGCACCGCGGAACGATCCGCGTGCAGTCCGAGGTCGGCGCTGGCACGACCTTCCAGATCCTGCTTCCGCGCGTTTCTGCTCGGGTGAGGGAGGATGAAACCGTGGCGAGTGCTCCGGTGCACGGCAAAGGGCGCGTGCTGGTGGTGGACGACGAAGAGCTGATCCGGACCCTGGCCGTCCGCTCGCTGGAGCGTCTCGGCTACAACGTCGATGCCTGCCCGGACGGCAAGAGCGCAATCGAATTCTTCACCGAGCATCATCGCGGCATCGATCTGGTGATCCTCGACATGGTGATGCCTGGCATGAATGGAAACGACTGCCTCGCGAGGATGCGCCAGGTCGATCCGAACGTGCGCGCTTTGCTGTCGAGCGGGCACGGCCTCGACGATTCGATGCGGGCGCTGGTGCATGAGGGAGCGGTCGGGTTCGTGCAGAAGCCGTACGTGCTTGCCCAGCTGTCCAGCGCTGTCGCAGATGCGATCGCGAAAAAGCAGGGCGACTAGAACGAGCCGTACACGGCTGCGGTGGCTGCCCCGGGTTGCGCGCTTGCGGTCAGCGACCAGCGCGCGTGCGACGGAGGCGGAGCCGCCGGTCCCGGCCTGAGGAAGAGCCAGGTGGCTGCGGCGAAGGACACGATGCTGACACCGAGCGAGATGTTCGCGATGAGGTACGACCGATCCATGGCATCCACATCCGATTGGGGGCAGCGCGGCTTGCACTGCCGATCGTCAAGATCGCTCTGCAGCGATCGGCCGTGCAGACCGAAGTAGGTGAACGCTCCCAGCCCCAGGATGCCCACGCCCCCCGCAGCGTAGGCCAGCACCCGTGATCGGTGCCTGGCGGGCGGTGCGTCGGCCGCGAACTCCACGGAGACCGCGCGTCCCTTCTCGCGCTCGCGTACCAGCAAGTCCTGCTCGATCGGAGCGCGCCCTTTCATCTCGAATCGTATCCGATGCTGCCCTGGGTCGAGCTCGATCGCCTTGCCGTCGAGCTTCTCGGTCACCAGCTGGTCGTCGATGCTCACGCGGACGTCCACCGCGTCCCGCCCGTCCGGTCCTTTTGCCCCGAACACGATCGAGGGTGTGTCGGTTTCGGCTTCGGTCAGCCAGCGGCCGCAGTCGCTCCTGAGCTCGGCGGGGCAGACTTCATGGGAGCAGACGATCAGCTGCTGGCGTGTTTCGCGGAGCTTCGCAGCCTTGCGCAAGCGCTGCGCCTGCTCGTAGGCCCTCAGACACTGCGCCTTGCTCGGAGCGTCGGAGGCTGCTGGCTTGCGCGTGGAGGGGGGAGCTCCGGCCGTGGCTGCGAGCGCCAGCACGATTGCAGCGAGAAAACGAGCACGTTCCGCGCGAGGCCGAGGCACGACCCAGGCGTATCACGGTGCGGGGATTTTCGGAAGCAGGGGGGCAGGTTCTCGCCGCGGGCGTGGTTGCGATATAAGGGCATCATGAGCGACGTGACCGAGACGCGACACGGGCCTGGCGGCGCGCCTGCTGCGCGCAAGGTCATGGGCGCGGTCCTGGTCTTCTCCGAGAACCCGTCCGAGCAGGTGCCGCGCGGCTTCGAGCTGGCCGCCGCTTGCAGGATCGGGCGCGATACGACCGCTGAGATCCCGATCAACGACACGCAAGCCTCCCGCCTGCATGCATCGCTCACGCCTTCACCTGGCGGGGTGCACGTCGCGGATCTCGGGAGCCGCAACGGCACGTGGGTCAACGGCGCGCGGCTTTCCTCCCACGGGGCCTTCGCACCGGTGGGCGCGATGGTTCGCTGCGGTAGGTCGCTGCTGCGAATCGTGGACGACGTGGCACCGTTCGAGGTTCGCGCGCCATCCGGATTCGAGTCGCTGGTGGGCGGACCCGCCATGGGAGCTGTCCGCGAGCTGATCCGCACCATCGCGCCGCTGCCGCATTCCGTGCTCCTGCTCGGCGAGACCGGCACGGGCAAGGAGGTGGTGGCGGGAGCGTTGCATGCGGCGAGCGGGCGGCGCGGCGAGCTGGTGTCGGTCAACTGCGGTGCGATGCCCGCCGAGCTGGTCGAGTCCGAGCTGTTCGGTCATGCGCGCGGCGCCTTCTCGGGCTCGGATCGCCAACGCACGGGGCTGTTCCGCGCGGCCGACCGCGGCACGCTGCTGCTCGACGAGCTCGGCGAGCTACCGCTTGCAGCGCAGGCAAAGCTGCTGCGCGCCATGGAGCAGCACGAGGTGCGCCCGGTCGGCGAGGATCGTCCGATCCCGGTCGACGTGCGCGTGATCGGGGCCACGAATGTCAACCTCGAGCAGGCAGTTGCCAAGGGGGCATTCCGGGCCGACCTGTTCCACAGGATCGCAGTGTGGCAGATCCCGCTGCCTGCGCTTCGGGAGCGCATCGAGGATGTGCCGTTGCTTGCGAAGCACTTCCTGGCAGACGAGCCGGTGACGTTCAGCGTGGAGGCCATGGAGAAGCTGATGCTGTGCAGCTGGCCAGGCAACGTCCGCGAGCTCCGCAACGCCGTGACCACCGCCGCAGCGCGGGCGCGCGCTGCCAGGCGAAGCGCGATTGGCGTCGAGCAGCTTCCGGCGATTCGCCCTGCGGCGCCGGCGCCGCGCACGACGGCGACCGACGTCGAGACGGCTGCGCTGCGGGCGCGCATCGAGACTGCGCTCGCGCTGCGCGACGGAAATGTATCGCATGTGGCCAAGGACCTGGGCTGCACGCGCCCGTGGCTCTACCTGACGCTCAAGAGGCTCCACATCGATGCGGCGGCCTTTCGCAAGGGGAAGTGATAGGCTCGGTCCTCGATTGCCATGCCCCAGCAAGCCACGGCCGAAATCGACTCCTCCACAGGGGTTGCGAGCTCTCCGCTGCGCATCGGTCGCTATCTGCTTTTCGACTCGATCGCTGCCGGGGGTATGGCCACCGTGCACCTCGGGCGCCTCATCGGCTCCAGCGGCTTCTCCCGGGTAGTGGCGATCAAGCGTCTGCACGGTCACCTGACGCAGGACCCGAGCTTCGTGTCGATGCTGCTCGACGAGGCGAGGCTCGTGGCCCGAGTGCGTCATCCGAACGTCGTTCCGGTCCTGGATGTGGCGGATCTCCCAGGGGAGCTCTGCCTGGTGATGGAGTACGTGGACGGCGAGCCGGTCTCGAGCCTGGTTCGGGCACAGTCTGCGCGTGGAGTGCCGATGCCGCTGCCAGTAGCTGCCTCGATCATGGTGGGCGCGCTGATGGGGCTTCATGCAGCGCACGATGCGACGAGCGAATCGGGCGCGGCGCTGGGGATCGTGCATCGCGACGTGTCACCGCAGAACATCATGGTCGGCCGTGACGGGCTCTCTCGGGTGCTCGACTTCGGGATTGCCTATGCAGCGGAGCGCATCCAGGTCACGCGCGACGGGCAGATCAAGGGCAAGCTCGCATATATGGCGCCTGAGCAGGTCATGGGCAGCAAGGTGGATCGGCGCACCGACGTGTACGCGGCCGGAGTGGTCTGCTGGGAGCTTCTGACCGGGCGAAGACTGTTTGCAGGCGAGAATACGGCGCACACGATGCGGCTGATCACGGACGGCACCCCGATGCCGCCGAGCCAGGTGGTGTCCACGCTCTCCCCCGAGATCGATGCTCTGGTGATGAGGGCGCTGTCCAAGGATGCTGCGCAGCGCTTCGCGACCGCGGCGGACATGTCTACTGCCATCGAGAGCGCAACCGACCTGGCTTCGCAGCAAGAGGTGAGCCGCTGGGTCAACGACATCGCCGGTGCATCACTGGCCGCCCGCGCAGCCAAGGTGGTGCGGATTGAGCAGTACGTCGACGACGCCGAGCAGCGAGCGGTGAGCGTCCGCCAGCCATTGTCTCCTGCCGTCGAGGCTCTTGCGGTTCCAATAGGCTCCTCGCAGGTGACCGACCTGGCAACCCCGGATGGGTTGGATGCACTCCGCTCGCCCTCGAGAAGCAAGAAGCTCTGGATGGCCGGACTGGGTGCGATCGGCGTGGTGGCGGTAGCGGCAGCGTTCGGGGCGGCTGCGCTGCGCACGAGCCCCTTGCCGACGCAGCCATCGGCTGTGGCATCCAGACCAGAGCTTGCAGCGTCTTCCGCAGAGCCTGCGGTCTCGAGCTCCCCGGTGGCAGCGCCCTCGACAGCACCGGAAGTCATCGCTTCTGCCAGCGCCCCGACCTCGACTGCGCGCAAGCCGGGACCGCTGCCGCCACCGCCTCGTCCAAAGGGGTGCAATCCACCCTGGACCGTGGACAAGGACGGCGTACGGGTGCCGAAGAAGGATTGCTTCTGATCCGGGCTCCCACGTCTCGAAGGCCGTCTTCCGGAACCGGAGACACGAAGTCCTCTCGTGTCAGGCTTGACACCGGTTGACACCGCCAGGGTGCCAACTGTCGGGAAACGTTGAGCTTCTCGGGGGCAGGGTGTCAGCGGCGCCAGGGCTGACACTCAGATTCTAGGGATTTTCAAGGCCTCTTCGCTGGCCTGAGGGTTGCTCTACCCGTGGTCGAACCGGCGGACGAAGCCGCCAGGAGAAAAGGACGACACCATGGCACCCCGAACCCGAAAGACCTCCGCGAACCATTCAGGCATGACCCGCGCGCTTGGCTGGGCCACGAGCCTCGCTGCCGGCTTCGTGTTTGCAGGCGCTTCGCTCTGCGGCTGCACCGTGGCTGCCGATGACGGCGGGGACGATTCCGCAGCGGTGGACGATGCGGTCCTGGCCGAGTGCGATCGGTCCCCCTACAACTGCAAGCTTCCGGCGGCCCACAAGGACCGGAATCGGATCTTCAACTACGCGACGAACAGCTACGATTGGCCGATCAGCGCGAACACGGCGCTTCTCGACGGGCTGGGCAACGAGCGGGGGCACGTTGCGGAGAGCTCGGTCCGGATCAACTACGGGCTTCGCAAGCATCTGCACGGGGTGAATCACGTGTACGCCTTTGCGGCGAAGCTCGACACCAAGCTCATGGCTTCGGGGTGGATCAAGGAGTCAGCGGTGAAGGACGGTCCGATCACGCGAATGAAGACCGTGGCGCTCACGGACCCTGGGCACGGCGACTACGAGACCGTGTGGACGGTCACCGGCGGCAACAATGCGGAGTACGAAGGGCTGAAGGTCGTGAAGGACTGGTCCGACGGCGGGTGCAATGCGACCGACTATCTGGTGCGTCCAGGCGGCTTCTTCAATCTGCTCTACAATCTGCCCGGCTCGGGCGGCGTGGCGATTGACACCTTTCCGCTCGGCGTCACCTTCCGCCGCGCCAAGGGCGTCAACCAGCTCGACATCAACCTGTACAATCCGGGTGGCACGCACGTCGTGGACAAGATGTACTTCGTCTACGGGCATGTCGGCGGTCGCTACGGCTGGGTAGCCAAGGCGGCATTGACCGCTGCGAGCGACCCTGGAGGCGGGAGCGGTGGAGGCAGCGGCGGATCGTCGGGCGGCGGAGCCGCTGGGTCGGGCGGCGACCCGACCCCGCCTCCTCCCGCGGACCCTACTGGCCAATGCTACGTGCGCTGCTGTGACGGGAGCCTGCAAGGACCGATCGCGACCACGAGCGCGTCAGCGTGCCACGACGCATCGCAGGGTGCTTGCGAAGCCAAGGGTCACGTCAAGCGCTCCGAGTTCAATGGCGCCCAGGTCTGGGAGCGACCGAACGCGTGCTGGGCAAAGTGCTTCAACCGCGCCGCGTACCATGAGGTCACGGGCGTGACCCAGGACTGCACCCAGCACGCGAAGGAGTACTGTGCGGTGAGCGACCGCGGCGGTCTGCAGGACGCGGCCTGGAGCCAGTGCCAGCCCTGAGGCTCTGCGCATCGAGAGTAGACCTACGCGCAACTTGTCAACCTCCCGTCGCGATCGTTCTGCAGGTTCAAGGGCAACCCTGCGCGGACACTCCCTCGGCCCTTCGGCCGGCCTGCGATCCAGGGCGACGGCGGAACGTTCGCGACTCCCCTACAATCTTCGATGGTATTCGTCAGAAGGCGCCTCGCGCCTCGGGGTGGACGCATGTGGCAAAGGGTAGGTCCCGCGCCCCGCGCTCCGCACAACAACCTCGTAAAACGATTGCGCAATTCCGTTCGGGCACAGGGGCTGCACGGCTGTGCTCCGTGGAATTCCCACGACCCTCGAGTCGCACGTGGAGGTGGCAATGAAACCGACCGCGATCACGACGCACTGCCTGGCGGCTGCTCTGACGATTCCCTGCGCGCTCCTTGGATGCATCGCGCCAGCGTCGCTGCCTGGAGACGACCCCGCGCTTGCAGAGTCGAGCGTGTGTGCAGGAAGCGGCTGCAACGACCCGGACGATCTGGCGCCTGGCAACAGGCCGATTCTGACCGCCAACAACAATGTGCATATGCTACGGGGCTATCACGAGCTGCTCGACACTGCGAACCAGACCTGCGTCGAAGAGGGCGCTGCTCCGGGCAAGCCGTTCGAGGTCGGTGCGGTGAGCGGCGATACGGTTCTCACGTACGTGACCAACCAGCACGAGATGGCTCGCACGCTGGGAGTCAACCTGGGCGTCTCCGCCAAGTACCTGGCGTGGAGCACACCCCCCTGGACGCTCGACGTGGTGAGCTCGGTCAAGGAAGATGCGAGGTCGGTGAACCTGCTCTTCTCGATCGTGCGGGAATACTCCGTGGTCAATCGACAGGATGTGACGCTCACGTCCAGTGCGTACGACGTCCTGAAGAGCGACGCACGGGCGTTTGTGAACCGGTGCGGCACGGGGTGGGTGCAGGAGGAGCGCTACCGGGCCGCTGTCTACGCCGTAATCACGGTCACTGCGAGCACGGCAGCAAGTGCAACGGACATCAAGGCGTCGCTGGGCATCAACGGCAAGGCTGGACCTGTCTCGATCGACGCGACCGGGTCCTTGAGCTTCCACAAGGCATTGTCGGACTCGGAGGCGCAGGTGAGCGTGAAGGTGTGGTCTGCGGGGTGGACCGGAGGGGACTCGAGCTCCGCAGCGATTCGCGACAAGATGAACAGCTTCTTGCTGGCGACTGCGAACGAGAACGAGTTCAAGGACCTGCTGAGCGCGCTTGGGGACACGACCGGAGCGCTGCAGAAGTCGATCGACGCCGATCGTGCGAACGATGCGAAGGACTACGTTTCCAACAACAACCGGTCGGCGACCTTGCACTCGGTGGTGCTCGGGCGCTACAGCGCATTGGCCCCGGAGCAGAAGGCACCAGCTGCCATTGCCGAGGGGCTCGTGCGGGTCAAGCGCTTCAGCCGCGACATGGGGGAGCTGCTGGCCTTGATGGATGCGGCGTGCGAGGGTGAGATCGAGCCGTTTGCGGATGCGCTCGAGGCAGGGCAGGGGGGCGGCTTCCAGGTAGCGAGCCCGGGAAAGCCGAGGAGCACGGTGTGGGAGCTCAAGCCCCTGGCGGATGCGTCGCGGGCGAGCCTCTGCGGGACAGGGCTGGCGCGGCAGCCGGTGGCGCTGCGGGCGCAGGATTGCTGGCTCGCTGCTTCCGATGATCTGTTCACGCCAGCGTGTGAGGATGCGCTCAAGACCCAGGCCTGGCAGGACGGCGCGCGCGCGTTCGTGCAGTATGCCAAGGAGCGTCGCGTCGTGCCCATGGCTTTTGCCACCGTGGAAGACGGGGCGTTGAAGGCGAGCAACGCGGATGCGCGGTGCCATTCGATCCAGCGTGGAGGCGAGGTCTACCGGCTGCCGACGTTCGAGGAGCTTCGGTTTCTCGCGCCGGTCGTGGCGGAGGGGCGCAACTTCCCGCAGAGCGAAAGGCCCAACCGGATCTGGTACACGAGCGGCAAGCCCTGTGAGAAAGGCTCTGCAGCGTTCGAGAACAGCCCTGCCCATCCCGAGAGCTTCTGGTGCATGATCAACGGCTGGTTCTCCAGCTGGAAGCTCGCGACGGTGTGCGTGCCCACGAGCGGTCCTGTGATCCCGGTCCGGAGCGACACAGAGCAGCTGGAGGCGAGGTTGCTTCACGCCGACAGCTCGATGGTGCCCCAATCGGCGGGCAGCCAGGGCGCATCGACGCAAGAAGCGTGGTGGGATGCGATCTGGGGCTTGGCGTTCGACGGCGACAGGGACGACGGATGGCAGGAGTCGGACGAATGGGCCGGAATGAGCGGGGCGTGGGGGAGCTGGAGCGAGGAGAGCCGAGTACCCGATGACGGGAGCCAGTAGGTTGCCACGGCGTTTGCGGCAGCGGGGTTGACGCCCATTCGCTTGGGGGCGGAGATCTCGCGCGCAGCCCGCCGCTGGGGAGTATTGCACCATCGTCGGCCTGGCAGCCCGCTGGGCCCGTGCGCTTTCCGAGGAAAGTCCCTTTCAGACGTTAGCGGGTTGACGGAGGCGCAGATCGTCCTAGGCGTTCGATGCGCTCATCTCGTGCGGACGAAGGGATTTCCTTTGACGCCGGCTGTGGTTCGGTTCTTGCTGCGCGGGCGATTGGGTTCAGGGTCGCTGCGGCGACGACAACGGAGGAAGCACGATGCGATCGAAATGGACTTTGCGAATGGGGCTCGGGGCCGGGCTGGCCGTTGCAGCGCTCGGGTGCGCGCAGGAACGTGCCCCGGTGGTGCGGGTGCAGCCAAACGCGCTTGAAAAGAGCTTCTTCGTTGGGCCCGACCTGGCAAAGTACACGGACGACCCGGTGTTCTACTGGCGCAACTCGGTGGTCAACGCCACGGCCAACCAGAGCGAGCTCGGCGTGGGTTCGTACAGCGGTACGGACAAGATCCGCTGGGAGATTACCGAGGGGCTGCTCATTGCGCGCAAGGCCTACCAGATCGCTACCCACCAGGACGACAAGGGGCTGGCGAACGGGCCGCCGAACGGCACGGTCGTGGCGGCCTACAAGATCCAGAGCCACTTCGACATCATCCGCGACTACAACCCCGCCACCGGTGAAGAGCTCAACGTCGTCGTCGAGAACACGACCGACAAGCCCTGGTACGAGCGGCAGTACATGCGCGTGGACTGGTCCACGAACACGGTCGTTTCGCCCGAGTGGGGCGAGATGTTCATCGGCAAGATCTTCGGCGACCTGAACCTCACGCCTCTGACCTACTACGTGACGGACCCGGCCGCGGACGACGCGCCGCACTTCGAGCCGGACAAGGGGTACTTCGACATCACGAACAAGTACTTCGTGGAGCCGACCAACACGCAGATCTGGGGGATGTCGATTCCGACATGTGCGCTCATCGGGCTGTACACGGATTCGATGACGAACAACTGCGACGCCCAGGAAGCGTATGTGCGGTCCGCGTTCCTCAGAGTCGATCCGAACGAGGACTTCGAGCCGACCGAGAACACCCGGGCGCCCAACGACGTAGTTGCGAACTTCGGCGGTGCTGGCGACAGCTTCATGCCCGGGCTGGGCGGCGGCAAGGTGCAGTGCTGGGATCCGCAGTATGCGTATACGGACGCCTGCTATCACACGTACCTGATCAAGCACAATTTCTGGGTGCGGAGCCACCAGCAGGTCGAGTGCACGAGCGACGAGGACAAGGACAACGACGGGACCGCGGATGCCTGCGCCAACTCCGTCACCGGTTACAACGGCAGCACCGGCTCGCAGTGCGATATCGCGAAGAAGCTCTGCACCCTCCCGGTGCGCGACCGGATCGTCAAGACCAACGGCTACTGGCTGAACATCGAGACTCCCCTCGAGCTGCAGGACACCATGGTGGATGGGGCGCGCGGTGACAGCGGTCCCCTCGAGGACGTCATCCAGACCTGGAACCTG
Organism: Deltaproteobacteria bacterium; assembly: GCA_016218915.1. Taxonomy (GTDB): domain Bacteria; phylum Myxococcota_A; class Polyangia; order Polyangiales; family Polyangiaceae; genus JACRCQ01. Next base: position 28,404 of record JACRCQ010000043.1, read on the forward strand.
TCGATCCGCGTCTCGCTCGCCTTTGCGCGCGAGATCGAGTGCAGGCGCACAGGCGGCACCCGGGCGGAGTGCCATGCGAAGTACTTCGTGGTTGGCGAGGACGGCAAGGACGTGCAGGTGATCTATCCGTTCGGCGCGTGGCTGGTGCCACAGTCGACGGACACGGTGGACGCGCTGACGACCTGCCACGTGCCGACGCGCGCCTACGACAACCACGAGGTGTGCGGGGAGACCGGGGCCATGGCGCGCTTCGGCGACTTCCGAAAGAACTGGATCTTCTACTGGCCGTGGGACTCGAACGCTCCGTGGGGCGGCATCGCGAACCTCGGCGAGGATCCGACGACCGGGCAGACGCACGGAGCGACGGCGACGGTGATGGGGCGGTCAGCGACGCGCGCAGCAGCGATCTACCGCGACTTCATCCAGGTGGCGATGGGCGACCTTACGGTCGACGATCTGCTCACGGGCGTGCCGCAGGCGATGTACGCCAAGACGCTGTCGAACGGCTATGCGCCGGCAAAGTACACCAAAGAGGATCTGGCGCGGGCGGTGTCGGATGTGGATGCAGCGCATGCTCAGGCGATGACGCCGACCAAGCTGGGCAGCCTGTCCCTCAAGGACCGCGTTCGTGCGGTCATGCAGGCCGAGAAGGTGAGCACCGACTCGGTGGAGCTGCAATCCGCGGCGCAGCTCAAGTGGGAGGCGCTTGCCAGCAAGATGCGGGGCACGACCTACGAAGCGGACATGGTCGACTCGCATTGGGCGATGAACGTGGCTGGCACGCTGCCGAACGCGGCGGTGACCGACGACGTGATGGAGCGGGTGTCGCCGTTGCGGGGGCTGGACAATGGGCGAACCGCGCTCTGGCGCCAGCAGATCTCCATGAAGCTCGCCAACAAGGGCGTGTGCTACGGCGAGAACGACATTCCGCGCGTGGGGAGCGTGAACTTCCAGGCCTTGGGATTCTACTACAAGAAGAAGTTCGGCGATCTCGACGCCAAGGCGCGGGGCGAGGCGATCTACCACGACCTTTGGAAGCAGATGGCTGCAGGCATTGCCATCCACGAGGTGGGCCACTGCCTGGGGCTTCGCCACAACTTCGCGAGCTCCTACGACTCGCCGAACTACATGCCCCAGTACTGGCAGCTGCGAACCGGCGAGACGAGCACGGCGAGCACCGTTGCGTGCGATCCCAACACCCCGAGGGATCCTGCTTCTGAAGACACCTGCATGGGCCCGCGCTATCTCGATCCAGAGACTCCCGACGAAGCTGGCATGGCTGGCGAGGGGCGCCCTGGCGTCACCTACTTCGGCAACTCGTCGGTGATGGAATACGAGATGGACTATCTCAGCCCCGGGTTCGGGCAATACGACCAGATGGCGATGAATGCCATCTACGGCGGGGTGCTCGAGACGTTCGACGATGCGGCCCACGGCGGGTTCGATCCACCGGATCAGATCCAGTTCGTGGCCCGTATGCAGTCGCAGCTCTCGGACGAGGACATGATGCTGCGGGAGATGCCGCCGGCCTTCGGTCCCGGCAACGCAGTCTACCCGGTGCACTACACGAGGGCGGCTCGCACGCTCCAGAACTTCGATTCTGCGCGCGATTGCCGGCCCGCAACCCCGGATGAGGTCCGCAAAGGCGAATGGCGCGTCGTGCATGGAAAGGTGTGCGGAGAGGGGCCTCGTGACCACGCCGCGTGGAAGGACTTCGTGCATGATCCGATCGACACGGAGCTGGCGGGATGGACCGGAAACCTCTCGCCCTTCACGCACACCCGCCCAGACGCGAAGACAGGCGGCAGCATGGTGCGCTGGAAGTATCGCTACGGCGAGACCTACGGTACGGCGTACTGGCACACCAGCTACCTGGACTCCGGCGCTGATCCCTACGAAGTGACGCACAACACGATGCTCCACTTCAAGTACACCTACCCGATGTCGCACTTCCGTCGCGGCAACAGGCAGTACTACTACGACTCCGTCCCCTCGTCGGTGGTGAACAGGTACTTCGAGCGCGTGCGCGCGTTCCACTGGAACGTGGGGTCAGCGGTGGCGCAGTACGGACCGGATGGGGTGGCGATTCTGGGTGCGGACGACGACTGGTTCAGGCCGGACCTGATGGCCGAGCAGGAGCTGTTCGGGATGCTGCAGCAGGCGCTGCTCGCGCCCGAGCCGGGTGGTTTCTCCAAGGTGGATGCGGTCGGCGGCGGCGTGTACTACGATGTTCCGCCCTACGGGGAAGGCACCGCGTTCATCGTCGGCGTTCCGACGGGGCGCTTCATCGGTGAGGAGTTCGACAGCGATCCGACCGCTGGCGGAAGCTGGAACTACCTCGCCTGGATGAAGCACACGGGCTTCCACGTCGAAAAGGCCCTCGCCATGCGTACCCTCGTGGATTCGCGTCCAGAGCTGTACGTGATTGCACGCGAGACCTACATGGACGGCCGAAACGTGTTCATCAACTACCGGAATGATCTCCCCCAGGCCGTGGATCGTCTCCTCGGATCCGTGCTCGCGGAAGACTGGACCACCGCAGGTGTGTACTGGGATCCGGCCAAGCCGATGGATCTGGAGACAGGCGAGATCCAGCCCGAATTCATGTCGCTGATGGATGCGGTTCCCACGCGTCCCTCGGATGCAAAGACGATTGCCGGCAATCTCGGCTATCGGCAGCAGGTCGCAGGCGTCATCTTCGCTGCCCTGTTCTCCCGTCTGAACTCCGACATGGAGCTGGTGAACAAGACCCGTATCTGGGTCGACGGCGTGGACGGTGCGGTGTCGCTGACCACGTTCCCGGAGAGCGACCAGATCCGCTTCACCAACCCGGAGTCCGGCTTCACGTACATCGCACGCAAGTACGGCAGCGAGGTGGTTGCGGGCAAGACGGTGGACAAGGGAATCGCATCGCGCATGATCCAGCGGGCGAACGGCCTTCTGATGCTGGCCTATGTGACGGACAACAAGCTGAATGCGTTCGGCGCTCCGACGATGATTCTGAACTCCAATGGGCAGCCGCAGGTCAAGAGCTCGGAAGCGGTCGGCGCCTTGAGGCAGTACGTCGGTCTCATCGATGCAGTCCGCCAGGTAGGCCACGACATGGGCTACGGTCCTCTGGAAGGCACCTCAGGCCCGGGCGACCTGTGATCCTCCCATCGGGTGGCGCCACCTAGCGCGCCACCCTCGCTGCAACGCGAGCACGTCTCGACCCACCCTGCGCCCACGCGCGAGCCCCTCAGCACTTTCGTCCTCTCCAAGCCTCGCGAGGTGGTCTATACTTCGCCAATTCGGCTTGTTGAGGAGTGCACGAATGAGCAGAAGACTGGTGCGCACCGGCGTCGCCATGACCGCGATCGTGACGGTGCTCTGGGCCGGGGGGGCGTTTGCTCAGGCCACTGCACAGGACCAGGCAGCGGCCCGGGCGCTGTTCGATCAGGGGCGCACGCTCGTGGAAGCGAACAAGCCTGCCGAGGCCTGCCCCAAGTTCGAGGAGAGCCAACGGCTCGACCCGGGGATAGGTACCCTCTTCAACCTGGCGGACTGCTACGAGAAGGTCGGCCGGACGGCGAGCGCGTGGTCGATGTTCCTCGATGTGGCGTCCCAGGCAGCGGCACAGAAGCGCGCGGATCGCGAATCTGCGGCCCGGGACCGGGCGAACGCGCTGAAGCCTCGCCTCTCGAACCTGGTGATCCACGTTGCAGGCGATCCGGATCTTCCCGGGCTCGAGATCAAGCGGGACGGCACGGTCGTCGGAAAGCCGATGTGGGGCAACGGCGTTCCGGTCGATCCGGGCAAGCACGTGGTTCTCGCTTCGGCGCCTGGGTACAAGACCTGGACCGGCTCTGTCGACGTGCCTGCGAAGCCCGGCGAATCTGAGTTGAGCGTACCTGCACTCAGCAAGGACGCGACCCCGGGCGCCGTATCCGTGGACCAGGGTCAGGGGGAAAAGCCTGCGGACGGCTCCAACGGCTCGAGCCGCCGCTTGATCGGCGTCGTCGTGGGCGGTGCGGGCGTGCTCACCCTCGGCGTGAGCACCGTGCTGGCGTTGAGCGCCAAGAGCAAGTTCAACGACACCTCGTCGATGTGCAATGGCAACTTCTGCACCGAGCAGGGGGCGAGCATGCGGCACGACGCCGTGCGTGCCGGGAACGTCGCCACCATCGTCGGCGGGGTTGGCATTGTGGCCATGGCAGCTGGTGCCGTGGTGTACCTGACGGCTCCGTCGGGGAACGCTTCCTCCGCTGCTGGCAAGGAGCGATTCCGGACGGTCGTTGCTGTGGGACCAGGCTCGGTTGCCGTGGGAGGGACGTGGTGATGGCATTGCGAGTCGGATGGGTGATCCCTTGTGCAGTCGCATGCGTCGTGGCCGGTGCGACGAGCTGCAACGCCATCTTTGGCATTGAGGATGGCGAGGTAGCGCCAGCCGCCTCGACAGGGGGCCAGGCAGGGTCAGCAGGCTCCACGCCTGACAGCAGCGTGGGAGGATCGGCTGGGACCGGCGGGGCTTCGGGGGCGAGTGGGCAGGGGGGAAGCTCTGGCTCGGGCAACGCTGCCGGTGCAGCGGGGGACGCAGCGGCTGCGTGCGAGGCTGGAACCTGCCCGGCCGTTTGGGCGAAAGTGTTCGGCGACGACCCGAAGGACCAATCGGGCAACGCTGTGGCGGTCAACGCTGCGAGCGACTCGATTCTCGGTGGCTCGTTCCTCGGCTCGATCGATTTCGGTGGATCCAACACGGTCGTGGACACCAAGCCCGGGCTCACCGACTCGTTCGTTGCGAAGCTGGACAAGAACGGGTCCACGATCTGGGCTGCGAGCTATGCAGGAACCCTGGGATCCTCGGCCAATGCCGTCGGCGTGGACTCACAGGGGTACATCTTCGCGAGTGGCACCTCTGGCGGCAACCTCGTGATCGCCGCGCCGGGCGGTGCCAACCCGGTATACCTGGAGTCGGACAGCGGCCAGGTGTGGGTGCGCAGCTGGGTCGCGAAGCTCTCCCCGGGCGGGGTTCCCCAATGGGCGCAGCGCCTCTCTTCGGACTACACCGATATCCGGGTAGCTTCCCTTGCAGTCGATTCGGCAGGCGCCGTGATCGTCGCAGGCAAGAGCGACGATGGGGCGCCGTCGGTCGGGAACGGAGCCAATCTTTTCGTCCAGAAGTTCGACGATAGCGGGAACCTGAAGTGGACCATCGCCTCTGGCAGCACGTACGACCAATCGGTCGCAGGCGTCGCCGTGGACTCGACCGATACGGTCTGGCTTACTGGATCGTACGATGACGCCTTGGCATGCCCTCCCGGGTGCGCTGACGTGCCCAACACTGGAAAGCTCGATGGCTTCGTCATGCGCGCCGATCCTGACACAGGCAACTGCAAATGGGTCTACGGGTTCGGCGACGCTGAGAGCCAGATGGGCGAGAGCGTGACGATCGCTCCGGGCGACTCTGTGTACGTCTGCGGGTCTTTCATGGGCACCATGAAGACCGGCTCCACCCAGACGCCGCTCAGCGCGACCGTGGGAAAGTACAGCCTGTTCCTCGCGCAGTACAACACGCTGGGGGATGCGGGGTGGAACAGGTCCTTCGGAACGTCGTCGGCGCCCTTCGGCTGTCGCGTTACATCGGATTCCGACGGTAACGTGGTGATCACGGGGCAATACAACGGCACCGTTGACTTCGACGGCAATCCAATCGATTCACTGGGGGCCCGGAGCGTCTTCTTCGCGAAGTTCGACAAGAACGGCATGCCGCTCTGGAGCAGGATGTTCGGGGCGGCAGACTCGACCGGCGAGGGGCAGAAGGGGTTGGGGATCGCGACCGGGCCTGACAAGAAGATCTACCTGACAGGCGCGGGCCAGGGCACGTTCAGCTTCGGCAGCGGCACCATCAAGACCTCAGCTTCATCCGATATCTTTCTCGCAGTCTTCGAGCCCTGACCGCGAATCCCTACTTGTCTGGAACCTTGAAGGTGAGCGTCAGTACGGGTGCCTTGGTCGCCCGGATCGCATCCACTGCGATCGTCAGGGCGATGTCCTGCTCGTCCACTACGAGAAAGAGAGTCTTCTTGGCCGGGCCGAGCGCCAGCACCCGCTTCAAGCCGTCGTCCGTGAACCCAACGCGAAGCTTGCCCGGCTCCGAGCCCTTGACCGGCCGCCAGTCGCTGGCCCGGACCGCAGGCTCCTTGTCGATGCAGAAGCCGCCCCAGCCGACCTGGACGTTCTTCTCTGCGTTGTAGATCCTGCCGAAGATCAGCCGGCCTGCGACCGGAGCCGCAAACCCTTCGACCCAGTAGGCGAAGCGGTTGAAGGCGTCGACGCTCGGATGCTGCATGGCAATCTCGAGCGGAGGCTTGCCGTCGACCAAGTCGTAGCGCACGCCGTCCGGAGCGTGGATGGCAACGCTCTGCTCGCCGATTCGGGCGAAGCAGCTTTCCTGGATGACATACGCCTGCATGCGTTGCAGCAGGTTCGGGGCGCCAAGCTTGGCGCGGATCACGTCCGCTTCTTCGGGCACGCGAGCCTTGGGTTGGGGAGGAGGTGTCGCTGCAGCGCTCCCCTTTGCAGCGGGCGATGCAGGCGGCGTTGCCGATGGGGCCGACGGGCTGGCAGCCGGAGCGGCTACGCCCGAGCTTGCTGCGGGGCTGCGATCGGCCGGTGGAGCCGAGGCCGCGGGGGGCGGCGAGCCGCCGCAGGCAGCCCATGCGATCACGAGAGCGCTCAGCCCTGGAACCGTACGGGCGAGCAATGCGATTCTATGATTCATTCCGGGACCTTTCCAAGAGACCTATTGCTCGGGCGCACAGGTTGAAACCCCTGCTCCCACGATCTGCTCCGAAGGCAGGATGCCGACGACCTCGATCTTCTTGCTCGAAGGCTGGTAGCGCGTCACGGTCGACGTCCCCGCGGGGGCTGTGAAGAACCAGAAGTCGCCACCCCAGAACGCGAATGCCCAAGCACTCCCCTTGGAGACACCTGGGAGCGTGGTGTCCGTGAGATACTGGCCGGTCTTCTTGTCGAGCTGCACCAGGTGCGCAGCAACGCCGTTGTCGAAGAAACCGTAGAGACGCCCGTCTCCCGTCCCGGTCAGCTCCATCCCCGTGTCAGCGATGTACGCGATCGCGTGCGGCTCGTAGGTCGCAGTGTCGAGCCAGCCGAGGGCCGGTGGATAGGGGGAGCCGTACGTCTCCGAGGCTGCGAGGTAGAGCTTCTCCGAAGGCCCGCCCTGGTCCGTGGAGAAGCCCATGCCGAACCGGATGAATCCCTGAGCCCCAGGCTGGAAGCCCGTGGCCTTGCAGTGACCCGTAGCTGTGCTCGCGCGGAACAGGTCGCCGTTGGAGTAGACGACATACGCATTGCCCTTGCGGTCGACGCCCATGGAGAACGGCGTTTCCCCTGCGTGGGCGGGACAATCGAGCGCGCCGATCAGGGCAAAGATGCCAGTCGCCGGCTTGAAGGAATAGACCCGCGCCGACTCGGTGACCACGTAGACGTAGGTGATGCTCGGGTCCGTGCAATCCGACTTGCTCGCATCGCTGGACGCATCGGTCTGCGCGTCGAGGATGGGACCAGCGTCGTGACCCGTCTCCTCCTCGGCCAGCGGGGTTCTGGCGCCGCAAGCGGGCAAGGCGAGGCAAAGGAGCACGGACAGAAGCCGCATTCCGGGGTTTGTCGCACGAGGGCAGGGGAGGCACAAGAGGGAGGCGTCCGTGGATCGGGGCGAAGCCAGGGGCGATGACGAGCCGCATCGAACTAGGATTCGCTCGGATAATCACTCGGATCTGATGCTCAACACGGGAATGCCCCTGCTGCTGGGGCGTATGGGGTTGCGCAACTTGCGCAACCTGGAACGCGGGTCGTTACCGCGGTTTTGCCTATGTTTGTGCTGCGAAACATCGGTTCGAGCACTTCGGCCCGACACTTGCTGAGGACAGGCGCCATGAAGACGCTCCGGCTACTTGCCCTGGCCCTCCTCACCGTGACTGGCTCAGTCGGCGGCTGCAGCAGCCCCGCGCCAACGCCGAGCCCGACGCCCGAGGGGATCGGATCGCAACAGAACGGCAACTACCCTCCGATCAATCCGGAGGACAAGTACTTCAAGCCAGGGCCGATCCTGGCGACACCCGACGATGCGGAGCGCGTGATGCGCTTCGAGTACCACCAGAAGGTCATCGACGCGTACGGGTTCAGCTACACGATCTCGGACAACCCGATCATCCACAGCGAGGCCATGTACCTCACTGGGCTGAAGATCCCGGACGACACGGGCAAGAAGAAGCCGATGAACGGCACACCGAAGCCGATGTCGCTTCCGGTGAAGTGGGATTGGCGCACCCAGGGCCCGGGGCTGCCTCCGGCCCGCAACCAGGCCAACTGCGGCAGCTGCTGGGCGTTCGGAACCGTGGCAGCGCTGGAGGGGGCCATTGCTGCGTTCGACAAGCAGATCGTGGATCTGAGCGAGCAGTTCGTGCTCGACTGCAACAACGACGGATACAGCTGCGGGGGCGGATACTGGGCCTACGATCTCTTCAAGAATCCTGGCGCGGCCTGGGAGAAGGACAATCCCTACAAGGCCTACGATTCGAGCTGCAAGAGCAGCAGCATCGCCCACCCCTACAAGATCGAGGAGTACCACAGCGTCAAGTCGGGCGACATCGACGCGATGAAGAGTGCCATCTATCAGTACGGCACCATCGGCGTGACGATGAACGTGTGCGGCTCGATTCCCGGCTACTCGGGCGGCATCTACGACTCGAACGAGTGCAACAACTCCGCCTCGAACCACATCGTCGCCCTGGTCGGCTGGGACGACACCCAGCAGACCAAGAAGGGCAAGGGGGTTTGGGTTCTGCGCAACAGCTGGGGCGCGAGCTGGGGCGACAAGGGCTACGGATTGTTCGCCTATGGAACCGCCGGCCTCGAGGATGATCCCACGTACGTCGTCTACAAGCCTGTGGACAATACCGACACAGACAAGGACACGGTTCCGGATTACCGCGACAACTGCAAGACGGTGCCCAATACGGACCAGCTGGATGCGGACGAGGACGGGGCCGGGGACGCGTGCGATCCGACGTTCGACGCCTTTGAGCACGCGATGACGCTGACCGACGACGACGGGAGGAAGGTTGCGATCGGATTCCCATTCCCGTTCTACGGAACAGCGTATACCGAGGTGAGCGTCAACTCCGACGGCAACCTGACCTTCGGCGTGGAGGACAACAAGTCAGGGGACCGCTCGAAAGGCCGGTTCCTGACGTTCGCCCCGCGCATCGCTGCGCTCTACGCGGACCTGAATCCGGCTGCGGGAGGCAAGGTCTCCTACGGCAAGACGGAGAAGAGCAGCCTCTTCGTGAAGTACGAGGGAGTGCCGCTCTACAAGGGCGGAAGCGCCGGCACGATCATGGTGACCCTGCGCGACTCCGGACGCATCACGCTCAACTACTCCAACGTCCCTGCGTCGTCGTACATCGTGGGCGTCTCCAAGGGCGGCGCCAACAACACGGGCTCCGAGATCGATCTGTCCAATGCGGGCAACGAGATCCCCTACGGCAGCTCCACGGCGCTGTTCGAGCAATACGGATCGGGCAAGAACTTCGATCTCGCAGGCAAGACTCTGACCTTCACCACCAGCACCGAGCCGCCGGTGGAGCCCGATGCGGGGCCGACGCCTGACGCAGGGCCGCCGCCCCCGCCCACGCCTGTGGACGTGCAGATCTCGCTCGGGGACGATGACACCAAGAGCATTCCGATTGGATTCAGCTTCCCCTACTACGGGAAGAGCTACAACACGGTGTACGTGAACTCCGACGGCAACCTGACGTTCGGCGTAGGCGACGGCGAGACCGCGGAGCGATCGACGCAGCGGCTGCTCACGGGCGCGCCCCGAATCGCGGTGCTGTTCGGGGATCTGAATCCAGCGGCAGGTGGCACGGTGAGCTACCGGCAGGACGACGCGCAAACGCTGACGATCAAGTACGCGAACGTGCCCTTCTACGGAACCGCGGTTGGGAATACCGCGACGGTGAAGCTGCAGGCCAACGGCCTCATCACGATCACCTACGGAGGTGTGAGCGGCTCGTCGTACATCGTGGGCGTGTCCAAGGGCGGCTCGAGCAACACGAGCAATCCGGTCGATCTGTCGACTTCCGGGCCGCAGCTCGCGTACGGTGGTACCAACGCGGTCTTCGAGGCCTTTGGCAAGACGCGTCCGTTCGACTTGTCTGGCAAGACGATCATGTTCAGCGCCGACGTGGGCCCTGGCCCGGGTCCGGGGCCGGACGGTGGCGGGCCCGTGGCGGACGTTCCGCTGACGATGGCGGACGACGACACCAAGAGCGTGCCGCTCGGGTTCAAGTTCCCGTTCTACGGGCAGACCTACACGAGTGTGTACGTGAACGCCGACGGCAACCTGAGCTTCGGCGCGGGCGACGGAGCTTCGGGTGTCGACCGATCGATCGCAAGGTTCCTGAGCGGAGTGCCGCGCATCGCGGCGGTGTACGCGGACCTCAATCCAGCGGCAGGCGGGACCGTGAGCTACCGGCAGGACGATGCGCAGACCATGACCATCACGTACAACGGAGTGCCGAACTACGGGAGCAAGGTAGGCAACACGTTCAGCATCATCCTCAAGGCATCGGGGCGGATCGCGATCGCGATCGCGAACGTGGGCGGCACGGGGTACATCGTGGGCGTGTCCGAGGGCGGCACGGACAACGCGGGTGATCCCACGGATCTGACGGCGTTTGATGGTCAGACCATCAATTACACGGGCACCGGCGCCGTGTACGAAGGATTCGCCAGCCAGGCCTTTGACCTGGTGGGCAAGACGGTCGTATTCGAGCCGTAGGCAAGACACGCAAGCTCAGGCCAGCACAGGCCTTGGAAACATCCGTGCCCACGCCCGACGCGTGGGCATGGGCCTTTTGTGGAGCCGGGTCGACGGCGGCCCGGGCGCGTGCAACAGTCGGAGCTACGATGAGAATGCGCTCTAGCCAAGGTCTCGGATGGATGATTCTCGCGCTGAGCTGCGCTGGTTGCGGCAGCAGCACGCCGCAGCCTTTGGAGCCAGCTCCTGCGTCGCCGCCCGCTGCTGAAGTCCAGGTCCCAGCAGCTCCTCCCGTCGCGTCGAGCGCGCCGGAGCCCCAGGTGGCGCAGCCTCCTCCGACCGTCGCACCGCCACCATTGCCTTCGCCGACGACCGAAGCGCCTCCCGTCTCATCGTCTCCTGCCAAGGTCACGGCCAAGCCCGAGTACCAGGGCACGATCGGTGCGCGCTCAGGCAAGAGCCTGACGCTGCAGATCTCTGGCGTTGCAGCCAACGCTGCAGGCGCCAAGGCAGAGCTCTTCCGGCGCTTCGGTCAGAATCTGGGGGCATTGTCCGTGACTGGCTGGCTCGACGTGGCCGAGGTGATCGTGCGCAAGGTGGACGCGGGCCAGGTGGTGGTGGAAGTGGTCAAGGAGAAGTCGGACATCCGCGTGAACGGCAAGCGTGTGGATCACTTCGGGCCTGGAGAGACGATCAAGCTGGAGCTACGCTGACGAGCGCGTCTTGCGGGGGGCGTTGGGCTTGGTTGCACGCGCACCCCGCAGGAACATGTCGATCACGAACATGCCCTCGTCTCGCAAGTCCGTCGCGTCGTCACGCAACGCTCCCATGAGCGTGGCCCGCATGGCGCCTCCGAGGAAGCGCACCAGACGCTGGGGGTTGTCCTTGCGCAGGACGCCCAGCTCCGCGCCCTCGCGAAGCAGCTCTTCCAGCTGGCCGGGCATGTTCCGCCGTGCTCCGGACTTCATGACCTCCTCGGCGTGCTCCGGATCAAAGACTCCGTGCTGGGCAGCGACCGAGAAGAACGTGCGGTGCTCCTGCATGAAGGCGAACAAACGCAGCACGCGGGTCCGAAATCGACTTTCGAAGTCGGCTGGATCGTCGGCACGGGGCATGAACGCGCGGGAGATCTGCTCTCCCTGCTCGCGCAGCAGCGCGTCGAGGATCTCGTCCTTTTCCTTGAAGTAGTTGTACACCGTGCCGACGGCGATTCGGGCACGAGCGGCGATGTCCTGGATGCGGGCGCCGTGATAGCCCTTCTCGGCAAAGACGTCTTCCGCGGCCCGAAGGACCGCAGCACGGAAGATCGCCCGCGTCTCGTCGCGCAAGGAAGGGTGGGAGGCTCCGGCGCGCTTGCCTTCGATGGGCTGCTCTTTGGGCTGCAACTTCTTCGCACGACTCATGCCGAATCCTCAGACCACGAATCTAGGTTCATGCGGTGACAGAGGCAAGCAATCGGGGACGTTGAACAGCAAGAGGCTGAGCAAGATCGAGGGGGCATTGCTGTCCTGCATGGGCAGCAGACACGTAGGCCGCTTCGATAACCTGGATCGTTCGGACCGCGTCCAGGGCGTCCTTGCCCACGAATCGATCGGCCGCGATTGCGTCCAGGAACTGAGGCCAGATCGGCTCAAACCACGCCGAATGCCTCGCATCCTGGCAATCGGAAGGGACGCTGAGGCGTCCGGTCCGAGGGCGGGTCGTGCTCGCGGGACCGCCCGCAGGAGCGTCGGCAGCCACGATCTGCAGCTCGTCGTCGTTGATGACGATCGCCCCCCGATCGCCGTGGATCGTGAATACGCCTTTGCGCAATCCCGCTTTCCAGGTGAGGAACGCGCTGGCCAGGCCGGTCGGGAAGGTGAGTGTCGCGACCCAGGTGTCCTCGGTGTCGAGCTTGCCGGAAGGGTCCGTGAAGGTGCGCGCGGAGACGCTGGTGGGCAGGCTGTTCATCCAATCGAATGCCAGATAGAGCGTGTGCGGGCCGTGATCCATGGCGATTCCGCCACCACTCCAGTGTCGGTCGCGTCGCCAGTCAGGGCTCCATTCAGCCACGCCGCGCGCGTGGGTCGGGCGGAACGTGTCGAGCGTCAGCGCATGGACGCGACCGATGAGGCCGCTGTCGAGGACCTCCCGCACTGCGCGGATGACTGGGGCGTGCAGGTAGTTGTGGCATGGCATCAGCACGCGTCGCGCGAGCTGGGCGTGGGCAATCATGCTGGCTGCTTCCTTGGCCGACACTGCCATGGGCTTCTCGCAAAGGACGTGCAGACCGCGGTCGAGCGCATCGTGGGTCAGGCAGGCGTGCTCCGAGGGCGGCGTGCAGATGTCCACGAAGTCGAGCGAGGTGCCTTCCGCGGCGAGCAGGCTGCGGTGATCGGCATAGATGCGAGCAGCGGGAAGCGCCTGATGGGCGAGGGCTCGTCGGGCCTCGCAACGATCGGCCACTGCGACGATCTCCAGGTCGCCGTGGCTCAGGGCCCGCCGCTGCCAGGCGGGCAGGTGTCCCTGGCTTGCGATGAAGCCGTAGCCGAGGATCGCGCCCTTCATCGGATGAGGAGAGGCGATCTGGCGCTTGCGTCCGGCGGGCGCAGCGGGGCGCGAGGGCGATCTGGAGTCTGATGGCATCCAGTGAACCTAGATTCATAACAAAGTCATGTCAACGACGATCTCCTCTGTCGTTCGCTTCGTTAGCACGCGTTCATTCGGTCAGCGACCACGCCTGATTCGAGGTCGGGTTCGTCCATGTTCCGCCGGAATCACAGCCGTCGCCGTCGTGCGGTAGCGGTGTGCACAAATTCGCAATGCCCTGTCGCTCGCCGCCCCCTGCCCGCACTTGGGCCAGATTCACGCGCGTGCCTACGCCTCCCCGGCGGCGGCTCGCTCATCCCGCTTTGGCGAGCGTGTGGGGCGCGGGGGTAGTGGGTAGCGGCTAGCGGCTAGCGGGTAGCGGTCGTGTGGCCGGCATGGAAGCGCTCGCTGGCTCGCTGGCTCGCTGGCTCGCTGGCTCGCTTGCCCCTTGCCGCTCGCCTCTGCCCGCTGGCCCTACTCGCTGGCCGGTCCCGGCTCCCCCGGATGGCCGAGGATGCGCCGAGGACAATGGAGCGAACCTGGGTCAGCGAGTGCTGACGTCGCGTGGCCCTTGTGTTAGCCAGATCATGACGTGAGCCCCGTCGCCAATCCCGGCGCCGCTTCGCGTTGCAAACAAGGGTGAGGACATGGCGAATCCGTTCTGCTTCATCGAGCTCAACACCGATCTGGTGGATCCCGCGAAGAAGTTCTACGCAGCGCTCTTCTCCTGGAAGATGAACGACATCAAGATGGGCCCGATGACCTACACGATGCTCGACATCAAGAACCCTGGTGGCGGCATCGGCAAGAAGCCGATGCCTGACGCGCCCACGATGTGGCTGCCCTACGTCGAAGTTGCCGACGTCAAGGTCGCGGTTGCCAAGGCCAAGAAGCTCGGCGCCAAGGTGATCGTCGACTTCCAGCCGCTGCCTGACATGGGCGCGATTGGCGTGCTGATCGACCCGACGGGCGCCGCATTTGGGGTCTGGGCACCGGACAAGAAAGCAGCGGCCAAGAAGCCCGCCAAGAAGGCTGCCAAGAAGCCTGCGGCCAAGAAGCCTGCGGCCAAGAAGCCTGCGAAGACGGTTGCCAAGAAGGTTGCTGCCAAGAAGCCGGCCAAGAAGGCGAAGAAGTAGAGCCCCCAGCGCTGCGCCCACGCTCGCGCGCGCATGCAGTCTCCCGTCAACTCGTCAAGACCGCGTACCCGCTGACGCCTCCGGGCGATTGTGCGGAAGCAGGAACTGGAACCGGTTGCCTGACGCCCCATCACACGCGAGCCAGATCGACCCTCCGTGTGCTTCCACCGCGCGCTTGCAGAACGCGAGCCCCAGCCCGGTGGAATGGCGGACATCGGAGCGACGCGGCTCTGCCGTGGCAAACATCTCGAAGATGCGATCCCGGGCCTCGCTCGGAATCTCGGGACCATTGTCGCTCACCGTGAACAGCAGCGCAGCGCCGCATCCAGGCAGGCTGCCCGCTGTCACCTCGCTCGAGGCGGGCTCGACGGCGATGAGCACCCGTCCACCCTCCGGCGTGTACTTGAGCCCGTTGGCAGCGAGATTCTCGAGCACCCGCGTGATCAGGTCCACATCGAGCATCGCTGCCGGTGCGCCGTCGGTCGGGGCTGCCTCGAGGGAGACCTGCCTCGCAGCTGCCACCACGGACAGCCTGCCGATCACGGATCGGACGATCTCGTGCGGCTGGCACATCCGCGGGCGCACCGGGAACTCGCCCGCCTCCAGCTTGTTGAGGTCGAGCAGCCCGCTGACCAGGATGAGCATCTCCTCCGAGGCCGATTGCGCTGCGTCGAGCACGCGCAGCCGCTCGGTCATTCCCTGGCGCACCAGAGCCATGCGGAGCACTTCGAGCGACGTGAGCACGACGCCCAGGGGGCTGCGTAGATCGTGCACCAGCATGCTCGTCATGTCCTTGCGCAGACGTCCGATCTGCTTGAGGCTGCGCGCGTTCGAGATCGCCTGCGACATGTGCTCGGCGACCATCTCGAGCAGCGATCGATCCTCGGCGTCGAACGCGTACGGCGTGTCGCTCTCCGCGTCGAGGAATCCGAACGTCCGGGTTCCATCTCGAAGGGGCGCGCACAGCTCGCTTCGGACGTTGGGCGAGAGCATCACGTAGTTGTCGTGGTGCCGCACGTCGCCCACCAGGATGCTTCGTCCTGTCTTGACCACCTCGCCAGTCACGCCTTCGCCCACGGCCTGCTTGTGCCCGATCGGAAGCGGCATCGGGTGCTCCGAGCTGGCAGCGCAATGGATGACCCGCCCTGTGTCGTCATCCACGAGCCCGATGCCCACGATCTGGTATCCGAGCTGCTCCCGCACGCAGTCTGCGGTCCTCTGGAGCAACACATCGAGGTCCATGGTCGACGTGATGATGCGGCTCACCTCGCCCAGGACCATGAGCTGGTTGAGCCTGTGGCGCCCCACTTCCACGGAACGCAGATTTCGTATGGCCATGGACAGCGATCGGGTCAGCTCTTCGAGCCATGCCCCGTCCGCCCGCAAGCGTCCTGCAATCGGGCTCTCCAGGCACAGGATCCCGACGACCCCCTCACCGACCTGCAGCGGGATGGCAAGGGAGGAGAGCATCCCTGGCAACCACGTCTCGAGATCCTTGGTGGCCGGGAGGTCTTCGAGGGAAAGCACGCCGGGACGCTTGGCGGCGCGTCCGGCGAGCCCGCATCCGAGATACCTGCGGGCGCCTTCTGGCAGCGTTCCGCCTTCGGAGGAAGCTGCCCAGCGCAGCACGACCTCCTGGTGCAACATGTCGGTGGTGGCGAGCCCGGCGAACGTCGCACCCGACACCTCCACAGCGATGCGAAGCATCTCGCGTGCAACGGAGTCCAGATCCTCGGTCTGGCTTGCATGCAGCCCGAGCTGGCAGATCCGAGCCGTCACCATCACTTCAGACATGCGAGATGGGCAGGGATGCTAGCACGGCTCCGCTGCTCGGGGTGAAGTCGGATGCTGGCTGCTTGCGCTCCAGTGGGGCTGACGGTAGACGCCTGGCTCGATGCCGACACCGTCCGACAAGCGACTCGGGCCCCTGGGTGCAGCTCTGGCGCCCTACCTGGTGCCACGTGCCGCGACGGGCGGTGCCTCGAAGAAGCGTGGCGCACGGCGAGCGGATTCGACTCCACCCGCCCCGGACGCCTTTGCCGCAGAGCCTGTCGCGACGATGGCAGCCGTCCTCGATTTTTCCGGAAGCATGCGTCTGGCAGAGACCTTGAGCACCTTCGAGCAGCCACTTGCGGCCGGCTCAAGACCGCCCACCAGCCCGCTCGCCTCCCGCGTCCACAGGGAAATCGAGACGGTGCGTGCGCGGGTCGATCGTGCGTTTGCCGATCCTTTTCGCTCCCGCAACAACCTGGCCGACGCCAACACCGCTTGGACGATCCTGTCCGAGGCGGGCGCGTGGTCTGGCGATGCCAAGGCAGTCTCGCGCGCAGCGCGCGATCTATGGGATCCCATTGCCACGCTCGTCGCCGGCCGGATTGAATTCGTGCGCGCGTCGCTGTTCGACATCCGCGAAGAGATCGCCCCTGAGCTGCGCGCCGCAGGGCCCCGGGCCGAACGCCTCGAAACCCTCGACCGCGTGGTGCACGCTGCCATGCGCGAGCCTGTGGACAAGCTTTTCGCTCGAATCCTGCCTCTCATGGAGGCCCGCTTCGGCGAAGACCTCGCGCTGTCCGTGGCTTTGATCCTCTCGGAGCGGACAGGGGATGGGAAGCCGGAGGATCTGGCAGGGTGGTACCAAGGCGATGGGCTGCTCGCCCGCCACGTGCGCCAGGGGCGCGATGTGGTCCTCGGCGTGCTGGAGTTCGAGGCTGATCGGCTGATGGCGCTCGCAGAAGCGTGCTGCGGCGCGGTCGACGATTGAACCCAGCCCGCTGAAGGCGTAAGTCCGCCCGCTCGGGTCGACCGTGCGACCGGACCTGCCATGACTCGGATTGCTGTACTCATCTGCGGAAGCATCGGCATCGCGCTCGTCGCGCGCGCGGCCATGTTCTACCGTTCGACGGATCGGCTCTCCTTTGGCCTGGCCATCCTGATCGGCTCAGGTCTCCTGGTTGGACTCACAGAGCTGTTCCTGCGCGCAGCTCGTGCAGAGCGGCTGATGTCCGAGCTTCGGCGAAAAGCCCCGGACACCCTCGAAGCCGTGGACACCTGCAGCGTCGAGCTCAAAGGCCTGCTCCGACGACGTCTCGCGGGCAACGCGGTGCAGATACCGGCGGCGTGGTTCACGACCTACCTGCTCGGCCTGCTGGTCATGGTCGGCATGCTCGGGACGTTCCTTGGGCTGTTCGAGTCGCTGCGGGGCGCCCGGGAAGCGCTCACGACCAGCGGTGACGTCGACGCGCTTCGTTCTGCCCTCGTCTCTCCCTTGCAAGGTCTTTCACGGGCCTTCGGTCTGTCCGCGGCCGGCGTGTCAGCCTCGGCCACGTTGGGGCTCGCAGCGGTGTTCACGCGACGCGCGGAGTCGCGCTTCGTGGAGGTGATCACCGCGATCGTGACCGGGCCCCTGTCTGCATTCACAGCGGCTGGGCGTCAGCTCACCGCACTCGAGGTGGTGGCAGCCCACGGCCCGGATCTCGCCCTGTCGGCGCGTGCGCTGCAGGACGCGTCGCGCCAGCTCGAAGCCTTGCGCACCGAGATGATCGCTTCGCAGGAAGCTGCGGCTGCGCGGTCCGCAGAGGCGATTCGCGCCACAGCCGCGGAGGTCCGCGCTGATCTGCGCGCGGGCATCGATCGGGCCGCAGAAGCCACGGACAAGGCGCTGCGTCCGCTCTTTGATCATGTGAGCGGTCGAGTGAGCGAGGTGGCGCAGCAGCACCAGGCCGCAGGGCTTGCGTTGCAGGCAGAGACACGCCAAATCGAGGCGCTCCGCAGGGATCTGCTGTCGTCGCAGGAGGCGAGCGCGGCTCGATCCGCCGAAGCGATTCGGGCGACCGCTGCGGAAGTGCGCAAGGACATCCAGGGCGGGATCGATCGCGCGGTGCAAGCCACAGAGACCGCTGTGGGGCCGCTGTTCGATCGACTTGCGGATCGCGCAGGGCAGGCTGCTGGAGAGCACCTTGCGCGCTGGTCGGATCGTCTCGAGGAGGAGTCCAAAGCTCGCGAGCTGGCCCACGCTCGTCATCTCGAAGAAGTGCGTGCCGCGCTTTCCGAAGCTGCGGCGTCGGTATCGGCTGAGGTGCGCCCGGGCGTGCAGAAGCTCGAGAAGCAGCTTGCCGCAGTGCTGGAGCAGGTCGCAGCCCGGTTGATCGAGCTTGCATCCACCCAGCAGGCGCAGGCTGATTCGCTTGGGCGAGCCATGCACGGCATGGTGGAGTCGGCCGCAGACGCGGACCGCGCGCGCGCCGAGGCTCTCCGCGCCGAAGTCGAGCGGTTGCTGCAAGGCGTCTCCCAGCGGATCGATCAGTGGCTCGAAGCATCGTCTTCCTCGGGAGAGCAGGTCGCGCGCAAGCACGATGAAGCGGCTCGGGTGGTGCGAGAGCGTCTCGATGCCCTGGTCGAAGAAGTGCGTCGCAGCACGACCCAGCTTGCAGACGACGAGCGGGCGCGGGCCACGGCGCTGCACGAGCACCTGGAGCGGACCGCACGGTCGGTCGAAGCTGCAGCGAGCTCCTCAGCGCAGGCGGATGTGGAGCGGGTGCGATCACTTCGCGACACGGCGGAGCAGGTGCGGCTCGATCTGGAGCGGTCGGCTGAAGCTGGACGCATGCGGACCGAGCAGATCGCCTCTGCGGTGGAGCGATTCGCAGGCGCGCTGGATCATGTGGAGCAGCAGGCATCGGCGCGCATGCACGAGCAGGTCGCGCTGCTCGTCGGCAGCATGGCAGAGCAGGTTGCGCGCCTCGAAGCCGACCACCTCAAGCGATCCGCGGAAGCGGCGGCGAGCCTGGAGCGTCTCGATGGCGTGCTGTCGGCCCACTTGCAGCAGCTCGGCAAAGGGCTGGCCGAGCCTCTGGCCGAAGTCATTCGCGCGTCCATCCGGGCACCAGAAGCCGCTGCCCAGCTCGTCGTTTCAGCACGCCACAGCCTGGAGCAGCGCCAGGACGCGGACAGCCGTCGCGATGGTCAGGCTGAGGCGCTGCTCGAGCGGCTCGCCGACGCAGCAGGCGCGGTCACGCGCGCGGCAGCGTCGCATGGCGAGAGCATCGAGGCCTTCGTTCAGGCAGCAGAGCGTCGCACCGCCCAGGCCGAAGCGCGATCCGAGGAGCGCCTCGGCAAGCTGCTCGAAGGGATGCAGAGCGTGGTCGAGCTGCAGGCCGAGCGTCTCGCAGCGTTCGAGTCGCGGCTCGAGACGGCGCGAGGGCAGAGTGCAGAAGCATTGGCCGAGCGTCTTTCCGAGCATGCCCGGGTGTTGGCCGAGAGCGTGACCGCCACTGCGACCGTGGTGCACGAGGCTGCGGATCTGGTGCATGCGGGCGGCGCCGAGATGTCGTCGGTCGCGGAGATGTTCACCGCGGCCGTGGATCAGTACCGCGCCGCGAGCGATCGCCTGATGAACGGCCTGGGTCCGATCGAGGAGGCGATGGAGCGGGCAGGGCAGCGCGACACGGTCGATCTGCTCGGTGCGTATCTGGACCAGACCCGAGAGGTCTTCGATTCCTCGCTGAGATTCCAGCGCGAGCTGTTCTCGGAGCTTCGCGCGCTTCGGACAGGACGCAGCCCGGCAGACGCATGATGAACGATCAGGTCGAGGAATCGCCTCTGCAGTCATCGGTCATCTGGCCGGTGTTCGGCGATCTCATGGCCTGCCTGTTCGGCCTGTTCGTGCTGTTCTTCGTGTGGGCCATCGCGTTCCAGGTCGATCTCACGGAGCACCTCAAGAAGGAGCGTGCATCGCGAGAGGCAGAGACGTCGCGCCTGCATGCGCTGGAGTCCGCCCTGGCCGGTCCTCTTGCCGCTGGAAGGATCACGCTGGTCGACGGCCGCATCGGCATCCGCGGCAGCGTGCTGTTCGAGCTGAACTCGGCCGAGATGCAGCCTGAAGGGCAGCAGCTGATCGCAGACCTCGCATTGCCGCTCAAGACCTGGGTGGAGCAGCACGACGAGGTGATCATGGTGAGCGGGTTCACGGACGATCTGCGGGTGCAGGTGCCAGCGCAGGGGTTCAAGGACAACTGGGACCTGTCGGCGCAGCGTGCGCTCACGGTCACGCGTGGGCTGATCGCGGCCGGGCTTCCGGCGAGCGAGGTCTTTGCCGCAGGCTTTGGCGAGCAGCAGCCGGTGGTGCCCAACAACAGCGCCGAGAACCGCGCACGGAATCGCCGCGTGGAGATCTCGCCGATCCCGCGCAACCGCAACGCAAGGCGCTGAGCATGGGCGAGGAGGCGACGGTCACCTGGCAGCAGGCAGCCGAGCAGTTCGCGCGGCTCAGGGATCAAGGCGCGGCATCGTTCGATCCGCCTGCGGCGAGGTTCATCGAATCGCTTCTGGCACGTGCGAGCGTGCTGTCCGAAGGTGCACAGGCGCGGCTGGTGGCGCGGGTGACAGCGCGCGTGGCCCTGCTCGAGACCGCATTTGCCGCTGCGCGCGAGGAGGCGCAGGGGCGCGTGGAAACGCTGCAGCAGGCGGGTGGCGAGGACGGGAAGGTCACGGCCGCATTCTTCACCGGCGACTACAAGGATGCGTCGCGACGCGCGCTGCGGGCGCTGCGCGAGCTGAAACGATCTCGAATGCCGCACATGCAAGCCGGGCTGCTGCGTCTTGCAGACACGGCCCGGACGCGGCGTACGCGTCTTCCGCAGCCGGTGGCGCGGGACCTTCGTGCGATGGAGTCAGGGCGCCCTTCCGCGCCGCCCCGGTCGCTTTCGACAGCGCTTTCGTGGGCGATCTACAGGGAGACCGAGGACGAGCTCAACGCGATACTGCTGGCAGCGCGCGCCACGGAGAACATGCCGGAGTCGGTGGGGGCCTACAACGGATTGCGGCTCGCTGCGCGATCGATGCAGGTGTTTGCGGAGCTGTCTTCGCCGTACTTGCGTACGCTCGTGGCGCGTCTGCGTGACATTGCCGTGCTGCAGCGCCTGCCTGAGCGCAAGAAGCCCAAGACGGGCGCGCGGCGCTCCTCTCGCGGGAAACCCTAGGGGGCTACCTTTCAGGGGCAGAGTATTTTACAGGGAGACGGGAGATCGGGAGGGGATATGAATCTCACGGATCGCGCGGAGCTTGCGGGAGACCCTGGTTGCCTCGCGGATCCTCGCAGAGGCTGGCGCGACGGGGCCGACCTGTTGAACCGGCGGTGGTATCGACGATTCGAGGCGCAGCGTGGGTACCGACGATTCGAGGCGCGCGGCCGGGGGTACCGACGATTCGAGGCGCGCGGCCGGGGGTACGAACGACGCCATGGATAGATCCGCCGGCTAAAGTGCCGGCGGCTGATGCAAGGCTGTGCGCGGTTAGCCAAGCCCCCATCCGGGGGCTCTTCGGCCCTCCCATTGAACCATCAATACATAGCTTATGCTTTTGCGCCTTCGCGCTCTCGCTCCTTGCGCTTCCTCGCCCATGCGCCTTTGCGCCTTCCCGTAACCTACTCCGCAAGTGCCGCATCAGGAATTTCGGCATGCCTTCTTCCGCATGCGGTGGCACGGAGAGAGGTACAATGCGGTGCCCGACCGTGCTTGAACCGCCCCGGGCTTCCCGGTACGATGGCTGTACGCCCATGGTCATGGATCGTGCACACATCGCGACTGTCTCAGCATTGTTCGCGCTGCTGGTCTTGTGCGGGTGCGGCGGGAGCAGCGACGGCGATGCTCCGAGCGCCGGATCCGACTCCGGATTGGACGCAAACGAAGTTGGCGACACCCCTCCATCCGATGCAGGCGAGGGCGGCGTGGAAGCCTGCGGTTCCACCACGTGCGGAGCTCTGGAGCAGTGCTACGACCACCGATTCTGCGTGGCCAAGCTCGTCGCAATTCCAGAGGGCTACTCCATCGATGCGACCGAGGTGACCCGGGCTCAATACGCATCCTGGCTGGCGACCAGCCCGTCGGAGTCGGATCAGCTGCCGGAATGCGCCTGGGCCACGGGACAGATGGGTTTCGCGGAGGGTCACGACCCTCCAGGCGCTGAGGGCCAACTCCCTGTCGTGATGGTGAGTTGGTGCTCAGCGTACGCGTACTGCAAGGGAGTTGGAAAGAGGCTGTGCGGGCGAATCGGCGGCGGGGCAAACTCGTACGATGCTGATGCGGACGCTGCAATGAGCCAGTGGTTCAATGCCTGCAGTGCGCATGCGCAAAACGACTATCCCTACGGGGATACGTACGACGCCCAGACCTGCAAAGGGTCACAGGACGGGGGCTCCCCGGTGAAGGTGGCGACGTTCCCGGGGTGTCAGTCGTCGGTGGCGGGATATGCCGGTGTGTACGACTTGAGCGGGAATGCTGCGGAGTGGGAAGATTCCTGCAGCGGGGCCACGGGAACGAGCGATCATTGCCACCAGCGAGGCGGATCGAGTCAGAGCCAATCGGCCTCGTCCTTGCGCTGTGACGGCACAGCCGCGAGCGCCGCGAGCCTGCGAGCGTCCCGCGCGTCATGGGTGGGATTCAGGTGTTGCTCCGTGCCCTGAGGGGAGACATTCGCCCGTGACCTGCGCGCGGTAGATCGCGCGCCATTCCTCGCGGCGAGGCAGTTACTCGACGTCCTTGGACAAGACCTCGACCGTGAAGATCTCCGCAGAGGCTGGCGCGGCAGCGCAAGCAGGTGTGACCATCGAGCACCAGCCCGCTGATCCCTTCTGCGTCTTGATCTGCGGTTATCTGCGAGGTCTGCGGTTCTCCCTCCATTCGTGCCCGCGCAAAAGATCAGACAGCTCAGCCTGAGGCTGGGCAAGCTCGGGCATGTCGATGCGCTTGGCGCCGAGCCGGAGCCGGCGTCTGAGCGCCGATCGTGCGGCTGCGGCGGGCCCTTCGCCCCACATCCACGCTCGCTGGGACCGCGCAGGGTTCTCGCCGGACGGTTCGGCTGAAGGACTTCATGGCTCACGTCATGCGCGATGGAAGAGCTGGACGAGTTGACCTCTTCATCGGTAAACACGTGGAGACACCCGTGAGCCTACGAGAGGACCACCTGGCCCCTGGATCTCCACTCAAGTTGACCGCACCGCCTCCCGTTTCGCCGCCCGCGCCTGCCAGCATAGGCATAGGACAAACGCGATGACCTACTTCGATACCGAATTCGCAGCCACCAAGTACCTGACTGACCACGGCCTGTTTACGATGGATCCTCAGAGAGTGAGTTCGGTACTTCGAGATCTCATCGCGTCGATTGCCGCGTTGCCGAGGGCGATCACCGCGGAGGGGGTCGATGGCGCGCCTCCGTGGTTTGCCACAGAGTGGTCTCTTTGGGTATTGGGAGAATCGCTCAACAAGCTCGTCAAGCGTAGAAAGGGCGAACCTCTGTCTCCGATTATCGGTGTGGTTAGCGATACGGTGCGAGATCGAAGATTCGGGAAGGGAAGGCAGACATTTGTGCGCATTCTTGGCGGGGTGGACGCAGAGGCTCACAAGGAACTACTGATGGACTTGCTCGATGATCCAGAGGTGTCTGGGCACGCAATCAAGGCCCTTCGCGTGGGCAAGGTCAGCGGAGCCAGTGAACGGGTCCGCGAGGCGCTCAGAGTCGCGCGTGTGGGCTGGATTCGTACAGAAGCGAAGAAGTATTTGGCGAAGTATCCTTGAAACTGAAAGTCGTCTCTTAGGAGGCGAGCATGGGACGCTCCCGGCCCTTGAATCTTCTTCGTATCTGCATGCGGGAGCGGCCCATCCGGAGACTCCGCCTGCTACATCCCGGGGGCGGATCTTCGACGACCCTCCACAACCTGCGGAGTACGACGCGGCCTGAACGGCCAATGGAGCCGGCGGGTCCCTTCGCCCCATATCCACGCTCGCTGGACCGGGCAGGCTTCTCACCGGATGGATCTTCGGCTACGATAGCCATCGAATCGGCTATCAGCACTGGAGGCCTTTCAATCAGCGGCGGGTTCTGAGGACATGATGATGCTCAAGACTCACGGAGTTGCGGCACTGCGGTCGGGTCGCGTGCTGATCGAGGGTGACTACCGCCCCGGCAGTGGAGGTCCGGGCCTGCTCTTGCTGAGGCTGCAGGACCAGGAAACCCACGAGTCCGTCGAGGGGCTGATCAGGTTGGATCCATGGATCGGTGATGAGTACAGCCTGATTGAGTTCAGGACTGGTAACTGCTTCCTCATCTGCGGAGCGCAGGCCGTGGTGGCGGTCGACGCATCGAATCTCGCGTTGCTGTCGTCTCTCGGCCTGGAGTACCAGGAGGGAGAGACCATCGATTCGCCGTGGCACACGGAGATCGAGGGAATCCGGTTGCTCATTCTTGCCACGGAGCGACGAGTCTGGTGCGTCGACGAACGCGGAGCTATTCGGTGGGTATGGGGATGCCTGACCAGCGAGCAAGACAGATGGGTTTCTGGTGAACCTGCCATAAGAGACGACTGTGTTCGCGTTCCACTCCGGAGCGCCAAGGGCGATCTCTTCGTTGATCTCCAGGTCAAGGACGGCCTTCCGGCCCCAGCCTGGAGTTCGCGCTCGGGTGAGTGAGAGTGTGGACGATCCTGCAGACTTGGCTCGCGCCCTTTTTCTCGGATGAGTAGAACTATTCGGACAAATATTCGCAACGGCAGTACTACCGGGTGTATCGATGCTGATATTGCAGAGCCGTCTCCCAAGCCCTGAGCCTGGAAGTGGTCCCCGAGTTGGCGAGTCGGAGAGCTACGTGAACATTGTCCGGGTTGTTGCGGCAATGCTCGCCTCGATCGTTCTCTATTTCTTCTCGGCGGGCCCGGTGGCTTTCGGCGCAGGGCTCCTCTCTAACAAGAGCAAAGCGGGGCCTATTGTTCGATGCATATTCGCGCCCTATGCGCACGTCGACCTGATGCTAAGGTATTGGGACGTCACACTCCTGAAAGACTACGCGGACTTGTGCTTCAGTCTCGGTCGTGACATTCGCGGCAGCATCCGCAGCTCACCCCGACCGGGTTCGCCGCCACCCGACGCGTCAAGCGACGTTCGGGTACCAGAACACTCCACTCTCGCCCACAGCCCGCCGCCGCCGTCGTGCCCGTAGCTCGCTACTTGCTCACGCGCCAGATCGTCCCTTGCGTAGGGTCGGACCAGTACACGTCGGTCGCATCCACCGCCATGCCGTAGGGATCCCCGAGCGTGCCGAGCAGGTGGAGCACACCTCCGCCACACACAGGGACGCGAGACAGAATGCCGGTGTAGGGAGACGCCCCTTCGTACTACTTCGCCACATTTCTAACACCGATCCGGCACGGGCACGCGCGCCCCGCAGCGCTTGCAGATCACAGCTTCCGCAAACATGCTGACGAGCCACCTTCGAATCGCGGGCAGCGACGGCTGTGGTGGTGGACCGACCTCAGGAGTTTTTTTTTCGTCGGAGCCGCAGGTGCTGCAGGTATGCGAAGGCGATCATGGTGAGCAAGGCGTGGTGATGTAACCCGTGCCATGAGCGGCCCTCAAAGTGATCGAGGCCGAGTTCTTCCTTCATCTGTTGGTGTCCTTGTTCGCACACCCAGCGCCCCTTGATCGCCGTCGCGAGCGTCTTGAGCGAGGAGCGCCGGGGCTGGTTCGACAAGTAGTACCTGAGGTCGTCCGGGCTACGGCGCTCGCACACAAGCCACACTTCGTCGCCGGGAAGATGCAAGCCTTTCGACACCTCGAGGCCGTCTGCAACGCGCACGCGCATTGCAGCGAACTCGCAGTGCATCATGCCCTTGGTGCCCAGCCTCCATGCGATCATCCGCATCGCTTTCGGTCCCAGGGAAGCGATGGCCTGCTCAGCGCTGATTGGTTTTTCGGACGGTATCGGGTGCTTGCCTGGACGACCGGGACGGCCGCGGCTGGGTTCTCCAAGTTCCACCGAGGTGCTGTACATCATCTGCGTCTTCAAGATACCCACGGACCAAGTCAGTCCCATGGAGGACAAGCCCTGCCTGAACTCCGCGCAGACGCCGTAGCCTCCATCTGCCAACACCACGCCGAAGCGCACACCCGCCTGCTGCACCCTGGCGACCTGCTCGAGCGCGATCTGCCACTTCGTCTTGAAGACAACATCCTTCGGGACCGAAGCCCGGCGCATTCGCTCCGGATCTGACGTCCAGCTCTCCGGCATGTACAGATGGAGGCTCAACGGCACGGGCACTTCGTTCCGCGCCAGAGTCAGCGAAACCAGCGCTTGGCAGTTCGCCTTCGTCCCAATCTGCCCACAGTACTGGTGCGCAACGCCAACGGACTGCCGCCCCTTCTTGAGCAGCGCCGTGTCGTCGATGACCAGCACGGCATCATCGCCACCCACCATGCCATCCGCCTTGGCCCACAAGACCTGCTCGACGGGGTCCAGATCCCAGCGCGACGCGGCGACGAAATGATTGATCTGCTCAGTATCTTCTGGAGCAACACGCTCGGCGATCCGATCCATGCTCTTGCGATCACCGGGCAGGATCAGTCCCTGCACATACAACGGCGCCCAGATACGCCGCTTCTTGTTTCCCAGCGCATCCAAGAA
>JACRCQ010000007.1 GCA_016218915.1 Deltaproteobacteria bacterium
AGCAAGCGAATTGTCCTTAGCACCACCCGTGCCGCATCGCGCCCCGCCGCTTCGGGCTTGTTCAATGTCGCACTTCACCGACGCACCCCTCAGCTCGTGGTTGCCCGTGCTGCGGTGGCCGGTGAAGTGCTCACCATTCCCCATTCTCATTCCGTGTTCCCGTGTTCCCTGTTGCTAGTTCTCCTGCCCCCCAGCTCGAAAAGCGCCGCCTCCGCGCATTGCGCCTTGAGCAAATAGTCCTGCCGTACCGCCTCGGCAAAGCCCGGCGTCGCTGCTGCCGCATCGTTCTCCATCACGAAGTAGCGCGCGCCGCGACGCTCGAACTCCCCGAGCGCATCCAGACTCTGCCTCTGCTGGCACGTGTTGAATCCCTTGCGATCCAGCCAGTAGAACGCATAGGAGGCGTTGAAAGCCACGGGCTTGCTCGTCTCGTCGATGCACGGACCGCCAGATGCCACGACCAGCGCGTCCTTCGGAATCAACGGCGAGAACTCTGTGGCGCAGGAGAGCATCTTGGACGGTGGGGTGCCGTTTCGCTCC
This sequence comes from Deltaproteobacteria bacterium, assembly GCA_016218915.1. Classification (GTDB taxonomy): domain Bacteria; phylum Myxococcota_A; class Polyangia; order Polyangiales; family Polyangiaceae; genus JACRCQ01. Next base: position 541 of record JACRCQ010000007.1, read on the forward strand.
CGATGCGCGACGTGCGCCTCTTCCAGGAGACACAACGCGAGCAAGGCAACCGCACCAGCGCGCTGCAACCTGCCGCCAACCCCTTGCTTCCCACCTTCCCATGCCGCGGACCTGAGCCATCTCCTGATTCCGGGTGGCATGGGCAAGCCGGAAGGTGATCCACGGTCGTGGACACTCGGGGCTTGCCCGTGGTCCGCCAGCACGGGCAAGCCCTGCGAATTCACGATGCTTCCAATACCTTGGGGCTTGCCCATGGCACCTGCCATGTCTGGCACGTGCCCGTGGACTGCCGCGCCAAACGAGGGGATTGCCCACGCGGCGGACAGGGCTCGACCGACCAGGAGCGCTGCTGGCGGCACCGACGCTATGTGATAATAGAACGCCCACGAATCCGCTGTGGTGCGCGCTGCTGCGAGATAGTACAGCCACGTCGCGCCCAGCCAGACCAGCTCGAACCGGAACGGGCGTGCGCTCCGAGCGCACGCGATCCCCAGCACGGCCATCGCTGCGCCGGTCCGCATGAAGACCCAGAGCAGCTCCGTGTGCGGAATGCCGAGCAGCGAGCTCGGGTGCGCCAGCAGGTCCAGCCCGAGCCAGTGGTATTCGTTGGACAGCCCCAGCGAGTTTCCATACGCCTTCCACAGGTGGTGCGCGTGCAGATACCAGGCTGCGGCCGGCAGCAGCGCTCCGGCAGCGAGCAGCCATACCTTCCCCTGCTTCCAGGTCTCCCGGCCGTATCGCTGCAGGATCAGGATCGCGAACACGAGCCCGATGTGAATCGCTGTCAGCTTCGCCAGCAGGGCGACAGCCAACGCGACCAGCGCAATCGCGTAGTCCAGATTACGCTGCCCTTCCAGCCACCGGTGCAGCGCCAGAACCGCTGCGAGCGTGGCCGCCATCATGAACGGCTCAGGCTGAAGCGCTGAGGATAGCCAGATCGACAAGGGATTCAGCGCGTAGAACGCGGTCGCAGCCAGGGCCCCCACCCCTGGCAGCACGCGTCGCGCAAGGGCTGCGAAGAGCAGCAACGACAGCACCGACGCTGACAGCGAAAGGATCCGTCCGATCGCGATGTGCACGCCGAACACGTTGTAGAGACATGCTGTCGTCCAGGGCAGAAACGGGAACTCCATCTCTGCATACCCAGGGCCGTCACCTCGCCAATCCACGCGGGGATGCAGGGGGTCCATTCCTTCGCGAGAGAAGTTGCGGGCGATCGCTGCGATGTCCGCTTCCCGCCAGTTCTCCGTGGCCAGGCCCCGCGTGGTGCCGGGAAGCCGCACAGCGATCCCGAGCATCACGGTCGCAGCCAGAAGCAAGATCCCCAGGACCTTGTTCCGTTCAAGATTCATTCCCCACCCCTTGCGATCGATTTGGCTTGCGTGCTTTCATGGAGCCTTGTGGCGCGAAGTCGAGGGGGATGGGACGCATTCCATGACCGGCTTGCGCTCAGCAGCGTCGAGCCCCAGGACCTACCCGTTGCATCAAGGGGAGGAGCGCACATGGCGGAGCACGACGTTGGCAGCGTTCTTGCGGCAGGCAGGTCGCAGTTCATGGGGATCGAGCTTGCTGTCGCACCTGGCGCCCTGGTGCCCCGGGAAGAGACAGAGTTGATCGGGCGAGCCGCGGTCGACGTGCTGGCTGCCCTCGGCAGCCCGAGCCCACGCGTGGTGGACATGTGCTGTGGTGCCGGAAATCTCGCATGCGCCATTGCCATGCACGTTCCTTCCGCACGTGTATGGGCGAGCGATATCACCGATGCCTGCGTGGAGCTCAGCCGACGCAACGTGGCAAGGCTCGGCCTGCAGGATCGGGTGAGCGTGCACCAGGGAGACCTGTTCGCATCGCTTGCGGGGCTCGAGCTCGAACGAACGATCGACGTGATCGTGTGCAATCCGCCCTACATATCCACGGGCAGGCTTGCGGCGGATCGTGCGGAGCTGCTCGCGAGCGAGCCGAGGGAAGCGTTCGACGGTGGCCCCTATGGCCTGTCGATCCACCAGCGGGTTGTCAAGGAGGCCAAGCCGTTTCTGCGAGCCGGTGGGTGGCTCATGTTCGAGTTCGGGCTGGGGCAGGAGCGGCAGATCGAGCTGCTGTTTGCGCGGTCCCGCTCCTACTCGGGCTTTGAGCTGAGAGCAGACCCGGCGTCGCGTCCTCGCGTGGCCCTGGCGCGCATGCAACCTGCTTGAAAGCGGGGCTGGCGCCCTACTCCTTGCGATACACCGCCCAGAAGAGGTCTTCAGAGGGGTACGGCAGAGCAAGGCTGTCCGGCAGCGCATTCGCGAACCAGGGGAGCGCGCCCAGCTTGTGGCGCAAGAGCGACTTCGCGTGCCCGGCTCCTAGCCACTTGTGGGGTGTGCCGGTGGCGAGCTGCCGATAGCCCAGACTCCCCAGCGTCTCGCCGAGCAGCCGCGGCGTCCACCAGTGCAACACGCTGGGCGGGCTGTACTCGTGCCACGCCCGCCCCAGGAGGCGCGCTGTCATGCTGCTGCAATCCCAAGTCTCCACAAGCCACAGTCCGCCCGGCAAGGTCATGGCGTCGGCGCGTCGAAACGCCGCCAGCGGGTCGCGGAAGTGGGCCACCACCTGCACGAAGCTCACCAGATCGAACATGCCCATGATTGCCGAGGACTCGAGAGTCCCTGTACGCACATCGAGCCCCAGCACTTCGCGGCCGTGAGCAGCCATGGCAGCGTTTGGCTCGACGCCGACGCCTTCCCATCCCTCGTTCGCAAAGCCTTTCAGGATGAACCCTGCGGCTGCGCCGACGTCAAGCACGCGGCCTGGCCCGTGCGCATGCGGGGCGACGATGCGAGCACACCGCTCGCCGTGGCGAATGAGCAACTCAGCTTCGCCCAGATAGTCGGGATAGCCCGCACCGCCTCCGCTGAAGTAGGCGTCTCCATACACCGCCGCCACGTGGTCCTTCCGGGTGCGTTGCCCGGCATACCGGTGCCCGCAACGCAGGCAGTCGCACACGGGGTAGCCATCGGTCACGAACCGCACCCTGGGCGAGCTGCCGCACAGCGGACAAGCTGCCGGGCTCGACCCTGGAGCCGTTTGCGTTGTCAACAGGGTCCCTGAGCGCGGAGCCGCAGCGCGCGATAGAGAGGCAGAGCACCTGAGGGCCAGTACGCTGTGCCGTCGCTGGTGAAGTGATGCAGCAGCGCTGGGATGACCGCCTGACGCCGTCCCTCGAAGTCGCCCTCTGCATCGCGGCCGGTCAAAAGACGGAGCCCGACGTCCGCCACCTGGGAGGAGCTCGGGGTCACGACCAGCATCATGCCACCGGGCGCCAGCACACGAGCGCACTCCCTGGAAGCTGCTGCCACGTCAGGAACGAACTCCAGAGCGCTGATGGCGACAACGAGGTCGAACCATCGGTCTTCGTAGGGAAGTGCCTCTGCACTGCCTTGGACCAGGCTGGCCGGGCTGGACACGCCGCCCTTGACCAGAGATCGCTGCACTTCGTTCATGCAGTCGTGGATGTCGATGCCGAATACCTCCCGGGCGTGGCGCGTGAGCTCTGGGATGAAGATTCCGCTGCCGTAGCCAATCTCGAGCAGGCGCCCCACGGGCCCTTGCGGAAAAAGGGAGAGGGCGAGGGAATAGCGTTGGCGGATGATCCAGCCGAGGACCCAACGGCTGTTCCAGTCGGCGAAGTCCACTGGACCCGTCTTGACCAGCAGATCGTGAGGCAGCAGGAGGCCGTCCATGCAAACCCCTGTCACACGTGCATGGGGAAGTTGCCGGTGAAGTAGAGAATGGCCGCCAGAAGAAGTATCGCGCCTGCGGGCGTCATTCCGGCCCAGCCGTAGCGCTGGTATCCCCATCCTCCACCGCCGACCGCGAGCAGAGCCAACAGCAGAATGAGCAGCATCAACATTTCGTCTCCACGGCGCCTGTGTGCGCTCTCGATTTCTTCCTGGCATGCGTTCGGGACCCCCGCCCGGGCGGGGGTGCCCTACGTCACTGCTTGATCTCCAGCAGGTTTCGAGCCACTGGGCACGGCCGAGCCATTCCAGCCACTTGCAGCCAGGCGAGCAGTCCTGCTCCCTCAAGATGGAGTGCAGCGTCGCTCAATACGATGGAGGGCGCAGGCAGATGCGCCGATGGAGCAGAAAGGCGACGAAGCGCCGCGCATGCGTTCATCCCATCGAGCTCTGATAAGAGACGCGGCGATGCCGCGTCGAACGCAGGCGCGCCAGTGGCGCGCCGACTACAGTGGCTCCGTCCCTGTAGCCTGTAGCCTGTAGCCTGTAGCCTGTAGCCTGTAGCCTGTAGCCTACGTCCCAGTGACTGCGCGGTTGCGCCCGAGATCCTTGGCCGCGTACAGGGCACCGTCAGCGGAGCGAAGGAGCTTCTCGCAAGTGAGCCCGGAGCCCGGCTTGAACGTGCTCACCCCGAAGCTGAGGGTGACGTAGACGGCGGGTTGGTCGTTGACCAGGATCCCCATCCCGACTTCGGCGCGAAGCCGCTCGACCATGCGCTGCGCTTCGCGCGAATCGCAGCCAGGCAGCACGACGAGGAACTCCTCGCCGCCGTAGCGGCCCACCATGTCGTAGGGGCGCACGCGCGCGGACATCCGTCGCGCCACCTCGGACAGCACGACGTCACCGACCTGATGGCCGAGCCGGTCATTGACCGACTTGAAATAGTCGACATCGGCCATGGCGATCGAGAACGGCCTCTTCTCCCGCTCGCCTCGCTCCAGCTCCCGCGCCATGGCTTCGAGGATCGAGCCCCGGTTCCACACGCCTGTGAGCGAGTCGTGGGTGGCTTGCGCGCGCAGCTCTTCGCGCGCTGCCACGAGCTGCTCCTGAAGCTCAACGATGCGCCGTCCAGCCCGCAGACGCACGCGCAGCTCCTCTGGATCGAAAGGCTTGGCGAGGAAGTCGTCCGCTCCGGCCTCCATCGCCTGGATCAGGTCCTCGTGGTGTGAGCGTGCGGTCAAGAGCAGCAGGTAGGTGTACGGGTCGCGGGGGGGATCGCGCAGTCCCCGGATGATGTTGAGCCCATCTCTGCCCGGCATCATCCAATCCAGGACTGCCATCCTGGGAGGTTCACTTCCCTGCAGGACGCTCCAGGCTTCGTCTCCGTCCCGCGCCGATATCACCTCGTATCCCCACTCCACCAGCGCATGTTCCAGAATGAGCGAAGACAACGGCTCGTCGTCGGCTATCAAGACTCTCACGTTCGCGCCTTTCCAGGACCGGGCGCAACCCTTGCCGCAAGACGGAGCCCGAAAGCGATTGCGGAATTGTCGTGGCCTGCTGCGTGAGCGTTCCTGGCATCAGTCATGGGTTCCTCGCACTTCGAGCCTGGTCCATCGCAGGTTTCGGGCCACGCGTGATGGCGAGCAAGTCCGTGCACTTGCAAAGCAGGGCGCTGCACCCAGAGGTGCTTCCCATCAAGATGGTGTCCCTTCACCTTCAATTCGAGGGTGGAGGATGCACGGTTTGCAGCGACGGAAGCGGTCCCCCAGCTGAACGTTATTCCCGAGCAACGCTGGGAGGGGAAGGACGACTGCGAGCACAATGGCGCGGCGCAGCGACTACAGATGATTACCTTGTATCTTGACTCGAGCGACGAGACACCCACGGGAGGGGAGCACCATGACGACCCTGACGGTAAAGCGAGAATATGCACGCATCTACGGCGGTGAGCGGTTCAGCGGCAGGCTCGCGGCCAAGCCGGGGCTGCATCACGGCGCGTGGATCTGCCATTTGCTCATCAAGACGGATCAGCCAGCCGTGCTCTTTCGGCTCGGCCATCTGGAGCAGCTCGTGGAAGGCAGCGTGGACCTCCTGGATGAAGCTCGCAGAGCCGGTTGGAGTACGGCCCTGGCTTCGGACACGCGGCGGGTGACCCAGTGGACTGCCCGCGAGCGCGCCAGGCTTCTGGCCGAGCTTGCAGGCCATGTGCGTCTCGGTCAGGGACTTGCCGACCATCCGGGCGAAGCAGAGTGGCGCGCGCTGCAGGACAATCTCGGTACCCCGCCCGATGCCCTGGAGCGGGCACTGTTCGAGGCTGAGTTCCGCAAAGCGATTCAGGAGCCAAGCCAGCCAGACCCGCTGCCGTAGGGCTCTTCGGTGTGCTCCGCGTCTGCGGCCCATGGGCTTGCCCGCCTGTCGTCTCCAGGCATGGGTCCGCGAACGATCACGGCATCGATCGTGCACGTCGCATGCGACGAACACCGGAGATCGTCACCGTGACCCAAGCAGCTTCATCCGCCTCTTCCGACCATCCCCCCCGAACGCTGTTCGTCGGCGTGGCAGGTGGCACGGGCTCGGGCAAGACGACCATGGCCCATGCGCTGCTGGCTGGACTGCCGTCTTCGCGATGCACGCACGTCCAGTACGACAGCTACTACCGTGACCATCCGGAGCTCGACGAAGAGGCTCGAGACGCACTCAACTTCGATCACCCCTCTGCGCTCGAAACCGAGCTGATGGTCAAGCACCTGGACCAGCTGCGTGCAGGAAAGCCCGTGGACATTCCTGTCTACGACTTCGCTTCTCACCGGCGCAAGACCGAGACCGTCCGCCTGCACCCCTCACCGGTGATCGTCGTGGAGGGAATTCTGGTGCTCGCAGAGCCGAGCATCCGGGAGCGCCTCGACGTCAAGCTTTTCGTGGAAGCCGCCGCGGACATCCGCCTCATGCGTCGAATCAGCCGCGACATGGAGGTCCGTGGACGGACTTTCGCCCAGGTCCGCGCTCAGTACTTCGAGAGTGTGCGCCCTATGCACCTTGCCTTCGTCGAGCCATCCAAGGCGTTCGCCGACGTGATCATCCCGGAAGGCGGCGAAAACCGGGTGGCTGTCGACATGATTCTGTCCAAGGTTCAGCATTGGCTTCAACGTCTCGGCGTCTGACCCCCAAGCCGACATTGTCTTTCAGATCATTCACCAGGAGTATCGTGTCACGCACGAGCCTGGTGGACATCCAGAGCATCTCGGCGTGGCACACGGATTCGCAGGCGGATTCGAGCTGCTCAGCGGCTTTCAACGATGCGGATGCGCCCAGCATCGACACCGTGCCCAGCAGCGTCTGGCAGCCAACCGTCACGCCTTGCGCGTCGTTGCGTTGCGCTGCGCTCACGATCCTCGAGATCCACACGGCGCAATCGATGAGCAGGAAGTCCCGGGTGCGGTCGCTTGCAGTCAGCTCCTGCTGGGGATCGAAGTCAGGCTGCAGTCGCTGAGAGGTTGCTGCCATGCGGGCCTCCGGCCAAGGGACTAGCCATACAAGATGCGCGCCACCTGAGGCGTCCCCCCATTTCGGGTGGTGAGTCAGGCTCGCCGTCGCTTGGGGGTTGCACTTGCAGTGCAGAAGCCCTTCGTGTGCGTCGAGAAGCGAGGGGGGCCTACATCGCGGCGTGATGACGCGCTGCCTGGTGGGTCACGATGGTGCGACACACGGTTTCCTCGGTGCCGCGTGGAAAGGGGTCACTGACGAGCCTTACCCGGACCACCTCTCCGCCGTGGCGGCAGAGGTCCAGCTCGCAGCTGCCGAGCTCGCCTCGCTCGATGCAGTTGCGAACATGCTCCAAGAACGCCGCGTGGTCCTTGCCGAGCAGGAACGCAATGAAGCTCTTTCCGATGAGATAGGCCCGCTCGACTCCCACCATCGCCGCGCCGGTAAGATTGATTTCCAGAACGACCCCGTGGGCATCCAAGGTCAGGTACGCGGCAGGCGAAAAGTCGTAGAGCGCAACATAACGCTCCCGGGAGTGTTCGATCTCGCGCTGGGTGCGTCGAAGCTCCTCGTTCTGCATCTCCAGGCTGGCGCAATGCAACTCGAGGTCCTGGACATGACTTCGGCGCTGATCGGCCGAGAGCGGCTGGACCTGGGACGATGGATCGCCGACGAGTCGCTGCGCGCGTTCACCAGGCTCATCGGTCGGTTCATGCCCTCGGTTGCTCAGCGGCTTCATTCGCACCGTCCCTTCAGGCGTATCGCGATTGCTCAAACGCGGATCGCGTATTCGCGCGCGACGCAGTACGCAGGTTCTGTGCCGGACCGGGTCGCAAGGACGATCGAGCCAAAAGCAAGGCCGGCGCCCGGTGCGCGTGCAGTGCGACGCGTGACCGCAAAGCTGGCTCACTCAGGATGAGGCACGCGCTCCATCAGATTGACGGCCCCGCTGCCACTGCCATTGGACACTTTCGCGTCCTACGATCACTCCCGCAACCGTCTGGAGGCACATTGTGAAGGAACGACGATCATCCAAGCGCGCGAGAGTTGATCTGCTTTTCAACAAGTTCATCGACGGCTATCCCTACACGTGCCACGTGTTGGACCTGGGCATGGGGGGAATGCGCGTTCGTCGGATCAACGAGCGTGACACGCGGTCCAAACGCTACCCGCTGGAGCTCGTCCTGCCGGGATTCGAGGACGCGATCTGGATCTGGTCGCGTCCCGTCTGGAACCAGGGGGACCAGCAGGCGCTGCGATTCGTGGCGATGGACGCCAACGACCGGGCCCATCTTGCCACGTACCTCGGCACGTTGCGAAAAGCGGCATAGCTGCACGAAGGCTGCGGGCTGCAGGCTGCAGCGGGAAGATGAGCTCAGTGCCGCGTTGAACGCCGGCGCCCGTGGCACAAACGCGGCAGTGCCGTTTTGATCGCCGGCGCCCGTGGCACAAACGCGGCAGTGCGGCGTCTCTGCAACCAGCGCATGCTGCCCTGCGCGACCCTGAAGGGCTGGCCCGATGGACCGGAAGTTGCTCGTGTCGTTTGCTTCGGGCCGCAGCTTCCGGGCTGCAGCATCCGAATGTGGTGATCCCAATGCAATCATACCAGGCGTCCGTGACCTCGCTGCGCGTGTATTCGGACGCGAGAGCAGCGGAGTGGGCAGAGATTCAGGAGGCGTTCTCCTTGCCGCTCTACAAGAGCATTCTCAGCTGCATTCCCATGCTGGGCCGATGCAGGTTGCTCGACCTCGGATGCGGCTCCGGCGCGTTCTGCGCCCAGGCCGCGTCGGTCGGCCTGACCGTCACCGGCCTCGATTCCGCCACCGCGTTGATCCGAATCGCGCGTGAGCGCCAATGCGGCGCTACCTTCGTGGTGGGAGCGGTCGAGCGTCTGCGCTTCATCAGGAGCAGCTTCGACTCCATCACGGCCATCAACGCGTTCCGGCATGTTGCCTCAGCACGCGCGGTGCTGATGGACGCCCGGCGGCTCGTGCGCCGGGGCGGCGCTATCGTCATTTCCTCGCGCGCGCCGCTGGAGCACTGCGATGCCGCGAAGGTGCTGGGCGCGCTTGATGCTCTGCGCCCCGCAGGAACCGGCCCGAGACCCGATCGATTCGCACTATCGCCTGATGGTGTGCTTGAGAAGCTGGCCACGACCGCAGGACTGACCCCGGTTCTCGTCGAAGACGTCGAATGCCCGTGGACGTACGAGAACGCGAGTGCAGCCGTCAGCGCATTGATGGCGAGCGGGACTGGGGCCCGCGCCATCGCCGTAGTCGGCGAAAGCAATGCAAGGCGCGCCGTACTCGAAGCGCTGCGGCCTTTTCGGGATTCGGCCGGTGGGATCGTGCTCAGCAACCGGTGCCGGTACGTCATGGCCATCGCTCATGACGATCCACCGGATGTTGCGTGACCCTGCCCGCGGCCCTTCTTCGCTTCCCTTGCGCCCGACTCCGATGGAGCTCTGGCACAGCGGGTGCACTGCCCATTAGCGTCGACGATCGGATTTGCTGCTTCGTCGATTTTGGTGCTCGCCTGATGCGCAGGCCCGCACGAGCCATCCAGAACCAGTGAAACGCAGAAGAGCGAGTAGGATTGACATGGGAAAGAACATCGACAAGGCCAAGGGCAAGATCAAGCAGGCGGTAGGCGCACTCACCGGCAACGCCGCTTTGAAGAAGGAAGGGGAGCGCGACGAGCGCAAAGGTAAGGTCGAAGGGGCGGTGGACGGCGTCAAGAAGGCCGCCAAGGACGCATCCAAGGCTGTCGGCGACGCTGTGAAGTAGTCTGATTGAGTCGATACCACGGCTCGCTCCGGCCGCTGCACAAGCGGCCCGAGCGGGTCGCTTGTGCGCCAATTACCTACACGCCGGCCCGTTGCTTCGTTCAATTTGAGACGCAACTCATCCATTTCGATTGAACCCCTCGGGGTGCCCGGACTTCCTTCTCTCAGGGAGCAGGCTCTTGCGAGCGCCGGTCTGCCCTGTGCGCCACGGCACGGTTCGTGCTGAGCCACGGGCTATCCGACGTCAACCGCAGCAGGGAATCGGTCGCATGTCATTGGCTCGTGCTCCGCGAATCGTCTTGTTTCCGTATGGCCAGCCGGTCGCTGCCGATCACCGGAACCATTGCGCGCGGTTCGCGCTGGAGCTCGGGGGCGACATGCGACGCATGATCGACGGACCTGCCACGACGCTGGAGCGCTTCGGCGCGTATGTGCGGCATTTCGAGGAGGCCATGTCCCCTCCTGAGGCACCGGCCATCGTGGTCCTCACCAAGGCGAACCCGCTGGGGCTGGCAGTGATCAGCGCACGAAGGAAGCTCGAGCAGCTGATCCCGGCACTGCTGCGCGCCACGTGGGTCTTGTTCGTGGACCCGGTCTATGACCCGTTCTTCACGGAAACCGCACGAAGCCATGGGACATTCGTGCTCGGTACGGATCGCGCCATGGAGTGGGTCGGCCCTGGCGATGCTACGTTCCTCGTTGCGATGGCGAGTTTCACCATCACAGAGCGAGTCAGATCTGACTGCCCGCCGTGATGCCGCGTGGGCCCGATACGGGCTCTGGCTATCGAACGATCGGATGAACGACTTGAAGCTGGCGTGAATGCACGCTGCAGAACGGAGACGACATTGAAAAAGGTTCCTTCGATCAGGTTGGGGGCGTGGGTCGCGATCGCGTGCGGCGCCATGGCAGGATGCAGCTCCGACAGCTCCGGAGGAAGCACACCTTCCGCTGGGGGCAGCGGCGGCAGCGCAGGTGAGTCCGGGTCGGGTGGAGCCGACCTCGACGGCTCAGCGGACGCAGATGCGTCGATCGATCCAGATGCCGCCGGGGGAACCGGTGGAGGCCAGGCAGAAGCAGGGCAGGACGGTGCCTGCACGCCAGGCGCTACCCAGTGCGAGGGGAATGCGGTGCTCACCTGCCTTGCAACCGCGCAGTGGGATACCGCGAAGGAGTGCATCGGACTGACCCCTACCTGCAAAGCCGGCGTGTGCGAGCCGCTCGCCTCCGGACCGAGCTGCGTAGGGCTGGCCCCCACCTGCGGTCCCGCGGGCAACGCAAGCTGCTGCGCGTCGAGCCTGGTGCCGGGTGGCACATTCAAGCGTAGCTACGACGCTGTCACGTTCGTAGACGACACGTATCCTGCCACGGTGAGCACCTTCGTGCTCGACGTGTACGAGGTCACCGTCGGCAGATTCCGCAAGTTCATTGATGGGCATCCGGCCCATCTCCCTGCTGCGGGGGCCGGAAAGAACCCGAACAACCCTGCGGACACCGGCTGGGACCTGGCCTGGAATGGGAACATTCCGCTGGATCAGTCTGCGCTTTCGTCGGCGATCAAGTGCGGAGGCACCAACCAGACGTGGACCGACGATGCTGGCCTGAACGAATCACGGCCCATCACGTGCGTCACATGGTACGAGGCGCTCGCATTCTGCATCTGGGACGGCGGTCGCATGCCGACCGAGGCGGAATGGAACTACGCAGCCTCGGGCGGCGCCGAGCAGAGGGTATTCCCGTGGTCGAATCCGCCCACCGCTGAGCTGGTGGACGCAACGTATGCGGTGTACGCAAAGGTGCCGATCGCTGCCGTGGGAACGAAGTCGCCCCTGGGCGATGGACGATGGGGGCACGCGGACCTCGGGGGCAATGCCTGGGAATGGGTGCTGGATTCGTACGTGACTCCGTATGCCAATCCCTGCACCGATTGCTCGAACCAGACCACCGCGGCAGCGAGAGTCTTTCGCGGCGGGGGCGCCAGCTTCGATGCCAGCGGCCTGCTTGCCTCGAAGCGCAACGACTACTCGCCGTCGAGCCGAACCGACGTCGGCATCCGCTGCGCCAGGCAGCCGTAGCGCCAGCGAGTCACGTACCCCCGGCAACGCCGGCCCTGAATCCCACTTCTCGCCCGTTCCACCGTAGCCGTCTCGTCGGACCGTCAGCGCCCGAATGGGGGCTTGGCTAACCTCGCAGCTGACTTGCATCAGCCCCCGGCTTTCAGCCGGCTGCTTCAACGCCAGGTACCCAATGCACCGGGCAACGGATCAATCGTCACTCCGACTCGCTCCCGGCGATGCGCGCTGGACGCGTCGGGTCATCGGTGGACGGATTCGGCTCCACGTGCCGAGGCTGATACAAGAATAGGTCGTTGCCCATCGCCCGCCGGAGACGATAGTGCGCAAGGATGGTCTCGCGCATGGCAGGAGACCAGGCTGGCGCAGTCCCCCGCTCCAGATCCGTGCCGGTGGCGATTACATCCACCTTCTCCTCGCGGATCATTGCGAGGACCGCGTCAGGGTCGATGCGATGGCTCTCCACCAGCCGCGTGAAGATGTACGGCTCGATCACCATCAGCTCCGCTCCCACCCGCAAGGCTGGGGAGCAGTCCACAGTGAGCACACGCTTGCCTGTCATGATCCGTCGAAGCTCTGGCTCCCAGCCCATTCGCTCTTCCCGGTCCCGGTGCCCGTCCTGCAAGCCGCGCGCTGAAGCCACGAGCGTGATCGCCCCTGCTGCGAGGGCAACGCAATGGATCTCCACGTTGCGTCTCTGGCGGAACAGGACCGAGGAGAGGACAGGCCCCATGATCATTCCGCTCTCGAGGAACACGTTCAAGTACGCACCCACGTTGAGCACGACCAGAAATGCAACGCACGTCGCGAGTAGAAGATAGACCGAAACGGGGCGCTCCATCTCCTTGCCATTGGCCAGGCTGGACAGGGCCAGCGCACAGGCTAGGGGCAGCGTCAGTGCAGCGGCTGCGAGCTGGATTCGGTCCAGGCCCCCCTGGACATGGAGGTGATTCCGATTGAAGACAAAGACCGCGGTCACAAATCCCCCGTCGCTCTGCAGCCAGAGCCCGGCCAATGCTATCGCGGCCAAGGCCACGCAGCTGACCGCAAAAGCCATGGCCGCACGTCGTTGATTCCGCCACAGACGGGTCATGAACACAGCGGCCGGAGCTGCGATCGCCGTGGGCTTGGTGTACAGGGCCAGCACGAGCAGCACAGGCGAAAACCACGACTTCTTGCCCCGCTCCTGGGCCAGGACGAATCCGCAAATGGCCAATGCAACGGCCACCATGTCGACCCGGTTGAGCACGGCATGCATGGAGACCACCGGGTAGCCCATGGACAGGACGAGCGCGCCCGCAGCATAGGCTCGCGGCAGCTGCAGGTGATGACGCGAGAAGCGCCAGAGCGCTGCCAGACAGGCCATCAGGGCGCACAGAGACACGAGCCGTCCCGGAAGAAACGACACTCCTTGCCCCAAGCCGCGCAGCGCCCAGGCTCCCAGATAGTAGAAGACTGGACCGTAGAGATTGACCTGATACGGAGGCGCCTGCCAGCTCGACGACGCGTAGAGCGGCACTCCATGGCTCAGCCCGACCTGGGCTGCGAGGATCGTTGGCTCCACCGGATCGCTCGGAATGTCATGGGCGAGGACGTCGATGCACGCGGCAATCCCGCACAAGGCTGCCAGGCCAAGGGTGGTCCATACCGCCACCCGAAGCCACATGGCCGCCTTGGGTTGCGCCACTGCCGCGATCATCCGCGAGCTGTTCGCGTCTCGGCCCAGCTCACGGCGAGAGCGAGCTCACGCTCCATCGGAAGAAACGCAGCGAAGAAGTCTCCTGGGAGCCCATCGCGTGCCACCTGTTCCAGGTTGGCGCACGCTGCTGCTGCGCGCTTCGCATGCACGTTCAGGCTCATGCCTCGGAGACGATGCGCGATACGGGCAAGGCCTGGCGCATCGCCACTGAGCAACGCCTGCCGAGCAAGCTCCACGTGCTCGGGGCACTCCTTCTTCATCACGGAAAGCACGAGCTGCAGCAGCTCCTGGTCCCCGCCAAGCTGTCGGAGCGCGCCTTCGTAGTCGATCGGGGCGCTATCGGCTGGCGAGACGACCGCATGCAGACGTGGTTTGTCCGCGGCCAGAGTCGAAGGCTCGATGCTCTCTGCGTGGGCGTGGTTGGAGTGGGGCATGATTTCCTCGCGCTTCAGACCCAGTCTCAGGCAGGTTTCGGGCCACAGCGGGTGCGCGTACAAGTCCGTGTACTTATGCGAGCTGCGCCTGCGGACCCAGAGCCACTCCATCAAGCTGGCGCTCTGGCTCCTTCAATTCGAGGCAGCAAAGCGCCCCAGAATCCAACATGGTCGCGGATGGGAAAAGGACGTGGACTTGACGATCCGGATTGCCGCTGCATGGGCCAGCTGCGATCGCCGCGCGTGTTTCGGCGGGGGGAGAGAATCGATGACGAGCCGCAAGCGGGTGCTGGTCGCGGACGACGAGGAGACGACGCGTCTCATCCTGCACTCCACCCTGGTGCACTGGGGCTACGACGTGACGGTGTGCGAGGATGGGGAGGAGGCGTACCGGTTGCTCAACCAGGAGGGCTCGCCTGATGTGGCGTTGCTCGATTGGATGATGCCTGGCATGGATGGCGTGTCGCTGTGCAGGGAGCTTCGGAAGCGCGAGCGGACCGCGAACAAGTACTTGATCCTGCTGACGACGCGCACGGAGAAGGAAGACCTGGTCCAGGGGCTGCAGTCCGGCGCGGACGACTATGTGACCAAGCCTTTTGACATGCGGGAGCTCAAGGAGCGTCTGCTGGTGGGCCAGCGTACGGCGTCGTTCAGCCCGAGGCAGGAAAGCCCTGGCTCTGTCCATCCTCGGCCGATGGGACTGTCGCGAGTCTCTCCATCGAAGTGACGCGGACGGTCCATCAATATGAAGGAGCAAAGCCGCCCCGCAGGAGCGTCCAGGGCGTAAGTGCGCGGACTTGCTATGGGGCGGCTGGTGGCGCGGAACCTGCAGCAACTGGGGGGAACCTTGCTCACGGGCGGAGGATGCGTTTGTGGGATACGACAATTCAGGCGCGCGCTCTCTCGCCAATGCGCTGTTCGACGCGAGCCTCAAGCCGCTGCCCGCGCAGCCAGGCAGCCGCGAGCTGTGCGTGGCCTATGAGGCCCTGTTCGGCGACCTGTACCACAAGCTGCGCCTGATGATCGGACACCGCGGCGTCACGGTCGTGCTCCGCCGCGCCATCGTGCTCAGCTCGCGCGATCACGCGATCCTCGATGTGCTCACCACCACGGACGGGGGCATTGCGTTCGCGGCGCTGCGCGGCCGGCGTCCCGCCGCGGATCCCGCTGAGCTGCAGCCTGCGGTCCTGGACCTGCTGACCACGGCGCTGGACGATCTCTGCCGGCTCATCGGTGCAGATCTGCTGTCGGTCATCCTCAGAGGCTCGGCTCAACCCCAAAGGACGTAGCTTGTGCTCGAATCCGGAAGCGTGAAGATCGCCGTGATACCCACGGGCATCCCGAACCTGGACCCGGTGCTTGGCGGTGGCTTGCCCGAGCTGTCCACCACAGTCGTGGGAGGTCTGGTTGGCACGGGCAAGACCACGCTTGCCCAGCAGATATCGTTTCACGTGGGCACGCCTGAGCATCCGACGATCTACTTCACGACGCTGGGCGAGCCCACGCTCAAGCTGCTCCGCTACCAGCAGCAGTTCAGCTTCTTCGACTCCTCCAAGGTGGGGACCTCGGTGCACATCATCGATGTCGGCTCCGAGGCTGCGGACAAGGGCACCATCGGCGCACTGCAGGAGATCGGGTCGCACGTCGAACGTCTTTCCCCTCGCCTGGTCGTGGTGGACTCGTACCGGGCCATTGACGACCTCAGCGGAGGGAATCCTGCCCGGTGGCGTCTGTTCACCCGCGAGCTGGTGGAGCTGTTGGCCGGCTGGCAGTGTACAGCGCTGCTTCTCGGCGAATACACGGAGGAGCAAGTGGGCGTGGGACCTGAGTTCACGGTGGTGGACAATGTCATCTACCTGTCACAGGAGATGCACCACAACTCGGTCCTGCGCAGGCTGCGGGTGATCAAGATGCGGGGGCAGGCGCCCCAACCTGGACGTCACGCTTTCCGCGTTCTGGACCGGGGGCTCGAGGTCTACCCCCATTTGCCGGTGATCGCAGATGCGCCGCGACGTCGCAAGGGCGGACGCGCCAGCACCGGAATCCCCGGGCTCGACGAGATGATGACAGGGGGTATTCCGCGCGGGCAGACCTGCGTGGTGGCTGGCAGCTCCGGGGTCGGCAAGACGCTGATGGCACTGCACTTTGCAGTAGCAGGCGCACGAGCGGGCGAGCCTTGCGTGATGGTGACCTTTGAGGAGAGTCCGGCCGAGCACGCGGAGAAGATGGCAGCCTTTGGGTGGGACCTCGCGGATCTCGAGAAGCGCGGATTGATTCGGATGGTCTATCTTCGACCGGTCGATCTATCCCTGGACGAGGTGATGTACACGATCAGCGCCGCGGTCGACGACTTCAAGGCCAGGCGGGTCGTCATCAACTCCATCTCGGGCATGGAGACGGCGCTGCCCCAGACCGAGCAACCCGAGCTGGTGGAAGGGCTCTACCGGCTATGCGCCAATCTGACTGCCCGTGGTCTGGTGGTGATGCTCACCACCGAGGTACCTGACAGCTTCGGCGGTATCCGCCTCTCCGGGCAAGGGCTGTCGTTCCTCTCCGACAACGCGATCCTCTTGCGATACGTGGAGATCGCCGGGGAGCTGCGTCGCGCGCTGATCATCGTCAAGATGCGCACCTCGAAGCACGAGGGCACGCTCCGCGAGTACCGGATCGACGCACAGGGGATCGTCCTCGACAAGTCGTTCAGGGACTACTACGGGGTATTGACCGGAGCGCCGACGTTGCGCGCCGTCCAGGAGCCTCGACCTTTCACCAAGGGGCTGGCTCCCAACGAGGAGGCTGCGATGAACACGCTTCTCTCGCTCAAGCGAGCCGACCCCCAGCAGGTCGCTGACGCGCTGGGCAGCGACCTCCACGAGACCCGCCACCTGCTCGATCGCCTCGAGGAGACAGGCTATGTCATCCGTACGGACAAGGATGGCGCTCACACCTATCGGGTCGCACTGCTCGCGCAGCCTGGACCGCCCGGACGCAAGAAGGTGTAGCGCATGGTCAACAAGAGCACGGCCTCCAAGCGCGTCCGACCCCTCCCCACCGCCGCGGCGTTGGAGGCGGTCCGCCAGGATTCTCTGAGCACCTACCGCCGGGTCACGGACATCATCTGGCAGCGTCTTTCCCCTACCTTCGGCATTCGCACCATCAACGCCATCGCGCGCAGCGTGATCGTCCGCGAGCAAGGCAAGCACCCGCTGCTTGGCCACCTCGGAGTCAACGACAGCGGATTGGACTGGAGCGAGTTCGAGCGCCGCGCGCAGGCGGTCACTCCGAGGAGCATGCAGCAATCCATCGACTGCTTCATCAATGCGTACTTCGAGGCACTGGCCAACATGATCGGACACATCGTCGTGAGCAAGCTGTTCAACGATGCGGAGGGGACCGCGATCGAGGAGGCCAGACCTTGAGCCGGACGCGCAAGCCCGGGCTGCGGCGCTTCGCCACTGGCGTGGCTCCGCTCGATCAGCTCCTGGGCGGAGGACTGCCTGCGTATTCCGTGGTGATCCTCGCGGGCGAGCCTGGCACTGGCAAGACCATCCTCTCGCAGCAGATGCTCTTTGCCAACGCTGCGCAGGGACGCAAGGGGATGTACTTCACCACGGTTTCGGAGTCGCCGATCAAGGTAGCGCGCTACCAGTCGGAGTTCTCCTTCTTCGACCCGGACAAGTTCGGCGAATCCGTGGTCTACACCGATCTGGGCGAGATCATCCGGCGCCATCAGCTCGGCAATGCTGTGGAGATGATCGCCGAATCTCTCCGGCAGCACCAACCCGCCCTGGTCGTGATCGATTCCTTCCGGGCGATTCACGATCTGTCTCCCTCGCCCAAGGAGATGCGCACATTCTCCTATGACCTTGCGGTGGAGCTGTCAGCGATCCAGACCACCACGATCCTGATCGGTGAATACACCACAGATGAGATCGGCACGGCGCCAGAGTTCGCGGTAGCCGACGGCATCATCTGGATGACTCTGCACCGAACCGATCCAGGTGGGTCGCGCTCCCTGCAGATCCTGAAGATGCGCGGCGCAGCTCCGCCGATCACGCCGTTCAGCTTTGACATCAGCCGCGATGGGCTCACCATTCATGCCCTGATTGCCAAGCCTGGCAGCGACGAGCTGCCGCCGACCGGGCAAAGAGAGCCGGCACAGACCGGCGTGTCAGGCCTCGACGAGCTGCTCCGCGGCGGCATCCCGTCCGGCGCACCGGTGCTGATCTCGGGTGAAGCCGGCACAGGCAAGTCCACGCTCGGAATGCAATTCCTTCATCACGGCGCTGCGGCTCTGGGCGAGGTCGGCCTGTACTTCTCCTACGAGGAGCAGCCCCCGCAGCTCATCGCCAATGCTCGCAAGTTCGGATGGGATCTCGTGCCGTTGATTCAGCAGAGCCTGGTCCAGATCCATCACACGCCGCTATCGCACGTGAACCTCGACGCCGAGAATCTCCGCGTGCAGGACCTTTTGGCCAAAACCGGCGCCAAGCGCGTGTTCATCGACTCGCTCACCATGATGGGCCACGCGATCCTCAAGCCCGAGGCGCTCCGAAGCCACGTGTTCAGCCTCACGCGCGTGCTGCGGGCCTCGGGTGCCACGGCCCTGGTCACCACGGATCCCCCGGCTGGCTCTGGGTTGATCAGCCGGTTCGGGGTCGAGGAGTCGATCCTGGACGGGGTCATTCTGCTGCGCAATGTCAAGGTTGCCCGTGACCGCAAGCGACAGATCGAGGTCTACAAGATGCGAGGCGTGGCGCACGCGACCGGCGAGCACTTGATGCGCATCACCTCCAAGGGAATGCAGGTCTTCCCGCGCTGCGAGGAGGTGGGGCTATGAAGGGCAGGCATCTTCCACGAGCTACCAAGGCCGGGACCGCGCCCTACGGGGCAGCTGGAGCGCCCTGCTGGATCGGAGTCCCTGGCATCGACGAGCTGCTTCCGGATGGAGTCCGGTACGGCAACCAGATCATGTGCATGGGCGACACGGGCATTGGCAAGACCGTGCTTGCGGCGCAGTTCCTGTACGAGGGTCTGCTCGTGGGCGACCGGTGCATCTACGTCGCATGCGACGAATCGCCGGAGAGCATGCGGATGAACATGGCGGGCCTGCGAATCGGCACGCTCGCCTATGAGAGGGCGAATCGTCTGATGTTTCTCGATGCCTATGGCCGGGAGCGATCCACCGAGCCGTTCTCCGTCTCCTCGCCCAATGACCTCGACGAGTACTTTGCCAGCGAGCGTCTCGCGATCAAGCATGTAGGCACGGACCGGCCCGTACGGCTGGTGGTCGACTCACTGTCCACCATCTTCGGCACTGCGGATCGGAGCGCCATCCTGGCGTTCAATCGCATCCGGCTGCGGTTCTTGACAGCCCACGGCGTGCTGACGCTCGACAACTACGTAACCGGCCTGCTGGACGATCAGACTCTTGCCGGGCTCTCCCATGCCTATCCGCTGATCCTCAAGTTCAGCTATCACGAGTCCAACGGAGACATGCAGCGGGTCCTGCAGCTCGGCAAGCTGCGCAGCGGCATGTTCAGCGGGCAGAAGCGCAACTTCCGCATCGACAAACGCGTGGGCATCGTGGCCCAGGGCTGAGCCGAAAGGAGCACTGCATGCCGGTAGCCAGCAAGAGATCCCGCAGGCCTGACCCTGGAATCCAGGACATCCTCAGCGCCGAGGCTGGACAGCTCAAGGTCGGCACCGCCCGCGCCATGGTCATGACCGAGACCGCCTTCAACGTGCTGCAGCAGGTCATCAGCGAGCAGACGCCCGAATTCCTGGTCTACGGCTTCTACGAGATGGGCTACCGCGTAGGGCTGGACATCGCCGCATCGAGTGCTCTGGAGGCGGACGCTCCGGAGGACGCGTTCCGCGTCTGCGTGGATACCTATCGAAAATCCGGGTACGGAGAGGTCGAGGTCGTGGAGTTCGACATCCGCGAGCCGAGCGCGCGGCTGCGTGGCACGAACCTGCTGGAAGCCGCGGCCGCTCGTGGCGGCAGCATGGTCCGATCGCCCCGGGCGATATGCCACTACAGCCGGGGCATGTTCGCAGGCCTCTTCTCCCGAATCCTCGGCAAGGAAGTGGTCTGCGAAGAGCTTGCCTGCGAGTACCGCAACGACCCCTGCTGCGAGTTCACCGTGCTCGCCTTTGGCGGCCAGCCCACCGGCTGAGCAGCCTGAACGCACAAGGCGCGCGCATCATTCTGATGGGTTCGAGGCGCCAACCGGACCCGCACGGGCGAATTGCCGCCGAACGCGCTCTGCAGACGGCTGGCCCGGTTCCTGCTCACGGCTCACCATGCCCCCACAAAGGGACCCATGACCATCTCGTGCAATCAGCCGCTCGACCTTCCTGCCATGGCACGGGAAGGCGACGTCATTGCCGAGAAGTACCGCGTCGACCGCGTCATTGGCGAAGGCGGGATGGCCTTCGTGCTCGCCGCCCGCCACCTGCAGCTCGACCGAGTCGTTGCGCTCAAGATCCTCAAGCCCGAGCTGTTCTCGAGCCCCGGCGCAGTCGAGCGCTTCGCACGCGAGGCACGGTCGGTCGCAGGCCTGTCCAGCGAGCATGTTGCCAGGGTGCTGGACGTCGGCACCTTGGACAGCGGCGTTCCTTTCCTGGTCATGGAGCACCTGCAGGGCTTGGACCTCGGGTTCGTGCTCGACGCGCGTGGACGACTTCCGCTGGCCGAGGCGGTTGATCTCGTGCTGCAGGCCATTGACGCAATCGCAGAAGCGCACGCGCAGGGGATCGTGCACCGGGACCTCAAGCCCGAGAACCTGTTTCTCACCCGGCGATCCGACGGCGCTCCGTTCATCAAGGTGCTGGACTTCGGAATTGCCACGGCTGCAGCAACGCAGGAGCAGCCAGAGACAAGCGTGACGCGGTCCAGCAGGACCTTCGGATCGCCCGCGTACATGTCGCCCGAGCAGATCCGCTCTGCCCATGACGTGGATGCGAGGTCGGACGTATGGGCGTTGGGCGTGATTCTCTACGAGCTGGTGTCAGGCAAGCGGCCCTTTGTCGCGGAATCCGATGCAGACACGTGCGCCATCGTGCTGCGCGACGAGCCGCCCGCGCTCGACGGGGTGTGCCCGGAGCTTCCCGCTGACTTCGTGTCCATCGTCCATCAATGCCTTGACAAGGACCCTGGCCTGCGCATCGCCGACGTCGCCAGGCTCGCCAGCGCGATTGCGCCTTTTGGCTCGGCCTCTGCCCTCGAATCCGCAGAGAGAGTCCGCGCAATCCTCGATAGCGGCTCTCGCCCCTTTCGGCAGCTGCGCATCGTTGCGGGCAAGGAACGCAAGGTGTCGGGCAACGCAGTGACCGAGGACGGCAACCCTCGAGCCTCCGACGAGCTGCAAGGAGCGGCCAAGCCGTCACGAAGCAAGGCGGCGCTATTCGCAGCGGCAGCAGTCGGGCTGTTGACCCTGGCCATGGTGGGTATTCACGGCGCCAACCGCGGCATTGCCCGTGCAGCCACGACCTCCGGTGCCGCGCTCAGCCCAGGCCTGGCGTCCAGGGCCGCTGTGGAGACTTCTGGGTCGTATCGACCTGTACCGCTGCTGATCGCCGTGGCTGCCCCGGTGGGCAACGCGTCGGCAGCGCCGTCGCCCGAGCCGGTGACCCCAATCGTCTTGCTCTCGCGAATCCCCTCCTCCCCTGTCGCCGCGTCCCCCCCACGCAAGCGCCCTGATCTCTACGGCACCCGAAGGTAGGCGTTGCCCATGCGTGTTGGCCTTGGTTCCTGGACAGCGGCTTTTATCCTGGCCGAAGCGCTCATCGCGATGACACCGTGCACAGCGCACGCCCAGAGCCCAGGGGACAAGGCTGGCGCAGAGACGCTCTTCCAGGAAGCGCGGCAGCTCATCACAGCCGGCGATGTCGAGCAGGGGTGCAGGAAGCTCGCAGCCAGCCAACGCCTGGATCCTGCGATCGGCTCTCTGCTCAATCTTGGGGACTGCTACGACAAGCTGGGGCGCACAGCCAGTGCTTGGGCGAGCTTCCGAGAGGCGTCGGATCTCGCGCGCGCGGCAGGCGACGGTCCGCGCGAAGCGGAAGCGGCCCGTCGCGCTTCCGAGCTCACTCCCAAGCTGCTGCGCGTGCGCATCGTTTCCAGCACGCCAGCCCCACGGGGCATGGTCGTCAGTCGCGACGGTGTGGTGGTGGATGCTGCCATGCTCGGCTCCGCGATACCGGTGGATCCGGGCACGCACAGCGTAGAGGCAGCAGCTCCTGGCATGCAGTCGTGGCGTAGGGCCTTCTGGGTCGCAAAGCCCGGGCAGACCTTGGAAGTGACGCTGCCGCAGCTCACGCCGCTGCCCCCGGGTTCAGGCGCGGAGCCGGGTGCCAACGGATCCATGCCCACCCAGCGTTGGGCAGCGCTCGTGGTCGGCGGAGCTGGCGCTCTGAGCATCGGGGTTGGAGCTGCATTCTGGCTCAAGAGCCGGTCGACGTGGCAAGACGCGCAGGCCCGCTGCCCTGGCAATGTCTGCCCGGACGCACGAGACGTGGAGCTCGAGCACGATGCACGCGCGCAGGCATCTGCGGCCAGCGTGGGGGTGGGCGTGGGCATTGTCGCATTGGGCGTCGGAACTGCGCTTTGGTTCACCACGCCCGTGGCGAGCAGAGCGTCGCGCGCCCCTGTGGGTGCAACGATGTCGATTGGCCCCTGGGGGAACGGCTTGATGCTGCGAGGCCAATACTGATGCGCGCCAGCTACTTCCAAAAAGCTCTCGCAGGGATGGGCCTGGCAGCAGCACTGGGGCCCTTCGTGCTTTCCTGTGCGAGCGTCGTGGGGATCGAAACGCTCACAGCAGCGCCACAGGACGGCGCCGTGGCTTCACCATCGGACAGCGCATGTCCGAAGGCTCCGCCCGCAGCCCATCCGTGCGCTGCACCTGAGGAATGCCTGTACAGCTGCATGTCGCCGCATGGCCAATTCGCCTATGCTGTCTGTCTTTCCGGTACGTGGAATACGACCACGCTCGCCTGTGGAACCGTGCACTGCGGAATGTCGGTCTGTGAAACCCCCGGCAAGCTGTGCATGAGGAGAGGCAAGCACGAAGAGTCGTGCGTTCCCAATCCCTGTCGCGGCCCGTCGATGCACGCCGATTGCGCATGTGCAGCCGCGCTGTGCGAGGGAGAATCCCCGGACTGCAATAGCGAAGAAACGGGGGCATTCGTGGTGACGTGCGATGGGGGCTGAGTCCCCGCTAGGTCGCCTGATCGACTCGTAGGCGGATCCCGGAGAACTAGGACTGCGTGCCCGAAGTGCATCGCGGGATCATTGGCGACCACCGCCTTCCGCCGACCGTAGCGACACGGCACCGCCATGCCTGCGTTGGGCACGGCATGCCGTGCCCAACGCAGGCACGCCGTGGCGTGCCGCTACCGGGACCCACGCGCCCGGTGCCTTGCGCGGCTGGGTTGCGCCGGGTCCCGCATTCCGTGTTCGCGTTGGCATTCCCCCTGTTGCCTATTGCTAGTTGTCCTGTGACCTAGCGGATCCTTGCTCAAGAATCCAGCAGCCCGCCCGCGCCGTAGGCCTTGAGCTTTCGGTACAGCGTCGCTGACCCGATCTTCAGCTGCTTGGCTGTGTGGGTATGATTCCCTCCGTTCAGCTCCAGCGCCGCAAGGATGTACTCCTTTTCGATGTCGCCGAGCGGGCGCACGCTTCCCTGCGCTGCGATGCGCGAAGGACGCGCGTTTCGGATCTCCTCGGGCAGGTCGTCGAGCTCCACGCGCGCGCCGCGCGCCAGGGCGACCACGTGCTCCATCGCGTTCTCCAGCTCGCGCACGTTGCCTGGCCAATCATAGCGCAGGAGCTGATCCGCTGCTTCTGGCGCCAGGCCCACGAGCTTGCACTGGGTCCGCGCTGTCGCGTCTGCCAGCAGCGCCCGCGCCAGCGGCAGGATGTCGTCCCTGCGATCCCGCAGCGGTGGAACGAGCAGCTCCACGACCTTGAGGCGGTAATACAGGTCCTGTCGGAACGTGCCGTCCAGAACGCCTTGGCCGAGGTCGCGGTTCGTGACAGCCACGACGCGGACATCGACGCTTCGGCTCTTGCTCTCGCCCACGCGGCGGATGTCCCGCTCCTGCAACGCCCGAAGGAGCTTGACCTGCATGCCGGGTGAGACCTCGCCCACCTCGTCGAGCAGGAGCGTGCCGTTGTTGGCAGCCTCGAACAGGCCCGGACGATCCTGCATCGCGCCGGTGAACGCCCCGCGCGCGTGTCCGAACAGCTCGCTTTCCAGGAGCGTCTCCGTGATGGCGCCGCAGTTGACCGCCACGAAGGGGCCGGCCGCCCGCGCGGACTCGTCGTGAACGAGCCGAGCGATACGCTCCTTGCCTGACCCGCTTTCGCCGGTGATCAGCACGGTGGAGTCGACTCGAGCCACGCGACGCGCCAGGTCCACGACCTGCAGCATCGAGGCGCTCTTTGCGACAATCCCTGCGGGCTCCAGGACCGTGGGAGCAACGCACACCAGCGCCCGGCGGTGCTCACGGAGCTTTCGCTCGGCGAGCTTGAGCGTGTCGATGACCTGGCGCAGGGAAATGTCGAGGCTCGCACGGAGGCGCTTCCGATCGAAGAACCGAAGCTCCTCGGCGCGCTTGTCCCCCCACTCGTCGCGGGTTCGCCCGATCAGGTGGCAAGCCGCATCGCCCTTGCCCAGGCACCGATCCTCCAGGACATAGAGCTCCTTGCCGCTGCTCTTGCTGTGGTAGCCGCTGATGAGGCCGGAAACCGTCCAGCAGACAGGCTCGTCCGCCGGGCCGAAGTGCAGCAGATGCTGCTCCGCCTCGTACGAGGCAACGAGCGTCACGCCCTCCTTGGACAGCGGGCTGCCGTCCCCTGGCTCCACCTTGAAGAGGCCTTCCAGGGCGTAGATGCGAGCAGCACGACGCCAGTGCTCGGAGCCGTCGTGGTTGGACTCGGAAGCCATCGCTTCGGCCATGCGCCAACCTTGCGCAAAGCCGAACTGGGTGAGCACCGATCGGGCAGCGACCGTGCCGAAGTTGTCGACAAGGTACTTTCGCAAGATCCCCATCGCCACCGCGTCGAGCAGCAGCGCACGCTGGCCCGCGAAGCGGATTGTGCCGCCCGCCGGGTCGAGCTCCAGGAGCTCGTGGTGATCCAGGTCCTCTGCCCGCATCGTGCTCCTTCGATCTGAGAGAGCGTCTCTTTCAATTTGATTGTACCCGACCCCGGCCGCGGCAAGTCCATGAAGTGCAGTGCGGCGAAGAAAGGAGTCCGAGGACGGCAGACGCTGGTGCCCGCGCGCTAGGACGGAATCGGTCGTCGGGTCCCAGGCTCTGGACATTGCACAGCTTTCGCCACGTTCGAGTGCCTGGACGCTCCCAGTCATTCCGCGAGAATCTTGTTTGAGAATTCCTCGCTGGACACTTCTGACCTCGCGCTGACGCCGCTTGTCCGCGTAGTCGGCATTTGCCTCTCACCCGTGTCACGCTCGCGCAACGGTGTTCTCGCGGCGCGACGCTTGCACTGCGATGTCGTCCTCGCGAGCTGGCGTGCACGCGTCGACGCTGGGGCAATGCCCGTACAGGTCCTTTTCGGGACGAGTGCGGCCGCGGCTCGAATTCACTGCAGCAAGAAAGGGTTCGCTTACGATGGCAGCGGTTGCCGAGATTGCTTCTACCACCACGGTGGTCGGTGTGGGCGCATCGGCCGGCGGAATCGAGGCGCTTCGCCTCCTGTTCCAGCAAATGCCGATCGACACCGCGATGGCCTTTGTGGTCGTCCAGCATCTGCTCCCGTCCCACGCCAGCATGCTGCGCGACACGATCGCGGCTGTGACCCGTCTTCCGGTAGTCGAAGCGACCGACCGTATGATCGTGGAGCCGGATCATGTCTACGTGATCACGCCCAACGTCGAGCTTCGACTGCTCCGGGGTGCGCTCGAGCTGAGCCCCCGCCGCGACGGCGTCAAACGGCACTTGCCCATTGACCTGCTGTTCCAGTCGCTTGCGACCGAGCTGGGTGCGCGGGCCATTGGAGTGGTTCTATCAGGCACGGGGAGCGACGGCACCGAGGGCCTGAAAGCCATCAAGGACAAGGATGGGATCACCATGGCGCAGACGCCGCAGTCTGCGCAATTCCCCGGTATGCCGGAGAGCGCCCTTGCATCCGGCGCGGTGGACTATGAGCTAGCGCCGGAAGCGATGGCCGTGGAGCTGGCTCGGCTTGCCAAGGATCCGCACTTCAACGGGGCGATGGAACCTGCTGTGGAGCCTGCGGACGACGAGAGCTACGCAACCATTCTCCAGATGCTGCACGAGGCTTCAGGAACCGACTTCTCCGGCTACCGGAGCACGACGCTCGCCCGACGGATCGCCCGTCGCATGGCCATATGCGGCGTGGTCGAGCTCCCGAGCTATGCGGACCGTCTGCGCCACGACCCGGGCGAATGCAAGCTCCTGGCCGAAGACATCCTCGTGCATGTCACCGCGTTCTTTCGGGATCCCGAGGTCTTCGACGCGTTCAAGCAGCACGTCTTCCCCGCGATCACCGCTTCCAAGAAGCCAGGGGACGTGATCAAGATCTGGATCCCGGGGTGCTCCACAGGCGAAGAGGTCTACTCCACAGCCATCGCGCTTCTGGAGTTTCTCGACGACACCTCGTCCGACTTCAACGTTCAGATCTTTGCCACCGATCTCAGTGCGCCTGCGATCGACAGGGCTCGCGCTGGGCAGTACAGCGCAGACAGCCTTCGCGACTTGGGAGCTGAGCGCCTCCAGCGGTTCTTCACGGCGAGCGAGCGTGGCTATCGGATCAGCAGACGCGTCCGCGACCTCTGCGTATTCGTGGTCCACGATGTGACGCGCGATCCGCCGTTCGCAGCGCTGGACCTGATCAGCTTCCGCAACGTTCTCATCTACCTCGGCCCGGAGCTGCAGAAGCGGGTCCTTCCCATGTTCCACGCGTGCCTGAACTCGCCAGGCTTCCTGTCGCTGGGACGCAACGAGGGGGTGTTCGGCTTCCGCGAGCTGTTCGCTCCGATCAGCGGCGACCGTCGCATCTTCTCCAAGACCGGCGAGAGCAGCCGCAAGACCTATACCATGTCCCATTCGCGCCCTGGAATCAGGGTTCCTTCAGGCGCGTTCGGGGTCCCCTCGCAGCGGCCTCGACCGGTGGCAGACGCAGTACGGCAGGTCGACCACATCCTTCTCGATCGCTACGCCCCGCCTGGCGTCATCGTCAACGACAAGCTCGAGGTCGTGCAGTTCCGAGGCCGCACCGGGCGCTTCCTGGAGTCTCCTCAGGGCCACCCGCAGACCGAAGTGCTCAAGATGGCGCGAGATGGGCTGCTCATGGAGCTTCGGCCCCTTCTGGACGAAGCGATTCGCACAGGCGCGGCTGCGCGCAAAGAAGGTATTCGGATTGAGCAGGATGCAGGCGAAGTCACGGTCACGGTCGAGGTCTTGCCTTTGCCGAAGCTCTTGGACGCGAGCCAGAAGCACTACCTGGTCTTGTTCGAGAGCGCGCAGGAAGTCGTGGCGGTCCACCCGCCGCTCCCCCTTGCAGACCTGTCCGGCGTCGAGCACCAGGAGCTGGCTCGGACCAGGCAGGAGTTGGGGGGAATGCGGCAGTTCGTGCAATCGCTCACAGAGGAGTACCAGCGGGCCGATGACGATCTCGCTGCTGCCAACGAGGAGCTGGTTGCCTCCAACGAGGAGCTTCAGAGCACCAACGAGGAGCTGGAGAGCGCCAAGGAGGAGCTTCAGGCGGCCAACGAAGAGCTGTCCACGCTCAACGACGAGCTGCGCTCGCGCAACAAGGAGCTCGACCAGAGCGCGTCCGACCTCGTCAATGTGCAGGACAGCGCAGGCATCCCGCTCGTCATCGTCGACGCGAGCAGGAAGGTCCGCCGCTACACCCCGCTCGCGGTGGACATGTTCCACATCCTGCCGTCCGACATCGACCGACCCATCTCCGAGATCAAGCCCAGAATCACCGTGGGCGACCTGGATCAACGGATCAGCCTCGTCATCCAGGACGGGGTGGCGCGCGAGTGGGAGGTGCAGGACCGCGACGGCCACTGGCAGCGCCTGCAGATTCATCCCTACCGCTCTGCGGACGGGCATGTGGATGGAGCGGTCATCTCGCTGGTGGAGATCGATCAGCTCAAGCGGGCCGTGGCCGAGGCAGAGCGCGCGAGCAGGGCCAAGGACATGTTCCTGGCGACGCTTTCGCACGAGCTGCGCACGCCGCTCGGAGCGATCCTTTTGCAGGCCCAGCTCCTGCAAGGATCGAGCGACAAGAAGACACTCGACGTGAGCGCTGCGATCGCCCGCGCTGTCAAGCTGCAGACCACGCTCATCGAGGATCTTCTCGACGTCTCGCGCATCACCGCGGACAAGCTCGTGCTCGATGTCCGGCCTGTCGAGCTGGCCGAGCTGGTGCGTGAGGCGGCGGAGCTGCAGCGCCCTGCCGCTGACATCAAGAAGGTCCAACTCGAGCTGACGATTCCGGACGGAGTGGGCCAGGTGATGGGAGACTCGGTCCGCATCCAGCAGGTGGTGTTCAACCTGCTCAGCAATGCCATCAAGTTCACGCCGAGCGGAGGCCACGTTGCACTTGTTCTCAATTGCGCTGCAGGCACGGCCTTCATCCGGGTGAGCGACACGGGCGTCGGGATCGATCCCGTGTTCTTGCCTCGCGTCTTTGACACCTTCACCCAGGCGGACAGCTCTTCAGCGCGACACCACGGCGGGCTCGGGCTCGGGTTGTCCATCGTACGACGCCTGGTGGAGATGCACGGTGGAACGGTCCGCGCCGAGAGCCTCGGCAAGGACCAGGGGGCCAAGCTCACCGTCAGCTTCCCCCTGCTCAGCGACAGACCTTCGGCATTGCCACCCCCTGCTTCGACCGAGCGGCTGAGCCTGAGGGGAATCCGCGTGCTCGTGGTCGACGACGACGGTGTGACGCGTGCCGGATTGGCAGGCGTGCTCCGGATGCATGACGCAGAAGTCCGTGCTGCCTCCACAGCAGCAGAAGGGTTGCAGGCCTTGATCGAATTCCGTCCCCAAGCGCTCCTCAGCGATCTCGCGATGCCCGGCGAAGACGGCCTCGCATTCATCTCCAAGGTGAGGGCGTTGCCGCCTGAGCACGGGGGGAGCACCCCGGCAGCAGCCCTGAGCGCCATGGCCGCTGGCAAGGACAGCGAGCGGGCGCTCGCTGCTGGATTCCAGACATATCTGACCAAGCCGATTGATGTGGACACGCTCGTATCCGCAGTCACGAAGCTCGCCCGGACCACGGTGGCCGCGTGAGCCAGGCCATCGATCAGAAAGACCTGGGCCTCGCGCTCCTGGGCAGATCGATGCCTCGCAAGTGCGGAGTTGCCGACGTATCCTCTGGGCGGCCCGACGCCCTCCCGGCTGGGGCGCTCCATCCGGCAGTCGGAGAATGGGTCGATGCGGACGGGCCAGGCCCCTACGCTTCGTCGACGATTGCTCGCATGCACACGCGGCGATCGCACGGTCTTCTGGTGGCTCCCGCTGGGCCCCAGGGAGCCTCCCACGTGCTCCTGTCGAATGTCGCAGCAACGGTCTTCGTGAACGGCGCGACGTTCTCCCTCGCGACAGACAAGTTCCCAGGCATCGAGCCCACCGGAGGCTACAAGCACGTATCGGTCTTTGCCGAAGACCCTCTGCCGCGCTGGGAATACTTGGTGGGCGGCTACAAGCTCGAGCACACCCTCGGGATCGTGCGCGGCCACGCAGCGGTGGTCCTGCGCTACACGTGGCGCGGGCCCCTGGGCGCGGTTCTCGAAGCCCGCCCTTTGCTCGCCATGCGGCCTGCAGACGAGCTCATGAGCGAGCACGGTGGTCTGATCAACGAAGTGCGCATACGCTCCGGCGAAGCGGTCGTGCGCCCGGTTGCCTCCCTGCCCACCATGGCGTTCCGCTACCAGGGAACGTTCGTCGGGTCGCCGGACTGGTGGCGGCGCTTCGAGTATGTCGGTGACCGTGATTGCGGGCTGAGCTACCAGGAGGATCTCTGGACCCCTGGCGTGATTCGCAAGGTCCTCGTTCCTGACCAGGATGTGTTCATCGTGTGCGCAATGCATTCCCTGCCGGGCGATACGGGAGAGGAGCTGCTGCAGCGATCTGCCGAGATCGCCCAGCAGGGCGTTGACACGGTCTCTCCTGCCAAAGCGTTCACGCAGGGATGACTCGCTCGCTCGCGCGCCGGAATCAGCAACACGCAAGTCCATGAAACCATGCTGGTTGGCGAATGAGCCTCTTGACGATCGCTCCCCTCTCCCACAACTCGATAGTGTGCATCCTGTCGCAGACCGGCGTGGGAGCCAGTTTCGCGAACGCAGCGTCGAGCCCACATGCGCGGCGCATCGGTGCATGGGGGGACCATCATGAGCTGGAGAAACAAGAAGCGCGCGCCAGACCGGGATCCTGTCGACGAGGTCGGCATTCCGTTGAGCTGGCTGGCAGCCCGCGATTCCGGGGCTCCGCAACGACCGAGCGGGCGAGGCTCTGCTCCCGGGTCCCGCGACCCTCGAGGGCGGGCACCGCCGTCGAGCTTCGAGATACTCTTTGACGAAGAGTGGCCGGCGCTGCGAGGCTCATCCGCACTGCCTCCGCCGCATCGCAACGCGATCCGTCCCCCGCCTGCGCGCGATTCGCTTCCGCGATTCGCTGACGAGCTCGAGGCGGCGAGCCTGCCCGTGGAGAAGGGCGGAGAGGCTCCGGCTGCACCGCTCCCGGAGGCGCAGCTCGCGCAGGGAGAGTCCGTTGCGCCTGTGGCGATGCCTTCCGGGCTTCCCCTGGACCAATTCATCGCCCGTCGCCACAAGGTCCACAAAATCGCCTACACGGCCATGGTCGGCACACTGTGCCTCGTTGCCATTGGTGTGTACCGCTGGGAGCCCAGCCGCGCTTCGCCCTCCGTTTCGATGATCACCGCTGCGGCGATGCCCGCTGCGGCGACAGCTGCGGCGGCGGTGATCAAGGCGGTGTGGACGTTCGCCCCGCCCACGGCCCCGACATCCGATCCGGCGCCTGCCCAAGGAGACTTCCGCAGGACGGGCATTGGCACGATCCAATGCGCCGAGGTCAGCATCCACGCCTCTCGTCCCCGTATCAGCAGCTTCGGCCCGAATTCACCGGCCACCCGCCCCCCGCCAGCGTCGCTGCCTGCCGCTGCCGGTGACGCCCCTACGGCGGATGGGACCAATCCAGCCTTGGCGCCATTCGATCCGACCCAGGCGACTTCTGCCATGATCGAATCTGCAGAGTCCGCTTCGGCGTGCCTGCGCCCAACCGATCCGATCGCGTTGGTGAACGTCCACGTCGTGTTCGCTCCTGCTGGGACCGTCACGACCGCATGGGTGGATGCCCCCCCGTACAGCGGAACCCCGGTCGGAGGCTGCATCGCACGAGCGTTCCGGTCCGCAAGGATGGAGCCGTTCACCGGGCCGAGCGTGACCGTACACAGGGTCTTCCAGATCCAGGCGCGTCACCCGCTGTGAGCCTCGGTAGCGGGTTCTCCCCACGGGCGGGGAATGCACCGATGCGCCAGCTCGACTCGCTGCAAGGCAATGGCAATACGATGCACGACCACGAGGTGCTCGTTCCCGCAGGGCACCAGGACTGGCTGCTGGTGGCAGCGATGACTGCGGGCATATTCGCGCTCGATGGAGTGCTGGTATGGCTCGCAACGCAGCTACCGCGTGGATTCTAGCGGGTACCGCCGCGCCAATGGATGAAACAGGACTCCGCGCGCAGCGTCGCCGCGGCCTCGTTGACGTGGATTTGGTCGTTGTCGTGAACCTTGACGGCAACGGCAACGTGGACCGGGACGAGCTACTTCGGTCCTTGCCCCTGCCCTTGCCCTTGCCCCTGCCCGACGCGTGCGCCGCGGGTTTCGCTGCAGCACGGCATGCCGTGCCAAACGTAGGCACGCCTTGGCGTGCCGCTACCGGGATTCCCCCTGTGGACTTCGGGCAGGCGGTACTACCGTACCGCGAACGACTTGTGGATCACTTCCGATGGCCCATCGAAGGATGCGACTCGGACATCCGCATAAGCCTGCGCCACGCAGTCGCGTGCCGCATCCGATGCATGCTCCGGCTGCTCCAGGGTCACCGCGCTGATCAGGCCCGAGGGCTCGACGTTGAGCTCGACACGCACGGCCGCTGGCTTCGGATCCTGGCCCAAGCAAGCTACCATCGCCGCCTCGACGTCGTCGGTCGCAGAAGCGAAGGCTGCCAGATCGAGCGGACCCAGGGCATCGTGCTCGACGAATCGACCCACTGCGCTGTTGACCTGGGTGTAGCCTGCGCCCGGCCCCATCGAGGCCGCGGTGGCCCTGTCGAGGTTCGCCTGCAGAGCCCGCGGGGGCTTGCGAGTGTCGTAGACCAGCACGCCGGCGCCCACGACGACCAATGCAGCCAGGGACATGGCCCACGGCAGCAGGTCAGCGGTTCGTTTCCGTGGCTGAGGAACTACGACAGAATCCATCGCGGCTGGTGCGAGAGATTCCTTTTCGCCATGTTTGAGGTCGTTGCTTGGGTCCATGGATCCCTCCCATTGACGCCGATTGGCGCGTCCGATTTGCACGGCAGTCGCGCTCACCTCGAGCTCCCCTTGCGACTACCGCACCTTGTATCCTGTGTATGCAATTCTACACGTCAAGCCACATTCTCACACCATCCCGGTCGGGCTCGGGGTCGCCTTGTGGCGTCCCTTCGATCTGGTGGAGTTGTTCTATCAACCTGATTGACCCTGAGCCCCTGCCGAGGTTGAGCCGCGCAAGCGGTTGAACTCGTTCACATCCGCTGGCGGGCCCGAAAGGTGCTGCCCTCGGGTCGGACCACAGCAACTGCGGAGCCTGCGATCATACGTGCTTTAGGACGAGCGGCGGTCGGTGGGGGGGTGAAGCCCGACAGACGGCATCCCGCTCTGCGCCCCCTCCGGCTGCCGCATCGAGTACCAACGGGATGCGGCAGATCCGGAGGGGGTCGGCCGACAGGCCGGGGGGCGGTGAATATCCTACGCGCCGGCAGTCCAACCCGCCGCCCACGCCTCCCAGCGCCACATTCCCTCATCGAAGTCCCATACCGGTGCAAGCAGGTGTCTGCACCCATCAGTCTTCGGCGTGCACTGTCGACGCCACCGTGATACCTTGAACCCACCATGGATTGTCCGGGTTGTGGGGAGTTCAACTCGCAATTGGCCGAATCCTGCTGCAGGTGCGGGAAGGAGTTCCACCCGCCCAAACGCAAGAGAGTCAAACCTCCGCCGCGTTACAGGCCGCCCACCCCATCGCACGTTATCGATGTGGCCGATGCGCCGGCAGCTACCTCTCGCTTGCTCGCGAGTGGGGAAGCTCCTGCGCAGGTGTGTGCTGACCTGATCGGGGCCGGCCTTACGGAGGAAGATGCGGTCCGTATGGTCACCGAACAGCGCGACAGGCTCTACGAGACGGCAGAGCGATTCAAGGCGCTTTGCTGGATCGTGCTCGGAGTGGTGTTGACCGTTGGGACCTTCCTGGTGGTTCCAGGTGGATATGTGGTTTTTTGCGTGGGGGCCGATCGCCTGGGGGATCGGTCGCTATGTTCGGCCCGGAAGGCCGAGGCCGTGGCCGGCGCCCAAGCCGAAAGCCAAGCTTGAACCTACTGGAAAAGCGACGAGCCCCACGAAGGAGCAACTGCCCGAGGCAGAACCCGCGAACAGATTGCCGTTCGACATCGACACGGTGTCCGTCACCCGCCGCAGGGTGTCCAGCAACTATTCCCAGGAGGAGTGCTTCGTAGCTCGAAGTGAAGAAGCGGGCGGTCTCGACATTGCGGTCGGCCCGCCGCGACCCAGAAGCCGCTGGTTTTCGGGGGATCCGTTCGAGACCGGAGATAGCCAGTTCGATACGCTGTTCTCCGTGGAAACCAATGATCCAATCTTGGCTCGTGCATGGCTGGGCCCGCACGTGCGTGAAGCCATGATTCGGGCCAATGGATGTTCTTTTCGGCTGATCAACAGAATCGCAGAAGTTCGGTCCAGCCCCTGGGGTAATCTCGAAGAAGCGCGGCGCGCGGCGGCGGTTCTATCAAAGGGAAGCGCCCTCATCGCTGCCGAGTGGAATCGCCTTGCATCCGGCCTGTCCGCCGAACTCGAGGAGCCAGCCGAACGGCACGACCGACTCCCCGTCATCCAGGTAGACCTCGGCGGATTCTCCTACTCCATCCAGACGACGCAGAGCTCGGCCCCGAGCGGACGCACCAGGCCTGCCATCTTCACGCGGATCGACGTGCAACATCGGAAGCCCGGCGGGCCGACGCTTGCCATCGTAGCTGATGCTCACAAGGAGGACATTCTCGCGATCACCAACATGGGTGGTCCTTCCCACACGTTCGTCAAGGGCTTCTCCTCGTTCGGCGAACACGGTGCTGTACAGGCCGGCGCTATTCTCGATGCCACGACCCACGCAGAGTTCGCCGGAGCTGTCTCGGACGACCGCACCATGTCGGTGTTCCTGCGGGGGGTGGTACTGGAGCCAACCCTGGTCCAAGCCGCGATGAAGAACGTGAGGCAACTCTCCGAGCGGATTGAGCATCCGTATCGTTGAGCCGCGCTGGCACGTCTGAAGCCGTGGAGGTCGCTACGGCACCACCCCCAGCAGCAAGTTCGAGCACTCCGCTGGCACGCTCGGCAACGTCGCCGTGCCGCAGCTCTGCGCCGGCGCCTCGATGCCGTGCAGCTGCAGGAACCGGACGTACGCCGGCAGCTGGAACCCCGCATGCGTCACCATGCTCCCGCTCGTCCCATAGGTCCCAAGGGTCGGCGAAAGCGCGTAGTACTGGAACGCATGGGTCACGTACGGCGTAGTCGCGTTGCTCCCGTCCACCCACGGCCAGGTGTAGCTCCCGAAGAACGCGGGCTTGCCGCACAGGTAGAGCGACGTCGGCAGGACTTGCGCCGCACCTGCCCAGTGCACTGCCTTGGTCGCGTAGTCGTAGTTGCCGTCTCTCCACGCCGTGTTCGCTACGCCCTGGTCTGTCGTGTTGTCGCCAAAGCCGAGCCACCACATCGAGACCGGATCCCACTCCCACCCTGGCCCCGTGTTCTCATACGCGAACCCCTTGGTCTGAGGCGCATTCGGCATGTCGATGAAGCCCAGCACGTTGCCCACGAAATTCTGGAACACATGACCCTGCGATGCGCCCCCTGGCACGCGCGGCCCCACGTCAGAGTAGGGGATGCATGTGAAGTCGTCAGGCCCGCCCGAGGTGCATCCGGTCGTCTGCGCGTTCGCATCGAATGTATAGGTGTTGAGCGGCGGCCAGGCAGATCGATGACCTGTGGACACGTTGCGGTGCCAGCTGTCGAAGATCGCTCCGCCCCAGGTGTCGTCGCCCCCAAGGCTGAAGGAGAGGTTCCCCTCGAACAGCTCGAAGTGCGGCGTGGTCATGTGCCCGTCGTTCAGCCCTGATTCAGGCCAATTCGGCTGATAGTTGATCCAGGCGTCGTCCATGTAGCTGTACGCAATGACATTGCCGCCCCCAGATGCCCGCATCACCATCAACTTGTTGAAGTTCCAGGAGATCGTGTTCTCCACCAGATTGTCGGCCGACCCTGCGGAGAACTCGAGCCCATAGCCGCCTCCACCCGGGGACGGGTTGATGGTGCTGTGCAGATAGCAGTCGCGCACCACGCAGCGGAATGCGCTGTCGATTCCCATGCTGTAGCCGTTCGATTGATCGGACTCGATGTTCCTCACCCACGAGTACTTCGCATCCGTGATCACCACGTTGTTGTATTGCGAGGCTCCGCCCGGAGCCGGAGCCCCTGCCACGTAGACATCCTCAAGGCCTGCGTGATCCACAGGTGTGGTCTGCCCGCCATTGTACGTGATCTGGGCAACCTGGGCGCTGTGCGCCAGGTCGAACGTCATGTGAAACGGCGTGGAGAAGGTGAGGGTGTTCCCGTTGATCGACTGGATCTCCATCACCTGCGATAGCGGGCGATTCATACGGTTGAACCAGCCGCGCGATGCATCGCCCACCGGCGAGTTCGTCGGATTGTACTCAGCATACGGGTAGACCAGACCCGTGCCCCCAGGCGGAGCGTCCACGATCCAGGCGCCTGTGTCGTCCGCAGGATCCACGGTCATGTCGATGATGACCAGGTCGCCAACCTGGAAGCCCGCCACGCTCGCCACGGTCACCGAGCTTGCGCCCTGCATCGCGTCAGCGGTGCAATCGGTGGACGCGCCCTCCATGTGCGGGAACAGGTCAGGGCCGATGTTGACCACCGGCCCATAGAGCGACGGATCGGCCATCAGGCGGGTCTGCACCGCGGGCCCGGCTCCAGGACCCCCGCTACCGCGTAGCACCACGCCGCTCTTGGAGAGCATGATCGCGTTCTTGATGTTGTAGATGCCCGGATTGAGCTGCACGACCTGGCTTGCTGGACAGTTCTCGATCGCCTGGTTGATCGCAGCGTCATCGCCGTTGCCAGTAGCCGAAAGCGTGGCGCAGATCGTGGTCAGGTGCGGCACGCCACCTGGAACGCCCGGGTCCCATGCGGTGATGCGCGACAGGGTCGCAGAGCCGTTGGCGGTGTTGTAGGTGGGTCCAGCAGGGAAGACATAGGAACCGAGCCCGCAAGGGGGCTGGCCGCCGGTCCCTCCGACACCGCCCTGGCCGCCTTGGCCTCCCTGGCCGGCTGCGCCCGCAGAGCCGCCCTGTCCCGCCTGACCACCTTGACCGGCCTTGCCGCCCTGTCCTGCCTGACCACCTTGCCCGGCCTGCCCGGCTTGGCCCGCTTGGGCTGCTTGCCCTTCCACTGCCGGGGAATCGGTGTCGCCACAGGCCACGACCAGCCCTGTCAGGCCGCAGACAGCGCACAGCAACGCGGTGATCCGAGCGTGATGGATGTTCATGATGAGCCTCGTCCTGGCATCCAGCCGATCTACATTCGACGCCAAGGGTACACCGGTTCGGGAAATGACCCAAGGGGCGGGTGAACAGCGGGTGAACGGGCTCATCGCTGACCCCGCGGCGTATGGATCGACTCGACGAGGGCCCGCACGCACGCGTATCCTACGAACTGCTGCGGTCCGCTCTCGAAGGGAGCAACGTGCAGGTGAGCCTTCAACCGAAATCGTTGAGGTTCGTTGTTTCATCTGCTGGGCTCCTGTGTGCGTGCGGCGGAAATATCAATCCCATTTCGGCAACGGAGTTGCTCAATTCCCAGGAGCCGCCGCGCCAGCTGTTCTGCAGCACCTTCTTGAGAGTGGTGGACGACGACATCTTCGGAGGGAGCGGGCCGAGCAAAGAAGACTTCTCCGCGTGCCGTCACCAGCTCTCGGCCCTGGGCCTACTGACGGTTCAGTGTCGTCCCACGGACGAATTCTCTGCCCAGGCTACCTGCGAACCTGTGGGGGGCGGGTTGGGGCATCCTGTGAGCATCCCGACGCATTCGCGAACCAGGATTGTCGGAGGCGTTCTCTTTGTCGAGTGCGGCAGAGCGCCCAAGCACGCGACCCGAGTCTCTGCTGCCAAAGGCCCCAATCCGCAGGTCGACATCGAGTACTCCGAGCTCGCAGAGGCGGACCAGGAGCTCGTGCGCCGAATTGCACCGTGCAGCCCGCAGCCGTACCTGGATCTGCGGAGTGGTCGCAAGGCGGCGGAACGAACAAGTCGTGGGTGGCGGTTGGTGCGGTGATTCCTTCTGTTGCTCAGCTCGAACGGCGCGGGTGTTTCATCCTTCGCCCTACGGGCAGGTCGGCGTGATCGGTTCAACGCACTTGCCGTTCACGCAGCTCAGAATGTCGTTGCAGTTGGATCCAAACCCATAGTTGCCTGCAGAGCACGCTTCGCCCAGCCCTGCACCAACGATGCATACCTGATTCTCAAGGTCGCACACGAGGCCGTGCGCGCAGAACATCGTGCACGGTTGCCCTTCCGTGGCCGAGCTGGAGAAGCCCTTGCAGGTCAGGGTGCCCTGATCGCAGGTGAGATAGCCACCGCACTCGCCTGTCTTGCAGGCCTCCCCCTCTTTTGCCTGTCCAGCCTTGACGCACACGCCGGACGCGTTGCACGCCAGCCCGGACGCGCACGGAAGCCCAGGACCGCACACCCCCCCTTCTTCTGCAGTCGGTTTCACACAGGTGTTATCCGGCCCAATGCAGACTTGTCCGCTGATGCACTTGCCCTCCCAGCAGGGCTCCCCGGATTTCGGAGGCGCGCAGCACGTGCCGCATTCGGGCCATTTCGCGCAGCAGAACTGGCTCGCACACTGCGTGTCAGCGCCGCACGGCGCTCCGAGCTCCCTGGTGCCAGGTCCAGGTATGCAGGCGCTGATCACCCCCGGCCCGCACCGACGCTCCGGATCTTGCGCAGCAACGCACGCATTCATGTCGGCCACCGTGAAGCTCGATCCTGGCGCGAACCACCAGGCAAGGCAGTAGCGGGTGTCCAGGTCCAGACACCCGGCGTCGCTTCCGTACATGGCTGCGGAAACTTCGCT
The DNA here is from genome assembly GCA_016218915.1 of Deltaproteobacteria bacterium. Taxonomy (GTDB): domain Bacteria; phylum Myxococcota_A; class Polyangia; order Polyangiales; family Polyangiaceae; genus JACRCQ01. Next base: position 39,249 of record JACRCQ010000007.1, read on the forward strand.
TCCCCAGCAAGCCTTGTACTCTTGACACGCAATTGCGGCCCACGCCGCACAAGCTGCCTCAGCCCCTTCAGGCACACCCGCCTCCAAGGGCGCGCCGCCACCGCCCGCCTGCCCACCTCCGCCCCCTGTCGCTCCGCTCATTCCCGCGCTTCCCGCGCTTCCGGAGCTGCCCCCGATGCCAGCGCTCCCCCCTGCCGCTGCATCGTTGTCGTGGATCGCCTCGGTGCTGTCGGTACACGCCATGGCACCCGCAGCGACCAGGATCAACACTGCGGTCACGCCTGGCTTCCGGTTCTTGGATTTCATGTTGTCCCTCGTGTCTCATCCATGGTGACTCTGGGCAGGGCTCGCGGCTCACGTCAGTCAAGCGCAACCTCCACCTGAAGACTCGCAGCCCCCACGAAACCTCCCCAGGTCGATACCTCTCGACCTGCCGCGCGCACCTCTTCACGAGGAAGAAGCGTTCCGCACAAGGCTCCAAGCCCGACCCGAAATCGCCCGGGAAGCACCATCACGCGAGCGCCCGCCAAGGGCATGGCTGCGTAGCGTGTGGAGTTCTCGCTCCAGTGGCCCGGGTTCGCTTGCGCCGATATCGATACCGCAACCCCAGCCACTCCGCCTTCCAGCTCCAGCTCTGCGTACCGCCCCCGCAGCGCTGCCCACCCGACCGACGGTCCGACCAAGGTGGTGCTCAGCCGCAGCTCCCCCTCTGGTGCCTGGCTGCTGGCAGCTGCCATCGGGACCATCCCGAACACCCGCGCACGAACCGATGTCGCAACAGGAAGAGAGAGACCTACCGTGAACCAGGGCTGTGCGCTGAATCCTCCGGTCGAGTATCCCAAGGCTCCGCCTGCGTACATCCCGATTCCAGGCCCGCGCAGCGGGGCATCCTTGTGCACCGCATGCCGAACCATAGGCTTGGGCTTGTCCTCGAACGGCAGAACCGTGGGCGGTGGCTCAGGGCGCGCCGGTGCCTCAGCGCCGAGATCCAGCAGACTCACGCGCAGGAACTCGGCCGCGCGCAGCGCTGCCGTGGTCTGCTCCTCCTCGGTCTGCCCAAGCTCGATCTCGGCTTCCCGGCGCTCGTAGTGCCCGCGCCGACGCACGATCACGCGCACCACGATGCTCCGCCCCTGCACGATCAGGCGGGCCGAGAGCGGCCGCGTGCCATCCTCCTGGACTTGCCCCGGCTCGCGGACATCATAGCCTTGCGACCGAAGCTCCTCCACGACCTTTGCGCGTGCCGGGTTGTCCGACGCGTCGCCTTCCACACCGACCTGCGCAGTCATCTGTGCGCGCGCATTCGACGCCGCCAAAGAGGCGGCCACGAACACGCAGCTGATCAGCCAAGGCTTCAACGGCCCACCAGCGTGCGTGCCAGCTCCGCGTGCGGCCCCTGCGGATATCGCTCCAGATACTGTACCGCTCGCGCCCGCGCACCAGCGACGTTCCCTGCAGCCCGGTCCATCTCCATGAGCCGTCCCATCGCTTCGCGCGCAAGGACTCCAGAAGGCGCCTCGGCAAGACACGTCTCGAACCATTGACGAGCCTCTGCCACAGCTCCCCTCTGGTCCGCTGCCATCCTGCCAAGCTTGAACGCTGCTGTCGCGCTCGATCCGGATCCTGGGAATCTCTTGCGGAGCGCCAGCAGGGCACGCATGCAGCGGTCGCTTCTGCCCGCAAACTGAGCAACATCTGCGAGCTCCATCAGCTCCCTGGCGCTCAGGCTGTCGCATTGGGCGTCAAACCCTGCGAGGTCCGCTGCCATGTAGGCTTCACGGAACTTGCCTTGCGACGCCAATGCCTGCCAGGTAACTGCGCCTGCTGCTGCGTCGGACGACGCGATAGGCGCGGTCGGCTCTTCCGGCGCTTCGCCCATCGGACCAGGCCTTCTGGCACTGGCTTCCGGGGCAGAGCCTTGGGGCGCCACCGCGGGCGGCACCGGGACCGGATCCCCTGGCGCGCCCGAGGACTGCGCTGGGAGCGCCTGTTCAACGGTGTTCACACGAGGCCTGGCGCCATCACAGGAGAGCGTCGCCGATTGCCCTGCAGCGAGACGCAGCTCATCCAGTGCGCATCCCGAGATCCGCACCGAGCCCTCCTCCATTCGCACGGTTAGCGCGCCCGTCCCGCTTTCGAGCGCAAGGCTGAATCGTGTGCCCGTGACCCATACCTCGAAGAACCCAGCCTTGAATCGCCAGCTGGACTTGGACCGCGGGATGATGCTGGCCTTCAGCTGCCCCTGATCGAGGCGCACCATCGCTCCGTTCGCCTGCACAGAATCGAGCCTCGCGCGCGACCCCTGCCGCACTTCGACGACGGATCCATCCGAGAACCGAAGCATGCCGTTCGAGGAAGGTGCCTGCCACGCCGGCGCGTCGCTGTCCCGAATCTGCTCCAAAGCCTGCGCCTCGAACCCGAGCGCCCGCGTCTGCCACCACACCAGAACCGCGGCCGCTGCTGCGGCGCCCGCAACCGCCCATCCAGCCAGGCCGAGCCATTGCCGGGCTCGCCATCGGGCTCCTGGGCGAACCCACACGGAAGCGTCGAGGGTACCCAGCTCAAGCTGATCGAGGGCCGGATCCTGCTCTTGTCGAATTGCGCCCGCGAGTCGGGCAAGCGGATCAATTCGCGGCTTCATGGTTCCTCTCCACGGATCCAGTCCTGCAAGGCCGGATGCTCTGCGGCGAGCGCCAGAAATCTCTCGCGCCCCCTGGCAATCCGTCGCTTGATCGTGGCAAGCGAGACTCCGCATGCCGATGCCGTGTCGGTCAGCTCCATCCCCTCGAAGACGTGAAGCGACAACGCGATGCGATCGTCAGGGTCGATCTTGTCGAGCAGCGCATAGGTGGCACGCACAGCCTCTCGCGCACAATGGTCTGCCGCCTGCACAGCGGGCTCGACGACGTGCGTCTGCGACAGCAGCACCGGCCACCAGCGCCGCCTCCTGCGACGGATCACCTCCCGGGCTGCGTAGACCGCGGTCGACATCAGCCAGCCCCGCAACCGGCACGGGTCGTCGATCCGCTCGATCCCTTCCAGGGCACGCAAGAAGACCTCTTGCGTGAGGTCGGGCAGCTCGGAGTCGACACCCAGGATGCGGCCCAGGATCCGCTGGACGTCGCGTCCGTAACGCTGGAACAGGGCGGCCGGGGCTGCCGCGCGTTTCTGCAGCAGCCCGTCCACGATCGCTTCGTCATCCCACTCCAGGGTAGCCTCGCGTGCCTTCGCCGTCCGGGCGCGGTCCCCGGGCTGCGAGCCGCGCCCTTCCCTGGCAAGAATCGTGGTTTCATATGGGTGATCCTGACCCCTCCTGGAGGCTCATCGCCCTCACGCGCACGCGCTGGGGGCCGCCCTCGACCGACGATCACTTCTCGGCTCTCCAGATGGATCCGTCATACGTGACAATGCCCATCGATTCGTGAGCGAATCCTGCGGACCAGAACACGGCGTCAGAGCTCACCCCGAGCCCGGTCAGGCCGTTCACGTCAGAGGCAAGCTTGACGAGCCCGCCTCCGGACAGACCCATACGGTTGACGACTCTCGTGATGTTGTTGTACCAGAAGACAGCGGCAGGCCCAAGAGCGAGTGGCGACTCCAAACCCTCGAACTGTACGAGAGTCATCGGGGACTCTCCGGACAGCCCGATCTTCTGAATACCACCCAGTGCGGTCCAGTACAAAGCGTCGGCACTCACCGCAATGGCAGATCCCTGGAGCTGATTCGTCGCAAGCGTGACTGCCGTGCCACCAGCGAGCGCGACCTTCATCACTGTGCCGTCCGTTGCCCAGTAGACGTAGCTCCCATCCACTGCGATGCCTCGCGCCTCCTTCTGATTGCTCGCGATCGTCTCCGGCGTTCCGCCGTCCAGCCCGACCTTCATGACCCTGTCGTCCAGCGTCCAGTACACTGCGTCCGCGTCCACTGCGATGCCGTTGGCCCGGCTCCCGGTGTCGGCCAGCACCACAGGAACCTCCCCGGACTTTCCGACCTTCAAGATGGTGCCGTACTCGTCGCAGATGTAGATCGCATTCGCATCCAACGCGAGTGGGCGGGCGTGGGGGACCGACGTGTCCTGCTTGGGCCCGAGCGGGACAGCGGGGCCTCCTGCGAGCCCGCGCTTCCAGACCGCACCAGCAGGCTGCGCAGCGCCACAGCGGTAGTGCGTCCAATACACTGCACTGGAGTCCACCGCGACAACGCCGGGCCAGCAGGAGTCAGAGCTGGCAAAGGTGGTTGGCGCGCAGACCCCAAATTGGCACAAACCACTGCGGCACGCGCGACCACACGCTCCGCAATTCAGCGGGTCGAACTGCTTGACGACACACTTTCCCGAGCAGATGGCCGTGGCGCATGGCGTGCAGACAGCTCCCACGCACGTGTCGCCAGACGTGCAGGCATTGCCACAGGCGCCGCATTTCGCGGAATCGTTGGCGAGGTCGCTGCACTTGCCCGCGCAAAGGCTCAGCGCACAGGTGCACGCGCCTCCCACGCACGATTCGCTCGCCGCGCAGGCCTTGCCGCATGCACCGCAGTTAAGGACGTCACTCCCCAGGTCCACGCAGCGATCGTCACAGAGTGCCTGACCTGCGGGGCACGAGCAGGCAGCGCCCACGCACGTCGCTTCGACAGGGCACCAGGCACCGCACCCTCCGCAATGGTCCAGGCTGGTGGCAGTATCGACGCACGTTCCCATGCAACAGGAACGGGAGGCTGGGCACACATTGCCGCAGGTCCCACAGTTGCTTGTGTCAGACCCCGTATGCACGCATACATTCCCGCAGATGGTAAGATGACACTTCGCGCATGCGCCCGCATTGCAGGGTTCCCAGGGGTTGCACGCTGCACCGCATGCGCCGCAGTTCTGCGGATCGATCGAGGTGTCAACGCAGCTCCCTTGGCACGCCGTTCGACCTGCAGGGCAGCCTCCGCCGTCTGCCGTGTCATCAACCTCCCCATTGGCGTCCACGCCTGACTCGCCCCCGTCCTGGCCCGTGCCGCCCGGCATCCCCGCGTCCTGCTCGACGTCCAGGAAGCTTCTGCCACCGCAAGAAGGCGTAGCGATCACCCAAGCGAGAGCCATGGGGACGATCGATGCGCGAGCTCTCATGATTCCGACGCTTCCAGAGATTGCTTAACAGCCGCGAGCCTGATGATAGTGCGTCGCGCGATGGAAGCGCAACAGGCAGAGACTCGCACGAGGCCGGAGCGCCGAGACGCGACGGTCACCCACTTGGCTTCCGCGGCTGTCCTTCAGACCGCTCGCGCCATGCCCTCAGCGGCGTGCCACGAAGCAGTGCGCGAAAGGGGAGGGCACGGGAGACGCGACGTAGGATACGAAAGTCTGATCTCCTGTAGCGGGTGTGGGACAGGAAACGTGGGACGGGTCTTCTCTGCATCAAGACGCACGGCGGGGACGGGTATCACAGGGAGTCCAACCTGGACCCAGGCGGCAAGCAGCATCTTCGGCAAGATTCAGGGCAAGGTGCTGGTGAACGGCCACGAGCAAGGCATCATCTCTTGGGGCGATGAGAGCATCGAGACGGCTCCGGCGTCCGACTTCAACCCGGACGTCACGCTCGAGTGGGATCAGGTGATCCCGAAGTCTCCGCCCGACGCCAATTCTGCTCGCTGATGCCGTGGTGGACGGGTCGTGCGCCAGAGCCTGGCCCTCGCGCCCGGCGAGGCTGTCGCTCCTCAGCCGTAGGGATACATCCCCTTCTTCACCCCTTCGAGCTTGGCGAGCAGTGCATCGTGCTTCTCCTCGTCGAGGAGCAAGTACTCCAGCAGGTACTGCTGCACGACCAGTCCCCGCCCTTTGAGCAACCCGAGCGCCTCGCGCACCCGGGCTACCATGTCCTGCTCGGACTTGATGTGGTTCTCGATCGCCGGCCAGACCTTGGCCAGATCATCGGGGGACAACGAGATCGCCGACTTCTCGAACGAATCGATGATCAGCTGTTGAATCGCAGCGTGTCGCTGCGAGTCAGAGCGGATGATCTCAGCGACGTTCTTGATCACGGGATTCTCCGTGGAGCTCGCGAGCTTCTCGCCAAACTGTACCGCCGCTCCTTCGGTTCGCTGCCACTGCTTCAGGTCTTCGGTCAGCTTCGCCTGCAGCTCCTTCATGACGATCTTGTCCATCATCCACACTCCTTCTTGCCGCCTGCGGAGCAGGTGCCGGCGTTTCGTCCCACAACCCCCAGCAGCCTGCAGCGGCCGCGTGGGTCGATTGCTTCGATTGTCGAACGACATGTTGCGTTGCGAACTAAATCTCGGGTGGAGCCCCGCCCCCCCAACGCAAGCGCTCGACAGCCTCTGCGGCAAGCTGCGCCACGGTCGTCGGGCGCATCCGTCCCTCTGCGTAGATGTCGAGCGGCGCGACGTCAGAACACAGCGCAGCCACCGCGTCCATCGTGTCGCGTGCGCGCAGGATGCCGAGCACGCGCGCGGCCAGCCCTCGCGTCGCGGCGTCTGGATCCGCCAGCCGAGCGATGACCCCAGGCACTGCAGGTTGCACGGCCTCCGGGCGATTCTCTCCAACGCGCCCGATGGCAAAGAGCAGCCCGCGCACCATCAGCCTGTTGTCGAGCTCCACCTCAGCATCCCCCAGCCACGATGCCAGCAGCGGACCATGGTCGTCCGAGAGCTGCCTGTCCTGGCGCACCACCTCGCCGATGGCCTGCGGCACGCCCCACCCTGTGGTCCCCGACTCGTCGTTCAGCGCCCACACGAGGCGTTGCAGCACACGTTCGACACGGGGTCGCTGCGATGGCAGCCAGTGACCTGCGGCGCGTCCCAGGGCGTCCGCCGCGCCCCACCGGATCGACGCCTCCGGATGGTAGAGGCCGCGCACCAGCGAGGCAACGACGCCAGAGTCCGTTGCAGCCAGCTCGCCCAGTGCCTCCACATTCCCGTTGCGCAGATGCTCGGCAACGATCTGTCGGTTGCCCATGGGTTGGGATCCTACCATGTCGTCGCTGGCGAGCGCCGAACGGTCGTGGTTGTCCCAGCGGGGCAGGTCGGATACATCCTGATCATGCGCCGAGAATTCCTGGCAGCCACGCCGCTCGTGCTGACACTCTGGCTCGGGTGCAACTCGCTGCTCGGCATCAATGACCCGGAGCGCGCGGACAGCGGTGCTGCCGGCACAGCGGGCGTCGGTGGCAGCGCAGGCGCTGCAGGCGCAGCAGGCGCCGACGCAGGCATGGGCGGCACGTCGTCCGGTGGCGCGGCCGGAACCGCTGGCACCAGTGGCAGCGGCGGGGCAGCGGGAAGCGCCGGCGCATGGGGCGACAGCGGAGCTCCTTGCACGGACACCGCGACAGACGCCAAGAACTGCGGTTGGTGCGGCCACGATTGCGGCGCCTTCAAGTGCACCAACGGCGAGTGCAAAGCCGAGGAGGTCAGCGGGATCGACGCTTTCGGCTCGTCGATGGTGGCTGACGACGCGTCGCTGTTCATCACCGGCGGCTCGGAGCACCAGTTCGAGCGGGTCGCAAAGGCCGGAGGCAAGCTCGACAAGTGGCCGAGCGCCGATGAGCTCTACGATCTCGCGATCTACAACGGCTTCGTCTACTTCAGCCAGTACACCACGCCTGTCATCTACCGTGCTGCCACCACGGGCGTCCTGGCACCCACCGCATTCATCACCCCACCCAACGACGCCGAAGGGCTGGCTGCGGACGACAGCGGCTTGTACTGGCACGACGGCACGACCAAGGTGATGCATCGATCGGCGCTCGACGGCTCCAGCACCACGGACTTCGTCACTGGGATCTACAACGTCTGGTATGCGCGGCTCGATGCGACGGACCTGTACATGGGTTCGATCAACGACGCGATCTATCGCGTTGCCAAGAACGCCACGCTGCCTGTGGACGGCTCTACGCTCTCTCCATTCTACAACATCCTGGGCAACGGCCCGGCCGCCATGACCCTGGATCAGGACGCGGTGTACTTCTCGTCCGGCGATCCGTCAGGAACGTTCCCGCTCTCCAAGAGCGAGCTGCTGCGTGTCACCAAGACCGGCGCCCAGCTGAGCCACCTCGCCGTGGCGCCCACGCTGATCCTCGGGATCGCCGTCTCCGATGGATACGCGTACTGGGTCGAGGAAGGCACGATGCAGCAGGACTACACCGACGGGGCGGTGCGACGCATCAAGATCGGCGACGCTGCGGCCAGCGTCGAGACCTATGCCACGGCTCAATCTCACCCGACCCAGATCGTGGTCGATGCCACGCACGTCTACTGGATGAACATCGGGTGGACCAGCATCGCCGGCAGCGTCATGCGCGTGCCGAAGTGACCCGTCGCGTGCTATGCCATCCCGGTGAGCTCCGTTCGCGTACACTTCCACGGCCCCATCGATCGACGCGGTCATCCTCAGGACCACGACGTTGCGATCGAGCCGGGCGCCACCATCGATCAGCTTCTCACCACGCTTGGCTACCCTGAGACCCAGCGCAAGGTCATCATGGCCACGGTCGCCGGCGAGCAGCGCAAGCGCAGCTACGTCATCTCCGACGGCGATGTGGTCGAAATCTTCGTGGTGGCGAGCGGCGGCTGACGAGCGCCCGAGTCAGGTCCACCGTCGCCAGCGTCGCGCGCTGTAGAAGGGGTCGCTCTGGGCAAGCTTCCGACGAAGCCGCTGGCTGCGCCCTGTGATGAGCCCGACCATGAAGTTGGTCACATCAAAGAGCGAGGCGAGCTTGTCCGCGATCACCAGGACCCATCCTTCGCGGCTGGTAGGCGCAGGGCCGACCGGGAACATGTGTGGGACAATTGCCCGGCACACTGGCTCAGGCTCTCCCATTTGCGCTGCGACCCGCGCAGCGATGTGCCCGTGATTCGACCACGTGCCGAGCCTCGAGTCGATGTCATGCAACAGTGCCGCCCTCGCACATATCCCGCGGTCGGCTCCAAACACCGGAGCGAGCCGGTACGAGATCCGTGCAGAGCGCAACAGATGCTCTTGTTTCGACACGTTGTGATGCATCAGGTGCCGGGTTTCAGCCACCTTGGGGTGGGCAACCAGGTCACGGATGTAGGACTCGCAGCTCTTCATCGGTTGTGCATCAGGGACAAGGAGTCGTAGCCCGCCTCGGTCGGTGCGCTGGGCATGCATCTCCCGTGCGCATCGTGAGCTCAGGACGATTTGCGCATCGTCCCACGGATCTCTCCCGCCACCCTGCGCCCCGTTGACGCTCCAACAAGAGCGTTTCGAATGCACCCGCCGCGACGCGTCTGCTCTGGCTGCGCCCTGCGTTGCGTCTTCTTCCCTCCAAGATCGGCTCCGCGCCTTGCAATGCTGCGAGGGACCTTTCAGGAGTGAAAGGTAGGCGTCGCGTGTGGTCGGAATCGGCTATGCTCCGTGGGATCAGGAGGGCTCACCATGCTCCACTTGCTGCGTCGCCGTTCGCCCACTTCCTTCGACCCGTTCCTTGGCACCCGCGGCTCTGCGCAGAACCTCGCACCCCTCGCCGCTCTCGCTGCAATTGCAGCAGCTTGCTGCGCTCTCGGCTGCTCGAGCTCCGACTCCGATGCCGGAGGTGTGAATGTGCCGAACCCTCTTACCAATCCCAAGGATGGGCCACCGGCTGGCAACCAGAACCCAGAAGCCACGTGCACCATCCCTGCTGAGGCGGGCCTCGCTGACGTCTCCCACCCCACCACGGTCGTGGGCACCGGCACTCCGGCAAGCTGCACCAGCGACGCCTTCGTCAACGCGGTCGCCGCTGGCGGTGTGATCACGTTCAACTGCGGTCCAGTCCCGGTGACCATCACGCTCGACAAGACCGCGAAGGTCTTCAACGACAAGGGGCCGGAGATCGTCATCGACGGCGCTGGCCTGGTCACGCTCAGCGGCGCCGGGGCTCGTCGCATCCTGTACATGAACACCTGCGACGAGGCCCAGAAGTGGACCACGTCGCACTGCCAGAACCAGGATCACCCGCGGCTGACGATCCAGAACATCACGTTCGTCGACGGCAACTCCAAGAGCGAGACCGAGTACGACGGCGGTGGCGCGATCTGGGTCCGCGGTGGACGCTTCAAGGTGATCAACTCGAGGTTCTTCAACAACGTCTGCGTGGACAACGGGCCGGACGTGGGCGGCGCCGCGATCCGCGTGTTCAGCCAGTACGAGAACCAACCCGTGTACGTGGTGAACACCACGTTCGGAGGCAAGGACGGGTACGGAGGAACCTGCGCGAACGGTGGCGGGATCAGCAGCATCGGCGTGTCGTGGACGATCATCAACAGCTTGTTCGCGAACAACAAGGCCATCGGCAGCGGCGGCAACCCGGCGAAGTCCGGCACACCGGGCGGCGGGAGCGGTGGCGGCATCTACAACGACGGCAACAAGATGACGCTATCGTTGTGCGGCACGCGGATGGAGTACAACGAGGTCAATGCCTTCGGCAGCGCCATCTTCTTCGTGAGCAACGATCACAGCGGGGACATCCGCATCGACAAGTCGGTGATCAAGAACAACAAGGGCGGGTCGTGGTACCCGAAGTACCCGCAGATCTCCGGCCACGAAGACACGCCGATCGTGGTGACCGACTCGGTCATCGAGTAGAGAACCCCGACCACCCAGCGCCGAGCGTCAGAGGCAAACGCGATTCTTCCCGCCGCGCTTTGCGCGGTACAGCGCCTCGTCGGCCCGCTGGAACAGCGACGCAGAATCTTTCGCTGACTCCGGAAACGCCGCCGCTCCGATCGAAATCCCCGGATGGAGCAATACGCCGTCCTTCTCGAACCGGTTCGAGCCGATCGCAGCCAGGATCTCACCGCCCACCGCTGCCGTCTCCGCGACCCCGAGACCTGGCAACGCCGCACAGAACTCGTCGCCACCGAATCGCGTCGCAACGCCACGCCCTTCCACCAGCTTGCCGATCACGTGCCCGGCCTCGCCGATGACGTAGGCACCGAACAGATGCCCGTGCGTGTCGTTGATCGCCTTGATCCCGTCCAGGTCCATCACCAGGAGCCCGGCCTTGCCCCCGGATGCCCGCGCTGCCAGCAGCATCGCTTCCATCTCCGCGTCGAACCTGCGTCCAACGTAGAGCCCCGACAGCTCGTCGATGTTCAGCATGCGCGCGACGCCGTCGTCGTACGCCTGCGTCAGCGCATCCTGCAGCTCGTAGCGAGCGACCACGGATCCGAACGCGATGCGATCCGTGGGTACCAGGACCCGCTCGGTCACCTTCGTGGCATTGACGAACGTCCCATTGGTGCTGCCCAGATCCACGACAACCCATTCGTCGCCGCGCGGCTCGATGCGCGCATGGTGCCACGACACACTCGGGTCCGTGAGCGCCACCTCTGCTCCCGGATCGCGTCCCACCGTGACCGTCCCTTCGAGCTTCTGGGATTGCCCCATCTGCTTGCCGAACATGATCACCAGCACCGGCCGTCGCGTCGCCTTGAGGGACTCTGCGAGCCGCGCACCGATGCTCGTCTTGTCCTCGAGCGGAACCGTCTTGAGAGGAGCGTGCTTGTCCGACGTGCCCACAAAGGGACCCTAGCACGAACCGACGCCGTTTTCTGCACCGCGTTCAATCCAGTGCGCCAGGCCGACCTTCGACGCTACGCGGCAGTCGTCAGCGCTTTACCTGTCCGAACGTCCGTGTTTCCATTCGCCGGTCGCATGCTGCCCGAGCCCCTTCTCGATGCGCTTCGGCCTCCACGCCTCCGCCCGGCGCTCTGGCATGCGCTCGCGGATCTTGCCCGACGCCGCGACCCATGTCAGGTCCATCACCACCAGGCTGTCTGGTTCGACTTCCTGCGGCGACACCGCCAGTGGCACGGCCAGTGGGCCCGTACCCCCGAGCTGGCCTGCGTCGGCCTCGACCTGCTCTCCTCGTCCCGTCCCAAGCACGAGCGCGTCGAAGCGTGCATCTGGCTCACCCTATTTCCCTCCCTGCAGACGGTCGAAGCGTTGGCGCGCATTGCACTCGACCCCGGCGAGGATCGCGACGTCCGCAATCAGGCGGTCTGGACGCTGGGCTATCGGCAGCTGCAGGAAGTGGATGACACGCTGCGCTGGAAGCCGGATGTGGTGGCCGCCGCTGACGATGCGCTCCTCGCGGTGTGGCGCTCGCCCGATCGCAACGAGCTCGATGAGCTGCTACCGACCTTGCGCCACGTCTCTTCGCCGCTCGTGCTCGATGCGCTCGCGCAGGACGTGATCGCAGCTGCCCCGGCGATCGAGGCCTACGCAACGCCTACCCTGGCGCATGCCCTGGTGGACCGACTCGAGCAGCTGCCGAGCCCGGATGCCCCGCGCATCCTGCGGCTCGTCGGGCATGTGCTGGGATGCGACGTGGCCCCGCGCCTCCTGTCCTACGCCGCGTCAGCACCGTTGACCGAGCGCGTGGAAGCGATGATGACAGCGCTTGCACTGGATGCAGACCGTGCTCGCGGACCTGTGGAAGCCTGGCTGTCGACGCTGATGTTCGACCGCGTGGCTCGTGATCGAGCAGCGTGGCACCAGGCCAATCCGGGCGTGCTTCCCACGGTGCGCGCTCTGGCAGTGGCGCGTCAGACCGCTGCCATCGAGCCCGATCAGAGAACCGCACTCTGCCTGCAGGCCGCGCGCAACTTCGCATCCTCGGCCGCAATCGAGCCGTTCCCCGAAGAGTACCTCTACGCCATGTGGCGGCACGTCGCCTATCGAGCCTGGGACGACGCCGCCGTGGTGGCTTGCGTCGAATCGTTGCCCTCCATGCTCGAGCAGGGCCCGTTTCTGGTCGCGCCCTACATCGATGCGCTCGCCCATGCAGGGAGGTTCGATAGGCTCGCACAAGCTGCGCGGGAACACGCATGTACGGCGCACGCGACCTGGCTCCTTGCCACCCACGGACGTCCGTTTGCCGCGCTGGCCATGCGACGGCTGGCGACCGCCGATGGCACGGATCCCGAGGCAGTGGCAGGGGGAATCCTAGCGCTGTTCCTTGCAGGAAGGCCGGATCTGGCATCCCTGGCTCTCGAGCGTGATCGCCCGCGTGCCGAGTATCTCGCGGGCGAAGGCATCCCCGCATTCCCTGGCCCCGACGAGCTCTGGCGGATCGAGCACGAGCCTGCGCGCTGTCCGGCTCTGGCTGCGCTCGTGAGCGGGGGGCTTCCGGGCCTTCTGTCCTGCATTCGCGGCGCACCGGAAGGATCGGACCCGGACCCCATCGATTTCGCCCTGGTCACGGCTCGCGAGCAGGATCTGCGTCTCGACCTGTCCGGTGCCACCGTCTGCTTCGTGGGCTCTGTCCCGGATGCCCGCAGGGTCATCGACTGGCTCCAGGCCCAAGGGGCCATTGTCGTGGACGGTCCTTTTGCCAACACCAGCTACTTCGTGGCTGCACCGGATGCAGACCCTGCCAAGGTCTCCCGGCTTCGCGCCATGGGTGTGCGAGAGCTCCCTATCCCATGAAAGCCCTCTACGTCTGAACCACGGCTGCAGGTCCTCGGAGGATGACGAATCATGGCAATCCCGCCCCCCCTTCCACATCGTGTCACGTTCCTTGCGCCAGTGATGACGCTTCCCGCCGGCGCCGATCACCTCGAGCAGCCTGCGGCGCTCCTGCTCTACATCACAGTGTTCGAGCACTTCCTGAGGCACCCCAGCGTGTCGATGACCGATCCGGACGATCACCGTCTGGTGGATGGCGACGATCGTCTGATCACGATCAACCATCCGGAGATCGGAGACATCCGGGACGCGGAGTACGGCAGCGGGCGTCGCGACGAGCTGATCTGGTTCGAGCTGTCGCTGGATCCGTCGCGGCCCGCGCCGGTGAGGCTCAAGGCCGAGCGCTACGACGGTCGCAGCCGGGAGTTCGTGGCCGTTGGTCAAGCTCCTGTGGGCGCCCAAATCGCCAATTGCATCGTGCAGTGGCTCTCGTCGATGGGGCATCCACAGGCTCCGCGTCCCATCGAGCCATTCACCGCTGAAGAGTTTCTCAACGCGACCCTGTGCGGCTACGAAGCCATCCGCAATCGTACGCCGGACGGCGGCGTGAATCTGACCATTCCAGCGCGGCTCAAGGTGCCCTTCTTCCGATTCGTGTACGTGACCCTGAACCTGTACACCTGGCGCGAGATCCTTCAGCTCGAGCCGGACAATGCGTGGGCGATTCGCGATCAGTTCCTCGATGGGCTGCACAACGACGGTCCGACGACTCGAGATCCGATCCGGGCTGCAATCCGGACGTCGCCGATGTTCGGCAAGCTCTATCTGTCGATGTTCGGCGATGGTGTGAGCGACGAGGAGAAGCTTCACGCCTTTGCCATGGCCACGGTTCTCATCCCAGCCAACTCGTACGCCCTCAAGGACTACGGCTACACGCTCGACAGCTTCGCACGCTGGCCAGAGGCCTCGCGGTGGGCCGAGCGCGCTTGCGGAAATACGCCCACATTCATCTACGCGCATCAGCTGGCCTTTGACGTCTACGATCTGTGCAGGTACGGCGCACTGCTGGAAACCGCGCAGCACCACATGGGATTCCTGCAGCATCTGGTGCAGCGCGAGGTGCTGGAGCCCGGCGATCCGGATCTGCGCCATTGCCACCTGCGCTACGCAGACACGCTCATGCGGACAGGGCGCCTCGACGAAGCCATCGAGCTTCGTACCCAGGGGCTGCGCGGCGTGGAGGGCAGCTGGCCCAACCAGATGAAGGTGCTCGACAAGTGGCGCACCGACCCGTCGATGTTCGCTACCCTCTATTCGCGCGAAGCGAGCTTGCGTGGCGATCCCGGGCGCGTTCTGGAGGGGTTCAGCGCAGCTCCACCCGACGGAGCCGCCGAGCTGGGCATGATGATCGATGCCCTGATCGCCCTGGGCAAGGAGGACCTCGGCGCTATTGCATATTCCCACTACAGCCGCACCAACTACGTGGTCAATCCAGTGGCGCGTCTGGCTGGTGCCCGGGCCCTGGCCCTCACCGGCTCCACCGCTTCGGCCATCGACGCGCTCCAGAGAGTCAGCCTGAGCTTCTGCCACACCGGCTGGGACACGGCCGTCAATCGCGTGCTCCGGCTGCTCGCAACCCGGCCGCCCGCCGAATGGGAAGCGGTCGTGCAGTCGCACCTCGCCTGCGGCGCGCGACGTCTGGCAAAGCTCGTCGCGCGCGACGCAGCGGACTTCGTTCCCGGGATCGCCCCCAACTCCCCGATCGTGCAGGCTCTCGCAGGACAGCAGCCCTTCGGCTTTGATCCGTCCTTCTTCGCGGCTTTGCGCGCCTCGGTCGAGCCACACGGTATCAGCGATTGCGATCAGCTCTTTGCCCAGCTCTCCCAGCCCACCCTCGAGCACGCGGATCGCCTCGCGAACGAGTGGCCCAAGCTCGTTCCGGCTGAGCCCGTCGACGGCGCACCCGAGCCGGTCGCGGTCGCACGGGCAGCCAAGATTCTCTGGGGCTTCGCCTCAGCGTTCGGCCGCTATCTCGCTCTGACGACCCAGCCTCCGAACGTGCTGGCTGGGGGATATCGGCAAGTGGCCAGCGACGCGCTCGAGCTGCTGCGGAGCGCTCGCGGGGTGTTGCCGAGAATCGTGATCCGGCAGCTGCTCGAGGGAATCGAGCGGATGGCCGGCGCCGTCGACCCCTGGTTGCTCGACTTCTGGATGCTTCGGTTCGAGCGCGCGCTCGATCTGGAAGCCAACGAAGGCGGACACCTGGAGCCGCTGGTAGCCGGCCTTCAGTGGATGTCCTGGCTGCTGCGGGGCGACGAGCGGGTGGGATACGAGTACAAGGTCGGAACCGAGGCGCTGGCCGACCCCGCTCGCGCTGGCGATGCGCTCGGTCTTCTTGAGCGAAGCGTGCGCGCCGTGGGACGCGGTGCAGCTCCCAAGTGGTCCCAAGCCGCGTCCGCGTGTCTCCCCCCTGACCAGGCCATCGACGTGCACATGACAGCGGCCTTCATGCACCCCGGCTTTGCCGGACCCGCGGTCGCTGCGGCCAAGATCCTGATTCCGCACGGCTTGGGGCAGGCCGCCTTTGACGTGCTGTGCAGCAATCTGCCCGGCGCAGGCAAGCAGTGGCGGGAGCAGCGCGTGGCCGAGCTGGCACCGCTGTGGAACCAGGCGCGCATGCCGTGCCCAATCGACTGGAACCAGTGCTTCCAGGCTGGCATGGCTGCCTTCCAGCAGGGCAATTTCCAGCTGGCGATCGACGCGCATCGCTGGTGCCTGGCCATCGACCCGGACAACGGACAGGCCTGGAAGAACCTTGGAATGGCCTATGCCCGCGCGGGCCGGGAGCACGAGTCCATCGCAGCGTTTGCCCGGGCGGATCGCAATGAAGCCCCGAAGTGGGCCGGCCAGGCGCTGCGCGAAGCAAAGCACTACGACAAGTCGATCCTCGTGTATCGCTACGCATCGTTGCGATTCAACGCCTGGGACGACTGGCTGGCGTTGGCCGGCTCCGCAGCCATGGCGGAGAACCCGGAAGTGGCGGCAGAAGCCTATGGCCGGGCGCTGGCGCTCAATCCCCAAGGGGCCACGCTCAACATGCTGCACCAGCTCGCGGATGCGCTCGGAGAGACGGGCGAGTACGCGAAGTGCGGCGAGATCGCCCAGCGCTTGCTCGGCATGGCCAAAGGGGATGCGACCTACACGACCTGCGCCAACTATCACATGGCAACTGCCCTGCTCGGTCTGAGGCGCTTCCAGGAAGCAGCGCAGTATGCCGAGGTCGCGCTTGCCCAGAACCAGTACCCAGAGAACCAGGCGCCCTACGCCGAGAAGCTCGACCGCGCACGACGGGGCGATCCCCCTGCGCCCAAGCCGACCCGCGCCGCGTCCGTGGAAGGGCGCATGTGGAACGCGCTCGCGGACGGCGACTTCAAGGGCCTATCGAGCTTCCAGGCCGGGAATGCCTGGAAGCAGCGTCGTGCCGTGCTCTCTGCGGTGGAGTTCAGGTTCGAGTCCGAGAACGATGTGACCGTGACCCCGCGCGCGCGTGAGGCTGCCCTGGCCGCCTTGGCCGAGACCGTGGGGCAGACCGATCCGCATGCTGCACATTGCAGGCTTCAGGCCCTGCGAATCCGCGAGAACGACGTGTTCCCCGTGGACGTTCCGTGCAAGATGGGAGCCCGGGTTCCACGCGAGCAGTTCCGCCAGCTCTTCGCGCAGCGCTCAGGCCAGGGGATGGCAGCCCAAGCCCCGGCTGCAGGCGAGCCGGATCCCGTGGTGTTTCCCGGACAGCGCATCGCACGGCTGAGCGACTACGTCCGAGTCGTCAAGGGAATGCAGACCGGCAACGTGGCAGGGGCGCTTCAGGCCGCAGGGCTGGACATGAACGCCTGGGGTCAGGTCGCTGCAGCGTGGGGGCAGCGGCTCTCCCAGGATCAGGGATTGGCGCAGCAGTTCCAGATGATGATGAGATGACCTAGGCCTGCTTGGCCGCCTGGATGGCTGCCAGCACCTTCTCCGGCGTGAAGGGCGCGTGACGAATGCGCACGCCCACAGCGTCGAAGATCGCGTTCGCAATCGCAGGGCACGCCCCGTTGATCCCGATCTCCGACACGCTCTTGGCCCCGAACGGACCCGTCTCCTCCCAGGTGGGAATGAGCCGGGTCACCATCTCCGGCATGTCGGCCGTGCTCAGGATCTTGTAGTCCGCGAACCCGGTGTTCCGCATCCTGCCCTTCTCGTCGAAGATGTACTCCTCGGTCATCGCGAACGAGATCCCGTTGACCACCGCGCCTTCGACCTGCCCCTCGGCCAGCTTCGGATTGATGGCTGTGCCGCAATCGAGCATGGTCACGTACTTGAGCAGCTTGACGTATCCCGTCTCGGTATCGACCTCCACCTCCACGAAGTGCGCCGAGAAGGGCGGGGGAGACTTCTTCGAGATCGCCGACTCGACCGACGAGATCTGGTGCTGCTTGGACTCGTAGAGCGAGCGAAGCGCGATCTGGCCCAGCGTGACCGATGACCCGTCCGGGCCGAACGCAGCCTTGTTGCGAAGCTCGATCGTCTCCGGCGCCGGGTGCGACTCGAGCATCTCCGAGGCGACCTTCTTGATCTGCTCGGCCACGGTCGTCGCTGCCCGCCTTGCCGCCTCGCCCGACAGGTACGTCGTGCTCGAAGCATAGGCACCCACGTCAAAGGGCGTCAGATCCGTATCCGACGACGTCACGATGATGTCGCTGGTCTCGATCCCCAGCACCTCTGCAGCAATCTGCGCCAGGATCGTGTCCGACCCCGTGCCCAGATCCGTCGCGCCCGCAGCGAGGTTGAACGATCCGTCGTCGTTCATCTTCATGCTCACAGCTGCCATGTCGATGTCCGGGATCGACGAGCCCTGCATCAGGGCGCACATGCCGAATCCTCGCTTCTTGGCGCCTGGCGCCTTGGGCTCCTTGCGGCGGTGCCAGCCAATGGCCTCAGCGCCCTGGGTGAGGCATTCAGCGAGCCCCGACGAGCCGATCTTCTGCTCGACGCCGGGCTTGCCTTCGCCGAGCGCCGCGAACACGGGCGAGCCTTCGCCAGGCAGGATGTGGTTGATTCGCCGCATCTCGACCGGGTCGATTCCCATCTCGTGGGCGACCTCGTCGAGGAAGCTCTCCATCGCAAAGGCGGCCTGGGTCGCGCCATATCCACGATAGGCTCCGCCGACCGGCAGGTTCGTGTAGACCGCTGTCGCGTCGAACGCCACGGTCTTCATCCGGTAGAGCGGCAGCACCTTGGAGCCGCAATTGCACATCACGGTCAGGCCGTGCGAGCCGTACGCGCCCGTGTTGGACAGCGCCGTCATCCGCACGCCCGTGATGGTCCCGTCCTTGTTGAATCCACCCTCGATCGTGACCTTGATCGGGTGGCGCGTGCGCGACAGGAACTCCTCTGCGCGCGTGAACTGCATCAGCACCTTGCGTCGCGTCGCCAGCACCAGGGCACCCACCATCTGCTCGAGGAGCACCTCCTGCTTGGTGCCGAATCCGCCTCCCACGCGCGGCTTGATGACCCTCACACGCTTGACCGGGATGCCCAGCGCCTGCGCCGTGATCCGGCGCGCATGGAACGGAACCTGCGTCGAGCTGACCAACGTGAGACGGTCGCGCGGATCCAGGTAGCCCATGCACACGTGCGGCTCGATCGGGCAGTGCTGCGCATAGTGCGTGGAGTAGACCTGCTTGCGCGCCAGATGCGAGCCCTTGAGCACTGCATCGATGTCCCCGACTCCCATGCTCGCCGACGCAGCCATGTTCTTCTTGGCGTCGTAGGGCACAGGAATCGGCATGTGCGCCTCCGGCTCGTCGTGGATGACCGGCGCACCCGGCTCCATCGCCTTGTCCGGGTCGAGCACCGGCTCGAGCACCTCCCACTCGATGTCCAGGGCCCGTCCCGCTTCCTCGGCAATCTCACGCGTATCCGCTGCCACGAGCGCCACGCGGTCGCCCACGAAGCGTACCTTCTTGTCGAGCACGAAGCTGTCGTAGGCCGAGGGCTCCACGAACCCCTGCCCGGCCGTGGTGTGCACGATCCGTGGCACGTCCTCCCACGTCAGCACCGCATGCACGCCCGGAATCGCCCTTGCCCGCGTCGCGTCGATCTTCTTGATCCGCGCGTGCGCATGGGGGCTCGGCACCACGTAGCCGATCAGCGCGCCGGTCGTGTCGTAGTCGGCGACGTACTGCTCGAGTCCGCACGCCATCCCCATGGAATCGATCTTGGCGACCGAGGTCCCTACCACGTTGAGCTTCTGCGGGGCGGTCATGGCTTCTGCTCCTCGGTGAGGGCGGCCGCGGCATTGCGCACCGCCTCGACGATCTTCACGTAGCCCGTGCATCGGCACAGGTTGCCCGACAGCGCAGTAGCGATCTGCTCGTCGGTGGGCTTCTTGTTGCGGTCGAGCAACGCCTTGGTGGACAGCAGCATCCCGGGCGTGCAGTACCCGCATTGCACAGCGCCCGCGTTCACGAACGCAGCCTGGATGGGGTGCGGACGGCTCGGATCGCCGAGCGCCTCCACGGTCGTGACTTCGCGTCCCGCCACCCTGGGCGCAGGCGTGATGCACGACAGGATCGGCGTGCCATCGAGCAGCACCGTGCAGGCCCCGCAGGTGCCCTCGCGGTCGCATCCTTGCTTGACGCTCTTGTAGCCCATGAGACGGAGCACTTCGAGCAGCGTGGCGCCGGGAGCGCACTCGATCTCGCGCTTGAGGCCATTGATCTTTGCATTGAAACGCATGACTTCAGCTCTCCCTTGCCCACTCGTACGCCGTCATCAGAGCCCTTCGGGACAACACGCCGGCCAGCTGCCGACGATAGCCCGGTGACGCCCGGAAGTTGGGCGCGACAGGAAGATCCCCGAGCGTGGCGATCGCTTCGTCCACGGCCGCAGCGTCGTACGCCTTGCCCTCCAGCTTCGCCTCGGCCTTCGCCGCCCTGTGCGGACGCGCCTGCAACGCGCCGATCACCAGATGCACATTGCGCATCAACGCGCCATCGCGCGTCATCGTCACGCACGCGGTCGCAAGCGAGTAGTCCGTCACCGTACGCACGAAGCGCTCGTAGCCGAACACCTGCGCAGCCTGGGTCAGCGGTACCGTCACCGCCGCGATCATCCCGCCCTCCCACGGATGCTTGCCTGCCTCCAGGCAGGCTGCGATCGGGTGAGCTGAAGGCGCCTGGCCCTGCTTGCGCACTTCGACGGTCGCATCGAGCGCCAGGAGCACTGGCGGAAGATCGGCCCAGTAGTTCAACCCCGCCACGTTGCCCGCCACGGTGATCATGTTGCGAAGGGGCTCCGACGCCACGGCCCTGGCCGCCTTGCGGAGCAACGCGCCCGGCATGCCCGGGATGTCCGCCGCGGCGCCGAGTCGAGACAGCGTCACGCCCGCGCCGATTACGACCTTGTCCTTGTCCACCGTGATCTGATCGAGCCCGAGCCGGGTCACGTCCACCAGCTCGATGTCGCGGCTCGACTTCGCCGTGTACAGCGCAGTGGCGCCGCCCACCGCGACCGCTCCTCGCGCCAGCAGCGCCAGCGCATCTTCCACTCGTTCCGGAGAATGATAGTCACGTATCATGATCGCTCCGATCAGGCTTTCCAGACGGGAAAGCCGCTACTTCAAAGTCAGAATAGGAAGGTTCGTGCGTGCCACCGCACGCTCGATCATGCCGGCCGAAAGGCGATTCGCCTTCTCGAACAGCTCCCGCGCATCCACGCCCAGGAGCCTGCCGCCATCCACCACCAGCTCGCCGTTGACCATCACCTTGTCTGCACGACGCATTCCCGTCGTGAAGGCAAGCGCTGCCAACGGGTCGTGCATCGCTCCTGCAAGGCCGATGTCGTCGAGCCGCAGCATCACGATGTCCGCGGCCATGCCCGGTGCGAGCTGCCCGATGTCGTCGCGCCCGAGCACCTTGGCCCCGCCTCGCGTCGCGATCTCCAGCGCCTTTCGCGCGGGCATCGCTGTCACGCCTGTGCCCACCCGGTGCACCATCGTGCACATCTGCAGCTCGCGAATCATGTCCGAAGCGTCGTTCGAGGCGGATCCATCCACCGCAAGCCCGACCGGCACGCCCAGCTCCACCGCTCGCGGGATTGGCGCGATCCCCGAGCCAAGCCGCAGGTTCGAAGTCGGGCAGTGCGCAATCCCGGTCCCGGTCTTCGCCATCAGCTTGAGCTCGTCGTCGTTCAGATACACCCCGTGCGCGTACCAGACGTCACTGCCGATCCAGCCCACCCGCTCCATGTAGGCCAGCGGACGGCACCCCACCATCTGCTGGCAGAAGTCGTCCTCGTCCTTGGTCTCGGCCAGGTGCGTGTGAAGGCGCACGCCGTGCTTGCGTGCAAGCTCCGCCGAAGCCACGAGCAGATCGTCGGTCACCGAGAAGGGCGAGCAGGGCGCCAGCGCGATACGGCACATGCTGAACCGGTTCGGGTCGTGGAACTGCTGGATCACCCGCTCGCTGTCCCGCAGGATCGCCTCCGGCTCCTGCACCACGTCGTCCGGCGGAAGCCCTCCCTTGGACCGGCCGCGCGACATCGACCCGCGGCTCGGGTGGAACCGCACTCCGAGCTGGCGCGCAGCCGTGATCGTCTCGTCGAGCAGCTTGTCGGTCTGGCCGTTCGGGAACACGTAGAAGTGGTCCGCCACGGTCGTGCACCCGGTCAGAAGAAGCTCGCCGATGCCAAGCAGCGCGCTGGTGTGCACGTCTTCAGGACGCAGCTCACGCCAGATCTCGTACAGACCCACGAGCCAGTCGAACAGCTTCGCATCCTGCACGAACGGCACGTTTCGCTGGAACGTCTGGTAGAGGTGGTGGTGCGTGTTGACCATGCCCGGGATCGCCATCGCCCCCTGGGCGTCGATCACGCGGCAACCCGGCTGCTTCGCAGCGTCAGGCAGCGGGCCTTCGCCGATCGCGGAGATGGAAGGCCCTTCCACCACGATCCACCCGTCGCGCAGCTCCCGACGGGCGTCATCCATGGTGGCAATGACTGCGAGGTTCTTGATGACCGTGGTCATGGCACTGGGGCCTGGATGGGTTGGCGTCCAGGCAGCCGCGCATCATAGGGCGAAGGGGCCCGCGTCACAGCCTAAAAATGGGCGTCACCATTGCTATTGCCCGACCACACGCCGCCTGACCGGTCGTGCCGTGATCCCTTGCGATCACGCTTCCTGCCTTCGTTCGCAGAAGCGCTCGGTGGCTGCCCCTGCAGTGGCCACCCTCCCGGCGCCGGATGCGGTAGGCTCCCCCTCTGCCACCTGCACCTGATCGCTGAGACGAAAGAGATCGAACATGAAGATCCGCTCGCAAGTTGCCCTCCTTGGCGTCGTGTTGGCAGCCAGCCTCCCAGCCTGCGGCAGCGATAGCAGCGACACGCAACCCGCCGCCGGATCGGGCGGAGGAGATGCGGGCAGCGACGCGAGCACGGACGCTGCCGGTGAGCTCGATGGCGCGACCGGCACGCCTTGCGGATCTTTCTTCTGCGGCCCGTTGGAGCAGTGCTTCAACAACCAGCTCTGTACCGCGAGGCAGGTCCCGGTCACCGGTGGATATTCGATCGACGCGACCGAAGTGACCCGCGATCAGTACAACGCATGGCTCGGGTCCAAGCCCGCGTCAGCCGGGCAGCCTTCGTTCTGCGCCGGCAACGACACGTTCGAGCCCGACACCGCAACCCAGGAAACAGGCTGCGCTCCGTCGACCATGCCGTCCGGGACCCAGGGGAACTACCCGGTCGTGTGCGTCGACTGGTGCGATGCGTTCGCCTACTGCAAGGCGATCGGCAAGCGGCTCTGCGGGAAGATCGGCGGAGGGGCGAACGACTTCGGCGATTGCGCGAATCCAGCCACGAGCCAGTGGTTCAACGCATGCAGCTCCAACGGGCAGAACGACTTCCCCTACGGCGACACGTACGACGGGAAGCTGTGCAACGGCAACGACAATGCTGGCGGCTCCATGCTCCCCGTGGGCAGCCTTGCGGGTTGTCAGTCGTCGGTCGCAGGATTCGAGGGCGTCTACGATCTGAGCGGCAACGTGCTCGAGTGGGAAGATTCGTGCGACGCGGCCAACGGCGCCCAAGACCTCTGCCACAACCGCGCAGGTGCCAGCTTCAACACCCCAGACTATCTCCGCTGCGACGTCGACGGCAGCGACAAGCGTGGGAGCCACAACGGCGGGATCGGCTTCCGCTGCTGCTCTGAACCGTGATCGCGGGCGGCCCTACGTCGGCTTGAACGCCTCCACCAAACCATCCATATGGGAATCAGCGTGAATCAGCTTCACACGCTCGAACCCGGCTTGCGTGAGCCCGTCAGCGATCTCCGCATACGTGTACGAGTTGCCGCCTCCCGTGCCCACCAGCATGTTCACCGCGAACATCGCCCCTCGACGGGGCTGCGTCCGGTCCTCGCTCAGCACGTGATCGCGCACCACGATCCTGCCCCCCGCGTCCAGCGCAGCGTAGACCTTGCGGAACAGCTCCACGTTCTGAGCGGGCGAGTTCTGGTGGATGATCGCGGACACGAAGGCGAGGTCATGGCCCGTTGGCAACGGGTCGACATAGAAGTCGCCGGCAGCCAGCGTGACCCTATCCGTCATCCCCTCGGTGGTCAGCAGCGCGCGCGCCATCGAGAGGACCGCTGGCCGATCGAAGATCGTCGCATGCAATCCGGGTGATGCACGCATGAACGCAACCGCATAGGTCCCTGACGCGCCACCCACGTCGATCAGGCGACGGGCCGGGCCTGGATCCACGAGCGCCACGATCCGTGGCGTGATCGGCGAGGCAACCACGTGCATCGCGCCGATGAATGCTTCGAGGCTGTTCTCCGTCGCCTTGCGCGTGGCCGCGGGCCCAGCCACGATGCTCGTGAGCTTGCCCCATCGATCCCAGAGATTGACGCTGTGCAGGACCATGGGAAGCACGGTCTGCGGGCTGTCCGAGGACAGGTAGCATGCAGCCGACGGCACGCTCCGGTACGTACCCTCGCTCTTGGACAGCAGCCCCAGGGCCGCGAGCGCATCGAGCAGGATCGTCAGAGCCCGAACGTTCGCGCCGAGCTCTGCGGCGAGCTGCTCAGCGGACCGCGACGCACGCGACAGCGCTGTGAACAGGTCGAGCTCGGCTGCTGTGAGCAGCACGCGCACCTCCTGGAAGCCCCGCGCTGCAGCGAGGATCGACTCCTGCGTCCAAGGGCAAGCCGTGTCATCTGTCTCTGGATGGGTCATGCGCCGAGTCTACACGCAAGCATAGATGCTTTGGGCGTCGCGTACTTGGGGCCGGCTATCGGCTGCGCAAGAACCTGCAGGACACGGCCCGCGGAACTTGGCACAATGTCCTGGCCATGAGAACTGCCCAGCTCCTCCGGACTTCGATCGCAAGCGGTGTGTCCCTCTGCGTGCTGATGCTCGCCTGCCTCGCTCAAGCTGCCGAGTACCACGTCGCAGTGGGTGGCAATGATGCGGCATCAGGGCAAAGCGCGGACCCGTGGGCCACGCTGCAGCACGGCGTCGACGCGCTCGGCCCGGGCGACAGCCTGGTCGTTCACGCAGGAACCTACCCGATTGACACCAAGGTCCTGATCGACAGCAAGACGGGCACGCAAGCACTGCCCATCGTCATCCGTGCAGAGGGACAGGTGATCCTGCAGGACACGCGCGCGGAGCTTCCCGAGTGGGCGGGGCTCTTCGATGTGCGCAAGTCGAGCTGGGTGACCATCTCGGGCTTCCGGATGCAGCAGCCGCGGTTCTTCGGGATCTTCTTCCAGGACTGCGACCACGTCACGGCCGAGGGCAACACCAGCACCGAGAGCCGCGCTTCGGGCGTAGCCTCCTGGGGCTCCAAGAACGTGACCATCCGCAACAACGACATCAGCTCTGCCTGCAACGACGGATCCTCGGTCCCAAGCAAGTACGGCGATACCATGGGGTGCCAGGAATGCATCTCCCTCGACACCACCGTCGGCTTCCTGGTCGAGGGCAACGTCGTCCACGATGTGCAACAGCAAGGCAAGGCGCATTGGGGAGGCGGCGAGGGGATCGACATCAAGAACGGCTCCTCCAACGGCATCGTGACCGGCAACGAGGTCAGGAACCTCGTGCAGCTCGGCATCTACGTGGACGCCTGGGAGAACGACATCACCAACGTCGAGATCTACCGAAATCACGTCCACCACAATGCCAACGGGATCATCATCTCGTCCGAGCAGACCGGCGACGTCGACGGGGTCAGCATCCACGACAACATCGTGCACGACATCGGGTTCAACGGCGTGAGCGTAAGCCACTACGATGTTGCAGCCAACGTGATCGCCAACGTGCACGTGTTCAACAACACGGTGGCGCACATAGGATTTCCGGAGAACAAGCCCTACTTCCTGCCTGACTCGGAGAAGAATGCCACGTGGGGCGATGGCATCGCAGTGGGCAAGCCTGACGTCGTCGCAGTGGTCATCCGGGACAATCTGATCTGGGACATCGGAGGAGGCGAGCCAGTCGCACTTGCGGCAGGTCTTGCGGGCCAGACCGTGGAAGGCAATGTCACCTCTGACCCCCTGTTCCTCGACTATGCGAATCGAGACTTGCGCGTGGGCGCGGGCGGTCCCGGGATCGACAAGGGGACCGGGACGCGCAGCCCGACTGAGCTCGATTACTGGGGAAATCTGCGCGTGGCCGGCAGCGCGGTCGACGTGGGCGCGTTCGAGTACGGCAGTGTACCTGCCGCAGGGGGCGCAGCCGGGGCAGCGGGAGCTGGGGGCACGGCAGGCAGCGGCGGAGGTGTCGCAGGGGGTGCAGGCGCAGGTGGCAGTGCCGGCACGGGCAGCGGCGGAGCGGGTAAAGGAGGCGGCGCAGGTGCGGGCGGCGCTTCTCAGGACGCCGGCGTCGATGGATCTGCTTCCGCGCCTGCCGCGAGCGAAGACTCGGGTGGATGCGGGTGTGCAACCGTCGGCAGCGCACCTGGTACGGCTGTGTGGCTCGGGCTGGCCGTTGGGCTCTTGGCGTTGAGGGCCTCGAGGAAACGCTCCTAGCCGCTGAGCATCGCTTCTCTCGAATCGTCTGGATTCTTGCGCGTACCGACGTGTACCATCAGGGTGTGTCCGGATAGCTGAGAGGCGCGAGCTGGCTTGGCTCGGTGTTGGAGAAGGGATGGCATCGCCGTGACCGATCACCACATTGCTGCGCTGCTGGTCCTCGCGTGTGCCGGTTGCGGAGCCCGTACCGGGTTATGGGAGGATGCGGGCACAGTGCCTGCCGAAGCCGGCACTCCGCAAGCGACTTGCGCCACTTCGGTCCTCGCCGGACAAGACTCCGTTTGCGTGCAGCGAACCGACGGCACAGCATGGTGTTGGGGCCATAACGCTGAAGGCCAGCTCGGCATAGGGGTGCTGGGAGGCACGGAGTGCAAGCAGAAGTGCAGTCCCTTCCCCCAGCGCGTGCTGCTGAACGGCGCAGTGATCTCCCTTTCAGCGGGCGAATCATCCGGATGCGCAGCGCTATCGGACGGCACGGCCTGGTGCTGGGGCGACAACCAGTGGGGCAAGCTCGGAGATGGTACGACCGAAGGGGTACCTTGTTTGAACGGCAAGGGTGTCTGCCGGCCAGCTCCGGTCCCGGTGAAGAATCTCTCTGAAGGAGTCGTGGAAGTTGCGACTGGGGGATCACACGCTTGCGCTCGCAAGGCCGACGGTTCGGTCTGGTGCTGGGGGCTCAACGCGAATGGCGAGCTCGGCGACGGCTCGCTATTCGGCAACGGCTGCGGGAACGGGGAGCCGTGCCGACCGTTCGCGGACAAGGTGCTGGGACTCCCCGACGATTGTGTCCAGCTCGCGGCCGGGAGAGACCACACTTGTGCACGCACCAGCGACGGTTCGGTGTACTGCTGGGGCCAAAGCATCAGGGGACAATGCGGAAAGCTAGCTCTTGCGGTTCCGACTCCTACGCTCATCGAAGCGCTGGGCAAGGACGCAATCGAGCTCGCTGCCGGGGAGAGCCACAGCTGCGTTCGCAAGGCAGACGGCACGATGTGGTGCTGGGGCGCCAACACGAAAGGGCAATTGGGCGATGGAACAGCGCAAGGGACCCTCTGCACCGGGCCCGAGGTGTGCAGCCCACAGCCGCTCATGGTCAAAGCAGCGGCCCAGACCACTTTCGACGCCATGGCGCTCGGCGCGAGCCATTCATGCGCGCGCGCAAAGGACGAGACGCTCTGGTGCTGGGGTGATGGCGAGAAGGGCGAGCTCGGCAGACCGCCTCTCCCGCAGGACCCTGTTCCCTCCCTCGTGCCGTCGATCGGGCCCGTGCTCCAGGCAACAGCAGGCAACGAGTTGACCTGCGCCATCAAGGTCAACGGCACCGTGTGGTGCTGGGGGCTGGCGAACGACTGGCCCCCTCCCATCCAGGATGCGGGGGTCACAACCGGATTGTTCCACGGCATTCCTGCGCAAGAAGTGAAGATCCCCTGTCCGTAGGGGACGGCGCTCCCTCGGCGCCCGCAGCGATTGCGCAGCGTGCGCGCGGGCCCGCACCGCGCAAATCCCATCACCTTGATGGTTGCGGCCCCCTCTGCCTGCGAATCGGCTATCCAGACGGCAGGAACAGGAGGCTTGCACCCGTCAGGGGCTCCATTGCCCGTCCTGTGGACCGCGCACCGCGGAGCCTGATCGAAGTTGGTCTTGACCACTCTCCCCACGATCGTGACTTCCGTCCCACGGATGCGCAAGGGACGTCCGCTTGTGCGCTGCTGGCGATCAACAAGGCGGCTGCAACGCACGCCCAAGCTCGTGTTGCGATCATGGGTACTACCGCTCTGCTAGCCGCCGTCTGCAGGAGGCAGGCACATCGGGTACGGACACTTGTCCACGCACTTCCAGCCCGGCCCCGCATCCTCACACTCATCGTCGCTGGTGCACGGCGGAGAGCCGTACCAGCCACCGGACCCGGCGCAGCCTGCCTCGACATCGGGCCCGGGTTGGCCTGAGTCGATGTTCCCGCCCATACCCGCATTGCCGCCAGCGCTCGAGTCCATAGAGCCGCCAGCGCCGCCTGTGGCGGAGCCGCCTGACCCTGTTGGTGCCTCGCTGCTGCAGGCAAACATCACCGCTGGCACCACGGACAGCGGTAGTAGCGTCCGAAGGATCGGAGAGAGTTCCCCTGGGGTGGCCATGAGAGAAGTATAGAGGGCTTCAGCGACGCAGGTCTATCGTTAAGCGACATAGGACTTTTTCCGTTGTGCTTGTGTTGCCTTGGTCGGGCCGCATCAGGTCGCATGTGCGTCAATCGACCCACATCAGGAGATTGTCGATGGCCGCTTTGTCCTCCACGACGACCGTTCGACCCACGCGCGCAGCAGCGGGATCGAGCAGCACGACGCTGCTTGGGGCGGAAGGCGTGACCGCTGCAATCACGAACTTCCATCCGAGGCGTGCAGCATCGGCCACCATGCGATTCCACTCCGCCTTCTTGAACCTCAGCGGCAGCGATGTGCGCTTGACCTGGATTCCCAGCGGTTGCCCTGCCCGAATCGCGATCAGGTCAAAGGCGCCGCGCGATGCGCGGGACTGGTAGACCAGCTCGAACCCCATGGCGGCGAGGACACGGGCCACCTCCAGCTCCGCTTCTTCGCCCACGACGGACATCGGCACGATGGTTCCCCCTGGCTTGCGCCATTGAAGCCACAACGCGAAGACCGGGTCGCTGAGCTCGTACCGACCGTCCTTCCTGCGCGTCACTGCGTCCCCCAGCCTCTCGATGTATCCGACGGTCGCGCCGGTCGGAGCGCCGATCTCTGAAGCCACGTCCGACAGCCGGCGAGGCCCGGTGCACAGCGCCTGCAGCGTGGCCCCAAGGGTGCTGGCCCGGCCCACGATCTGATCGTGCTCGCGTGCAAAGTACATGGAGAGCCGTCCTGTATTGGAGAACAGCAGCTCCGAGAAGACGTCCTTGAGCACCGCAGCATCATAGGGGGGCTCGTGGGCGGTGATCGTCTCGCCGAAGAGCTGTAGATAGAACGGGTGGCCCCCGAGCAGCGAGACGGCGCGCCTGGCGAGCGCCAGGGGGATGGTCCGATGGGGCGGGGCATTGTGTCGCAGCAACGCGAGGGAATCGCTGTCCCCCATGGGGCCGAGCTCGATGAGCGAGAAGTGCTGGAAGAAGGGGGAGTTCTTGCTGGTGACCAGATTGCGCAGCATGGTCCGCTCCGAGCCGGACACGAGGTAGGCCACGCGATCGTGCTTCTGCCAGGTGGCGCGAGCCAGCGCCAGCAGGTCTCCACCCATCCGCGTACCGGACAGCTGCGCGACCTCCTGGAACTCGTCCCAGGCCACGACGCAACGGGCGTCATGTACTTCCGCGAGCTTCTGAGGGAGCTTCAACGCCTCCTCCACGAAGGCACGGTCGATGCGGGCGTCGGGCAGCGACAGGAGCCACGCGCGCAGATCGCGCGGCGCGCGATAGAGCGAATCGACCTCGGTCAGGGCTGCCCGGTACGCGTCGGGCTGTCCGGCCAGCGATTCGAGCGACGCGCCGAGGCTCCGCGACACGAACGCGTCGGTCACGCGCAGCGCGAGCCTGCGGAAGATCGCGGCTGAGACAGGACGGTCCTCGAAGGAGTCGAGCACGGCGAAGACCGTGCGGTCGCGGTGGCGCCTTTGCTGCAGCTCCAGAAGCAGGCTGGTCTTGCCGATCTTGCGGGCACCGAGCAGGGCGACCCAGGACGTCTTGCCCTCCTCGAGCTGGTCGATGAGCGCTTCCAGGCGTCGGAGCTCCTCGGACCGGTCATGGAACGCTGCGGCCGTCACCGGAACGTTGGTGCGGAACATCGGTCCACTCTAGCGCGGCCATGAGGAGGTAGCAAGCGTGATACGTAGCTAAGTTGCAACGTTTCAACCTTGCTACTTCCCCGCCTCCCCCTCCAACCACCCCGCGCACGAGCCAGGGCCGTTCCCGACAGGACGCCTTCGGCTCACACTCCGGGTCGATCGACGCTACAATGCACCCATGCACACGCACGCTGCCCTCCGGGTTCTCCCTCTGGTCCTGCTGGGGCTGGCGCCCACCGCGTGCGGAAGCGACGCCAGCTCCACCCCCTGGTTCGTTGCAAAAGACGCGGGCGCGGAGCTTGACGCGCAGGCCGACAACACCGTCCCGGATTCCCCGGTGGATGCGGCCAAGGACGTCTCCATCGAGGTCACGGACGCTGCTGCCGAACCAGCGCCGGGCGATGAGCTGCCCCCGGCCGTGACGGTCGACGAGCTCAAGCAACTTGCCGGCTCGAGCGACTGCTACAAGTACCAATGGAAGGACCGGGGCCAGGCGCCCAAAGGCTACGTTCAGGGCGTCGCCCTGGTGTTCGCCCGTGCGGTGTGCAACCCGACCCGCTCGGATGTCGTCGTGGTGTCCCAAGCCAATACCGGCGACGACCTGCACGACGCGCTCTCCTGGTACAAGACGATCTTCTCGGGGCTGGGCATGAGCAACGAGCAGGCCGGCGTGGATACCCTTCGCCACGCCTACACCCTGCTGCTGGGGCTCGGCATGCGCGAGAGCTCGGGCGAGCACTGCTGCGGTCGCGACACCTCGGCCACCAACACGACCTCGGACACCGCCGAAGCAGGGGCCTGGCAGACCAGCTACAACTCCCACGTCTTCAGCCCTGAGCTCCCCATCCTCTTCGACAAGTACAAGGCCGACTCGAGCGGCTGCCTGCTCGACACGTTCAGCGCCGGGGTGACGTGCAGCGCCTCGAACTGGGAGAACTGGGGCAGCGGCGATGGCCTCGCGTTCCAGCAGCTCGAGAAGGAGTGCCCGGCGTTCGCTGCGGAATACGCCGCTGTGATGCTTCGCGTCTCCGGGGGAAGCAAGGGGCACTACGGCCCGCTGCGAACCCAGGCCGCAGAGGTTCGCCCCGAGTGCGACGAGATGTTCCATCAGGTGCAAACGGCCGTGGAGAAGAACCTGGCAGCCTGCAGCGCGCTCTGAGGCCCGCGCGGCCCTACTGCACCGTGTTGGTCCGCAGTTCCGCTCCGCAAGCCACGCAGAACGTCGCGCCGACCTGACGCGGGTAGCTGCACGCAGTGCAATAGCGAAGCTGCACCAGCGGCACCGGCGCAGGCTCGCTGGTCGGCGGAGGGGGCGCCAACGAGGAGGGGGGGCCTGACTTCCACAACGATGCCGTGTAGCGCTCCGCCAGCTCCTCGAACTCCTCGTCCGGAATCTGCAGATGCCCAGCCGACACCCGCAGGAAGTCCTCTTCCTCCTCGGCGAATACCCCATCCGCAAACGCCACGCGAAACAGCCAGTCGTACATGTGGAGCACTTCAGCCCGCGTCGCGACCTTCAGGAGCGTCTCGGCCGCTTCCCCCACTTCCATCGGTTGCGCCCGGAAGTGCTCCACTGCCACGTACACCCAGTCGCGCTGCTCGTCCGAAGTCAGCTCGAACATCCGCGCCGCTGCCTTCTCGATCGTTCGCGCCTCGGACTCGTGCAGCACGTTGTCCGCCATCGCCATCGCAACCGCGAATCCGATGAACGCCTTGGTCACCTGCTCGCGATCGCTGACCTGCGGCGTCTCTGCCTGCTCGAACCGCGACATCGCGTCGTTGTAAAGCTTGATCAGCTCCTGACGCAGATCCTTCGGATTGGGGAACTGCGCCCGCAGCACGTCGCTCTCCGCGAGCAGCGCGTCGCAGTTCTGCACGACAGCCGCCAGCGAGGTCCGGTTCGAGAGCACGTCCTCCACCAGCAACGCGATCACACGGCCAGCAGCCTCTGCGGTGTCCGAGATCACCATCGACTCCACCTGCTCGATGCGCGGAGGCTTGCCGGTCTGCGCGCAGTCGCTCAGCATCTCCTGCCAGTCGACGTCGCGCACAGCGCCGATCCAGTCGAGCTCCGCACCCATCTGGCGAAGCGGTGCCACATCGCCCGATGCCAGCGCCGCGACCACGGCGTCGAGCGCAGGCCGTAGCCCTGCCACGCCCTCGTGGAACACCACCACGCTCTTCTCGCCGCCTTCGGGCAGGTTCCACACCAGCTCGCCCCACACCGTGTACTGGTCATCCGCGAGCCTGCGCAGGATCTGCCACGCGCGCGCCGAGATCAACGCCCGATCCCGACGCTTCCTGCGCTCGAGCGTGTCCACCGTGACCAGATCCGTGGTCGTGTCCTGGAAGTCCATGCCCAGGTCCACCGCCGCGGAGCGACCCGCCAGCGCGATGCCATACGACTCGAGCTCATCCACGCAGTCCACCACGAAGAAGTGCGTCTTGCCCTGGATCACAGGCGGACGCCGCGCGCCCCAGCCGATCATCTGCTTGTAGAGCGCCGGGCTCACCGTCGGACGCGCGATCACGACGGTCTGCACATCAGGCACATGCTCGCCTTCGGTCATGAGCCCTGCGCGCACCAGCACCTCGGACTGACCTTTGCGAAAACGCGTGAGGCGCTGCTGACGTACCTCCGGCGTGATCCCGGGGTGCACGCTGTCCGATGCCACCCCGTGGCCATTGAGCCACGTCGTCATCGCCTCCGCGTGCTCCGTGTCGTAGGCGAAGATCAGCGTCTTTCCGTAGCGCTTCCGGTTGTCCATCCAGTGGCCGAGGATCTCCTGCGTGCGCGACGGCTGACGGATCAGCGCGTGCAGCAGCGGGATCGGGATGTCGCCATGGGGGAGCAGCTGGAGCTCTGCGGGGTCGAGACACAGCTCGCGCGTGGAGCTGAGCTTCTTGCGCACGAACACGGGACGCGAAAGGAAGCGGGACTCGACCAGGTCGCGGAACGACATCTCGAACGACGGCGCATCGCCGAACATTCGCTGCAGCCGCTCGATCCCGGCTTCGCGGGGCTTGAGCGGAGTACCGGTCAAACCGAACACCCGAGCCGATTCCGACCACAGGCGCACCATCACCTGGCTCACCTGATCGTCGGCCAGCATGCGCGCGTCGTCGATGCAGATCAGGCTCACTGCCCCGCTCGCCTCGAGATCTGCCAGCCCTACCCCGTCCTCGTAGAGCGCGTGCGGCGAAGCGAGCACGACGTCCCCTGACAGATCCCTGTGCTGCGAGCCGTAGCGCGACACCGAAAACGTCTGGCGCTTGTCCCCGAGCAGCCCGACCAGCCAGGCCAGCTCCCGGATCTCGTCGTGCAGCTGATCCAGAAGCTCGCGCCGTCCACCGATCCAAAGCACGCGCGACTTGCGAGCGACGTAGGCGCCCAGGGCAAAGTCGAGCGCGGTGCGCACCTTGCCAGCGCCCTCGGGAAGGCACAAAAGCGCCCCAATCGCTCCTCGCCGACGCAGTGCCTCGAACATCGCGCGCGCCGCGTCCTTCTGGAACTCCACCAGCTCGGTCCTGATCCAGGGAAGGACCGCATCGGTGCTCAGGTACTCGAGGTCCGGGTAGGCCGTGCGCTCGCCGTCGTCAGCTTCCAGTCCACCGTGGGTCACCACGCTGACCGTCTCCTCCTCGTCGCTCCCTGCACTTCGCCCAGGAGCCATTCTCGAGCCGTCGTCCATCTAGCCAGCACCACAGGTCGTGTCCATGTCCCGGTCCCCGGAGCGTTCCTCTTCCCTTGAGGGCATCCTACGAGAAGCGTGCGGTCAGAACAACAACATGCGGGGCAGACCGCGCCCTTTCTGCCACCCGCGACCGACTCGTGGCATGCTTCGATGCGATGGCGTCCTCGCCCAGAACCAGCATCGCGCACCTTTCGGATATCCACGTCGCCCACGCCACCTCGAACCTCAAGCGCCTGGGACGACTGCTCTCACCTTCCGGCCCCGGAGAGGGCCTGGTCGATGTAGTGACGCGGCTCGTCATGTCCTCGTGGTTCGAGCGACGCGCTCTGGGCGAGCCCTTGATGCGCAGCGCCCACCTCAAGCACCGCTACGATCCGCGCCAGCTGTCCGCTGTCCTGCAGAGCGTTCGCGAGCAGAAGGTCGATCACGTCATTCTCACGGGCGACCTCACCGAGATGGGCGCGCCGAGCGAGATGCGCGAGGCGATGGCGGCACTCGACGCCTTCGGATGGAAAGGCCCCAACCTCACCCTCATGCCGGGCAACCACGATCGGCTGAACTTCCGCGCGGTCGCCGACTTCAGGTCGATCGCCTGCGATCGCGACTACCCGCTGCTGAATCGGATCACCGACGACCTGTTCGCGATCGCCGTCGACTCCACCGCCTGGGGCGCGGAGCTCGACTGGCGCGACATGATGACCATGAACGCCCGTGGTCGAATCCTCGTCTCCGACGTGGAGAAGATCGACAAGATGCTCGCCTCGCTCCCCCCCGGCGCCGGCTGCATCCTGTGCACGCACCACCACGTGATCGATCTTCCGCCAGACGGGTACGTCGACGATTGGGCAGGCAAGGCAGATGCCCGACTCTCCGGCAAGGCCGAAGGGTCAGAAGCCCTGATCGACGTGGCCGAGGCGCGCAAGGTACGATTGATCCTCTTCGGTCACCGTCATCGCGCCACGCGCGACGCCTTCTCGATCCGTGGCATCCCGGCAGCGTGCTCCGGTGCGGTCACGCGCGCGGATTCCGAAGGACGCCTTCGCTACCGGATCTTCGAATTCGAAGGGGCGAACCTCGTGGAATCGCGCTGGGTCACGATCACCGAGGACATGGTGCACGCAGCGCCGCCGGTGACCGCGCCGGTGGAGGGCGACGACCTGAAGGTGACCGTGAAGGTGAGCCCGGACAATCTCCAGCAGCAGATGTCCGACCTGACCGCCAAGCGCAAGGAGATGGACAGGAAGATCCTCGAGCGTATGGCCAAGGGGAAGAAGGGCTAGCTACCGATCTCCCTCTTGCGCCCCTCGCACGGATTCCCCTCGTAGAGCGTGAACGTCCCGGCCGCGATGTCGAACAACGCCATCGCTACCGTGCGCCCATGTACCTCGCCCTGCGGATGACGGCACGGCGAGTAGGGTCTGGTCACCGATTCGTGGCTCGACAGCAGCTTGACAACGTCCTGCTCTCCGGATGCGATCGCCTTGCTCAACACCTGGTAGCGCGACTCCGACGACGGGTAGGACTGCTGGGCGACTCCCTTGGTCGCTGCCAGCACGAAGTGGTTGGTGTGCACGTAGATCTCGCCGGTGGTCTCCTTCTTGTCGCTCACCCCCCCAGGGGCGATCTCCACCGAGTAGAGCTTCTTTTCCCTGACAGAGCCGAGGTTCAGGTGGAACGTGTACGCCGCGTCCTTGCCGGTCGCGATCTTCAGCGCTTCCTCGAGCGTCGAGGCTGACAGCACCGCCCTTCCCACCACGTACCTCGGCACCCCAGGCTTGACCTCCTTGCCCCCGATGAAGTTGGTCGTGCGAACCAGCCCGGCCGAGTTCATCCCTGGCACGTTCCCAGTGACCGCCCCCGGGTACGCCAACGTAACGAAGGAAGGCTTGCCGCTCGGCGATGCACGCAGGATCACCAGCTGATCCCTGTACGCCTCGTCGTCATCCTCGTTGTGCGCCAGCACGATGCGCCCGTCCTTGACCACGTGCAGCGTGGAGCAGTCCCCGCACGATGCCTGCGCCTTGAGCGCGGACAGCTCCGGATGCAGGTTCAGGATCAACAGGTCGTCGAGCTCCCGCCCCGCCCCCCTTGCCATCCCCCGGATCTCGGCCATCACCTCCGGGTAGCGCGACTCGGCCGCACGCACGAACGCGTCGATGCGCAAAGCCCGCTCTGCCAGGGCAAAAGCCTTCAGATCCTCGAACCACTTCTTCCTTCGCTCGATCACGGTGTCGATGCGCGAACGAGTTGCTGCGCCGATCGCCTCCCCAAGCTGCGCCGGCCCTCCCCGCACCTCGATCACGGGAAAGGGAACCCATGGGGCAGGGACGGCTTCGCTCGTGACAGCCCCGGCGTCGCCAGCAGCCGGCGCCTTTCTGGAGCAGCCGAGCATGAGCGCCCCGGACGAGGCGAGGGAAGCCGCAAGGAACGTCCTTCTGGAGAGTCGGTCGACGGCCATCGGTCCTGCCCCTCTTGGGAGCGTCACGCAGCTCTACGCGTAGACTCCCTCGTAGTGATATCTCCCATCGCGGTAGCTCTTCCACACCCTGACCGCGTCACCGAACGCGAGCGGACGATCGTCCATGGGAAGAGCGAGCTTTCGAGGTCCAGGAGCGCCCGCCTCGGTCAGCTCCACGATCGCGATGTCGACCTTGTCGATCTCCACGCCGCGGCGACCAGGGGTCGTGTCGTAGATGTGACGACGCGTGGAGGCGATGAACCTGCCCTCCTTCGGGAAGGTAGGCGTGCGGTAGTACTTCTTGCCGGTCTCTACCCGAGGGCTCTTGGGAAGGTGGGTCGGCTCGCGCCTCGGGTTGTCTGCGTGCTCCATGACCACGACGCCGTTCACGCTCCCGGGCCCTCCCACGCTGTGCACGATGGCTGCGCGCGGATCAAAGCGGAACGGGGCTTTTCTCAGGTCGATTCCGAATGGGCGCCCCAGGATCTGCCAGTAGGTCTCCACCATCTTGATGATGCCCGTGCCGCCCACCGGATGACCATCCTTCAGCCCTCCGGACGGATTCACGGGGATGACGCACCTCGGCGAGGTCGGATCGGTCTTCCCCTCCAGGATCGCCTGCTCTGCGTCTGCGGGACGGAACATCCCGAGGTTGATCAGGTTGACGAGGTACAGCGGACCGAAAGCATCGTGGATCTCGGCGAAGAACCCTTCCGGCCAGCCGGTCACCAGGAAGGTGCCGTCCGCATTGCGCTCCATCGCAATGCCCGCCATTCCATAGGCCCGCTCCGCAGCCACCTCGGTCGCGGCGAGCATCTCCACCCGCTCGCGATGCACGATCCGGTTGTAGTCGTTGACCAGCGCGTGCCCGGTGATCTTCACCTCCGCGTCGTGCCCGCACAGGCTTCTCTGGCAGCTGAGCATCACCGCGCCCGCTCCATCCGTGGTCGGGCACAGATCAAAGAGCTTGAGCGGGTCGGAGTAGGGAAGATTGGCCGCGCTCCGGTACTTGTCGCGCATCTTGTCCTTGCGGAAGCCCTCGCCGCGGAATTGCGCGTAGCGGTTGAAGGATGCCGCGTTGTACTCGATGACCGAGATCTCCTCGAGCACTGCGCGCAGCCGATCCGGAGGGATCCGATGGACTCCCGCGAACGCGCTGGCGATGAGCGCCACCGCCGACGGCATGGTCAGGCCGTAGTCGCGGTCCTTGGAGGGGACCACCTGGGTGATGATCTCCTCGCGCCGCGCCGGGGTGATGCGACGGTCGTTCATCAGCTCGCCGCCCACGACCAGCACGTTGGCTCCGCACATCGCGTTCTTGCAGGCGAGCGTGACGCCGCCGATGCTGTTCGACGCATTGTCCACGCGGGTGGCTTCGATTCCCACGAGCCCGAGGTTGTCGCAGATCGCGGCTGCCAGGTGGTTGACGTCGTTGAAGGAGCTCGGGTCCTGGCAGCTGACCAGCAGGCAGTGGATGCAGTCGCGGTACCGCTCCACGATCGGGCGCGCCGCCTCGGACAGGAGCGACACAAGATCGATCCCGCAGTTCTTGTACGAAGGCGTGCGGTTCGCGTCGTGCACGAAGACAGGTAGGTCGATCACGGAGCTATCGTAGGACCGAACCTCCGGAACACCAATCCCTACTTCGCGCCTGCGTCCGGGGCCTCGCCCTCGACCAGCTTGAACAGCGCGCCGTCGCGCTGCCCTCCCACGTACAGCTCATTGCGATACACCGCTATCGGCGCGCCGCAGTACAGATCCACCAGCGCGAACGGCGACTTCTTGTCCGTCACCCGCGCGATCACCGTTCCGTCCAGCTTCACCAACCCGCGCTCCATCATCACCACCAGCGCTCCCCGGAACCGCGTGATGTCCGTGGGCGCACCCAGCCCTGCGGGTAGATCGATCGCCTTCCAGTGATCCCCATCCTCGGTCACCCGCAACGCCACACCGTCGCGCGCAGATGCGATCCAGTACAGCTTCCCTCCGTCCGCGTACCAGCGCAGCGTCTGCGCCGTGCCCAGCGGCGTCACCTTGGCCGGATGCTCGTGCTCGCGATCGATCACCTTCGCATCCGCAGGCGGATCGAAGTACACGTAGTCGTTCGGCTCGACCCCGTCGTAGTCCTGGATTCCTGCGTAGAGTCGGTCCTTGAACCGAACCAGGTAGGTCAATCGCCAAACCCCGTCCTTCCATGGGAACGGGTAGTCGATCTCGTAGGTCCACCGCGTCAGATCCGCGCTCGCCACGTGCAGCGCTCCAGGAGAAGGGCCGGACCAGGCATGCTGCTTGGGAGGTACCGAGCCGGTCGATGCGTAGTACCGCCCCCGGAATCGGATCACGTCGAGCACGTGGTATGCGCGCGGAAGCACGCCTGCTCCGGGTTTGTCTTCGGCATCCGGTGGCCCCGGAGGACGGTGATTGGGCGGGCGTGCAGGGGCGAAGCGGCCTTCCCGATCCGAGATGAAGACATACCCTTCGGTGCCGTGCTCCACGAGCCCGAGCCCGTTGTACGGAGGGTCCGCATCGGTCACGAACAGCCGTCCACCAAAGTCGTGCACCCGCAAGAACCCCTGGCCCGCGCCTCCCCCTTGCTGCTTTTCGCCAATCCGGTTCCAGTCGAACGCGGTCGTGAAGCGTTTCTTCGGATCGTCATCGGGTCGATAGGCAACGATCGTCGCGCCATCCAGGCCGAGCGGCTGGTAGGCGTGAGCTGCGTACAAGGTGTCCTTGAATGGCGTCAGATCGCAGATGTGCCGCAACGCCAGCGGCGATCGCCCCACGCGCTCGAAGTGCGCAACCGCAGGAAGCTCCCCTGTGCCCGTGTCTGCCACCGGGTCGTCGTCGCCATCCGGATCGAGCTGCGCAGGCCCGGCGTCGATCGGCGCTGATGCCACGGGTGCCGGCTCAAGCGGAGCCGACGGGGCCGTGGACGCAACGGGGCGCGCGGGCATCGATGGGGAGGCGGGGATCGGCGGGGAAGGGGAGGGGCGCCCGCAAGCGACGAGCAGGGCGGCCAGGAAAGAAGCGCGAATCCCCTTCATGATCACTCCAATCTACCCACAGGAGATGCAAGGGCAAGCGGTTCGCCCTTTTCATCGCGTGCGATGTCCGGGCTGTGACATTGCCCGGCACAGGCAGGGCAGCGGCGCTACGCCCGCGCAGGGTACTTCGTGATCACGATGTTGTAGGCGTACATCAGCAGCGCGGACGCGAGCCCGACTCCCATGAGGATCATCCAACCCCAGACCGCCGCCGTCGGCTGCAGGTCGAGCAATCCCGCGGAGTTCTTCACAGCGCCCTTGCACATCACGCCGTTGAAGATCCACGCGCCCACTGGACCGCCGGTCAAGGCACCGATGGCCATCGGCAGGTTCGCGTAGCCGAGAAACAGCCCTTCCTGTCCCTTGGGCGCAAGCGCGCCGATGTACTCGTAGGTGCGGGCCTGGGCGAACAGCTCGCCAAAGGCGATCAGCGCCACGGTCAGCACCACGAACAGCGAGCCCACGGGCAGCCACTTGATGATCGGCATGCGCGCGCCGCCCGCCATGAACAGCGGCACGATGTTGATCAGCATCGCCGCCGCGATGATCACGGTGCCCACCACGATCGATCGGATCGGCTTCATCTTTCCGAACATCCGCGTGACCGCCAGCTGGAAGAACACGATCACGAACGGGTTTGCCATGGTGTAGATGTCCACCGCAGGCTTCTGCTCCAGCACCTTTTCCAGGTACAAGGGCAGCACGTTGTAGACTTGGCTGTAGACGAACGTGAAGCCCGAGTTGACCAGCAGGAACAGCGAGAAGCGCCAGTTGCCCAGCACCAGGAACATGTCGAGCAGGATGCGCAGGATCGAGCGCTTCGGCTTGGCTGGCTGATCTGCCGGAACCGGCGGCTCCTTGTACGCCACCGCCACCACGAGCAGCGCCACGAGCGCAGAGCCCATGGCGACCGAGAAGATGTACGGCAGCCCGAACTTCGTGCGGATGAAGTAGGACACGCCTCGCCCGCACAGGGACCCGACGTTGATCACCATGTAGAAGATCGCGAATGCGAGCGTGGCCCGCTTTCCTGCCGTCTTCTGCACTGTGCCGGAGATGCAAGGCTTGACGAAGGATCCTCCGATGCCGATCAGGATCATGGCAGCAACGATCAGCGCGGACATCCAGACCGGCGAGGTAAGGGTGTCGCCAGCCTTCTCCGCGAGCGGTGCATCGAAGAGCCACACCGGGGCGCCCATCAGGAAGTAGCCGCCGGTGAGCAGCACGAACGCGAGCAGCAGCGATCGACGGAACCCGATGTGGTCCGCGATGGTTCCTGACAGGATCGGAAGGAAGTAGACCAGGGTCCAGAGCAGGCCATTGAGCGTGCTCGGCCAGTACTTCCCCATGCCGAGGCGTCCCAGGTAGATGACCACGAACGACGCCATCGCGTAGTAGGCGCCCCGCTCGAACAGCTCGGTGGTGTTGGCAGTCCAGAAGCTGGGGTGGAAACGCTCTTTTTCGGGGGCCTTGGCTTCTTGCATGGGTGAGGCGCTTGTAGCGGCGAAGCCGCTCGCGGTCAAAGGTCTGAACTTCCGACAAAGCGCACCCCTGGGCCGAATCCTTCGCGGGTCAGCGCGCTCCTACCTCACGCTGTCCAGGAGATTCCACCATGCCCATGTACGAATTCGACTGTTCCGATTGCCACAAGACCTTCGAGGAGCTGGTGCTGTCCGGCACCGACCCTGATGCCGTCAGCTGCCCTGCCTGCACCTCCAAGCACGTCGCCAAGCGGCTCTCGGCCTTTGCCGTGGGAGCGTCCTCCTCCTTTGGCTCCGACGCGTCTGCCTCGGCCGGCTCGTGCGCCTCTGGCGGATGCTGCTCCGGCGGATCCTGCGGGTTCTAGCGCCCACGCAGGCCCTGCGCTGGTGCCCGCGGCCCTGGGATCGCCGCGATGCCATCCTGCTCGGCTCTTGATTGCAGCGCGGGGGTCGACTAGTTTCATCCTGATCATCATGCGCTACCCCAACTGGATTTCCTTGCTTGGCACGGTTGCGATCGCACTCGCGGCTTCTGCGTGCAGCAGCTCCGACGCGTCGACCGACGAACCCACTCCCCCTGAGGGCACCGAGCTGACCGGAGAAGACATTCCGGTCGGCGATCTGGGCGAAGAGGATCTGAAGGCGGACGGCAACTGGGGTGCTGCCACCACCTGCAAGGCGATCCCGTCCTATCCCAAGCTCACCAGCCCGAAGATCTACGTCTCGCTCGAGGGGTTGACCCTTCGATTGAGCGATCCGGCGACCGGCTACAACAAGGTCTTTCCGATCGGCCCGGGCGCGATCGACACCCAGCAGGGTTCGCTCACCTACAACGAGTCCAAGTCCATGTATCCGGTCCTCTCCCAGGCCACCGGAGACTTCGAGATCCGTCCGTCGACCGTGACTCCCTGCAAGATCTGGTGGACCGACAGCTCGACCGGCGAAAAGCTCCCTGTGTTCGCCGGGCTTCCGTTCCTTTCCTGGAGCGGCAGCTACGGGATCCACGGGCCTGTGGACAACTATCGCGCCGCAGATGGCGGCACGCTTCGCCGCGGCTTCGTGTCTCACGGATGCATCCGTATGCGCGGCGCTGACGTCCTCGAGGTCTACGTGCGCACCAAGGGCATTGCCAAGGTCCCTGTGCACGTGCAGCGCGAGCCGGAGCGTGATGCCAACGGACGTCGCATCGACGTAGCCGACGTCTGGTTCGGTGCCGAGTGTCTGGTCGACGCGGACTGCACCTACCAGGGCGGCTACTGCAAGAAGAACGCGTACAGCGAGCGCGGGTTCTGCTCTTCGCACTGCACCGCGTATTGCCCTGACAAGACCGGCGAGCCCGTCTCGTTCTGCGTGCCGGATCCGGACCTGGCTGGCAAGGGCATGTGCGTGGTCAAGGAAACGCCTCAGAACCCGGGGTGCAAGAACCTCGATCACATGGTGCCCGTCACCGCCACGCGCTTCGGCCAGTCCGGAGTGTCTGCCAAGGTCTGCCTTCCGGGCACGCTCGGATGGGTGGGCGACCACTGCTTCAAGGATTCGGAGTGCACCTTGGGAACGGTCTGCAAGGATGCGTCGGCGACCGTGCCCGGCATCTGCACGCAGCCCTGCACCTCGTCGTGTCCGGATCAGGCAGGGTGGTCGACCACGTTCTGCACCAACGAGCCCTCTCTGGGTGGCAATGCGTGCGTTCGTCAGTGCACGCCCGACACCAATGCGTCCGAGTGCCCCGTGGGCTCGACCTGCCAGCTTCGAAAGCGTCCCAACTCCACCGTCTCCAAGAACGTCTGCATTCCGGAGTAGCGGCTCCGGCCCTCAATGCAGATTGTAGAAGCAGTAGTCTGCGGCGCATCCTTCTGAGATGCAGCTGAGCACAGCGGCGCGGTTGCGCGGCTTGACCGAGGACAGCGCACGCTGACATTGCTGCATCGTGAGCTTGCTGCCTCGCATGCCGCTGCAGTTGGACATCGCTGCGCGGCAAGGC
This sequence comes from Deltaproteobacteria bacterium, assembly GCA_016218915.1. GTDB lineage: Bacteria > Myxococcota_A > Polyangia > Polyangiales > Polyangiaceae > JACRCQ01. Next base: position 82,180 of record JACRCQ010000007.1, read on the forward strand.
GCGTCGGTGAAGGGCTCGATGCAGACGCTCTTGAGCGCCTCCGCAGCGCACACCTGGGTGACGTTGAACTGGCAGATCGCCGCTCTTCCGCTCCGAGCATTCAGGCAGGCAATGGCCTTTTCCGCAGCTCTGGGCTGCATTCCGGATGCAAACTCGGTGCATGTCTGCTGCGTGTCCTGGAAGCTTTCGCACGACGGACCGGGCGCGCGCAGACCGGCGCAGGAGCCAACGCGACCGGTCGTATTCCCGCAGGTCGCGGGTGCTGCGGCCAGCCCTTGACCCCCCTGCAGCCCCTCGTCGGGCTCTTCGTCAGTAACCCGCGCGATGGTCTCCACGCGGCCGCTCTGGATGTCGGGCGCGGGATCCGCGGCGACGACCGCGCTTGCGGTGGGCGCAGGAGGCGCCGTTGGCTGGGGCGCGATCACGACCACGGTTTGTTCGGGCACCACCACGGGCGCCGGATTGCTCGAGCAACCCCCGGCCGCGATCGAGGCGGTGAGCATGAGGAACCGGGAACGATCGATCTGCATCGGACATCATGCTATCTCGCACAGCGCGGGGCGTCACCCCGTCACCTTCAATCTGCCCCACAGGTCCGCGTGCACCACCACCCCTCCCTCGAATCCTACGATGTTCTCGGGATGTTCCTCGTGGGCTTGCTCGGCAGCGGACATTGCCTGGGGATGTGCGGTCCGATTGCGATCGCGCTCGCTCCGAGCTCCGCGGCCGCGCGCGCCTGGCAACGGATCAAGCGCGCGCTGATGTACAACGCGGGCCGCGTCACGACCTACACCATCGTGGGAATCGTGGCAGGAGGCTTGGGCGGGGGGCTGACACGGCTCATGCCGTTGATGCGCTTGCAGGCCTGGGTTGCGCTGCTGGCAGCGGTCCTGCTCGCAGCGTTCGGGCTCGCAGCGCTCGGCGTGCTTCGCCTTCCCCGATCCTTCCAGTCCGTCGATGCCACCCGCCTGCCCGGCTATGCACGCGCGCTTCGCAAGGTCGCGTCGTCCGGAGGCACAGGCGCCACGCTCGGCCTCGGCTTGATGCTCGGTCTGCTGCCGTGCGGGTTCTCGATGTCTGCATTCACGCGCGCGCTCGGCGCACAAGGCGCTTTGCACGGAGGCGCGCTCGTTCTCGCGTTCGGTCTGGGCACGTTCCCGGCCATGCTCACCGTGGGCGTGGTGGGCGACCGCCTCAGCGCACGATACCGAAAGGCTGGGCAGATCGTCGCCGGCCTGATCCTGATCGTCATGGCCGTGCGTCAGGGCATTCACTCCGTACGTGCTCTGCTCTAGCCACCGCGGCGATCTCGCGGTAGACCGCGTCCCATGTTCGCACTCGATGGCAAGATTGCCTTGGTGACCGGGGCATCGCGGGGAATCGGACGAGCCATCGCCCAGGTTCTCGCAGAGCAGGGCGCAAGGGTCGTCGTGGCCTTTGCGAGCCAGGAAGCCGCGGCCAACGAAGTCGTGTCTGCGCTGTGCGCCGCTGGAAAGCAGGCTGAGGCGGTACAGCTGGACGTGTCGGACTCCGCTCGCGTCGACGCGGTGATTGCGGACGTCGTCAAGCGACACGGCAAGCTCGACCTGATGGTCGCCAATGCCGGCATGTCCGTGGACGCTCTGCTGCTTCGTCTCAAGGACGAGGATCTCGACCGGATGCTCGCGGTGAACCTGCGTGGAGCGATGGCGTGTGCGCGCGCGGCGATCAAGACCATGATGCGTGCGCGAACGGGACGCGTAGTGTTCCTGACGAGCGTGGTGGGAGAGATGGGCAATGCGGGCCAGTCGGGCTACGCCGCGACCAAGGCAGCGCTCATCGGCGTCACGCGCAGCCTTGCGCGCGAAGTGGGGTCCCGCGGGATCACGGTCAACGCGGTGGCTCCCGGATTCATCGACACCGACATGACGTCGTCGATCCAGGGAGACACCCGAGCCGCGGTCGAAAAGCAGATCCCTCTGGGTCGCATCGGCACGCCCGCAGATGTCGCAGCAGCGGTCGCTTTCCTGTGCAGCGACGAGGCGGCTTACGTAACGGGTCACGTTCTGCGCGTGAACGGCGGGATGTACACGTAGGGCGGGGCTCCTCCCGCTCGCTCACGCTCGCGCCTCCACGCGCGGGGCTCGACGCTTACCGCCGCCGGTCCTGCCTCGATTTTCCCGACGATTCACCTGTTCCTGGGTGACCAGCCCTTGGTTGTCAGACCGATCTCAGCACTGCGTAACGATTTTCGCCGCGTTTTAGGCTTGATGGCCCTTGCCGAGCGCGCTACGCCAGCCCCCACCGCGCGACCGTTTCGCGCAGCGATCTAAAGGGACAACCGCTCGTCGGAGACACACCCATGGCGGAGAATCGCGATATTGCGGCTGAGGTCAAGGCGATCATCAAGGAGCAGCTCGACGTCGACGAGAAGGACATCAAGCCCGAGTCGACCTTCATCGACGATCTGGGCGCCGACTCGCTCGGCTTGGTCGAGCTCGTCCTCGCCTTTGAAGAGCGTTTCGAAATCGACATCCCCGACGAGGACACCGAGAAGATACGCTCCGTGCAGGACGCCATCGATTACATCGAGAAACACGCCAAGAAGCAGTAGCAGAGCTTTCGACGCGCAGGCCGCTCGGTGACATTGCCGCCAGCCTGCGCGCCATCCGAACCGGGCGTCGTGCAGCATGGATCGCCGTTCCGAACGTGTCGTGATCACGGGCATCGGCCTTGTGGGGCCGTGCGGGATTGGGGTCGAAGAAACTTGGGCTGCTCTCCTCGCGGGGCGCAGCGGCGTTGGCCACATCACCGCCTTTGATGCGACCGCCTTCTCGGCTCGTATCGCCGGCGAGGTCAAAGGCTGGGATCCCCTCCGCTTCGTCGACAAACGCAAGCTCAAGGAAATCGACCGCTTCACCGAGTTCGCGTTGGGTGCCGCCAGCCTCGCGCTCGATGATGCAGCGATCGAGCTGACCGACGAAGAGCGCGAGGAAACAGCTTGCGTTCTCGGCGTCGGGCTCGGCGGCCTCGCGCCTCTCGAACGCGCGGTCTGGACTCTCCGGGAAAAGGGACCGAGCAAAGTCAGCCCCTACACGATCCCGATGACTGTCGGCAACATGGCTGCCGGGCAGATCTCCATGACCTGGGGATTGCGCGGCCCCCTTCTTTGCCCGAGCACAGCCTGCGCCTCTGGCGCCCATGCCATCGGCGAAGCCGCGGAAATGGTCCGATCCGGACGCGCTCGCGTCGCTCTGGCTGGTGGCGCAGAGGCCACCATCACTCCCACTGGAATGGCCTCGTTCCAGGCCATGTACGCGCTGTCGCGACGCAACGACGAGCCCACCCGAGCAAGCCGTCCCTTTGACCGCGCGCGCGACGGTTTCGTCTGCTCCGAAGGAGCCGCAGTGCTCGTTCTGGAACCCCTCTCTCGCGCCCTGGCTCGCGGCGCCAAGATCTACGCAGAGGTCACTGGATACGGAGCATCGAGCGACGCGCACCATCCGGTGCAGCCCGCCCCTGAAGGACGCGGCGCGCGATCGGCCATGGCCCGTGCGCTGGCCCATGCCCAAATCGATCCGTCCGAGGTCGACTACATCAACGCCCACGGCACCTCGACTCCGCAGGGCGATGTCCAGGAATGCAGGGCAATCCTCAGGCTTTTCGGGGACCATGCCTCTTCGGGCAAGCTCTGGGTGTCATCCACCAAGTCCATGACCGGTCACCTGCTCGGCGCTGCAGGTGCCCTGGAAGCGAGCGTTTGCGCCCTGGCCTGCCAGCGGGGTGAGGTTCCGCCCACGATCAACGTCGACGATCAGGATCCGGAATGCGGGCTCGACGTCGTGGCCCTCGAAGCGCGGCGTCGCCCTGTGCGCCATGCCCTGTCCAACTCGTTCGGGTTCGGCGGCTGCAACGTATCGCTGGCCCTGTCGCGCTGCGAACCCTAGGTCCGCTCGGGGCTTGCGCGTGCTGCTAGAACCGGTCGACCACGCGCGAACCGGGGGCATCCCGTCGTCCCCGCGCACCAACCCTCCCGGCTCTGTGGCTTCTGTGCTCTCGGTGTCGTCCTGGAGCCGGCCCCACTAGCCGCCGAACGCGTTACGCGGTACATGCGTGGGGCATGACCCGGCTCGCCATCGCTTCTGATCATGGAGGATTCAAGCTCAAGGCTGCGCTCTGCAAGGCGCTCGATGGGTGGGGCGTGGCGATCGACGATCTCGGAGTCGACTCGACAGCGTCGGCCGACTACCCCGACTACGCGCACAAGCTGTCGAGCGGAATCCAGCAAGGGCGTTACTCGCTCGGCGTGCTCGTGTGCGGCACAGGAATCGGGATGTCCATCGCTGCCAACAAGCATCCTGGCGTGCGCGCTGCCGCAGTCTCGGACCCCTACAGCGCACGCATGTCGCGCGAGCACAACCACGCCAACGTGTTGTGCCTGGGCGAGAGGGTCGTTGGAGAGGGGCTGGCCCTGCTCATCGTGCGCACCTGGCTCGACGCGGCACCAGACCAGGACCCGCGCCACCTGCGCCGTATCGACAAGCTCGAACTGCCGGACCCGCCGACATGAAGTGCCCCTACTGCGGCCATCTGGAGAACAAGGTCATCGACTCTCGGTTGAGCGTCACCGGCGAGGTTACGCGTCGACGCCGCGAGTGTGACGGCTGCCAGCGCCGCTACACGACCTACGAGCGGGTGGAGGATCTGCTACCGACCATCGTGAAGCGCGACGGACGTAGAGAGCTGTTCGACCGTCGCAAAGTGATCCACGGGGTTCGCCAAGCCTGCTCCAAGCGTCCGGTGTCGCTGGAACAGATAGACGGAATCGCGGAATCCGTGGAGCGCGAGCTCCAGGAAGCAGGTGAGCGCGAGGTCACCTCGACCCACGTGGGCGAGAAAGTCATGGAGAAACTCCGCGGCCTGGATCAGGTCGCCTATGTGCGCTTCGCGTCCGTGTACCGGAAGTTCAGGGACATCGAGGACTTCGCTCAGGAAGTCGCGAAGCTTGTTACCGAACGCTCCTCGCAGTAAATGCCCTCGAAGCCCGACCATGCCTACCTCTGCTGACCTTGATGCCAAGATGATGAGCCGCGCGTTGAGCGAGGCGCGCTTCGGACGCCCCTCGCCCAACCCCAACGTCGGCGCGGTCCTGGCCAAAGGGGACCAGGTGATTGCAGTCGGTCACCATGAGCGCGCTGGAGCGGAGCACGCGGAAGTGCTGGCTCTGCGCGCGGCAGGCGACAAAGCCGCGGGAGCCACGCTCTATGTGACCCTCGAGCCGTGCAACCATCAGGGGCGCACGGCTCCCTGCACGGATGCGATCATCAAGGCTGGTCTTGCGCGCGTGGTCGTCGGCTGTCGCGATCCCAATCCCAACGTGGATGGCGGCGGCATCGAGCGTCTGCAGCAGGCCGGCATCGAGGTCGTGCTCGGCGTGCGCAATGCTGAAGCCCGCGCGTTGATCGAGCCCTGGGTCAAGCACGTGACCACCGGGCTGCCGTTCATCATGATCAAGATGGCGATCTCGCTCGACGGGCGCATCGCAACGCGAACACGTGCCAGCAAGTGGATCACCGGGCCAGAAGCTCGGGCCAAGGTGCACGAGCTTCGCGCTGCGTCGGATGCGGTCATGGTCGGGATCGGCACCGTGCTCGCCGACGATCCCCAGCTCACGGTGCGAGACGTGGACGGGCCGAATCCGGTGCGCGTGTTCGTCGATTCGAACCTGCGCGTATCGGCAGGCGCCAAGGCCGTGGTCACCGCGAGTGAGGTGCCGACCTGGATTCTGACGACACCCGAAGCGCCGGAGCCGGCAGAGCGTGCGCTGACGGCCCTGGGCGCCGAGGTCATTCGCGTCGCCCGCAGCAACGAAGGGCGGGTCGACATCCAGAGCGCTCTGCGCGTGCTGGCGCAGCGCGGGATCGTGACCCTGATGATCGAAGGTGGGGCTGAGCTCACAGGGAGCGTGCTGGCCGCTCGTCTTGCGGACGAGCTGCACGTGTTCATCGGACCGCTGTTGCTCGGTCCGCGGGGGCGCCCCGGCGCAGTGGACTGGGCGGGTCCCGAGGATCCGACCGATGCGCCCCGCATCGTGGACCCCAAGTGGGAGCTGTGCGGCAAAGACGCCTACGTCCACGGGGTCTTGGCCTATTCTCCTTCGCGTTGAGGCAACACGGCCAGACCCGGGGCCGGTGCCGCACTCGTTGCCAATCCGAGTCGCAAGCCCTAGTTCTTGGTAAGGTAGTCTGATCATGGCCGTGCTTCCGATCCTCGAGTACCCAGACAAGCGCCTGCGCGAGCCGGCGCGTCCCGTCGAAGCTGTCACCCCCGAGATCCAGCGTCTCGTCGATGACATGGCGGAGACGATGTACGCAGCACCGGGCGTTGGCCTTGCTGCCAACCAGGTGGGCGTGCTGCTGCGGATCTTCGTGATCGACACGGCGGGCGAAGACGACCCGAGCGACTTGAAGGTGTTCATCAATCCGGAGATCACCTCGCGCGAAGGCGAGATGGTGTGGCAAGAAGGCTGCTTGTCGTTTCCCGGCGTGACCGAGAGCGTGGAGCGAGCCGAGCGCGTGCATGTGCGCGCTCTCGACCGCGACGGAAAGCCGTTCGAGCTCGACGCCGAGGGGCTGCTGAGCGTGGCGGTCCAGCACGAGAACGAGCATCTCGACGGCAAGCTGATGATCGACAAGCTCGGGCCAGTCAAGAAGCGGCTGGTGCAGCGCAAGATGCAGAAGCGCGCCGAAGGGCGAACCTCTTCCGTGGATGGCTGAAACTAGGAACTGGGAACAGGAATGCGGATTCAGAATTCGCAATGGTGCAGCCCTCGCTTCCACCCGGAGATCGACCCCTGAGGTCGCTGAGTGCTGAGTGCTGAGTGCTGAGTGCTGAGTGCTGAGTGCTGAGTGCTGAGGGTGCTGAGTGCTGAGGGTGCTGAGTGCTGAGGTCGCTGAGTGCTGAGGGTGCTGAGTGCTGAGGTCGCTGAGTGCAGAGGTCGCAGAGGTTGCGGAGGGGGGGCTAGCTTCTGCCGCGTGTTGCAGCCCTCCCAGCTCTGTACTTCTAACCCGCCAACTCCTTGCGTTGCGCGAAGACTTTACAGCTGGAAAAGAGCCGCAGATCTCGCAGATCGCCGCAGACAGGATCAGAGGGCTGGTGCTCGCTGATTCAACGGGTCGGCCCCGATGCGTCAGCCTCTGCGAAGATCTGCGCTGATCTGCGGCTACTCCGGTCCGAAGCCTGGGTCTTCAAGCGATCCCTCGCGTGTCTCCCGCAAGCCCAGCTCGATCCGCGAGAGCCAAATCCCCTCCCGCTCTCCCTTTCTCCCTGTGAACCTCTCTGCCCTGCAAGGTAGCCCCCTAGGGTATCCCGCGAGAGGAGCGCGCCCCGGCCCTTTGGTTGCTGCGCGCCGCGGTGTGGGCTCTGTGCCCTCCGTGGTTCAACGCACGGGAATGCGCACGCCGTACGACGAGGTTCTCCCCATTCGCATCCCCATTCGCATCCCCATTCGCATCCCCATTCGCGTTGCCAGTCCCCGGTTCCTAGTTCCTGTCTTTATCGGCGGAAGAGCCCCGGCTCGATGCTCACCCCGCGCGACGTGAGCTCCTCGGCGACTCGAGGAATCACGCCCGCAGGATGGAACGCCCCCTCGATCGCCCCGCCCGAGGCCGTGCGCTCGACCGAGAACACGAACAGATCGCGCACCGTTACCGTGCCCGACTCCACCGCTGCAGGCTCGGCGATGCGCATCACCCTGCAGCGTCCGTCGCGCAGGCGCGCGAACTCGACGAGCAGATCGAACGATGTGGCCACCAGCTCGCAGGCCGAGTCGATGCCGCTGCTGCCACGCTCTGCCGCAGCCAGGCCTGCGATGCGTCCTAGCGCCTGACGCAGCGTGGGCGATCGCACGCCCAGAACCACGCCTTCGGTCCCGCCTGCGATCGCTTCGAGCAGAAGCGAGACGGTGTCTGCGCCCAGCGAGGGCGCGATCAGGCGATCCGGACGCAGCCTGCAGGCAGCGGTCGTGACTTCGCGCGCGCGCTCGTGCGACGGGATGACCAGCGCTGTGGCATTGGAGGTCTGCGGAACAGAGGAGCCCAGCTCCTGCACGACGACGGTGCGTTCGCCAGGCAGGCTCGAAGAACCGAGGGCGGCGACGAATGCACCCACGCCTGAGCCGGTGGGTCCAGCGACCAGGATATTGCGACGGCTCGTCACCACCTGCCCGAGGAACGTCGCCATGGCCCTGGAGAGCACGCCGTTGCGGACCTGATCCTCGAGCGACTGGGCAACCTGGCCGCGCTTGCGGATCGAGGCGGTCACGCCTGTGGTCGCGATCGGATCGAACACTGCGACGATCTGCACGCCGCCGTACAGCATCCGCTCGATCATCGGCTCGTCGCCCTGGAGTGCGACGCCGCCCTGCCAGCACAGGCGACGGATGATGCGTCGGCACGCGGATTCGCTCGCAAAAGGAAGCTCCGCGCGGCGTCCAGCCGAGGTCCTCGTGCTGAACACCGTCTGGCACGACTGGATGTGGATCTCCACCACGTCGTCGTCGCGCATCAGCGGCTCGAGGGGGCCCAGCCCCACGAACTCCTCGCGCACGTCGCGCGCCAGCGCATCGACATCGACTTCTGCCGGGACTTCTCCTGCGGCCTTGAGCTTGGGTGCCTCTTCGCGGATGGCGCGATCCAGACGCGACGCGAGGGGCTCCTGCGGGGGTGCGCCGTACTCGAGCGAGGACAGATCGAGCATCTCTTCGACGTGGGACACGAGGGAGATGACGGCCTGACGATGCGCAGGCACGCGCAGGACTTCGGGCTGCGCAAAGGGCGCGGGTGTGGCGATTCTCGGCGAAGAGCCGACCGGCGGGCGCGCGCTCGGGACGGCAGGTTTGCGGATGGAGCCCGAGGACACTCCAGAAGGCGAAGTGGCGGTTGCGCCGCCGGGCAGCGGCGGAAGCGGTGGTGCAATCGGCTGCGCGGCTGGCGGCGCGGCTGGAGGCGCGACGGGCGGCGCAATCGGCGCAGAGCCGGCCGGGGCAACCATGCCGCCGGTGTCGCCGGGCGGTGCTCCGGGTGCGAATCCAGCGACAGGGGATGGACGCGAAGGCGCCGAGGGCGACGATGCATAGTCGCGGGTCTGCGTGGTCGGCAGACGAGGCGGTGCCGGCATGCGCAGCGGCGGCGGCGGCGCAGCCGCGGGCGCTGGCGAAATCGCAGCCGAGTTCTCGTCCGGATCGTTCTCGAGGGGGTAGTGGCTCACCGGGCCTTGTCCCGACGAAGACGAGAGGCGATCGGCTCCTGAGAGGTCACCGCGAGGAGGTTGCGAGATCGGGGCGGCTTCCGCTTGCTGCGGAGGCGGCAATTGCGCTTGCTGCGGCATCTCCAGGCGCAGGATGAAATCGCCGACGTAGATCTTGTCGCCTTCGCGCACGATCGTCGCCTGCGTGATCTTGCGTCCGTTCACGTAGGTACCGTTCGTGCTCTTGAGATCGGTGACGATGAACCGCCCGTCGCGGTACAGCAGGCGCGCGTGATGCTTGGACACGTTGCCCTTGGGCAGCATCAGCTCGTTTCCCTGCACGCGGCCGACGTTGATCTCGGTCTTGTCGTACACCTCGCGGCGCTCGGTGCCGCCCTTCTCGGTGATGATGATTGCGAACATGCCGTTCCTGGTTGTAGCCGAGCGGTGGACACGCCCAACCGGCGGGAATTGCACCGCGACCAAGGGGCACGTGTCAATCGAATGGAGCGTCCAAAAGGGCTTTGGGCCGATTTCTTCCCGGCCCCCCCGGAAGGCTCCCGGCAGCTTCGGCACGGTTTGGGCTTCGATCAGGGGCCCGTGTCGGCTAGGATTGGCGCCTCGCCAGGGAGCCTCGCGGCTCGGCGGAAGCACAAGGACGCCTCCAGGTGCAACTCGACTTCACCTCTCGCGAGCTGACCATCAAGCTCGTCTACTATGGCCCCGCGCTCAGCGGCAAGACCACCAACCTGCAGTCCCTGCATCGATTCGCGGACGATCAGGCGCGTGGCAGGCTCATGACGCTCGAGACGCGCGACGATCGTACCCTGTTCTTCGACCTGCTTCCCCTGCGTTTCAAGGGAGAGGGCGACCTGTCCCTGCGGCTGAAGCTGTTCACCGTGCCCGGGCAGGTCATCCACGCCTCGACGCGTCGCCTCGTGCTCCAGGGCGCAGACGGCATCGCGTTCATCGGCGACTCCCAGATCGCGGAAACCCAGAACAACGCCTCGGCTTTTCTTGACCTCAAGGAGAACCTCAAGGCCAACGGCCTGCAGATGCGCGAGATCCCGCTGGTGATCCAGTTCAATAAGCGCGATCTGCCCAACGTGCGCACCGACGAAGAGCTGGCCCAGCTGGCGGCCCGCGGTCGCGAGCCGGTCTTCTCTGCGGTCGCCACCCAGGGCCAGGGCGTGCTCGAGACCTTCATGGCCCTGCTGCACCTGACCTGGGCCAGCCTCGACGCGGTTCACGATCTGCGCTCCAAGTTCAAGATCGATCCCAAGGCGTTCCTCAACGAGGTGCTCGCCGGGATGCACTCCACCGCCACGATCGACGAGATGCTCAACCGAAGCCTGGGCGGCAACTTCGAGGCGCGCCGCAAGGAGCAGCCCGGATGAGCCCCCTGGATCGATCCGGCAAGCAGGAGGCTGATCTCAACTCGCTCACCATGGGCAACACGATCAGGCTCGAAGACCTCGTGGATCGCAACATGCTCCACGAAGTCGTGCGATCGTTCTCTGCGCTGTTCGGCATCTCCATGCGCATCTTCTCAGCCGACGGCCTGCTGCTCACCGACTGCTACGAGCAGCAGGGGCTCTGCAAGGTGATCAACCAGATCCCGGACGGGCGAGCCGCCTGCAACACCACCGTCGGTGAAGTCAAACGCGTCAACCCCAAGCCCGATGGGCAGGAAGTGCACGCCTGCTTCACCGGTGCACACTACCAGGTGGCATCGCTGAGCTACGACGGCCGAACGATCGGCAAGATGGTGCTCGGCCCCTATCTTCCTGCCGAGCTTCGCGAAGTGCCGGCCGAGCTCGCGACGACCGTGCCGTCCCTCGACCCCGCCAAGGCCGCTGATCTGCTGCCGAAGTTCCCGCGCGCCCGCGCCGAGATCATCCGCCAGATCATCGATCACATGCGCAGCGTGCTCGACCTCATCCTGTTCAGCGGGCACAAAGCCCTGCTCACCTCGCAGATGCACCTGGCGAGCGTGCGCGAGAGCTACCGCGAGCTGCAGGACAAGAACGCTCGCCTGCAGGAGGCCTACGACAAGCTCAAGGAGCTCGACAAGCTCAAGTCGAACTTCATCGCCACGGTCAGCCACGAGCTTCGCACGCCGCTCACGTCGATCATCGGCTACAGCGAGATGCTCTCCGAAGGAATCGCCGGCGATCTCGCCGCGGATCAAAAAGAGTTCGTGGTCACCATCCGCGAGAAGGGCGAGCAGCTCCTCGGCCTGATCATGAGCCTGCTCGACCTGTCCAAGCTCGAGAGCGGTACCTCCTCGCTTCAAAAGGCAGAGCTCATGGTCGCCGAGGTCCTCGGCGACGTCGTCTCCAACCTCAAGCCGGTCGCTCGCAAGAAGTCGGTCGACCTCGTGGTGGGCGACGTCGATCCGCGCGCAACCAAGATCCACGCCGATCCCACCAAGCTGCGCCAGGTCCTGCTCAACCTCGCGGACAACGCGCTCAAGTTCACGCCCGACGAGGGAAAGATCGTGCTGTCCGCAGCGGTGGTGGCTGACGAGAATGCGGCGGACGACGAGGATGGCGTGGGATTCTCCCTGCTGTCGCCTGCAAAGAGCTACGTCGAGATCCGCGTGGCCGACAGCGGCATCGGCATCCCAGCCTCCGAGCGCGACAAGGTCTTCGAAGCCTTCTACCAGGTCGATTCCTCTTCCACCCGCGAGTACGGCGGAACCGGCCTCGGCCTCGCCATCGTCAAGCGCCTCGTCGAAGCGCACGACGGCAAGGTTCGCATCGAGGACAACACACCGTGCGGAACGGTCGTGGTCGTCGCCATCCCCGTCCAAGCCTCTGCCACTCCCTGATCCCGCCGTGGCCTCCGAGTTCGAACGAATCTCCAGTCTGAACGCGATCTTCGGAGCTCCCCCTGCCGCTGTGTCCCTGGGCATCGGCGATGACGCAGCGATCATCGATCTGGGTGCGCTCGAACCGCACGCAGGCCACCTGGTGTGGACCATCGATGCGTGCGTGGAAGGGGTGCACTTCCGACGCGAGTGGCTCGGGTGGGAGGACGTCGGCTGGCGGTCGCTCATGGCAGCTGCCAGCGATCTCGCGGCCATGGCTGCGACACCGATCGGTGTGTTGTGTGCGGTGGCGCTCCCGGACGACGTCGGCGACGAAGCCCTGGAGGCGATCGCTCGCGGCCAGGCTGCAGCCGCGGCGTCTCTTTCGACGGCGATCGTGGGAGGCAACTTGTCCCGCGGCAGCGAGCTCTCCATCAGCACGACCCTGCTGGGCGCTTGCGGTCGGGCGGTGCCGCGCACCGGAGCGCAGCCGGGAGATCTGCTCATCCTCGCCGGGCCCGTGGGGCTCGCCGCAGCCGGAGTGCGGCTCCTCCAGCAGGCTGTGCATCACGATGAGCCCGACGCTTCAGCAGCGGTGCAGGCGTGGCGCAGACCGATCGCGCGCATCGCAGACGGCGTCCGGCTTGGAGCGATTGCCACGGCGCAGATCGACATCTCCGACGGGCTCGCGCAGGACGCGTCGCACATCGCGAGCGCAAGCCGCGTGCGCATCGATCTCGATGCCGACGCGATCGTCGGCTCGGAGCTGCGCGCCGTCTGCGACCGGTTCGGGCTGGACGCGCTGCAGCTCGCGCTATCGGGCGGCGAGGACTACGCGGTTCTGGCGACCGCAGCGAGCGTTCCCGAAGGCGCGATGGTGATCGGACGCTGCAGCGCGGGCGAAGGGGTGTGGGTGGGCGGCGCAACCCGGGTGGATCAGCTGGGGCATGATCATTTTCGCGGGAAACCCTAGTGCTTGATCGGCGCAAGATGGGTGATGTACCACTGCCCGTTCCACGAGATGATCGTGTGCACGTCGATGTGCCCCTTCTTGTCGCCCACCGTGTAGCGTAGACGGCCGCGGAAGGTCCGGTAGTACCCGATCTTGTTGTACTCGTCGCCGGGCTTCACCCACGTCGGTGGCGTGCCCAGCGCAAAGGACTCGAACGCAGCTCCGGTCCAGTCCCTGCGCTTGCGGTGCAGCTCGTGCACGTCGCGCTTGTACGTCCCGTAGAGCTGCACCCAGTAGCGATCCGCGTCCGCCACGTCCTTGAGCGGCTTGAACGGCTCGCGCGGGAAGAAGAAGTCGCGCCCGATCTCCGGGTCGTCCTTCGCGATCGCTTCGAGCAGCGCCTTGGCGTGAGCATCCAGCTCTGCGCTCGTCAGCTCCGGCTTCGCCTTGTTCTTCCAGTCAATCGCGTCCGCGGCGGCATCTGCCGCCGCTTCCGGCGCTGCATCCGGCGTCGCGCTCGGTGCGCTCGCATCCGCCGCCGTGCCCGATGCTGACGGTGCAGCCGCGGGAGCGGTCGACGCAGCGGGCGCGCTCGATCGCGCCGGATGATTCGCAGGCTGGGTCTGGGAAGGAGCAGCGAGCACGCCAGGCGGCTCGTTGCGTGAGCATGACACAGCGGCCAGCGCTGCGAGCAGCAGCGCCGACCGGGACCTGAGGTTGTGCATGGTGCAGAAGGGGGAAGGAGACTACGGGGTGCGCTCGGTGATCATGAACTGCACGCGGCGGTTCATGCCACGGTTCGCTGCGGTCACGTTGGGCACGCGCGGCCGGGTCTGGCCGTAGCCCTTGGCATCGAGACGGCTGCTGTCCACACCGTGCGAGACCAGCCATGCCTTGACCGATTCGGCGCGAGCCTGGCTGAGCTGCATGTTGTGATCCGGCGTGCCGGTGTTGTCCGTGTGACCCTGGATCTCGACCTTCTTGATCGCTGGCGTCTTGAGGATCGCCTCGGTGATCTCTTCCATCAGCTGGCTCGAGTCGCCCTTGATCTGCGCGGAGTCGGTCTCGAAGTGGATCTGCTTCTTGATCGTGATCTCCTTGGGACCCACCACCACGCTCGAGGTCTTGGGACGCGCTGACATGCCGATCGTCGGCTTGCTGTCTTCACGCGGCTTGACCTCGACCGATTCGCTGTGAGCGAAGAACTTGTCGGCTTCGGTCTTGATCGTCACCGAGCCCGGCTTCACTCCCTCGAACTTGAAGTTGCCCGAGCCGTCCGTGGTCGCACGGAATTCCTTGCCACCCGCGTCGGTCGCAACCACGGTCGCGCCGCTGATCCCAGCCTGGCTCTCGGTATCAACGACCCTGCCCTGGATGCCGCCCATCTTGGGAAGCGCCTCGAGCGGGCAATCGATGTCCGTGTAGTTCGGGCCAGTCGCTGCAGGCTGTCCAGGCGTGGCGCCCGGAGCCGCAGGAGCACCCGGCGCTGCGCCAGGCATTCCAGGAGCCGGCAGCATGCCAGGGGCCGCACCCGGAGCTCCAGGAGGAGGCAGCGCACCAGGAGCTGCGCCAGGCGCTGCGCCCGCAGGCGAGCCCGGAACCACCGTCGCGCTGCACGTCCCGTCCTTGTACCCCGCCGCCTTGATGTTGAACGTGTACGTCCCAGGTTCGAGGTTGTTCGTCTCGAACTTGCCGTCCGCGCCCGTAGCGTAGCCGCCGCTCTTGCCGGACATCACCACGATCGCCTCAGGCACTGCCGTGGTTCCGCCCTGCTCGTGCACCAGGCCGCGCACGAAGTACTGCGGCGGAGGCGGCGTCTGCACGACCTTCTCGATCGTCTTCTCCTTGACGATCGCAGGCGCTTCCTCCACGTCGACCGAGTAGCCGAGCCCGAGATACAGGGTCCAGGGCGGCGTCGGAGCGACCTCCTCCATGAACTTGCTCGTGCCGGTCACGCCGATGTCGAACGCGGCGATCGGGGCGAGCCCCTTGTAGGGATGGAAGCGCGAGCCGACCGTGATGCGCGACGGGAAGTAGCTGAACCCGGGATCGCGTCCGAGGCACGCGTCGCCGTAGGCCACGGTCACCGCGTTCTGCTCGGCGCACTTGTAGCCCTGACGATTCACCGGGATGTCGAGGTTGTAGGCCAGGAACGGCCGGAACAGGTCGTGGACATACTCGGCTCCAAGCCCGATCTCCGCGAAGTCGACGCGGTTGATGCCCAGCCCGAACCGCTCGATGCGCGTAATCGGCATGTTGCCGCGCGTTTCTTCCGTGCTCTTGACCACCTGCGCGGTGTTGTCGAGGCGATAGCCCGCGTTGAGCAGGATGCGCAGCGGTGTGCCGCTCCCATCGGGCTTGGTCAGGTCTGCCGTCGCAAGTCCGCGAATGCGGAAGCCCGTGCCCGATCCGTTCAGCCCAACGCCGCCCGTACCGTTGACCAGCAGCAGCTGAGCCTCACCGCCGAACCGGAACACCTGCCCTGGATCCGCGGGCGAGAACGCCTTGAGGCCGAGCACGGTGTCGCCGAGCACCTGCAGCAGCTTCGGCTTGCCCAGATCGTTGGAGTTTGCATAGGACCGGATCGACGCGAACGCTTCGAGGTAGCGCGTCGCACTGACCGACAGCCCCATGGTGGCGCCGAAGTGCGAAGCCTCGTCGTCCTTCTTCCCCGCGCACTTGAAGCTGTCGGTACACAGGAACCCGGTGGACTTGAACCAGTCGGTAATCAGCGACACGCGGAACGTGCCCGGCGCGCCTGAACCCGCATCGGAAATCCGAAGCAGGCCGGTCGAACCGTACAGGTTGTTGCTGAGCTGAAGCGACTTCTTGCGCAGCAGGGCTTCCTGCTCCGCCGGCATCATCGGCTCAGCAGCGGGTCCGGGAAGTCCTTGCACGTTCGCATCAGCGCCCGTTGCAAACGACCATCCGCCTGATGCGCCAGGTCCCGCAGGAGGCGCTGCTCCAGGAGCTCCCGGTGCCGGAGCGCCAGGCGCAGGAGCACCCGGCGCAGGAGCACCCGGCGCAGGTGGCGTTGTGGTGGGGGCCGGTGCGCCGGGGGGCGCTCCAGGCGCGGCCGCTCCGGGCATGTAGTAGGTGGGGGCCGGCGGCGGCGCCCCAGGTGGAGTCTGGCCCATCGCCTGGGTTGCCAGGCCGGCCGCGAACAAGAACGGAAGTGAAGTCGTTGCAGCTTTCAATAGGTTGCGCATCGATCACATGCCCCGCGGTTGATGGCGCCCGCCCCGAGGGGGCGCATAGTCCAATGGCCGGGCCGTTTTTATCACTCTTCCGGGCCCTTCCCAATGTTTTCCGGCTTTGTTTTCGTTCTTCGGTGTTCTGCCGTGTTTTCGTGCACCCTTCCGCCTCCCCACCCGGTTCGCACGGCCACCCCGCCCACCCGTGGCACTGCGAAAATATGTATTAGCAGGACAAGCCATTGACGAGTTCTCCCCGCGCTCCTCATGGAGTTCGAGCCGGCGCGGCCCTTGATGCCGTGCCGACGCCGAGAACCAAGATGGCGTCCCGAGGACGGATCCTTATCATCGACGACGACGCGGAGACGCGCACGGGACTTGCCAGCAGGCTTCGCGGTGTCGGCTTCTCGATCGAAACCGCTGCGGACGGCTTCAAATCCGTGCGCAAGATCGAGGAATTCCGTCCAGATGTCCTGCTCACGGACCTGCACATGCCAGGCATGGACGGCCTCGAATTGATGGACAAGGCGAGCGCTCTGCTCCCTGGCTCCGTCTGCGTCGTCATGACCTCGGCCGGTTCCATCGAAAGCGCTGTGCGCGCCATGCAGCGAGGCGCGATGCACTACATGACCAAACCGCTCGATCTCGACGCGCTCGCAGCGATCCTCGATCGCGCCGTCGAATCGTCGCGCGCACGCAACCAGCGCGCGCGCGAACGCGACGGGCTGCGAAGCGTCGACGCCTTTGACGAGATCATCGGCCAGCATCCCTCGATCCACGAGCTGCGCAAGCACGTCGCCCTGATCGCTCCCAGCCGCGCCAGCGTGCTGATCGAAGGCGAAAGCGGCACAGGCAAAGGGCTGATCGCAGAAGCGATCCACCGCGCAAGCGCACGCTCCGCTCATCCGTTCGTGCGCCTGAGCTGCGCGGCTCTCACCGAGTCGCTCCTGGAGAGCGAGATCTTCGGCCATGAGAAAGGTTCGTTCACCGGAGCAGCGATGCGTCGGGAAGGACGCTTCAAGCAGGCCGAGGGGGGAACCCTGTTCCTCGACGAGGTCAGCGAGATCCCGGCATCGACCCAGGTCAAGCTCCTGCGTTTCCTGCAAGAGCGAAGCTTCGAGCGCGTGGGCGGAAACGAGACGCTGCGCGTGGACGTCCGCGTGATCGCGGCCACCAACCGCAGCTTGCTCGAGTGCGTGCAAGCAGGCACGTTCCGTCAGGACCTGTACTACCGGCTCAACGTGGTTCCCCTCAAGGTGCCTGCGCTGCGCGAACGCCCGAGCGACATCCCGCTTCTCGCAGCGCACTTCCTGCTGCGCTTCTCGCGAGACAACGGCAAGGCGGTGTCCGGGTTCAGCGACGAAGCGCTGGACTTGCTGTCGCACTACTCCTGGCCTGGCAACGTGCGCGAGCTGGAGAACGTGCTCGAGCACGCGGTGGTGATCTGCGACGCCCCCCTGATCCTGCCTCGCCACCTGCCGTCCAACCTGTCCCGGGACAAGCCCCGCGACGCGATGCCCGAGGTCCCGGGCGCCACCGTCTACGAGCTGGAACGCTGGGCAATTCTGCGCACCTTGCAGTCGTGCGGCGGATCCACCTCGCGCGCCGCTGGAATTCTCGGTATCAGTCCTCGCAAGATCCAGTACAAACTCCATGAGTACGGTGGCAGCGGCCGTCCTTCGACCGCGCACCGTCAGATCGAGCAGCACGCTGCCGTTCTGGAGCCCACCGGAACTTCTGAGGACAAGGAAACGTGAGCGACCAGGTCATCGCCGTACAACAGCTCGGCAAGATCTTTCGTCAGGGCTTCTGGCGCAAACGCGTCGAAGCCCTCAGCGGCGTCTCCTTCACCGTGGCCCAAGGCACCATCTTCGGCTTCCTCGGACCGAACGGCGCGGGCAAGACCACCGCGATCAAGATCCTGACAGGCTTGATCAAGCCGACCTCGGGCAGCGCGTCGATCTTCGGCCACGCGGTCCCATCGGCCACGATCATGAAACGCGTGGGGTTCCTGCCTGAGAACGCGTACGTCTACCCGTACCTGACGCCGCGCGAGTTCCTCGAGATGTGCGGGCGCCTGTCCGGATTGTCCGGCCAGGATCTGTACAAGCGCGCTGAGCGCGTGCTCGATCGGGTCGGCATGCTCTACGCCGCAGATCGCCAGGTGCGACGCCTGTCCAAGGGCATGCTCCAGCGAACGTGCCTCGGAGCTGCGCTGATCGCGGACCCGGATCTGCTGATCCTCGACGAGCCGATGAGCGGCCTGGATCCTGTGGGACGCAAGGAAGTGCGCGACATCATCCTGGAAGAGCGAGAGCATGGGCGCACCGTGTTCTTCTCGAGCCACATCCTGGCGGACGTCGAGAGCATGTGCGATTGCGTGTCGATCCTGCGTCGAGGCAAGGTCGTGGTCGAAGGGGACCTGCGCGATCTGCTGCGCGGCGAGGTGCTGCGCACCGAGCTGATCGTGCGCGGCGAAGACAAGGACTGCGCTCTCTTCTCCGAGAAGATCGTGGCCATCGAGGGAGTCAAGAGCGTGCCCATGGCGCACGGGCTCCGCATCGACATCGAGGGCGAAGAGCGCGTGCCTGACGTGCTGCGCCTGTCGTTCGACTTCAACGTGCGCGTGGCCGAGGTCACGCCGCGGCGAGCGACGCTCGAGGATCTGTTCGTGGAGCGCGCGATCGGCGGGGGGAGAGAACTAGAAACCGGGAGCTAGCAACGCGGATGCGAATGCGAATGCCGGAGGCCCGCTAGGTAGCTCCCTAGGGTAGCTACCGACGACGAACGACGTTGCGCACCATCGCGACGTCCGCCTTGCCCACCTCGCCCGTGAACACCAGCACCAGGAGCCCGATCAGCGCGATCGCCCCGGCTTCGGGCAGGACCAGGATCTTGCCAAGCCAGGGCACGCGCATCCCGAGCAGGACAGCGGCGCCCAGCGCAACGCACGTGCGCAGGAACGTGAGCGGGGACACGAACGCTCGCGCCACCACGCGCACCGCAACCGCGCCTGCGATCGACGCGAGCGTCAGAGCAGCGGTCGTTGCTGCTGCGGTTCGAAGCACGAGATCCACGCCAGACGTTGCACCCATGCCTGCGACCCAGCTCAGCCCGAAGATCAACCCGACCGCAACCCAGGTCAGCACTGCGCTCACCCGTTCGCGTCCGAGGCTCGTGAGCACCGTGGTCTCCACGTAGAAGATCGAGAACGCTCCCTGACCCAGCGCGAGTAAGCGCAGCGCGTCGCCTCCCTGCTGGCTGAACTCGATCGGGTAGGTCAGCCGCAACAGGTGCGGCCCGAGCGCTGACACGGTGCCCACCATCAGGCAAGCGAACACGAACGACAGGCGCATGCCCGTGCGCACGTAGCGGGCGATGAGCACCGGATCCTGCTCGGCCTTGGCCTTGGCCAGCATCGGAAACAGGATGAACGTCAGCGAGATCAGCAGCTGATACGGCAGGAACGCGAAGAGCTGGCAGCCGCGGTACACGCCCACGATCTCGTCCGCTGCCTTGGTCGCAGCTTCTCCGGCCATGCCCTGCGCGAGCACCAGCTTGGAGGCGAAATGGCCGAGCGTCATGATGTCGCTCTGCATCAGGAGCTGCACCGCGATCTGACCGATCGCGACAGGCAGGATGAACAAGAGGTGCTGCTTGATCGTGGGGCCTGCGTTGCCGGCGCGTCCTGTGCCCGCGACGCGGAGCGAGATCGGCACGATCAGCGTCGCGGCAAGCGAGAAGCCGATGCACGCGCCGAGGATCCCCTGGCCGGATCGCGCAAAGACCCATCCCAGGCCGAGCAGCCCGGCGGTGCGGAGCGTGGCGTAGGTCACATCGAGCGCAGCCTGACGGGTGAACAGGCGGCGTCCATTGAGCGAGCCGATCACGGGCGCGTAGATGCCGTAGGCGAGCACCACGATCGACATGAGCTGCAGGGGCCGGGCGATGTGCGGGGCGAGCTGGAAGCGGGTGGCGTAGATCGGGGCAAAGAAGAAGAAGAGCAGGGCGACTGGCAGTGCGATCGCGATGTGGGCCTTGAACAGGCGTCGGAACGTTTCGGGCGCGCGATCGTCGTGGGTCTGGGCCACGGCGCGGGAGACGCCCTGGATGCTGCTGGTGATGACGACGTTGTTGACGATGTTGGTTGGGGCCAGGACGCGGGACAGGGCGCCGTAGCCGTCCTTGCCGATGAGCCAGGGCAAGAGCGTTTGCTGGGCAAAACCGACGAGGATGAAGAAGATCTTGGCAGCGAGGACTGCCATGCCGCCGCGTCCGGCGGTGCGGGCGGTATCGGCGCTGGCTTTGGAGTTCGGGGCGGTGCTGGTCACGGGGGGAGCGTATGGCACCGAACGCGGGTTTCTGGCAAATGGGAGGATGGTCTTGACACGGCGGCGCAGGACGCTAAGCTTCCGCGCCGTTTTGAAAATTCCGACTTAGCTCAGCTGGTAGAGCAGGCGGCTGTTAACCGCCGGGTCGCAGGTTCGAGTCCTGCAGTCGGAGCCAAGTCCACATCTTTGCGAAGAACGAAGGGGTGGGCAGTCAACAAGGCCTCGCAGATCGACCTGCGGGGCCTTTGGCGTTTGTGGGCCTGGAAACGCTGCGTGTTGCGGGCACGGTTCGACGTTGGGCGGGCGATGGTCGCGCCGACAAAGAGCGAGACGTGGCGCCCCACGGCGGCGCTGGACAAGGCTCGCGCTCTCTTCTCTGGCCAGCGGGGAGAGAGAATCCGAGAGCGTTTAACGGATCGGGCCCTACGCGGTGGACGGGTCGGCGGGGGTTAACTGGCCAGCAACCGGCCACCCTCAAGATCTTCCACAACGCGACGACGGACGTGACCGATCGCTCCAGGCGGGAGATCCGCTTGCTTCGCGGTGCGCTGCCACGCGCCGAAGCCGAAGCGGGGTGATGGCGGCGGCGGACCTGGCTTCGGACTGCTTCTCGCCGACTTGGGCATCGTCGCGTTGGGACGAGCCCGCGTCCGACGGAAGATCCCGAGATTGACTCCGCGCACCAAACGCAGGTCAACACGGCGAACCCACCGGCACCTTCGCTTTCCGACGCGGCTTCGCGGGCCCGGCGACTGCGGCAGCTTCCGCGAGCTGCACCGTCGTCAGGCCCAAGGACGCAAATTCTGGCAACCTGCGTGAATCGGGACAATGGATGTAGAGTTCATCCCGCGCCCTGCTCAACGCGACGTAGGTAATCCGCTGCTCTTCGTCGCCACCGGTCGGAGCGACGATGTGGTCGATCGCCTTTTCGTCGAGCGCCAAGAAAACCGCGGGTGCTTCTGCGCCCTTTGCTTGATGTATCGTCCGGATCATTCCGGCTTCATCGGCCGTCGCGCGCAGACTGAGAATGAGATCGCCGTATCGACACCGGGATGCGAGCGTATGGAAACTCCCGCCCGCCTTCGCTGCCTTGAGCCTGAGCCCATAGAGGCTGGTCGGCACGCGAGCCTGGAGCAAGCCGTAAACGTCGAGCACCGACAGCGGGAGCATGTCATCGCGGCGGCCGACGAGGAGCTCCAGGATTGAAAGCGAGACGCTTCGTCGCGCCACCATGTCAACCGTTCCTGCATAAATCAAAGGATCTCTGAAGCCGCGTCGCGAGGAGAGCCCCTGCACGAGACGTTGAATGGATAAGTCGAACAGGCCCCGCTGGGCCAGATCGGATGCGGCGGCCACACAATTCAAGAACCGGCACCGCGAACCGTCTGCGTGCTCAATCGAAGGCCAAGGGTCACTACTCGCACCGACGCCCGCTTGTCGCGCGCGGACGACACCGTCATGCTTCCGAGCCAAGACGAGCATACCCGATGGGCTCGATGTGGTTGCGCGCGCGTGCGCGAGGGCATCCGTGAGGCTGCCGGCGTACACAACAGGATTGGGTCCCCCGTCAGACCGCGCGGCATGCTGCTTCAGGCCGTCAGTCCGAACCCGGTTCAAGAAGTTAACGATCGAGGCAGTGCTCCTGCGATTGCCCCGAATGGCGTACGTTCGGTGTCCGCCCAACGCGAAGCTCTGGAAGTGCAGCGGGCTAGCGTCGATGAACCCGAAGATTGCCTGTTCGGGGTCACCTATGACGCCCACGACGGTCCCTGCCTCCGCCAACCAGCGAACGATGGCTGCTTGTACGGGAAGCGTGTCCTGGAACTCGTCCATAAAGAGATACGGAAATCGGGCGCTCATGAAACGCCGCAGAGCGGAGTGCTCTCCCATCAGACGGTGTGCAAAGTAGAGCACGTCCTCATGGTCAATCGTTCCGGTCGCCCAGTAGCGCTGCTTGTAGTCGAGGAGGCTTTCCGGGCGAAGGAGGTCTTGGAAGGGCTTGTCGCGAGGCTCAATCTTGCACGGCACGAAGAATGGTTGCCCCGCCGGATCCACGCGAATAGTGAGCGCGCGTAGGCGGCCCATGAGAGATTCAAGCTGCTGCTTTCGCGCAGCGATCAGCATCTGCCCCTTACCACGCGTCCTGAGCCATGCTTCGAGATGTCCATGAGATGGGAAGTGCTCACCGTGTGTCTCAACCAAATTGTGGGCTACGAGGTCGCTGCCGTCTGCGGTCTTGAGCAAGTGCAGATGGGGTCGAACGAGGTTGCGGAAAAGGAAGCTGTGAATCGTCGACGAATCGACTACGTTGGCGGTAGGACCCAGGCGCCGCAAGAGTTCGCGCACCGCCACGTTGGTGTAGGATATCGCCCCTATCCGCGAACACGGCGTCATTCGATCCGAAGTCCGAGCTACGTGCCGGATGTGCTTGGCGAGCCAGTGCGTCTTGCCCGCGCCCGGTCCAGCCGTGACCCGAAAATGGTGTTCGATGTCCGGTAGGACGTCGTTCGAGTCAAGCGGAAGCGCTGTTGTCATGGTTCCCCGCGGGCGACAGTTTGGTTGCGGTCGGGGTGACCCATTCGATCGCGAGTCGAATGTATTCAGGGCACTTGACGGCTGGCGCCGCCGTTGTGCCAATCCTTCCGCGCAGCGTCTCTTGCAACGCAAACGCGTGCGCTCCTTTTGCATGTTCCGCGCTGCGCAGGTAGACGGCAGCAACAAGCTGGCGACGTCGATCGTCCGCGTCCGGAATCGAAGAGATCGCTTGCACTTCGTCGTCCTCAAGGCCGTCGACCTCGCCGCTTGGGACAGATGGCTGGGTCATGAGCAGTTTGACGGCATCAGGCGAATCCATGAAGGGCGTGACGATGTCCGGGCAGGCTGAGTTGGCGAGCGCCAGATCGTATTCGAACGTCTTCGAGCCGGGAAACACCTCGACGTTGTCTCGACTCGCCGCGAGCGTTTGAAGGTGGTCTACGGCATGGGATTGTGGACGATAGTCGTATTGTTCTTTGTCCACGTTCAGCTGGAACGGGAAGCACCCTTTCCATCGGGCCCGAGGGGTCTTCTTCTTGAATCGAGCGGGGTCTCCATCCACAACGCACGCGACACGTCGGTCCAGTGCGAATTGCCTGCCAGTATCGCTGGCTCCCGCGCCGAAGAGGGGAAGGAAATGCTTGAAGGTGATTCCATCGACCCGGATGATCTCGACATGATGTTCGTCGAATGACCGACTGGCGAGCCGAGCGAACGCCGGCACGACGAGCTGTTCCGCAATGCCCTCAACGAAGATGACCGCCTTGGCAAACAGCATGCTGGACTTCGTAGCATCCAGGTAGCGCTCGACGTATCCGCAGGAAGCGCGGCCTTCAAGCGTATCTGGGAATACTCGTGCCGGGTACGACACTCCTATGCTACTGTCACCGCGAATAGACAAGCAGGTTATCGACTTGAGCTTCGCAGCCGCCGTAATGTGGGTCGAATGGCTTGTGACGAACACCTGCCGGTTGATGTTCGGCTCTCCCTCAACCCGAGCGGCGAGATGGGCCAACAGCTTGTACTGTAGGGCAGGGTGAAGATGTGCCTCCGGTTCCTCAATGAGCAACATCGGAAAGATTGCGGCGTTTTGGCCCAACCGGTCCTTGGAAACGCGAGACGCCAGACTTGCCAATACAAGTGAGATGTAGAGCAGGTTGTTGTAGCCGAGTCCGTTGTGCGTCACTGGAAACGAGAACTGCTCTCTCGCAATGAAGAGCCGGAGTGCCGCAATGAAGCCCTCCTCCGTCATCGCCCCCTGAAGCTTGGGATCACCCGCATCTCCCGCGCCCGTGCTGGCAACCAGCTCGAACAGCCGAGAGGTGTCCAGGCGTTTCACCAACAAGTCACGTAGCGAGGTCGAATTCTCACGGAATTCCTTGCGAAGCGAGCGGCGGTCTTCAGGCTTCTTGTTGAGATCTAGCACCTGCTCCAGCATCGAGCGCAGCAGCGGATTGCTTCCTGCGAACATCTCGCTATCGACGTCCCGAAGAGCGTCGAGGCACTGGCAGTCGAACTTTGAAAGTGATTCGGGATCCGCCGTGAGCAAGGTGTCGGGATTGCCACCGTAGATCCGGGATACGTATTTCGGAAGGAACTCCTCGAGCACCTCCGGGAGGTCCTCGCGCTTTGCAGTCGCAGCCGCCGTACGGTATTCCTCTAGGTGGGCCTCCGGCAGGAAAAACGCATACGTGAGCTGCGCTTCCCACGCTGCCCCAAGCCCCGTCAGCCACGAGGCAACGAGGGCGCGGTCTGCCTCCGTGTCGGTGGCGGATGAGCGAAGGGTCACGGCCACGGTTATCTTTGGCGGTTCCGGAGCTGAATCTGGAGCCTTGGGGCCGTCGTTCGCACCGGCAAGGTCGCAGAAATCGTGTGGCCCCGGCCGTGACCTTCTCCTTCGATCGAACACGAGTGCCAGCGCGCGCAGCAAGGTCGTCTTGCCCGCGTTGTTCTCGCCAATGATCACGTTGAGCCCCGGCTGGAACTCAATCGTCGTGTCCTTGAAGCAGCGGTAGTTCTGGATCCGGATGCTTGCGATATACATACGGTCGTCCTGTCCGACTGTGGCGGCTTACTTCCGCTCGGTACCTAATCTTCTTCAAACTTGGACGTGAGAAACTTGAGCGTTCCAGCGTTCTCGCGGCCGCGCTTGAGGCGCTCGTCGTCCATCGCGAAGCCCTTGATGGTGAACTCCTCGACGACGCACGTCGCCCGCTTGCGGAACTGCACCGCGCGCTCGGAATTGACCTTGTAGCCGACGGCGATGATGGCCGAGAGGTTGTAGTGCTTGGTGTCGTAGGTCTTGCCGTCGGCGGCAGTTATTCGAAAATTTCGAACAACTGCCCCCTCCTCCAGCTGGCTATCCTCGAACACCTTCTTCAGGTGATAGTTGATGGTCGGGACTTCGACGTCGTAGAGCGGTGCCATCATCTTCTGGCTGAGCCGGACGTTCTCGTCGGCGTAGATCGCCTCGACGCCGCCCGTGCCGCCGGCTGCCACGAAGGTCAGGTACTCGGCCGCCGAGGAGCGCACGGGGGAGACGGTGGGCGGCTTCGTCTTGCGGGTCATTGCGCGTCTCCCTCGCCCGATGGCTCCGCAGCCTTCACAGGCTCGTCCGCCATGTGCCCCGGGCGGCTCACGATGACGGCATCGATGACGCGGTCGTACTTTCGCATGCCCTCACGGACGAGTGCGTGATCCTCGGAGTGGGCGCCGTTGTCCCAGACGAAGACGAGCAGCCGGTCGTATGCGCTTGGCGTCGTGAAGTAGTTGGAGTTGTCCTGCGCGATCTCGTTCACGGTCTCCTTCAGCGCGGCACGCGTCCGAGCGAACTTCGCCTCGATGAGGAGTCGGAGCGATGGGATGCCGAAGTCGACGCGGGGCTGGATCGGGCCGACCTGGGGCGCGTACTCCTCGCGCCTCAGGTCCGGGAAGATCGGGGCGAGCATCACCCAGAGCAGCGCCTGCACGTGGTACTCGTTGTCGACGTGCCACTTCGCCGCGCGGCTGTTCTTCGTCTTCGGGTTGTCCTCCCAGGGCCACTGCTGAAGAGCGCGTGGGGCCCCGGCGAGTAGACGCGCGACGGTCTCCGGCGTGGCTTGTCCCGGAAGCGCGACCGGTGCCGCGCGACGGGTCCACGCGAGCGCGGCGAGCAGCACCTGCGCGTGAAAGGCATCGTCAGGAAGCTCGCCTCTCAAGAGCCCTTCGAGGACGGCGTTCGCCTCGGCATCCGTGCTGGTCGCGGCACCGCGTGACGCCAACGCGACGCGAAGCTCGGGCGCGCAGACGCTCGCTTGCCCGCGAACCACGCGCCCGCCTCCAGCGAGCCACGTGGGCTGGATGGTGTCGGCCGCGCGCGCGAGGACCTGGTCGTGCCACGCCGCGAGCCACGGCCGTTCGCGCGCGGCGAGCCCGAGACATACATGAGCGAGACCGTCGGTGACCACCGGGGCGGGAACACCCACGCGATCGAGCGCTACGTCGACAAGCCACCGGAGCCCGTCTTCGAGCCGCGTCGAATCGATGCCCCATCCGGCGACCTCGCCCAAGGCGGCGAGCGCGACGTCGACGTAGTCGCGCAGCGGCGATGCCAAGGTCTGATCCGCAGAGCTTGGCGGTGCCTCGTTGCGAAGCCAGCACCGGAATGCGGCCTCCAATGCGGTGACTTCGCCATCTTGCGCGGCGCGCGTCAGCGCGGCCTCGGCATCCCGTAGCAGGAGCGACGTCGTCACAGGAACCACCTCGACGTGCCGGCTCCCCCGCGAAGAACGTCCGGGTCCCACTTGCTCACGGTGCCGAGGCGCGCGAGCAGATCGGCGATCCACTTCGCGTACTGGACTGTCACCGGCGCTGTCGTCGGCGGGAAGTTGCGCCACGAGAGCGCGGAGAACGCGAGCGCCTGCCAGCTCAAGTACTCGAGGTCTGTGAACGTCGAGGAACGATGCACCTTCACGCAGACCGGCCGAGGGAAGCCGCTGAACTCGCGCCGAACCTCGGTCGGCCCCAGCACGGTAACGAGGGCCTCCGAGTTCCCGAGTCGCACCACGACACCGCGGGGCGGCACGCGCTGCTTCTCGCCCGGGTCGAACACGAGGAGCGGGTGCTTCTCGACGATGTGAACGAAGGCGAAGTCGACCTTGACCTCACTGCCCGCGACGTCCAACACGGCCTTCTTCAGCGCCTCGACGTGCTTGTCGCGGAAGTCCTTGAAGCTGTGGATGACGACGCGAACCGGGTCCTCCGCGCGCCACGCCATGTCGGTGCGCACTCGCTTGAATGCGCTGACAGCGCTCTCGATGACAGCGTCTTCGTGCTCCTCGTACTTGACCGTCTTAGACGTCTCCGTGAGCCAGTACCGCCCGTCGCCGCTGAAGGCCGTGGTCAGTCCCACGACTCGTTCCCGATCGCCGAACTTGCCCGTGCCAAGGTTGGCGCTGCCCAAGCCGAGAACGAGCTCGTGCTCCTTCGTCCTCGTCTGGAGCAGCCAAGGGACGCCGCCGAGCTTGGCGAAGATCTGAAGGCCGATGCCGCCCAGCGCCCACTGGAGCTGGTCCTTGGGCTTCTGCATGGTCTCGACGCGGAACTCCTGCACGGGCACGTTGCGGCCGAGGAACTTCGCCTTCGTGACGAGGTACGGGTTCTGGTCTCCCGCCAGCTCGGACGTGCCGCTCGGCACCTGCACCAGCGCGAGCTGCCACGCCGACCCTTCGTCGATGGCCGCCCGACACGCCTTTTCGTAGTCGGACGCCGTCGGACCTTCGGCTTCGAACCGCGTGAAGGTGAGGTCGCCGATCTTCCACGTCTGCTTCAGCGCGCGGTGAGCATTGTGCCCATCGGTCAACGCCTTGAGGAACGTCTCGACCTCACCGCGTCGTGAACGCTCGCAGATGATGCACGCGCGCACGCCCTTGCTCGCGCTCGGTGGCACGTGCTGCGGGCCCATGCCGAAAACGCTCGATGTCTTGTCTCCTGCTCGTCCGCCACCCAGGACATACCGAGGGAGCGCTGCGTTCGTCTGCCCGAAATCGGCAGCCGCGATCGACCCAGACAGGCGGGCCCTCACGCCGGGGGCGATCTCGAATGAGGTACGTCCTACGTGCTCCGCGAACCCGGTGATTCGCTCCCAACGGTGACTCCCGGTGGCGAGGTTATTCCGCTCATCCCACAGCGCTTCGTGCGCATCCGGTCCAGCGTAATGAGCCGCGAGGCGAGGCAGAGCGAGCGGCCCAAGCTCGAGAGCCAACGAGGATGCATCGTACTGCACGCGGTCTCCACGCCGGTCGCCACCAAGATGAATCGTCGAGCCCTCCACCCGCTGCACCTGGCCAGCCAGCAAGGGCCGCCCGTACTTCAAATCGGCTTGGTCGAGGCTGAGCACGTAGAGCCCACGCAGGTCGAAGTCGTCGGCGATGAGGTCCGCACACGTTCCGTCGAGATCGGCGTGCGTGATGGCATCGATCACGAGCGCTGTACGCGGTCCCTGCTTCCGGTAGACCGTCCTCGCTTCCAGGCTGAAGCCACGCCGCACGTGCAGCGGCAAACGTTCCTGCGTCTGCGCGCCAAACAGGCCGTGCGCGATGTCGTTCTTCGGTTCGAGAGAGACGAGCTTCAGTGGCCGGCGACGAACAATGGAGACCTTCGAGTTTGCCAGGCGCTTCTCAATGGCGCGCTCGACGAGCACGTTGAGCAGCTTGCCGAGGCGGCGCGCGGACCGCTGTTCGAAGGACACCCCTTCGAGCGGAGGCGCGGCAGGCACGAGCTTCACAACATCGAGAGCATCCCCTCGACGTTTGAAGACGTAGTCGGACCCGTGCGCTTCCTCGAGCGCGTTGCGCCGCTCCTCTTCGTAGGGCGCGATGGTGCCCACGTCGACCATCGCGTCGTCGACGTCCACGAGGAAGAAGTTGGTCCTCAGCGCCGCCAAGCGGACTCCTTCGAGGGACGCTTCTCGATGATCTCGACAAGGTTCCCGTCAGGGTCCAGCACATGAAACGACGGCTCTCCCCAGGACGAATCGATGATCGGCTGCACCTGGCGCCCGCCTTCCGCGAGCCGTCGGTGTGCGCCCTCGATGCTGCTAACGTGCAGCTCAACGCGATTGCGACGGTTCGGTTTCTCGTCGGTCACCGCTCCCCGCGACAGTTCTACCGCGGTCTGGGCTTCGACCAGCGAGACCGCGCCGAAGGACACGAACCGCCTGGTCTTCTTGACTGCCACGAGCCCCAGGCCTTCGTAGAATGCCGTCGACGTTGCGAGGTTGGCGACGGTGAGCTTGATGCCCCCAGCGCGTGCTTCGAGCCGGTCCTCATAGTGCGTCGCCGGCTGGTTCGTGGGCGGCTCCGAAGGGCGCCGCTGCGGCGCGGTCTGCGTCATCTCCTCCTTCGACTTCTTGCTGACCTTGGTGACGTATAGGGTCTGCCCGTCCGACGTTGCGAGCTGCCAGCCCGCAACGTTGATCGACGCCGTCGAAGGCGTCGGGCGGTAGAAGTCCACGACTCGAGCTTGGCGCGCGCCGCCAAAGTCTAGGTCGCCTTGGTGTCCGCCGACGAGGCTGTCAAGGATGTGGTCGAGCGCCTTCGTCGTGACCGGCGGGTGCTCCGGCGGTGCTCCCTCAGGCGTCGCCCGCGCTGCCACCTTGTTCGCGATCTGCCGGAGGTACTGAAGGTCCTGCACGGCGCTCCACTCGGGCGGAAGCCAATCAGAGCCGCCGAGCGCGCCGACGAGCCCTCCGGTCATCGCAGCGATGGTGTCGGTGTCCGAGCCGAGCGCGAACGCGGCACGCAGGACGCCCTGTACCGGCTGTGCGGCGTGACGGGCCGCGAGGTAGATCGCCGCCGCCGCGCTCACTGTGCCGGAGCCCTTCTCCTTGCTGAACGCGCCCATTCGATTCAGAACGTCTTCGTCATCGGCAAGCGCGCCCTCCTCGAGTCCCCTTTGTGCAAGCAGGAGCAGTTGGCGCGTCTCATCGACAACAGCGGCCCACAGCTTCTCGTAGTCGCGGAGCGAGCTATTGGCCGCGTCGAACCACTCCGTCTTCGCAGACGACGGCACGGAACCCCACGTCGAGGAGCTGTCGAGTAGCGCCGTGAGGAGCTCGCCGAAGCCGACGGTGTGCTGCGCCCGCAGCAGCCACCAAGCCGCGTAGGCGTACGCGGCAGCACCGACGAGTGCTCGTGGATGCCCGTGCGTAGCCGTCCCGTCGACTACGACGTCCCTGAGCAGCGCGGTCGGCTCGTGAGCCTCAGCATGAAAGATGGCGTGAGGGATGACGCGCATCGCGACGCCGTTGCCCCCCGCCTCGAAGTACCGCGCCACGGCGGGACCTTCGGACTGCTTCCACGGCGCAATGCCTCGGAGCCAGCTCAATGCCGCGCGCTTCGTCGCTCCCCCACCGCCGCGCTCGTAGAGCATCCAGAGGGGCAGCTCGTTCCTTGTAAAGTGCGCCCACCACGACGTCCCCGCCGCCAGGCGCGAGCGTGCGACAGCCAGCGTGAGCTGGGTGTCGTCGCTGTATTCGCCCGCGCGAATGATCTCCGTGTGCGGCTGGAACCGTCCGCCGCTGCGCCGCTGCCAATCGCGGAACGCAGGCGTCGGCTGCACCCTCTGCTTGCGGCTCAGGAACTCCTGCGGCCAGCCCAAGGCGTCGCCTGCAGCGAGCGCGGTGAACGCACCCTCCACGCGAGCACGCGGGACGGCGATCTTCGGCGCGGTATCGGGCGTTGTCATGGCGCATCTCCAAGAACAAATCGGGTTTCGGCGGGAGGGCGCCCGGTGCGCAGCAGCTCGCTCAACCTTCGGGGTTCATCGAAAAACTCGGGCACGACGAAGAGCGGCGGCACATCCGCCTGTAGCTGCGTCAGCCTCGCGTGTTCACGCCGCGCCTGGGCCTCGCTCGCAACAGCAACACCGAGGATGTCCTCGCGCGCGACTCGGTCAGGGATGAGAACCTCTGCCTGCTCGTCGGTCGTCAACCACGCGGGATGACGATCCGACCGCACGTAGACGTTGCTGTACGCACCAGTGACTCGGTCCTTGAACATCGAGTCGAAGGCAGCCTCTCCTTCGGCAATACCGCTGCCCCAATTGGCGGCCGCGTTGCGCTCGCAGAACTTCGTGCCCGAGGCCCACAGGTGGTCGGGCTTGATGAGTACCACCACCCAGTCGGCGAACAGCGTCTGTCCGTTGTTGCGCGCCTTCTTGAAGTACCAGGCATTCGGGTACTGGATCGAGCAGCAGACGTGGGAGGGGTGCTGGTCGTAGCGCGCGAGGTCCGTGGCGTTGAGAATGGCCTTCTCGTCTTGTTGCAGCGCCGCGGTCGAGAGGATTCCGTTGGGGTCCGTGGCGATGTGCAGGAGATTTCGCGACGGCGTGAAGTGGCAGAGGCGCGAGATTCCACGCGCCGTGACCTTGGTTCGAATCGACGCGCTCATCGCTGGCTCCGTTGCAAGAGCCCGGCGGCGGTCGGCAGCAACGACGTCGGGGCGCAGCTGTGCGTGAAGACGAGATTGGACTTCGCGCGGGTCACCGCGACGTAGAGAAGCTTCGCGTTGCGAGCGGCAGCATCATCGACGCCGAAGGCGGTGACGTCGGGCGGGTGTGGAAGCCGGTCGTTCGACGCGTAGGGCACGAGGACAGAGTCGAACTCCAGTCCCTTCGCCGCGTGATAGGTGCCGTAGAACAACCCCGGACCTCGCGGCCAGATGTTGAGGTCTCGGTGGAGCCGCGTCGGGATCCCAGAGACGAGCCGAGGGAGAACCTGCTCGAGCTCACGGTCTCGGAAGAGCACCGCGACCGTCCCCGTCTCGGCGAGCTTCTGCGCCCGCTCAGCCACGAACTTCAACTCCTCGGCCTCCGTCTTGAAGCTGACGAGGGCCGGCAGCGGGCCGTCGGCGGTCGGCGACTTCGGCTCAATGAGGTCGACGAGGCCTCGATAGTGGGGCGACTTCGCGATCGCGAGAGCGAGCCGGGCGATCTGCTTGGTGTTCCGGTAGTTCTGCTCGAACTTCCATACGTCGCGGTCCTGCACATTCAGCCCCGCGCTGCGCCACGAGATCTTGTGGCCGTAGATCTGCTGGGCCACGTCGCCGAAAAACGTCAGGCTGCCGTCGGACGGAACCGCGGCGGCGAGGGACTGAAGCATCACCGGCGAGAAGTCCTGCCCCTCGTCGATGATCACGTGCTTGTAGTAGCGCGCAGCCCCGTCGCTCGAGAACTCGGAGACGACGGTCTGCGCGAGGTCGTCCCAGTCGTACGGCTTGCCTGCGGCGTTCCTCAGCGCGCGGTAGTGGTCGTACGCGGCGAATACCGCAGCGCGCTCTGCCTGGGGCACCCGTGCGCCCTGTCGCCCATCGTCCTCCGCGTCGACGTAGGCGTCGGCCGAGCGAAGGCCGTTCTGGGAGATCCACTGGAACTCCTCGACGAGGAACTGGATGGGACGGTCGAACGCGGCGGCGCTCCAACCGACCTTCTTCACGCCATCAACGGACTGCTGGCCCAAGCCCGCCGCGAGGTCTGGTGACGCGATGGCGTTGTTGGCCATCTTGCCGCGACTCGCGAGGTAGCCCCGAGCGAAGTGGTGGTAATTGCGGACCTCCACGTTTCCAAGCCGTCCTCCCAGCGCCTGCAGGTACGCGACGAGGCACTTGTTGAACGTGACCAAGAGCGTGCGCCCGGCATGGTCAGTCGCCGGGTTCGCGAGGTACGCAGCCCGGTGAAGCGCGAGCGTGGTCTTGCCACTGCCGGCGGTGCCGAGCACGACGGTGTGGCCCGCCGCAGGCAGAGCCAGGACCTCCTTCTGACGGCCGACAGGACGTGGAAGCGTTGTGGTCATCGTCGAGCCTCGTGCGATGTGTGGTGGGCCCCGTTGCGGCGGCGCCCCAGGCCGGAGCGCGGGACCGCGCGCAGTTCTTCGAGTTCGCGCCAGCCCGGGACGTGGGCGCTCATGAGCGCTTTGAAGAGCCGCCCGTGGGTCGGTACGCGCAAGTGCAGCAGCTCGTGGGCGATGACGAAGTCCTGGAAGCGCGGGTCCTGGTCGACGAGGTCGCTCGCCAGCGTGACGGTGCCTGCCGACGAGCACGAGCCCCACTTCCGCCGCATGTCCTGCACGCGGATCACCCGAGGGTTCACGCGCAGCTTCACTGCCCAAGCCAAGGCTCGGCGTCGAAGCTCCTGCGTGGGGTAGAGGGAGGTCTTCATCATCGGCTACTCGGCAAGGAGCGTGGCGACGACCATGTCGACGACGCGCGAGCGCTCGTCCTTCTGAAGCGCGAGCAAGGGGCGGTACAGGCCGGCGCGCAGGCGACGCTGCTCATCCGGGTTCACCACCGCATTGGGGAAGCGGGCGAAGAGCCCTTCGGCCTCCCTCGCGAGGTCCATCGGCGAGATGTTCGACTGCTTCAGTGCGGCGTCCTCCCGCAAGACCCAGAACACCGAGAAGGCGCGCGTCGAAAGCCCGCTATCCCTTGCGGACTTCATCGCCGCCTCCTTCTCGGCGGCTAGCGCCGCGAGCAGGTCCATCGCCGCGAGCCCGTCGATCTTCCTAGCTTCAAGGTCCTTCAGGATGCGATCGGCTCGGTCCTTTAGCGGATTCAGCACCGGGGCGGCGCTCGGGTCGTCGTCGATGTCCTTCTGGAGCCCGCGCACGAGGTTGAACACCTTGCCCTCGTCGGGGCCGCTCTCGCTCTTGAGCGACTCAAGAGTCTTCACGTCGAACGTAATGCTCTTGGTGAGCCGCCCGAGGCCGGTCTGCGTCGCGTTCTCCTCGATGAGGCGCCGCGTCTTGTACGCGAGGTCAGCGACGAATCCGACCTTGTCCGAGTAGGCGTTGCGCACCGCCGCGTAGAGTTGCGCGAGTCCCTTGAACGTCTTGATGTGGTCGCGCAGCGCGGGCGACGGCGAGAGGATCTCCCAAAGGTTCTCGATCTCCTTGTAGGTCTCGAAGAACACCTTCCGCACGGCGGGATCGAGGAACTTGCCGTACACGATGCGCTCGAGGCGCTCGTCGGCGCTGCCGCCCTCGCCAGCGTCGAGGTACTCCGTCGAGGCCTTCGTGATCTTCTGCTTGAAGTCGCCCATCAGCACATCGAGGTCCTCAATGACGCCGCTCACGTCGGAGGAGTCAAAGCGCAGGGCCTTCTTCAGCTCGCGCAGCACGCCGACAAAATCGATGACGAGACCGATCCGCTTCTGCACACCCTCGGCATCGACGTAGGGACGGTTCACGCGCGCGATCGCCTGGAGGAGCACGTGGTCCCGCATCGGCTTGTCGAGGTACATGCAGTACAACAGCGGCGCGTCGTAGCCGGTGAGCAGCTTGTCCGTGACGATGAGGATCTTCGGGTCCTTGTCGGCCTTCTTGAACAGGAGCCGTACGTCCTCCTCGCGCTCGCCGCTGAGTTGGAGCTGGGCAACGAGCGGCCGGTCGATCGCGTCGGCGGCGTTCTCCGTGTAGACCGCCTCAGTCCACTCTGGCGGGAGGAGCTTGTCGAACGCGCGCTTGTACTTCGCGCACGCCTCGCGGCTCACCGCGACGACGAACGCCTTGTAGTGCAGCGGGAGGACGTTCTCCTTGAAGTGCTCCGCAATGAACGACGCGACGTTCTCGATGCGCTCATCGGCGGCGAGGAACGTGCGCAGGCCGACGGCGCGGTCGAGTACCTTGTTCAGCTCCTCGATGTCGGTGATGCCTTCGGCAGCAGCGAGGTCGAAGAACTCCTTGTCGAGAAGATCGACCGGGGCGGCCATCTCGCTCGGCGCCATCACGTGCTTGATGGGCAACGTCGTCTCGTCGGCGATGGACTCGGCGATCGAGTACTTGTCGAGGTAACCGAGTTCGTCCTGCGTGCCGAAGATTTTGAACGTGCCTTCGCCCTGCGAGTTGCGGGCGATCGGCGTTCCCGTGAAGCCGATGATCGTGGCGTTCGGCACGGCGCTCATCAGATACGTGCCGAGGTCCTTTGCCACCGAGCGGTGCGCCTCGTCGATGAAGACGTAGACGTTATCGCGCAGGCAACTGTCCTTTCGGATCTCTTCGAACTTGTGGATCATCGCCACGATCAGTCCGCGGAAGTCGCTGTCGAGCAGGTGCTGCAGTTCGGCCTTGGTGTTCGCGCGCTTCGTCGCGATGTCCTGCTTCTGCATCTCGCCGAGCAGGCGTTCAACCCAGCCCTTGAGCTGGCCCTCGAGCTCGGTGCGATCGACAACGAGGAGAACCGTGGCGTTCTTGAAGCGTTCCTTATCCTCGAGGATGATGCGTGCCGACGTGAGCAGCGTGAAAGTCTTTCCTGAGCCCTGCGTGTGCCACACCAGACCGCGCGTCTTGGTCGGATCGGCGCAGCGGCTGACGATGGCGTCGATGGCGCGCTGCTGGTGCTGTCGGAGGATCGACTTCCGCGTCTCGCTGTCCTGAACGTAGAAAAGGATCCAATGCTGCAGCGTGCGCAGGAAGTCGGTGCGCTCAAAGAACGCCTGCACGGCGAAGCGGTAGCTTTCCTCGCGGGTCTGCTTCCACCGAGCCATGTCGCGCCGGCTGGCGTTCCAGGTGACGCCGTACCAGTAGTCGAGCAGGTGCGTGACGTTGAAGAGCTGGGGCGACCCGAGAAGCTCTGGTGTCTCAAGTTCGTAACGTCGGAGCTGCTTCACCGCGCGCTCGATCGCGTCGCCGTCCT
The DNA here is from genome assembly GCA_016218915.1 of Deltaproteobacteria bacterium. GTDB lineage: Bacteria > Myxococcota_A > Polyangia > Polyangiales > Polyangiaceae > JACRCQ01. The sequence goes on from JACRCQ010000007.1 coordinate 117,894, forward strand.
TCGGGTTCTTGTGCTCGACGATGCACACCGGGACGCCGTTCACGACGAACATCACGTCGGCCCGGTTCCCTTTCCGCGCTGGGGGCTTCAGCGTCCACTCCCAGCTGACGTGAAAGGAGTTCTCTGCCATGTTCTCGAAGTCGATGACCTTGACTGGGCGATGGCGCTTCTCGTTCTCGTCGTACCACTGACGTTCCCCGCGCAGCCACGAGAGCATGTCGCGGTTGCCTTCGATAGTCGGAGGGATTGCGTCGAGGGTCTCGACGACCGAACGGATGGCATCAGAGGACATCCAGGAATTGAAGGCCGCGAGCTTCGCCCCCAGCTCGTCGCGGAACAGCATTCCGCTATCGCCGCCTCTCTGTTCCTTCGCGAGTTCTGGTGTGAGCGGAGTCCAGCCAATCTCGACGGCGTGCTTCACCATCGGGAACTGCACGGTGCCTGCTTCGCTGATCTTGATGTTGCTCATGCCGTGATTCCCCGAGACGTGGTCGACTCGAGCGCGGTCAAGTCGAGCTCTGCCGCCCGAATCTCGCCAGTCATCATCCGGTGAAGCAATGCCCAGAACAGTTCCTCCAAAACCTTCTGCTTCTGTCGATGCAGCGCCGCCTTGCTATCAATCGCGTCGATCGCCGCGACGATCTCGCGTTGCTCTTCGAGGGAGTTCGGGAGCGGCAAGGGGAGCGACTCGATCGTCCCAGTGTTGATGTTGTACTTCCCGTCCGCAGCAGGGGTCGCTCGCCCGGCGACAAGCGCAGTCCCCTGCTCTGAACCGAAAAAAAGAGCGGCGAAGCGAGGCTCGATGACGTCGCGCTTCAGCCTGGCGCGAATCAGGTAGGACGCGAAGAGTGTCCGTTCGGGAACCCCTTCGTAGACGGCACAAGAACCGAGCCGCTCGATCACGCCGTTGGTCCGGATGAAGAGGAGGTCCCCCTTTTCGAGCAGATAGGTCGCAGCTTCATCGCCATCGAAATCGCAGTACTTGAGGTCGTCTGGATTCACGCGGCCAGGCTCGATGTTGGGGATGCGGAGCACCGGGTGCTCGGCAGGCTCGACGCTACAGCGGATGGACGTCCCGTATTGAAGCCACTCACGGACCGATTCGAAAGACACGACCTCCCAGCTCTGGGGGACGGGACCAATCTCGGTCTCCTTTTGAACCTCGCCTCTTAGGCCGCGCGAAAACAGCTCGCGCAGCGCTGTGCGCTTCAGCTCAGTCGTTCGCTGGGTCGCGCGTCGCTCGACGTCGATCGCCAGTCCTAGTCGGTCAAGTACGGTCGCTATTGCTTGCTGCTCGTGGAGTGAAGGAAGCGGCAGTTTGAATACGTCGAGGTCGTCCTGAGTCAGCCTCTTTGTTCCATGCGCGGCGTCGGCGACATTGCGGAGCATGCGCTGCCCCGCGAATGTCAATGCGTGCATGAGGAACGGGCCGGACAGCTCGGCGTTGGGAATGAGCGCCTTCAGATCCTGATTGAACGCCATAGGTCGCTCGATCAAGCTAAGCGCGAATCCGTTGGCGAGGCCCATGCCGCGCACAAGCACCAGGACAGACCCGGCCGGCGCGATCTTGCTGTACGCCTCTGCAGCCTCCTTCGTGATGTGGTCGATCGAATCCGATAGGCGCGTCGACTTGAGGTCCTTTCCGGAGATCCACGGGAAGTCGCCCGTCCAGAAGGACGGAACGGACTTAGGGGGGGTTCCGCCACTGCGCATGACGCACACTTCGGAAAGGGGCTTCACGGCCCATTCCGGGGGAATCGGTCCGAAGTCGCTGTCCTGCCGCATCATTCGGCGCTCCTTGCCTTCGCCTGGGCGTCGGACACCGGTGAGAGAAGCTTCGACAGCGTGGCGGCCAGCGCTGCGGCTTCGCGGTCAAGCCGGGTCAGTTCATGCAGCAGAGCGCCGATGTTGCCGACCGTGGTCGTCGCGACCTTCTCGACCCAGCGGCTCGGGCTGAGACTGTAGTCTGCGTCCTCGGCCTGCTTCGTGGTGATCACCGTGAGTTCGCCAACAACCGGCTCGCCCTTCAAATAGGCGGCAGCGAGGGGACGGATCGCATCCTCGGGGATGTAGTTCTTGGGCCGGCCCTTCTTCATCCTCTCGCTTGCGTCCAAGAGGATGATCTTGTTCTTCCGTGCCGCGGGCTTTCGCCGGTTGAGCACGATGATCACGCCGGCGGCGTTCGTGTTGTAGAAGAGGTTGTCCGGCAGCAGGATCACTCCGTCGATCAAGTCACGGTCGACGAACCACTTGCGGATGTTGCGCTCTTTATCGTCGTTCTTTGAGCCGGAGCCGCGAGTGATCGCCCCGGTGTCCAGGACAACAGCCGCGCGCCCATGTTCGTCCATGCATGCGTAGGTGTGCTGCAACCACGCCCAGTCGCCTTTGCCTGTGGTGATGCCCCCGGCTGTGCGGAAACGATCGAAAGGGTCGTTCGCGAAGATGTCGGGGGCGAACGGCTGGTTCCACATTGGGTTAGCGACGACGATGTCATGCGTTCGGATCTTCCCCTCAGCCGTCCTGAACTTCGGGTTGATCATCGTGTCGCCGCGGGCCAGCTCGATTTGCATGTCGTGGATGATCCCGTTCATCTGGGCGACCGCGTAGCTCTCTGCTTGCAGCTCCTGACCGGTGAGTTTCAGTGGCACCTTGCTCGTTGGGTCGAGCTCGCGTGCGACTAGCTGGAGCTTCACGAGGAGGCCCGCGGAGCCGCAGGCGTAGTCGTGGCACTCCTCACCAGGCTTCGGGCGCATGATGTGAGCGATCAGAAAGCCCACCTCGGTTGGAGTGAAGAACTCGCCGGCGCTCTGCCCGGATCCTTCTGCGAACTTGCGGAGCAGGTATTCGTACGCGCGCCCCAGGAAGTCGGGCTGCACGTCGGCCAGACCAAGTCGGTAGCGCGGGTCGGAGAAGGTCTCGACGACACCGCGCAATTTCGCCGGGTTGATGTCGCGCTCACCGTTGCGTTCAGCCGCGAAGTCGACGGCGTCGATCACGCCTGAGAGCGCCGGGTTCTGCTTGACGACTGCTCGAACGGCCTTCGTGAGGTGCTCGCCGATGTCCTTCGGCTTGTCTTTCGCTGGCCACTCGAACGTCTCGCGGCCGGAGAGGATCGCCCAGCGCGCCTCTGCTGGAAGGTAGAAGCGGAGCAGCGAGTGATCGCCCTCCGCGATCTCCAGCGCCGTCTCTCGATCGCCGTACTCTTCGGCGAGTCGGTCGATCTCATCGTCGAATACATCCGACAGTCGCTTCAAGAACAAGAGTGGAAGGAGGTAGTCCTTGAACTTCGCCGCGTCCTTCTCGCCACGGATGGAGCAGGCCGCGTCCCAGAGCATCTGCTCCATGGGCTTGGTACTCGGAGCCCCGGCTGCGGCCTTCCCTCGTCGCCGCCGCGTCACGTCTGCAGCGGGGGCGTCCGATGCGCCCGCTCCGTTGCTCTCGTCGACTCCGGCCTCCCGAGCGAGGGCAGCGATAACCTCGCGAGCGGCCTTCTGGGGCACGTTCGCCCCACCTTCCCAGCGGTTAACCGTCGCGAACGATACTCCGAGGCGTTCCGCCAGCTGCTCCTGGGTCAGGTTGAGCTGGGCTCGGATCGCGCGAAGAGTGGCAGCGGTGTCTGCTGGTGTTGTCATATTTGCTATGTTTGCCATATAGCATGTTGCTGTCAAGGGGGCGCTCTGCTGATCGCATGATCAGCCGCTGCTCCACCCAGCTCCCGGCGTGCGAAACGGCGCGCACGGCTCGTTCGCTCATGGGTTCCGCCCCATCGATCGCTTCGAGCTCAAGCACATTCGCCTGAACGTCTGGCGCCAGCGGCAGCAGGTCGAGCAGCTGCGTGATGCGCGCTCGCGTGCCGGTGAGAGGCGTTGCCGGATCGTCGCTCGGCAACGGCGCTGAGGTTCACGGGCCCAACCTCCACGACGCCCATCTCTAGCTTCACGCGCACCGACGCGACAAGCCCCCAGCAGGCGCCTAGCTTCGATGCGGCGGCGGACGCGCAGTGTTACTGACGACGATGCGCTCGTCGGTGAACAACTTCTGTTCGGTGCGCGAGCACAGGTCTCTGACGCGTAGCGGCTTCATTCATCGGCGGCCTCGCGTTCGAATCGGTGCCTTGTCCTTCGACCCTGGGTGCTCGGACACTCGTGCACCCGCCACCTGCGCCTCCATCCACGTGTAGAGATCTTGGCGACGAAACCGCCACTGGCCCCGCACCTTGAAGCAAGGCAGCTCCGCGTTCTGCGCCATCGTGTAGACCGTCTTCTCGGCCACCTTCAGCAGCTGAGCAACCTCGGCGACCGTGAGGATCTCATCCGCCATGGCGACCGGCTCCTTCGGCAAAGCGTGGTATCGCATTCCAACCGTTACCATTCTATGGTACAAGATGGCGGCGCCACAAGTGAGCCGTGTGGTGCGGCTCCGAACCGGCGCAGAACCAGCACGTGCAACCCGTCGAGACCAAGTCCGAGCCTTGGCCTCCAAGCCGAGATGGTTTCGCCAGGGGGAGCGGCGACGGGTTCCGGTAGAATTGCGCAGCGATGTCCCTCGCCCTGATCCCCGAACGAAACCTCCTCGAAGCCGGCGCGCTTCCGTTCGGAGATCTCGTTCGCTTCGCCACTCGAGAGGGGCGGCGACCGCGGCCGATCTACCAGATTCATAAGTGGTTCGCCCGCCGCCTCGGCTGCTCGTTCCGCACGGTCCTCGTCGGGGCCGTCTCGGCCCCCACCGCCGATTTCTGGAAGGCGTACTACGAGACCGCGAACCTCCAAGGCCTCACGGTCCTCGACCCCTTTGTCGGTGGCGGCACATCGGTGGTCGAGGCGGCTCGCCTCGGTGCGTCGGCCATCGGCATCGACGTCGATCCGATCGCCTGCGCGGTCACCACCGCCGAGCTGACCGCCGCGACCCTCGAGGACCTCCTCCCCACGCTACGCGCCTTGCAGGAGGGCGTCGGCAGGACGATCGCGTCCTTTCACGCCGTGAAGGGTCTCGACGGCGAGCAGCTCACCGCCGTCCACTACTTCTGGGTGCAGGTCGTCTCCTGCCCATGGTGCAGGAAATCGGGTGAGGCCCATCCTAACTACGTGCTCGCCGAGGAGGCTGGCCAGAAGCGGTGGGCGTTCTGCCGGAACTGTCACGAGCCTCACGCATTGACGGCGACCCATCGGGGCTTCACCTGCTTGTCGTGCGACACGAGGACGGTGCTCGACTCGGCGCCGGTGCGGAGCGGCACGTACACGTGCCCGCATTGCGAGACGCGCACGCCCCTCATCGCGCTTGGCCGCGAGACGGAGCAACCGCCGACGTGGCGCCTGTTCGCGATCGAGGCGAGCCCGCGCTCGTCGGGCCGCTCCGTTCCAATGAAGGAGCGGGTCTTCCTGCGAGCTGGCGCCGCCCATCAAGCTGCCATCACGCGGGCGAGCAAGGCGCTTCGAAAGGAGCTCAAGGCCGACCCATGCTTCCTCCCTAGCCACGCCATCGAGGAGAAGCACCGCTCCGACACGCGCCTCACGGACTACGGCTACCGGCAGTGGTCCCAGCTCTTCAACGACCGCCAACTCCTGCACCTCGGTCGTCTCGCTCGTGAGATCAAGAAGCTGCCCGAAGACCAGCGCCGCGCGATCGGGCTCGCGTTCAGCAACCACCTCACAACGAACTGCATGCTCACGTCGTATGCGGCTGGCTGGCGCCGCCTCACACCGCTCTTCAGCATCCGGGCGTTCCGCCACGTGCCGCGGCCCGTCGAGCTGAACCCGTGGCTCGAAGGCACGGGGCGTGGCACCTTCCCGAACGCGATCCGCCAGGCGCTGCGCGCGTCGGCGTTCGCCAAGGCGCCGAAAGAGCCCGCGCGCCGGGGTGGGTTCCGCGACGTCGAGGCCATCGCTCCGAGGACGGCGCCTAGGGTGTTCAGCGGGAACGCACGGGAACTCACGAACGTCGACTCGGACTCGGTCGATATGGTGCTGACCGACCCTCCGTACTTCGACAACATCACGTACTCGGAGCTGGCAGACTTCTTCCAGCCGTGGCTCGAGCACCTGGGACTCGTGCCCGAGGCCGCAACGCGCCGCGCGCTCGTGAAACGTGCGCTGCGCGCGCGCCGGAACAACGAGGAGAGCATCGAGGAGTTCGCCGCCAACCTTGGCGAGGCATTCAGCGAGGTGCATCGCGTCCTCAAGCCGCAGGGGCTTCTGGCTTTCACGTTCAGGCACAGCACTCCTGAGGGTTGGCTCGCGATGGCGAAGGCGCTCGCCCGGAGCGGGCTCAAGCCGGTGCAAGTGCTCCCGATGCCTGGCGAGGCGGGCACCGGTCTGCACACGCACGATGGCACGAGTCTCTGGGACGCGGTTCTCGTCTTCCGCAAGCTGCCCACGACACCCCCCTCCGAGCGTTTGAGCAAGGACCAGATCGAGGCGGCGAGCGGCAACGCTCGACACTGGCGTGATAGGTTCCGCCGGCAGGATCGCCTGCCGTTCAACGACGCCGACTTCGCCAACCTGTTCCGCGCCTCGCTCGTTGGCGCGAGTCTGGGCCTCTACGGCCGGGCTGCTGACGCCCAGGGCGTTCGCCTACGCGAAGCCCTCGAAGCTGCTGCCAGTCTGTAATCGGAGACGAAATGCCGAACCGAACCGAACCCGTGGTGGGAAAGCATTCGCTGAGCCAGTTCATCAGAACGAACTGTCTGCGGCAGCTGGCGTTCAACCTTTACCCCGACAACAACGACTACGCACAGAAGCGCGCGCAGTTGCAGATGCCGTACCCGCAGTCACCCCGCCCCGGGTTGCACCAGGTACAGACGGCGGGCGACGAGTGGCAGGCAGAGAAGCTCCATGACCTGACGCAGACGTTCGGACCGCAGACGATTATCGGCTCGGCATACACGCTCCCAAGCGGCCAGGTTCGGTACAAGGAGGTCCAGCTCGCAGCGCATCTCCCGACCACGACGCCGACGACCTTCATCGTCGAGTCGACTTTCACGATCGGCAACACGTTCGAGCGGGCGCTCGGGATCGCGAGCCACGCCACCCAGTACTCGTTGAGGTACGGAAAGCTGCGCCCCGACATCATTGAGGTGTTGCCGGCCGCCACGTTCGCGTCGTTGATCTCAGCCGACGGAACCGTCTCGCCGCTGCCTGCTGGAGACACGCGGCTGCAGGTCCGCATCATCGACATCAAGCTGAGCGCGGATCCGTCGCCGGCATACTTCGCCGAAGTCGCCTTCTACAGCATGGCGCTCGCAGGCTGGCTGCACGACCAGGGACTCAGCGGGCACTTCGTCGTTGTCCCCGACGCCGCAGTGTGGCCCGGAACGCACGAAGCGTCGAAGCTCGTCCAGGTGAGCCGCCAGGCCCAGTCGCAAGCTATCACCCCTACGATCGCACAGCTCTGGAAGGCGATGCAGGAGGACCTGGAGACTTCGCCGTTCGAGGTTTTTGCGTTCCGAGTGCGGCGCTTCTTCCAGGCCGATCTTCCAACAGCTCTCACGAACCACTGGAGTGCCCTCGACTTCCACGTCGACAACCGCTGCTCGTTTTGCGAGTACCTCGGTGAAGACCGACCCCCGAGCCAGCACGATCCGAAGGTTGCTCCTCATCCGAACCACTGCCTCCCGCTCGCACTGTCGCAGGACCATCTGAGCCGAGTTGCGTTCGTCTCGCAGGGCGCGCGCTTGAGCCTGAACCAAGCCGGCGTCGGGCAGGTCAACGCACTCGCGCAGCGCCAGCAGACTGACCCCGTCTTTGACACGCATCAAACCCTGCGCGCCACGCGCACGGTCGTCGCCGGCCGCGCGTTGTCGCTTCAATCCGGTACCGTCTCGATTCCTACCCAGACGGGCACGTCGGCATCCATGCCGAAGTGGGCCGACCTGCGCATCTTCCTTTCCGTCGACTTCGACATCGGAAGTGCGATCACAGTGGCGTTCGGTCTGAAGGCTTTCTGGCATGAGCCCCGAGCGTTCCAGTCGCCGCTCACGACCCAACGGCAGAGCAAGGCGTGGCAGTCGAATGCGCGCATCGTTATCAATCGCGATCTGCCCACGGAACAGCACGAGCTGCTCGCGTTCTTGCAGGAGATCCACGACATCATTCAGTGGTCCCAGACGCAGGACACGCAGACGCTCGCAAACTCGCTCCTCGCCGGGCTGACGCCCCAACAGCAAGCGGACTATCGGACGCGCCTACAGGTCTACATCTGGGACTCACTCCAATACGATCATCTCGCCCGCGTAATCGGCCGGCACCTCCATGCGATCCTGGCGAACCAAAACCTCAGCTATCTCGCATGGCTCTTCCCCCCCGAGGAGCTGCTCGAGAACCCCGACTCGATCGTTAGGCGCTCGCCGATCACGATTGTTCGCGACGTGATCCGGTCCATGCTCGCGGCGCCGATCCCCCACTACTACAGCCTTCTCGAGGTCGCGCGCATCTTCCACCAAGCGGGATTGCCCGCGAACGTAGCCACGTTCAACGTCCACCCGCTCTTCGCCACCTCGCTGAGCGACCAGATTCCTTCGGAACGTGCACACGAGATCTGGTGTCGCATCACGACGCCACGACACTGGCAGCAGCAGATGCAGACCTACGTGGAGACCGTGAAGAAGCGCCTTTCTGCTCTGGAGACGGTCGCACAAAGGCTGGAGACAGACCTGAAGCCGCGCCTTACTCAGAGCGCGCCTGTCATACAGATTGGGCCGCCACCTCGACAGCCGAGCATCAGCTCCGACGGTCAGCTCTGGTTCGCCTTCTCAAAGTTGGGCAAGGCGCTGGAGGAGCTCGATGTGCAGCAAGTGCGCGCGATGCCCCCGCATGAGCGCGCGGCGCGCTTCAAGAGCGCGCGACTGGCCCATCGCCTAGGCGGTCCGGCCGAAGCTGCCGCGCTCGCAGCGCTGGGGTTGGCGCCGCAGGTCGGCCGTCGGGTGTACCTACTCGCTCTCGACTCCCATGACGTGAAGGCGAAGGTTGGTGACTTCTCATTCGCCATCTCTCCCGAGAACGTCCCGGGCTTCCTGGACCGCAAGATCGCGGGCGTCGTTCGGAACACCGCGTTCGACGCTCGCGTGAACCAGCAGCTCGGCAATCGCTACTGGCGCGCGCTGGTCGAAGATCTCACGAGCGTCACAATCGCTGGCCTCGATCGTAACAACGGCCTCATCGCCCTTGACGCGTCTGCACGAAACTGGCCGACGGCACTTGACGAATTCCACTCATCTGGCTTGGTTGACCTCAACCAGGACGTCGTGCTCGACCCGGTGCACAACGACTTCTTCACGAAGAAGCTCGACGCGACCCTGAAGGCGATCGGTAATCCGGCCATCGCATCCATCAACCCGCTAGTGACCAGGGCTACGGGGCAGACCGGGGCGCGCGCTCGACGATCTCGCAACCAGGTGCCAGCCGCAGAGTTTCTGTGGAGCCCGGCCACTCTGGCGACGTCGACCGTCACTCGGAATCTGGCGAACATTCCTGCGCAACTCACGGCGCACGGACTCAACCTGAACAGCTCGCAGTGGCAAGCGTGGCACGACGCACTCACCCATCGCGCGCGACTGGTATGGGGGCCACCCGGAACCGGCAAGAGCCGCACGGTGCGCGCCATCGCCGTCGGTGCGGTGCTCGAGGCGATCGCCAGCAATCGACCGCTTCGCGTGCTGGTCTCAGCGTTCACCTACACGGCGATCGATAACGTGCTGCTCGACGTCGCGCGCGACCTCGCGGCGCTGGCGCCCGGAGCCTGTGACGTCTTCCGCCTTCGTTCGCGCTACCAGCAGACTTCTGGGAACATCGCACCGACGATCGACCTCGAACTTAATCGGGCGTTCCCGTCACCCGCAGTGCGCACACTCCGCGGTCGACTCCAACAGCCCAATGGCGTCGTCGTCGTCGTGGGCGCCACGTCCGAGCAGGTTCACAACCTCCTGACGTGCGAGAACGGGCGAGCGACCGACGAGTTCTTTGACCTCATCCTCATCGACGAAGCGTCGCAGATGGATGTCGCCCACGCGATCCTCACCATCGCAGGTGTCGCGACAGGCGGCAGCGTCATCCTCGCCGGGGATCCGCTGCAGCTCCCGCCGATCCAGCAAGCGGAAGCGCCGAAGGATCTCGAGGACCTCGTCGGATCCATCTACGGCTTCTGGATGAAGCAGCATCAGATTCCCGAGAGCCCACTAAGCGTCAACTACCGTTCGAACGACTGCATCGTCGGGCTGGCGCGGCAATCCGGCTACCAGTCGATGCTGACGAGCCATTCGCCGTCCCTCGTTCTGAACCTCCTTGCGCCGATCCCGACAGCGCAGCCCGCAGCGTGGGACGCGAGACTGTTCTGGACCCACGAGTGGGCGGAGATTCTCGACTCGGCGCGCCCCGCCGTGTGTTTCGTCTACGACGACGGAAGGAGCAGCCAGCGGAACGAGTTCGAAGCTGACGCCGTCGCATCGATGGTCCTGCTGCTGCACGGGCGCATGGCAGATCAGCTGCGCAACGAGAACCACCCAGCGACTGGCCAGCCCATCGCGCCCACGTCGACCGCGTACTCGACGATTGACTTCTTTGGGAAGGCGGTCGGCGTGGTGACCCCGCACCGTGCGCAACAGGGTCTAATCGTGACGCGTCTCCTCCAGGTCTTCGGCGCGAGTGGAACGCTGGCGGAAGCGATTCGGGAGTCGGTCGATACGGTCGAGCGCTTCCAGGGACAGCAACGCGACGTGATCATCGCGTCGTATACGCTTGGCGACCCCGACCAGATCGCCGAGGAGGATGAGTTCCTCATGAGCCTCAACCGCTTCAATGTGATCGCGTCGCGCGCCCGTGCGAAGCTCGTGGTGCTTGTGTCGCAGGAGATCATCGGTCACCTCGCGCACGACATCGAAGTGCTGCGCGATTCGCGACTCCTGAAGCTGTACGCCGAGGGGTTCTGCAACAACTCGAGGCCAATGTCGCTTGGCCACATCGAACCCGGCTCCGCTAGCCACTCGGTTTCTGGCACGTTCCGCTGGCACTGACCCACACTCCCGCTGCTCGACGCACGTTCCGTAGTGCGCCACCGCCCGCAGCGCCCGCCCTCCCTCAGGCTCGGCGCTCGGGGCAGTCGATCCCTTCGAGGGCCGGGACAGGACGGCGAACCAGAAGCCTGGCGCGAGCAGCGAGCAGCAGACGGTCATTAATCGCGCCAACCCGGTATCACTAGCGCGAAGGATCGGGGTTGCACGGCGATATAAAGGCGTGTATAAAGTAAGCAAATGCGCTCCCTCACCGTGAAACCGCTCCGATCGAAGCTCGGCATGACCCAGCAAGCCTTCGCTTCGCTGCTGGGCATCAGCTTCGTATCGGTCAACAAGTGGGAGAACGGCGGGTCGACGCCGACGGGCCTCAGCGCCGTCCTGCTCGCCCTGCTTGAGAGCGCGCTCCACGTTCATCCCCCGTTGCACGTCGTGCAAGCGCTGCGCAGCGCAGGCGGCGATCCGCTTGCTGTCGTTCGAGCCCTCACCGAGTTGGAGCGCATCCATGGACAAACGCGAACCTGAACTGATTTTCGATCTGGGACACTCCATCGGCAGCGGAGGTCAGGCCGACGTTTATCTGCTGCGCCTGCGCGCCACAGGCAGTGTCTTCGCCGGCAAGTTCCTGCGCGAGGCGTGGGATCCTTACGCGCGCGAAGCGTTCATCAAGGAGGCGGCCCGGCAGGCGCGCGTCGGCGGTGACCACATCGTACGCATCGTGACGTGGAACCTCGAGGCAGAGAAGCCGTTCGTCGTCATGGAGTACATGCCACGAGGCTCGCTCGCGAAAGAGGTCGAGCGACGCGGCGGGTTCACGGTGGTCGAGGCCATCGATGCCACGCGCAAGATCGCCATGGCCCTCGCCGACCTGCACGAGCGCGGCGTCGTCCACCGCGACGTCAAGCCGGGCAACGTTCTTGTCCACGCGGATGGGCGGCTTCTGCTGAACGATCTGGGACTTGCGGCGACGATGACGTTCACCGAGTTCGTGCAGGCCCACGGCTTCGTTGGTACCGAAGGCTATGCCGCGCCCGAGCAGTACCAGGGGATCGCCCTACCGCAATCGGACGTCTTCGCTCTTGGCAAGATCCTCCGCGAGCTTGTCCTGAGTCGCCCCAACGGCATCGGCACGCCCCTCAGCCAGCAGGCTCTCCTCGTCGCGGACCGGTTCTCCATGCGCGATTGGCGCAGCCGTCCCACCGCGAGGGAGGCCGTGGCGATGCTCGTGCATCTCCTGCCGCGCTCCGTCGCGCCTGTGGGTGCGACGCCCCTCCGGCCGGCCAGCGCGCCCAGCCCGGTGTTTCAGGCCTTGCGTGCGGCGCCGGCTTCGACTGGAAGCGGCGGTGGACTTGCCACGCTGGTTCTTGGCGGCCTCGCGGTCGCTGGGCTCGCTGCGCTGCTTTCCGGTGTCGGTTCGACCTGGGATCCCGCCGCTGGCCGTTACCGCGGCAGCGACGGTCGTTTCATGAGGGGGTAGTCGGCGCGTCGCCCCGCCACGCCCTTCGCTGCTCCAACCAACTCCCGGCGTGCGCTACGCCTCGCAGCGCCCGCTCGCTCATCGGCTCCACGCCGTCGATCGCCTCGAGCTCGAGCACACGCGCCTGGATGTCCGGCGCCAGCAGAAGCAGGTCCAGCAGCTGCGTGATGCGGGCCCTCGTGAAGCCGAGCTTCCGGGCAACGGCGGCGCGGTCGGCTACAACTCCCCGGTCGATCGCGTTCTGGATGTGGTGCGCGAGCGCGAGCATGCGGGCCACCTTCGCAGGCCGTTGGACGGGCTCGGGCTGTAGGGGAGGCGCCTCCTCGGTGAACGTCACCGGCGAGCTGGGCGTGCGAAATAGCGTGCCCGTTAGCACGCGCCGGTGTGCCGGCTTGCAAGCCTCGGCAGGAGCTTCCGTCGTCTCGGGTTCGCTCATGCGGCCTCCTTCGGCTTTCCCTCGCGGCGTTTCGCTTCGGAGTCGCCCGCGAAATCCACGAGCTCAATCTCGACCTTGCTGGATTTCTCGTCCACCTTGACTGACACAACCAGCGCGCGAAGCAGCCGGCAGCGGTTCTCCGGCGTCATCAGCTCCCAGACCTTGGAGAAGTTCGCGATCGCGCCGGCCACCCAGTCAGCTTCGATCGAGGCATCATGCAGGTCGAGCAGATCGCGCTCGGTCTCCGCGAGCTGGCGCTCGGCGGCGGCAAGCCTGTCGCCTTCAGCTCGGAGCTTTTTCTCGATCAGCTCGCGCGCACGGCCTTCAAACTTGAGCAAGTCCTCGCTGTATCGCGCGGCGTTTGCTGCGGCATCCGCCACGCGCCCGGGGAGCTTGCCGCGCAGCTCCGCGATGTCGGCGCGCTTCTTCTCAATGCGCGCGTCGAGCAGCGTCTTCACCTCGGTGGCGAGCGTTCCGTCTTTCGTGGCCTCGGAGATTCTCTCCACGACGAAAGCTTCGATCGCGCCCGCTGGCAGCGGCTTTGCCTGACACACCGCCTCGCCGTGCTTGTCGCGCCCGCTGCAGCGATAGTACCGCCAGAGCCCCTTCCCCTTCCGCGTCGACGCTGGTGTCATCGGATCGCCGCAGCGTTTGCAGCGAAGCAGGCCGCGGAGCACGTAGTCAGGGTTGAGGCCGCCGAAGCGAAGCTCGCGCTCCGCGCCCTCCAGGATCCGTTGCACCCTTCGGAACGTGGCGTCATCAACGAGCCGTGGATGCTCGCCTGGGTACAGCTCGTCGCCGTACATCATCTGCCCGTCGTAGATCGGGCTGCGCAGCAGCCGCGCCATCGAATCCTTGGTCCAGCGCAGGCCATGCTTGGCGGGCCGTGCTGCGCAGCCTCGCGGCAGAAGGCCGCGTTCGTTCAACGCTGTCGCAACGGCGAAGATGCGCCGATGCTGTAGGAAGAGCGCGAAAGCCTCACGCACGATCGATGCCTCGACCTCGTTGACGACGAGGCGCTTGTCCTTCGCGCTGTACCCGAAGGGCACGGGACCGCCTGTCCATTTGCCCTTGCGTCGCGACATCGCAATCTTGTCGCGCGTGCGCTCCGCGATCATTTCGCGCTCGAATTCAGCAAAACTCATGAGCATGTTGAGCGTGAGCCTGCCCATGGCGTCGGCGGTCGAGAAGTTCTGGGTCACCGACACGAAAGAGGCGCCCCCCGCGTTGAAGCGCTCCATCACCTTCGCGAAGTCCATGAGCGATCGCGACAGACGGTCGACCTTGTAGACCACGACCACGTCGATCTTCCCCGCGTCGATGTCGGCGAGCAGGCGCTGGAAGGCGGGGCGTTCGATGTTCGCGCCGGTGAAGCCGCCGTCGGAGTAGCTCTCGTCGACCACGGTCCAGCCTGTCTGGCGACGGATGTAGGCGGCGCATGCCTCGCGCTGCGCATCGAGCGAGTTGAACTCTTGCTCCAGCCCCATCGTTGTCGACTTGCGCGTATAGATAGCGCAGCGCCTCGTTTCGGGCGCGGGCGCTGCCGTCGGGTGGCGCTTGCTCATCGATGTTCCTCCGTTCTCACATCCGGCTCGGAGCGCTGCCCTTCCGCCCGAGATTCGTGCTCGACGGTCTTCAGCAACCGCTCGAGGTTGTCGTTGAGGCGCGCCAGCTCTCGCACGAGCGACGGCGCGGTCGACTCGTAGAACCGGTGGCCCATCTGGGTGCGGTAGAAGGGGACGTCGCTCATGCCGCGTTCTCCTCCTCCGCCGGCGCCTCGCTGGGCTTCTTCAACGCGAAGAACAGGTAACCATTCCAGGGCGTGCCGGTGATGTGCTTCGCAACGGCCGAGAGGGTCTTGAAGCGCATTCCCGCGTGCTCGAAGCCCTCGGCGCAGACGATCACCTGATGCGTGGTGCCGTTGTGAACGCGACGAAGGATCGTGCCCACCGGCGGTATTCGTGGGTCGCGTGGCTCGACGGGTTGGGGCGGCGCTTCGATCAGCCCGGCCTTCTCCGCCTGCCGCATCCGCCAGCGCTCGGGAATTCCATCGCCCAGCTCGGCGATTTTCTCGAGCGCGCTCGCGGAAAGCCCGCCGTACGTGAGCTCTTGCAGCCGGTACCCGAGCCGCTTGCGCAGGTACGCGACGTTGCGCGTTCGGGTCGGCTCGCCGTAGAGGTCGCGGTAGGCGGTGACGAGGGCGGGCGTGTTCATCGTCTCCAGCGCGGCCAACTGCGCCGGCACATCGCGGATCAAAAGGAGGTTCGCGTGCGCGCTTTCGATCGTCTTCATCGAGGCTCCTTGTTCGCGAGCGTCGGGCTCGCGAGACGTGCCCATGACGGCTTCTTCCCCGGTGGAAGACAAGGTGAGAACCAGAGATTCCTCAGGCATTTTCGCCTCGGATCCGGTCACGCGAGGGCCTCTGCTCGCGGCGTGAGCGCTGTTCGAGGACGAACATGACGAGCAACGTCTCTGCGAGGGCGTCGGCGGCTTCGTGGCGGCGCCGACATACGTCGGCCAGGGGCTCGTCTTCAGGGCTGGCGATCGCGGGCTCGGGCTGCGTGTGCATGCCCAGGAAACGCGGTCCTTGGGGCGGCGATGGGACGGAGGAATGAACCGGCCGACTCGGGGCTGGCCTGCCGCCGTTCACGCCCCGAGAGGCGCGCGCTCATCGCAACCATACGGTCAAGCGTCGTTGGAATATCGAGAGCGCTCGAGCGTTTCCTCGTACAATCCAAGGCGCAGTTCGACTCTCGACCCCGGCATCCGATGCACATCGACTCACACGACCAACTCGCGGGGCAACCCATAGTCGCGGTTCGAAGCTTCTTGCGACGCAACGCCTTCGGCGGCTTCCGGCTTGCCGATGCTGAAGAAGCGTTCGGACCAGCCGCAGGTCACGTCGTCGCGTTCCTCGAGAAAGAAGGCTACGTCGAAACCTTCACCGAGTTTGACTGCAACCGCTACCAGAACACCGCCGAGGGTGGCGCACTCTCCCTCGCATCCGCGGCGAAGCCGGTGCGTCGAGCCACGGCGCAGAAGCGCCTCGACGAATTCCTCGCAAGATGCCGCGAGGTGCGCATGCGCCCCGACATGCTGTTCAAGGTCAGCCGCGCAGTCCTGTTCGGTAGCATGCTTTCGGACAAGGCGTTGGTCGGGGATGTGGACCTCGCGGTTACGCTCGCACCGAAGGAGCATGATCGTGAGAAGCACTTCGCTCTCTGTCAGAAGCAATCCCGCGAGGCGGCGCGAAGTGGCGTGTGTTTCTCGAACTTCGTCGAGCAACTCGCGTACCCCGAGGTTCGCGTGCGCCAGTTCTTGAAGGGCAAGTCCCGCGTATTGCAGCTCGTCCTCGGTACCGATGGCATCCTCAAGACGGCTGCTCAACGTGTGGTCTACGAGGATCCTGGTTGAAGCTGCTTTACCGGGGATGATACTTCGCTGCCACCCTCGCCACCTCCGCCGCGATTTCTTCCCGCAAGCTCTCGGGCTCGAGCACCTCGACCTGGTCGCCCCATCCCAGGATCCACGTCTTGAGCTCGGTGGTCCCCGCGACCTCCATCGTGAGCTCGACGCCGCGCTCGGTCTTCGTGATCTTCTGCGTCGGGTGCCACAGCCGGCGCCGGACGAACCGCCCGACCTTGGCTTCGAAGAGCAGCCGCACTTGCGTACGCGGCCCGCCGAACAGCCCGAAGCTTCCCTCGACGAGCTGCGCGGGCTGGTAGTCCTTCGGGTACTCGAAGTGGTCCTTCTTGAGCCGTTCGATCTCGCGGAAGCCATCGAGGGAGAACGTGCGCACGCTCTTGTGGTGGTGGCTGTAGCCCGCGAGGTACAGGCCCTTCTTGTAGACCACGAGCGTGTATGGCTCGAGCACGAACTCCTTCTGGTAATGGGCAACCGAGCCGTGGACGACGCGAAGGCGCTCCTCGCGCAGCAGCGCTGTGACGATGTCGTCGACGTGCTCGAGGCGGTCGGCGTAGATGTGCGGGGCCTCGTTCACGTCGAAGATCTTCCGGTCGAGGTTGCGCGTGTCGTAGTCGCGCTTGCGCAGCGTGATCTCGAGCTTCTTGAAGACGTCGTCGAGGTCTTCCTTGAAGCCCGTGCCGGCGAGGAAGTCGAACACGCGGCGTGACAAGAAGAGCGAGACCATCTGCGTCGTGCTGAGCGCGATCGTCTCGCGGCGGGCGGCAGGGTGCATCCGCCAGACCTTGCGCTTGCCGTCGAGGGTCTCCTCGAGGGGCTCGCCGGCGTTCGCGAGCGCGCGCAGATAGCGGATGGCAGTGCGCACGCTCACGCCGAAGCGCTCCGCGATTTCGTAGATGGTCATGCCGCCTGACGACGCGAGCAGGGTCTTGATCTCGTGGAGCCGCGAAGCGGGGGCGTATCGGTAGTGGTCGATTTCAGCCATATCGGTTCTGTCAAGGCATGCAGTCTGACGAAACAGGTCATAGTGAAGCACGCCGGAAGTGGCTTCGTCCATGCTGATTTCTGGACGGCGCCTGGCCCAGCACCCTGTCGGATGGAACCATCGCGTTTCCATGGAGTTTTACCTATGACCAGTTTCGTCAGATGTAGGCCCCATACTGGATCCTGTGAGGCGCTGGAGCCTCCCACCAAGGAGAACCAAAATGGAAACGAAGCACGACAACACCCAGGCCCTCAAGACCGCCCTCATCGACATCGAGAAGCAGTACGGAAAGGGCGCCATCATGCGGCTCGGCGAAGGAGCCGCAAACGCCGACGTGCAGGTGATCTCGACCGGCTCGCTCGGCGTCGACATTGCGCTCGGCGTGGGCGGCCTCCCCCGCGGTCGCGTGGTCGAAATCTACGGCCCCGAGTCCTCGGGCAAGACCACGCTCGCGCTGCACGTCGTCGCGCAAGCACAGAAACTCGGAGGCGTGTGCGCGTTCATCGATGCCGAGCACGCGCTCGACGTCACCTACGCGAAGCGGCTCGGCGTCCAGACCGACGACCTGCTGATCTCCCAACCTGACCACGGCGAGCAGGCGCTCGATATCACCGACAAGCTCGTGAAGTCCGGAGCGATCGACATCATCGTCGTCGACTCGGTCGCTGCCCTCGTGCCCAAGGCCGAGCTCGAAGGCGACATGGGCGACTCCCACGTGGGCCTGCACGCGCGGTTGATGAGCCAGGCGCTTCGCAAGCTCACCGGCAACGTCGCCCGCAGCAACACGCTCGTCATCTTCATCAACCAGCTGCGCATGAAGATCGGCGTGATGTTCGGCAGCCCCGAGACCACGACCGGCGGCAACGCCCTGAAGTTCTACGCGAGCGTGCGGCTCGACATCCGCCGCATCGGCCAGCTCAAGGAGAACGACAAGATCATCGGCGGGCGCACCCGCGTAAAGGTGGTCAAGAACAAGATGGCTGCGCCCTTCCGCGAGGCCGAGTTCGACGTTGGCTACGGCACGGGGATCTCGCGCCTTGGCGAGGTGATCGACATCGGCGTCGAGGCAGGGATCGTCGAGAAGAGCGGCAGTTGGCTGTCGTACAAGGATGGTCGCCTTGGGCAGGGACGCGATGCCGCGATCCGCTTTCTCGCCGAGCATCCAGAGGTTGATGCCGAATTGAGCAAGCAGATCCTCGCGAAGCACAAGCTCGTTCGCGAAGGCGCCCCGGCGTCGGCGGCGCCCGCGAAGGTCGAGCCGGCTCTTGCGGCTACGAAACCCCAACCGGCAAAGGCCGAGAAGCCCGCAACCCGCGCTGCAGCGTGAGGAGATGACCCATGCGCGTCGATACTCTCGAAGCCTACAACGTTCCGCAGGACATCCTCGCTATCTGGCGCGAGAGCGTGGGCGAGAATCTGCTGCCCGTGCAGGAGCGGGCGGTCAAGGAGTTCGGGCTGTTCGGCGACGCCAACCTCATCGTCTTCTCGCCAACGTCTTCGGGCAAGACGTTCGTCGGCGAGATGGCGGCGGTCAGGGCCGCGCGAAGCGACACCAAGGTCTTCTACCTTGTGCCGCAGAAGGCCCTGGCCGTGGAGAAGTTCGAAGAGCTGCGGGCCCGCTACGCAGGATCGGGCATCGAGGTCGTTGTCTCCTCGCGCGACCGCCGCGAGTTTGATGACGCCATTGCAGCGGGGCGCTTCCACATCGCTGTGGTCGTGTTCGAGAAGCTGAGTGCGATGCTCGTGGCCTCTCCGAAGCTGCTCGGAAGCGTCGGCCTGGTCGTGGTCGACGAGTTGCAGCTCATCACCGACGAGAACAGGGGGCCCGCCCTGGAGATGCTCTTGACCAAGCTCAGGATGTCGCCGTCGAAGCCTCGGATCGTCGGGCTCTCGGCGGTGCTGGGCAAGGCCCAGCTTCTCGCGGACTGGCTCGGCGCGAAGCTGCTCGTCGACGTTCGCAGGCCGGTCGAGCTGCGCAAGGGCGTTCTGTGTCGCGGCACGTTCACGTACCGTGAACACAACACGGGCACCCAGGGCACCGAGGACTTCTCCGACATGGGCGGGGAATTGCCGCAGGAGCTGCTGCTCGCCGCTGCCGAAGATATCGTGCGCCGGGGTGAGCAGGTGCTGGTGTTCGTGGCCGATCGAGCATCGACCGTGCTCTGCGCTCAGGTGCTGGCAGACCGCGTGAATCTGCCGTCGCTCAACGAGGCCATCGAGGAGCTGCGCGAGCACGAGGAAACGCATGCCCAGGAGGCATTGCGCGTGTCGTTGAACAGCTCGATCGCGTTCCACAACGCGGACCTCTCTCCGGAGGAGCGCGGACTTGTCGAGCGGTACTTTCGCTCGGGAGCGATCCGCGCTCTGTTCTCGACCTCGACGCTGGCGATGGGGATGAACCTGCCGGTGAGGAACGTCGTGCTCGAGGGGCAGAAGTGGGGCTACGCCAAGTGGTGCCATCAATGGGGCCGCGAACCACTCAGTCGTTCGGAGTACGAGAACATGTCGGGCCGCGCCGGCCGCCTCGGGCTTTCGAAGGAATTCGGGCGATCGATCCTGGTCACCAAGTCGCCCTTCCAAGCCGAGGCCTGGCTGCGGAAGTACGCTGAGGGCGACTTCGAGGAGATCGTGCCGACGCTCAAGGAGGCCCCGATGGAGGACCTGGTGGTCGACCTGCTCGCGTCGGGCATGGTCGGCCCTGACGCAGGGCTTCGCGAGCTGCTCCTGTCGAGCTTCACCGGGGTGACCTACTGGACCCAGAAGATGTCGAAGGACGAGCTCGACCGGGCGCTCGACGAAGCGATCGGCCAGTGCGTCGAGGGCGGACTGGCGGAGCGCGCCGATGGGCAGCTACGCATCACCGACCTCGGGCACGCCTGTGCCGCGAAAGGCATCGGCGTCAGGACCACGGTGGCGCTCGCGCAGTGGGCACGCGCGAGCAAGGGAATGCTCCGCGAGCTCGAGGTGCTGACGGTCGCGGCGCAGTCCCCCTCGGGCGCCGACGTCTACGTGAGCATGCCGAAAAACGAGCGCTGGAAGATGGAGTACCGAACGCAGCTGCTGGAGCGTGCCACGGACGACGGCATTATCGACCGCCCCGTCTTCGCGCCGCATGTCACCAACGAGTACGCGGCCAGCTACGATGCTTCCCGGGCCTTCAAGAAAGCCCTGATGCTCTGCGATTGGATCGCGGAGGTTCCGACGAAGGAGATCGAGCGCCGCTACCAGGTCTGGGCGGGCGCGATCCGCCGCGTCGGCGAAGACTTCGCGTGGATCATCGAGGCATTGGGGGCGATCGCGCAGGCCTGCGGATGGCCGGAATCGCGCAAGACCGAGTTTGCCCAGCTCTCGGAGCGGCTCATGTTCGGCGTGCGCGCCGACGCGATCCCCGTGGCGAAGCTTCGGGTGCCCGGGCTTGGGCGTGTTCTGATGCGCCGGGTCGTGGATGCCGGGCTCGCCAGCGCTGACGCGATGCGCGCGGCGGGGCCCGACGTCGTCCGCAAGGCGGTGAACCACCGTGGGGCCTTCGAGCGGCTGTGGAAGAAACTCACGGACAGCAAGCCCGGGCTCAAGAAGGCGACGCCGTATCCGCCGGTCGCGGAGTCCCCGGTGTTGATCGCGGCGGAACCGCTGGCAGAACAGCCGGTGCTCGTCGTCGACCTCCAAGCGAACCGGGTGGTCTACCGCGGGCACGAGATCCCGACGCGGCCGCCGCACAACCTCCAGAAGCAGCCCCTCCTCGCGCTGGCTGCGCTCGCATCGAGGCCGGACGAGTCCTTGTCGATGGTCGAGTTGGCTGACGAGATGCACCGGCTCGGAGGCCTGCGCAAGCGCCCCACAGCGCCCGACGCCAGGGATTTCCGTTACCGGATGCTGAGGCCCTTCAAGAAAGCCTTGGCTTCGAGCAACATCGACGCGGCGGAGATCGACGCGCTCATCGAGTCAGTGCACGGACGGCTTCGCCTGCGGTCGCTCGGCAGCGTGACGGTCGTCACCGGGCAACGCGCTGCCTAGATGGGCGCGTCGACGCTGAAGTACCGCTCGACCCACTTCAAGATCACCGCATCCTGCTCGAGCTGCCTGCGGCCCAGAATGTGACCGCGTACCATCGACATCTCCTTGGTCCGCGCATCGACTGATGTGATGCGTCCCTCGTCGATGGCCACCTCTCGGATCCGCCGGTACTTCCACGCAGATTGGAAGCCCGCGTGCACGTAGAGATCCTCGATGAACCCGGCGCCGAGCAGCAGCCTCCCGGTGAAGGAGATGCCCATGCCAAGGCGCTTGTATTCGTGCTCGAAGAACGCGTACTTCCGACGTGGCTTGCTCGCACGCCGCCCGTTGAGCAGCGGAGGGATGGCGGGGACCGGCGCATCTTCAGTGCCATCGGCATGGTTGATCTCCAGCCGATCGAGCACGAACGCATCCTTCACGATGGCGTAGTGGCACACGTAGCCGCGCCAGCATGCCGTGGAGCTCGACACGGGGCGAAAGCCATGTGCCTCCGGTTCGAAGAGCGGCTCGCCGTCGGATGCCACCAGCGAGTAGACCTCGCCTCGGTTCAGCACGTCGTCGTCAATCTGTCCGGTCACGGCGTCTCAGGCTACGTCCAGCATCGAAGCCGGTCGCCGAAATAATCGACAAAGAATCGACACTCCGGCGACCACAACGGCGGCGAGTTGTGCTTCGGCGGTCTGCGCAGGGCTGCGGTCTCCATCGATCGGCGAAGCGGACAACGGGGCCCCCGACAGCCCGTTGTGTTTCGCGTAGATAGCCGTCGCCGAAACAGTCGACAAAGAATCGACTCCCAGTCGACCACAAGCGCGTTGCCTCGTCGGATGCTCCTCGCGTGATGCACCGACAACCCGCCCCCAACGAACGACGTCCCGAAACGATCGCCACTGGCGAGCCCGTTCGCTGCGCCTTCTGCGGCGCCCTGCTCGCCACCACCGGCCCCGATGGACTGCGCATCCTCCGCAGCCAGCTCGAGGTTCTCATCGGCGGTGCCGAGCACGCCACCTTCGTCTGCTACCGGCCCGGGTGCCGGAGGATCAACCGATTCGACGTCGGCTCCAGCTGACCGTCGACCCCACCGCGGGTCGATGGTCGCCCCGCGGCACTGACAACCAAGAGCGCATGACGCCGAGATAGTGGCCCCCGAGAGCGCGTGACGCCTGGCCGGAAGGCAGGCGCCCATGCGCGCGAACTGGGAGGCTCTCCACCAGAGCCTTGCTGTTTCCATTCGGACTCTGCAGGCAGATCAGGCGTTCACGAGGGCAAAGACGAGACACGACCCGCTCCGGGCGTTCCCGGAGCCAGGCGCGCTCGTCTCGTTCCTCACGACCAAGCAGGGCGACCTCGATGCGAAGGACCGCATCCTGGCGGCCCTGGTCACCATGGTGCAGCGCCGCGAGGACCGGGCGCTCGCTTCGGCGCTCCTCTGGCTTGGGCTCTGGCCGGGCCTCGATGCTGCCTACCGCCGACGCATCAAGCACTTCGCTTCGCGCCCGGAGGAGCTGGTGTCGGAGATCGCCGACGTGTTCGCCGGGCACGTCGAGCGGCTCAACTTCGAGACCGTGTCGCGAGTTGCCGCCACGCTTGTGCGCAGTACCGAGCGCGACGTCATGGAGCGGCGCAGGAAGGTCTGGGCCGAGAGCGCGCGAATCCGTGAGGACAAGGCCGAGCCTCGCGTGTTCGACGATTTCGTCCAAGGCACCGAGATCGGCAACATGCCGGTGGATCACTGGACAGCGCCGCAGACGGAGTCCCGCCTCGGGCTGAGTCCAGGATTGGGCGTCGATCAGGCGGTAGCTGCGTTGCGCGCGTGGCTCGAACCCATCGTTGGCGAGGACGCCGAGTTGCTCGTAGCGGTGCTGGTGCTCGAGGAAACGCAGCGCGAGGCCGGCGAGCGCCTCGGCCTGTCCCACGACGCGGCGCGAAAGCGCTTCCAGAGGGCGCTTGAGCGGGTTCGGCAGCAGGGATTGACAGGCGGTTGAGTGTTTAGTATTTAGGTTACAGTTGATGCCGACGGCGAAGCTCGGCCACCAACAGAGAGACTAGACGTGAAGCGAGAAAAGCTAGGAGAACGTATCAAGCGTGTGCGGCAGGAGCGCCGCCTGGGTCTGCGGGAGACGGCGACCAAGCTGAACATCTCCGCAACGTACCTCTCTCGCATCGAAACCTGCCAGGAGGCGAGCCCGCCTGCCGAAAAGGTCATACGCGGTTTGGCGGAGCTCCTGCAAGACGACTTCGACGAGCTCATGCAGCTCGCCGGGCGCGTGCCGCAGGACGTTGAGAACGTCATCAAGGGCGATCCCAGGATGCCCGAGTTCTTGCGCACGGCGCGTGATGCCAACGTCTCCGGTGAGGACCTGCTCGAGATGCTCAGGACCAAGCGGAAGGGGCAACCGTGATACCCGAGCTGAAGGTCCCCTACCTCAAGGAGTCCGACATCGAGCACGCGGCGATGGAACTGCTTCGCCGGTACTCGACGTGGAAGGGCGCCGCCGCGCGCCCGCCGATCGACGTGGACAACATCGTGGAGGGATACTTCGGCCTCGACCTGGCGTTCATCGACTTAACCGAGCTGCTCGGCATGCCTGATGTGCTGGGCGCGACTTTCCTCAAGGAGAAGCGGGTGTTCATCGAGCAGTCCTTGGACCTGGAGGGCAAGGAGGGGCGGCTCGCTTTCACGCTCGCGCACGAAAGTGGTCACTGGTACATGCACCGGCCGCTGATCGAAGCCGAGAGGGTCGTCGCGCCACTGTTTTCCACGAGCGAGATCCCCGAGCAGCCCGCGATCGTGTGTCGCTCGAGCCAGAAGAAGGCACGCGCGGAGTGGCAAGCCGACCTATTCGCTGCATGTCTGCTGATGCCCTCGGCCGATGTTCGCGCAACGATGAAGGCCTTGTGCGGCGACAAGGCGCCGACATGGGAACGCGTCGAAGAGCGCCGCAAGAAGCGCGAGCTCGACGAACGGCTTCGTGATCTTGCCGCCGAGGTCATCGAGCGCGGCCGGTTCACGAACGTATCGAACGAGGCGATGCGCTATCGCCTGCTCGACCTCAACCTTGTGATCGACGCTTCAAACCCACAGAGGAGCCTTCTCTGATGCTCAGGGGCGGCTTCTTTGCGCTTAGAGTGTCCCCTGTTTAGGGAACAGTGATCAGGAGATTCGCCATGCCTCACCGCGAGTGGAACCCGAAGTCCTTCTTCCGCCACCTGACCGCAGATGCGCTCGACGCGCTGCAAGAATGGGCAGGAGTGGAGCTACAGCTGGACGGCGACGGACCAGTCTACGAGCAGATGTATCGGGCGTGGAAGGCGCTGCCGGAGAAGGAGCGGCAGAGGCTGGAGACTGAACTTTTGCCCGTCAACGACATGTGCGCTCCCCACGCTCGCTCCTATCTCGAGCAACTCGCGCCGCTCGTGTGGACCAACGGCACATCGCAGCTGGTGGAGGAAAGCCGCACGTGGTCGGCCCAGGATCTCGCGGTGCGACTTTTCACCGCCGACCAGAAGCGGTTCGCTGATGCGCATCAGACCTACGCCGTCGACATGATGGAGCACTTCAAGGAGTACCATGGGCGCTACGCCGTGACCCTCGCACCGACGCCCGCCGCGAAGGCCTGGATGAAGCAAGCCATGGCGGGGCACTTTCGTGACACGGCCTTCGGCGCCCGTTGCCAGGTCGAGGACTTCGCGAACCAGGAGAAGTTCGCGCTCTTCGTGTTCCACGAAGATGAGGTCGCTCCGTTCGATCGCTTCAACGATGAGGGCGTCGTCGAGCCTGACTGGCAGCGCCCGGTGATCCGCCTGGCAGCCGTGTTTCAATTCGAGACCTCCACCCTGCTGGTGAAAGCTCCGCGCAAGCCCGAGCGTGAGAAGCTCCGGGACCTGTTCGCCGAAATCTTCGTTCGTGACCTGGAGTACTTCGAGGACGCATCAAAGAGCCCGAAGTTCTGTTTCGATCCGCTGCGGGATTCGGAGTTCGACTTTCCGACTCGCGGCGCCGACAAGATCGACGAAGTGTCGATCGTGCGAATCGATGCGAAGCCGGCTCACGCGGACGTCAGGCGCATCATCGTGGAGATGAAGCCCGGCCTGTCCATCGAGGGGGTACGCATGGTACTGGCCGAGCACGGCGTGGACCTGGGCACCGACGCCATCCAGGGGGTGCGGTTGCAGTTCCGATTCGAGGGCAAGGGGCGATCGAGGTTTCGAACGGTCAGCCTCTTCAACCCGAACAGTTCAAACCTGCGAGACACGGATCGAGATCGCCTGATCCGGCGCTACCTGAAGGAATGGGGCATTGATGCGAGCGGAAGACGGGAAGCCGTGGAAGCTGCTGCTCTCGAAACTGCGGCGCAGTGATAACGCCCGGGTGAGCTACGCCGAGGTTGCGGCGGCGGGCGGGGACACCGTGCTCCTCGTCCGCGAGCGGCTCCTGGAACTCGGCTCTGCCGAGGGCTACGAACCATCCGGCTGCGAGCACCGCTGCACGCCGAATCTCGATTGGGACAGTCGAGCCAAGGAGGGACTGGTCGGCGTGGCATGCCCTCAGGAGCCCGCGTGCTGGCCGGGATGGACGTGGGTCGCACACAGCGAGGTCGACAGCCACCGCTGCAGAGCCAAGAACGTGTTCGCGGCGCTCGCCGCACGCAACGGGCTCGAACCGCTCACCGTCGCGGTGCCGCCTCCTTTCGTTGGCTTGGGGCTGCTGCGCCGCCGCGGGCTGTCGGTGCCCGTGGTGTGGCTCCGCTCGCCGACGCGCGGCTTCGAGCAGCTGTGCCGTGGGCTCCGCGAGCAACTGGGTCACGACGCGCTCATCGTGCTCGTGGCGAAGAATCCGCGCGTGTCGTTCGCGGCGGCCGACAAGATCGCGCCCCTCGAACTGCTCGACGATCCCCGCGGCGATCTCGGGCTCCTCCGCGCCCTGGAGGAACTGACGCCCGACTACCGCACGCGGGTCGTCGCTGACCAGACGCTCGACCTCGACTACGTGAGAATGCGGTTCGCGACCCGACCTGGAGATCGCCACGTCGTCGAGATCAACGGCCACGACTTCGGCGGCTTCCGACAGAGCGACGTTAAGTTCCTGCGGCTGTTGCTCCTGGCCGCCGCGCGCAAGAACGGGAAGGATGACGGGTGGATCGACAAGTCGCGGCTCCGCGACGGAGACGACAAGGACCGCGCGCTCGAGCGCATGCGCGAGGAGCTGAGCACGTACGACGTGCCGGGCCTTTCCGAGGTCGAACGCAAGGCGCTCATCAAGGTACAGAAGGGCCAGGGAACTCTTCGCCTCGGCGTCCCTCCGGAAAACATCGAGTTCGACGCGTCGCTCGCCGCCTTCGACTACGTGGGAACCAAGGCCACGAACAAGAAGGGCGGTTCCAAGGGGAAGACCACCCAGAAGCAGGAGGAAGGACTGCAGAACGCGGCGGTCCTGCTGCGCGACTGCCGGCGCCACGGCGTGCCGGGGGACGTGGCCTCCGTGAAAACGCCTACGACACGTCGTTCCAACCGTAGCGCGACTTGAAATTCTCCCGGAAGCCGCCGTGATCGGGCTCGCCGGGTTGCGGGAAGTCGTCGGCGCTCACCACGTTGGTCTTCGACAGGTCGATGAGAACTGCTCGTCTGCGGTTTTCGCGACCGCCGAAGCAAACGCGCTCGCCGTCAGCGACCACGAAGCCCTCCTGCTTCTTGCTCTCCAGGATCAGCCGTCGCAACGCTTTGAGATCGACCACCTCCCCTTCGTAATCGATGCGCTTGCAGTGGGCGCGAAAGGCGTCGTAGGCGCTCTCGAGATGGATGGCCAGGTTTGCGCCATCGAACACGTAATGGACGCGGTACTTGAGCACGTCCTGCACCGCCATCACGCCCAGCATCTCGAGGAAGTGATCGAGGGCGTTCTTCACCCCGTGGTCGGTCTCGAGCACGTCGGCAAGCACGGCATCGACCGCGGCTCGGACACCGAGGTCCTCGGGCAGCTCGCAGCCGCAGGCCTTCGCGAACTCCTCAAACAAGTGAACGCCGAGCAGCATCGCAGTGATGTTCTCGGCGACCCGGACTGGCACCTTGCGCTCACCGAGCAGCGTCTTGGCGACCTCGCGAACAATGGCAAGGTCGGCGTCGAAGTCGCGCCCGAGGCAGAACTGGATGTACCGGGGAGCGAACAGGGTCAGATCGACCGCACGAAGTTCCTGGTGCGCGCGCTTGCAGTACGCGAGCTCGGCCAGGGTTGTCTTCTCGGGATTGGAGGTGATGATGCGCTCGAGCAGGGCCGCCTCAATCGGGCGGGTTTCGCCGGCAACGCACACTGGCGCCTGCAGATGGTACGTGTTCACCTTGAGGTCTGGCCTGCCGCGCTCCTCGGTTTCGCCTCGGTAGAGCCTCCGCAGGTAGCGGTGCAGGGTATTCAGCCGCTGCCGTTGCATATCGTAGGGCTTGTACTCGTCGATGAAGATCGGCACGGACCGCGTCGAGGTGAGCAGTTTGAGCAGCGCGAATTCTGTCTCGGTGGCGCTGTAGGGCTCGGCGTCGCGCACGCCGAACAGAGGCCACATGACGTCGATGCACACGCTCGACTTGCCGGAGCCTTGCGTGCCCCACACGAACAGCGTCGGGAAGCTTCCCACGGTCCGCATGAATCGCGGCTTCATGGGCGTGGCGAAAAACCAGCCGAGGATGGGAAGGATGACCTCGGGCTTATTGACTCGCGGGAGGTATTCGAAAACCACCCGCGCGACCGCCTGGAAGGTCTCGTCGTCGGTTGGCTTGTAGCGAATCCGCTTGTCGAGCGAGGCCCCTCCGGGAACGTAGACGACCGGCGACGGGTCGATGAACCCGTCCTTGCCGATGGAGCAGTCAGGCCCGAGCCACACGTGGTGCTCGCCCTGGTGATACTCCCCGAGCATCGTGGAGCCCGGGCGACTCGGCACGGGTCTGCGCGCGAGCACTCGCAACAGTCCCTGGACGTTGTTGTCGCTGCCGGTCCATTGCAGGTCGGCCGAAGGTAGCTGCCGAATGAGATCCCGCTTCGAATGGAAGGCCGACAGCGGAAGGCGCAGCGGCGCCACCGTCGTACCCTTGTCCGTGTGCGCCTCGCCGAGGATGAGCTCCCCGTCCTCGGTGACAACGCGCATGGTCGGCACGATCGCGAAGGAAGAGACGACCCTGGTCTCGCCGCGTACGGTCATCACGTAGTAGAACCGGGCGTCTTCGTAGATCTCCCCTTCGAAGGCGTCGTCGCCACCGTCGGGCTGTTGGGGACGCTCCTGCGTTTCGCGCGCGGCCGGGCTCGAAGCCTGGCTCATCGCCTTGCGCAGATCCCTGAGCTTGAGCCCGAAGCGCTTTTCCACGAGCCCCAGGTACTTGCCGTGGACGGCCGGATCTCTGTGAGAAATGGCGTCCAAGATGGGCTTGAGCCGGTACTCGAGCTCGCGGGCGGGCGTGTCGGTGGGCACCGTCTCAATCGCCTTCTCGATGTCGAAGACGACGTCGTACAGGTCGCACCGTGCGCCCGGCTCACGGTTCACGCGGCAGTAGCCGAGCTTCTGAAGCGCATGGCACGGCGGTGCGACAGCCCCGTCCTCACGGGCTGTTCCCAGCACCTTTTCGTGGGCTTTCCTGACGTACTCCGGACCGTCGCGCCCGCTCAGCTTGCCGAGCCCACGCCGATCGTACTCGACGATCAGGTCGGTGACCTCCTCGAGGCCAAGCCCCTTGTGCGCAAAGAAGCGCACCATGTTGAAGATGGCGAGGCTGCGATCGTCGGCCCCCTGATCCCAGAGGCGCTGCACCGGGCCACACATCTCGACGGGGCGTTCCCAGTCGTATCCGCCCTCTGGCGTGCGGTTCGCCTTCCCCGTGCCCGGCGTTGGGCCGCCGCCCGCGATCGGAAGCGAAACACGAGGAGCGGGCGCGTCGATCTTTCCCTGCTCAGCAGGCTTATCAAGGCGCTCCGCCAGCCGCCCGTCTTCGACGCGTTCGAAGCCAGCCAGCGCTGCGCTCACCCGGTGGGGGCGATCGCCCTGGCCGTCTCCCTTCTGGCTCACCGTGCCGATGACTTTGATGATGCGGGCGACGTCATGAATCGAATCGACGTGAACCTGCTCGCCTTGAACGCGCCGTCGAACCGCTGCCTCGAAGCCCTTGAGCCCGGCCTGGATTCGCTCGCGTCGGTCGCCCTGCAGCGGCGTGGGCGGCAGCGCAAACCAAAGCTGCGCACCGTTGCCGCTCATCATGAGCCGAGGGCGCAGCAGCCCCTCGGACTCGCACCACGCGATCGCGAGCTCCGCAGCGGCCAATGCGCCGCCAAGCTCCTGCTCGGTGCTCGCTGTGTCTTTGGGCCGGACGGGATCGATGTCGATCACCGTGGCGGTGATGAGTTCAATGTCCTTGCGTGCAGCCCCATTCCGTAGCGGCCGCACGACGTTCGGCGCGCGACCTAGAAGGCGCCGCGGTCGAGGTTGGATGCCGACGTAGACATTGCCGGCGCCGTTGGTGCGAACGCACTCGCTGACGAACGCATTCTCGTCGTCGAAGAAGCCGATGCCGACGATGCCTCCCCCCGGTCGAATGACCCGAACCTCGGAAACACCATGCTCGCCATGGGCAAGCCAGCGCCAAGTGGATCGAATTGCCTGTGGGTTCGGCTCGGGCACGCTCATGCGCAGCGGCCCCCCGCGGCTGTCACCATGCCGAGTTTCGAGGCCGGCACGCTGAGCACCTCCGCGTAGAGCCTTCGTCGTTCCAGGTGATGACGGCGCAAAATGGGAACCCTCCGGTCGACGAAGTCGAAGAGCACCGCGTCGCGCTTGTCTGGGTGCGGCCTCATCAGCCGCCCAAGTCGCTGCGTGGTTCGTCCGCGCGCTCGGCTCGGGTAGGCGAGAAACACGCGAGAGAGGCGTGGAAGATCGAGCCCTTCGTCTGCCAGGCTCGTCGCCACCAGCACGGGAAGGTTCCCGGCTCGAGCCTGGTCGAGGAGCTCCTTGCGACGTGCCCGTTTCACCTGGCCTGTCAGAACGGCCGCGCCAATGCCGCGCTTTGCGATCGCGGCAGCGAGGAGCTCGCAGTGCTCGATTCGCCCCGAGAGCACCAGGCAACTATGGCCGGCCAGTGCCTCCGTTACGACGCTGTTGACGATGAGGCAGTTGCGCTCCTCGTCCGCGGCGACAGCGGCGAGCATTGGCGCGTAGTCCTCCGCTGCCAAGTATGGGTAGGTGAATTCGGTCTCGATGGACCGGACCTCCGGAACGGCGAGAACTCCGGCCGCAACAAGCGCCTCGTGCGTGACGCTGACGAGTTGCCCGCCGAGGAACAGCTCGAGCAGCGGCGTGAGCCCGTCCTCGCGCTCGGGCGTTGCGGTGAGCCCCAGCCGGTAGCGCGCCGGGCAGCGATCGACCACGCAGTTGAACGTGCAGGCAGCCACGTGGTGCGCCTCGTCGAGGATCATCAGTCCGAAGGTCGAGAGGAACTCGTCGAGTTTGATGGGATCCCATCGAACGAGAGCCTGGATGACCGCCACGGTGACTGGCGCCAGGCGTTCTTCGCCAGCACCTACCAGGCCGGCTTCCACGCCCAGCTTTTCGCGCAGCTCCCCCACCCATTGTTCGGCGAGGTCCAGGGTGTGCACCAGAATGAGGGTAGGCGTGCGCAGGCGAGCGATGACGCCCATCCCGACCCGGGTCTTGCCCCCACCGCACGGGATGACGACGGTGCCTTGGGTTACCTTCACGAGCTTGTCGACTGCACTGGACTGGTAGTCGCGTAGCGGAAGCTCCCGCATCTGCTCGAGCAGCGTGCTTGGCAGCACGCGAGCGTCGTCGCAGGCCACGATCAGTCCCTCCTGCGCTCCGGCGCGTTTCAGGGCATGGATGGCCCCACGAGGCAAGCGCACTTGCCCGTTCCGCTCCTCGACGAAGCACAGCACCTCCGGCTCCGGCCCGGGGTGGAGTCCCATTCGCACCCGATCGAGGTAGGCGGGATTGGCGTAGGACAGCGCCCGCCGCAGCCGTTCGACGACTTTGGGCGGCAAGTCAGCCGCATCGAGTGTGAGTGCAGCATCAACCCGCGCGCGCATCTGCGGCCTCCGCAAGGAAACGAGTGATGTTCTCGACACGCCGGGTTGAGAGCATGGGCGGCAGACTCTTCAGGAAGCGCCTTCCGTAGCCCTTCTCCGCTATGCGCCTATCGAGGATGACCACGACGCCGACGTCCGTCTTGCACCGGATCAGTCGGCCGACTCCCTGCCGCAACGCAATGATGGCGCGGGGGATGAGGTAGTTGTCGAACGCGCGAGGATCGCGCTCGCAGATCGCTTCGATGACGGGATCGTCGGGCGGCGGGAAGGGAAGCTTGTCGATGACGAGTCCCGTGAGTGCCTCACCCGCGATGTCGATTCCGGTCCAGAAGCTTTCAGTACCGAGCAGTACCGACGAGACGTCATGCGCGAAAAGGCGGGTGAGCTCGGCTCGGGGAAGCTCGCCTTGGCGCAGAACCCGATGGCGGCCGCTGGCGACGCGCTCGTAGACGGCGTTGAGGTTTCGATAGGAAGTGAAGAGCCCGAGCGTTCGTCCGTCGCAGAGATCGAGCACTTCGCGGAACACCGTCGCGATTGCCTCAACGAACCCGGGGTCGCGCGGGTCCGGTAACCGCTCGGGGACAACGAGCAGCGCCTGGGACGCGAAGTCGAACGGCGTGTCGGCAACGAGCTCGAGGGCGTCGCGCGGCACCCCGAGCTCCCGTCGAATGAAGTCGAACGTCCCAGCCGTAGTGAGCGTGGCCGACATGCACGATACCGAGGGGCAGCGTCCGAACAACTCCTCCCGCAGCAATGCACCGACCTCGATCGGTTTCGCCCGCAGCTTGGCTCGTCCCTTCGCATCCAGCTCAATCCAGTAGACCTTTTCGGCGTCGCTCAGCTGGAGGATCTCCTCGAGGCGCTCGCAGGCCGTGGCGGCGTTGCGCGCCACGTTCCGAGCCGTCGAACGTACTTTCTTTTCGCGCGAATCGTCCTCGGCTCTTTCATTGGCATGCGCAATCAAAGAGCGAAGTGCTCGTTGCATGCCAGGTGCAGAAGCGAATCCAGGAGCCCGCAGTCGCTTTGCTTGCCGTGCCGAGCGAGCGACGCCGACGAGGTGCTCGAACAGGCGGCCTGCCTCCTGGCGAAGTTCCCCGGCCAACCTCTTGTCCCCGAAGTCGGCTGCGGCCGACGCGAGCCGCGCGAAGGTGTGCTCGGAGACGCTGAAGCCGAAGAAGTCGCGGGCGATATCGGAGGCTTCGTGCGCTTCATCCAGAACCAGAAGATCGAACGGCGGCAGCACCAGGTCCTGGCCGGTTTCCCGGCGCACCGCGATGTGTGCGAAGAGCAAGTGGTAGTTGGTGACGACGATATCGGCTTCTTGCGCAATCGCCCGCGCTCGTTCTGCGAAACACTCCTCGCGGAATTGGCAGCCCTCTGCCTTGCACTCGTCCGAACCCACTGCGAACCGGGCCCACACCAGGTGTGCCGGGATGAAGGGCAGCTCGGAGACGTCGCCAACATTCGTTGTCCGCGCCCAGGCTGCTACGTCATCAACCTGAGCTTGCTGGTCGTCGTCGAACAGGCCTCGCAACTCCCCCCGAGCTTCGGATTCCGCAAGCCGGTCGAGGCATAGGTAGTTGTTGCGGCCTTTCAGAAGCGCGAAGGAGAAGCTCCAGGGCAGCACGCTCGCCAGCATGGGAAGGTCCTTGCGAACGAGCTGCTCCTGGAGAGCGATGTTTGCCGTGGCGATGACGACGCGCTTCTTGTCATGGCGGGAATGCCAGATGGCGGGGACCGCGTACGCGACGCTCTTGCCCGTGCCGCAGGGGCCCTCGCCGAGGGTGTGGCGCCCGTCGCGCATGGCCTTGTCGACCACACGAGCCAGGGCCACCTGCCCCTCGCGCACTTCGTAGCCGGGGAATCGCGAGGCGAAGAGCCCGCCATCGTCGAAGACCTGGGAGATGTAGTCCTGCATTGGTGGCTCCTCGCACACGCGGCTCACGCGAACGGGTCGACGTCGGTGCTGGCCGCCGCGGGGGCAGCGAACTCGCCCTGGAGCTGCTCGACGAAGGCGCGGGCTTTTTCGACCTGCCCAGCGGGCAGGTCCTTGATTCGCTGCACGCCGAACTTCTGGAGGAAGCGGTCGACTGCGTCGCGCGGCAGCGTCTTGAGCTGCGCGGCGATCGCCTGGGCGACCTTCGGGTCGACTGCGGCGTCAGCCTTCTTGTCGTAGCTGCCGAGGGGGGCAGCTCCCGCGCCCTCAGCCTCGCCCTCGTAGAGCTTGGCGAGGTCATGCATCGGCAGGGCTTGAAAGGCCCTCTGCTCTTCGGCCGTAAGCTGGTGTTCGGGCAGGATCGAGTAGGTCGTTTTCGGATCCTTCGCGGCACCATGGCGTTGGATCTCGAATGCCCACTTGTCCAGGCCGTACTTTTCTCGGACCCGCACCAGGTCCTTGAAGAACATCACGCCTTGCTCGAGCACCTTCACTTCCTTCGAGTCGTAGAGCGCGACGCTCAAGGCGACGCGCAACGACGGTTTGAGCCCCTGCGCCTTGAGCTTGTCGTCGAATGGCAAGTACTTGCCATCGGCGAAGCAAACCTCGCGGGGAAACGGCTCGCCGAGAAACACGACGACCGCCTTGTCGCCGTCGTTCTGCAGCTTGAGCCAGAGGCTCCCTCCCTGATCGTGCTTCTTCGCCATCTCTTCGGTCTGCTGCCACATGCTCGATGCCATTGGTCACTGCTCCTTCTTGCTGTTCACTTTGCTGTGCTCGCGCCGGTAAACGGCGAAGAGCGGGGTTCCATCGGAGGCGGTGCCCGCCTCCTCAAGGTGAAAATCCACGCCGGGCGCAACGACCTGCTCGATCTCCCAGCGTCGCAGCAGGCCCGGGAGCCGAACGAACTCGTCTCGCTCGGTGTCAGAGGCTCGGTCATCCTCGTGGTCCATTTCTTGACTCCTCCGGGCGTCGTTGCCCTGATGCCCCATCAAACGCGGTCGCCCTCTCCGGGCTGGGACACCGCGCTCGTCAGGTGTTGGCGAACGCGTCCAAGTGCCCGTTGAAAGCGCTTGCGCGCGGCGTCGTGGGACAGCCCCAAGCGCTCTCCCGCTTCCCTCTGCGTCTCCTCGAGGACGAGCACGGCGACGAGCAGCTCGGCGTCGTCGCCCACGATGGGCTCGAGGCACGCGTGAAGCGCCTTGACGTCCTGATCGAAGCCCAGCCCCGGAAGCAACCCAAGGACAGACTCCATCCGCGGCGCTGTCCAATGATCCACCGGGACTTTGCCAATCTCGGCGTCCTGGATGAACTCGTCGAATGCGAGCGGGTTGGCTTTGCTCTCGCGAATCCGAGCGGCTTCGGACCAGACCTTCCGGCGCCGATCCATTACGTCTCGCTCGGTGCTTCGCACCAGAGTGGCGGCCACGCGTGACACGGTCTCGAAACGGAGCCGCTCGACAAGCGACGTGAACGCATCCGCTATCTCAGAGACCAGCTCCGCGGGTCTGGAAGCGAAGTGCTTGATGCGGCGGCGGTACGCGGCGTCGAGCCCAGGCCAAAGCCCCAACCAGAGCAGTGCGCTCGCCAGCTTCTGCTCCTGACGTCGCTGCACCATGGTGACAAGCGTGGAGAGGATGCGATCTTTCTCGTCGAGGTCGCCGCCTTTGCTTGTGAGGAACGAGACGAGCACCCCCGGCTCTGCAAAAGCGCGGAGCGTTTCGTGCATCGCCTTCGCCCTCGTGAACGCCTGATCTGCCTGCAACGTACGAATCGAACAACCCAGACTCTCGTGGAGAGCCTCCCAGCTCGCGCGCATGACGCGCCGCCTTCCCGGCTGGCGTCAGCGCGCTCTTTGGAAGCCGAATCAGGGCGTCTTGCGCTCGGTTACGATGTGCGAGAGCGACGCCCGGCTAAGCGGCGGTCGGCCTCGAAAGAGGAACGGACGTCGCAGGAGCGGATCGCATCGACGACGTCACGACGTTGAGCGTGCGACAGCGGTAGCAGGTGACGGAGACAGTGAAGTCGGTGCCGGTCACCGTCGTCTGCATGTCGCCGCGTCGGATGGCGAGGCCGTCGCTGTCATGCTTCGCCAGCAGGGCGCGGCACTTCTTGCAGCGGAAGTCGATGGGCGTGCGGTGCATCTGTGATCTCCTCGGGCCCGCGACTTTCGCGAGCGTCGAGAGGAGCTTGCGGTGGGGGGTGATGGGGGAATCCAGGGTGGGGATCGGCTCGGACTCCGGGATCCCTCTCCCCCATCCCCCGTGTGGTATTGGAGACGGACGGCCACGCGAGTGCAGATCGGCGACCGCATGTTCGCGAGCAAGAAGGACGCAATCGCGGCGATCCGCGAGGTGCTCTACCGCTATCCGATCGGGGCTACGCTCCGCGGCGAGGACGAGCGCTTCATCTGCGACCTGCTCGCTATGCATCCCGAGGCGCAGGACAAGATCGGGTGCGGGGTCGCATCGCTTCAGGTCGAGAAGAACGGGCCCACTCGAGGATTCTGGCTCACCCGGAGGAATGGAAAGCGCACCGACTTCAGCTTCCCTTCCTGTCTCACCCCGGTAACGCCTGAAAGAGACGCGTTGAACGGGCTCCGCACCGCGATTCGGCCTCAGATTCTCGCGTATCGCGACGAGGCCTTTGCAGGGCGGGACACCGTGCCCTGCGCGGCGACAGGTGCTCCTGTCACGCGCTCGAGCCACCACGTCGACCACGTGCCTGGCTTCGCGGAGCTCGTCGTGCTGTTCTTGCAGGAACGCGGCTGCGCGCTGGGGTCCCTCGCGGTCGAGCCCACCAGGGATGGCGACACCGAGACCCGGCTCGCCGATGCCGAGGTGCTCGAAGCTTGGCGCGAGTTCCATCGCCAGCATGCGTCGCTGCGCATCGTGTCGGTGGTCGCGAACCTGTCGCTGCTGCGCAAACTCACGAAGTGAAGAGCGGGCCCTCCGCACCTCCCGTTGAACTCACAGAGCAAATCGCGGAGTGGACAGCCTTCTTTCATCCCGCCTTGGACAATGTGGACAGGGTGGGCCTGGCCTGGGACAGCTCCGCGTCCACACTTTTCCCCGCCATTTCAAGGCCATATGTCATAGATATGATTGTGGACAGAGAATATTAAGCAGGTCTATTTAGGAGCAAGATTCGATTTTCTCTTCGGACGAGTCGGAACGTGGGAAGGAAAATAAAATGCTCTACGCGCGGCTGATGCATGGCGTAGGACGCTGTCCCGTGTCCACAATCCGGCTAACCTCTTGATGCTGCTACACAAACAGTGATTCCTCGGAGGCTGGTGGTCAGGCCCGACCTGTCCACAGCGTCCTGCGATGTTTGGTCTCGTGACTGTCCCATCCGCTGATCGCACCAACGCGTTTGTTGGTGCATGAACGACATCAACAGGGTTCCGATCGCCTTCCCGTCCGCCGATGAACGCACGGAGCTCGTGCTCGAGTTCCAGCGCGCTGCCGCGAAGCTCGTCCGAGCAGGGCTCCTCTCCCAAAGCTCCTCAACCCGGTTCGTCCTGCGCGTGAACCAGGGCCGGCGAAAAGCAGAGGAGTCTCGCCACCGCCTTGCTCAGCTCATTGTCGATGTGCTCGTGGCGGTTGAAGACGGCACGCTCACGGACGGCGTGCACGTTCGCCGCTCGGAGACCGGGATGCTCGCCGTCCGCGCCGAGTCTGTCGCTCGAGCGCTGTTCCGAGCAGGTCGCAGCCAACTCACGGCCCGCGCAACCCACGACCTCCTGCGTTTCGGCCATGCGTTCTTTCCCCTTGTTGTCGTGTCGACCTCCGAGCGCGTCTGCTTCGGTTCAGTAGAGGACCGCTTCCGCACGTTCGTTCTGGATCTCGCAAAGGCCCAGGAGTTCGTCGGCATCAAGCCCGCTGTCCCATCTCGCTGAGCGCCTCCGCGTTTCTCCCTTCGTTAGCGCCGAGAGGCGCCCGCGAGGAACCAGGATGGCGCTCAAGGATCTCATCAAGCCAACGCCGACGGCCGCATCGGATCGCCCAATCGGGATCACTTGCGAGAGGTACGTGCGAGGCGAGGGCAAACGGTGCGCCCATTACGTCTCGAATGGGGCGTGCTCGCTCCCCGACGAGTTCATGTGTGTGGAATGGCTCAAGGCGAACGAGCCAGGCCTCCATCCCGCCGAGCCGAGCGCACCCCCAGTCGTTGCTGCAGTTCCCCCTGTTGCGTCCGCCGTGGTTCGCGACCTGTTCGGCAACCCGGTACCCCATGTCGAAGCTCCCGCCCCGAAGCCCAACGCCGCGGTGTCAGTGCCAGTGCCCGTGGCGGCGATCCCGCAGCCAACCCCGATCGATATCAGCCGCCTCCGTGGCTTCACCACCGAGGACATCGATTCGTTCAAGGCCCTCGGCGTCGAGGTGTGCCTGCAGTCCGACAGCTTCGGTGAGCTGTGGCTCGTGCCCGCCTACACGGGCCAGCCCCGTCGAGAGTTCACGCCCGAGCACCTCGCGACCGTACTGCACGCCCTGAGCGTGTTCCCCGGCTCCCGCGTCATCGCCTTCCACCCGCCCATCAAGCCCGGCCCAGCCCGGCAGGAGAATCCATGACCACGCTTCGCAATGCCCACTTGAGCTACTCGCGTCTGACCCGTTTCGAGCAATGCCCGCTCTCGTACAAGCTTCACTACCTCGACAAGCGGCAAGCCGAGCCAGGCATCCCGCTTCGGTTCGGAAAGGTAATCCACGCGGTCCTCGAGCACCTCATCCGCGAGGTGGTTGTGGACGAGCGCACTGGCCCGCTGTCGGAAGACCGAGCGATCGAGCTCTATCGCGAAGCATGGACCGCCGACGCCCTTTCCGGGGTGCAAGTGTTCGAGGAGGGACTGCACATCCTGCGCGACTTCGTGCGGGAGGAAGGCGCTGTCGACCACCGCGACGTGCTCGCGGTCGAGCAGGAGTTCCATCTCCCGGTCGGACCATTCACCGTCCTCGGCTTCATTGACCGCGTGAACTGGGTCGACGACGAGACGGTGGAGGTCATCGATTACAAGACCAACCGCCAGATCTTCACGCGAGACGAGGTTGAGACCAGCCTGCAACTGAGCCTCTACCACGTAGCGGCGCAGCGTCTCTGGCCTTGGGCGAAGAACGTGAAGCTGACGTTTCGGATGCTCCGCCACGGGATTCGGCAGGAGACAACGCGCACGCCGGAGCAGCTGGCGGACGCTCTCGCGTATGTCGAGACGCTCGGCGCTCAGACCGAAACCGCCAGCGAGTTTCCGGCGAGGCTCAACGCCAATTGCGTTTACTGCGACCATCGCGCGCATTGCCCCGCGTACGCGGAGGCGCTGCAGGGCAGACCGCGCCTGATCTGCGAGGACATCCGCGACCTCGAGGCCGTTGCGAAGGAACGTGAGCAGGTCGCGCGCCTCGCAAAAGTCCTCTACGCCCGCAAGGAAGAACTCGAGGGGATTCTCAAAGCGCAGCTTCGCGACCGCGACGAGCTCGTCCTCGGCGGCGTGCGCTACCGGATGTTCACCATCACAAGCCACGAGTACCCCGTGGACGCCACCCTCGCCGTACTCGCCGACGCGACCGGACTGTCTCGCGACGAGCTGCTCGGCAAAGTAGCTGTTGTCGAGAAGAAATCGCTCGACGCGCTGCTCAAGGACCTCGGCAAGCGCCTTGACAAGCCCCGCGTTTCGCTGCTCAAGGCCGAGCTCGAAGCCAAGGCCGAGAAGCGCCACAGCCCCCGGTTCTGGGCGAAGGAGGCGGGTTGATGTCTCGCGCCTCCGCTTCCGAGCTCGCCGATCGCATCGCCGTGCTCGCCGACGACGAGCGCTCGATCCTCGAAGTACTCCTGGAACGCATGGGGCAAGGTCGCCAGCGCTACGGCGTGTGGAATGTCGACGATGGGCGCGAGTACCCTGCCGAGACCCTCGACGAGGTGATCGACGCCCTCCACTACTGCGCCGCCGCCTTGGTGCGACTGCGTCGGAGGGCGGGGCAGTGAGCGACCATTTCCGCACGCTCGCTAAGCTGCTGCGCCAGGAGGTGCAAGGGCCGGTGTACGCGCGGCTCTACTGCGATGCTCGTCCGCGGCACCCGGTACTCGCCGGCTACGTCGACCTCCCCTCGCTCCTGGCCGCGCTGGCGAAGCAGTCCGACGACGACTATTCCGAGCGCGACGCGATCACCCTGGCGTTGCTCCGCGAACGTGCGGCTGCCCACGAGTCGCAATGGTCCGCGGTGCTGGCCGTGGTCTACTTGCCAATGCTGCTCCGGCTGCGTCGCCAGCTCGTGTGCGCCGAGCTCCCCAAGGACGACCTCGACCAGCTCGTGCTCGAGGCGTTCCTCGTGGCGATTGCCTCCTACCGCCCCGAGTCCTGGCGAGGTCGCACGCCGATCCGTCTGACCCATCTTACCCGCAGGCGCGTGTTCAAATCCCTGCGACGAGAGCTCACGGACCGTCGTTGGCGAGAGGGGCAGCGCGACCTGGCCCAGGCCAGCCCTGGGCAGGTTCCTGCGGGTTCCGCCTCGAGTCCGCCCGTCAGCTTCCAGGTCGAGGCCGTGCTCGCCGCTCTCGCGGATCACGTGTCGGAGGAAGGGGCGTTCCTGGTTCGGGAAACCGAGCTTGGTTCCGAGACGCTCTACTCGATTGTCTCGCGCATGAACCTCGAAAGCGACGAGGAGCGCGAGCGCCTCTACCAGCGACTGAAGCGTGTGCGCTCGAGGGCGAAGAAGCGACTCCGGGACGTGATCTCCGCGTCCCCGCCGTGAGCCGCCGCTGCTCTGCCACCCCGGAGGAAGTGCGATGCCTGGAAGAAGCTCACGCCGCAAGGGACACGATTTTGAGCGGGAGATGGTCCACCGCTTCGCCGAAGTCTTCGGCAAGGACCGCGTGCACCGCGGGATGCAGTTCCGAGATGGCGCCGAGTGCGCAGACGTCGTCGCGCCGGCTCTCCACCTCGAGTGCAAGCGTGGCGCACGCACCAATCCACGAGCGGCTCTTGCCCAGGCGACCGAGGACTCGCTCGGCAAGGGGCTCTGGCCCGTCGCGGTGTGCAAGGACGACAAGCAGCAGGCCTTCATCGCGATGCACCTCGAAGACTTCCTCGACCTGCTGCGCGAGTGGTGGGCAGCGAGGAGTCGCTGATGTTCGGTGAGCGCGGTCGCGGCGGCAGGCCCCGCAAGGGCGAGGGGCCGCGCGTGCCCTACGAGGACCTCGATCGGATCCTCGTGTTCGGCGAGGTGGTGCCCTGCGAGGACGGCAACGGCACGACCGTGTACTACCCGAGCTACCGCGAGCTCGCCGAGCGCTACGGAGTCTCGAATAGCGTGATTGCCGAGTACGCGAAGTCTCACAACGTGCAGCGGCGTCGCAAGGAAGCGCAGGCGCGCATCCAGGTGAAGGCCGAACAGAAGCTCGTCGAGATGCGGGCCAAGGCGATCGCCGTCTCGAAGGACGACGAGCTTCGGATCATCGACACCTACCTGATCGGCTTCGAGACTGCGCTCGCCGAGAATCGTGTGCGTTTCGACAACGCCGCCGACTTCAACACGATGGTGCGGCTCAAGGAGTTCGTGCTCGGGAACGCCGATTCGCGGCAGGAGATCCACGCCGCACTCTCCCTCGAAACGCTGCAGGCGCGGCACCGGCAGATGATGCACACGCTCGATGCGTCGTCGGAGGAGCGCGGTGAGGTGGAGAACGCGCTACCCGAGAAAGGGGACACCGAAAAAACGCTTCCGGAGCCCCCCGCGCCCGCGATCGAGGACGCCGTCGGGGAACCGCCCGCTCGGTTTGCCGGTCGGTTCCGCGATTCCGACCAGGCCGCGACCGTGCTCGGTTCCGGGCGCCAGGCGGGCCCACGAGGCGACGAGTCGTCGAGGGCGACCATCGTCCCGCCGGAGCCCAGGGGAGCGCACGTGGGGCCGAATTCGGCGCAGCGTTGCGCGAATCGCGGGGCCAACGGCGGGGGGGCCGGTCCCGGTGCGCCCGGCGATGAGGCCTCGCGAGGTGTGGCTCCGCGTGACTGCCTCGAGACTGTGCGAGTCTCCTCGAGCTCACCGTCATCGGGCCGTCATTTGAATCCTGCGGGAATCGCGCAGACTCGCGCCACTGCTGAGCAGACTGCCTGGGCCGAGGAAGAACACGGGCCGCCCACGGTGCCCGACTTCGGGCCCGAGGACGCGCTGGCCGACACGCTTCCGCCGCCGCCGCGCGATGCGGAGGGCGAATGCGAATAGCCGCTTTTGCACCAAAGCGGCCATTCGAGGTCCGAGGCCCCGCAGAATGCGCGCGCATCATGCTGCCTTCGCGGCGCATTTGCGCGGCATCGAACCGCCGCTTTCCGCGGCCGGCGCCGCCTCGACGGGGCAGGATGCCGGCCCTTGCCTACAAGGTACAGCGGGGTGGGGGGTGGTCAGATTTTCGGCGCCAACGGAGCCCTGCCCTGGGTGTCTGGTGCCGATCTCGACAGGGGCTGGTTCTGGAAACCGACCGCTGCTCGTGGCTGGTCGGTTCGGCCCGGTCGGTTGCATTGTGCAAGTGGGGCCGAAAGCGCTC
Source organism: Deltaproteobacteria bacterium (assembly GCA_016218915.1). Classification (GTDB taxonomy): domain Bacteria; phylum Myxococcota_A; class Polyangia; order Polyangiales; family Polyangiaceae; genus JACRCQ01. The sequence continues at coordinate 159,768 of JACRCQ010000007.1, forward strand.
AGCAGGGGAGCTCTTGGACCGAGCGGACCAACTCCTCGTCGGTCGGGTGGGTGTAGATCCCGGTCGTCGTGATCGAGCAGTGCCGCGCGAAGCGCTGCGTGAGCCGGATGTCGCGCGTGCGCCGGTAGAGATTCGAGCACGCACTATGCCTCAGCGAATGAAAGCTGAAGTGGCGCTCGAAGCCGGCGCGCTTCTGCCAGACCGCGAACGCATGGCGCAGCTGGCGCGTCGACAGGCGGCGATGCTTGCGACTGATGAACAGCGGATCGGCGGGCGCGATGCCCTGCCCATCCGCGCGCTTCTGCTTCAGCAGCTTTTCGAGCTTCGCGCGGAGCGTGTCCGACAAGACGATTTCTTGTGGCGCGGGGTCTTCGGTGGCGCGCTTGAAGACCCGCAGCACGACGTGGCGCCGGGCGCTGCCGTCGCCGTCGAACACGTCGCCGATGTCGAGAGCGAGGATCTCGTGCTCGCGCAGGCCAGTGCCCAAGGCGAGACCGAAGATCACGTGGTCGCGCCAGCCGGCGGCGTGCTGGCCGGTGGTGCGCAGGAGCAGCGCGACCTCGCGTTCGGTGAGAGTGCGTGGGGGGCGGGCGATGGACTCGGCGTAGTTGCTCATGCGTCGATACAGGCTTCTTCCGGCGGCTTCAGCAAGGGAAAGCGGCAATGACGCTCGGGGTGGTGAAGCGCTCCGAGCAGGAGTTCGCCGACTGGCTCGCCGAGGAATGGGGATTCCTGAGCGGACTGGCGATGTTCGACGACGAGCCTGTCGACCTCGAGCCCTACCAGGTCTCCTTCCTGCGCAATCGCTCCCGGTTCCGCTGGATCACCAAGAGCCGCCAGGTCGGCTTCTCCTTCGTGTTCGCGCTCGAGGCCCTGGCCCGCTGCCACCTGCGGGAGAAGCACACAGCGGTCTTCGTGAGCTACAACCTCGAGGACGCCAAGGAGAAGATCCTCACGGCGCGGCAGGTTCACGAGGAGCTTCCCCTCGCGTACCAGAAGCGCCTGGTTGTCGATTCGAAGACCGAGCTCGCGTTCGAGTCGAACGGGATGCACAAGCGCCAGTCACGCATCCTGTCCAACCCATCGAAGGCGCCGCGGGGGAAGCGCGGAGACGTCTATCTCGATGAGCTGGCGCACTACGTCACCGACCGCGAGGTCTACCGCGGCTCGACCGCTCTCATCCTGCGAGGCAACGGCCAGCTCACCGGCTGTTCCACACCCCTCGGGCGACGCGGCATTTTCTGGGAAATCGCGACCGAGGAGATCAGGAAGTACCCGCACCACCGCAGGCAGGAGGTGCCCTGGTGGCTGAGCCGGTTCTTCTGCATCGATCCGAAGCGCGCCGCTGCCGAGGCGCCCTCGATGACCACCGAGGAGCGGGTCGCTACCTTCGGCAAGCCTGCGATCGTCGAGCAGTTCGATTCGCTCGCGCTCGAGGACTTCCAGCAGGAGCTCGAGTGCAGCTTCGTCGATGAGAGCTACAGCTACTACCCGTACGACCTGATCCTGCCCAACACGACCGACGAGCTCGTGCTCGCCGAGGACTTCATCGACATCCCCGAGCCCGAGGGGCGCGTCGTCGCCGGCTTCGACGTGGGTCGCACGAGAGACCGGTCGGAGCTCGCGGTGTTCGAGGAAACCAGCGGACGTTTCACATGCCGCTTGCTGCGCACCTACGCGGAGGCCCCCTTCGCCGAGCAGGAAGCCGACCTCCGCCGGCTGCTCGAGGTGCTCCCGGTCGCGCGGCTGTCGATCGACCGCAGCGGCATCGGCATGAACCTCGCCGAGAACCTCGCCCGCGACTTCCCCCAGGTCATCCCCGAGAACTTCACGAACGAGGCGAAGGAGCGCTGGGCCACGGACTTCAAGATCACGCTGCAGCGCCGCGAGGTGTCGTTGCCGCGGAACAGGGACCTGGTCGCCCAGGTGCACTCGATCAAGAAGCGCATGCTGCCGTCGGGGAAGGTCGCGTTCGACGCGGAGCGCACATCACGGGGCGGGCACGCGGACCGGTTCTGGGCGATCGCGCTGGCGTGTCAGCGGGAGCGGGCTGGTGCGCGCGGCGGCGGAGGGATGGAGATCGGGGTGCGGGTGATCGGGTGACTGACGCTACCTTATCCGCGAATGGCGCCGACTGTACTGCTCGATACGTTCGCGCACAATCTTGACCGCCTCTGCCGCATCCCCAGCGCCGAACACCCGGTCGTCTGGAATCGTGTCGTATCGAACCCTGTCGTCGATTCGTCGGTCGGCCAGTTCTCCGCTCCATCCATCGACCCGCAGAGCAACGATCGGGCGACGGTAAATCCAGGCGAGCGCTATCTCGGTGAGCGTGCCCGCTCCCCCTCCGATCGCAACAACGGCGTCCGCCTGCGCCACCAATGAGTTGCGGAGATGGTCGAGCCCGGTCGGGACGACTACGTCTGCCCAAGCGTTCGCTCGTTCGGGATCGAATCCAGGAAGCAGGGCGATGACGGTTCCCGGCGTCCACGCGGGACACTCTCGCGCGCCTCGCGATGCGGCTTCCATGATGCCTCCGAGTCCGCCGGTAACAACGCGGAAGCCTGCCTCGCACAGCAAGGCTCCCACCTGTTGCCCGAGGGAGTAGTTTCGGGTTCCCTCGGGTGCTCCCTGGTCGCCAATGACAGCGACAGTCCTGCGCGTTCCCGATTGAATCACTGCTCACCTCCGCTGCACACTGATTGCATTGCCATAATTCTCGCGATGATTTCTTCGCGTTCGAGACGCTCCCTGCCGACTTTCCCGGCCCCCGATGGTTCGTACAGGTACAGCGGTTCGTCGATGTAGTGCGGCGCGGAAGCCGCCTCAACAAGCGGCAGCATGAGTGCCCAGTCCCACGCAAGGTCTACGTACCGACCGTTGAGACGTAGCGATTCGTCCTGCACGCGGTCGAACAACCCCCGACGGAATGCCCGGAGATGTTGCCAGACGTTTCCTCCTCGACTCTCTCTCGGGCGCACGAAATCCGCCGGGTAGTTCTTCGACTTGTCAGTACGCAGCATCCCTCCGATGGTGAGGTCAGCCCCCCGCAGAAACTCCGCCGCAACACGGGCGAGTGCCCCTTCACCGAGCAAGGCGTCATCGAGGTCCGCGAGCACGACAATACTCCGCGGATTCCGACATACGTATCGCAGAGCCCAGACGATATTCGCGAGCGCTCCACGCCGCTCTCGCAGCGTAACCACGGTAGCATTCGGAAAATGGTCGAACTGAAGGCGCAAGAAGTCCCGGCTCGATTGCGCTCCGCCGTCCTCAATCGCGACGATGCCCCAGTCCGGCTCAGTCTGAGAAAGAAGCGCATCGCGGAAGCGTGCAATCCGGCCGGAGGGGACGTCGCGCCCACACGCTATCACAACGACCTTCTCGTCGCGTTGGGGACCGAGCCAGTCCTGAAGACTGCCAACGAGCTCAACGCTTCCCCGTTGCTTTGGCGGGACGTACCCCGCCTCCACGCGATCGAGCGCCGCGAGCCAGAAATCACGGTCGCGCTTGCGGTCGTTGGGAGGATGAACGAAGAAGGTCTTGGAGCTGCCACCGCGCAACGACCGCAGTCCACGCTCTCGGACTTGAACGTCAAGCGAGCGGTGCCAGCCCTGGAGAAGAGAGTGCCCGCGTAGCTCATTCCTCCATGGTCGAGAGGCTAGCAATTTGCGGCGATCTAGAACGGTGCCACGAACCTCCACGCGCCACGGCCCGTCCTCCCCGTCGGCCGTCCACGCCTGGTCGCAATCATGACAGATGTTCAGAGATGCACAGATTGAAGCGGGATCTCGTTGAAGGGCGTCAACCGCTTCACCCAAGTAGTCTTGTCGGTGGTCAAGCCTCGCGACGAGCAAGTCGTCATCGACGTGCAGAATGTAGTCCCCCGTGCATGCCTCGAACCCGCAGAGGCTCGCGGCGACCGGCACTCCGCTCACCGTGTGGGTGTCGTCGGCGTCGAGGTCGAACCATCGGTTGTGGAGGGCGGCAACCTCGGCAGTCCCTTCTGGTACCTCGACAACGCGGTCGATTGTGCCGTCGGCAACAAGCTGTGCGAGAGCAGATCTGGCCGCCCCGAGATCCGCCTCATCGTACTGCCTGACGAAGTCTGTTCTCCGTCGATCCAGTACCACCACCCGCTCGCAAAACGCCTGTGGTCCCTCCAACTGTTCTACGAGATGGCGAACCTGAACGCCGAGCGTGCGCCACTCCAACGCGCAAGTGCGTATGAGAAGCGAAACCCGCAACGGAAGCTTCACGGCCCTTGCCGTGAGCACCAAGAAGTCCGACGCTGGATCGAGGCGGGCAAGGTCCACCGTCGCGGTCTCGTCGACGGCCTCAACCACGAGTCCTGCGCGCAGCAGGTCGCGGCGCAATATGTGCAGCGGTCGGTGGACGTCTTTCCGCAGCGCGGCGTTTTCGCGGACGCTCTTGGTCCACGCGAACACGCGGTCCGGGGCACCATCGATGGGAATGCTGCGCCGTTGGAAAGGCGTGTCGCCACCGAACGTGTAGAACGGGTTGCAGACCGCCACCACAACGCGGCCACCGTCCCGTACCGCAGCGCGCAAGTCAGAAAGGACCGCTCGGTACTCTGCCTCGTCTTCAATCGTGCATAGAACCAGTGAACACACCACCGCGTCGTATCGGCCCTGGCGAAACGCTACCGACTTGTCCGTCGTGAGGGTTGTCCCCTCGCGATGTTCCCACCGTGGTGAGCTTGCCAAGTCGTAGCCCACGGCCCGAAGCCCCCGGCTGGCGAGGTCCAGCACCAGGCGGCCGTCTCCGCAGCCGAAGTCCAGTACGCTGGATGGAGAGGCGCTGAGGATCTGGGAGCGCACCAGTTCGGCCAGCTCGCGCATCGCGTCGGGAGCCAGCACGGCGCGTTCTAACCGCTCCCATCCGGTCAATTCCGGGATGTCCTCATGCAGGGCACGTTTCATCAATCCCTCAAGATCAGTGTGGTGTGGCCATCGCCAACAAAGCCACGCTCGGCGCACCATGTGGTGCCATTCATTCGCGTCGAGCGCCCTGAGGTCCGCACCGTAGTCCACGAGCCGGACGCGCTCCCCCGCTACGCGGAGGTTGCGAGGATGAAGGTTGCGGAACGCAACGCCGTAGTCACGGCATTCGCGCAGCAGCCGTACGAATCCGGCCGCATGCCCACCGCTGAAGGCTTCCGTGGGCTCGTACGGATAGACGAGAATCGCGTGGTGTCCGTGCTCGATGAGTCGGTGAAGGGGGTAAAGTCCCTCAGTGTCGCTCCACCTTCCGATGAAACTTCGCAGTAAGTTATGATCGCTTTCGCTCGCTCGTGCGCGCCAGAGGTCGAGGTACTTGAAGACCTCGCGCCCGTCTGTGAACACCACCCCCTCGTATCCAGTCCCCAGCAAACGGAGCGCGCACGTCGGATTCGCAAGGCGCTCAACCTGGGCCTGAGCAATCCGCACACGTTCCTGGCGAAGCCATTCCGGTTTCACTGTCACGGGCACTGCGACATCTTCGAGCCTCGCACGCAAAGATCGGACGTACTCGGCAATTTGAAGGGGGGCGGTATCCGCGATAGCGGCCCGAACGCGATCGAGGATGCTGCCATCGAGCGCGGCGAGCACTCGGGTCGCGAACGCAGCGAGTCCCTCGCAGTGCTCGCGAACCTCCGGGACCGAATTCCACCATGCGCAGGGGTCTCCTACCATGCGTCGAACTGTGCGTGCAGCACCGCGGGCACGATGAAAAGACAGGACGAACGCAGCCGTCCGTTCCATGAGGAACTTCTGATATCGCTCGCGGGCAGCGAGCGACATCTCGTCGTTCGGGCCTTGGAAGAGGGGCCACCTTTCAGTCACGTCGCGGATGGTGGAATACAGGGCGTAGCCACGGATGTCGTCGACCAAGGTCGCAACGTCGAACTCGCCTTCCACAGCGTCAGTTCGATCATGGAACACTGCGAAGGGCGCTTCCTCGATACGTCGTCCGCGCATGTGTGCATTGAGTAGAGCCCACATCATGTCGGAGCGTCGAGTGGGTCGACCTTCTGGTGAGGGTACGATCTGCGGCACATCGACCAACGCGGCGGCATCGAACACGAGCGTGTTTCCTCCTCGGCGGATCGAGGAGCAGAGGGCGAGCTCCGCGTCACCCTCGACGAAGAGCGGGCGAAAGACCTGCTCGCCGGCGAAAGCCCTCGGGGCCTGCGTGGCAAGCTGCTTGAACACTTCGAGAACTGGCGCATCCGGGCGCGTCGGACAGAACCAGAAGGGCAATTCCAGGTGCCAGGTATGTGGGCGCGCAAAGTCATAGTAGAAGTCCGGCGCAGCGCGTGAGTGTTCGACATTCAATGATGTGAGATCCGGCCAAATCTCGTCGGGCCCCATCGTGCGCATCGCTGCGAGGTTCGCTGCCAGGTCAACGAGCTGCGTTCGCAGCGTTGCTGCCGCTGGAAGAGGCGCGGCACCAGTGTCCACGCCGATGACAACTGCTGCTCCCGCCGATCGAAGTCGGATGATGGCGTTCACGGCATCGAGCGGTCGGCGCACGAGCTGGCCTCCCTCGTGCACGAGGGGAGTCAGGCGCTTGTCATCATCGAGGATCCACGCAATGGAGCCGGGGCGCATCAGCCGCCTCACGTATCGCTGCGTCATGGCGCGCGCCTCGCTGATGCCAACACGTCCACCGCGCCTCGTGAACCCGGTGCCGAAGAAGCCCGAGGCCGCGTCCTGACGTTGCCGGTCGACATCCGCCAAGTAGCACCGGAGACCCTTGCCAATCATGTCGTCAATCTTCGACCGAAGGAGCTGTCCGCCGGGGCCGTTCTCGACGACCACGACGTCGAGTGCGGCAACTCTGGGATCGGATTGGAGTGCCAGAAGATCGCCGAGGAGGGGCGCGATGCGGGCGACGCCGCGCTCGTCGCCATCAGCCGTAACCCCCACAACGAGCACGACTGTTTCGTTCCCGCCATCCGGCGCTTCCGGCACGGCCCGATGCTCAGCGCGTGAAGTTGAAGGCGGCGCCGTTGGCAGCATCGAAGTTGCGGCAATCTTGAAGACTCCCTGCGCGTGCGCCGCGAACGCTTCGCGCTGGTCAGCGTCCATTCGCAAGCAGTACTTTTGCCAGAACTGGGCGAGTCCGCCGGCCTTTGCGCAACTGCCTGCCGTGGATAGACGTTGTCGATCGCCGCTGGCATCGTGATGTACCGAGGCTTGAACCAGCGGAGCGTACGCGATGCCGCTGTCGGCCAGGCGGATGACTAGATCGCGATCAGTTGTGCTGGAGAGCGACTCATCGAACATACCCGCCTCGAGGAGAGCGGCGAGCGTGACGAAGAGATTGGACCCTTGTAGGTGTGGGTTTCGGACGAGGGCAGCCGTCGCGGCGAGCGCTCCCGGAGCCGGCTGCACGCGCCCCTCCGGGTGCCCGTCGTCGTGGCGAACTATGCCCGCCGCCACCATGTCAAGGTTGTGACTCACCGCGCGGGCAAGGCAGCCCGCGATGTGATTGGGATCCCACCAGTCGTCGTCGTCAAGAATCGCGACATAGACCGCATCAGGGGGCGAGAACCGCCGCGTTGCTTCGTCGAGACCAGAGTTCCACGCACCGGAGGCTCCAGCGGAGCGCCGATTTCCCAGGAGAACAACGTCGATGTTCGCCGGGACGGCCAAGTCGTGGACCGCCCGGCGGACCTCAGTGCCAACAGTTCGCTCGTCCTCGACCACAATCAGGACGTCGGGCACCCGTGTCTGCGCGACAACGGAAGCAACAGCTCGCCGAAGCAGAACCGGGCGCTCTCGCGTGGCTATCAGGGCGACGACGAACGGGTTCGGAACGCGGGCGGGAAGCAGCACGGCACCTCCGGATGGGGAGAGAGGTAACGCGGCCCGTGCCGCGCTGGGCGTCCCTTTCGTTTGCGGACGGTCCCAGCTCACGCTGGCGCGCCGCGTGCCGTTCATCCTCGGCGTGCGGCGACGGTGTTCCAACCGTCAGCTCCCGAACGGGAGCACCCATGTCCTAACGCTTGTCAGCGCCATTCTATTCGCGCCTGCCTCGGAAGCAAATCGGTCGATCGTGCTCGCATGTGTCCCACACAGGCCGCTCCCAGGCTCTGTTCGAGCGGGTCGTGATGCGTGAGGAACCTGGGCGAGATGCGGAGATGGGCGTCGAGGTCATCCTGAAAGCCCTCGTCCTCGGCGCCGGCACCCCCGACCAGGCCTCGCGCCCGGGCGGCGAGGTGGGCGCCGTGTTCGCGTCACTGGGCGCGCTTGAGCCTCCCTACGACCCCGAGGCGCTTTGCCTGCTGTTCGAGCACTCGAACTCCCTGCGCCAGAACGTCGACGCCTACGCAACGAACATCGACGGCTTCGGCCACCGGCTCGATCCCGCGATCGACTTCGACGCGGACGACGCCGATCGGCGCGTCGGCGAGTGCATCTTCCTCGAGCGGCTGGCCGCGCGCGACCGCGGCGAGCTTCCTGCGGAAGCGGAGCTCGAGCCCACGCCCGACGAAATCAAGGAGCGGCGACGGGAGCTGGTCCAGCTTGCACGCACCGAGCGGGCGCGGCTCGCAAGCTTCTTCGAGTTCTGCTCGTTCGACCACTCGTTCGTCGAGCTGCGTCGTCGCACGCGCCAGGACCTCGAGGTCACTGGCAATGCCTACTGGGAGGTGCTCCGCAACGCGGCGGGCGAGGTGGCCCGGCTGGTGTACGTGCCGTCGTTCACGATGCGCCTGCTGCCGCTCGATGCGAACCCGGTGCCGGTCGAGGAGAGCGTGCGCATCTCGCCGGTCACGCTCGAACGGGTGACGACGCGGCAACGGATGCGCCGCTTCCTGCAAGTGCAGTACACGCAACGAACGTTCTTCAAGGCGTTCGGCGATCCGCGGTTCGTGTCCCGCACCACCGGCGAAGTCTTCCCCAGCCTTGAGGCGCTGCGGGCCCGATCGGCCGACGATGCCCCCGCTACCGAGATCCTGCACTTCGCCATCCCGTCCCCTCGGTCGCCGTACGGCATCCCCCGATGGGTAGGCGGCATGCTCGCCGTCATGGGCTCGCGGTCCATGGAAGAGGTGAACTACCTCTACTTCGAGAACAAGAGCGTGCCGCCGCTCGCGCTACTCGTGTCGGGCGGGAAGCTCTCCGAAGCCTCCGTCCCGCGCATCGAGCGCTTCATCGAGGAGAACCTCAAGGGGAAGAACAACTTCCATAAGGTGCTCATCCTCGAGGCCGAGGGGGCGACCAGCGGCAACGACGCCGCCCGTGCCCGCATCGAGCTGCGCCCGCTGACCGAGGCCCAGCAGCACGACGCCCTCTTCCAGCAGTATGACGAGCGGAACATCGACAAGGTGGGCAGCGCGTTCCGGCTCCCACGTCTGCTGCGAGGCGACAGCAGGGACTTCAACCGGGCCGTGGCCGATGCCCAGCTCCGGTTCGCCGAGGACCAGGTCTTCCAGCCCGAGCGTGACGAGTTCGACTTCATCGTCAACCGCAAGCTCCTCGCCGACATGGGGATCCGCTTCTGGCGATTCCGCTCGCAGACGCCTGTCACCCGCGATCCCGAGCGCATGACCAACATGGTCGAGAAGCTCGTCCGGGTCGGCGTGCTCACGCCCGAGGAAGGTCGAGTGCTCGCGAGCGACATCTTCAACCGCGAGTTCGCCAAGCTCGGCGCGGACTGGACGAAGCGCCCCATCACGCTGACGCTCGCGGGAATCCAGAATGGCGTTGAAGACCTGCGTCCGAAGCCACCGAGCGAGACCCTCATAGACCAGGCCAAACGCCTTCTCGCGCTGCGCGAGGAGCTCGCCGCCGAGGAGGAACGTCGATCGCGGGAACGCCTGCAGATGGCAAGGGACGAGCTGCGCCGGCCTGAACCGGAACGGCTCGCTGTACCGTCTGGTGAGTGGCGATCGTGGTTCGAGGAGGACAGCGATGGATCGTGACGCGCTCCACCGGGCGTGGGTTGCCCAAGCACAGGCCGACGCCGACCGCGGCGTCATCGAGTGCCGCATCTGCAAGCATCCGGCGCCGCTGGATGAGGCGATCACTCTGTGGCGCAACGGGTTCCTCGTGTTCGCCGTGTGCGACCGGTGCTGCGGAAGCCACGATGTCGTGATCCGCCCGACCGGCGCGGGAATCGAAGTACGAGGCTCGAGCCGCGGACCCCTCGTGATCCGGGGCAATCCGTGAAGGCAGTCGTGACCAGCAAGCGCCCCTGCCTCCTCGCGCGCGGCGAAATGCGTCGTGTTCCACAGGACCGGAACTACCGGGGCATTGTGGGCTACCACGTCTGCTGTCCGCGCTGCGGATTCGTCACGGCGGTGCTGAACGGCGCGGGCGACCTGGCGATCACGGAGTCCGCCGACGAGAGCGTGACATTCTCGCTGCCGGCGCGATGCGTGTTCTGCAACGTGCTGATCCATCTCGCCGCCGGCGAGCTCAAGCTCGAGGAGGACGACCGTGTGCGGGACGTCACCTATCGTCGATGACCAGTCGCTGATTCGAGCAGCGCGTTCCGCTGCCGACGAGCTCCTTTCCGGGCTTGGGGTACCCATCCGAAAGGCTTTGGAGGTCACGACTCCACGGGGCTTCGACGCAGCCGTGTCCCGCCTTGCGGCTCTTCTGCGAAGGCTCAGCCGAGCGCCCGAGACCGAGGCAGTGCGCCAGGCGGTCGCGGTCCTGGACGTAGACTGGCGGGCAATGACTGCCGCGCAGAGGAGCCAGCTCGTTCGCCGTGCTCTTGCATCGGCAGGCCGAGCGGTCTCCACGGTCCATGAGCAGATTCGAGCGCCCCTCGGGTGCGCCGCATCGGACGTCGTCGCAGCAACGCGGTCGGATGGTCGTCGGCGCGGGCTCGCCATCGCGGCGGACCTCAATGCGGTCGACCGCCGCGCGGTTGCCTACGTAACCCGGGCGAACAGCCTATTCGTCCGCGACGAGTACGGTCGACGCCTCGATTCCTTCGGCCTCGAGGCGAAGCGAATCGTCGCGCGCGGTCTCGAGGACGGTCTCGGGCGGGACGAGATTGCGGGCGACCTGGCACGCGCCGCGAACGCCGCGATGGTGCAGCGGTCAGCGTCGTACTGGGATGTGATCGCGGCCTCGTTCGTAGGCGAGGCGCGGAGCCTCTCGCAGATCTCGTCCTACGCCGAGGCGGGGATCGAGCGCTACGTGCTCTCCGCGGTGCTCGACGAGCACACCACCGACACGTGCCGATTCCTCGACGGGAAGGTCATTCAAACTGGCGAAGCAATCCGATTGCTCGATCGCATGGAGTCCTCCGTCGACCCCACCGCCATCAAGCAGGTTCGGCCATGGGTGCGCGAGCGAGTCGGCGAGGACGGGAAACGCGCCCTCGTCGTGGACCGCGACGGCGAACGCAGCGTGCTGGCCGTTGTCGAGCGTTCTGGGGTCGGTGCCCGTGACGACCGCGGCGCATACTCGCGGGCCTTGTCTGGGAGAGACCTCGCCCCCGCGGGAATCGGATTCCCTCCCTTCCATGGTCTCTGTCGGACCACGACCCTCCCGGACGTCTGATTCGCAATTCGCAACTACCCCGTTGCGGAGTCGCCCGTGCAATGCTTTCCTCCGTCCAAACGGAGGCCAACGTGGCACGCAATATTGAAGAATCCCCGACCGAGGCAATCGTTGTCGCCGAGCAAGAGCCAGCGCTGCCAGCAAGCGCAACGAAGCAGGACGAAAAACTCGTAAACAGGGCCGCGAAGCATGTCCGCGACATCCTCGCGCGGACTGTCTCGCAGGGTCTGGAGGAGGTGGGCAATTACCTCCTCGATACGTTCTACGAGGGGAACGCCGAGCTCTACCAGTCGCTGAAGCCGAGCAAGCATGCATCGCTCACGTTGCTCGAGGAGCGCTGCGAAACGCTCGAGCTTCCGGTGAGCCGAACCTTCCTCGCGAACGCGATCGGCGTCGCGGTGATGACGAAGCACCTTCCGAAGTCATCGTCTTTCCTCAAGCTGCCGCCGAGCCACAAGACCGAGTTGCTCGGAATCAGCACGCCGGAGAAGGCCGAGACCCTGGCTGCGAAGGTGATCGAGGGGAAGCTCACGGTCCAGAAGCTGCGCGAGCTCGTGCGCAAAGAGCGTGCGAAGGGGAAGAAGAACCCACAAGGGCGCAAGCCAATGCCGACTGTCGTCCGGGTCCTGACGTCGTGCGCGAAGCTGCTCAACCACCGAGAGACAGGACGACTGGTGTTCCGCAAGGCCGACTTCGCTGAGCTAACGGACGATCAGCGGGAAGAAGTGAAGGAGTTGCTCTTGCTCTTCCAGAAGCGGTTGGAGGAGATCCAGAAGCACCTCGGTGAATAGCGCAGAACCTGTCCCCTTGCCGTAGCGCTGCTCCTCTGCCCCCTGCGTGACCCACTGCAGGACCCGACCCCGAAACCCGTCCTCGAAGCCCGGCCTCTCACCCGTGGAGGCGCGCCATGGGTAACGCCGTCTTGCGCGCCGTCGAGCGCGCATACGACCTGCTCGACACGCGCGGCGCAGCGCCGGTCTGCAAGACGATCTGGGGCTCGCCCGCTGGCAAGAAGCGGATTGCGGACCGCCTCGTCGCGATGCTCCCCGCGCACAAGACCTATGTCGAGCCGTTCGCGGGGAGTGCAGCGGTGCTGTTCGCCAAGGAGCGCAGCGAAGTCGAAGCCATCAACGACGCAGACACCGAGATCGCCCGCGCATACAAGCTGGTCCAGAAGCTGAAGCCCAAGGATATCTCGCGCCTGCGGGAGAAGAAGTGGATTGGCGACGAGGCGACGTTCAAGAGCCTCATCGACGCAAGCCCTCGCGACGACATCGGTTGGCTGCACCGCTTCTTGTACCTGACCCACTTCTCGTACGGGAAAATGCGCGGCAAGAGCTTCTCGCCCTCCGTGAGCGGCGTCGAGGCAAAGACCGTCGACCGTATCGAGCAGTTCGCCCCGCGTCTTCGGGGCGTGAAAATCTACGGCGGCGACTACCGGCCTATCGTCGAGAAATACGATGGGAAGGAAACCGCCCATTTCCTCGACCCTCCCTACTCGGGATACAACGTCGACGTCGGCGAGGACGCGTTCGACGAGGCTGCGTTCTGCGAGCTGCTGACCAAGCTCGACGGCAAGTTCCTCATGACCTACGGCATTCGCGGCGAGCTCCCGCGTCTGGTCAAGGAGGCCGGATTCGAGATTCGCCGGATTCGCACGCGCCGGAGCATTGGCTCGATGCGTGGCGTAGGCGGGCCGTCAATCCTGACGCAGCTGCTCGTCTCGAACTACGCCCTGGCCCGCAAGAGCCTCGATGGGCTTCGAGACGATGGCTGGGCCGTCGAGGAGCCCGAGCGGACTGCGACGGTGGCGGTGCCCAGCTATTCCGACGTCGGAATAGCTGACGAATCCAGGGTGGAATCCAGCGCTTCGAGTGACGAGGCCCCAATCAGCGAGTTGGAAAAGGCGCAGCCGTTCGGCACGTTCGGCGGCTCCTTCCACTACGCCAAGCGCCTGCTCCCCCTGCTGCCGGCCCACAAGGTCTACGTCGAGCCCTTCGCCGGCGCGGCGGCGTTGCTGCACGCGAAGGAACCGTCGGAAAAGGAAGTCATCGCGGACCGGGACCCCGATGTCGTCTTTCTGCATCGCGCCATCAAGGCGATTACCCAGGAACAGGTCGAGGAACTCTCGCGGCGTTTCCCCTGGGAAGTCACCGAGGAGACGTTCGCCAAGGCTCGCGACCTCGAGCCCAAAGACGACCTGGCTCGATTCTACAAACTCGTGTTCGTGCGCACGCACGCCAGGGATTGCCGTCCCGACGGCACCCACCCCGCACGCCAGCACCTCGGGTCAACCACGAATCCGGAGAAGTACCTGAAGGCAGCCGAGCGCCTGCGCAACGTAACCATCCTGCGACAGGACTACCAGAAGACCATCGAGAAGTTCGATGGCCCGGACACGTTCTTCTTCATCGACCCGCCGTACCCGGGCGAGTGGTTCGACAAGGACGCAGTCATCGACCTCGACGAATTCACCGGCGTGCTCAAGGGCATTCGTGGAAAGTTCATCGCGGTACTCAACAACAGCCCGGAGAACGTCGCGGCGTTCAAGAAGGTCGGGCACATCTTCAAGCTCAAGGTCCGCGAGGCGTCTGGTCGCGGTGGCGCGAAGCAGGCAATGCGCCTGTTCTGCGCGAATTACCCCGTACGCAAGAGCGAGGAGTTCGAGTTCGTCGCGAAGTGCGAAGGGGAGCCATTTACCCGCACCTCGACGCTCCTCAAAGGAACGGACCCCGCCGACGAGCGCTTCGTGCTCGGCATCGTGCTGGAGCCCGAGGTCGTCGACGCCCAGGGCGACATCTACTCGGCCGATGAGATCCGCCAGGCAGCGCACCGCTTCATGGAAGATTTCGGCGGCCTGGGGCTGATGCACCGAATGCGGGTCAACGACCAGGTGAAGGTTCTCGAGTGCTACCTCTCCCCGGTCGACTTCGAGGTCGCAGGCGTAACCGTGCGCAAAGGAACCTGGATGCTCGGCGTGCACGTCATGTCCGACGAGCTCTGGGGCCAGGTCAAGGACGGCACGCTGACAGGCTTTTCGATAGGCGGTTCGGCGCGCCGTGTCCCCGAGGCCGTGGCGACCGACTCTGCTGCTCAAGAGGTTCCAGCTTGAGCACAACCGAAGACCCCAATGCTGGCGTCCACCGGCTGATCGACATGGTCGTCGAGGAAGTGTCCCTCGTCGATCGCGCCGCGAACAAGCACCGATTTCTCGTCGTGAAGAGGGATGAACCCATGGCAGACAAGTCCAAGAAGAGCGGCGCCAAGCCCGCTGAAACGACCCCGGCGCCGACGGCTGGGGGCGCGGAGCAGGTCAGCAAGGCGATCGGGGATGCGCTCGGAATCGCCACCACCGCCCTCGAAGCGCTGACCAATGCGATTGAGCAGCTCGGCCAGGTGGTGGGCGACGCCGACACCACGCCGATCGTGGCGGAGCTCGCCCAGGAGCTGTCCGAGGTCGCAGGCCAACTCGCGGTTGCCGCGGGGGTCGAGCCCGCTGCTGCCGAAGGTTCTGGTGATGTGAATGCGGCCGTTGAAGGGGTGCGCTCCATGCTCTCGCAGGTGTCGGAGCTGCTGTCTTCGTCGGCCGCGAAGAACGATCCCGATCCTTCGTCTGCGCCCCCGGCAGCCGCAGCGCCCGCTCCTGCGCCCGCTTCCGAGGTGGCACAGCCTGCCAACGACGATTCAGCCGAAGTCAGCAAGCAGCTGGCCACCGTTGCGACCTCGCTTCGCTCGCTGACCGACGCCATGAAGGATCAGTCCCAGAGGCTCGGTCGCCTCGAGAAGGGTGTCGGACTCCCCAATAGCCGTCAGGCCCCTGAGCGCCCGGCGCCGCGGGCCGGCGCCGAGGACGTCAGCTGGCCCCTCGATCTCAACCGCCCGATGGACCGGGAGAGCGTCGACAAGACGACCTCCTTCCACGACCGCTGAGGAAGGAAGAACCATGAGCTACACGTCGAATCGGACGCTGCTCGAGAAGGCGGACCTCGCCATCGCCGACCTGACCGCTGGGGGCGGCATCCTGCTGCCCGCGCAGGCGCAGAAGTTCATGCGACTGCTCATCAAGCAGTCCGTGCTGATGCAGATGGCGACCGTCGTCCCGATGCCCGCGCCCAAGTACCAGGTGTCGAAGATCAGGTTCGGCAGCCGGATTCTTCGTCCGGGCAAGGAGGGAGTCGCGCTCGCTCAGGCTGACCGAAGCCGCCCCGACCTGTCGTTCCTCGAGCTCGACGCCCAGCTGTTCAAGGCCGAGGTGCACCTCTCCGACGAGGTGCTCGAGGACAACATCGAGCGCGGCGAGCTGCGCCAGACCATCCTCGAGATGATCGCTGAAGCCGCCGGGCGGGACATGGAGGAGCTCGTCATCAATGGCGATAAGACCTCAGCCGACCCGTTCCTTGCCGTGCTCGATGGCGTGGTCAAGCAGTCCACCTCGCACGTCGTCGACGTTGCAGGCGGTCCGCTGACCAAGAACATCCTCCGCGACCTGCTCAAGTCGCTGCCCACCGAGTATCTCCGCGACAAGAAGGCGATGTCGTATCTGACGAGCGTCGACGCGGACCTCGAATACCGCAACAGCCTGGCCGAGCGTGCAACCGTCGGCGGCGACAAGTTCCTCGAGGACGACACGCCTGTCCTCTACTCGGGGGTGCCGGTCACGCCGATTCCCCTGTTCCCGGACAATCTCGGGGCAGGGAACAACCAGACCGTCGCGCTGCTGTGCAATCCGAAGAACGTGCACGTCGGCATCTGGCGGCAGATTCGGCTCGAGTCCTTCCGCGACGTGTCGGCCGGCGTGCTCCGCATCGTCGCGACGCTGCGTTTCGACGTGAAGTTCGCCGACGAAAACGGCACCGCCAAGGCCATCAACATCCAGCTGTGAGGCAGTCGCATGGATACCCTGCTTGTTCGACTGAAGCCCTACGACCCGCGTCGTGGGCACCTGCTGCGGCGCTTCACTTACGCGGGGGTGAAGATCCACGAAGAGCGTGGCTGGCACCGCGTGACCAAGGCGGTCGCCGACTACCTGCGGGGCGTGCACCAGGTCGCCAGTGACGAGTATTCGCCACTGGCGTTCGACGTCTGCACCGACGAGGAAGCCAAGGCGCTCGACGTGCGGGAAGAGGTCGAAACCAAGGTGCGCCGCAGCGCGACCGACGATGTGCGGCTCTCCCCGTCGCGCAATGACGGCGTGATGACCACTGCCCACCTCGGCGAGCCCGCGAAGACGAATGGCGCGGATCCCAAGGGGAGGAAGGACCGGGGCTGACGTGTACGCGTCCCTGGCCGATATGCGAGATGAGGGCGTGACGCCTGCCACGGCGAGCGATGAGCGGCTCACCGCTCTGCTCGCCGAGGCGTCGGCCTTCGTCGACCACGTGACGGGCTGGTTCTTCGAGCCCCGCGCGCTGGTCGTGCGCATGGATGGTCGCGGAACGCCCTCCCTGGAGCCTCCCTTCCCGTCGATCCGTCTCGACGAGCTGCTCATCGGCGACGTCCAAGCATCTCTCGCCGTGGACGACCTTGCGATTCGCGGCGCCCCCATCCTGCCGGGCTTCGACGCTCCTCGGTTCACGCTTCTTCGGGGTTGCACCTTCCCGAAGGGAACCGACAACGTCGTTGCCTCGGGGCTCTGGGGCTACACCGAGCCGAACGGCACCGCCACCGGCGGACCGCCGGTCGCGATTCGCCGTGCGGTGATGCTGCTCGTGATGCGCTGGCTCCCGAAGCTCGGTGACGCAGAGGCCGCCGCGGCAAAGTCGCAGTGGCGGGTTCTCGAGGAGAGGACTCG
Source organism: Deltaproteobacteria bacterium (assembly GCA_016218915.1). Classification (GTDB taxonomy): domain Bacteria; phylum Myxococcota_A; class Polyangia; order Polyangiales; family Polyangiaceae; genus JACRCQ01. Next base: position 177,087 of record JACRCQ010000007.1, read on the forward strand.
GGACCAGAGCTATCGCCTCGCGCCGCTCTCCGGGGTTGGAGTGCTTTTCACCAGCGACCCGGAGATCGACCTCCTTCTCGCGCGCTATCGGAAGCCGATGGGGCTCGGAGCGGCCTGATGCGCGGCCGGCTCATCTTCCCTTTCCTGGCCGAGCTCCATCGATTGGACACGAAGGCGCTTGCGCTCGAAGACCCGGATGGCGCCGGTCCGCTGGCTGGAGGGTTCGACCCGGACTTCAAGGAACCGGTCTTGGTCGACACGAACGACGATGGAATCGGCGAGCGCATTCGCAAGGAGCACGCGCCCGTGCGGATTCCCTGCCAGGTGGAACCGGACGCTTTCGAGGCCCTCCAGGAGTACGCATCGGGCAATTCGCCGCGCTCCCGAATCCGGCTCGTCTTCCATTTTGCCGACCTCGAGAAGCTGGGGCTGGTCGATGCCGGCTCTGGCGATGCCATGGTCCGCGTCGGCGATCGCCTGGGCGCAATCTTCGACCTCGGCGGCGCGCTGGTGCAAGCCGTGCGCACGCCGCCTGGGCTCTTCGTGACCGAGGCGAAGCCGATGGGCTTCGGCCTCTTCATGCCGCGTCCGCGGCGCAACCTGCTGCTCGTGACGTTCGACGATCGCGAGACGGCAGCTCCAAGAGGAGTGTCTGCATGAGAGTGCTACCACTGTTGATTTGCGTAGTTGCCGTGGGCGCCTGCGACCCCGTCGACCACTGCCGGGTGAATGACACCCGATGCTCGGGGCCTGTCGCTCAGGTTTGCGACAGCGACACCCGTTGGGTCGAATTCGTGAACTGCGACGAAGTCGCCGCGCAGAGCGGTGGAGCGTGGACCTGCCAGATGCTCGACGACGGCTCCGGGCACACGTGCCTGCCTGTCGAGCAGGACGCTGGCGAGGAGGGAGGTGCCCAATGAGCGGTCTCACTCCAGCGCTGGTGTCCGAGTTCTGGCAGTACATGATGCACCGATACAACGCGTCGGTGATCGACAAGCGAAGCGCCTCCGAGATGCAAGCCGTCAGCCTGCTGCTCGGAAAGCTCGGCATCGTCGACCGGGAATCGTTCCTGCGTCACTTCGCCACAACCATCGGGCACAGGATCTACATTCCGTTCGAGATCGGTCTCGCTACTGCAGACTGGAGCCTCTGGGGACAGCTCATCGTGTGCGCGCATGAATGCCAGCACATCGTGCAGTACGACGAGTTGGGGCCCATCAAGTTTGCATGGCAGTACGTCGCGAAGACCGCGGGACGTGCGCGGCTGGAGGCCGAAGCGTATCGCTGCCAGCTCGAGCTCCACTTCTGGCGAACCGGACAGCTCCTGTCGGCGCACGAGCTCGCGTCGTCGCTCAAGAGCTACGGCGTGACCGACGCCGACGTCCAGGTCGCTGAGACCATCCTGCGGATGTCCGGCGAGAGCGTCCGCCGCGGTGCCGTGATCAATCCCACGAGCCGCGCCGCGATCGATTGGCTCAACGTCCACGCTCCGGAACTGCGGACCAGGCTGAGCTGACGATGGCAGTCTTTCGGACGGGCGACTGGGCTCTTGCGAGGCGAATCCTCGCAGGGGGCGGCGCTCGTCTGAAGGGTGCGGTCGCGACCGCCCTCCGGCAGGAGGCGCACGTGCTCCGAAAGGAGGTCGTCGAGGGAATCACGAAGCAGGCGCCGGGCGGCCAGGCATTCTCTCCGCTCGCGGCCACCACTCTCGCGGCTCGGGCGCTCAAGGGCTTCGGCGGGACCAAGGCGCTGATCCGCCGTGGGGACCTCCGCAACTCGATCACGGTCGTGGTCGAGGGTGACGAGGCTTTCGTCGGCGTGCTCCGCAAGGCTCGCGGTCGAGGCGGCTCCTCCCTCGCGAACGTCGCCGAGACGCAGGAATTCGGCGCCGGACCATTCGTCGTCCCAATGACCCCGAAGATGCGGCGCTTCCTGTTCGTCTTGCTCAAGAAGGCCGGCATCGAACCTTCCTCTTCCGGTGGAGGCAAGGGCGTGGTGGTCATTCGCATCCCGCCGCGGCCGTTCCTGCGGCCGGCCTTCGAGGCCTTCAAGAAGGGCGTGCAGAAGCGCTTTCTCGGACGCATTGCCCGAGCGATCGGACTGCGAGTGTAGGCCGTGGCGATTCCCACGCTGCTCCCTCCCGATCCTGCGTCCGGCCCCACCAGCGGCGGCGACCTGGTCACCCTGCGGGGGAGCGGATTCGCGAGCAAGGTGGCTGTGCGGTTCGGCTCGGCCGACGCTGTCGTGGAGTCTGTCCGGCAGGAGGGGCCACAATCGATCGCGGTCATCAGGACGCCGGCACAGGCCGAGGCATCGGTCGATATCGCCCTGCAGAACCTCGATGCCGCAGGGGTGCTGGTCCCGGGCGAGCTCGCGGTCTTGTCCTCGGCCTACCGATTTCTGCGCCCTCGCATCGTGCGCGAAGCCGACCTCACGCGCCTCATTCGCACGCTGCTCCGGGAGCTCAAGCGCCAAGTGATCGAGAACGTTTCGCTGTCGGTCGCGGTCGACTTCGACGACACGCCGCTGGACGGCCTGGACGTCGTCGCGATCTCCAAGCTCCCATCGCTGGTCCTGTCCGGTCCTCGCTTGCGTGAGAATCGGGCGCTCTCAACCAACGAGCTGCTCGAAGAAGCCGTCGTAGGCCCCTCGGGCCCTGAGCTGCGACGCCGACGGCCTCCGCTCACGGTCGACCTGGAATTCGGCATCACGGGCGCCTCTGACCGAGCGGTCGAGCTGCTCAACCTCATCGGCGCCACCTCGACCTTCCTGAACACGAATCGCTGGCTCGCGATGCTGCGTGACCCCGACGAGCCCGCGAAGGGCTCTGTACGCTGGGAGATGGATCCCCTCGGCGAGCTGCACGTGAACCTCGAAGGCAAGGACGACGTCCGCGCGTTCACGTGGGGCCTCGTCATCCGCGGCTTCGACATCGACGAGGGACAGCTCCTCGACCTGGGCAAGGCCGTATCCGACGCCGGCGCCGAGGTGAATGTCGGCGCCCACGGGGTGACGCCGTGAAGGCCCATTCCCGACTGCGAGGTAATCGATGAGCGGAGAGTTGCTGTCATCCAAAGTCGTAGTCGTGGAGGAGGAGCCGCGCGTCCGAGGGATCACCGCCGCCCCGACCTCGGTCGCCGCCGCCGTGGGAATCGCCGAGCGGGGGCCGATCGGTGTTCCCGTCCTGTGTTCCTCATTCGAGGAGTACCAGACACGCTACGGGGGATTCACGCTCACCGCCGACATGACGCTGGGCGCAATGGGCTTCTTCGAAAACGGCGGGACCCAGCTGTGGTGCGTGCGCACCTGCCATCACGCGGAGATCGCAGAAGCCGGGACCGCGACCGCAATCCGCGCCTCTTGCTACCTCACGTCTCCAGGGGCTCCGACACCGGCGACGGTCGTTGGCACCGCGCCCGCCCCATACCGGCTCGAAGACGGAGACAAGCTCGTCGCCGCGGTGAATGGCGGCGCGGACTTGGACGCGGTGTTCCACGGCGGGCCCGCATACGTGGAGTCTGCGGCCGGTCCCTTCGCCCTCGCGGATGGGCAGACGCTGTCCGTTCGAATCGATGGCGGCCCCGCTCAGCCTATTGCGTTCGCAGCCGCTGATTTCGTCGCCATCGCAACGGCGACCGCAAAGGAGGTCTCTGCTGCGATCAACGCGCAGCTCGAGGACGGCAAGGCGATCGTCTCCGGGAACGCGGTCCGGATCGTGAGCGATCGGAAGGGGACGACCAGCCGGGTCGAGGTGACGGGAGGCACGGCGAACACGGTGCTCGGCTTCCCGGTGAACCCCTCGCTGGGCACCGGCAACGTCGGCGATGTGCATGCTGTCACGGCGCTGGAAGTACAGCAGATCGCCGAGGCGGCGATCGCCGGCGTGCTCGTGTCGACCATCCCCGGCGGGTTCCTCGAGATTCGCACGATCGCGGCCGGGGTGAACGCACAGGTCCAGGTCCGCGCAGCCACCGCGCAGGGCTTCGGGCTCGATACGGCACTCCACCAGGGCGCGGCGTCGGGGGCTGCCAATGCGCTGCGCGTGGAAGGGAAGGACCCGGGCTCATACGCGAACAGCATCGAGCTCGAAGTCCGCGTGCCGAGCTCGGGCGAGGTAGGCGCCTTCGACCTGGCCGTGGTCGAGGACGGCGTGTACCGCGAGGTGTTCCCGAACATCCGGATGACGCCCGGCGCTGAGCGCTACGTCGAGCGCATCATCAACGACACAAAGACCGGCTCCAACCTGATCCGCGTCGTCGACCAACTGCTGCAGGGTTCCCCATCGCTGGCCATCCAAACCGTTCAGCTCGCTGGCGGCGACGACGGCCTGATGGGCCTGGACGACAACGACTTCATCGGCTCGCCCACGGCCAAGACGGGCATGCACGCGCTCGACCAGGTGCAGGACATCGCGCTTCTCCTCGTGCCGGGACGTGCGACCCCCGCCGTGCACAACGCGATGCTGCGCTATTGCGAGATCGATCGCGACGGCGCCGTGTTCGCGGTGCTCGATCCCCCTGCTGGGATGTCTGCGGTCGAGATCGTGGCCTACGTTGAGGCGACCGCCGCGCTCCTGAACCTGTCCGAGTTCGGCGCCCTGTACTGGCCCAGGGTCAAGGTGCTCAACCCGTCGAAGGCTGTGTTCGGGTCGCAGGACAAGCTCGTGGTGCCTCCTTCGGGCATCGTCGCGGGCGTCTACGCCCGCACCGACGCCGCCCGCCCCGGCGGCATCTACGACCCACCCGCGGGCATCGACGCCGGCAGGATGTTCGGCGTACTGGGCTTCGAGACCGACGAGGTGCTCGAGGAGCGAAAGCGCGACCTGGTCTACCCGAAGCGGATCAACCCGCTGACCACGGGCCCCGGCCTGCCGCGCTTCATCGACGGCTCCCGCACCCTCAAGGGCGACGGCAACTTCCCCTATGTGGCAGAGCGCCGCGGGGTGATCTTCATCGAGCGGAGCCTGAAGCAGGGCCTGCAGTTCGCCCGGCACAAGAACAACACCGAGGGGCTGCGTGCCACGGTTCGCCGCACCATCACGGCGTTCCTGCTCACGCAGATGAACAACGGCGCGTTCCGCACCCGCGAGCCGAAGACTGCGTTCTTCGTCGACGTGTCAGACCAGCTCAACACGCCCAGCGTGGTTTTCGCCGGCAAGCTCATCGCGCGCGTGGGGCTCGCCACCAACAAGCCGGCGGAGTTCATCGTGCTGCGCATCTCGCAGGACACCCGCGCTCTCGAAGCGGAGCTCGCCGCAGCCGGCGGCTGATCGGAGGAGTCATGGCAGTCATCGGCAACCCGCGCAGCTTCCACAAGAAATTCAAGTTCGTCGTCGAGATCGACGACGTCGGGCACGCGGGCTTCCAGAAGTGCAGCGAGCTCTCGGTCGAGGTCGCCAACGTGCAGTACTTCGAGGGCGGCTCGCTCATCCCGAACAAGAGCCCGGGCCGTGTGACGTTCGCGGACGTCACGCTCGAGCGGGGCGCCACGGTCGATCGCGACCTGTTCGACTGGCTCCAGGACGTCGTGGTCACCTCGAGCGGGCTCGGGCTCACGGACCCGTACTACAAGCGAAACCTAGACGTGGTGCAGCAGGATCGCGACGGCACAACGCTGCGCCGCTGGTGCCTGTCACGCGCGTGGCCGACGAAGTTCGTGGCCGGGGAGTGGGACAACGAGGCGGACGAGAACGTGATCGAGTCGGTGACGCTGGCGTATGATTTCTTCGAACTCATTCAGTAGTCCGCACTTCTGGGACTCGTTGATTGCGCGGGACCACCCACGAGCCAGAGCCAACCCGTCAACCAGCAAAATGCCGCAACTTTGGCGAACGGCTCCAACACCGATTGCCGAGATTCTTCCAGCGCTGGCGGCACGTGCGAAAAGCCCAACTTGATCGCCTCGTCGATGGCCTCCATCGAGGCTAGACCAGATACCTTCGCGGCTGAGGTTATCGCGCGAGCAGCCAGCTCCAGAATGTTTGCGCCCTCGGGTAGTGACGGCGCAGTCTTGATTCGCTTGCCCATGTGCTTGGACATCGAGATCGGAGGGACTTCCTCCGGCTCGCTCAGAGCAAGCCCCGCGTTTCCCGCTGCAACATAGGTGTATCGCGCGTGGCCGTTCAAACGCGAAACGTCCACGAAATTCGTTTCTGACACGAGTGTTCCCGCCATCGTGTGACGGAGCAGGTCGTCAATCTGCCAGAAGCAGGGCGAAGCGTAGACGACCAGCCCATTTCCACCAAGGTTTGCCATGCAGTCCTCGAGCGCAACCTGCTGGTGAGGAGTGATGAAATACCGATAATAGTTTTGGCCCCAGCGCGTCCATTCACGCGCATACGAGCGAGTGAGAGCCTCCGGTCGCTTGTACTGGATGAACACGTTGAGGTTGAAGCTTTGGAGTGCTGGCAACCGAGGCGACGGACCGGTGGCAGGCCACAACCACGGTGCGGTGATAGGAACGCCCGGACCCGGAATCTTCCCGAAGAGTCCCCACAAGGTCGCGTTCTGGGTCCACAGCGCCGCGTCGAACCCAAGGCTTGCCTCCAAGACTTGACCCGGCGAATAGATGTATGGGCTGCCCGCGAGGAGTTGGTGATTCAGGGGCGCCTCGAACGACTTTTCTTCGAACTGTGCCTGGACCATGGGGGCTCCATTCTCTCAGAAGGCGGCGCGCCGTGGAGGAACAATCCTGCCCGCGTCCCGGAAAAGGATGTCGGGGCGTCCCGTTCCCGACCGACCATCCCTCTGCCTCCCTCGGAGCCCCCCACGCTCCGAAAGGCGACGGCATGCCCCACATCATCACCTGCCCCACGGGCCTCACCGGCTCGATCCGCGGCCTGAAGGTCCGCGAAGAGCGCTTCCTCGCTGATCGCAAGCTCGCCAAGACCGGCAGCGTCGTCGACGAGCTGCTGCGCGCCTGCTGGGAGGAAACCCACGATGCAGGCCCCTACGACTTCGGCGGCAAGACGATCGACTGGGACAAGGTCCTGCAAGGCGACCGCTTCTTCGCGCTGATCGAGATCCGCGCGCTGACCTACGGCTCGGAGTACGCGTTTTCCATCACGTGCAGCGAGGCAGGATGCCGGGCGCGCATCGACTGGGAGCTCGACCTGCGCCAGCTGCCCGTGCGCCCCCTGTCGGATGCGAGCCGCGCCGCGTTCCTCGACGGGAACCGCTTCGAGACGAAGCTTCCCGACGCAGGGCGTCGCGCGTGGTTCCGCCTCCTTACCGGCGCCGACGAGCGCAAGCTCCCGGCCATCAAGCGCAACGCGGGTGAGCGCATTCTCTCGGCGATGCTCGGCTTCCGCTGCATCGAGGTGGAGGGCGTCGAAGACAAGGACAAGCGACGCTTCCTCGAGGACATCTCGATGCGCGACGCCGACTTCCTCCTCGACGAGTTCGACCGCGTGGACTGCGGCGTCGAGACGACCCTCGAAGTGGAGTGCCCGGAGTGCTTCGCGCGGCAGCATGTGCAGCTCCCTTTCGACCAGAGCTTCTTCCTTCCGGGGAAGGCCCGGACGGCGCGGAGGCGGGCCCCGAATGGCTCCTCCCCAGCGTAGATCCCGACACCTGGAGGGAGTCGCTGTTCCAGCTGTGCTGGCGCCAGCACGGCGGGTCGGGCCTCGGAATGAGCGTGGGCGAGGCGCTCGAGATGACCACCGCCGATCGCGACTGGTTCATCGAGCGCATTGGCGACCAGCGATCGCGAGAGGCCAAGGAGATTGAGCGATCGAGCAGGAAACGGTGACCGGCCATGATGAACAACATGGGGCTCGGGTTCGTCTTCACGGCGCACGACCTTGCGTCCGCGAAGATGATGTCGCTCGAGCGCCACTTCATGAGCTTGGATCGGAAGGTCGGCCTGGGCACCGACAGCATCACCTCAGCCTTCGGGCAGCTCGGCATCGGGCTGGGTGTGATGACCGCTGGCGCCGCGATGGTCGGCGGTGCCTTTGCGCTCGCGGACAAGGCTGGGCAGTTCGAGCAGGCGATCGCCGCGGTCGCGGCCGTGTCGGGCGCCACCAAGGATGAGCTGGCCCTGCTCAAGGACGCCGCCATCGACGCGGGCATCGCGACACAGTTCTCGCCGACGGAGGCGACCGTCGGGCTGAAGGAGCTCGCCCAGGCGGGCTTCAACGCCCAGGACTCGATGAAGCTGCTCATCCCCGTGTTGGACCTGGCGGGCGGCTCGCTGGGCGAGCTGAGCCCGGCCCAGGCTGCAGGGCTCGCGTCGCAGGCGCTCAAGGCCTTCGGGCTGTCCGCCGACGACGCCGGCATGGCGGTCGATCGCATGCTCCAGGCCGTGAACGTGTTCGCGCTCAACGCCTCCGAGCTTCCCCTGGCGCTGGGGATCTCGTCGCGCGGCGCCCAGGCGCTGCACCAGTCCATGTCCGAGACGCTGATCTCCCTCGGCCTGGTGAAGAACATCATTCCGACCGTGGAGCGGGCTTCGACCGGCTTGGCCGTGGCCATGGAGCGCCTGGCGGACCCGAAGACCCAGACGGCCCTCAAGGGAATCGGCGTCGCGGTGACCGACAACAAGGGGCAGTTCCGCAGCTTCCTCGATGTCCTCGGCGACATGGCCCCCGAGCTCGACAAGATGACGGACGCCAAGCGATCGGCGTTCCTGATCGATACCTTCGGCGCGCATGCGCTCGGGAGCGTGCAGGCGATCCTCACGCAGGTTACGAACGGCATCAAGACGAACACCGGCGTAACGCTGAAGGGCTCTGACGCGATTGCCTACTTGCGGCAGCAGTTCGAGAACGCCGGAGGGACCGCTGCGGCATTCCGCGACAAGATGCTCGACACGTTCGCCGGGCAGAAGCAGCTCCTGCGCGGCTCGATCGAGACCCTCGCGATCGTCGTCGGCGAGCCGTTTGCGCAGGTGTTCAAGCCGATCATCGCGGTCGTGATCGACGCCCTCAACGGGTTCCTCAAGTTTGTCCGCGCGATGCCTGGGCCGGTGAAGAAGGGCTTCGCCGCGCTCTTCGTCGGCGCCGGCGCCATCCTCACGGTGGTCGGGGCAGCGATCGCCGCGAAGGCCGGCATCGCCCTGCTCATCATCGGCCTGAAGGCGGCGGGCGTGACGATCAGCGGAATCCTGATGGTGATGCTTCCGGCGATCGCTACCGTCGCCGCGATCGGGCTCGCGGTCGCTGGGCTCTACATCGCGTTCCAGAAGAACATCGGCGGAATCGCCGGATTCGCGCAGCGCATGTGGGGACAGGTGTCGCTGTTCTTCGAGGGACTCAGGCAGCTCATCGAGCAGGGCGGCTTCTCAGGCGCAGTGCGCGAGGAGCTCAACAAGGCAGAGAACGCCGGGCTGAAGGACTTCCTGATCAACCTGTTCCTATGGGGCAATCGGATCAGCAACTTCCTGTCCGGGATTGCGACGGGCTTCTCGGCAGGTGTCGAGGCGGCCAGGCCAACCATCGAGCGCTTCATGGCTGCGATCGAGCAGCTCGGCGTCTCGCTCGGGTTCCTGAGCGCGCGCGACGACGCGACGACCGCAGGCGACAAGTTCCGAGCGTTCGGAGTCGCGGGCGAAGCCGCGGGGCGGAACCTCGCAGTCGTGTTCGACCTGCTCATCCAGGTTCTCACGGGCGTCGTGCAGGTTGCCACCGGCGTCGCAAACGCGTGGGACATGGTGGGCCCCGCCGCCGACCTGGTGTCGAACGCCGTGTCCCAGCTTGGCGCCAAGCTCACGGAGTCCATCAACGCTTTGTCGGGAAACGCCAGCGCCACCCGCGAAAATGGCAGCGCGTGGACGTCGCTGGGGACCGCGATTGCGTTCGCGGTCGCTGTGATCGTTGGGGTGATCGCGCTCTTCGTTGCGATCATTTCGTCGGCGGTGTCGATCGTTAGCGGCGTGATTGGCGCCGTCATGGCCATCTTTTCTGGCCTGGCCGACGTCGTGACCGGCGTGGTGTTCATCATCGGCGGCATCTTCAGCGGTTCCTGGAGCGATATCTGGACCGGCATGAAGCTCATCGCGTTCGGCGTCATCGACGCGGTCATCGGCGCCGTGCTCGAACTCGCGGGAGCAATCGGCGGTGTGATCGATTCCATCGCCGGCATGTTCGGCGCCTCGACTGGCATCCAGTCCGCTGTGCGGGATTTCAAGGGCTACACGCACCGCGAGATGGCCAAGGACTTCGGCGTGGAATCGCTCAGCTTCACGCCGGTGAAGCAGACCACCGCCCAGCCAACGCCGGGAGCACCACCGCCTGCGACCACCCCACTGCCCGCGGCGGTGCCGCTACAGATGTCGGTGCAGCCAACCGCCTTGTCGCTGCCAGTCACCCAGAACGTGCCGCCGCCGCAACCCGTGGTCGTGAACGTGCAGATCGACGGCCAGACCGTCGCGCGTGCGGTGCACAAGGCGGGTTCCGACACCGCATCCCGCAGCTTCTCGCCGGTGCCGGCGTACTGAGGTCGCGATGGGAATAGAGTACGCTGGAACGCGCCCCTCCCGTTGCTCGCTGGTCAACGTGGACGCAGCCGAGAGCATCGATTGCCTGTTCAATCCGACGCAGCTCTCGGAGAAGGTCCAGATCAACTGGAACCGCGTCACCGTGCCCGGGCTGTCGCACCAGCTCCTGCAGTTCCAGTCCACGGGCAACCGGCAGCTCTCGGGCGTGGAGTTCTACCTGGACCGGTTCTTTTCCGCCGAGCAAATCGCAACGCCCGACATCCTCGAGTTCCGAGCGTTCCTGCGCGCGTTGACGGTGCCACCCAAGGGAACAGAAGGCGTCCCCGCGACGGCGCCGCCGCGCGCGCTGTTCATCTGGCCCAACGTGCTCACCATCGAGACGGTGCTGACCGACCTCGAGTTCCAATACAAGCAGTTCGCAGCCGATGGGAAGGTGCAGGTGTACACCGCGACCGTCACGTTCGAGGAGATCCTAGACGTGCGCGTGACATCCGAGGACCGGAGGCAAGAAGTCTGATGCCGCCCCAGTCCGGTTCCAGGCTCGGTTTCTGCCTCGGTGTGCTCGATGACGAGGGCCGCCGATTCCTCACGGAGCGCGAGCCCTACCGCTACCGCGTGTTCACCGACAACCGCGTCCATTGCGTGGTCGGCGGTGAGACGCTGTTCGACTTGGCGGGCCGCTACTTCGCACCGCTGCCGCGCGCGTGCGGGTTCTGGTGGGCCATCGCCGACTTCCAGCCGGATCCGATCCTTGACCCGACGCTGGCGCTCGAGGAGGGCACGACGGTGATGATTCCGTCGACGCGGGTGCTCACGGACGTGATTTTGGCGGAGGCCAGGCGGAGGGACAGCTCGTGAATGCGTACCGATAACGCGAGGCGGCCCTGCTGCGTCTGCAACGCGCACAATCGTATCGGAACCCAGCTGAGCGAACTAGGGTACCCACTGTCCAGTCACGATCTCGCGCTCGTGCGCCAGTCGACGCACGCATTCAGAACAGACATCAGTCTGGATCCACTCGCCCGTTTGAGTCAGACCGAGGCGAAGTGACGGCAGGCCAATCTCCCCGGTGTCATGCGTGTAGGTGAGCGCGGTGTAGTTGAGTATTAGGTACCTCGAAAACGACCCGGCTATGGCCTTCAAAACTTCCTTGCTCTCAGCCTCCCACCAACGCCCGAACTCCTCCGAAATCGCGTGCCTGACTTCTTCAACGTTGAACGTCTCCCGAAACGGAAGCGAATGCGGGAGGGCAGACTCCAGTGCAACCGACGCGATGCCTGGCTGCGCTCTTTCGTTTAGCTTGTCCGTTGCCTTCTTGATGTTCTCAAGAATGCGCCCCCTAACACGTGGCCGTTTGCACTCCACCGGCCATTTATAGCCGAGCATGAATTCCACTCTCTGATCGAAACGTGATGGCGACTTCGTGTCTACGAACGCCACTCGATGCCCGCAGCCCACGAATTGACTCGCGGCGTGAAGCTCGTATTCCGCCTCTGAGAACTGGTCATCATGTTGGTCGCGCCCAACGCGGAAGGACGATAGGTTGATGAGAGTCTCGGTCAGCTTCGGAGTTCGATGGGCCTCGTGTGCCTGCAAAGCCATTCCCAGTCGCACGACGGCCAGCAACGAGCCCCCAGCCTGAACCGCCGCCTCATCCGTTTCGGCGTCGGTCCTTCCTGCGCGCAGGTCCTTGGTTGCATCCACGAACTTCTGCGCCTCGCCGAGCAGGTTCCCCAATATCGATGCCGGATCGATCGCAACGGTCCGCGCATCGAACATCCGTTGTACTGCACTGATCGCTTCTTCTGGGAGCATGTGTGCTCCGGAGAGTACACGATTTCGCCTATGGTCCACCGATTATGTGAAGGAAACGGCGGCGCCGCGAACCTCGTCGCGCAGGCGGTTGAACGCCGCGTCTCATCAGCCATCGGTCCTCTACGATGGTACTGAGGGACAGTCCCCGATCGGACGCCACCGGGCTCTGCTTCCGTTGGATCATGACGGTCAACCGCTCCGCCCCCGGCGTCCGCCTCACGCTCTTCAAGGACGAGAAAGCCACCACCGGTGAGCCCCTCGACCTGGGCGGTCGCCTGCTCTCGATGACGTTCGAGGACTGCGACGACAAGGCCGACAAGCTCTCGCTCCAGCTCGACAACTTCGACCTGGCCCTGTTCGACCGCGAGGAGCTGATGGGCGGGGCCGTGCTCGAGGTCTCCTGGGGTTACCCCGGCAACATGTCGCCGCCGCGGCGCGTGGTCATCAAATCGATGAAGGGCTTCCAGCAGGTCACGCTCGAGGGCCAGGCGCTTTCGTCGCTGATGAACCAGCACGCCAAGACCAGGCGCTGGGAAGGGAAGACCCGAGCCGACGTCGTACGGGAGGTCGCCAAGGACGCCGGGTATGAGGGGGCGTTCGTCGACATCGAGGACACTGCCGAAACGATCGGCGTCATCAACCAGGCAGCGGAAACCGACGCACGGTTCCTGACCAGGCTGGCAGCCAAGGAGGGCTTCCAGTTTTTCGTCGATGGTACCGGGATGCACTTCCACAAGCGTCGACAGGACACGCCGCCTACCCATGTCTTCACCTGGTACTCGGACCCGGAGCGAGGGGAAGTGATCTCGGTCAACACGGATTCCGACCTCGCGAAGCGCGCGGGCAACGTGACCGTGAAGGGGCGCGACCCGAAGGCGAAGACCACGCACGAGGTGTCGTCGAGCGCCGACACGGCGAAGAGGTCCACGCTCGCCGACACGATCGAGGTCGTCAACCCGACCAACGGCACAACCTCCATCTTGAAGCGCAACGCGACCGCGAACGTGGCGCCTTCCTCGGCTACTACGAAGAACGCAGCGCAGCGCGAAGCCGATTCGCGGTTCGTGAAAGCCGAACGCGAGACGGTCAAGCTCACCATGCAGGTGGTCGGCGATCCGACGATCGCTGCGAAGACCGTCATCGAGGTACGAGGCATCTCGCCCCTGCTATCGGGGAAATACTACGTGACCGAGGCGAAGCACTCCGTGTCGTCGTCGGGGTACACCGTGGACCTCAAACTCAAGCGCGACGGCAAGGGAAGGCCCGGGCAGAGCGGGGGAGCGGGAGCGCAGCGCACGAAGCCGCAGACAGGCGACCACAACTCCTCCGCGCCCCAGGTGCCGGGCAAACGTAAGGAGGTGGAACGGGTCAATCCGGAGACCGGCGACACGTACGTGGAATACCGCGATGACACCGGCCGCTCGAACGACCCCGAAGCGCGCCCGCGCAGTGGAGGGCAATAATCGTGTATCCGCAATTCGACGACGACCTTGGACAGCACGACACCCGGCTGCTCGGGATGTACGTAGGATACGTGGTCGACCGAAAGGACCCGGAGGGGCTCGGCCGCGTTTGCGTCTGCGTACCCGGATTGATCGAGCCGAGCAGCGGCTGGGCGTGGCCGCTCGGCACGGTGGGGGGAGGTTCGAAAGACCGCGGCTTCTTCGCAGTCCCCGAAGAGAACGCCGAGGTCGCGCTGTTCTTCAATCAGGGAGACATCGACCAGCCGTACTACCTCGCAGCGCACTGGGGGAAGCCCGACGGGCAGTCCGAAGTCCCGGAGGAGGCGCAGAAGGATCCGCCCGACAATCGCGTGCTCGCCACCGAGACGTTCCGCATCGAGCTCAACGAAACCAAGGGCTCGCGGAAGCTCAAACTGACCAACAAGAAGACTGGCGACTACCTTGAATTCGACGCCGAGGCGAACACGGTCACGCTGCAGGCCACGACGTCGATCACCATTCGCGCCGCGGGCGCTATCGCGCTCGAGGCCTGCCAGGTGAACATCGCAGGGCGGGTAGTTCGCCCCGTCGCGGAGGCTATCTGATGGCGTTCGACATCTGCCTGGAATTGCCCGAGTTCCCGGACCCGTTCGACTTCGTGATGCCCGGTCCGATCGAGATCTCGGACGTGAACCTGATGAAGATCATCCAGCCGGCGCTCACGCCGCTGGTGCCCTTCTTCGACATGATCGACATGATCGTGGCCATCTACAATTGCGTCAAAGCCATCCCCGACGCACTCGGCCCGCCGCCCGATCCCAGCATCCTGACCGCGTGCTTGCCCGACCTGGCGAAGGCGCTGAATAAGCTGCTGAACATGCTGCCCTGGGTCGTGCTGCCCAGGATGATCCGCCGCCTGCTCACGCTCGCGATCGAAACGCTGCGCACGGTCCGAAGCCAGCTGATGTACCTCCAGGCGCAGATCCTCCAGATTCTGGGCACGATCGACCGCGCGAAGAACCTCGGCGATGCCGGCCTGATGGCGATCTGCCAGTGCGCGCAGGCGAACGTCGCGACCGAGGCCGCGAACGTCGGCAAGAGCCTTGCCGCGCTCGGCAAGCTGCTCGGCATCATCAACATCTTCATGGGATTGATCGGCGGCCCGCAGGTGCCGGACCTCAAGAACCTCGCAGGGCGCCCGCTCGACAAGGCGATCCCGCCCTTCGACGCGCTCATCAAGACCCTCGAAGCCGTGCGCACGGCAGTGCCTGGACCAATGAAATGAGCGGCGTGCTCACCCCCTTCCGCCGCGATCGCAAGCGGGACTTCGCGTCCGGCGATGGGGAGGAGCTGCTCGCCTCGAAGGTCGAGCAGTTGCTCGCCACAGAGGGCGCCACGGCGCGCTCGTCGGGGGAGCTGCCCTGGCGCACAGCGTTCGGCACGCCCCTTCAGCTCCTGCGACACCAGAACAACGACGCCATCCTCGCGGAGCTTGCCCGCGTCTACGTTCGAGATGCGCTGCGGAAGTGGCTCCCCGAGGCCGAGGTCGTCGAGGTGTCGGTATCCAGAGACGGCCCCACGCTCGCGCTACTCGTCCGCTTCAGGGCGGCGAAGAATGCTGCGACCCGCACGCTCCCCATCAACCTGCCGCAATCATAGCTCCCGCGTCCCCACGTTGAAGGGATTGGGCTCTGCGTCCCCGAGACGTACCCATGCCCAGCAGCCCCCAGACGAGACTCCCCGCGCTCGACGGCGTCCGCGCGATCGCGATCTCGCTCGTCCTCTGGCAGCACGCCGGCATCTTGTTTCACGTCGACGCCTCGTCCCCTTTCTGGCGTATGTCGCAAGCGGGCTGGTGGGGAGTCGACCTGTTCTTCGTGTTGAGCGGGTTTCTCATCACGCGAATACTTCTGAAGGGCACGCCGCTGCTCGCGTTCTGGCGTCGTCGCGCCGCGCGAACGCTTCCCCTGCTGTACGTGTACTTGGCGGTGGCAGCCGCGTACGGACTCGGCGGCGGGTTCGCTGTGGAGCAGCAGCCCTGGCTCAACTACCTCACGCACACGACGAACCTGCACGTAGCCGGCAATGGCTACGGGCTTCCCATATTCGGCATCCTGTGGAGCCTCGCGGTCGAGGAGCAGTTCTATTTCGCGTGGCCCTTTCTCACTCGGTGGGTTCGCGGGGGAATTGCGTGGGCGTGCGGAGCGCTGATCCTGCTCGCCCCGTTTGCTCGATGGGTCGTGTACAACCACTCCGATCGCTACGCAGCCTTTCACGTCCTTCCATTCTGCCGGGCCGACGTGCTCGCAATGGGATGCTTGCTTGCAGTGATCTTTGCGAATCCAAGGCGCTGGAGCATCGCCATGCGCTTCGCGCGGCCCGCGCTTGTTCCGGCGCTCGCAGTGCTCGGCGCCGTGACGTACGCCGCCTTGGGTCCCTGGCCGATCGCTCGCTTCGAGCTGCTCTGGGTGGTAGTTGGCTATTCGCTGGTTGGATTGTCCTGCTCGATCGTCGTCGCAGTGGCCGTCGCCTCGGGGCCTGTCTCGCTGCGACTGCTCGGCAATCCCCTTGCTCGCTTCGTGGGAAGGATCTCGTACGGGATGTACCTTTGGCACAGCCTGCTCGCGGTCGTCATCGGGGGGCTCCCGATTCGATGCGGCGCCAGTCCCCGCATCGCGCTGTGGGTAACGGTCGTGCTCGCGACTTCGGCGCTCTCGTTCTACGGCATCGAGCGGCCGTGGCTGAGGCAGAAGCTGGAGCCTCGGTAGGTTGTCCCGGCCGGCCCCGCGGCGTCCTCTGCCTCCCCGGAGGCCCCTGCCGTGCCCTTGCTCCCGCCCAGCGTCGACTACACCGACAAGGACTTCGACGCCCTGCGCGAGCGGCTGATCGCCCTCCTGCAGTCGGTGTTCCCCGAATGGAGCGATTTCGCGGTTGCCGGCTTCGGCAACATCCTGCTCGAAATGTACGCGTTCGTGGGCGACGTCATCACGTACTACCTCGACGCCCAGGCCCGCGAGTCGCGCCTGGCAACCGCGACGCAACGCAAGAACGTGATCGCCCTGGCGCGCATGCTTGGCTTCAGGCTGCAGGGGGCGCGCGCCGCCAAAGCCACGGTCCAGTTCTCGCTGCAAGCGCCGCCGTCGGCCAACGTGGCGCTCCAGGCGGGGACCGTGGTGCGGACCCAGGAAGTCACCGAGCCCGTGCGCTTCCAACTCCTGGCGCCCCTGGTGATCGCGGCCGGGACTTCGCCGCCGGTTGCCTCGGCGGTTGTCGAGCATTCCGAGACCCACTCTCAGCTCTTCGACTCTCGAGGCTTAGCCGGGCTCGACCTGCTGCTCGACCGAACGCCCTACCTGGATGGCTCCGCATCGATATCGGCATCGAATGGCGCATACACCGAGGTCGACAGCCTCCTCGGTTCGGGGCCGAACGACAGGCACTTCCTGGTGCTCGTCGATCAGAACGACAGGGCGATGATCCGCTTCGGCAACGGCGTGAATGGCGCGCCGCCATCGGGCACGATCTCGGTCACCTACAAGACCGGGGGGGGTGCAGCGGGCAACGTCGACGCCGGGAGGCTCGTCGTTGTGGAGGGCAGCTTCGCCGACGCGCACGGTCGCCCCGTCCGTCTCATGGTAACCAATCCGGCGCCGGCGCAGGGAGGCTCCGACCGCCAGAGCATCGCGTCGGCGAAGCTCCTCGCGCCCGAAAGCCTGCGCGCCCTTACGCGGACGGTGTCGCGCGAGGACTTCGAGATCAACGCCCGCCGCGTTCCTGGCGTGTCGCGCGCCCTCATGCTTACCTCGAACGAGGACACGACGATCCAGGAGAACTGCGGCGTTCTGTTCGTGATTCCGAAGGGCGGCGGGCTCCCCACGCCAGCCCTGAAGAACCTCGTGCTGAAGCAGGTGACCGAGGTCTACCCCTGTACGCTCACGTTCCAGGTCAGCGTGCAGGATCCCGTCTACCGCACCGTTGATGTCGAAGCGCGCGTGTTTCTGCGCCAGGGAGCTTCTCCCGGCGATGCGCGAGACCGCATCCGAAAGCGCCTCGCGGAGATGTTCCGCATCGAGCTTTCCGACGGCACACCCAATCCCGACATCGACTTCGGATTCAACGTGCGTGATGCGGAGGGGAATCCCGCGGGCGAGATCGCGTGGTCCGACGTGTTCAACATCATCCGCGACACCGACGGCGTTCGCAAGCTCGGCGACGGCCCCTTCGACCTGAAGCTGAACGGGCTCCCCAGCGACGTGAAGCTCGGGCTCAAGGAGTTCCCGGTGCTGCGGATGATCACGCTGTTCGACGGCGACACAGGGGTCATTCTCTGATGCTGCTCAATCCGGCCTTCCGCGACGCAGGAGCGCTCCCCGGCGAGGCGGCGCACTGGACACTACGCACGCTTTGTCAGGGACAGCGCATTGCCGGCTTCAGCCCAACGCCCGAGCTCGCCGCGGAGGACTTCGAGAGGTGGGCCGCGTTCACGGGCGCGTTCGAGCCGGGCACGCTCACGATGGCATTGTTCGATCCGCTCGCGGAGGGGCTCGAGGACTTCGAGGAGGCCTGGAACCTCGGGCCGTTCCTCACCGAGCTCACCGGCGGGAACGAGGACCCGGCGCTGTTCGCGGGCGCGGACTTCGAGGACATGGAGGCAGGATGGCTGGCCGCAGCATTCATGAGCGCGTGGTCCCAGGTCACAGCGGCGCTCGGCATGTTCGGGACGCAGCCGCTGGAGCGATTCGAGGACTGGTACCCTTATCCCGTGCCCACCTGGTCTGCGGCCGGATTCGATGGACTCCCCAAGAGCTTCGACGACTTCGCCGGCACTTGGCCCGCGATGCACACGCTTTGACGGAGGAATGATGGGAAGCGCTGATTGGACCTTCCTCAACGATGGACTCGACATCGCGACTGTGGACCGGGGCGTGACCGCCGGCATTCCGCGCCCGCCCGGGGGAGGCACCTTCCTCTACGGATTCAACTCCCTCGCAGCCACACATGGCGCGGTCGCGCTCTTCGCGAACCTCACCAACTTCGCGCCGATGTCGAAGGGAGGGACGATTCGAGGTTGCCTGCAGCGCGGCCCGGGCGGCGGTCCGACCGGCTTCTCTCCCTTTCTGTTCCTTTGCGGGCAGGGGACGTCGGTGAACGACAATGCCTACCTGCTCGGACTCTCCGATGATGACCCGCACCGCATCGTGCTCCGGAAGGGGAGCATCGTCGCGGGCATCCCGGATTCAGAAGGCCCGGGCGTGCTGCTGCGATCGAGCGAGAGCTTCGCGCAGGGCACCTGGCTTCACCTCCGCCTTGATGCCGTGGTGAACACCAACGGCGACGTGGTGCTCACGGTGTACCGCAACGACCTCGCGGCCCATCCGCTCGGGGCGCCTGCGGACTGGCAGGCAGTGGCTGGGATGCCGGTGTTCATAGACGATCAGCTCGGCATCAACAGCGGTTTGCAACCGCTCACCTCCGGTCGCGCCGGGTTCGGCTTCAGTGCCGCCGACGTTACACGCCGCGGATTCGTCGATCACATCGAGCTGTACCGGCAGCTGTAGCCATGGAGCTCGACGCTTTCCGCAGCCGGCTGGGCGAAGGCCAGGGGCGAATCGAGACGTCGGCAGGGGAGGCGAGCTTCTTGCTCGGCGACCTCGAGCCTGGCCGGTTGTTCGACTTGCAGCTGGGGGACTACGCGGAGGTCGTCCAGACGTCGGACCTGACCGGCGTCACGCTCGTGCGCGCGCGTTGCACGCTCGTGGTTCCTGCGGGGCTTCCCACGAGCCTCGCGTGGGAAGCGTCCATCCTCATCGATGGCTTGAAGCTGGCTTCGACAACCTGCAGAGCTGGCCGTGCTCGTGAGTTGACGGACCTGGCCGCGAATGTCTCGAAGCTGGCTGGCGACCACGAGGTCGCGATCCGTCTCACGCTGGTGGTGGCATGATGCGCGCGATCGAGCTTCCCGCCCTCGTCGTGCGCGCCGTCGCCGCCACGGTGGAAGCGCAGCGCCCGTTGCTCATCAACCGGAATCCCGCGCCGGATGAGGCGGGTGTTCCCATCAGCTCGACTGTCGACCTCGAGCTGGTCGATTCGGGTGCGGCCGGCATCGATGCAGCGGTTACGCGTGTCTGGATCGACGGCACGCTTGCGTTCGACGGCGTACTCCAGCCCCCATTTGCCGGTCCGCGTGCCTCCGTCACGCAGGGACCGGACTTCCTGCGCGTCGTGCTCGACCCCGCCGTTCCATTCGCCAGCCAGGCAACAGTGTCCGTGCGCGTCGTGTCGAACCTGGTGGGAGGCGGATTCCCGGTAGACCAGGCATGGTCGTTCCGGGTCGAGGATCGCACGGCGCCCAAGCTGCTTGCCGTGATCGCAATGGCGCCGCGGGTGGTCCGCCTTGCGTTCGACGAGCCTGTCATCGTGTCCGAGCCGACGGGGTTCGCCTTCGCGGCGCTCGGCGCTCCGGCGGTTCCCGTTTCGCCGACGGCAGCGGGCGCGCTCGACACCCTGGTGGATGTGACGCTATCCACCGAGATGACCCCGGATGTCCCGTACCGCGTGGTCGTCACCGGCGTCGCGGATCGCAATGGGAACCCGGTGCTGGCGCCGTTCGATGCGGCCACATTCCAGGGCTTCCGGCCGCCTCGACACCCTCGCCGGCGATTCGACCTCTGGTCGATGCTTCCGAAGCACAATCGCCGCAGCGATACGACCGGCGACCTGGCGCGCTTCGTCTCCTGCATCCAAGAGGTCGTCGATCTGCTTCTCGCCGAGGTCGATCGCTTCCCGGACCTCTGGGACATCGAGCGCGCGCCGTCGCCCTTCCTCGACCTGATCCTGCGGGACCTGGGCAACCCGTTCCCGTTCGACCTCGACGAGTTGAGCAAGCGAAGGCTCGCCACGGTCCTCGTCGAGATGTACCGGCAGAAGGGCACGGCGATCGGCATCCGCAACGCCGTGCGTTTCTTCCTCGGCATCGAGATCGAGGCGATCGCAGGCCTCGCTTCAACGGCTCTCGTGCTGGGGGAGTCGGAGCTCGGCGTGGACTGGGAGCTCGGCCCTTCGGACCGGTTCGCGCGCTACGCCTTCGACGTGAAGGTGGGCCGGGTGCTTACGCCGACGGAGCGCAAGCACCTGCGCGCGATCGTGAACTACATGAAGCCGGCTCACACGCACTTCGTGAACCTCATCGAGCCGCTGCCGCCTATCGTGCCGGACCATTGGGAGCTTGGGGTGAGCGAGGTGGGGGAGACGTCGGCGCTCCACTGAGGCTCCTCCGATCACGTGCACTCCGGCTTGTTGACACGCTCCACGCTTGATACCTTGCCGTAGGCTCACGTTGACAATCTCCCAGCAAGACACGGACCACTCGCAATGCCAATCGAAGACTACATAGATCCGCGCGAGGTCGAACCCAATGCGCTGACATTCGAGGACGTCCGAGCGCTTGGTGAAGCTGCGGATAGAGCGATATCCGTGCTGGCGGATGGAGAAGCGAAAGGCCCAGACGTGACAGCAGCATCGATACTGCTCTGGGTCGAAAACCTGTTCCTTCGTGAGCGAGGAGAACAAGACTACACAGCCATGGTGTGTCCAGCACTCGACCATGTCGTCCCTCACGTGGCACGCGGGCAACAACCGCATGCTGTTGAGGCAGAAGACGTTGCCAGGGCGCGACAACTCATCGCTGCAAGCTTCGCCTACCACAGAGTCACCGACGGCTTGATGAACGTTGCGCAGGGACGAATGGAGGCACGACGCGCCATTGCAGATGGTAGGGTCGTCATCGTCCCGACCGGGAGCCTGCAAGCCGAACTCCGGACGCGATGGTTTGAGCACCGATGGCGTGCAGCACGGAGAATTCAAGGAGCCGGTGTCATTCCTCGGAATTACCGAGACGTCGTACCCTTGCTCGATGAACAGATCACGAGGCAGTGGGGTACCGTGCTCCAGGGCATCTACGAACCACCCGAAGCCGCGTGGTACGAAGATTACTGCGCAGAATTCGTCGATAATGCATTGGAAGGGCAGTTCGAGCACGTCGGTCCCAACGAGGTCTGGGCAGGCTTGGCCACAGCAACCCTGAAGAACGCCTTGCGCCCCGTCTGGATGCGGGCAGCTCGGAGACTGCTCGGGCATTTGAGAGCTTTGAAGTGGTTGAAGGATGTTGCGGGGCGGCCGAACACTACACTTCTTACTGCTATTGAACGAGTTGGCGCTGGAGATCTGATTGGCGAGTTCATGGCTGTTGGGCTCGCGGAACCAGCGGCCAACGCCCTTTTGACTTCGATCACCAGGAGAGGGCACGGCGAGCGCTTCCCAATTGAGAGCTATCCGCTGGTACCGCTGACCGATGGAACTTTCGCATTCATTCCGTCATGCGTGCTGTACGGAAACTGGCCCATGTCACGGGAGAAGGCAGCAGCGCGCGAAGGAGGCGGGGGCATTGGCAACGTTAGAGACGACCGGAACCTCGCGCGCATCGTTCAGGGATTGCGGGACTCTGGTTTCGCCGGGCGAACTGAAACGGAGATCGTCGTATACGACGAACACCGGCAGGCGATTACGGATCTGGACGTGGTCTGCATCTCGCAAGACCTGAACGACGTTCTCGTCCTTCAAGTGAAGTCCTTCGTCACTCCTCTCAACCTGTTGGACCTCCAACGGGCAGATGATGATGTTGCGGAAGGGATCCGCCAGTGCAGAGCAGCCGACAACAATCGCGACCACACTCGGAGAGCCATAGAGGCCAGGATAGGGAGTGCCCTCGAACCGACGTGGACCGTTCATCAGTGCGTCGTGACGGAAGCTTTTACAGGCACGCACGCGCCTGACCCCGAATACCCCGTTGTCTCAATGGAATGGCTGGCAAGCGAAGGGATTCCAGCCCTCCGCGATGCCGGTGCGCGGGCCCTCCTCGATAGGGCGCGGGCGCTCCCCGACGCCCGTGATTTCTTCGAAAGCTACCGACCGGAACTCGAACCGGTCGATGATGGCACCGCCGGCTTTCGCTCGGGAACCTCATACGCCCTGTTTGCGTACTCGTCGCTTTAGGAAGCCCACCTTCGGGACCCGCCGCTGACGCGCTGAACCGCACCGGCTTCGGTTGTCGAACCTGTCCCCAGTACCTGGACCGCAGACTCTGCCTCCCCGAAGGCCTCGGGCATGGCAGACCGTCTCGACTACTACTTCCGGCAGAAGGTGACCGAGGCCGAGCTCGACCTGGGCTTCGAGCTGCTCGAGAAGGCCGACCACAACCTGGCCGCGGACATCGGAGTGTACGGCGTGGTCAGCGGAGCCGTCCCCACGCAGCACGCGCCGATCGCGGACCTCACCATTGACCTCTCGGCGCCTGGTCGCGCCTACGACCAGCTCGGGCAGCGCGTGTTCTTCGGCACCGGGCAGACGGTGAACCTGTCCGTCGACTCGACCGGCATCCCGACCGAGGTCTCGAACTCCTCGCAGGAGCGTTGGCTCGGCGTGTTCCTGCGCTTCAAGCGGCTGCTCTCTGACCCGCGCACGGATGGCAACTCGCAACAGGTGCTCTTCCGGCGCGACGAGTCGTTCGAGCTCGTGGTGCGCCAGGGCCCGCAGGCCGCGATCGGCGCAGCGCCGAAGGTTCCACTCGTCGATGACGAGCTTCTGGTCTGCGATGTGCGCCGCCGCGCCGGGCAGCTCCAGATCCTGAACGCCGACATCAACGTGGCCCGGCGCCAGGCCTTCGTGTTCGCGCACGGCGACGCAGTGCAGGTGTTGTCCGGGCTCTGGACCGCGATCAGCGCAGCGTCGAACACCGTCCAGGCGGCCCTCGACTCCGTCGACCAACTTCTCGCCGGGCACTTCGGGGCGACCTCCCATCGGCACAAGGCCCAGGACGTCGACTACACGCCCCATGGCTTCGTCGCCGCCGCCAACGTGAAGGGCGCAATCGACGAACTCGTGGACGACCTGTCGTCGACCGCGCAAGGCAGCCCTGGTGCCGCGCGCGTCGGCGCCGATGCGGTCGCTGGCACGCCCCACGCCCTTCCCCTAGGCTCGGTCGACGGCCAGCTCTCCCAGACCCTCGCGTGGCTCAACGCTCACGAGGGAGCGGCCGCCAACGCCCACGCGGCCTCGGCCATCTCGGCCACGCCGCACTCGTTCGTCGCGGCGACCAGCGTCCAAGCGCAGCTGCAGGAGCTCGCCACCGACCTGCAATCCCAGGCGAACCCCGCGAGCGGCGCGAGCGTTGTCGGTAACGATGCCCTCGCCGGTTCTCCGTACGCTCTGACGGCCGGTTCAGTGCGAGACCAGATCCGGGCAGACGCGCAGCACCTCAACACGCATGCAGGCTCGGGGGACCATGACGCGCGCTACCTGCGCGAGGTAATTCGCCTCTCGGACAAGCTCGCTGCCGGCGAATCGAAGAAGTACGGCACCATCGACGACTACCCGCATGTGGCGGTGCTTGCGTACAACTACGTAGCCTCGAACGGCTGGCCCGAAGCCACGAGCTACCTGCAAGGAGCGCTGTCCTCGCAGCTCCGCTGCTGGATCACAAAGGTCAATCAGTCGGGCAACAACTACGACTGCGAAGTCTGGGTTCAGAACCAGTCGTCGTATCAATTGTTCGTAACCGTGGGGGCATACCGTGTTGCATAGGAGGACCGCATGAGCCGAAGCTCGCGCGAGGCGCTGAGCAGTCGAGTCGCCGCCGTGGGCACGCCCGCGGCAAAGGCTCTGGCCGCGTTCGTCGCCAAGAAGGGGGCGAACGGTGCCGTCGCGTGTTGGGGCGCGATCGCGGACGAGGTGAAGAAGAGCCTGAATGACGACGCCTCGATCGAGGCGCTCTGGAAAACGATGGTCACAGACGGAGACGCGCGTCCCCAACTCGTACTGCTGAGCATCTTGAAAGACCGGCCGAAGCTGGTGGCGATGGCCCAGGCCGACCAGGCGAGCGTGGGGCCGGTCGTTCGCCAGGCGTTGAAGGCCCTCTCCGACCCGAACGACGCCGAAGCGAATCGCGGGTTTCAAGCGCGCATCAACGAGCTCCTCGCTGTCCGGTACTTCGTGCCGGACAGCGTGGAGCCGAAGAACGAATCGCAACGAAGGAGCAAGTAGCATGGAGACGTACGCCGCAATCGCAGACTTCCTCAAGGCGACCGGGCCCTATGGCATTGTCGCCATTCTCGGCTGGGCGTTCTGGCGCGTCAGCGAGAAGAAGGACCAGGAGGTCAAGGACCTCTACGAGAAGGTCGCGCAGATCTCCGAGGCGCAGACCTCGGCGATCACCAAGGTCGAGGCGGCGCTGCTCGCGCTGCGCGAGGCTATCGACGAGCTCCGCGGTCGCAACACCACCAACCGCACGTCGCTCTGAGACGCCGTCGTGGACGCCCCCGATCTTGCCACCGGACCTTTCGCCACCGAGGACGAGCTCCGCGAGGCCGCGCTCGCCGTTGCCCGATACGCGTGCAACGGCGCCGAGGGCCGCGTGCTCGGCGACCCCGTGTTCGAGGAGGTCACCGAGAAGCGCAATCACTGGCCGAAATACTCTGCTTGCGGGGATCTGCCGCAATTCATGCTAATGAAGCTCGGGCTCCGCGACGAGCGGATCCTGAACCGCAGCGATGACGGAGGCGCGCAGCCTTGGAGCATCGGCCAGAACCTCTCCAAGCTCGTCTTCCGCACAGGGAAGGCCTTCATCTGGGCATCGATCACCAAGCGCCCCAAGCCAGGCGACGTCCTTTACGTGGCAATGCCCGAGCACGTGTGCGTACTGGAGCAGCTCGACGAGAAGGCCGGGACGATCGCGACGTTCGACTACGGGCTGTTCGATGCCAAGAAGGGCAAGCCCGCGGGGCGGCGCTGCGTCTCGCGCTTTCGCGTGCAGGGAAAGCAGCTGCTGGTTGGCAATCGAATCCTGCGCGGCTGGCTCGACATCGCTCGAATACCCGGACTTCTGGCGCCTTCCTGATTCCCCTCCAGAATCTGCTCTACCGGCCTTGATATGCCGCGAAACCGGAGCCTGTATGTCGCTCGCGGGGCACGCGAATCACCCCAGAAGGAGCGGAAAATGAAGGTTGCAGAGCTGATCGAGATCCTCGAGGACATGGACCCGGAAGCGGAAGTGCTCATTGGCTCCCAGGAGAATTGGCCCTTCGAATACGACGTCGCGGGCGTGGTCACGCGAGAGGACGTGTTGGACGACGCCGATGACGAAGACGCGCCGGAACGGACCGACGGCACCGCGCTCAATGACGTGTTCATCGTCGAGGGGACGCAGCTCCGCTACGGGTCGAATCGGATGTGGAAAGCCGCGCGCCGGTAGCAGCCGCGACCGTCTCCGCAGCCGGACGCACGCCGCCCGGCTGAGCTCGTTCTGGGGTGCGGACAATCGACCTTCCGATCGCGGAAATGACCTTGCCAGATGCGATGTGCGGAGCCTGTATGTGCGCAGCGAAGCCCGACGAAGCAGGGCGATTGATGACGCCCCCGGCGTGCAGAGCGGGATGCCGCGCGAGGGGAACGTGTACCCGCAGAAGGAGTCCGACCATGCCGCGACGAACCCAGCCCACCAACGACTTCGAGAGCCTCCGTCTCCCCGAGCTGCAGCAACGATTCCTCGAAGTCGTCGGCGAAGAGACCCGTTGCCCCAACCGCACCTTCCTCATCCGCCGCATCGAGCAGGCGCTCCTGCAGCGCGCGACGCCAGCGGAAGCCGCGCCCGCCCAGGAGCCGGCGCCCGCGCCCGAGCAGACCGCCGCGGAGCCGCAGACTGAATCCGAGCCCGTGCCTCAGCAGGAGACAGAGGAGTCCACACAGAGCGAAGCAGTGGCCAGCGAGGAGGGCGCAGACACCGCGCAAGCCGCTGCGAACCCCGACGAATCCGCAACTCCCCACGAGGAGACACCCGCCGCGGAAGAACACGCCGACGCCTCACAGCAGACCGCACAGCCCAAGAAGAGGGCGAAGAAGAACACTTCCGAAGTGGCCAGTGCAGGGCGCGCCGAGCGCGGTCGCTTCAAGAGCATGACGGTCGAGGAGCTGCAGGCGATGTACCTGCAGAAAGTCGGCCGCCCCACCGGGTCGACGGACAAGGCGTATCTCATCTGGAAGATCCGCGAAGCGGAGAAGGGAAGGATCCCGATCGGCCCGCGCGAGACCAGGAGCCCTGAGCAGCAGGGCGCAACCGACGTCCGCATCCTTCCCCTGCGCCTCGAAGCGAGCGCGGTCGAACAGATGGATGCCGCGTGGAAGGAGCACGGGATGAAGTCCCGGATGGAGTTCTTTCGGCGCGCGCTCGGCCACTACCTCGAGCACATCGGCGCCCACGACGCGGCCGCGCTTTTTGGCCCGGAGCAAGCCGCCTGACTTCCAATCCTCGAATCCACCATAGCCTGCCTACATCACCCCTACATGGCAGTCGACGCAGCATCTCCGCGGAATGTTGCGAGTATCTCAACCACTGGAAAAAGAACATCCTTCTGTCGATTGACGCCTTGCTAATCCCACACACCGGAGCCTGTATGTCCCACGCGACGACAACGCACCCCCTCGGGACAACGGAGAAGGAAAATGCTCAACACGCTGCGCTTCGGGATCGAGATCGAGACGGTGGGCCTG
>JACRCQ010000044.1 GCA_016218915.1 Deltaproteobacteria bacterium
ACCGAAATCGCACGTGGAATCAGGCGTCGAACCAAGGGAAGCGGCTTTTTCATGCGCCGCCAACACCCGACGGGACCGATGGATTCCTGGCCTGGTAACTTTCGTCGTCAAACACTGCAAAATTCGAGGGGATCGCTCAGGCGCCTGACACGGAAGCCGCCAACAACGCGTTTGCAGCGGGACGATATGCTGAGGCAGCCCAGCTCTACGAGCGATGCGCTTATGCCTCGTATCAAGCGCAGGAGCTGCTGTCGATCAAGCTGGATGCTCACCTGGCGGTCAAGGCGTGGGCCTATGCGGGCGATCCGAAGAATGCTGTCCGATTCGCCATCGCCACGGTCGATCTGTTCAAGCGGATCGCAGGGGAGCCGGACATCCGCACCTTTGCGACCCGATCGCTCGAGACCTTGCGCACGCAGGGGCATCACGCGGATGCGGACGTGCTCTCCGCGCACGTGTCGTCGATCTTGCCGTCGTTCAGCGATCCGAATGCCCCGCGGCTGCCATCGTTCTGCTTCAACTGCGGGGCAGCGGTGAAACCTGCAGAAGTCGTGCGTCCCACGCCCGCCACGATCGCGTGCAAGTTCTGCGGCGCGTCCCTCATGCGCTAGAACGCAGTCACTCGCAGAGAATGAAGACCATTCCCTCGGGCTGCGGGTTGCCGTCTCCCACGAACCGGATCACCCGCTTGTGCAGAGGCGAGCAATTGACCACGGTGGACAGCGCAGCCTGCGGGTCCTGCGAAGGATCCACATAGCACCAGCCGTCCACGCTTGCGGGCTGCTCGTCGGAATGGATGCACGCATCCAGGGCAGTCCCCTGCACAGCCTGAGGTATCTCGCAAGCGCAGCCCAGATCGTTCTGGATGTAGGCGGCGTTCGTCGCCAGGCTCGCCAGTGCCTCGGCAGAGGCATCCTTTCGCCAAGGGATGGAGTCGCAGGGCGGGCAGACGGGGGAAGCGCCGGACAGGTCGGGGCGCGTGGCTTCCAGCACGGTGCAGGCCACGGCCCCTCCGGGTCCGTAGGTGAGCTTCTTGTCCCAGCAGGAGAGATTCAGGGTCTGCTTGAGCCTGTCAATGATGGCGTTGACCGCTGGGCGGTAGCCGTAGTCTGCGGAGCCGGGATGGGTCGTGTTGGCCGGGCAGATGGATGCGACGATCGCCTTGTCGCCCACGCCTTTGAGCGCTGCGAGCTGGCGCCGGCCGGGGTAGGCCTTGGCGCGGTATTGCGTATTCCCGTACTCCCCCGTATCAGCCTGACATACGGGGTTGTTGGCGGTCAGGGGCACGTCAGAGCAATCGCACACGATATCGGCAGGCGTGCACTTGCGCGGCTCGGGAAGCCGGAAGGTACAGGCAAATTGCAGATCGTCGCGGGAAGCCGGCTTCCACTCGTGGCTGTTGATCGGGTTGTCCTCAGGACCGCTTCCTTCTGCAGGGGCCAGCGCAGCCCCAGTTGCGGGATTGACCCCCTGACGCGGGTCGATGGACTCGGTCATCAGGGGATCGCGCGGCTCCACCATGAAATCGATGTTGAAGTTCGAGTCGACGCCGCCCAGGACCACGTCCCAGAGCGTGGTGGCGTCATCGACGCCGGCTGGAACGGGAAGGGCCGCCTCGTCGAACTGCGGCTTCTTCCAGGCGAGGCGCTCGGCAGGGTGATAGCCGACCGCGTAGTGGTCAGGGTCTACGGCGATGTCCTGCCAAGGAACGCCGAGGATGCCGCCGAGCAGGACGAGCGAAGGGTCGCGCAGCAGGGTCTTGCAGTGCGCGGGATTCGGGGGGTCACCCGGATTCGGAAATTCCCCGTATTGGGGGCAGAAGAGCGGATTGAGCTGCGTGCCTGGATTGAAGTTCGTGTTGTAGAGGGTAACCTCCTCGGCGGAGAACACCGTACGCGTGAGTCCGAGGACATAGCGCTTGATCGGCCAGAGGAAGTCGTTGCCGAATCGCTGCTTCTGCCGGTAGCAGCGCAGGTTGTAGGCGTCCTCTTCTTCCTCGAATTCGCCCTTGGCGCACTCGGGGTCGCTGGACGGGTCTGCGAGCTTGCTGCACGGCATGCACAGCGGGCTGTCCGGGTGGTCTGCGCACGCGGCAGTGGCGCGCGGCAGGTGATAGAAGGTCCCTGTGCCGTAGCCCTCTGCTGCGAGGTAGTTCTGCCCATCGTCGCGGATGGAGCAGTCGTTTTCGTCGGTGAGCATCACCACGGCCAGCAGGGAGTCAGGGCGCAGGAAGTCGGCCCGCTGCTGCAGAAGGGTCTCGTCGATGCCGAGCCCTACGCGGCAGCTCTTGTCGCCGGGAAGATTGACCGGATCGCAGGAGACCGCTTCCATGGACTGGTAGGGCATGGGGTCGACGAGGAAGCGATACCAGGCTTCGAGGCTGGCTTCGAAGCCGCAGCCATCCTGGTTGGGGCCGCGCACAAGCTGGGCGAACTTGTCGATCAGCGATTGGAGATTCGCGTCGCCATGCGGGGTGCCCTTGCCCTGGGGATCCCAGAACAGGAAGCCCTTGTCGTTCCAGGAGGGCACAGGATTGTCGACTTCGTCGCGCGAAAGAAGGTGGGCCATGTCGATCTGGTGCGGCTTGTAGCCAAGCGCGCCTGGGGTGCAGACCGAGGCGCCGTGGCCGCCGATCGACGACGAGATCACGCCGAGATGCATGTCGCGGACCGGCTCGAACTCGCGGATGGAGCCGAGCGGGCAGGGCTCATCAGGCGTAGCGGGCTGGGAGATGAGACCGCCGTTGACCGCGTGGATGCACTGGGGGTTGGTGATGTGGAACGCGAGATCCGGGATGACCTCGGCGAGGATGGCCTGCTTGTCTCCCATGGAGGGGGAGTTGTCGATCATGAAGAGGAAGTCGACCTTGTCGACCTTGCGAGCGCGATAGACGATCGTGTCCGAGGTGGCGAAGCCGCCGAATCCCGCGGCGTCCCCGGCTTCCTCGTTGGCGGCGTCATGCCCAGCCTGCCCAGCGCCGCCTTGCGCAGCGTCGGCGCCTGCGCTTCCCGCGCTGCCAGCCTGGCCGGCTGCGCCTCCGATCAGGGAGGAATCGTTGCCGTCGACGCCTCCGCAGCTGGCGAGGCATGCGGAGAGAGCGGCGGTGATTGCGCCAGCTCGCCACGTGCGACGGTTGATCCAGGGGGGCATCCCGACCTCGGTCCAAGGAGCATAGCGGCTATTTCTCGATGCGCACCAACTTCCCGTGGTCGTCGCGGATCTCGATCGGCCCCCAGCCGAGCTTGACGAGGGACTCGCGCATGGCGTTCCAGTCGCCGACCACCACGGCCTGCCAGCGGGAGGAATCGAACCAGGTCTGGGCGACGCGGCGGATGTCGGCTGCGGTTACGGCATCGACGCGATCCTGGAAGCGCGCGGGCTCGGACTCGTCGCACTCGAGGCCGGCCAGCTTCAACGCCATGTTCGACAGGTCCGCGGCGGTCTCCAGGTCGGTGTCGTCCCAGAAGCGCGTGCGCTGCCGAGTCAGCGCGAGCTCTTGCGCTGGTACATCCTGGGACCGAAGCTCACCCAGCGCCTTGTCGATCTCGGTCAGCACGCGTGCCGGAGCGTCGCGCGGAACCCGGCCGTGCCAGTCGAGCAGCCCTGGTTCCTTCGTAGCCCAAATCGACATCTTCCCGTTGAAGGTGAGATGGAGCTCTTCCCGCAGGCGACGCATGAGGGGACCGAACGAGAGGACTCCTACGTAGCGGTGCGCGACGTCGACGGGAGCGTAATCGGCCGAGCTCCACCCGGGCCCGACACGGCCATAGACGATCTCCGCCTGGCTCGCGCCCGGCTGATCGACGACGATCAAGCGGGCGCTGGTGGCGGGCTGGGCAGGCTCGGGGCGCACGATCATCTTCTTGTCGCGCGTCGTCTTCCAAGAGCCAAAGGCGGATTCGAGCTTGGGCAGGAGCTTGGCAGGATCCACGCCACCGGTGGCGATCAGCACGACTTTGCCCGGCACGAACGTGGCTTTGTAGGCCTTCACGACCGCATTGCGGGTGATCGCGCGAAGCTCCTCGGCTCGAAGCGCGGTGGGGCGTCCTAGAAAGTGATCCGGGCCGTACACGACAGCTCGGAACACGCCGAACGCCGTCGCCTCCTGACTCTGGTGCTCCTGGACCCTCGGAGCGATCCTGGTTTTCAGCCACTCGATCGACTTGTCCGGGAACGTGGGCCGTTGCACGAGGTCTGCGTCGATCTCGATCAGCTTGTCTGTGCTCTCCGACAGATGCTGGGTCTGGAGATACACAAGATTCGAGTAGTCCCCATGGCTCCGTCGCGCGAGCAGGGAGGCTTCGGTCATGACGATTTCGCTTTGCGTGCGGCTTCCGGCCCCGAGCCCGAGCGCATCCGTCGCGAACCGCGACATGGCGCGGCTCACGCTCTTGTCGTCGGGAATTCCGACCGAGGCGACCGCCAGGGTGGCCACCTGCGGACCGGGGCGGGGCACGAGGATCACGACCACGCCGTTGCTGAGCGTGTGGCGTTCGATGCGGGGAGGAACGAAGTACGCGGATTCGGCGGCAGGCGGCTCAGTCGCGCGAAAGGGAGAATCGGGAGTCAGACGCCACCCGACCGAAGCTACGGGTGGTGCAGCCACAGGGGCCAGGTGCGCCACGGCAGGACGATGAGGCGCAGGCGCGACCGCGCACGAGCTGACCAAGCAGATCAAGAGCGATAGGAAGCGCTTCATGGCTTGCTCCGCTGGGTCTTCGAGGTGACCACGCCGGTAACGGGAGCGCCCGCAGAAGGGCGCACGATCAGCACGACGCGTCCGGACTTCTGCATCTGGGCAACCACGCTCCGCATCTCCGCGGACTTCATCTCTTCGAGCCGGTGGATGCGTCTCAACAGACAGCTCGCCTCACCATAGCGGAGCTGACAATGCGCATTTCGTTGCGCGCGGTTGCGCGGGCGCTCGAACGCGAACATGTCCGAGATGGCGAGGAACCGGTTCGCTCGCATGAGCTCGACGTCGCTGGCGCCTTCGGTGGCGAGCCTTGCGATCACGGCATCCACGGCTTGAAGGGCTTCTTCGTGGGTATGACCGTTTGCGAGGGTCACCGAGACCGTGAACGCGGAGCCCCATTCGCGGGAATACTGATGTGCCCAGACATCCTCGGCGATCGCGCGCTTGTCGACCAGGTCCCAGTCCATCCAACGCACCGGCCCCCCCGCGAGGACCGAGGCTGCGGAATCCATCTCGTAGTCGCCCGGGGTCTCGTAGGCAGGCGTGGGCCAGTAGATTCGCAGCTCGGGGCGATTCACCGGGGCGACGCCTTCGATCCACGTGTCTTCCACGAGCTTTGGGGGAGCAGGGACCTGCGGCTGGCCCGGGTTGCCTTTGGGAATCGGGCCGAAGTACTTCTCGGCGAGCTCGATGACGGCTTTGGGCTCCACGAGCCCTGCGACAGACAATACGGCGTTGTCAGGGACGAACCACTTCTGGTGTAACTCCTGCACGTCCCTGACCTGCACGGTGTCGAACTCCTTCGGATCGGCGGTCGATGGACGATGGTACGGGTGCAGGGCGTCGAAGACGGAGGTCTCTGCGAGGGAGTAGAGCGTAGCGGCTGGAGAGCCTTGCACCTTGTGCCCCCACTCGGAGCGCATGGACTCCTTGGCGAGCGAGAGCGAGTCGCTGGTCGCCTGCGGAACGAAGAAGCCCATCTGGTCGCTCCAGAGCCACATGGGCAGGGCGATGCGGTCCGCAGGAACGATCGTTCCCAGCATGCTGCGGTCCGAGGCGACGGTGTCGGAGGTGTTGTCGGCACCGGCTCGCAGCAGGATTTTGGCGTACATGCCTGCAGGCACGTGCTGCGTCGAATGCGTCATCATCCGCATCGCGAGCGCGGTGGTTCCCATTTTCCCGGGCGGATCGTTGCGGCTGCCGACGCGGTAATAGAGGTTGACGGACGCGGTGGGCGCCCTTCCATCCTCCTCGACGAGCACCACCAGGCCGTTGGCGAGCTTGTGGGAATGAACTGTATTGGGTCCCCGGTCGTTCTTTGGCTTGTCATGGGCCTGGACGGTCACAGCCAGGCACGATGCCGCGGCCAGCAGGACAGCTCCCACAACCCTCACGCACATGCGTCTACCCATCAATAGCCTGCCTTTCCATGGCATTCGACACGCGCCATCATGGTTTTTGCGCGGGCTGAGGCGTTCCGAGCGCGGAAAGCCACAGCTGCGCCAATCGATAGGCGCTCACCGGGTCGTCCTGCTTCGGCTTTGCGATGCTTTCGTACATG
Source organism: Deltaproteobacteria bacterium (assembly GCA_016218915.1). Lineage (GTDB taxonomy): Bacteria > Myxococcota_A > Polyangia > Polyangiales > Polyangiaceae > JACRCQ01. The sequence goes on from JACRCQ010000044.1 coordinate 6,258, forward strand.
CTGCGGGCGGTTGCTTCGAGCCCGTGCTGCTGCGCCACGCGCCCCTGGACCAGAGCCTGCATGTCCGGGTCGTGCCCGTTCCACAGATCCGCAGCTCGGCGCAACGTCTGAGTCGCTTCCGCGTCCTTGCCCGAGGCCGCGTACATCAACGCAAGCGTCTGGAGCACACGCCCGTCCTTGTCGTGGCTTGCCTGGGCGGCCCGTACCGCATAATCGACGTCGCCCGGGGCGATGTTCCCCCGAAAGAGAGTGAGCCAGGCGAGCATGCGCAGCACGTGCTCGTTGGGGCTCCCGGCATCGACGAACTTCTTGAGCACAGCACGTGCAGCATCGATGCGCCCTGCCCGCCATTCGGCTTCGGCCACCTGGTACCACGCCTCGCCATCGCTCGGATGCGTGGCAAGCCTTCCTTGGATCAGGGAGCGGCACTCGTTGAAGCGGCCGGTGGCCAGCAGGCCGCGGCAATGCAGAGACCGCGTGTCGGCGGATTCGCTGCTCGTGGGGTTCAGGCGCGTGGTGACTTCCACAGCCCGCGCTGGCTGGGAGCGTTGCAGATGGGCCAACGCCAATGCCTGGTCGATGGCAAGGCGCACGTCCGGATCCTTGGTCTTCGCCGAGGCCTCGGTCAGCCACCCGACGACCTCTTCCGGGCTCTCCGGATGGGGAGCGCACCAGCACGCAGCCGCGATCTTGGGGTCCGAGGTCCCGTCCTTGCGCCATACGCGCGACAGGAGCCTGATGGCCGTTGCATCGGCTCTGCCCGCGTCGGCGAGGCTCCTGGCCCATTCCATCCATCGCCGAGCGTTGTCGCGGTCGCCCTTGCGAAGCGCTTCGACTGCGCCGTTGCAGATAGCCAGGGGGGTATCGCCGAGCTCCGCGACTCGATATGCGTTCCCTTCGCGCACGACGACGACCTCCAGGTCCAACGGCTTGGCGTCGACGAGATTGAACCTGATCAGCTCGGCGATGGGAGCGTGCGATTCGACGCTTGGGACCAGTGCAACGAGAATCGAATCAGCCATGAAGCGAGCGCCGACGATGTCCGCGTTCGTGGCCGCGTTGGACAATCCAGAGCGCAACCCGTCCTGAAACGCCTTGGCTCGTTGCAGGCCCTGGCCCCGCACTGCGCGTGAGGAGAACAGCTGCCCGCGCGTGGCGTCGTCGAGCGAGTCACTCGCCATCAGCACCCACAGCAGCTTGCGTGCGATGTCTTCAGGTGTCTTGTCCGGCATGCTGGAAGGGTCGTGGCGCTTGAAGCGAGACAGGATCGCGCTGCGTTGGTGGAACTCCTCGGGGGTGCGGCTCAGACGCGCGGCTGCCGCGAGCAGCTCGATGGACTCCGGGTACCGTCGAAGCTGCGCTGACATTCCCGAGGCGGCGGACAGGGCATCGATGCGCTCCTGGGGCTCGAGCTTGAGGCGTCCTGACTCCTCGAAAGCGCGCGCCGCGCCTTGCGTGATCGCGAGGGCGGCGACGTGGAGATAGGCAGTGGACTTGTCGCGCCCCTTCTTCTTGCGGAAACGCTCGATCAACTCACCGAAGCGTTCGAGATGCATCAGCGCGATAAGGGGATTGGGCGAATAGTCCTGCCCGGAGATCGCCGAGAGGTCGTCTGCAGGGATCTTGTCGTATTGCGCAATCGCCGCCTCCACGTCCCGTGCGATCGCATACCGCGAGCCCTGATCGTCGTGCTCCAGAACCAGCGCGTAGTCGACCCGCGCGAGATGGTCCGATGGATCGAGCTCGACCGCTTTCTTAAGGGCGGCCAGTGCGCCTGCGCGATCAAAGCCTGCGTGAAACTCCCTCCCCAGCCCGTCGTGCAGAAGCACGTAGCCGTACACGCGATGATTGGCAGCCACCGTGGGCGCCACCTCGCACGCCTTTCTCGCAGCCTCCCGCGCTGCCGCCACGTCGCCGCCCGTGAGCAGCGCCAGCGCGTAGCGTCGCCAGTCCCGCCCCTTGTTGCCCGAAGCATCGAGCATGCGACGAAATACCTGGTACCCCTCCCGGACCTTGCCGTCGTTGATCAGGCGCGTGCCGGCGTGGTCGAACTTGACCTCGATCCATTGCGGCTCATCGAAGACCTTGATCGCTTCACGGAACCGGTTGACTTCGATCGCCGTGAGACGGGGCTGGAGCAGCTCGAACCCGATGACCGCGTCGATCGACCCATCGGCGCCTGGCTTGAACTCGCGCACAAGCTTGCCGGGCGCGAGGTCCACCGGTGCGGGCTGCGGCAGCTCGCGCAGCACGAATCCCTGCGGAGGAACGATGTGATAGCGTACTTCGGCACGGTGCGGCACGGGCAAGGCAAGCGCGGACTTTCGCTCTTCAGCATAGCGAAGCGCGGACGGAACCGTTGAAAACACCTCTCGCTCGTCGATGTACACCACGGAATCCGTGTCCGTGGTCTCTGCCACGGCAGACTCGATCGCTTCCACCTTGACTCGGAATGGGACAAGAAGATCGTCGGGCCGCGTCGTTTCGACCTTGGCGGGCTTCTTCGACAGGTACTGCTGCTTGACGTACTTGTCCATGTGGGACTGGAGCGCGCTCGCAGCGACATCGGCGTAGTTGCCTCGCAGCGCCACCTCGATCAGCCCGCCGCCGGTCGTGGTCTCCACGATGCGGCCCAATCCCTCATCGGGAAGGAGCACGTCGCGCGCCTCGCGGTAGAAGTTCTGCTGCGGCGGCGCGGCTGGCGTGATGACCAGGGAGGTCGTGCCGGAGTCGATGACGAGAGCGCGCCGGCCCTGCGTGCCCACGCTCAGCTGCCCAGCGCGGCAATGGGTCGCGGTGGGATCGATCCAGGTCGGGGGATTGCCAGGCACGTAGACGATTGCGTGGTTGAACGATCCCAGTCCAGGAAGCTCCGTGTGCACATCCTCTCCCACGCCGCTGCGCAGCAGCGCCATCCGGGCTTCGATCCCTGCGTGACGCAGCAGCGCGATCAGCAGCGTCGCCTGATCCTTGCAATCCCCGTAGCCCCGCTTGAGCGTCTCGGATGGCTTGCCCGGAACCAGCGATGCGCTGCCGAACTCGACGTCGGCATAGCGCACTTGCGTGCGCTGCCAGGCCAGGAGGCGGTCCATCCGGTCTCGCTCGCTGGTGGCTCCCTTGAGGATGGCGAGGACGGCCGGCTTGAGCTCTGCATCATCGAGCTGCCGGCGCACCGTACGCTCGAAGGCCCGGGCCACAGAGGCCCAGTCCCTGCCTGTGGAGAACACGATGGAGGGCCAGAAGCTCACCTCCGGGGGTTGCAGGGGCTCCAGTGGCTCCAGCGCCTGGGAAGGCCCGGCTGTGAACACCACCCGGCGGCGCCCCCCGATGCGCGTGTCGCTGATGCCCACGCGCGCGTCCAGCAGCTGGTATCGAAGCGGCATCCCCTCCGGGACGTCGAGCGTCAGCCGCACCGCTTCGATCGGCACGTTGGAGGCGACTGGAATCTCGCGGGTCATGCCGCCTTCGAACCAGGGGCGTGTGGTGCGGTGCTCGGTGCGGAGGTCGACGATGGACCCGACGCGCACGGCGGGCAGAACGCTTCGAAGGACCTTCTGGTCCGAGTAGATGAGCGGCTCCGGGCTCTGCTTGGTTCCTTCCACGGTGCTCGAGGGGTCGAGCGAATGCGTCTTGCCGTCTGGGTCGGTTACGATCGCAGTGATCACGGGCCGCGCCTGGTACCAGGGGCTCCACTCGATCTCGGCCCTGCCCCAGGACTCGACCCCCTGCGCTTCGAGGATGCGGTAGCGCTCGTGGTACCTCTTTACGTAGTTGCCAGCATCGTCAAAGACATAGTCGGTCTCGAGCAGGGCAACGTGCACCGGCGGCGACGACTTCGACTGGGTGCGCGGCACCGACCAGGTTGCGTTGCTGGGGAGCAATCCTCCCTTGACAGGAGCCGTGCAGGAGCAACAGGCGAGTGCCAACGCTCCAACAACAGCGAGAGCGTAGCCGCATACGACGGAGGCTCGGGCCATGGGATGCATTGTCGGTCCAAGCTGCAAGGCTGTCCAGACTCGTTCGAGCATGAGACGCTATTCGACAGCATGGGAAACCGGACAGGCCACGGCAGGAGTCTGTTCGGACAACGGCACCTCGATCACTCCCAGATCGAGCAACGAACGATGCTCGTCGCCTGCGATGATCACGTGGTCCACCAGGGGTACGCCCACGCATGCCGCGGCTTCGGAAAGACGCTCCGTGAGCCGAAGATCCTGCTTGCTCGGCGTGGCGTCGCCACCTGGGTGATTGTGCACCAGCACGAACGAAGACGCGCCGACCGCGATGGCCACGCGCAAGACGTCAGAAGCCAGGACCGCGCACCCATGGATCCCCCCTTCTGCCACGCGGCGGCGCGCGATCACGCCGTTGCGGCTGTCGAGCGCCAGCAGCCAGACCTGCTCGTGCATGCAGCGGGCGAGCCTGGGCCCGAGCATCGCCACGATGTCTGCGGAGCAGCGAATCAGCTCCCGCCGGTTGCGTCGCTCCAGACACCGGATGCCCACCTCGAACGCGGCAGCCAGACGCATCGAGCGCGCTTCGCCAAGCGACGGGATCCCGTCGTGTGCGAGCTTCCACACGCCGGTCAAGCCGCCAAAGTCGTCGAGCAGCAAGTCCGCGATCTGACGGCACCGGGCCTGGTCGCGTCCGGTTGTCAGGAGGATCGCCAGCAGGTCCCGGTCGTCGAGCTGCTCCAGTCCCTGGTCGTGCACCTTGTCGATCAAGCGCATGCCTGGGTCCCAAGCAGGATCCGGGCCACGCGTTTTGGCCCGAAATCACCGGGCTCGCTGGTGGCGGCCGCCAGGGTGGCAGCAGGGGAGAATGTGCGATTCGCGCTTGGCCGCAAGCAAGTGGCGGTGCGCCACCCGAAAGTGGCGGGCGCCACCTAGTCCTCGTCGACTTCAAGCCCAACGATGCGCATCCACCGAAGCGCATTGCCGCTGCGGACCACGCCGTCGCGAAGCAGATAGTCGAACGTCATCTTGCCGTCGACCACCTGCTCCTCGAAGTGAACGTTGCGCACCTTGCCTGCCATGGACTGCTCCAGCTCGGCCAGGGCAAGATCGTGCGTGGACACTGCCCCGGTCGCGTCGCGCGCAATGAGCGCACGAATGATCGAGCGCGCACCGATGTGCCGCTCCCGGGAGTTGGTGCCGTGCAGGATCTCATCGAGCAGAAACAGCACAGGCTGATCGCCCCGGGCCGTCTCGACCACGCCCTTGAGCTTGAGCAGCTCGGCGTAGAAGCGGGAGATGCCGTCCCTGAGCGAATCGCTCACGCGCATGCTGGTTCGAACCACGCACGTGCCGATGCGCATCTTGCGCGCGCACACAGGGGCGCCTGCCATGGCCAGCACAGCCGCCACGCCGATCGAGCGCAGCAGGGTGCTCTTGCCTGACATGTTGGAGCCGGTGACCAGCATGGCCGCACCAGCACCGGGAAGCGTCACGTCGTTCAGAACCCGCTTTTCTTCGTCGAGCAGCGGGTGTCCCAGCCCCTGGGCCTCGAACACGAGCTCGGACTCATCGATTTCCGGCACCGCGTAGGCAGGATGCTCAAAGGCAAATGTCGCGATCGAGGCGAGCGCCTCGAACGTACCAAGCACCTCGAGCCAACCACGCGCGTTCGTGCCCACACGACGCTGCCACTTCTCGATCGCGTCGACCCAGTGGAAGTCCCAGAGCAACGATGGCCCCACGATGGTCCGGAATGCCCCGTTCTGGCGTGCTTCGAGCCAGGCCACGAGCCGGGCGAGACGACGGATCTCGACCGAGGCAGGGGCCCCGGAGGCGCGGAGCCTGGAGGCGATGAGGCGCAGCGCAGTGGACTGGAAGCTGTGGCGCTCGATCACGGCGAGGATGCTCCCGTAGCGATCGAGCTCCGACGATCGCTTGGTGGTCGCCTCGATAGCCGGTTGGAGGCGCTTGCGAAGCGACTGCAGGAGAAGAAGGTTCGCCACGAAGATGATCAACGGGGTCCAGCCGGGCAGCGGCGCATAGCTCGTTGCCACCAGGACCGAGATGAGCAAGGCAGGAGAAAGCCAGCACAAGAGCTTGAGCCCTGCGCTGGGCTTGAGCCTGGGCCCCTGCTCGCACCAGGCAAGGAGCGGATCCGGGTCAGAGAGGTGATCCGCCTCGCGGCATCCAGCGACGAACAGCTCCTCGCGAAGATCGGGAAGCTGGGACAGCTCGAGCGCGGCCTCTTGTCTCGCGGCCACGTCATCGCGCTTGGAGCCGTCGCCCAGCCACGCGGCGAGGGTCCGCTCCCCGAACGGCGTGCGCGTGTCGTTCAGGTACTGGAACAAGGAGTTGGGCCCGTAGACGTCGAGATCGAGCGCATAGGGATGGTTGTCGTCGACGAACCGATCGCCGCGCTCGGCAAAGGCGGTCCACTTGCCAGCGAGGCGATCGAGGGCGCGTCGATGCCAGGAGATCGCAGCTTCGACCTGCGCACGCGTGCGCGCGAGGCGAGCGTGGACGAACACGAGCACCAGGAATGCGACGAAAGCCACAGCGGCAGCGGCGGCGCCTCGAAGACCCAGGGACCACCGCCAGGATGCAAGGGAGATCGCCGCGCTGGCGAGGAGCGTTCCGAGGCGCGACCATGCGATCAGGTCGTAGCGGGCACGAATCGTGTCGAGCTCACGGGTACGGGCTTCGAGGCGCTGCTGGTAAGTCTGCTTGGGGTCGATCATGGGCAAGGCTTCTGCGGAGAGCTGGGAGGATAGTGCAATTCTCGGCGCTTGACAGGAGCTTCGGCTCCGGGAGAGCCTCATGACCGAATGGACCTGATTACGCGTCTGGGACCTGAGGGACTGATCCTGGTCGTGGCCGGCTGTCTGGCCGTGGCTCTGCTGGTTGTCACCCGACTCGCGAGCCTGCTGCTGTGGCGGGAGGCGGTGGACAAGCCGAATGCCGCGACACGCCTGGTGCAGGCGGGCGAGACGCTCGGCGTGTTCCTCGTGGCAGGGTCGGCAGCGCACGGGTGCGTGCATGGCGACCAGCTCCGCTCCGAGATCTTCTGGGCAGGGGTGTTCGGCTTTTTCGGGGCGATCTTGCTGATCGCGACCGGACGGCTTGGGACCGGGCTGCTGCTCGGCAAGTCCCTGCGCGAGGAGGTGCGTTCGGGCAACCAGGCCGCCGCCATTGCGTGTGCCGGGCACTACATCGCAACCGCGATCATCATCGCCCGCTGCCTGTACGGGAACGATCTGGCCACGTTGGGAGTGTCGCTCGCGTTCTTCGCCATCGGGCAGATAACGCTGCACGGGTGCGTGCTGCTGTTCCGTGCCCTGACCAGCTACGACGATGCCGAGGAGATCAAGGGAGAGAACGTGGCTGCAGGCCTGAGCTATGCCGGAGCCACGGTGGCCTTGGCGATGATCATCGGCCATGCGGCGGAAGGAACGTTCACGGGTTGGTCCTCGTCGCTCAAGGCCTACGGAGCAGCGCTCCTGTTCTCGCTCGCCCTGTGGCCGGTCCGGCAGCTCCTGGTGCAGACCATCGTAGTCGGAGGTCGTCCAACGCTCTGGAAGGGCAAGCTCGACGAGGGAATCGCTCGGGAGCGCAATGCGGGGCTTGGGGCGCTGGAAGCGGTCTCCTACCTGGCAACCGCCTTGATCGTCACGTGGCTTTCATGACCGTGGACGGAGCCTTCCTGCAGCACGCATCCCGCCTGAAGGCGTCTGGATTCGTGCTGGATCCATGGTTCGACGGCACGCCGCGATTTCGCGCAGAGCCCCTGGTGTTGACGGCCGTGCAGTGGCAGCAGCTGCAGCAGGCTGCCGAGCAGGTGGCGTCCTGCTACGAGGCAGTTGCCCAGCTGTGCCTGCAGGATCCCGCGCTGCTCGACGAGCTGTCGCTGACACCGTTCCAGAAGCTGATGTGGGCGTCTTCGGCTCCGCTCTGGCACGGGATCGCGCGCGCCGATGCGTTCTTCACGCCGCAGGGGATTTCGATCTGCGAGATCAACTCCGACACGCCTACCGGGGAGCCGGAGGCAGTGGTCACCAGTGCGCTCGCCACGGAGCTGCGTCCCTCGTGCCTGGATCCGAACGCCGGGCTGCGGGAGCGATTCCTCTGGATGGTTGGCGCGATGCACGGCGCCTTGCCCTCGCAGAGCCCCCTGCAATCCGTGGGAATCGTGTACCCGACCGAGCTGACCGAGGACCTCGGGATGATTGCGCTCTACCACCGGTGGCTCGTGGACGCAGGATACAAGGTCACGCTCGGCTCGCCCTTCAATCTGCAGGAGCGGGGCCCCACTGGGGTGATGCTCTGGGACACGCCGTGCGACGTGGTAGTGCGCCATTACAAGACGGACTGGTGGGGCGAGCGGGAATCGGTCTGGAAGGACGAGGACGAGTATCCGGACACGGCGCCCATCGACGGGCCACTGGGGATCCTGGTTCGCGCGGCGATCGACGGGCGCGTGGCGGTGGTCAATCCGTTCGGCTCGGTGGTGACGCAGAACAAGCGGGCCATGGCCCTGATGTGGGAGCACCAGGACCGGTTGCCCGCGTGGGCGCAGCAAGCGGTCCAGTCGTACGTACCGCGCACGGCCCGCCTGGAAACCATGCCGAGAGCGCAGCTCGAAGGCGAACGCGCGCAGTGGGTCCTGAAGTCCGACTACGGCTGTGAGGGAGACCAGGTGATTCTCGGGCGAGGCTGCACGGACGAGGAATGGAAGGACACGCTCGACAAGGCTGTCCCAGGACGTTGGGTGGCGCAGCGCTGGTTCGATGCGCTGTGCGATGAAGCGGGAGCTGTGGTGAACTACGGGGTCTATCTCGTAGCCGGGCAGGCGTGCGGGCTGCTCTGTCGCTCGCAGGCAGGAGCAACCGATCCAGCGGCAGTGGTCATCCCGGCACTGGTGGAGGGAGCATGACGCAGGGGTTCACTCCGCCGTTCCGTCGCCAGGCGGTGTTTCACAACGAGTCGCTCGTAGGCGCGCGCTGGTGGCACGAGGCGCTGGCCGCGCAGTCGGCACAGGTCTCGCGGCGCAATCTGATCGTCGGCCTGGTGGCTGGCGGTGCTGCTTTTGCGCTGCTGTCCGTGGGCGTGGGGACGTGCGCCACGGTCTGCTGCTCCAGCAAGCCTTCTGCCAGCAGCGGGGATGATCCCGCGGACCTGGTGGAAACCCAGCAGGACGCGCTCGACGCGCAGCAGCAGCTCGGCTGGAACGTGGGCGCGTCGGACAAGACGCTGCAATGGGCCGGGGGCACGCCGGTGGACTGCGACGGGCGCACGGTGGAGGCGCCGGTCGAGGTCATTCTGCTGGATCGCGATCTATCGCCTCCGCAGCCGCGGTATGTGCCCTACTACGGGCCGACGCTCTTCCGGGTGGCAGGGAGCCCAGGAGGCACGGGGCTTGCGCAGGTGGTGACACCGGTCTCGACACCGCAGATGGACGCGGCGTTTGCCCGTGCGCGCGGCCTTGCCTCGCTGTTCGACGGCACGCAGAAGGACATGGCGATCATCCTGGATCTGCCTGGATGCGAGGCTGTGGCAGCGGCAGCGGGATTGGCGCAACGGTTCGAGCCTGTATTCGTGTTCGACAACTGGCCCCACCCGGCCGGCGTGGTTCCTTCGCACCTGGTGCTCGGTGCAGCGCTGTTCTTCCGGCCCTACCTGATGCGGGCCGCCAAGGTGCGCGCCAGCGACAGCCCCCCTGTATTCGTGCTGGATTCGAATCGATTGCTCCCCTACACGGACAACGCGAGCCAGTTCGACAATCGCTATGTGGCGCGCATCCCCTCCTGGCCGAAGCTCCGGGAGCTCGGATTCCGACGCGTGATGTACGTGCGCCCGGACGGCGAGCACATGCTCGAGCTGGATGATCTCAACGACGACTTCTGCAGCTGCGCAGTGGAGGAGATCGACATGAAGCTCTGCCTGCTCACCGACTTCAAGCAGGAGGGGTCGGAGGACGCGGGAGCGCCAGACAGCGGGCGAAGTGGAGCTGCCGATGCTGGGGTGTCGAGCGGCGCAGGGGCGGACGGTGGGACTGCGGGGGACGGAGGCCTGGTGGGAGACGGTGGACTGCCTCCTCCGGTGATGGTGGCACAGACGCACCCGCACTACTACGGGGGCCATTCCCATACGCACATCTGGTTCTGGCACGACTATGGGTGGTATGCGCCGCGACGTCCGATGACCTCGACTCGGCCGGCCTATCTCGGAAGCACATATGCCTACAAGCCCTCGCAGCGTCCCACGATCTTCAGCGGGATCCGACGCCAGCCGATCGGCGCCATGAGCAAGCCGTCGGGGTTCGGATTGGTCACGGTCAACAAGAGCAAGAGCTCCGGGGGCGTGGTGAGCGTGGGAAGGAGCGGGTCGCTCGGACGCGTGGGCGGTGGAAGCAGCACAAGCGGCGGTGGCTATCACCCCAGCAGTGGAGGTTAGGGTGGACTGCGCGTTCTTCGGGATCCAGCTCGTGGTGAGACCGCCGGCCGGCGACCCGTTCCAGACGGAGATCGAGCGGCTGATCAAGATGTCGCCTGCGGACCAGACGATTGCCGACAAGCGGGTGCTCTATACGCAATTGAGCAACACCTTGCTTCGCGTGCTCTCCTTCAGCGTAGCGGGGTATTGGGACCTGATTCGCGATCCGGCCGCAGCCCAGAAGGAGTTCGACAGCTGGTGCGGCGACATCGAGGTCACGATGCGAGAGCCTGCCCCGTTCGGGGGAACGTATCGTCAGGCCACGGACTCGCACTGCGTCGTGACCACGGCGTTCCTGGTGAAGAAGGGGAGCAACAGCGACCTGACGCTCGGGGCGCGGTGCGACATTGCCGAGCCGCTGTACTTTGCGCGAGCGACGTTTGCGCAGCTGATCGAGACCATGCCGATGTTGAACTTCGCGAGCGTGGCCGGGGATGCGGTGTACATGGTTCCTGGCCCGGGGGGCGTGGGTCCCTCTGGCGAGGAGCTGCGGGGAGAGGGGTACGAGTACCTGAAAGCGCTTGTGTAGGCGGTTGAACCCGCGACCATGCCCCGGCGGTTGAACCCGCGACCATGCCCCGGCGGTTGAACCCGCGACCATGCCCCGGCGGTTGAACCCGCGACCATGCCCCGGCGGTTGAACCCGCGACCATGCCCCGGCGGTTGAAC
>JACRCQ010000045.1 GCA_016218915.1 Deltaproteobacteria bacterium
ACCGTGCTACGTTGCGCATGGCGGCCTCCCGGTCGGGGTTCGTTTCGCAACGCCACCCTATCGGGAAAGCCGCCCAATTTCTCCATCAAAACCCTCGGCCACCGCCGATGTCTCCATTGCGTGGCCGGTCATTTAGGATGGCGGCCATGGCACACGACACCTGCACTGCGGTTGGACGGCTCCCTCGGGTCGCGGCGTGGCTGGCGCTGAGCTTGGTCGCTTGCGGGAGCGCGACTCCCGCTGCTTCTACGACCGACACGCGGAGCGTCGGCCCCACAGCCGCCCCCTCGACCGCACCGACAGCCGCGCCCACGACCACGCCCGCTGACGCCGCGCCTGGCGCAGCAGGCTCGGCCAAAGTGTGGACCGAGTGCCCGCCGCCCGGGGCAGCTCCTGAGGGCGGCATGGTCAATGACACGACCTACCGGGGGCAGCCGTGCTCCGGCGATCTGCACTGCACGTGGTACTACGCCGACTGCCCGGGCTTGAGCGGCTTCGGCCCCAGCTGCGATTGCGTGTCCAACAAGTTCGTGTGCGTCTCGCACACCTGCGCAGGGAAGTAGTCGTCGCGTTCCGCTCCCTACGCTTCCAGGAGCCCAAGCCCTGCGCGGCTCGCGAACGCCTGCATCTCCGCGTCAGCAGTGACGAGTATCGCGCCACAGTTCGCCGCCGTCGCGAGGATGATTCTGTCGAACGGATCAGGATGCATCGCGTGAAGCGTCGCAGCGTGCAGGGCGATTTCAGCCTCCATCGCCATGGGGACGACCCGCGTGGCAGCCAACGCATCGCGCACCCATTGCTGAACCGTGGGGAGCATCCGCACAGCCTGCTTGCCGCGGCGACGGCCGCTCTCGGTCTCCACTCCGATGAGTGCGGCCTCGTAGACGGAGATCGTAGCGATGAGCAGCTTCTTCGCTTGCGCGGCGCGGTTCAGCGTGCGCTCGAGCTTCTTGAGGCGAGAGTCGCCTGCTGCAAGCCAGATCCAAGCGTGGGTGTCGAGCAGCAGGGCGGTCAAGGCAGGCTCCCTCCGGCCCATGTCTCCTTCGCGTTGACCACAGCGCCAGCCACGTACAGGGTCCGATCGCGCAGGCATCCGAGAACGGAACGCGGCGCGGCTTCTTCGATCCCGGTCAGCAGATAGGCGCTTCGACCGTGCTGCAGGATGATCACCTGTCGTCCGGACTTGGCCAGCCTGAAGTACTTGGCCATGTTCGTGCGGAACTCGGCAGTCCCTACCCGCTCGGCCGTCATCGGCGGCGTCCGGCGTTTGGCTCTGGAGGTGCGGGCCATATGTACATAGTAATATGTACATTTCTCGCCGTCAATCGGTCCGTTCGATGGAAGCCGCCCAGAGCGCCGATCGCGGGTCGATGCTCGTTGCATGGACTCTCGCAACCGTGCTGCAATGCTGACCGATGGCTGACCTCAACGTGTTGCAGAGTGCAGGCTCCTGGTTTCCGGGTCGCGTCAGCGTGGTGCACAGCGACTCGGTCTCCGGCGAGTGCCAGGGGGTCGCTGTCACGGTGTCCTTTCCCAATCATGGCTGCGGAAGCACGCCTGATCCGTGGACCGAGGTCGCAGCCCAGACCGATCCCCGTGGCGTCGTCCTGGAGCTTCGCCCTCAGACCTTTGACGAGTCGAACCTCGAATCCAGGGGGCTGGTGAGGGATCTTAAGACCGGAGACCTGCACTTCGACGAGACCTACGTCGTGGAGGGCGCGCCCAGCGACATCGTGCTGCAGTGGCTCGATGCAGACCTGCGGTCCCAGCTGTTGGGCGCCGGGGCGCCGGTCGTCTGCCTTTCTGCCCGTGCGATCCTCTGCAAGAAGCCCGGCTGGATCCATGACACCGCGTCGCTGGGGAGGCTGGTCTTGGTTGCCGCAGCGCTAGCAGCCAATCTCCCGCTTGCCACGCAGCGCGCGAACCAGGCTTCCGCCGGGCCCGGCTATCGCGGCGGCCAGGCGCCGCCCCCTGGTCTCGATCAAGCACGCGCCAGCGACATGGCCGACTTGAGCGCGACCAAGGACCGCCGAGACGCGGACGCCGCGAAGCGCGTGGTCAAGATTGGCGTGGCAGTGGTCGTTTCCCTGATCATCACGGTCCTGGGTTGGATCCTGGTGTCTGGCGGAATCGCGGCTTTCTTCCACTTCACCGCGGGCGAGTAGCATAGTCGCCTGCAACGCTCCGGGATGAATCTCCTCGTCCCCGGCGTTCATCCGCAAGAATCCACTCGGAGACCTGCCATGTCCTTCATCCGACCCCTGGTGTGCGCTGCCATCGCTGTCGCGCTGGTCAACTGCGCGTCCGCAGTGCCCGCTCCCGCAACCACGCCTGCCAAGGCGACGCCCCCGCCTCCTGCGCCAGCGGTTTCCATTGCGCTGGCGGTCACACCGGCAAGCCCGCAGCCCGTGGACTCGCGGGACTGGATCGGGGTCTGGGAGCGCGTGTCGAGCCGGTTCTCGCCCGCAAGGCTCGATGTGAAAGCGGATCAACCGGGCAAGGTCAGGATCAAGCTCGATGCATCCACAGGCGCCAACATCGGCTCGATCGAAGGTATCGCCACGCTCGGCGCTGACAGCGCATCGTTCGATCGCGATGGCTGCAGCTTGACTCTCGTGCGCTCCTACGAGGGCGTGGAGGTGCGCAGCAAGGGGTGTGACTCCCAGCTCGGTGCGGGTGTCACCCTGGACGGTGCGTATCTGCAGGAAGGCCAGAAGCGGACGTACAAGCCTGGATTCGACTGCCTGCGCATGTCGTCGCCCATCGAGTCGATCATCTGCCACGACGAGCTCTTGTCCTTGGCCGACGCAGCGATGACGGCCAGCTACAAGCAGGGGCTGGCAGGTGCCCAGGGAATGCTCAGCGCGCCCAACATGAAGGCATCGGATGCGTACAGCAGAAAGCAGCAGCAATGGCTGTCGGAGCGCAACAAGTGCGAGGCTGCGCCGAATCCCAGGGCATGCCTGATTGTCTCGTACCGAAAACGAATCCTGGAGCTGCGCAAGGTTCCGGCGCCAGGACGGGTCGACGCTGCGGCGTTGCGCGCTGCTTCGTCGAGGAAGGATGCTGACTCATTCTGGGGCGACGCCACGATGCAGCTGTATCTCGCCGAGCGTCTGGGCCCACGCTACGAGGCGCTGCTGGACAGGATGATGATCGTCAACCCGGTCGACGATGCGAAGTCCGCAGCCGTGGAGGGGTGCGTGCGGGGCATTTGCCCGGGCATGAGAGCCTACGTGGCGGTCGACGCCCGCGGGGCGATGTGGGCTGCGCTCTTCCCTGGAGACAAGGACAACGCCGAGGCGGTTGTGCTGATTCCCGGAGCTGGAGCCGAGCCTGATTCGCTCAAGGCCTGGATTCGGAATCTTGGCACGCCCGCGGTCAAGCGGGTGAAGGCGTTCGAATAGCAGGCGCCCACGGCGTGGTTCCACTGCGTCCCGTTCCGATCTATGCTCCCGCGATGAGGACGAACCAGGCACGACGATGCGTCGGGTGGGCCGCTGCGCTTGTTGCGATCGCAGCACTCGCCCTGGGGGGCTGCAAGGAAGAGAAGAAGTCGACGCGCTGGGATCAGGCGGCCAGCGCTGCGCCTTCGGCACAGGCCACAGCGGCTCCGACGGAGAAGCCGAAGGAAGGAGGGGCTTTCAACAAGTTCTTCCCGGCGGACGGGACCGATGGGGCCAAGCGCGTGTTCAGCCAGGAGAAGGACGGCTTTGCCGAGGCGAAGCTCACCAAGGACGGCAAGGAGCTTGCCGTGCTTTCGATCTCTGACATCAAGGCCACGCCGGATGCCAAGGACAAGTTCGCCAAGGCAACGGACAAGCTCGACGCATATCCGCTCGTGACCGTGGGCAAGAACCAATCGGCGATCCTGGTCAAGGACCGCTGGCAGGTGAAGGTGTCGAGCACCACGCTGGATGGCGATGCGCGCAAGACCTGGCTTTCGAAGTTCGATCTGAAGGGGCTTTCAGCCCTGTGACGGGGAGGCAATCCGATGGCTGAATCGATTCATCTCGTGCTCGAGAATCTTCCGCAGAGCAGCCTCACCACGCATGTGCTGGGGGCGCTCGACTACATCGTTCCCGGCGAATGGCAGAACATCACGGTCTTCCAGGACATGATCGTGTCCGTGACCGGCGACTCCGACGAAGGCCTGGTTCAGCAAGTCGGCGAGCGGGCAATCCAGCACTGGTTCGACGAGAGCCAGGGCTACCAGCGCGCGGTTCAGATCTACCAGCTCGTGGACAATGCGAGCACCGTGGCCGGCGCCGCTGCCATGGCGAACATGCTCGGCTCGCGCTTCGAGATCCTCGGATTCCTCACCGACGTGACCCCGAAGCCTGATACCACCCAGGCCATCGATGCGAGCGTCAAGTTCGTGTCCGAGCTCGCCGCCTACTGCTATGTCAACGGAATCCCGGGCGACAGCGTGAGCGACTTCGCCTCTTCCCTCACCTCCTACGGCAAGGAAGAGCTCATGCGCATCGCCGCATGGCTCTCCTTTGACTGCGTGCTTCCGCTTGGCCCGGACTTCATGGCAACCATTCTCGATGCCCTGCGCGCGGCTGGCGAGAGCGAGCTGTGGGACAATGCCTTGTTCCGCAAGATCTCCGAGTACCTGCCCGGTGACATCGCCTCGCAGAAGACCCTGCTGGAGCAGAACCTCGAGGAGAGCTCCGGCTTCCTGAACGGCATGGTGCAGGATCGGGGCGTGACCCAGGAGGGGATCCTCGAGCGAGTGCGCGAGTACATCGACATTGCCGACGACAAGCTCGACGTGCTCGCTGCCGCAATCGATCTGTCGACCAACTACTTCGAGCACACCGGGATCCAGACCGTCTCGCGCAGGCTCATCTCCCGCGCCTACGGCGAGATCTGACGCGGTCCTTCCCGTTGAGCGCCCATCCCCACGAATGAGACCATCGGGCGACCGCATGAACACCGAGACGAGCCGGCTTCGCCCCTGGGCAGACCTGGTATTCCACGTGCTCGCGCACGTACCTGCCCGACGTCCGGTACCAGCATCGGTCCACGATCCGGTATACACCGCATTTGTGCGCGATCATCTCGGCCCGGCTACGGATCGCCATCTCGGCGACGATGCATCGGCCCTGTCAGCGTTGGTCTCCACGCACGACGCCCTGGTTGCGGTCCAGTGGCTCGCCTGGTTGTTCCCCTCGGTCGAGGCCGCGTTCGGCGTTGCGGAGCTCGAGATCGCACAGCTTCCTGCGGAATCCACCGCTGAGCCGAAGCTGATCCCAAGGCTGCTGAAGCATCGGCAAGCTGCGGAGCTCCTCTGGGCTTCTGTCCTGCTCGAAGCAGAATGGCACGCGCGGCTTCCAGAGGTCCATCTGAGCCTTCCTGAGCTGGATCAGGCCCTTTCCTCTGCCGCCGCGGTGGCTCCCAGACTCGCGGATTGCACGGTTGCGTTCGTGCGCGCGCTGCGGCTTCATGGGCGCGTGCGCTCCCATGAGATCTGGGTCGGCGCGCCTCTGCCTGCGCTGCGCCTGGGTATCGAACATGTCGTCTGGCAGGCTTGCCACGAGGCCACGGTCCTGGAGGTCAACGAGGCAGCCGCGCGAACGGGAATCGAGCTGGGACATGGTCCGAGCGAGCACGCTGCGGTGGTGTTGCTCGCAGAGCGGGCGAAGCGCCACAGGCAAGCCGCGCAGCACGCGTCCTGGCTGGCGCACTTTGGCGCCAACGCGCCCCCAACCGATCGATCAGCGCTCGACTCCGCAGCGCTGCTCATGGTGGTGCAGCTTGCGGAAGGCCGGTAAGCGCTTTGCGCTTCAGCACGAGCCGATTGCCACACATCGCCACAAGGACTCCGCCCTCTGCCAGAGCATCCACCCAGCTGTCAGGCAGCTCTGCCAGGGCAAGGCTTACCATCACCTTGCGCGCACCTGCCCAGTGCTCGATCGCGCCCGGCGGCGCCTCGATGACCCGGGCGTGCGCTGATTCGCGCAGATTCGCACGGGCCACGGAGGCAAGGTCCGGGTCCTGCTCGATGCAGACCACCTTGCCTTGGTCCCCGACGATCCGGCAGCACAGCGCTGCACCGTAGCCAGTACCGTCTCCGAGCACCACGACCTCGTCGCCTTCTGCAAGTTCGATCGCCTTCGACATTGCGGCAAACGACTTCATCGGCAGAAGGCGGCGCTCCGAGTCCTCAGCCAGCTTGGAAGCTCGATTCAGGCAACAATCGCCCAGCTCCGAGGGGGCCACGAAGCGCTCGCGCGGGACCGCAAGCAGCGCCTGCGGCTCCGCTCCTTCGCCCAGCGTGCTCTGACGCACTTGGACGGCCAGGGATCCCAGCTCGGAATCCTCGGCGACCGCGCTATGCGATTGCTCGGCCGTGCTCTCGTTCACCAGCCCTGTCCACAGGTGCCACAGCCCCAGCCATTGCATCCGGCGTCGCGGCGAGCACAGCTCGACCTGCTCCTCGATCGCGCGCAGGAAGTAGTCGCGCGACTCGCCTTCGTAGCAGAACCTGGAAGGGATCTCCCTGAGAATGGGCGAGAACAGCTCGTCCTTGAGCCTGAACGTCGCGCGGTAGCCCAGTCCCGCGGACGCATCGACCCACTCGGACAGAAAGGCTTGATCGCCATCCTGCCACCACGGATATCGGTGGTTCCGCATGCCGGTCCGCGCCTGCCAGGCGGGTAGATCGCGATCGATCTCCGAACCCGGGTAGAGGCGAAATGGATCGACCGACAAGAAGCCCATGGTGCGCTCTGCGCGCAGGAACAGCCGTCGCGCGAACTGTGCGGTCTCGCGCAACGTGTCCTCGGTCTCCCCTGGATGCCCCACGATCAGGTTGATGCCGAACGGAACGCGATATTCCAGTGCCCATTCGGAGATCCGATGGATGGAATCGAGGTACTGCTCTGGTGCGCTCGATTTGCGAATGGTGCGCAGCATCGCAGGCGAGCCGGATTCGACGCCGAAACCTGGAGAGACGTGAGCCCTGGCCATCAGCTCGATATCCTGTCGTTCGAGCAGGTCGAGCCGCGTGAGCAGCCAGATCTTCCGTGCGCGAAGCGGTCGAGCGGCCAGACGCTCCAGGACCTCCCTCCGCCATTCCGGACGCAGCCCAAAGAGCGCGTCCGTCACCCGCAGCGTGAACCGGCTCAGATCCAGGAAGGCGTCGAGCCGATGCATGGCTTCCACGGCGGACTCGGGATCGAGCGCACGCCAGGATTCCTCCTTCTTTGCCCGCTCCATGCAGAAGGTGCAGCCAAAGGGGCACCCTCGCGACAGGTAGATCTCTGCCTGGGAAGCGACCTTGCGGACATGCGGGCGATAGCGTTCGAGGAGCGTCCAGTCCAGGGGCGGAAGCTCGCCGAGATCATGGACCGGCTCAGGTCCCAGGATTCCCTTGGGAGCAGGATCCCCCCTGTCGCACGCTTTGACAATCCGGGTGAAGGGACGCTCGCCTTCGCCCACGACCACGCAATCGAACGGCGAGTCCGTTGCGGTGAAGTCATGGGGGCGCGCGCTCGGGTGGTAGCCCCCCACCACGAGCCAGGCACGCGGAAGCAGCGATCGCGCCTGCTCGGCAATCGCCATGACCTTGAGGTAGTCGTAGGACGAATAGCAGGAGATGCCGACTACGTCATAGCCGCGCTCAAAGATCTTGCGCAGATCCGGCTTTCCGAACGCGCGCTCCAGGTCCAGATCCACCACCTCCACGACCGCGTCGACCGAAGCGCGCACCGCGGCCGCCAGGCTCAAGAGCTGCGGCACACCGAAGTTCTTGCCGCCGGAGAACAGCCCTCCAGGCCACAACAGCAGAACGCGCACTCGATCGGGATGGGGCACGGTTGCAGGTCTACTCGCTGCAGTTCATGCGTCGGGCGCCTGCCCCCCGTCATCCGGCGGGGGCGCCAGGCACATCTGCGCGCCGGCATCTGCATCGTCGGTCGAGGAATCCAGCTCAGGTTGCAGGCATCCTTGCGGTCCTGTGTCAGCGTCCGGACCCGAATCCAGGACCATGGACAGACATCCCTGCGCCTCGGCCAATGCGTCTGACTCGCCGTCCCCGCCCTCGGTCCCGCTGTCGGTCGGAGGTGGCGCCGCCGACAAGCAGACTTGCGACGAGCTGCACCCGATCGTGAGGCCAGCCCCTGCGACTGCCGCGGCGATGAAACGCGCCCTACGAGCCAGGATCGTGGACTTCACATCGCTCATGGTCTTCCTCGCAATCTGTAAGGTCTCGTAAGTCGATCCCAGAGGCTCATTTCGGCGAAAGGCACACATCAGGTCCTGCATCCGTGCCATCGCCTGCATCAGGCGCGATCTTCAGGCACACCTGCGGGTCCGCGTCGGTGTCAGGGTCTGCATCTGGCGGGATCGGCTCCAGACACACCTGAGCTTCGTGGCTCACATCAGGCGCGTTGCACGGTTTCGGGTCAGCAGCGGCGTCGATCACGATGACTTCGTTCACCTGGGCATCTGACGCCTCCTGCCCGGAATCGGTCCCGCCGTCCCCGGTTTGAAGCGGCTGCAGGCAGACCGACGAAGAAGTCGCTTCGCCGCCGCACGCAGCAGCAACGCCAGCACTCGCAATGGCAGCAGCGATGAATCGCGCGCGTCGGGCAAGAATGGTCTTCCTGGTATCGGTCATGGCGCCGCCTCGCACGGTCCCGAGATCCTGCAAACGATCGTACGGGACAAACGCTCACCGGGTCAATGGCCGCGTCCAAGCCGCGCCGCATACCCGTCATCCATGTGCTGCCAGAGAAATGGATCCGGCGTGCGGCGGGCGTCGTCAAAGGCCCACTCCGAAGCAGCACCGCACCCTCCTGCGCACGAGCGAGCGTGCGCGCACTCCTGGCAGAACTCCGGGACACTGTCTTTGTAGCGGAGCACAGGCTCAGACGTCACCAGCGCCTCGAGATTGACTTCATCCGATTGGATGTCTCCCACCCCGCCGATCGGGTTGCGATGCAGCGTGCAGTGCCGAAGCTCGCCACCAGGCCCCAGGGCGAACTCCTGCATGGGCGAGCCGATCGCGCACGAGCCGAACTTGATGCCCTTGAACCGCTCTGTCTCCACGGCGCACGGTGGAAGCGGCATGGTGGAGTGGAGCGACATGCCGCGCTCGGTGGCAAACGGCAGCGCCTGCTCCAGAGCGACGTGCACGTCCTGTACCGCAGGGAGCAGCTCAGAGGCGAATCTCGATGCATACCCCGCCGGGCTGAAGCGGCTGAGCGCAACCTGGCGGATGCCGAGGCTCTGCCACAGCGCCAGGGTTTCGCCAACACGAGCCGCGTTGCGACGAGTGATCACGATGCATCCGCCGACCCGCACGCCGCAGGACTGGAGCGCACGGATTCCGGCCAAGACCCGCTCGAACTGGCCTGGCCCTGTGTGAGCCTCGTGCAAGGCCGCGTCCGGCCCGTTGAGCGTGCACTGCACGTAGCGAGGTCGAAACGGCGCCAGTCGCGCTGCGATCCGATCATCGATCAGGGCACCGTTCGAGATGATGTGGACATCGATCGACCGGGTACGGATCAGCTCCAGAAGCTCGAACACGGCCGGGCTGGCAAAGGGCTCTCCGCCCGTGAGCGTGAAGTGCCCGATCTCGAAGGCATCCATCAGCCGTCGCACCCTCGCCAGGATCGCCGCAGCGTCGGCTCGATCATGCTCTTGTGCCGAGGCGTCGCGCCAGGCGTTGTAGCAGTACCGGCACTGCTGGTTGCAGCGCGAGGTCAGCTCGATCGAGAAGCCGTTGATCTTCAATCGGGGAGCGCCTGCCGACATCCGCCCAAGCGTAGGGGATCGACACGCGGTTTTCCACGAGCGACGCCGAGGGCTTTGGCTGCCGCTGCGAAGTGCTATCCTTGGTCCCATGGCTGCCAACGCAAGACCAGGACCCCGGCTCCGCACCACGTGCAGACGTCCAGGATATCCCCGGGCGCTTGGAGTCGGCGCGCTCCTGGTTGCCTCCGCCTGCGGCCGCAGCAACGAGCTTGTGGTGGTCGACGCCGCCGCGCCTGTGGACGCGTCCAACGCCGAAGCCACGAGCGCCCCGCTCGATGCAGCTACCCAGGAGGATGCTTCGACTCCAGCCGTCGACGCGGCTTCCGATGTCGTCAGCGACGCGCTCGAAGCTGGCAAGAAGAAGGTGACCGGTGGAAACACGGGAACCCGCGGGCACGGAAAGACTGGCGGGGTACCGCCTCCTTCCTACGACGACCGCTTCTGAGCGCGCTAGAACTTGTACTCGCAGCCGTCGTCTGCAGCGGGCGCAGCAGGCTGGTTGAAGTTGCCGTAGCCCCAGTCACAGGGCGAGTTGCACTTGCCGTTGGAGCAGCTCCGCCAGAGCACCTTGGTCGACGAGCACGCGCGTCCGCAGGCACCGCAGTTGTCCACGTTGTTGGAGACGTTCATCTCGCAGCCGTTGTTGCCCCCAGGCGCAGGCGCGGTCTTGTCGCAGTCACCCCACCCCGCATTGCAGGTGAGCACGCACTGGCCTGATTGGCAAAGGCCGGAGGCAACGTGGTTGGTGCCGCAGGAGATGCCGCAACCACCGCAGTTGTAGATCGACGGGTTTGCGGTCGAGCTCTCGCATCCGTCGTCAGCAGCGGGCGCAGCCGGCTTGTTGCAGTTCTCGAACCCAGAGTTGCAGACAGGGACGCAGGTGCTGGCCTGGCACGTGGTCGAGCTGGCGTTGGTCGTGGAGCAGGCCCTGCCGCACGCTCCGCAGTTGGCCAGATCGACGGTGAGATGCGACTCGCACCCGTCGGAGGTTGCGGGCGGGGACGGGCCGTTGCAGTCCCCCCAGCCGACCTGGCAGTTGGACGTGCAGGATCCGCCGTTGCACACCGCGAGCGTCGCGTGATTTGCGGAGCACGCCGCGCCGCAGCCCCCGCAGTTGGCAGGATCGTGGACCACGTCCACCTCGCAGCCGTTGGCTGTCGACCCGTCGCAGCTCGCATACCCGGAATCGCAGCTGGCAAAGGTGCAAGCGCCTGAGGTACACGTGGTCTGCGCGTGGGGAAGCGCACACACGGCTCCGCACGCGCCGCAGTTCTGCACGGTGTTCAGGTTCACCTCGCACCCGTCCGATGCCTGCTGGTTGCAGTCTTCCCAGCCTGCGGGACACGATGAGACTTTGCACTGCCCGGTTGCACACGTTTTCGTCTCGCTGCCCGTGCCGATGCACGGCACCCCGCAAGCGCCGCAGTTCTGTGCGGACTTCAAGCTCGCTTCGCACCCGTCCGCCACGTTCTTGTTGCAGTCCTCGAACCCGGCAAGGCAGGAGCTGACCGTGCAAGCCTTGTTCACGCACGCGGCAGCGCCGTTGGCAACGCCGCACGCCTTGTAGCAGGCGCCACAGCTCTGCAGGCTTCCAAGGTACTCCTCGCAGCCATCCACGTCCTGGCCGTTGCAGTCTGCGTAGTCGGTGTTGCAGGAGCCGATCACGCACGATTCGTTCTTGCACGCTGCGGTTGCGTTCGAGATCGGGCAGGGGTCGCACCCGTCTGATCCGCACCCTGTTGCGGGGTCATCCAGCTTCACGCAGTCCGCGCCGCACGGCTTGGTTCCAGGGAAGCAGGTGATGACGTCGTCCGGGGGCTCGTGGACCGTGTCCGTAGGCAGATCAAGCGCCGGGTCGGTCGCCTTGTCGACTACAGCGTCGACCGCAGCTTCCTTGCTCACGTCCGGCTTGGGCTCGGCGCTGACATCCACGACGGACAAGTCATCCGGAGAACCGTCCAGCGCGACGACCTCGTCAGCGTCGCCGTGCGAGTTCAGCGAGCAGCCTGCCAGGGCCGGCGCAGCAACGAGGCAGGTCGTGATCCAAGCAACACGAAGGCCGGGCAACATGCGTTCGCTCCTGGCAAGAATGCCAACATGGGCATCCTAGCACATCAACGCGACCCGACTCGACGGTGAGCGTTCATGCTATGCTCAAAGATCGCCCCGAACGCAAATCACAGGAGGCTCGCCCATGAAGCGTTGGATTGCCTTTCTCGCCGCATCCGCCGCTGTGACCACGTCTGCCGCAGCATCGGCTGACACGTTCGCCCCTGGAACGCTCGTCGTGCCCATGGACACCACCTACCAGGACCAGGGCATGCTTCGCGCCTTCGGCCTGGTCTACAAGCTCCTGAGCCAGAACATACCGGTGCGCTGGGTCATCCGGAACGGCAAGGCCTACCAGGGCGTCGACTTCACCACCAGCGCGGTCGACCTGCAGACCAACGCCGCGATCAACAACCACGGCTACCGCGGCGGTCCATGGGTGATCGATCAAGCGAACGCAGCCAAGGCGACGCCGATCATCGTGGCCTATCAGTCTGCCAATCCGATGGTGAAGGTCCACAGGACGACGGCTGCGTTCACCGGGGATGTATCGAGGTTGCTGGTGGCAGCGCCGACGATCGGAATGCACGCGGACGGCAATGAGGACATCGCGGTTTCCTACCTGGTCGCCGCGGGGATCCCTGATTCGACTGGCAACTACACCTGGCCCAACACCAGCCCCGACATGTTGACTCCTGCGGAGGTCGCGGGTCCCACCACGACGAGCCACAAGGACGGCAAGCTCTTCGATGCCAACGGGACGCCGACCTACTGCCAGTTCATGTCCATGCACTGGGGCGTCAACAATGCCATTGCCAGCCCGGAGACCGTCGCAGAGGTCCGAGCCTTCCTCGGCAATCCGGTGCACTTCTTTGCCGAGTGCCAGGCGGTCAATGCCTTCGAGAACCTCGTGCCCCACGGCTTCTTCCTCACGACGACCGGCTTCCTGATCGGAGCCAAGCCGACCACAGTCGACTTCCTCCATGCGGATCAGCCTTTTGGGCAGATCGACGGACCGTTCCTCACCGTGGGCGGCAGCGAGCCTTCCTACAGCATCCCTCCCGGCGGCGCGTACAAGAACGGCGAGGTCGTCATGATCACCGAGCACGGAACGCCGGTCGGCATCAGGGACCTCTGGATGACCGGCTATCTCGATGGAGTCTGTCCGCCGGATGCCGAGGTGTGCGGCTCGCTCGGCAAGGTCAGCTACCTCGGCGGTCACAAGTACGAAGTGAAGACGCCGATCTCGGCCAATCCCAACTCGCAGGGCACGCGCTTGTTCCTCAATTCCCTGTTCGAGGCGCCTTGTGCCACGGCTGGCGGCCAGCCATCGATCGGGTTTCAGAAGACGGCACCGGCTTCTACTGCGACCAACACGGTCACCTTCCAGCTCTCCTACATGAACTCGGGACCGGCGGTAGCGCTGGCGGCCACGATCGACGACCCCATCCCGGCCGGCTCCACGTTCGTGTCCGCGACCAACGGGGGCACGTTCTCCGCGGGCGCAGTGCACTGGAGCCTGGGAAATCTCGGGGTCGGCGCAGGTGGAACCTTGTCGTTCACGGTCACGCTGCCTTCGTACGGCGACTATCTGAACACCGCCTCCCTGAAGTACAAGGTCGGAGTCACTCCGATGGTGCGAGCGTCGAACACCACGCATACCCAGTATGCGAAGGACACGGACGGCGACGGCGTGGTGGATCCCCTGGACATCTGCCCGTTGAACTACAATCCTGACCAGGATCTGCAGACCGATCCCCAGAGCTGCGGCAGCTGCGGCACGGTGTGCTCCTTCCCGCACGCCACGCCTGCTTGCACGCAAGGCGTGTGCACAGTGGCCTGGTGCGCCCCCGGGTGGTCGGACTGCGACGGGCAGAAGACGAACGGCTGCGAATACGACAGCAACGGGCTGCTGACCGATCCGAACAACTGCGGCTCTTGCGGAAACAAGTGCGTCTACCCGGAAGCCACGGCGGTGTGCAATGCCGGGACCTGCGGTCTGGGGACCTGCAATCCCGGGTTCAGCAACTGCAACGGGCTTCCGGCGGACGGGTGCGAGTATGCGAACAGCGGGCTGCAGTCTGACCCGGCCAACTGCGGGACCTGCGGACATGTCTGCCTGTCAGGGTTCGTGTGCCTCGCTGGCGCGTGCGCGGTCGACACCTGCCCAACGGGGTTCAGCGACTGCGACGGGATTTCGGCCAACGGCTGCGAATATGCGAACGCCGGCTTTGCGACTGACGTGAACCATTGCGGCTCCTGCACGACCGTGTGTGCGACGCCGCATGCAACTCCGGTGTGCAACGCGGGCAGCTGCGGGGTGGGCACGTGCAATGCGGGATACAGCGACTGCAACGGGGTCGCCGTGGACGGGTGCGAGTTCGACAACGCCGGATTCGCGTCCGACCCCAACCACTGCGGCGGCTGCAGCACGGTGTGCGCGTTCCAGCACGCGGACGGAGCCTGCGTTTCCGGCGCCTGCGCTATCAGCGTTTGCCAGCAGGGATTCAGCAACTGCAACGGAGTCGCGGCGGATGGGTGCGAATACGACGATACGGGCTTTGCGACCGACGTGAACCACTGCGGCGGCTGCGCCACGCCCTGCGCGCCCGTCAACGGAGTCGGTGCGTGCGTTGCTTCGGTCTGCACGGTAGCCTCTTGTGCGACCGGGTTCTGGAACCTGGACGGGGACGCAGCCAACGGGTGCGAATACGCTTGTACCAAGGCGTCTGCGACGGACACCACGTGCAATGGAATCGACGACGACTGCAATGGGATCAAGGACGACGGCTACGTGCCAGTGACGTGCGGGCAGGGCGCATGCCAGGCCAATGCGGTTTGCCAGGGGGGCGTGGAGACCTGCACGCCAGGGGCTCCCGCACAGGAAGGACCGGAGGGCGACCCCACGTGCGCAGACAATGCGGACAACGACTGCAACGGGTCGGCCGATCTCGCGGACCCGGCCTGCCAGTCAGAAGGCGGACTGCCCGATGCGGCGCTGGATGGTGACCTGGACGCAATCGGGCCCGACGCGGAGCAGGACGCTACCCAGGACACGTCCGCGCAGGACACGTCGGTGCCGGACGTGACCCAGGACCAGGTCGTGGCCGACGTGGCCAAGGACAACGCGTCGGATGGACCGAAGCAGGATGCCAAGCCAGGCGATGGCGCTGCAGGCACCGGGCAAGATGCGGCGGCGCACCTGGACGCACAGCTCCAGGATGGCGCCGCGGGCAGCGATCAGGCCCCGGCATCTTCGGACGATGGCGGGTGCGCGTGCAGGACTTCCCAGTCCGATCGCGGCGCATGGGGCGGCTGGGCTGCGTTGCTCGCATTCGGCACCCTGCTCGCGGCCCGGCGATCACGCCGTCGCTCCCCGCACGGCGCCCCCTCAGTTCTGCCCTGACAGCTCTGCGTCGAACTCGTCGAGCGTCCAGGTCTTGCCGCTTGGGCCGCTCACCTCGCAGGAAGCTCCTGACATTCGATCCACGTGCACGATGAGCTTGTAGGCATCCGGATCACGACCGAGCGCCAGCAGTGCGTCGCGAAAGGCCTGCCTGGCAGAGCGGGCGAGCGCGCACAGATCAAGATCCCCCATCGGTTGTCCGCGGGAGGGCTCCAGCACCCTTTCCACCTGGTCGAAGACCTTGCCGGGCATCCACCTCATCCTACGCTCCTCGCACCCAACCGCAAACCCCGAGCCAGCGCAGGGAGCGCGCGGGCCTCAAATCGTCTGGAGATCCTGGCTTCGGGGCGTTAAGCTTGTTGTCCGATGGGACCTGCCCTGGGCGAAGCCGCCAAGAAGCTCCGTTATCTGCGTAACTTCGCGGCCGGCAGGCTCGTGCACGTGAACATGCAGCTGCTGTACGACTGCAACCTGCGCTGCAGCATCTGCGAGTTCTGGAAACCGGAGTACCGGGGACGCCCGCGCCTGGAGGTCGAGCAGGTTCGCGTGCTGTCCGACAAGCTCGCCACCATCGGCCCCCAGGTCGTCTCCATCGGCGGAGGAGAACCGCTGCTGCATCCAGACCTGATCGGCGTGGTGCAATCCCTCGCCCAGGACCACTTCCCGGTCATGATCTGCAACGGGTGGTTGGTCAACCCGGACAACGCGCGAGCGCTGTTCAGGGCCGGAATCCACGAGATCAGCGTATCGGTGGACTACGTGGATCCGAAGAAGCACGACGCGCAGCGCGGAGTGCAGGGCGCGCACGCACGGGCCATGCGCGCGCTTCGCATCCTGCAGGAGAGCCGCTCCTACAGCTGGCAGCGCGTGCACATGATCTCGGTGATCATGGACGACAACATCGACGATGTGGAGCAGCTGATACGCATGTGCCGCGAGATCGACGTCACCTACCTGGTGACGTTGTACAGCGACAACCGGGGACGCATCGAGCGCCGAACGATTCCCAATGACGTCAGCGAGCACCTGCTTGCGCTCAAGAAGAGGTATCCGGAGTTCGTGGTGCTGCGAGGCTACATCGGCAGGTTTTCCGATGCGATCCTGCAGGACGGGATCGGCCCCTGCTACGCCGGACGAAACCTGTGCAACATCGACAGCCAGGGGGACGTGTCGCTGTGCATCGATCGCCTGGAGGACAAGGTCGGCAACATCCTGCATGACCCCATGGACGAGATCGAGCGTCGCCTGCTCGGCAAGTACCTTTCGAACCGCTGCCGCGCATGCTGGACCAGCTGCCGCGGCGCGATCGAGACCCTGATGCACGGTGACGATCGGCTCGGCAACCTGCTCGACTACCACCGGATGACGCGCCCGGTTCCGGTCGGCCCGCACGCGGCACGCTCCTGAGCGGCCCCGGAGAAGGTGCATGCCCGGGCCGGTCTACAAGTTCCTCTACCACAAGCTCGCCGCTGAGCCGCGACGCTGGCATCCGATGCTGAGCGTCTACTACCTCACCTACGCGTGCGACTTCCGTTGCCCGTACTGCAGCGATGGCGCCCAGAACCCCTACTACAAGCTTCGCTCAGGCATCCTGCCCGCGGACCGGGTGATCGCCCTGCTCCGTAACGTACGCGCGTGCTGCGACCACCTGGTGATCACAGGGGGTGAACCCCTCAAGCACCCCGAGTTCGCCCGGATCGTCGACGGGCTGGGAGAAGTCCGCTTCCGCGGCCTGGTGCTCACCACCAACGGTCACGACCTCGAGCCCCATCTCGAACCCGTCGTGCGCACCTTCTCCCAGCTCGTCTTCAGCGTCGATACGCTCGACCGCGGCAAGTCCGATCAGTGGCACGGCGTGGGTCCGGGCTCCTCGGATCGCATCTTTGCCACGATCGATCGGGCCGACCGTGTGAGACCGTCGAGCTGCGAGATCGTGATCTCGGCAGTGGTCACGCCGGACAACATCGCAGATCTGCATGAGGTGTATGCCTGGGCGCGCGACCGCGGATTCGCCTTTGCAGCGTGTCCCCAGCTGGTCGGCGTCAAGGCTCATGCGGAGCTGGTGGGCAACCCTGCCTACAAGGCCCTGTTCGACATGCTGATCGCGGAGAAGCGGGCAGCTCGACGGGTCTTCGGGACCGTGCCGTATCTGGAGCGGATGCGGGATCTGTCACGCTTCCGGTGCAGGCCGCTGACGATGCTGGTGGTGTCGCCGATCGGGGACGTGTTCTACCCGTGCCTGGAGCGTGGCAGCTTTGCAGGCAATCTGCTGGACACCCCGGACCTGCACGCGCTGCTGGAAGCGGGGCGACGGGAGCACGGCTCGCTGCCAACCTGCGACGTGCAGTGCCACTCGGCCTGCGCGCTCGGGTTTGCGACGGTGCTGGACAAGCCCTGGGCGGTCGCGCAGGAAGCCTGGCTTTCGCTCCGGGCCACGTGACCTCCACGGAATCCAGGCTCTTTGCATTCGCCCCGCGAACCGGGTATTTGGATCGGGACGCATGAGCGCGCTTCCTCCCAACGGATGGTGGGTCTCCGAGTTGGACGACCGAGTTGCCATCTACGGATGGGATTGGGTGGCTGGAGCGACGACGCTGCTGCATGGGCTTGTCACGTTGCCGACAGCGATCTGGCTGTCAGGCAAGGTGGTTCCCGCGGCTGCGGGCTGGCTGCTGGTGTCGCTGTTCATCGCAGGCGGTGTAGGATTTCGCATCGTGGTCGATCGCAAGGGGCTCCTGCTGTCGCGTACCTGGTTGGGGCTTCCGCTCTGGTCGCGACGTCTTCCTGAAGGCACGCCCGTGGGGCTGGGTCACGTGCCCCACGCCCCGGAAGGGATCGACTCGGTGAGCTTCGTGGCTCTCGGAGGACAGGAAGTCGGCAACGCGAGCAATGCGCGGTTCATCGTCAAGGCGATTCACAAAGCCCAGCAGAAGCTCGGCGAGTGAAAGGGGCCTGCGCGCGCCGCCCGCCGACGCCGTTGATGCGCAGATGCGAAGGTGGTACGGGCAGACTGCAAAGCGCGTCGATCCGCCTGGAGATTGCGTGCTTGCTGCAGCCACCGCGCATCGTCGGAGGAGCGTGGCATGGATACCGATCAGAGCGTTTGGTACGACGAAAAGACAGGCGTCGTGTTCAACACCGGCAAGCCTGCGTCCACGGCAGAAGCCGCCAAGAGCACCCTGCGCCGCGTGGCGCAGCTCATGGAAGGGAAGCCACGGCGCCTGCTCCTGGTCGATCTCACCGATGCACCGTTGTCACTCGATGCCGACGTGCGCAAGGTGCTCGCGGAAGAGTCCAAGGGGCTGAACCTGGAGCGCCAGGGGTTCGTCGTTCCGAACCCTGTGATTCGCATGCTCGCCAAGGCGATCGCGCGCATGACAGGCGCAGCGGCGAAGGCTGCATTCTTCGCAACCACCGAAGAAGCGGTCCAGTGGCTTCAGGGCGAGGGCGATTGACCGCCCGTTGCGCGTCGCACCGGCCCAACCAGAATCAGATTGCCCACGAGCCTCCCCACCACGAGCGCCACCGACGCAGACACCAGCCCGATCCACCCCAAGGAGTTGCCCAGGAACATCACCGCAACGACGCCGACCACCTCCATCGCTGTCGCGAACGTCACGGCCCGCGTGGTCCTGTGCGACACCAGCAGCGCCCTCTGCCAGCACATCCACACGGTCATGGCCGGCATCACGACCAGGATGCACGATGGCAGGACCGCGAACTCTGCCAGCGCTGGAGCGAGCCCGCTCACGCGCCCGAACCACACGCCAGCCAGCGGAGTGCAGGCAATCAGGGCAAGCCCGCCGCTCGCCACCACCGCGAGCGCTGCCATGAACCTGCGAATCGACGGCAGGTTCTCGCGCCCCTGCGCAAGCACTGCGATCGTGGTCTCCTGCCCGGCCAGCCCCAGGGTGCGGAACAGGAATACCAGCGAGTTCACCACGGGAAGCGCGGCCAGCGACTCAATCGGCATCCGGCTGGTTCCCATGAAGAACGTCACGATCGGCTGGATCCCCATGTTCAGGAACGAGGTCAGCGCTAGCGGATAGTAGAACTCGACGATTGCGCGGTAGCCAAGGGGGCTCTTGTCCGGACTCCCTCGGCTCGCCCACAGCGCCTGCACCTGCTTGCGCGCCATGAACCGGCTCCCGATCGCCTCGGCTACGACTCCCGACGAGAGCGACGCCGCTCCGACCGAGGCCCCGTCCAGCCCGCCCCACCACGCCAGCGTCAACCCGCTCGCGGCCATGGTCACGAGCCGAATCCCCGTGCCGTACGCAACCCTTCCCGTTGCCCCCTGCCGAATCATGATTCCCTGGTAGAGACGCCGGTACCCGATCGC
Source organism: Deltaproteobacteria bacterium (assembly GCA_016218915.1). Taxonomy (GTDB): domain Bacteria; phylum Myxococcota_A; class Polyangia; order Polyangiales; family Polyangiaceae; genus JACRCQ01. Next base: position 19,566 of record JACRCQ010000045.1, read on the forward strand.
TGCCGGCCAGGGAATGAAGAGCGCAATCGCACCCCACGTGCGCGTCGACACCTCTGCCGGAAGCCCGAGCATCGCTGAGCCGCGCGCGTAGACTGCCGGAAGGATCGCGACCACCATGACCACCGTGATCGCGCCGTTGAGCGCGAACGTGAAGTTCCGCAGCTTTCGATACGACTCCCGATCCGCCGCGAGCGCGGTCGCTGCGCTCATGATCATGATGATCGGCGCTTCGACCAACATGGCAATCGCCACGGCAACGCCATAGGCCGCGAGGTTGAGCTTGGGCGAGTCGAGCCGGGCGATGATCGACGCGAGCAGCGGCCCCTCGAGCGCCATCATCAGCCACGTGGCTTCGAGCGGCGCCCAGAACGCGATCAGCTTGCGAGCGGAAAGCGACATCTACACCTGCGAGCCCATGACCGGACGCGCCGGATTCCCCGCTACCGTCACGCCCGCAGCCACGTCCTTGCCCACCACCGACCCGGCCGCCACCGTGGCGCCTTCACCCACGTCGACCCCAGGGCCGATGACCGAGAATCCACCGATCAGGCACCCCTTGCCCAGCCGTACCGTCCCTGCCCGGAACTCCCGGATCCGGTACTCGTGCATCATGATCCGAGCCTCCACCCCCACCAGCACGTCATCTTCAATGGTGAGCAGCGACAGGTGGCTCGGGTCGATCCAGACGCGCACAGAGATGTAGACGTTCTTGCCGATCTTTGCGCCGTACGCCCGAAGCAGCCAGATCTTCGGAAGGTTGAAGGGCTGCTTGAGAATCGGCTCCACCAGCGAGGCTTTGAGGTAGTACCAGAGGCGGGGAAGCAAGGGCGCGTGGCACTTGCAGTACGGGTTCTTGCGGGAAGCAGATTCGATGGGACACACGATGACCCGCTGCGTGCCTGGATTGCGCACGAAGCGCTCGAGGTCCGCCGCTGTCGGAACCAGGGCTTGCGGATTGTCATCGCCCATGAGCCACCTGCCTCTCACACCATCGCATCAATGAGGGACCCTCCCCCGGCTCGTAGGACTCGAGCAACCGCTGGGTCGCTTCCCAACCCACAGCCTGTCCGCACGGACTTCCGGGAACCGATGTTGCCATGCATCGGCACGACGCCCTCGGGATCAGGCGAGCCATCCTGCCCAGCACCTGCTCGATCGGCTCCGCAAACGCATTGCCGAAAGACATCGGGGCAAAGTCGCAGGGAAAGACCTCGCCCTGGGTCGACACGTACAGGAAGGTGACGCCTGCCTGGCAGCCGAGGAACTCCGCCCCTTCCAGCAGCGTCATCGACATCACCTTGAGCATCGACGGGTCGCTCGCTGAGCTTCTGTGCAATGCCACGAGCCGCCGCCGATCCTGCTCGGTCAAGACTTCGCAGCTGCCTGCTCCGCGCACGGCCACCGGCTCCAGCAGCATCACCTCGTGCGCGCCGACCGCTCTGCACAGTCGCAGGTACTTGTCCATTTCGCCTTCAGCGAGCAGCGCCTTGCCCACCACGGCCTGCGCGGTCGTGTGCACGCCTGCCTCGGCAAACGCCTGGATCGCCCGCACAGCGCTCTGGAATGCGCCGGCCCGGCGCCTGCCCGCATCGTGCTCCTCTGCACGATAGTGGTCCAGGCTCACGAACGCTGCGTCGAGCCCGCTGTCGCGCCACGCTCGCGCCTTCCCCGGCTCCACGCCCTGTCCCGACGTGAAGAGCTGCACCGACAGCTCTGGACCGCACGCCTCGATCAGCTGGGTCAGGTCCTGCCGAAGGGCCGGCTCGCCGCCGGTGAGTGCTATGCGGGCTGTCCCTGCAGCTCGAAGGCTTTGAACGACCCGGATGAGCTGGGCCAGGCTCGGATCCTGCTCCGCTCTCCCCAGGTTCGAGCATCGCAGGCAATCGCAGGGGCATCGGTCCGTCACGGACAGGTGAGCGACCAGCGGAACACGCTCCCCTCGCGCCATCCTCGCCAGCCCACAGAGGTATCGACCATAGGCTTTGCCGCCTATCGGAGGGGCATAGGGGTGCGTGAAGATCCCTGCGCTGGTGCGAACCGGCCGGACGAGCGACAGCGCGTTCGTCATCTCGCGCTGCACGCGAAGGGGAAGGCGCCAGGTCTGCCGGTAGCGCAGCGCCGCAGCGACCACCCGCAGCTTGTCCCAAGGGGCCTGGTTGCGCATCGCTCAGAGCTCCTTGCCGAGCGCTGACTTGAGCACCGCGGATTGCAGCGCGGATGCATGGGACGGACACTCCTTCAGGGTCTGGTCGAGCGCGTCCACCACCTTGTCGATCTCCTCGTCGGAGATCACCAGCGGAGGCTCCAAGCGAAGCACCTGGGGAGCCAGGCTGCAGGGCTGCGCAAGCACGCCGTGCTTCTTGAGCAGCATCGAGCACACGACCTGGGAGAAGAGCCCGTCGCGTACCCACTTCGGCACCACCTTCATCAGCATGCCAGGGGGCTCGAACTCCACCCCCACCAGCAGCCCGATACCGCGCACCTCGCGGATGATCTTGTGCCTCTCGCGAAGTCCTTCGAGCCGATCGAGCAGCAAGGCGCCCGATGAGGACGCGCGCTCGCACAACCCTTCCTCGCGCACGACATCGAGGACCTCGCTTGCCACAGCCATGGCGAGGTCGCCCCCGGCAAAGGTGGAAGCGTGCAGGCGACACTTCTTCATGCCACCAAACGCCTTTTCCCACACGCCGGCCTTGGCCAGCATCACCGACACAGGCACCATCCCGCCGCTCAGGGCCTTTCCGGCCAGCAGTGCGTCAGGCACCAACAAGTCGAACGGTGTGGCAAACACCCTCCCCGTGCGCCCTACCCCGGTCTGGATCTCGTCGATGACGAGCAGCACGCCGTTGTCCTTGCAGATGCGCGCCGCGCCCGACAGGTAGAAGGCGTCAGGAATGCGAATACCACCTTCCGCCTGCACGGGCTCCACGAAGAACGCTGCCGGGCGCGCCTCTTTGCACGCGCGCTCGATCGCCTCGAGGTCTCCGAATCGCACCCACGATACGTCTGCCAGGAGCGGCTCGAATGGCGCCCGGTGTGCTGGATCATCCATCAGCGACAGCGCGCCCACGCTCAGGCCGTGATAGCTCCCATGGCATGCGAGCAGCGCCTTGCGCCCTGTGGCCGCGCGCGCCATCCGCACGGCGATGTCCACGGCTTCAGCGCCGCTGTTCGCGAATCCTGCGCGACACAGCTCGGGATGCGTCGCAGCCGCCAGCTTCCTGGCAAGCTCTCCCTGGGACAACGGCGCATCCACGTTCAACATCGACGGGAACGACCGCGCCAGGGCGCGCTGCACGGCGCTGACAATCCGAGGGTGATTGTGCCCTACGTTGTGTACGCCATAGCCGGACAGCGCATCTACGTAGTCGCGCCCTTCGTCATCGCGAAGGGTCGCTCCCGAGGCGTGTACGAACTCGCGGCCGAAGTCGAACGCCTCGAGCAGCTCGACGAACCCCGGGTTGACGAACCTGCGGTGAAGATCGTGGGCTTCGCGTCGGCTCATGCGCCTTGCTCTCCTGCGTCCCGCTTCTGCCGAAGCTTGGCGAGCAGCTTGGGATACTGGGCGTGCCACGCGTCATATCCACCGTAGATCACGCGCACCTTCGGATGCCCGCTGCGCGCGAGTCGGTACCCCATGGCCATGGACAGGATCCCGGTCGAGCAGATCAGGATCGCCTCCTTGTCGCGCGGCACCTGTGGCATGCGCCGCTCGAATCCGACGTACGACCACTCCTTGGCTCCGGGAAGGCTCGGACGCACCAGTCGCTCGAAGGGCATCCTCAGGTCTATCAAGAAGCTGTGCTCCGACCGGATTCGCTCCTCGGTGAGATGCTGCGGGTCCATGTAGCCGAACCCCTCTGGGTCGTTCTGCAGCACCTCGCGCAGGACCTTGAGCACATAGTCGACGTCCTTGGCCGACGTGGTGGCTCCCATGCTCATGCGGATCGAGGAAAGGGCTTCCTCTGTGCTGATTCCCATTCCGATGAGCACGTGAGAAGGCTCGATGCGGTCTGCAGTGCAGGCCGAGCCGATCGACACGCTCACCAGGTGGCAATCGAGCCCTGCGAGCACCCGGATTCCCTCCTTGCCGCAGAAGGCCACGTTCACCGTGCCGGGCACTTGCGAGCCCTCGGGCGCCTCGTGGATCCGGGATTCCGGCCACACGCTGCGGATCCCTTCGATCAGCTTGCCGCGAAGACGTCGCAGCCGCGCCGAATCGTCGTCCATTCTCCGCATCGCAAGGTCGATCGCCGCACCCAGCCCCACGATCTGATGGGCCGCTTCGGTCCCCGGACGAAGCCCCCGCTCCTGATCGCCGCCGTGCACGAGCGGAATCCAGGGAGTCTTCCCGCGCCAGTAGATCGCCCCTACCCCCTTGGGTCCACGGATCTTGTGCGCGGTCAGGGTCAGGAACTCGCACCCGAGCGCGTCGACCTGCACCGGGATCTTGCCCACGCTCTGCACTGCATCGGTGTGAAGCGCAATCCCTGCTTGCGCTGCCACGCTGGCCAGCTCCTCGATCGGCTGGATCGCCCCGGTCTCGTTGTTGGCATGCATGATCGAGATCAGGATCGTATCCGGGCGGATCGCTGCGCGCACGTCCTCCACCCGGACCCGCCCATCGCTCCCTGCATCCAGGAACGTCACCTCTCCGCCCAGCGCGATCACTCGCTGGCAAGCGCCCAGCACGGATTCGTGCTCGATCCGGGACGTGATCACGTGCCCCTTGCCTGCAGCTGCGAACACACCCTGGATCACCGTGTTGTTCGCTTCGGTCCCCCCGGACGTGAAGAGGATCTGCCCGGGATCGCACCCGATCGCAGACGCCACGCTCATGCGCGCCTGGTCGATCAATCCCCGTGCTTCCCTGCCAGCCGTATGGAGCGACGAGGCATTGCCGTGGGTGTGCTCCATGGCGCGAACCATCGCGTCGCAGACCTCGTCGGCCAGGGGCGTGGTCGCGTTGTGATCGAGGTAGACGGTCCGGGTCCAGTAGATCATCCTCGCCTCAGAAGATGAAGGGGATGAAGCGCCAGCGCACCCGCTTCATGTACTCAACGTACTCTGGGTCCTGGCTGAGGAACTTCTCTTCCAGCATGGCGCGATAGACGTAGCACCCGCTCGAAACCAGGAACAACGCCACGGTCAGCGGTGTGACGTGGCTCACGAGGAATCCGACGCGAAGCAGGATGTCGGTGCCGTACATCGGATGGCGCACGATCGAGTAGAGCCCCCCGGTCCTGACCTTGCGCAGCGCAATCAGGATCCCGAAGCTCCTGCCCAGATTCAGCAGCGTCGCCAGCCCCAGCAGGTTCGATGCAAACGTGAGCCCTTCCGAGACCCTCGCCGCAGTCTCCCCGCCTGACGTGGGCTGCCCGATGAATGCCATGCCCGAGAAGAACGCGATCAGGGCGACCGCCTGCCGCCACAGGCTCCGATCCACGGCGCGATGACGGGTCCGCACCAGGATCAATCCGGCCATCACCAGATTCTGGACCGCGAACGACACCTCTACGTAGTTCAGCTTCCCAGCGACCCAGGTCTTGTGGGTCTCGCTGCCGATCCACACCAGCACGACCGTGAACAGCCAGACGTTGAACAGCAGCTGGCCGTGACGACGCAGCCACCCCTGGTCCGACGCCTGCGCTTCTCCGGTCATCCCCGGGTTCCTTCCCAGCGCCGGTTTGCGTGCATCACATTCCGGACGCACGCCGGTATCAGCTTGCCGTCCGCTTGCGGGTACGCCTGGCAGCACCGACGGACCCGGGCCAGGTCGAACGTGGACGCATCCTGGAACGCGTGAATGAAGATCGACTTGATCTTCCGCTCAGCCACGTTGAAGGCGGTCCTGGGATCGAAGCACGAGCACCCTGGTGCCTGCAGGCTCCTGAGAATCCCGCGCAACGTAGCGAGCACAGCCGGTCCTTCCGGCACGGCTCCCACCGGGCCGCTCCACAGATCGTAGATGAGCTGCTTGAGCTTCTCGTGCTCATCTGCCGCAAGACCGAAGAGCAGACGGTTCGCGACCGCGTCCATCATGGTCGCTGCATCGGTGAGACGGTTGATCGACACGGCGCGCTGCGGTTCGGCCCGCTCGCTCACGCTCGCGGCTCCACGCGTACCGCTCGCGGCTCCATCACGAGGCTCATCGAGCATCAGATAGAACGCGAGGCTGAAGCACAGGGGGCTCGAGCATGGCAGGGGCACGAAGTCCTCACGGCTCACGTTCGGGTGGCCGGCATCTCCCAGCGCGCGGATCACGTCCGGGATCGTCATCCGCTCTCCGCCATCGCGGAGCCCGGCTCCCCGCCCTGCAAACGCGAGCGGCTGGATCATCATGCTCACGATGTTGGGTTTCCCGAACAGCAGATCGAGCGCGCCTCGGAGCTCCTTGTCCTGCCTGCCACCTGCCAGGGTCATGGTGAGCGACGTCGTGATGTCGTTGTGCTCGAGCAGGCCCAGGACTCGAGCCTTGTCCTCGACCAGCGCCCGGCCACGAAGCGTCCGATACACATCGTCATCCGCCCCGTCCCACTGCAGCGACACCACCACGTTCCGCTTCCTGATCTCGTCGAGCAGCCGCGGCTCGGATAAGAACCGGAGGCCGTTGGTGGAGATGCTGACGCGTACGACGTCTTTTCGGGACACCGCCTCATCGAGGATGGGCAGCAGCTGCGGGTGCATCAATGGCTCCCCGCCGGACAAGTTCAGGACATTGATCTGCTTCTCGGCGTCCAGCACCCGATCGATCACGCGACCGAACTGCTCCACGGTCATGTCCGCGGGCTTGTCCTGGCCGCCGGAGCCGTTGATGCATGCCGGGCAGCGCAGATCGCAGCGGTTGGTGATCTCCACGATCGGCATGCACAGGTGCTGCTCGTGACGCTCGCAGAATCCGCACCCTTCCGGGCAGGGCTTGGAGGCGTCGCCCTCGAAGGCAGCGGGCACCCAACCGGGTTTCACGTAGCGCTGGGTTCGGAGATAATCCTCCACGCCGGCCCATATCTTCCCATCTGCCTCCCCATGCTCGGGGCAGAAGCGCAGCAGCCAGACCTCGTCGCCGCGAGCCTGCACCTTGGCAGGCACCAGCTTCAGACAGACCTCACAGACCCCCTGCGTGATCCCGAGAGTGCGTGCATCGTGCTCAGGATTCATGGCTGTCCGCCTTGCGCGCATCTGGACCCAGCACGTAGAATCGCTCGTCCTTCATGCGGTAGAATAGATTGTACGTGCACGCAGGCACCAGACGCCCTGGCTCGCACGGCACCAGATCCGGGCACATCATGGCCCGGGAGCAGTCGAAGTTGTCTTCATCCATGTGCGCGTGGACGTAGATCGTGCGGACCGCGGACTCGGCGAGGCGCTGACGCTCGAACGCAGTGGGGAGGGGTCCCTTTCCCGGATAGAGCTTCTCGAGAATCGAGCGGAACGTCTTGAGGTGCCCTGTCTCCCCTTTGGCAAACAGGTCCTGCACGACGTCCTTGAAGAACTCCTGGTCCAGATCCAGACGGATCAGATACGAGTCCTGCATCAGGGCGCTGATGCGCTCGGCCGGCGCAAATCGCGCAAAAGGCAGGAAGGTCTGGTCGACTTTGACCATGTAGCAAGTCAGGTAGCAGAGGGGGTGGGACGCGGGCCTGGGCAGGAAGTCGGAGAACTGCAGTGCGCCTTTGGATTGCTTCGCAACCATCCTGGCTGCTTCGTCCACGGGAATGTGCTCTCGCTTCGCCCACTGGCCTCCGCCCTGGCCCGTATAGGTCATGGTCTGCACGGTGTGGCTCAGGATGTTGTCGTTGCTCGCCATCAGCTCGAGAATGCGGCCGGACACGTCCTCTTCCACACCCCGCTCCATCACCTGCAGAAGCGTCATGCGCACACCCGCACGGCTCAGGTTCTCGATCGCGCGCAGCTTGTCCTCGACGATGTCCCTGCCGTGCAATCGAATCGAGGTTTTGGGCTCGAAGGTATTGAACGACAGGATCACGTAGACCCCCAGCTCGGCCAGCTGCTCGCAGAGCGCGGGATCCTTTGCGAGCCGCAGGCCGTTCGAATTCATCGTGATCCGGCCGATCTCAGGGCGCTTGCAGCAACGCAGGATGTCCAGCAGCTGCGGGTGCAGCGTGGGCTCGCCGCCTGTGATGTTGATCAGGTCGACAGGAGCCGACGACTCCACGATCCAGTCCACGGTCGCGCGCATCTCCTCGACCGGCATGTGATAGATGCGGTCCGGGCGGTTGTACGTGAAGCATATGGGGCAGTTGAGATTGCAGGCATTGGTGATCGACAGCACCGGGAGCTGACAGCTGCTGGCATGCCAGGTGCACGGGCCGCAATCGTGGGGGCAGCCGTGCTTCGACGGATGCGCGCCTTTGCGAGGCGCACGGTCCGGCTGCGCCCGCATCGCGTTCTGCAGGTACCACTCCGAATCTTCCGCGATCAGCGCCTCGGTATTCCTGCACGTCGGGCACAGGCTCTGCTGCCAGACCTTGCCAGCCCGAAGCACCACCCGCGCAGGCACGATCTCCCGGCAGGTCCTGCACATGCCGCGGACCGTGGTCAGATAGGTGGCGTCGCGATCCTCAAGCAGCCCCATGAATCTCCTTCCACAGCGCTTTCACGTCCTCAGGGTCCAGCAGCTCCGCCAGCGGCACCAGCTCCACCGTGAACCGCCCCTGCATGACCCGCTCGCCTTCGACCCTGGCCTCGCACACCGCCTCGATCACGCTCTCCGACTCGCGTCTAGCCTCCACCGTGGTCAGCAGCACGTCTGACATCCCCACTTCGCGGTCGAACCGCATCTCCGCCACTTCGCTCAGCACCACCCCCTGGGACCAATCCGAGCTTCGCATCACCAGCCAGCGTGCCAGATCCACGCAGGTCTCCATCACGAGCGTGGCAGGCATCGTGCCCTTGCGCCCGAATCGCTTCAGCAGGCTGTACTCCTCCAGGGAGATGCACTTGAGCCCTTCGATCCTTACCCAGGGCTCGAGCCTCTTCACGCGGTCCACGAACCGCCACTTCATCAGATGCCACCGTCCACGAACACGCTCTGGGCGTTCATGTAGCTGGCGCCTGGGCTCGCGAGGAAGGCGACCACGTCAGCCACTTCCTCGGGCTTGCCCGGACGCGCTGCCGTGCAGTAGCGCAGATACTCTGCCTTCTCCTTGTCAGGCACCATCCTCCCCACGCCGTCGTCGAGAAGCCCTGGAACTACCTCGTTGACCCGGATGTGGCTGCGGGCGAGCTCCCCTGCGAGCGCGAGGGTGAACCCGGTCACGCCCGCCTTGGCTGCTGCATAGTGCACCGGGACCTCGAGCAGACGATGGCCTGCGAGCGATCCCATGTTGATGATGATCCCCTTCTTGCGGGCAATCATCCCGCGCACCACCTCACGGGTCACCAGGAACATGCTCTTGAGATTCGCTCCCAGGATCTCGTCCCAGTCCTCGGCTTCGATCAGAGGCAAGGGCATCACCTGGGTACGTCCAGCATTGTTGACCAGCACGTCGATCTGCCCGAGCTTTGCCAGCACGTCCTTGACCATCCGCTCCACTTGCGCGGGCTGCGTCAGATCCACCTGGCAAGCCATGGCTCCGGTCTCCTGGGCCAACGCCTCGGCAGGCTCCTTTCCCCCGAGCCAGGTGAAAGCGACTTGGTGACCATCGCGCACGAACCTGCGCACGATCGCTCTTCCCACTGCCCCGCTTCCGCCCGTGACGAGCACCTTGTCAGGCATGCTGCTCCTCCATCATCCGCATGACGAGATTGACGAAAGTCCCTACGCGGAATCGCTTGGGAAGGTCGGAGGTGCGCAGCCCTTCGGCGAGCTCTTCCGGTGGCACTTCCGGCATGGCCTTTCGAAGCTCCGCAAGCCCTTCTGCCGTGTAGATCCCGCCGACCTCGAAGGGCTTGTCGCCGAGCTGCTCCTTGGCACGACGCTCGATCGAGCGTGGCGAGATCTTGATCTTGAACTTCTGCTCGAGCTGGAAGATCACGTCGAGCAGATCCAGGGAGTCGAGCTTGAGATCGTAGATGATCCTGTCCTGCTCCTTGATCGTCTCGACGTCGATCTCCAGGATCGCTGCCAGGCATTCAGCCACACCGCGGAGAACTTCCTCCCGTGCCATTTCCTCTTCCTTCCTACGTTGCAGTCTCTGGGGACCGCTCCTCGATGATGATCGTCGCGACCTCTCCGACCGGGCGCCGCTCGGGCGCGCGCGGGTCCTCGGCCGGATACCCCAGCGCCACCAGGCACACGATCTCCTGGCGTGCCGCGATCCCCAGTCGTTTCTTGATGGCCTTGCCTGCGACAAGGGGGCCGGTCAGACAGCAGCTGCCCAGCCCGGACGCGTGCGCCGCGAGCATCAGGTTCTGCGTCGCCATCGCGGCCGACGTGCGCGCACCCGCTATCCCCGCTGCGTCCGCTCCGACCATCTTCTCGAGGAATCCGTCGGACCGCCTGCACGTGACCACGAAGAGTGCCGGCGCTTTGCCGAACCAGTCGAAGTTCCCGGCATACGAGGCGATCTCCTCGGACAGACCTGACTCCGACGCGCTCGCGATCAGCTCCTCCCAGCGCTGACGCACCATGGCTGCGAGCTCCCCGATGACCGCGGCCGACGCGATCATCACGAAGTGCCAATCCTGCCGGTTGCTCGCCGAGGGCGCCCAGGTCGCTGCCTCGACCAGGTCCGACAGAAGCGCTATCGGGACCTCGCGCGGCTTGAACCTGCGCACGCTTCGTCGCTCCTTGAGAACGCCCAGCAGCAGCTCCGCCTCGCTCACAGCCCCAACCCTCCGTCGACCCGGATCACCTGCCCATTGATGTACCCGGCGGCTTCGGACGCCAGGAAGGCGACCACCTCCGCGACCTCCTCGGGCTTGCCGAACCTTCGCACGGAGATCGCTTCCAGCAGCTTGTCCCCATGCTCCTCGCGTACCCGGGCCGACATCTCGGTCTCGATCACGCCGGGCGCAACGCAGTTCACCAGCACGCCCCTTCGCCCGAGCTCGATCGCCAGCACCCGGGTCATGGACTCCAGCGCAGCCTTGCTCGATGCGTAGTTGATCTGGCCCCGCCCCCCCATGGTGGCCGAGATCGACGAAATATGGATGAGCCTTCCCCACCGGCCGAGCATCATGTACTTGCCCGCAGCGCGGCTGAGCCGGAACGCCCCGGTCAGGTTCGTGTCGATCACCCTCTGCCAGTCTTCGTCGGTCATCGCGAGCGCGGGAGCTTCCACGTTGACCGCTGCTGCGTTGACCACGATGTCGAGGCGTCCATGGTCGGCATGGATCTGCTCGCAGACCTGATCCACCTGCTGGCCGTCTCGAAGATCGAGAAGAACCGATCGTACCGCGTCGCTCGCGGCCGCGGGCTGGCGCGAGACGAATCCTGCATAGACCGTGGAGCACTGGGCGCAGAGCTTGCGCACGATCGCTGCGCCGATCTCTCCGCTTCCCCCTGCCACAAGCGCAACCCTGCTCATTTCATTGCCCTTCGAAGGACCAGCGTCGCGTTCTGCCCTCCAAACCCGAAGGAGTTCGTCAGCACGTACTCGCCGTCGAACCCCCTGCCCGGGGCGGTCACGTGATCCAGCTCGCACCCTGGCCCCACGCTCTGCAGGCACGGGTTGGGAGGCAGCACGCCGCGCCCGATGGCCAGCAGACATGCACCCAGCTCCACTGCGCCCGCGGCTGCAATCAAGTGGCCAGTCATCGACTTGGTTGCGCTGATCGGAATGCGCTGCCAGGTTGCAGAGAACAGGCGCCGGATCGCCATGGCTTCGATCTCGTCGTTGAGCTGCGTGCCTGTCCCGTGCACGTTGATGTGTCCGATCGCAGCGCCGTCGATGCCTGCATCCTGCAAGGCAGACGCCATGGCGCGCTCGGCTCCCTTGCCTTCCGGATCCGGTGCGCTGAGGCTGCTCGCGTCCAGGCTCGAGCCGTACCCGCACAGCTCGGCGAGAATCGTCCTTCCCTGCGCGCGGGCTTGCTCCAACGGTTCGAGCACGGCAATCGCCGCCCCTTCCCCGAGCACGGTGCCGCTGCGCGAAGCATCAAAGGGCCGACACGCGTGGGCTCCCCTCGCGTTGTCCGTGGTCAAGGCCCCCAGCAGCTGGAAGCCGCCCACGCCCAGCGGATTGATCATGGAGTCGAACGCACCGCAGACAGCTCGATCGACGCGACCCGATCGCACCGCGCGGAAGCCCTGCCCGATCGCCTGGGCGCCTGCAGCGCAGGCCGAGCAGTTGACCAGCACCTGCTCCGGGAGCCCGAAGCTGGCGCTGATCAGCCGGGCGGCTGTGTCCAGGGGCACCTGCACTGGAGGCCCTTCCCCTTGCAGGCACCTGCGCGCCACCTCGTGGAAGTCGAGCTTGCCGCCATGAATCGCCTTGCTCAGGTCGAACACCTCCAGGCTCGTGCCCAGATGCAGCAGCGACTCCTGCCCGAGCCGGACAACGGCCGACTGCTCGAGCGCCTGCCTGCAAGCCTCGTAGGCGAATCCCACCTTCGGATCATGGGCCGCGACCTCTGCAACCTCTGCGGGGAGCTCCAGCTCTTCCTTCACCTCCCCTGCGAGCTGCACCTCGAACGTGCTCACGTCGAAGCGCGTGATCCGTCGAATTCCGCTGTCGCCCCTCGTGAGCGACGCGAAGAAGGCGTCTGCTCCGACGCCGATCGGACTGACCACGCCGAACCCGGTGATTGCAACGCGCCTCATGGTTGCCCCTCGGCTTCCAGCTCGAAGGACAGCGCCTGGGCATCTGCGCCCCAAACCCTTGGCTCGACCTTTGCGCCCAGGCACGCCAGCCCCACCAGGATCCCAGGCGCCGCGGCGAACGTCCTTCCCATCCTGGCAGAAAGCGGATCGCTCCCCGCAGCCGTCGCCCCGTCCCGCACCGACCGCACGTGCATCGCCCGAATCCTCGCGAGGATCGGGATGCCGTCTCTGCTCGCAGTCGATGCGCGCTCCATGACCACGTAGCCGGCACCAGGAGACGGGTACTCATCCGGACCCAGCATTCCCATTCGACGAAGGAACACGAGCGTGGCCGGGTGGGCGGGCTGATCTGCGCCTCCGGCAAGCGCGCAGTCCACCTCTCCGCTCGCCACGGCTTCCCAGGCTTCGGCCAGGGCGGCGCCGGTCTGGCCTTCCCACGGCGTGAAGATCAGGTTCGGGCCCTGGATCCCCTCCAGGATCGAGATGATGCACGCAGGCATGTTGGCGAGGATGCGGAACGACAGAAGCGGATTGGTCGCCGCAAGTCCCTCGGTACCGAGCAATCGACAGGAGAAGCGTCCGTCTTCGATCGAACGCTCGATCATCGGACGCACCTCGTCGATGCCTGCGGCCGCGAGCCCTGTGCCAGCGAACAATCCCACGCGGGCCGGGTCGAAACGCTTGCGGACCGCTGCAGTTGCCATGGCTTCGTGCGCTGCTGCGGCACCGAGCGTTGCAGCAAACGACATGAACTTGAGCATGCGACGGTTGCCCACGCGAGCGGCTGCGTCGAACGCGTCGAGCACGCCTGCCTGGAATCCCTCGAGCTGCGTGCCCTGAAGCTCGGCAACGACGCGACGCTGGGCCTTGCGCCCATCGCACCATCCCTGGAGGCTGGATTGCGCGGTCAGCCCCAGGGGCGTGACCAGCCCGACCGCTGTCACCGCTACGTCATCGTGCTGCATGTTGATCGAGCCCGCGCATCCACAATGCAAGGACTTCCGCCCTGCGCGCTTCGAGCTTTTCGTTGTGTATCTCGTGGAAGGAGAAGGTGAGCGTGCACTCGGCTACCAGCTCGCCGCGGATGCGCGCCTGCGCCTTGGCCCGTCCCCCGAGCTCGTTGACCGAAACGCCCACAGCCTCGTACTCGAGCGTGTCGCCCGGGTAGGTGGGCAGACGGAACTTCGCGCGCTCCACGATGCTCATCAACGCCTTGATGTTCTTGCCAGTATCCCTGCGCACGCCTTCTTCCAAGAGAAGGCCCGAGAGCTGGGCCATTCCCTCGATGATGAGCACGCCCGGCATGATCGGCTTCGAAGGGAAGTGGTCGTCGAAGAAATCCTCGCTCAGAGCGACGTTCTTGACCGCGGTGCCTCGATGTCCCGGATCCCAGGAGGTAATTCGATCGATCATCAGGAAGCGCACGCGATGCTCCGATCCCAGGGGCCGCGAAAGCGGCAATTCGGGGACTTACCCTAGGCCCGGTGCGGCTTCAACATCCCCCACCCCGTCAGGTGGGCTTCCAATGCCGGCCCTCTTGAAGAGCTCGCCAAGGCTGGCGCTGGAACAACGAGATCGCCATGTGGCAAAAGCAGTGACAGCAGTCGCGACACACGGGAAGATCCCCTCGCAACGCTCGCGCCTGCTCCAGGGCCCGCTCGTAGGAGCCGGCTTCCAGGATGCTCACGTCCGCGTGCATCCGCTCCAGGCAAGGGTAGTACAAGCGCGCATCCGGACGAATCTTCGGCAGCAGCATCGGGTGACAGCGATAGTCGGCGAACCCGCGAATGCCCTTGAGGTAGTCGGGCACGCCCATCACGCCGCGACGCGATCGCTTCAGCTCGATCAGCTCGTCGACCAGCGCCCGGTAGCCAGCGTTGTCGCGCAATCCCGGATGCACGTGCGGTCCGATCGTCTGCGGCGAAAGCTCGAAGCTCAGACCATGATCGAGCGCCCAATGCAGGACCTCGCGCGCACCCTGCACGTTGTCCGGCGTCACCACCGGGCTGAGCGTCACCTGGGTGCGGGTCGCATGACGCTGCGAGGCCGCGTACTCGACGCCCCGGATCACTGCGCGCGCTGCCTCGATCGAGCTTCCCATCACCTTGGACAGGTGCTCGTGCTGCATCGAGTCGACGCCGATGACCATCACATCGGTGAGCCGGAGCACCTCCGGGCGTTTGTCCAGCCCCATGGCCTTGGTGTTCAAGACCGTCTGGAAGCCGAGGCTCTTGGCCGCGAGCAGGATCTCCTCGAGATCGTCGCGGATCATCGGCTCGCCACCCGTCAGATCGAGCGTGTCGCCGCTTCGTCGAAGGATCCGCAGCAACCGCTTGACCTGATCGAGGCTTGGGTCGTCCACCGGATCCTGCTTGAAAGGCCGTCCATCACCCTCTGCGCAGTAGCTGCAGTGCAAGGCGCAGCGGTGCGTGACGTACAAGGAGAAGAACAGCGGACGCATCGGCTCCCGGCCGACCGCGAGCGAAGCTAGGTTCCGCAGGTAGTTGGCGGCAAACCCCATGTACCGGCCATGGTCCCGCCGCTGCGGCCGGGAGGCAAGCCCGTACAAGCCCTCCCAACTCTGCGGGCTGTGCACTCCGTGGTTCACAACTCGGGTCGGACGACGCAACGGATGGCTGGGGGTTGACATCTCACATCTCAGACGATATAGGTATCCACTGAGAGCAAGATGCTGTCCCAGACCGTCAAGTACGCGCTCCGCATCCTTGGCCACCTCGGCAACCATCCGGGGGAGTGGCTCCAGGGCGATCAGATCGCACGGGCGACCGGGATTCCATCCAACTACCTGTCCAAGATCCTCAGCCAGCTGCGCAAGCGCGGGCTGGTGCACTCCCAGAAGGGCTGGGGCGGGGGTTTCGTGCTCGACGCACGCGCTTCGCGGATTCCGATCGCCGAGGTCGTGGAGCTGTTCGACGGCAAGCGAGAGCAGAGCTCGTGCCTGTTCGGCCTGTCCGCCTGCGACCCGGACAACCCTTGTCCCCTCCACTCGCACTGGGATCGCATCTCCAAGAGCTTCGACCGCATGCTCGCTTCGACCACCATCGGCGACCTCAAGACCGGTCCTGCGTCGCGCCGGAACTGAGGTCTTTTTTTTGCCAACTCAATGGACTCAGACATCCAGTAATCCAGAAAGAACAAGGAGCCGCCATGCACCAGGCCATCGACATCCTCATGAACGAGCACAGCCTCATCCTCAAGGTCCTCGCCTCCTTGCAGTCCTTCGTCGATGCAGCAGGCCCTGACGACCGCGAATCTGTCCTGCACTACGCAACGTTCCTGCGAGACTTCGCAGACAAGTGGCACCACGGCAAGGAAGAGGACCGCCTGTTCGTACGCATGGGCGAGTTCGGCTTCCCGCGCGAGTTCGGCCCGATCGCTGTCATGCTCGCGGATCACGTCGAAGGGCGCGCCCACACCCGCGCTCTGCTCGAGATCGGCTCCGGCGCGGGCCCTCTGTCCGACGCCGAGCTCGAGAGCGTCTGCGATCACGCCGAATCCTATGTCCAGCTCCTTCGCGCGCACATCGCCAAGGAGGACGGCATCCTGTACCCGATGGCATTGCGCGCGATCCCCGCGGCCGAGCTTGACAAGCTCGCAGACGACTACGCGGCGTTCGAGCGCGAGGCCATGAGCGAAGCCGATCATGCCCGCGTCCTCGCCCAAGCCGACCGCCTGATCGCCCGCTTCCCGCCAAGCACCGACGTCGACCAGCATCCCATGTGCGTCGGCTGCGCCGGATGATTCCGGGAACCGCGCGCTCCCTGCTGCTGTCCGTACGCCCAGAGCACCATGGATCCTGCCTCCGCCGAGCCGATCTCGGACGGCGTCCATGAAGTGATTCCGGGCAGGATCGCCAACCGACTCCGAGCAGGAGTCGCCTGCCGCACAGGGGAGATGCGCGATGAAACGCCGATCCGAAGACTGCCGCCTGCACCTGCAGATCACCATTCTCTGGGATGACACCGTGCTCGACGTGCGGGAGATCCGGCAAGGCGACAGCTTCTGGGTGGGCGACGGCACGCGCGCCGGCTTCCCGTGCGACTTCGTGGTGCCTGCTGAGGTGCTCGGCGCCAGCGCGATGCAGCTGGTGGATCCCAAGCGCGTGCTGGCCCCGGGCGATCGGCTCGAGACCAGGGTGGGGCCCTTGACGTTCGTGATGTTGGCGCACGCCGCGGATGCGAAGCTCGCTTCGGTCCTTCGATCGGGCCGCCCATGGAAGCACGCGCTGTACGTAGCCGGCTCGGCGTGTCTACACGGGGCGCTGCTCGCGGCTGCGATGTTCTACAGCCCGCCGCTCGGCCTGACCGATCACGAAGCAGTCACCCGCGATCAGCTGTTCATCATGCAGCAGTACCTGAACGCGTCGGCCGAACGGGAGATGGAGGAGCGCGAGACCGAGCAGGTGGTCCAGGACGGCGCTGACAATCGGGAGGGCGGCTCTGGAGTGCGAGGCAAGGGCGAAGAGGGTTCGATGGGCAACCCGAGCTCGCGGAACGCGGACAAGCGCTACGGAGTCCAGGGTCCACGCGACAATTCGGATGCGCACGCCTCGCGATCCTCGGCGCTGCGCGAATCCGCGGAGTTCGGCATGATCGGCCTGCTCAACCATGGTGCAGTGGGCGATCCCTATGCGCCATCAGCTCCGTGGGGGCGCGACGACTCGCTCGGCACGGATCCGATCAGCGCGCGCGGCAACCTGTGGGGAGACGCCTTCGGTGCAGGAGGATTGGGTTTGAGCGGGATCGGCGCAGGCGGCGGCGGAAGAGGACAGGGTATCGGCGCGGGCACCGGCGCAGGCTCGGGGCGCCTGGCCGCACCCCCGCCTCGACCGACGTATGTGGAGCCCGAAGAGACCCCGATCGATCCGAACGGGCGATTTGCGACGACGTACCGGCCTGGGCATGGGCACCTCGCCGCATTCGAGTCCGCAGTGGCACGCGGCATCCTGCCGCCCACGGCCCGGGAGCTGGTCAGCGACATCGGGGCGAGCTATGCGCCGCAGATCCCACCCCCCAAGGACAGGGCGCTTGCCTACGAAGCGCGGACCGAGCGCGCGAGCCTGCCGCCTTCCGGCGGCTCGACCCACGTCCGTCTCGCTCTGCGGTCCTCCCAGAAGCTCCCGACAGACCGTCCCCATCTGTCCGTCCACCTCGTCCTCGATGTGAGCGGGTCCATGGATGGCGAATCGATCCTGCGGGCCAAAGAAGCGGCGAACCGGCTCGTGGACAAGCTGGCGCCGACCGACGACTTCTCGCTGGTGACCTTCTCGAGCGGGGCAGACGTACGGGTCGCGGACCAGCCGGTGGGCCCCAACCGAGCGTCGATCCACCGGGTGATCGATCAAGTGCGGACCGAGGGCGGGACCAACATCGAGGCCGGGCTTCGACAGGGGTATGCGGAGGCGGCGAAGAAGACGATTCCAGCGGACGCGGTGCGCGTGGTGCTTCTGCTGTCCGACGGAAGAGCCAACATCGGCTTGAGGAGCCGTCCCCAGCTGTCCGCCCTGGCGCTCGACGCGTTCCAGGCGGGCGTGCAGACGAGCACGTTCGGGCTCGGGGCCGACTACGATGGCGAGCTGATGAGCGCGGTCGCATCAGACGGCGCCGGGGCGTACTACTACCTGCGGGACGGCGAGCAGATCGGGCCGGCGCTTGCGACGGAAGTGGACAAGCGGCTCGATCCAGCGGCGACGGCTGTGGAGGTGCGGGTGCGGCTGCGTGACGACATCAAGCTGCTGCGGGTCTACGGGTCGAGGCGCCTGGGAGAAGAGGAGACCGCGCGGGTGCGGGCCGCAGAGGTGGCGGCGGACCAGCAGGCAGAAAAGAAGTTCGCGATCAAGCGAGATCGACAGGAGGATCGCGACGGGGGGATGAGATTCTTCATCCCGGCTTTTGCGACCAACGACGCGTATGCGTTGCTAATCAAGGTGGCGGCCCCGGCCGGGACCGGGTCTCGGGACGCTGGGCTGGTCGAGTTGAGGTACAAGGACCGGATCTCATCGCGAAATGTCTATGAGGAGATCCCGATCCGGCTGTCGTATGCGAGCAGCGACGGGGAGAGCGCGCTGACGGCCGATGCGTCGGTCACCCGCACGGTTCAGGGATTTTTGGCTGGTGAAACGCTGCTGACCGCGGCGACGCGCCTGGATCGGGGCGATCGGGGGGGCGCAGCCTTGCTGCTGGAAGAACGGGAGAGAATCCTGCGGCAGGCGGCCACGACGTTGCAGGAGCCGGGCTTCGTGACGGATGCGAACCGGTTCGCGCGGCTTCGGTCCCATGTGGACGGCCGGGGCCCGGAGGGCGAGCCCAGGGCCCTGGCCATGCTCCTGGAGACCGCCGCCCGCTCGCATTTGCATTGATCGCAGGTATGTGACAACCAGCGCAACGCGGCATTGTCGTTACGCCTCTCCTGCCGTAGTCTGCGGCTGCTACATGCCGGCGCCAGCACCGTCCTCCATCCCCGTCGGAACCGTCCTTGCGGGTAAGTATCGTGTCACACGCGAGATAGGTCGCGGTGGCATGGCCGCTGTCTACGAAGCGCAGAATGTCGACATCGGCAAGCGCGTCGCAGTGAAGGTACTTAATCCAGAGCTGACGCATTCGACCGTGGTCGTCGAACGCTTCCTTCGCGAAGCCCGCGCAGCCGCCGCGGTCAACAGCCCGTACATCTGCGACGTCTACGACGCGGGCAAGCTCGACGATGGGCGGCCTTTCCTCGTGCTCGAGCTGCTCGAAGGCGAAAGCCTCTACGAGCAGATGATCAAGGTCCGTCGTTTCGACGTCCACGTGGTGGTTCGGATCTTCGGCCAGATCGCCAAGGGGCTGACCAAGGCGCACGACGCGAACATCATCCATCGCGATCTGAAGCCTGAGAACATCTTTCTGACCACGAGTGACGACGGCGAAGTGGTTGCCAAGATCCTCGACTTCGGACTCGCCAAGTTCTACGAGCCGATCGGGGCCAACAAGGCGCAGCAGCGTCTCACGCGAGAAGGGGCCATCTTCGGCACCCCCGCCTACATGAGCCCGGAGCAGGTCAAGGGGCAGGGCGCGGTCGACAGCCGTGCCGATCTCTGGGCGCTGGGCTGCATGGTCTACGAGTGCCTGACAGGTCGCACCGTGTGGACGACCGATCAGGGAGTGGCGATGATTTTCGCGCAGGTCGCCACGGCTCAGCTGCCCCGCCCCACCAAGCTTCGTCCGGACCTGCCCCCCACGTTCGACAAGTGGTTCCTCAAGGCGCTCGATCGAGATCCAAACAAGCGATTCCAGTCCGCCAAGGAGCTCGCCGAAGAGCTGGCCATCGCCCTGATGGTCACCAACCCGCGCGGCGTTCTGTCGATTCCCGAGGCACCGCCGCCGCCGCCGCCACCTCCTGGCACGCCTGCGCCTGCGCCTGCGCCCGCAGCAGCGCCTGCGCCTTCCGGCTCTGGGTCCAAGCCGAAAGACTCCGACAACTCTGCAGAGCCCATGGCGTTTGCCCCCACGCAGCCGCCTCCACCGCTGTCCGCAATCGAGCCCATGGAAGCGGCCGATGTTCCGAGCAAGTCCGCGGTCGAGCCCACGCCGTCCATGGATGCGACTGCAGCAACGGTCAAGCCTGAGCTCCGCGCCACCGCGGAATCACTGCCGCGCCGGCGGAACAACTCGATCGCCTGGACGCTGGGCGGTGCTGCGGTGGTCATCGTGGCGGGCGTGCTGTCGTGGCGATTCCTGGTACGTCCTGCAACCACCGGTCTGCCCACCGCGCTGACTGCATCGGGCTCGTCGTCAGCCCTGGGTTCTGCCTCCGGCCGTTCGGATGCGCCCCCCTCGAGCTCGGCGCACTTGCCGAAGTGGGCTGCGACGGTGCTGGTTGCGCAGGAGCAGCTGTCCAAGGGCGAGACCGAGCCCGCGCTCAAGAGCTTCAAGGAAGCTGCGGACACGGGAGGCGCCGGGGTAACCCGGCTGCTGCTCGAGCAGGCGACGATCGCTGCAGGGGGCAAGGGCCCGTGCAAGACCGTATCCATCGGCAGGCCTCGTCCGTTCGAGCTCACGGGCAATACGCGGCGGTCGACGGTTGCGATGACGCAGCGGGGCCCGGTGGTTGCCTGGACGGATGATCACGAGGTCGCTGGCCAGTGGCATGCCTACAGCATGCTGCTCGACTCGGCGATGCGGTCCGCGGGCGCACCGATCGACGTGACGCCGGAAGCGGTTGGCGTGCAGGATCCGAGGCTGTTCGTGGCCGACGATCGACTGATCCTGATGTACGGCGACGCAGCTGGAGCCACGCCGGGGATCTTCTTGCGGGTGCTCGATTCGACGGGCCGGATCACGGCGCCGCCGGTGCGCGTGAGCGAGAGCCGCGCTGCCGTGCAGTCGCCGTCGATCGCGCGCGGCCCGATCGGCGACTTCTGGCTCGCGTTCATCGACGAGCGCGACAAGACCTCTGACGACGTGTTTCTTCAGAAGCTGTCGCCGTCCCTTCGCCCTGCCCAGCCCGTGATCCGCATCTCGGATCTCGTGGGCAAGGGCATTGCCAAGACCAAGGCGCGGATGCCGTCGATCGCGATTGCGTCGAGCAACATCCAGATCGTCTACCGGGTCGAGGACGCGCGCGATCACAGCATCATGCGTCAGAAGATCGCCCTGAACGATCCTGGGCTGGTCACGGGGCTGCCGGACCTCAAGGACAAGCACCCGACCAAGGATCGGGTGGTGGGCGAGCTCAAGCCGGTCACCGACAAGAAGATCGGCGGCGTGTGGCCCACGATCACCTGCGACACCAGCGGTTGCTTGATCGCGTGGCGCGACGATCCCAAGGGAGCGAGCGCGGCGTTCTTCGACCCGAACAGCTCTACCATCATCTGGCGCAAGAAGTTCTCTGCTGCAGCCACCCAGGTGAACGTGATGCTCGACGGCTCCGGCAGAGGGCTGCTCGCTTGGTACGAAGCCGGGCGGCTGAAGGTCGCGTCGATCACGAAGGACGGCATGGGTGAAGCCGGGCTGGCAGGTCGAGTGCTTGGCGATCAACCGCGTCCGGAGCTTGCGCCGGGAGCCCAGGGCGAGTGGCTGATCACGTGGAACGACCTGGAGGCGCAGCACATGGAGACCTACGTTGCGCGCGTGAGCTGTCGTTGAGGGAGGCGATGTCATGCTGACCTTGCCCACGCGCGCAGCGCTTCGTGCGAGCCCCCTGCTCACGGCCCGCACCTACCTGCTGCCCATGGATCCTGCTGATTCGCAGGAGCTCTGGCAGGTCATCGAGGCGTCGCGCGCCTACCTGTTCCCCTGGCTCCCGTGGGTGCCGTACAACAGCGACGAGCCCTCCACGCGTCGCTTCGTGGAAGCGTGTGCGGCGGAATGGGATGCGGGCCGTGCGCTGCGCTTCATCATCCGCGACCGCAGCAACGGCCGTCTGCTCGGCGTGGTGGGCCTCGAATCCTGCGTGCACATCCACCGCTCGTGCGAGCTCGGCTACTGGCTGCGTCAGGACGCGCAACGGGGCGGTCTGATGACCGAGGCCTCGGCCGAGGTGATTCGCCTCGCCTTCGAGAACCTGAACGTCCATCGAATCCGGGTCGCTGCCGCCACCGACAACTATCGCTCGCTGGCCGTGATCCAGAGGCTCGGGTTCCGCTTCGAGGGCATAGCGCGCCAGGCCGAGTTCTGCGCTGGGCGCTGGCTCGACCACGCCGTCTGGTCGATGCTGGAGACCGAGCGCAAGAAGTAGCTGGCGGCCCGCAAAAATCCAACGGAGCCCGAAGGGGTTGCGCCGCGTCTCGACGAGGTGGAAGGTGTTGGCTGGATGGAGCGCACCTTCGCCGAACGCTTGCGGCACATGCGCCTGCCGCTCGTGCCCTTGCTTCCCGCGATCGTGGTCGTGGTGGGCGTGGCCACAGCCGTCGCCGTCGGAATGCTCGCGCTCTGGCACCTGCGCACCACTGCCGATCAGCTCTCTTCCACCCGCGCGGACGTGCTCGCATCCACGCTCGCCACTCGCCTTCGCGCGACCGCCATCGAGGATCGCTACGACTTCGCACGTCGTGCAGCGCGAAGGACCGGCGCCGAAGTGCTGGTCTGCACCCAGGATGGGGAGATCCACGTCGATGCCACCTTTGGGCCGCCGACGCGCACCGACATCGTCTCGCTGCTGATCGCCAGGCAGGGCGAGGTGCAGACGCGCATCGGTCGCACGCTCTACAGCTCGAGCCCGCTGGGGCCGCCGTTCCAGAACACCTCGGTGATGGTGTTCGTGCCCGCGCCGCTTCAGCCTGAAGGCGCCCAGGCCCTCGTGCGCTCGGTGGCCGGCCTGACAGCCCTGCTGATCGGCGTGGCAGCGATCGTGGCCTTCCTGTTCTCGCGCGACCTGCACGCTGACGTCGACTTCGTGCGCAGCCGCATCGCAGCCATGGCCGATCCCGGCTCGAGCCCCGCGGGGGAGCCGGTTCCCATCCGCGTTGCAGACCAGGTCGGTGTGCTCACCCACGCGTTCAACGTGCTGGTCGATCGATTCACGGCCGCGGAGCGCGCCTACCAGCGCGACATGCAGCGCGTCGCCTCTCTGGATCGCGACCGCTCCGCGTTTCTTGGGGCGCTCAGCCACGAGCTGCGTACGCCGCTCAACGCGATCCTCGGTTTTGCCGACATCCTCTTGAGCGAGGTCGACGGCAAGCTCGAAGCGGACGCGAGGGAGAACCTGGAGATGGTGCGTTCGAGCGGCTCGCACCTGCGCGGGCTCATCGACGACATCCTGGAGCTGTCCGCGATCGAGTCCGGCCAGCTGCGGCTGTCGCGCGCCATGGTCGACCTGCGGGCGATCGCCGAGGACGTCATGCGAGAAGCCTCGGCCAGGGTGATCGGCAAGCCCATCACGATGACGGTGACCGGAGACTCCCCTGCCCTGGTGTTCGCCGACGAGCGACGCATGTGGCAGATCCTGTCGAATCTGGTGGGCAACGCGGCCAAGTTCACGGCTCGCGGCTCGGTGAGCGTCAACATCGAGGTGGGAGAGCGCGAAGCGCAAATCTCGGTGACCGACACGGGCTCGGGAATTCCGCAAGCCGACATCGAGGCGATCTTCGACGAGTACCGCCAGCTCGGCAGCTCGAACCTGCGGGAGAAAGGCGCAGGGCTCGGCTTGTTCATCGCTCGCAAGCTCGTGACCATGCACGGTGGAACCATCGTCGTGCGAAGCGAGCTTGGCCAGGGCTCCGAGTTCACGGTGCGCGTTCCAGTCTGGGGCTCGGGCGAGCTCGCCGCAGCGGCTGGCGTCGAAGGAAGCTCCCGCGGACGGGCGCGGATTCTGTCGCCGGAGGGGTCTGGCGCATGAACGCCGCAGCAGGACGTCTTACCCAGGCCGTCATGGCAGCCTTGATCGTGGTGACGCTCGTCGCTGCCGCAGCGCTGGTCTTCGTGGCGCCTCGCTTCCTGCTGCTCGACCCGGGCATGGCGCCCAATGCCCTGATCAACGGAATCGAAGTCGGCTCGGTCACCATGACGCTGACGCTGGTTGCGACATGGCTCCGCATGCGGCGCATGCGCTTCACGCTTCGTGCGCTCGGGCTCGGATCGCGATGGGTGGAGCCTGAGGAGCTCGACGCGCTGGATCGTGCGCCGGCGCAGGTCACGATCACGGCGCTCGCCATCGCGGTCGCCGGCATCGTGTCCACGCTGCTGCCCGGCCTTCGCCCGGAAGGCTTCGACTTCGACTCCACGGCCAGCCTGGCGTTGCTCGCCATCACGATCGCTTGCGTCGCCGCGCTGCCGCTGTACGTGATCATCCGCCAGCGGGTGGCGCGCGCCATCCAGCTTGCGCCCGAGGACTCCATCCGCGAGCTGCTCGAGCGGGTGAGCCGCAGGCCGGAGCCAGCCCAGCGCATCGTGAGCCGTGCACGGCTCGCCCTGCTCGCGCCGGTCGGTCTCGTGGGCTTCGGAGTGGCCCTGCTTGCGCACGCGCACGTGCTCTCGTTCGAGGCGCGCGGCCGGCTCGCCACCGCAACTGCGATCGCGCAGGGCGCGCTGGAGCCGGTGCCGGGCCCGGTCCCGGATGCAGGCGAGCTCGATGCAGCGCAAGCGGCCGCGGAGCACGACTTCATCGTCCGTTTGAACCCCACCAGCGCGCCGTTCAGGATCGAGCGCAAGCCCACCGGGCGCGTGGTCGTGACCGTGCCTCTCGACGTCGGCCACGCAACCGTGTCGTTCGTGGGCACCACGATCATCGCCCTGACCGCCAGCGGTGTCGTCGTCGCCATCATCGCTGCTCTGCTCGCGTCCATGCTCGGTGCTGCCGTGGGCCGCACCGTGGCCGACGACCTCGCCCAGGCGACGCGCCGGGTCCAGCTGCTCGGCACAGAAGCGGTGTTGCGTGGAGAGCCCCGGATCGCGCGCCCGGCTCGCTATGCCATGGTGGCCGCGCTCGGCGAAGCCATCGAGCGGCTGGCCGAGCGATTCCGGGTCTTCGCCTCGGCCCAGGAGCAGGCGATCGAAGCGCGCGAGGCGGCGCGACGCATGCGCGGGCTGCTGTTCGCGAGCGTGAGCCACGACCTGAAGAGCCCGCTCAACTCCGTGCTGGGCTTTGCCGATCTCATCGACGAGCAGCAGATGTCGCCACCGCAGCAGGAGAGCCTCGACGTGATCAAGCGACGGGGCAGCGAGCTGCTCGGCCTGATCCAGACGATTCTCGACGCCGCACGCGTCGAGGCCGGTCAGCTGGTGGTGCAGAAGTCCAAGGCCGCGTTCGACGAGCTGGTGCTCTCCGCCGTGAACTCCGCCAGGGAGATCGCGGGACCAGGCGCGATCCAGATCACGTTCGACATCGCTCCCTCTCTCCCCCCGGTCACCGTCGATCCCACGCGGGTCATCGAAGCGCTCGCCGCCCTGATTCGTCACGCCGTGCGCACCACCCACGAGGGACAGGTCCGCGTGATCGCCGAAGCGAGCGGCAATGGGCGCGACCTGGTGGTGGACATCGAGGCGCCGTCGCGCATGATCCCGGCGGCCAACCTCGCTCGGCTGCTGCTGCCCGACGGCGAGAGCACGATGCCGCGGAGCCTGGGCGGGCTCGCGCTCGGCCTGTCCCTCGCCAACTCCCTGCTCGTGCTCCACGGCGGCAGCGTCGAAGTGTTCGACACCGCCGACGGGATCGTTCTTCGCGCGCGGGTGCCGATCGACGCCGAGCCGACGGCCTGACCGGCCAGCTCTCCCTCACTGGCAGTGATTGCTGCCGTTGCAGGTTCCTTGCAGGCAGTCGGTGTTGTCGTTGCACGGCGAGCCGATCGAGCCGTCCTGGCACGTGCTCACGCAGATGTTGCTCTTGCAGTCCGTCTTGGCCTCGCAAGGGTCTCCCAGGTTCCCGTCCGAGCATGTCGAGCCACCGACGCAGATCTTGCTCGTGCAATCCGCCGCGGTCTCGCAATGGCTCCCCGCCGAGCCGTCGGAGCACACGTAGCCCGTGGGCGATCCTGAGCCGCTCACGCAGATCTTGCTGATGCAGTCGCCGTCGAGCTCGCACAGCGCACCCTTCTCGCCCGTCGTGCAAAGCCCTGCGCTGTTGCCACCTGTGGCGCAGCGCCCGGAGGCGCAGTCCGAGCCGACCACGCACCACGAGCCAGGCAGTCCGTCCGTGCAACGCCCCTGGCCCAATCCGCTGCTGTAGGCGCACTTGCCGGCAGCGCAATCGCTGGTCTCCCCGCACGGCTCACCGAGCTCGCCCGTGGTGCAAGTGCCTTCCCCGCCCGAAGGCGCTGTACATCGCCCCGTGTCGCATTGCGCATCGGTATGACACGGATCTCCAGTCCCACCTGCGGTGCAGTACCCGTCAACGCCCCAGGTGGGAACGCACCGATTCGAAATGCAGTCCGCGTCGGTCCCGCATGGCCCGCCCAGCGCACCGTCCGAGCACTTCCCCCAGGACCCCGCTGCATTCGTGCAGATGCCGCTCTTGCACTGCGCGTCCGCTACACACGTGTCGCCCAGATTGCCGTCCGTGCACACGCCGTCCCCACCCGCCATCGGCGCGCACTGGTGGTTCTGGCAATCCGCATCGTCGCGGCATGGCGACCCCGGCTTCCCATCCGTGCACCTCTTGTGCACTCCCTCGGAATCCGCCTTCTGGACGCAGAAGCCTGAAGCGCAATCCTGATCCTCGCCACAGGGATTCCCAAGGGCCCCATCGCTGCAGAGCTTGTCGAACGTGTCCTGTACGCACTTGCCCGCTTTGCAGTCCGCATCCGCTCCGCACGCGTCGCCGATCGCCCCTGCGCTGCACTTGCCCGAAGCGCCGCCGCTCGCTCCTGCGCACAGCAGCGGCGTGCTGCAGTCGGAGCTCGAGTAGCACAGGTCTCCCTTGGCGCCGACAGAGCAAGTCCCGGACGACGAAGCGCTCGCCGCCACGCAGTGCAACCCGGTGGCGCAGTCCGAAGCGGCGTAGCAGGTCGCCCCCTTGGCGCCGTCCGAGCAGGTGCCCACGAACGAGCTGGGAGGAAGAACGCACTGCGTTCCCTTGCAGTCACCCGGCTCGTTGCACGGAGAGCCGCTTGCACCATTGGAGCAGGTGCGGGAGCCGTCCGAAGAAGACGCAACACATGCGCCAGCCAGGCAGTCGGTGTCGTCCAGACACCAGCTTCCGTTGACCCCGGTCGTGCATTCGCCGCTCGTTGCCCCTTTCTTCGTGGCGCACCGCCCTGCACCGCAGTCCGCATCCTTGGTGCACGGCGTGTAGTCAGAAGCGCACTCCATGACGTCGGAGAGATCCCGATCACAGGCAACGGTGCAGTCCACGGACACGAGGCACCCGGACTTCGGATGGCAGACCGTGAGCGACATGGGCCACGGATCGCAATCGCACTTGACCACGCTGCAGGCCGTCGTGCATCCGCCCCCGGCATACTTGGGGGCTAGCTTGTCGCACCCGCGATCCGGCGGCTCTGGTATGGGTGGCCGGGATCCGTCCACGACCTGCCCGTCCGTCCCGGCTCCACCCTCGAGCCCCCCGTCGTTGCCCGGGTTGGCTCCGGAGCTGCTGTCATCGCCGCAACCGTTCAAGAGGATCGCGCACGCGAAAGTCATCAGGCAGCGTTGGACCATCCCTGGGGCTCCTTGGTAGAAGAAGAGGGCATCGACAATCGATCACCGTATCCCAAGGTTGAGCGGGACGAAAGGGCGAGGCGGGCCGGCGGGTCCGCGGCTCACGCCGCCCGGCGCGGACTTCGGGCTTCGCACCGGCCTGCAAGCACATGCCTCCATTCCAATGATGACTCGATGGGTGCACTTCGATCGGCTGGCTGCGCTGGTCCTGCTGGGGCTTGTCGGCAACGCGTGTGCGTATGTGCGGATGGTCATCCACAATGCCCCGAGCCTGGCCGCGCCCACGTACTTCGACAGCCGTGAGGTTCTCCCCTCCGCCACCCCGATGCCGCTGCAAAGAGCCGAGCGCGAAGCGACGTTCGAATTGGGCAGCAGCTTGCGCAAGAAGTACGGCTCGTTCGACGCCTGGCTCGAGGCGAACCACACGCGCGCATTCGTGGTGGTGCACAACGACGTCATCATCTACGAGCGCTACTTCGGCGAGGTGTCGTCCACCACGCTCCTGCCTTCGTTCTCGATGAGCAAGACCTACGCAGCGGTGCTGATCGGATGCGCGTTGCGCGATGGCCTGATCGCGTCGGTCGATCAGCCGGTGACAGACTACATCCCCGAGCCTGCTGCCAAGCCGCGATACGATCAGGTGACGCTCGATCAGCTGCTGCGGATGACCTCGGGAATCGACTTTGACGAAGAAACGTCGGCGGGCGGCGTCTTCTACTACTGCACCGACCTTCGCAATCGAATGTACGCCTACGACGTGAAGTGGATTCCCGGCCAGCACTACCTGTACGGCAGCGTCAACGTCCAGCTCCTGTGGGATGTGCTGCACCGCAGGCTGTCCGGCTCCACCGTGGCCGCGTACTTCGAAAAGAGCATCTGGGACCCGATCGGTGCAGAGCACGCCGCGAGCTGGTCGCTCGACAGCAAATCCAGCGGCGTCGAGAAGCTGTCTGCTGGATTCAACGCCACCGCACGCGACCACGCGCGCCTCGGGCTTCTCTTCCTCCACCAAGGCACGCTCCAGGGTCGAGCTGTCGTGCCCAAGCAGTGGATCGAAGAGTCGCTCGTGGCTGACCCGATCGCAGGCGTCGTACGCACGGCAGACGGGGTGGTCCGTCGGACCCGACGCCAATGGTTCCTGACCCTGGACGGGCGCAGCTACTTCGCAAAGGGGTATCACGGACAGTACATCTTCGTGGCTCCGGACAAGAACGTGGTCTTCGTCAGGTTCGGCGACGGCTACGGCTCCGTCGACTGGACTTCGCTGTTCGACCGTCTGGCTCGCAGCCTGTAGGGCATCGTCCCTGCTTCGGCAGATCCGCTCCGCGTGACGGGAACTCCCGCCGCCCTTCGCTGTCGGTCCCACCATGCGCTGCGGACGCATACAGTCGGTCATCATCGTGCTGTGCGCCGCAGGGTTCGTCGGGGCCCTCGGCGTTGCTCTGTACAACCAGATCCTGCTGATCGACGAGTTCCACGCGTTGTGGCGATTGCACGATCACGCCATGCCCGGTCCCCTGCAGTCGGCGTCGCGGCTCCCTGCCCAGCGAAGCCAGGTCATGACGATGAGCGCGGATCTCAGGGTGCTGCTCGCAGCGTTCGCAGGCCTGCTGCCGCTGGTGATCGGGCTGGCCATGTCCCTTCAACGACGCCAGCGCCTTCGCGACCTGGTCACGAGCGCGGGATGCGGTGATTGGTCCAAGGTCATGACCGCGCGCGCCGAGAGCTGGTGGCCCGAAGCGCTCGTCTCTCTGTCCGTCCTGCCAGCCCCCATCGCCGCATGGATCGTGGTCCACTCCGCGCGTGCCCGGAGTCTGGAGCTGATTCGTTCCGTCACGGGCGAGCCAGGAGACCGCGAAGTGGCGGACCTCCTCGCCGGCCTCGTGTCCACGCAGTCCAATGCGATCGTCAGCGCAACCACGGCAACGACTGTGATCTGCTTCGTGGCCCTGGCCTCTTTGGCCCTCGCGCTATCGTGGAGAACGCGTCTGGGCGCCATCCTGCAGGCCGCACGCGCAGCCATGTGCGAGCAGCAGGTGGGCCAGCAGCCCTATCGCTCCTGGCAGGACAACAAGGAGGCGATCGCCTGGCTTCGGCATCCCGGCCCAGCGCCCAGCCGCGTAGCCGCGCTCGTCGTGGCTGGGTGGACCGCGGTCCTTCTGCCAGCCGCGGCGGGAGTCATCGTCTTCGTCATGGGTCCTGCCAGCTGCCGCGATCCGAAGGCATACTACGTCTGTGAGGCGGAGCGCAGGCTCGTGGGCACCCATGATCTGCTCGCCTGGTTTCTCGCCAGCGGTGCAGGCTTGATCGCTCTCACGGTCCTGGTCGTGATCGTCATCTCTCTGTCTCGAAACGAGTTGGGGCGCCCCTGGATTGCTCCGGACATCCGTAGACTGATCGCTCCGGACAGCCAGAACGCACTGCCACCGAGCCCAACAAGCGCAGTCTTGATACCCTCCGCGCTCGTCGTCGCTGCGCTCGCGACAACGGGCCTGTCGATTCCGGCCTGCGCGCAAAACCTGAAACACTCAGAAGTGTACGCGCCGCGGCCCGGGCCGATGGACTCCGCTGGATTCGTCCTCGACAGCTCCCTGGTCTCCGGCAACGAAGGGGAGATTCTCACGTCCAACCCCGACGCGCGTCTGCTGCTGTCAGCTCAGGGCGTACGCTGGAAGGGAAACAATCTTACGTTAGAGTTGGCCGCGGAGCGCGTGCCCCGGGAGCTGTACGGCTCGCGCCTGTGGCTCCGATGCAGAGCCGATGTGCCGTTGGGTGAGGTGCACCGCTTGCTGAAGGAACTGCGCAAGAACGAGCTGCGCGCACGTGTCCATCTCACCGTCGTGCGCATGAATACCGTCTGGGAGCCGGCACTCGGCGATGTCGCCGTGCCCTGGATCCTCTGGCGAAGGTTCGACCTCGGCTTCCGGAATCCAGCCCACTCTTCGGCAGAGGGGCAGTGCGGAGGCGCAGATTCCCGTTGCGATGGTTACGAGGGTGAGCTCGACGCCATGGTCGAGCGACTGAGGGTAGACGACCACCGCGACAGCAATCTGGGGTCCCTCCTCTGATGGAAGAGCTGCTGTCAGGTTCGACCGAAGACACGGTCGGCTGATCAGTCGTGGTGGCCTCCACCCGTGCCAGGGATCGCCACGCAGCTCCCTGTGTCCCGGAACCGCGGCAAGGTCGGCATCAGCACGTTGTACACGTAGTCCTGCAACGTCGTGATTCCGCGCGGACCGCCGTCCCCTGCGTCCATGTCACCCGCGTCCATGTCACCCGAGTCCATGTCGCCTGCGTCCGCTTTCCCCGCTTCGACGTGCGCGTCGCCGCCATCTCCCGCATCCGCATCAAGGCCGTAGGGCCCGAGCCCGCGAATCTTGCTCAGCTCGACCTTGCCAAGCTCCTCCAGCGTGATCTGGCCGTCGTTGTTCGCATCCGCCGCTGCAAATGGATCAAAGCGAAGCGCAGCCGTCGCTTCCTGAATGTCGTCGCGGAACAGCCGCTCCGCTGCCACCCCGATGTCGAACGTCTGGTTCTCGCTCCCCACAAGATTCACCCCTGCAGCGATCTGCCCATCGATCTTCACCCCGCAGCTCTCATATCGATACGGTTGGCGGAAGAGCCACCGGAGCGTCTTGGTCACCCCCTCGCGCGACGCTGTGGCTTCGATCCAGATGGTGACGCCCGCGTCGGTCGCATAGAGATCCGTTCCCGGCGTGCGCATCACCGCCCGATCCGCCTCGGTCATCCCTGCGCCGAGCACCGCATCCGTGGCAGGCACGTTCACGCGGAACCTCACGTCGCAGACGCCGATTCCGTACTGCTCGCTGATCTTCTGCCCGCTCCCCTTGGTGACGTCGAGAATCCGATCGTAGCGCGCCTCTGAGTAGCTGTTGCATCCATCGCCCAACGACACGCGGCCAATGCCGAGCGTCACGCGCTGGAACGTCAAGAGCCACCCGTCCACGGTCGTGACCCCCTGCTCCACTGCCGGGCTCGGCGATGCCGTCATCAGCAGCTTGCCAGGGGGTGGGCGGTCGTCTGCCGGAAGGCACCCGGCGGTCGCCGCGGCGACTGCGAGCAGTGCGATGAAAGAGGGGCGAGCCGCACGCATGATCAGAATCCTGCCTCGAGCCCGATGCTGGGAATGGTGACCGGTCCGATCGACCGGCCCAACAACGTCTCCTTGTGAAGTGTAGTGTTCAAGACCTCGAAGACAAAAGCCCACCACGCAGTTTTGGAGAGGATCCAGCGTTTTTCGAGCCGGATGTCCACGCGGTAGAAGGCCGGGTCGCGTGGAGGATGAGGATCGATCGGCTGGGGGATCAGGCTGTTGCCCGCACGCTGCGACGGCGCCCCGGTGTAGAACGTGAAGCGGGTCCCAGCGCGCCAGTTGCGCCCCAGGTTGTACGACAACGCTGCATTCGCAACGTGCGTCCGATCAAAAAGGCTCGGAAAGTGCTCCGTGCCGACGCTCCTCGTGGATCGCGACAGGGTGTACGAGACGTAGCCGCCCAGGCGGCTGGTCAGCCGACGGCGGATGTACACCTCGAGTCCCTTGGCCGAACCCAGGCTTCGCTTCTCCCCGAGAAGGGCTTCACCACGATTTCCGCGCTGCGCAACCCCGAGCGTGTCGCTCATGTTCAGGAACACGTTGTCGAACACGGTCACCGTTGCCGTGATCGACTCCGGCAGCTCCACCTCCACCCCGGCGCTCGACTGAAGGCTGCGCTGCAGACCTCCTTGCAGGCTTCCGATCGCAAGGCCTGGCACGGGGATGATGAACGACGGCGGCTGGTGCGCGATGCCCAGCGCATGGATCATGTGGACACGGTTCGCGAGCTTGATCTTGGACGAGATCCGAGGGTCGATGCCGACCGCAGAAGCAGCGCCTGACTTGTAGAGGTCGACGCGCACGCCAGGCGTGACCTCCACGCCAGGCAGCTTGAAGACGACATCGCCCCAGGCGCCCGTTGCCACGTCGTCGCGCGCAGGGAAGAGCCCGTTGAACCGGATCGTGTCTGGATCCTCCGGATCCGCGAAGGGGCGGGTGTCAGCCCTGAACTGATCCACCGTGATGTCTGCACCCCCTCGCACGGTCGTGACGTCCGTGAAGGCGTGCGTGCCTTCGAGCCGAGCCTGCAGCATCCGGTCGCGCTGGTTGCGCGGCTGCCCGGGCACGCGCGTCTGATCAATCCCGAGGGTCACTGCTGCGCGCATCGCGCTTCCAGGCGCGAACTGGTGATCCCACCGCGAGTCGAGCCGGTAGAACTCCGAGCCGAACAGCGTGTTGTAGATCCCGTTCTCCGTCTGGCCGATCAGGTCGTACGCGCCGAACGAGAACAGCGTCACGCGGTCGCGGGGTGTCAGATCGTAGGTGACGCGCGCTTCGTAGTCCCTGTAGTCGAGCTTGGTGTTCTTCGCGATCAACGAAAGGATCGCTGCGGTGTAGGAGTATCGTCCGGCGAGCAACGCCGTGCCTTTGCCATTGGCAAACCCGCTCTCGACCAGCGCTCCGAGATCGAAGAGACGTATGTTGCCTTCACCATGCGGGTCCGTTCGCGGAGCTGCCGTCTCAGCAGCCACGATCCCTCCGGCAAAACGCCCGAACTGGGCAGGGTACCCACCAGGGTACAAGTCGACGCGGTCCACGAGGCCGGGATGGATGACCGATGGACCGAGTCCCACGTGGTACAGGTAGGGCACGCGAACGCCGTCGAGGTAGTAGCCGATGTTCCCGGGCGGTGCGCCTCGCACGTAGAAGTAGGGGATGCCGGACACGATCGGCGTCACGCCCGGCATCGCTTCGATCGCGCGAAAAGGATCCCCGAACGCACCTGGCAGCTGGCGCACCTCCGCACGTCCGAAAGACACAGCGCCGGGTGGAGCGCGGCGACCGTACACCGTGACGTCAATCGACTTCGGGCCCGCAGCAGGCGGCGGCTTTTCTGCAGCAGGCGGCGTGGACGGCGCACCGGCATCCGATGGCGCTCCCGCATCCGCAGGGGGCGCAGGGACGCCGGCATCCGCTTCGGGCGCTGGAGGCTCTGGCTCTGGCGGCGCAGGTGGGGTGAACTTGATCAAGAACCGGATGCGCGCCGTGACCGGCTTGCCATCGCGCGTCGCCGGCTCGAACCGCCACGACAACGCAGCGGCTGCTGCCGTCGAGGTGAATGGCTCTTCGCCTTCCACCGGCTTCGAATCCTTCACCGCGCCGTCCTGCCCGATGGTCAGGAAGAGCACGACCGATGCTTCCCCTGTTGCACCGTTCGGATAGGTGACCTGGGCCGAGCCGATCAGCCGCGGCGGAACGATGCTGGGCGGCTGCGCTTGCGCAGGTGGCGGCTGCTGCGCGCGAAGCGCAGGCGCGCCCAGGAGCAACGCGGTGGACGAGATCGCAGCTGCGAGCTTGCGAAGCACGCGGCGGTCGATGCTCGTGCCGTGCGGAGGCGTCGGTCCCGCCACGCTCATCAAGGACTCCGGAAGGACGTAAGCGGTCAATCTATGGCGCGGCTCGCATCCGGCGCAAGGCATACTCGACGGCCAACGCAACACGCTCTTGCACCCCGCGCGTGTCCGGGTTCTGCTCACCTCTGATGGCGAAGTCCAAGGTTCCCGGGCGCGGCTCGAGCGCAACCAGCAGGGTTCTTGATGAGCCGGTCGCCGCGGCTGAGCGCGTCGTCGAAGGTGCCAGGCGCAGCGAAGACGACAAGTTCGATCGTCTCTTCCGACCGACCAGCCTCGACGACTACGTGGGGCAGGACAAGCACAAGGACAACCTGCGCGTGTTCGTGGAAGCCGCGAGGCGCAGGACCGAGCCGCTGGATCACATCCTTCTGTGCGGCCCGCCCGGGCTCGGCAAGACCACGCTCGCGTACATCCTCGCGCACGAGATGGGCGTGACCATGCACACCACCTCAGGACCTGCGATCGAGCACAAAGGCGCGCTCGCTGGCCTGCTGACCAACTTGCAGGATCGTGACGTGCTCTTCATCGACGAGATCCACCGCCTCACGGCATCCGTCGAGGAGAGCTTGTACCCGGCGATCGAGAGCTACACGATCGACGTCATGATGGGGGAAGGCCCCCACGCCTCGACCATCCATCTTGCACTGCGGCCTTTCTCCCTCGTCGGCGCAACCACGCGCACCGGGCTGCTCACCGCACCCCTTCTGTCGCGCTTCGGCTACGTCATGCGCCTCGACTTCTACCCGGTCGAGGACCTGCTCAAGATCGTTCGGCGTAGCGCCAAGCTGCTCGGCGTGGAGATCCACGATGATGGCGCCCTGGAAATCGCGAAGCGATCCAGAGGCACACCGCGCGTGGCCAATCGACTGCTTCGTCGCGTGAGCGACTTTGCGCTGGTGCTCGGCAACGGACGAATCGATCGGCAGATCGCGGTCGAATCCTGCGAGCGGCTGGAGATCGATCCAGCCGGCCTCGACGAGATGGATCGTCGACTTCTCAAGGTGATCATCGACAGCTATCAGGGCGGTCCTGTGGGAGTGGACACCCTGGCGGCTGCGCTGGCCGAGCCGCGCGACACGATCGAGGACGTCTACGAGCCCTATCTGCTGCAGCAAGGGTTCATCGGGCGCACGCCGCGGGGACGGATCGCGACACGCAAGGGCTACGAGCACCTCGGGCGTGCGTTGCCATCCCATGGGCCTGCCAGCGGCGGCCAGCCCGCGCTGTTCTGAGCTACTCGACCTTGACGCTGATCTCGAGCTTGGCCTTGTCCATCAAGCAGTTGGCGTCGGTACATACGCTCAAGCTGAACGTGCCCCCGACCATCACATCGCCTGTCTTGGTGGGGACGAACGGCACGGGCAGTACGGCCTTCTTCTCTTCGTAGGTGCCGTCGCCGCGCGGAACGACCTTCTTCGGGTAGGTCACGCCTTCCGCCGGGGGATCTGCGGTGACGAACTTGTACGGATACTGCTTGTTGATGTGGTAGTCGCGCTTGGTCGTGAGAACGACCCGAACGATCCCCTGCTGATCCTTCTTGTAGGGACCGACCGGCTCCAGGACCACCTTGAAGTTCTCGTTGTCCACCACTGGAGCAGCCAGGGCGATCGCGCCCTTTCCGTCCCGCATCGGATCCGTTGCTGCTTCGCTCTTGGAACAAGATGCCATCAGCCCGACAAGGGCTACGAGTACGGCCGTGGCGCACTTCGTTGCGTTCATGACCGAGGAATTACCACAAAGCTCCGACACGAGCCACAGGGGGGTGGGGCTGCACACGGCGCGGCCGCGTCCGTCGGACGCCTTCTCTTCAGTATTTGTGTACTCAACCCGCCTCAAAAAAAGTCGTCACAGTCGAACCAGGTCCCCCGATGAACGGGTGGAACGTCGCTACCACCCACCAGGAGGACCCATGAAACGCCTCGCCACCATCGCCCGGATCGCTGCCGTTGCTTCTGTCACCTGCGCCTGCGTTCTCGCCTGCGCCTGGCCGACGCGAACCGAGGCCGACGATTTCGATGGTCGGCAAGCGGACATTGGTGCGGACACGACCAAGGTGGGGCACATCCAGGCCACCTCCAGGCTGGTGGAAGACGCCAAGGTCAAGGGCAAGTGGTACCTGGAGATCCAAGCAAAGAACCTGAGCACTGAAACGCAGACGGCCGAGCTCGACGAGCAGATCCTCAAGGAGTCGATGGCCTCGATGATGGCGCGTTCTGGCCCGATTCCCACGGTGGCGTGGAAGGTACACGAGAAGATCCAGGTCCTGCCCAACGAGACCGCTGTGGTGCGTCATCCTCTTCCGGCCTGGCTCTCGCAACAGATTGCGGCAGCGAACGCTGCACCCAAGACGAACAAGGCCGGCGAAGCGATCATCGTGGCCCGCGCGAGCTTCATGACCAACATCCAGCAGCGCGAAGTGCCCGAAGTCGTTCAAGGCAACCAGCAGGTCCAGGTTGCACAGGCCAAGACCGCTGCGCCCAGGGCAAACCAGGCAGCCCCGCAACAGCAGGCACGAATCTCCCCACAGTCTCGCGCACGCAACTACTCGATGCCGTGACACTCCCTTCCGACAGGTTGCTCGCTTCACCACACGCGGTTTGTGTTTCTGATATCCTCTTGCGCTAACGACGGCGTGGTTCACGCAACGGGGAGATCATCATGGCGAAGCGGCTTACCTTTGGCATCGCGTTGGGTTGCCTGGCGTTGCTCGGTGGATGCGGCGGGAGTGACGAAGCGCTCTTTGGAGAGATCGGCGGCTCGGACGCTGGACACGACGCTGCCGGGTCAGGCGGCCTCGCAGGCAAGGGTGGAACCGCGGGCAAAGCGGGCACCGGCGGTCAAGCGGGCAAAGGAGGCTCAGCTGGCACCGGCGGCAGTGGCAAAGGGGGAAGCGCTGGCAAGGGCGGTTCAGCCGGCACCGGCGGCGCAGCGGGGACCGGCGGTGTGGCGGGAACCGGCGGCACAGCAGGAGAAGCCGGGACTGCGGGTACCGCGGGGGATGGTGGCGCAGCAGGCACCGGCGGCGTTGCAGGAACCGGCGGCGTTGCAGGCACCGGCGGCGTTGCTGGCACCGGCGGCGTTGCTGGCACTGGCGGCGTTGGAGGTACGGGCGGCGTCGCGGGCGCGGGCGGCGTGGCCGGAACAGGCGGCGTCGGCGGCACCGGTGGGTCAGCGGGAACCGGAGGAACTTGCGGCGGGGCGCAGGACAAGTGCCCTGGAACCGTGATCACCTTGACAGGAACCGGCACGGATCCTCGATTGGGCTCGACCACGGGCGACAGCTCCCTGCTCTGCTCCGACTATGGCAGCACGTGTGGCTCCACGGCTTCGTCGCCGGACGGGGTCTTCCAGGTCACGCCCGATGTGAGCGGCGTGATGACCATCGACACGACCGGCTCCAATGCGGTGTTGATGGGATTCGACCCTGTGATCTACGCGCGAACGACGTGCGCCGATCAAGCGACCGAGATCAAGTGCAACGACTCGGCGCCTCCCACGCCGGACACGATTACGTTCACCGCGATCGGCGGGCAGACCTACTACATCTTCATCGACAGCTACGGCTCGTCGTCCGGGCAGTACCAGGTCAACGTCAAGCTCGTGCCGCCCGCGTGCGGAAATGGAACCAAGGAAGCGCCGGAGGAGTGCGACGACGGGAACCTCGTGAACGGCGACGGATGCTCGAGCGTGTGCACGCTCGAAGCAGCGCAGCCGGTCGACATCTGCCCCGGCTTGCCGATCGCGCTCACGGGCAGCGGCAACCAGCGTACAGGATCTGCAACGGGCAGCACGGCCACTCTGCAGCCGAACTACCAGGGCACGTGCGGCGGATCGACTGCGAACGACGCAGTGTATTCGGTGACGCCGGACCTGACAGGCAGCATGACGGTCAATCTCGGAGGTAATGCGCAGACGCCCTTTGATGCGGTGCTCTACGCGCGTTCGATCTGTGCCGACGAGGCCAGCCAGATCGCCTGCAATGATGCGTTCACGGCGGGCGACGACGTGATCCAGATGCCGGTCGTGGCCGGACAGACCTACTACTTGTTCGTCGACGGCTACAACGGCGCGAGCGGCCAGTACACCGTGCACGTGACCGTGGACGCTGCGGCTTGCGGAAACGGCAAGATCGATGGAGGGGAGACCTGCGACGATTCGAATCTGATCGACGGGGACGGCTGCAGCCATCTGTGTCAGCTCGAAGCGGGCAACTACGACAAGTGCCCGGGCACGCTCCTGACGCTGACGCAGTCCGGCTCGAATTGGGTTGGGGTTGCCAGCGGAAGCACGGCCGGTCTCGCCTCCGACTATGCGGGCACCTGCGCATCGACCAGCGCGACCTCCAAGGACGCGGTCTACCAGTTCAACTCCGGTGTCGGTGGGCTTGTCACTGCCACCCTCACGTCGGCCAGCTTCGACAACGTCCTGTATGCCAGATCCGGGGCCTGCGATCCCGGAACCCAGGTGGCCTGCAAGGATGTGAAGGTCAGCGGCGGAGAGACCATCACCTTCACTGCGACTCCCAACACCAACTACTGGGTGTTCGTCGACGGCTACAATGGTGAGTCCGGGACCTATGCGCTGCAGGTGACCGTCAGTCCGCCGGTGTGCGGCAATGGAACGCAGGAGGGAACCGAGCAGTGCGACGACGGCAACCTCGTGGATGGCGACGGCTGCAGCCACTTGTGCCAGTTCGAAGCTGCCGGGAACAACGACGTGTGCCCGGGCCAGGTGATCGCGCTGACGCAATCAGGGTCCAAGTGGGTCGCAACGACGACCGGAACCACGGTGAACCTGGGCCTGAACTACTCGGGGACCTGCGGATCGTCGAGCAACGCGAAGGACGCTGTCTACCAGTTCAACTCCGGCCCTGGAGGCACGGCTGTTGCGACGCTCACGGTGGCCAGCTTCGACGCAGTGCTCTATGCGCATTCCGCACCCTGCGCGACCGGCACGGAGATCGCTTGCGACGATGCTGTCGGCAACGGCCTCGATTCGATCACCTTCTCGACGCAGCCCAACACCGACTACTGGATCTTCGTCGATGGATACAACACCGGCTCGGGGACGTTCACCCTTTCTCTGAGCGTCACTCCGGCTGCGTGCGGCAACGGCAACGTGGAAGGCGCCGAGCAGTGCGACGACGGCAACGTGGTTGCGAACGACGGGTGCAGCCCTTCGTGCCTGTGGGAAGGGTCCTGCGGCACGATCCCGGACGCCGAGCCCAATCCGTACACCGCGCCGCAGCTCATCCCCTCTGCCTGCGGAACCTTCGAGATCCCGGCAGCGACCATGCCGCTGACCGATGCGGACTACTTCCAGGTCCACCTGCTGGCCGGAACCACGGTGCATGCCTCGACATTCGTGGGCCAGCCCGGGCTGTGCACTTCCGACGCGGACACGGTCCTGTCGCTGTGGGCCGCGCCGATGGGTGCGACCAACGAGAGCCAGGCCTGCTCCGTCACCGGCTTCCTGAAGTGCAATGACACGGACAACGCCAACAACCCCTGCTCGACCATCACCCACACGGTGTCGACCACAGGCGACTATGTGCTGAAGGTCCACAACTACTACACGACCAAGGCGATTCCGCAGTACGGACTCTTCGTCTCCGTGCAATGACCCCATGATGGACTTCACCTCGACTCGGGTGCTCGTGACAGGTGCGAGCAAGGGCATCGGAGCGGCTTGCGCCACGATGTTTGGCAGCCTCGGCGCTTCGGTGGCCGTCCACTACCATCACGATCAAGCCGGCGCGCACAAGGTCGTCGCCGGCCTCGTCGACGCTGGTCGCAGAGCCGTTGCGATCCAGGCCTCGCTCGGGATCTGGTCCGAGGCCGAGCGGCTGGTCGATGAGGCGGAGCGTGCGCTCGGCGGTCTGGACGTGGCCGTGCTGAACCACGGCATCTGGAAGGGTGCAGCGATCGATGAGATGACGCAAGCGCAGTACGACGAGATGATGGACGTGAACCTGCGCGGGTGCATGGCAGCAGCAGGCGCTGTGGCGCGGAGGATGAAGCCGCGCGGAGCAGGACGGATCATCTTCATTGCGAGCACGGCCGGACAGCGGGGCGAGGCCATGCACTCCCACTACGCTGCGTCCAAAGGGGCGATCATCAGCTTGACCAAGAGCCTCGCGCCCGAGCTTGCGCCGCACGGCATCCTGGTGAATTGCGTGGCGCCGGGTTGGGTCGACACGCCCATGTCGGAAGGAACCCTGTCCGACGACAAGGCGCGCGCTGCAGTGTTCGCGACCATCCCATTGGGCCGGGTGGGTACTCCCGAAGAGATCGCAGGACCTGTCGTGTTCCTTGCGAGCCCTGCCGCCACGTTCATCACCGGCGAGATCCTGAACGTCAACGGAGGCGCTGTCCTGGTCGGCTGATCGCCTCCACATCCACACCCCGCACCGCTCATCCAGCATCGGACAGGGGCATGAGCCCAGCCGTTGCTTTCCGCCTGCTCGTCCTGCTCGCCCCGGCGGCCATTTCGGCTTGCCAGCAGCCCGCACCGCCGCGCGCGCCTGGCCCAGCGCGCCATGCCCAGCAGTGGGAAACGCACGTGCTGGTGCAGCACCCGCTGGTCGGCCGGATCTTCGACGTTGGCAGCGGCAAGCCTATCGATGCGACCGCGCTCCTCGAGCGGGCAGGTTCGTCGCACTTCGTGTTGCTGGGAGAGAAGCACGACAACCCTGACCACCATCGTCTGCAGGCATTCGTGCTGCAATCCATGATCGATGCAGGGCGACGTCCGACGGTCGGGTTCGAGATGCTCGAGTCCGGCCAGCAGGACACGGTCAATCAGGTGCAGAAGGCGCATCCTGGAGATCCGGATGCCATCCGCCCCGCGGTGGGCTGGGACAAGAGCGGCTGGCCTGATTGGCCCCTGTACCGTCCCGTGTTTGCAGCGCTGTCCGAGGCCAGGCTGCCGATCCTTGCCACGAACGTGCCCAAGGCTCAGGTCCGGCTCATCGTGCGCTACGGTGCAGGCGCTTTCGTCGATGGGCAGATGAAGCTCTGGGGCCTGGACCAGCCCTTGCCCGCGGAGCAGCTCGCAGCGCTCAAGGGCGAGCTTCGCGATTCGCACTGCGGAATGCTCCCGGAGAAGGTGGTCGACGCGATGGTCCTTGCGCAACGCGCACGGGATGCCGGCATGGCGGACCGGATGACGAACGCGGATGGTTCCCACGGCGTCGTGCTGGTCGCAGGGGCAGGACATGTGCGTCGGGATCGGGGAGTCCCCGCCTACCTCGCCTTGCGTCGCCCCGA
Organism: Deltaproteobacteria bacterium; assembly: GCA_016218915.1. Classification (GTDB taxonomy): domain Bacteria; phylum Myxococcota_A; class Polyangia; order Polyangiales; family Polyangiaceae; genus JACRCQ01. Next base: position 61,118 of record JACRCQ010000045.1, read on the forward strand.
ATCGACCAGGATTTCAATCGCATTCGTCGAAGTCCACGAGGGGGGCAACGATCCGAAGGACTACGACTCAGGAGCAGACCTGGTCTGGTTCACGCCCCGGGTCGACAGCGACGACCCGTGCGCGAAGTTTGCTGAGCAGATGCGTCGTTGAGCGATCAGGCCTTCCGCGCCAGGTGCAACGATATGCCCCGGCCGGACATTGCAGGACCTTTCGCGGGGAATCCTGGGGGAGGGGGGAACATCGGCACGCGGCGCGTGTACAGTGCCAACTATGAAGGGCAAGCTCTGGATTCCTTGTCTCCTTGCCATGGGTGTGCTCGCAGGGAGCGAACGCACCGAAGCCGCCACGCATGTTCGCGACCCTGCGGCCCGCGGGCTCGACATGTTCCTGCACGTGCCCGCGCTGGCCGCCCCTGGGGGAACGCTTCCCTTGCAGGTCCAGGCGCTTGGATTCCCCACCGTGGTGTCGTTGCTCCCCCTGCAGGACGCGACGGTCGAAGCGGTCTGGAACCCGGAGAGCCTCGGGCCTGGCATTTCCAAAGCTCCGCAGCCGGTGCGAGCAACAGCGGACCGGCTCGGACGGGTGCACCTCGACGTGCCAGTGCCAGAGGGGGACGAGCGTGACCTGGAGCTGCTCGTGTCGGTGCGTTCCGGAGTGCACGAGCGCGTTCGAAAGCTCACGGTCAAGCGCGATCGCTCCAAGCAGGTCCAGCTGTACATCGCCGACTCGCGCGTGGTTCCTGGCAGCAGCATCTCTGCCTGGGTGCTGGTCACGACCAAGGCGAGCGGTGAGCCCTCAGGCTCCACCCCGATCGAGCTTTCGTTGCTCGAAGGGGGAATGGTTCGTCAATCGCTCCACCTGACGACCGATGCGGCCGGCAGCGCCATGGGACGCATTCCCATCCCTCGCAACGACGATCCGACCTGGTCATGGGAGCTGCGCGCGCGCATCGTTTCCGGCGGCGGGTCAGACGCTGGCAGCGCTTCCACGGATCTGACGCCGAGGGAGGAGACGCCGGGCACGCCGCGACTTGTCGGCAGCTGGAACGAGAGCTCGGTGCGGGCAGGGCAGAAAGCCACGTTCAGGTTCCGCGTGCGGGATGCTTCGGACAAGCCGGTGGCCAGCCTGCCGGTGCGGTACTGGGTGGGGCCGAAAGGAACGAATCCGCCCGACGATCCGGACGAGTGGGAAGACGCGTCGACCCTGGCGACGACCGATGGCGAAGGGGAGATCAAGGGCGCGTTCGATGCCCCCTCCACGGTCCCGCCCGTGGTGGGGACCTCGCTCCATGTGATGGTCAAGACCACGTTCGATGGGCACGAGCTGAAGAGCGCGTCCTCGGTCCACGTGGGAAGCCCCACGCCGCAAGCCGACCTCATGGCCGAAGCAGGCAACGTCATTCCGGGCATCGACCAACGGGTGCTGCTTCGCGTGACCAACGAGATGGGCAAGCCGGTCGTGGGCCCGTTCTCGATCAAGGGCGATGGTCTGAATGTCTCGGTCACGACCGACGCAGCTGGAGAAGCGGAGTTCAGCTGGCATCCGCCGGTGGAGCTGGGGGCTTTCCGCAATGCCGGCCCCTGTGCGGGGGGCGTGGCGTCTGCGGTGATCGTGCGCCCGGCCGCAGAGATACCCTCCCTGGGCAGAACTGAGCCTTTCGAGCTGTGTGTGCCTGTGGACCGCGATGCCGCAGCCGTGGTGCGCACCGAGACGGCACTCGTTCGAGCCGGCGACAAGGTCAAGGTACGCGTGCTGGGCGGCGCCCGGCTGCCCTGGAGCCTGGTGATCCGATCTTCGGACGGCGGGCAGAGCGTGTCAGCCTGGATCGACGATGGCGAGCAGGGGGGAGAGATCGAGCTGCCGCAGAGCAGCAAGGGGCTGTGGACCGTCAGCGCATCCTCCCCGGGAAGAAAGAAGCGCGCTGCGGTGGTCGGGGCGACGTTCATGGTCGTGCCGCGCACTCTTCCCAAGCTCGAAGCGAAGATGACAGGAGGAAGGGCAGCCCCAGGGGGCACGGTCGACATCGAAGCGGATCTGACCGACGGGCATGGTCACGGAATCACGGGAACCGTGGCTGCGCTGGTGATCGATCTGAACGGCGGAGGCTCGGTGCAAGGGCTCTGGAACCTGGACACGCGTCGTGAGCTTTGCTGGTCTGCATCGATCGAAGAGGAGCGTTGCGACAAGTTCCTCGAGGATGCGGCGATGGAGCCGGTCCGGCGCGCTGCGATGTCCGGCAAGCCGCAGTCGCTGCTCGCTCCCCATCTCGACCCTGGCTCGACCGCAGAAAAGGACTTGATCGATGCTTTCGGTACAGTCGTCAAGTCGCTGGAGGGCGCGCTCTACGAGGCAACCGAGTCCGCGGAGCGGCTGCGGGACGCCCGCCGCAAGGGCCCCAATGGCTGGACCTTCAACCCCGAGCTCTGGACGCTGGTGACCTCCACGCTGAACGAGCCACCGTCCACGCCGGGCGGGGAGCTGCTTTCCCTGCAGGATTTGATGGACGTAGATCCCCAGGTGTCGTTCGAGAACGTGGCGCGACGGGTGACGCGCCTCAAGCTCTTCCGCATCCTGGTGGCAGTGCGCGGCTTCGTCCGTGAGCGCAATCTCGATCCTGACGAGCCAGCGCTCAAGGATCCCAACGCCATCCTGCGCAGGCTGGTCCGGGACGGCAAGTTCCAGGAAGGGATGCTGCTCGATCCGTGGGGCGGCACCATCCAGTTCATCAAGAGCAATCGGCCTCCCATCCCGTTCATCAACGTACGGGGATTCGAGCTGCATTCGCCGGGGCCTGACAGGGTCGTGGGCAACGGCGACGATGTGATCGACCCCTTTGCGCGGGTTCTCAAGACCGGTACCCCCTACGCAAAGGCGGTGAGCGAAGACGAGGTGGCAGACGCCAGGCTCGACATGGAGGTATCGGACGCCACGATCTCCAACTGGGAAGGCTTGTTCAACCGTCTGTGGGGCGACCACATCGGCGACAGCTTCGGCGCCGGCGGTCTCGGAATGGCGGGTATCGGCGAAGGGGGTGGAGGCAGAGGCGAAGGCATCGGGCTGGGAAGCATCGGAACGATCGGTCATGGCGCAGGGACAGGGCGCGCGACGTTCGGGATCTCCACCGGTGTGGCCTACTGGGCCCCGCCACGACGCACGGACGCCCATGGGCACGTGAAGTTCGCAGTGCCCCTGGGCGCGATTGAGACCACATGGCGCGTGGCCCTGGTCGGCGTGCCGGATCGCGCTCGACCGGCAACGACACAGGTGGATGTCACCTCGAACCTTCCCATCTCGGCGCGGGTGGAATCAGGCCCGCTGTGGGTGGAAGGCGACCTTGCCGATGTGGGCATTACCGTGCACAACCGTACGCCCAACGCTGTCCGCGCAAGCTTGAGCATTGCAGCCAATGGCGTGGGAAGCCTGATGTACAAGACCGACACGACGCGCTCGCTCACGGTCCCAGGCGGAGGCGCGACCACGACCAGCGTGCGCGTGCAGACGTCGCACTACGGAAAGGCAGGGCTCGACGTCCGCATGGACGCCCAGGGTCTTGCCTCGGACACCGTGCATCACAGCTGGGAAGTCAAACCTGCGGGCGACCCCATGGATGTGAATCGGGCGGTGTGGGTCGATGGCGAGCAGGAGCTGTCGCTCCCTCTCGACGAATCGGTTTCGAAGCCATTCGGTCCCGCTCGATTGGTGTTCGAGCGGGGAGCGGAGCCGCTGCTCACAGCAGCCATGGAATCGCTCGATCCGGACCTGATGCCCACGCCGGATGCCACAGCTCATGCGCTGGATGCGTCGGAGAGGATCCGCAGATGGGCCATAGCGCGCGGCGGGGAGAAGGATCCCATGGCGTTGCGCGCAGGCGAATTCGCCAGGCGCGCGGCCGGGCGTCTGTCGGTGTTCGGCACGAGGTCCAAAGACCCGAGAGCACCGCGCTGGAAGGCGCTTGCGGCTCCGTATCTCTCGCCGCCGATCAAGGCCACGAGCGGCGGGCAGCATCGCAACAAGCGAAAGGATCCTGCCCAGGACTTCTGCCCGCCCGGCAGCGTGAGCAGCTCGAGCGACACGCTCGACTGGCTCGATCTCGAGCCGCCGGCCGTGGCCGGCTCCGTACAATCGTGTTGGGACGCGTTCGTCGTTTCTGCGTGGTCCGTGGCTGTCAACTCTTCGGACCCCTCGTTCATGGCGCGGGCGGTACTCGCGCTCCTCGAGCGCCCCCATCGCGTGGCAGTCGGCATCTCCCTGCTGGATCGATTGCGGGAGAGGGTCGGCATGCGACCGTCAGGCATGATCGAGCTGTCCCACGGAGATCGTTCGACGCGCGCGATGGTGTATGCAGCGCTGCTTCGCGGTGTGGCAATGGGCAAGCTCAGCACAGCACCGCCGGACCGTCTCCTGGCCTGGGCTGCGGTGCAGCGCGATACGCATGGGGGCTACGGCTCCACATTGGCAACGCGATCCATCATCCGGGCTCTTTTGGCAGCGGCGCCAGATCCTGCGACACCGACGCAGGTGCAGGTCGAGCTTGGGGGTGCATGGAAGGACTATCAAGTGCAGCCCTCCAAGACGGTCGCGATCGGGCTCGGGCCAGGGCAGACGAAGCTCCGCGTCAAGACGAGCGGGCCAGGGCTGATCGCCAGACTCGAGCGTAAGGATCTCAGGCTGTGGAGCCGTCCCACCGATGAGTCCGCGAGCCCCATACGAATGGACATCGACTGGCCGGACAGTCCCTATGTGGGCGGCGGCCAGAAGATGCGCGTCACGCTGCGGCACAACATGTCGCGCGAAACCACGCTGGATGTCCGGATACCGCTGCCGCCCGGGGTGACGCTTGCTGCGCCTGTGGAGGATGTGAGGCAGGTGCAAGGGGTGCTGACCATGCGCAAGTCCGTGGACTCGAGCGCGCTTCCCACGTTGATCGAGATCCCGGTGCGCTTCACGATGTCAGGCAGGATGACCGTGCCCGTCGGGCACGCGAGGCTGGCATTCGAGGAGTCAGGTGATGCGACAGCACCGGCGCGACCCTTGGTGATCCAGCCCACAGCGCCGCCAGCCAGGCGGCCTGTGCAGACCGAGGCGAAGAAGCCCTAGCGCGCTTCGGCGCTGACGCGACTGCGCGACCCTTGCCTGCTATCCTCATGTGCATGGTTCACCCGGTAGGGGGGTATTGGCTCGCTGGAGCCTCATTGTGCGTGTTCGCCGCTGTCTGCGAGATCTGCGGCCTCCTATTCGCGTCCGTCCGCGGGATCTTCAGCAGCCGCAGCGTTGCCTTCATCCCTGTCCCGTGAAATAATGCCTGATCATGCGCATTCCTTACTGGGCAGCCATCATCGCCAGTGCAGCCATCCTGTCCTGCTCTTCCGCGGAGAGCCCGCCATTCAACGGGTCCGCAGGCTCCAGCGCCGACGCTGCCGCTGACGCACCGCCGGACGCCACCTGCCAGATCGGCAGCACGGATTGCAGCGGTACCTGCGCCGACCTGTCCAAGGACCTCGCGAACTGCGGCGCATGCGGAAACGCCTGCGCCTCAGGGGAAGTCTGCTCGCTGGGCAAGTGCGCCTCAGGCTGCGCTCCTGGCACCACCATCTGCAGCGGGCTGTGCGTGAACACCCAGACCGACGTCCAGAACTGCGGCGGATGCAACAAGGGGTGCAAGCTCGGGGAGGTATGCGCGGCCGGCGTCTGTGGCTCCGCCTGCCCTGCTCCATCCACCATGTGCTCCGGGGCCTGCGTCAATCCCAATACGGATCACGAGAATTGCGGCGGCTGCGGCAAGCCCTGCAAGGCCAGCGAGGCTTGCGTCAACGCGTACTGCGAGCTGAGCTGCAAGGCCGGCGAGAGCCATTGCTCCGGCGCCTGCGTGAACCTCGAAACCGATTCCAGCAACTGCGGCCAGTGCGACAAGCTCTGCGGCGCGAGCGAGGTCTGCATCAAGGGCTTCTGCCAGCTCAACTGCCCGGCCGGATTGACCGCGTGCAACGGCGTGTGCGTGAACCTCGCTACCGACGATCAGAACTGCGGCGAATGCGCGAAACCCTGCACTGGCGGGCTTTCGTGCGTTTCGAGCGCCTGCGATCTGGTGTGCACCGGGGGCACGACCAAGTGCGGCAACGCCTGCGTCAACCTCACGAACGACCCCGCCAACTGCAGCATGTGCGGCAAGGCATGCGCCTCAGGAGAGAGCTGCTCGAACGGCACCTGCACGATCAACTGCCCGCCCGGCACCATCAAGTGCGGAAGTTCGTGCACGAATACCTCGTTTGACCCGAACAATTGCGGTGCCTGCACGGTCGTCTGCCCGGGTGCTGCCAACGCTACGGCGACCTGCTCCAACTCCGTGTGCGGCAACCTGTGCAAGCCGGGTTTTGCCAGCTGCAATGGGAGCATGGCGGACGGTTGCGAGACGGACATCGCGGCCAACACCAACAACTGCGGCGCGTGCGGCAACGTATGCCCCTCGGCCAACGGAACAGCAGCATGCACCGGTGGAACCTGTGTGATCGCCGGGTGCAATCCGGGGTACGGCAACTGCGACCTCAACACTTCGAACGGGTGCGAGGCCAACCTGAACGCTGACACCTCGAACTGCGGCACGTGCGGTTCGCCATGCCCGGGTGGCTACAGCTGCATCGGCGGCTCCTGCCAGCTGGTTCCTACGGGCTGCTTTCGCACCACCGACGTCCTGCAGACCGGATTGAACAAGCCGCAGTACACCCGGTGCGAATCGATCGCGAACAGCGGGTTCACGTGCATCAACCCGATCATCACCTACGGCAGCGTGACCGGTGGCATTCCGGCCAACCACTCTGGCAACAACTACGTGACCTGGTGCCAGCAGCTCGGGTGCAGCGGCTTCGTGACCGTCCAGTATGGCTCCCGCAGCTATGCTGCTCCCTATGGCAAGCTCTTCGGCTGCAATGGCTACGATGATTCGCCGTGGCACTGGTGCGATTGGATGGACGGCAACTGGTACAACCAGCAGCTCGACTATCACCCGCCCGCCGATTCCGACGCGATTGTCAGCATCACGTGCAACTAGCCGCAGCCCCCGCCCCGGACCATCTTCGCACTGGCTTCCGCGAATAGTTCCTCGGAAGTCAGGACAATCGCGCTTCCGCGCCCCAAATCGCAGCGGCCGCCGAACTTCTGACGGCCCCCCTCTTCCCACAGCCGAATCAGGTGCCATAAGATACTATGGAACCGACGGTTCCCTGGGGGGAACGCTTGAAGAGACTGCTTTTGCCGCCGCGCTACGCGACGGAAGCCTGAGCCGAGGTGGAGGAATCCTCCGGCACCGCGGCGATGTGACGGCAGACCCACACGGGTCGCAGTGCAAGCTCGAGCAGAGGGAATCATGCGTCCGATCGAAGGCCAGAGGACAGCCCGCAAACACCCGCATACCGTGGTCCACGCGCATGGGAGACGCGATGGAGGCGACGCGTTCATCAAGGATCCATCCGGTGGCTCCGCGCCTTCCAGGACCCGCGACGAGCTCGCAGAGACGCTGGCAGAGCAGTTCGTGGGCTCGGCAACCACCGCGCAATCCTCGAACGCTTTTGACGACATCTCGTTCACCGAAGAGGTCGGCGGCCCCTTCCTCACCACGCGTGCGAAGCTCGAGTTCGGTCGCGGCGTGGACGCCTCGAATCCGGTCGACGCAGAGCGTTCCCCGCTCCCGCAGGCTGTGTCCGACCTGATCGGAGAGCTTGAGGACGAGGAGCCGGAGCAGGAGCCGTAGCGCTCATCGCCCCGCGTCGAGACGCTGCCGCCATCCCGCCAGGATCTGATCGATCACCCGCGTGGTCTGCAGCCCCGTGTCCCCGGTGCTCGGGCATTGGCCGCTGCCGTTCAGCTCGTCCACGATGCTCTGCACCAACGGCAGCTGGATGTGCGCCGGATGAGCGATCGCTTCCTCGATCGCATCCGCACCCGCCCGCAGCTGAATCGGCACATCACCGAACGTCGACAGGCCGATCATGCCTTGGTCGCCCACGATCGAGATCCGATCCTCGCGCTCCGCTGCTGCGAAGCACCACACGCCGGTCCCCAGGGCGCCGCCGGCGAAACGAAGCGATGCCGTGACCACATCCTCGGCCCGGTAGAGCCCGGCCTGGTTGTCCGCGATCCCGGTCGCTTCCACGATGGGGCCAAGCATCCACGCGAGCAGATCCAGGGTATGGCAGGCGAGATCCACGAAGTGTCCGCCGCCCGAGATCTCGGGCACCACGCGCCAGGGTAGCGCCCCGGCGTTCCGATCCGCTTGTGATGCAGGCTTGTGCAGGACGATCTGCACGAAGCGAACCCGTCCGATCCGCCCTGCGTCGATCCACTGCTTCACGCGCAAGAACCTCGGGAGCGCGCGGCGGTAGTAGGCCACGAACAGCGGCGTGCCCGCAGCCCGGAAGGCGTCTACCATCTCCCGGCACTCGTGTTCGTCGAGCGCCATCGGCTTCTCGACGTAGGCGGGCTTGCCCGCACGGGCGCAAGCCAGCGCGTAGCCCTTGTGCGCGCTGGGCGGCGTTGCGATGTAGACCGCGTCGACCTCCGGGTCGTGAATGAGCTTGTCCGCGTCGTCGTACCACCGAGCCACTCCGTGGCGTGCAGCGTAGTCCCTGGCGAGATCGCCGCGCCTGCGCATGACCGCGACCAGGCTCGAATCGCGTGCGAGCTGGAACGCTGGCCCGCTCTTCTTCTCGGTCACGTCGCCGCAACCGATGATCCCCCACCGGATCGCCTTCGACATGCCCGCGTTCTGCACCGCAGCCGGGCAGTGAGTCAAGCGCACTGCTGGACTTCGACTTCGGGTAAGATGCGCGCGCCCCGCCCCGGGGTATCCCTCGATCGGAGACCCACTCGATGCCTGACTGGCGAAATGCCCGCCGCTGCCTTGTCCTGGGTGGAGCCCTCTTGGCTCTGGGCGGCTGCTACAAGGCAACCTTCGTCAATCCCTCCGTGGCCCCAGGGCCCCGGGTCGAAGAATGGACCGACTTCTACCTGCTCGGAATGGTCGGGCAGGAAGAGTTCGACGTCCGACGCTTCTGTCCGGGCGAGGTCGCGATGATTCGCACCGGGGGCAACGTTGCGACCGATGTGATCACCGGGCTCACCTTCGGGATCTATGCGCCGAGGAAGCTGTACGTCACCTGCGCCGCTCCTGCGCAGGCGCCGCCTGCGAGCACGCCGGCTGTCCCGGCCTTGCCCTCCGCGCCCAAGCCGCAGCCTGTGGCTCCGGTCCCACCACCCGCCTCCGCGCCCGTACCCACCATCGAGGTACCGCGATGACCCTGAGACGAGCGTGCTGCCTGGCCTCGGTCCTTGTCCTCGGGTGCGCCGCCGCAGGCTGCTACACCACGACCATCCGCTCAGGACGTCTGCCGGATCATCGTCCCGCGATCTACGTGGACGGTATCGAAGCAGCGACCTTCGATGCCCGGTGGCACTCCGGATACATCAACGGCATCGTGGAGGTCGCGGGCAACTACAATCTCGATCGGATCTGCCCGCAAGGGTGGGCAGAGATCACGACCGAGCAGGACTTCCTGCATGGGCTGCTTGCCAGGGTCACGTTCGGAATCTACTCGCCCCAGGCGATCACGATCCGATGTGCAGCGCAGGGCGCGACTGGCTACCCGCCCGGGCCATCCCCTGCCTATCTGCTGGCGCCTGGTGCTCCGACGGCCACCGAAGTGCCGACAGCCATGCCGCCGCCCCCACCGCCTGTGCCCTGACGCGTCGCTCCTGCTGAGCGCGCCAAACGGGCGCCGGCACAGCCTTCTGCCGATCCTTGCGCTCGCTATTCATTCGCTGCAGACCCTTTGGTAGGCTTTCGCATGCTCCGTCTGCTCTCCGCGCTCCGACGATTCCCGATTGGCGTGCGTACTTCCCTGTATCTGACCACGCTTGCCGTCCCGCGAGGAGCCTTGACCCGGGCAATGGCCGGTCGCGACGGGCAGCCTGCCGTGGAGAGCGACCCGTCCTTGCGCGACCCCGAGTTCTTCGATCAGGTGATGGACCTGGTCGAGCTGCTGGCAGAGCGATACTTCCGCTGGGACTTCAGGGGCGCTGAGCACGTACCGGCGACCGGCGCAGCGCTTCTCGTGGGCAACCACAACGGAGGTATCGTCAACACCGACAGCCTGCTGACCCTGGTGGCTGTGAGAAAGCAGCACGGTCCACAGCGCGCGGTGTATTCCCTCGCCCACGACATGGTGTTCTTCGATCCGGTGCTCGGAAGGGTCGCCTCGCGCATCGGTGTGCTACGCGCGGGGCACGCCGCTGCCTCGCGAGCGTTGGACCGGGGAGACCTCGTGCTCGTGTACCCTGGCTCTGACCTGGACACGTGGCGTCCGTTCTGGCATCGCAATCGAATCGAGCTCGGAGGGCGTATGGGCTTCCTGAAGCTCGCCCTGCGGCAGCGGGTGCCGATCGTTCCCGTGGTCTCCGCAGGCACGCACGAGCAGATGGTAGTGCTGTTCCGAGGCGAGGAATTCGCACGAAAATCGGGCCTCAAGCGTCACCTGCGTGCGGAGGCGTTCCCCATCATGCTCGCGGTCCCCTGGGGCATCGCAAGCGGCTATCTCCCCTATCTCCCGTTGCCTGCGCAGACGACGATAGCGTTCGGCAAGCCGATACGATGGGACGATCTCGGCCCGGAGGATGCCGAATCTCCGGAAGTGCTGGGTCGTTGCTATGACAGAGTCCGCAGGGAGATGCAGTCGCTGCTCGACACGATCACGGTCGGACGGCGATGGATGCTGGGGCAGAGGATGAAGCGGGCCCCCTCTCCCCCTACGGGGTGAATCGGATCCTCCCGAGCTTGTTCGTCGCGTACTCCTTGGACGCGCTCGCCACCACCGCCTCGTCCTTGAACGCAAGATCGAACGTCTGGTTCTTTCGCCACAGCTCCATCTGGTCCCTGTAGTGAGGCGACTTCGAGTCGAAGATCTCCCCTCCAGGAAGCACGTTCCTGGCCTTGGCCCCTGCTGGATCGAGGTCGCACACGAACCGGATGGCTGGCCCCGAAGAGTAGGAGAAGTCGGTCACGGACAACCCGTGGTTGGCCACGTCCACGGTTCCATTGTCCCCATGTCGCGGGAATCCGTTCGGGAACGATGGATCATCCTTGGTGGGAATCTTCAGCAGGTCGACCGGTGCCAGGAAGTCCAACGTGAGCGTGTGCAGCGAACCCCAGCGCCACGCGTCGAAGTCTGTACCCAGGCTCTTGACCAGCGCGTCGAGCGAGGCAACCAGCGCCTTGGCCCCGATCTCCCTCTTGGACTCGAACGTCGGTGTCGACAGATCATCCCACAGCAGCGCGTCGCCCGTGGCCTGCGACAGCCCGGTCTTCAGCTGGTCCGGATGTGCGATCATGCGCACCAGCAGCTTCTCCCGCATCGTGCTCGACACGTCGGTTCCGAGCGCCTGCAGCTCGTCGCCCAGCGCGGCGTCCGCCACCTGCGAGCGCCACATCGCCAGAAGAAGCGCGGCGCGCGAATCAGCGATCTGCTCTGCCGTGGGGTTGTCCTCTGCGGCACCCGACGGCGTATCGAAGCTCTTCCACGCCCCGATCGAATCGGCTGCCTTCTGCACCAGAGGCTTGGTGGTCGCCGAGACCCCCGCTGCGATCGCCGACAGCTCCGGGTGCTTGCCGCTCTGCGCAAGCTCCTCGGCGAGCGCCGTCGCAGCGTCCAGCAGCGCTGGAGCGAGCGCTTCCGCCCACTCGCTCACCGCGTCCGCCTGGATCGACTGCATGTCCTCGAGCGAAACCTTCTGCTGGGCATCCACCAGCGCCTTCAGCCGCTTGGTGATGCGTCCAGCCCGGGTTCCAGGGTCGTAGCTCGCCCCGAGATACAGCGGGGAGCCATCGACCACCGGCTCGTCGAAGAATGGATCGCCGTCGTCGGTCACCCCGATCGGGTCGGCGTTCGCCGTCACCAGGAATCCCTGCGCGGGATTGTACGCGTGGGGGATGTACTTGGGATCCATGTCGGCTCCCCACTCCGCGGTTCCATCCCCGGGCATCACCTTCCACGGTGCATGCCCAGCGGCGCGGCGCGGCACGCGAATCGTCTGCGTCCAGCCGAAGTTCCCCTGATCGTCGCCGATCACCCAGTTCTGGCCGCCGTACCTGAAGTCCTTGTCCAGCGACGCGACCGCCTCCTGCATCGTGCCTGCGCGGTCCACTCCGAGCACGGCGCGCAGCAGGGGTGCGGACTCATATCCCGTATAGCGAATCGACATCTCCTCGGGTCCCAGAGGCTCCACCGAATGCTGCCCCTGGAGAATCCTCGGGATCACCGGCCCGTGGTGCGGCACGTCGTAGAGAGTCACCTCCACCGTCTGCGTCACGTCCCCGTTCATCCCCACGCCGATCTTCTCCACACGCGGCGTCAGCGGCACCTTCGCGCCATTGAAGAGGACGCATGGATCGGACGACCCGTCACACGTCACCACCGACTCCTGGTAGACGTCGGTGACATCGATGTAGTTGACCGTCGCGCCCCACGCCACGTGCTCGTTCATTCCCAGGATCACCCCGGGGATGCCCGGGAACTGCACGCCCATCACGTTGGTCGGAAATTCCCCTCCTCGAACGACCACGTGCGAAAGGTAGAACGTCGCCGGATTGGGCAGATCCAGGTGCGTGTCGTTCGCTACCAGCACGTGCCCCGTCGCACTCAGCGTCGGCCCCAGAATCCAGTTGTTCGAGCCGAGCGATGGCTCGCGCGCATAGTCGAGCCCCACGCCGCGAACCGTGTCGCGGTCCGCTTCGAGCAGGGCATAGAGCGCGTTTGGACGCGTCGACAGGGCGGCGGTCGAGCTGTCTCCTCCCATCCCGGTCCAGCCCTGGATCGTGTGCGTCGGATCGATCGGCGACAGGATCTGGAAGTCGGCCGCGATGCCTGCTCTCGCCTTGAGGGAAGGGTCCGTGGCCTGGTCGAACGCGATGGCTGCCTTGGCGTCGATCAGGCTCCTGTGGATCTCCTCGTCCGCGTTGAACGCCAGGTTGAATGCCTGAAGCTCTCCCAGCGTGAGCGTGTCGATCTCCGACCACGCAGCCGCCTTCTTCGGCATGTAGAGAATGGCCATCAGCTCCGGCATCGCCGTGTACTTGCCTGCCTTGAGGTCAGCCAGATACGCGTTCACTCCGGCCGAGAACGAGCCGAGCATGGCCACAATCAGCTTGTCCGTGGGGTCTGACGAAGCCTTGAGCTTCTCGAACCCATCGGTCGCCGTCTTGCGAAGATGGTGGACGCGCATTCGGATGTCCGCGTCGATCAGCCCCGCAGAGGCGCCGCCGAGCAGCTCTGCCAGCGTTCCCGACGCGCTTCGCCGAGCAAAATCCATCTCCGGGAACCGGTCGTGCGCCATCATGTACCCTTGCGCAAATGACGCGTCCGGAAGTGTCTGCGCATAAATGTGCGGAATGCCCCACTCGTCGCGCACCATGTCCACAGGCGCAGACAATCCCGCTGCCTGGATGGTGTCGCTCAGGGCAATCGAATCCACGGGCGTGGAGAAGCTCTGCCCTTCGGTGCTGTCTGCATCCAACCCGGGCGCGTCCTGCCCGCCATCCGCGGATGTGCCTCCACTTCCCGCTTCGCCCCCGGGAGAAGCGCTCTCGTCAGAGCTGCACGCCGACGCCGAAGCGACCGCGCACGCAGCAAGAAAGGACACGGCAACACCGGTCCAACCAGCCGATCGACTCGTAGGGGACATGGTCCCTCCCTCCGATGGGTAGGCCCGTTACCTAATACCAGTACGGAGGATCGACAAGGTCGGACAAACACATCCTTCGTGACGCTCCGCATCAAGCGAGAGCTGCGCTCAGGCCTTCGCTGGCGGTGGCGTGCGGATGTTGACGGTCAGTAGAGCAGGTAGGGCATTCCCCACGGGTATATGACAATCGGCATCACGACGACAGAAGGCTGCGGCGCTTCGGACTCGGCCGCAGGGGGCGAGTCTGGAAGTCGAGTGGCGCCAAAGCCGGTGAATCCCTCGCCGCCTGCACCGATCCCTGTGAATCCCGAGGCGCCTGCGCCGACGCCTGTGAAGCCAGGGCCTGCGCCATAAAAGGCTGCCCATCGTTCCGTCACATCCGGCTTGCCGTAGCTCCTGGCTGCGGCAACGCGCTGCGGCGGACTCGCCGTGGGCGGAACGGCGGGCGTCGCAGCAGGCGGCGCGGACAACGTCACAGGGGGAGCGCTGGGAGCAGGACTTGCCGAAGGCTGCATTGCGACTGCACTCGCAGATGGCGCAGCGGCCACAGCGCTTGCCGATGGCTCGGTGGTCTCAGCGCTAGCCAGTGGGTCGACCGCAACGGCGCCTGAATCGTCCGAGATCCCCTCTCCGTAAGCAGCCGTCCGCGCCTCATGTGCCTGCGTCCAAGCCCGGTCGCCCTGCCCTGACCACGCGTTTGCAGCTGCAGCAGCCAGCCACTCTTCAGGCGCGAGAGTCCTCGGAGCGGGGGCGGGTAGCTGAGGGGACGGAGCTTCGGCAGTCGGCTCGCTCGCGACGGAATCGTCCTGCCCATCGATTCGCGGTGACTCGTTCGTCGCTTGCGCAGCGGTCGGAGCGGAAGTTGCGCTGCTGGTGAGTCCATCCGCACTTCGCTTTCCTCGGTCACATCCGAAGGCCCCCAAAGCGGGAAGAATCAAGGCCAGCCCGATGGTTGCTGTTCCTCTCATGAGGTTTCCCCTCATGGATTTTGGGCCGCGGAGTCCAAAGCGCAAGAGAGGAGCCGCCCAGGAGCGGGAGAGGGGGATGGGGAGGCTAGGGCCGCTCGACCCGCGCGAGCTTCGCCCGGTCCTTCGGCCGCGGCGCAGGCGCCTGCTTGTCAGCCTCTGGAGGGGGCAGCTTGCACAGATCCAGCACTGACTTGACTTCGATGGAGCGCGGCTGCTCCGCCATCTCGGGCGTGAGCACCTCGACCGCCTGGCGGCACTCGTGCGTGTGCACCAGAACCCGGGCCAGAAACAGCCTCGAGCGTCGCGACGGAGCGCGCGTCGCCCACATGCGTGCAGCGTCCACCGCAGCCGGCCAGTTGCGAGAGATGACAGCCTTCTGCGCCTTGTCCCGCAGAGCGGTCTCTGCATCCGTGTCCGCGGCAGCGGCTTGCGGCGGCTCGGGTGCAACCGTCTCTTGCGGCTTCTCGAGGGCGCAGGTCGTCGCCTCGGCCTTCTCCTCGATCGTCACGGCAGGCGCAGGCGCAACCGCCGCCTGGACCGCGGGCGCAGCGGGAGCCGGATCTGCGGCAATCGGCAGAACCGTGGCAACCGCGGAGCGTATCTGCGCAGGGTAGCGCCGAGCCACGCCACCCGCGATCAGCACCAGCGCCACGCCGAAGATCGCAAGGGCAGCACCGAGGCCGGCGTTCCTGCGACGGCGACGCCGGAGATCAGGGGCCTGCAGCGCCCGGTCCATCTCATCGAGCATCGCCGCGGCACTCTGCGTGCGCGTCTCCACCTTGCGCGAGAGCGCGTGGAGAATCAGTCGCTCCACCTCGGCCGGCAGATCCAGCCCAGGAGCTGTGTTTCGCGGCGACTCCGCGTCGCGGTTGAGCTTGGCGTCGAGCACGCGCACCGACGTGTCGTAGACGAACGGCAGCCGCCCCGTGCAAAGCTCGTACAGCACGCAGCCGAGCGCATACAGATCTGCGCGAGCATCGACCTTGTCGGCTCCCACCTGCTCCGGAGCCATGTATTCCGGCGTGCCGAACAGCGTGAAGCCGGACTTGTCATCGGATGCTTCCGTGGCTTCGTCCGGCGTCTTCGCAAGACCGAAGTCCAGCAGCTTCACCGTGCCGTCCACGCACATGAACAGGTTCGAGGGCTTCAGATCGCGATGCACCAGTCCGGCCTCGTGCGCGACCTTCAGCGCCCGGCCGACCTGCATGCCGATCTCGAGTGCCCGGGACCACCCCACCGGAGCCTCTCGCGCGATCAGCCGATCCAGCGTCTCGCCTTCGAGCATCTCCATCGCGCAGAACAGCCTGCCGTCCACGGCCTGACCGAAGTCGTGCATCGCCACCAGGTTCGGGTGGGACAGACGGGACAGGGCTCGTGCTTCCCGGCGGAACCGCGCTGCAAAGTCCGAGGAGATCGAGTGATCGCCGGACACGATCTTGAGCGCCACGCGGCGTCCCAGATCCACGTGCTCAGCCTCGAATACGGCGCCCACAGCCCCTTCGCCGATCTTGCGAAGGATCTTGTAGCGCGTGCCCGGCAGGATCGAATCGTCCACCGCAGGCGAAGGCGCACTCGGCTCCGGACCACCGTCCGCTGCCTCGCCCTCCTTCTCCTTGACCCGCGCCCCTGCCACCAGACGCGCGAACTCGCGTCGAGAGCGGGTGGGCTCGGACGGGTAGATCGTGGACATGAACTGCGCGATTCGAGAACGCACGCCGCGCTCGCCGTTCGTCAGTGAAGGCGCCTTGGTGATCAGCGATGCGAGATCCTTGAGCGCTGCCCGCGCAGTGGGGTAGCGCTTGTCGAGCTCGTGCGACGTGAGCTTGGCGATCACCTCGTCGAGCTGGGCCGGCGCGTTGACCAGCTGCGCGATCGGCGGAAG
The DNA here is from genome assembly GCA_016218915.1 of Deltaproteobacteria bacterium. Classification (GTDB taxonomy): domain Bacteria; phylum Myxococcota_A; class Polyangia; order Polyangiales; family Polyangiaceae; genus JACRCQ01. Next base: position 77,694 of record JACRCQ010000045.1, read on the forward strand.
CGATCGCGTGTTCTTCGCAACCGCGGCCAGGTGCTCGCCCGGATCGCCCTGCAGGAACCTGCGTCCTGCGGCCAGCTCCCAGAGCATCACGCCAAGGGCGTACAGATCCACGCGGGCGTCGCCTGTGTTGCCATTGGCAACTTCCGGAGCCACGTACCCGGGCTTGGCGAACACTACGCCGGAGACCGTGTGGCACCTGCGGTTCTGCCCGCGCGCAGTGCCGAAGTCGATCAGCTTCACGTCGCCGCAGTAGCCGAGCATCACGTTCTGAGGGCTGAGATCGCGGTGCACGATCCCGAGCGGCTTGCCGCGGATGTCCACACGCTCGTGCACGTGGACCAGGGCTTCTGCGGTGGTGGTTGCGACAGCGACGGCGTCCGCCCACGTCAGACGATACGAGAGCGCCAGGGCGCGCGCGCGCACTTCGCCGAGGCTCCTGCCTTCGACGAACTCGACCACCACGAACGGCTCGCCCTTGTCGTCGGTCGAGGCCTCGAAGATCTGCGCAACACCCGGGTGCTGAAGCTGCGATTGCACGCGCGCTTCATCAAAGAAGCGGGCGAGGAAGGAAGCGTCCTTGGCATGCTCACGACGGATGATCTTGACGACGCAGGGGCGCTCGGCGCCTTCGATGCCAGTGGTTGCAGCGAGGTAGACTTCTCCCATGCCTCCGCGCGCGATGAGCTTGAGCAACCAGTAGCGCCCGAAACGTCGAGCAACGGGCTCAGCGCTCGACTCGGAGTCGCCAGCAGCATGGGGGAATTCGGTCACCATGCCCGGATGGTGCCAATGTAGGACAAAGAGGCCAAGTATTCGGATCTTCTGGGGAGGCAGCGCCTCGAGTCAGTGGGGCGCGAACAGCTTGTCCGCGAGGGTCGCCAACCGTTGCACGGTCCCCAGATCCAGACCGGTCCCTGAAAACGGCCACGAAAACCCCCTGGATTCGACCCTGTTGCAGGAAAGCGAAACGAGCACGATCGCTTCGGCACCAGCAGGGGAGGCGATCGCACCGGCCGGAGGAGCGGAGAAGGTGAACGCCATCTCAGGGTGAAGGCACGATTGCGCCTGATCGTTGAATCCTTCCGCGTGCGCGAAGATCGACACGATCTCATCGCGCAATGCGGGGTCAGCCACCTCGACCGACTGCAGCACACGAAAGCCCGCGAGTCGGCTCATGTTCGCATCGCTTCCGGAAGCGCCAGGGGGCTCGTAGTTCTGAAGCCGGTAGGCGACGATCTTCTGGACAGGCTCGGGCTTCCTTCGGTCTTGCGCGGTGGCGGGCGCTTGCTGTTCAGGAGCCTTGGCCGGGGGAACACCCACGATAGGGGAGCTTCGCGCCGGCGGGGTCGAGCCGCTGCACGCCGGCGCGATGCACGCGGCTGCCAGTGCCGCGAACCTGACCAGGCCGCAAAGCCCGACTTGCGCTGTGCAACGCCGCGATCGCATGACCACGAACGAATCTATCACTCGCAGGATGCGGGTTCGTGCCGAATCAGGGTCCTGACCAAGGTCGATGCGGATTGCGCAGCCAGCCGCACCGACGGCGAACGAGGATGACCGCGAACTGGACGCGCGCTACGATTCGCAACATCGCCATGGCTCAAGACGACCCCTCCAAGAGTCTCGTGGAAGGCCTGTTTGAGGAACCAGAGTCGTGAGACCACGGACCCTGGCCGAAGTCGCGTCTCGAGCGCTCGCGGGCGGCTCATTCGACCCTTGCCTCGCAAGCTTCCTTGACGAATTCTATGCTGCTCGTGACTCGCAGATGCTCGCGGAACGGCCTCCGCTGCTCGCACCAACGCACGGAGATGTGGGGCAGGTCCAGGACGCCTACCTGGCTGCGACCGCTGAGGAGCTGGCACGACTCAACGGCGACGTGCCGCCAGCCTGGGTCGCCGAGGCAGGGCGCGCGCTCCATCGCCCCTACTTCGCTTCCCCTTTCCGCTCGCTCCGCGCAGTGCTCCTGCTGGAGAGTCCTGCTAGCTTTCGCGCCCGCAACCTGTTTGTCAGCGCAAACGCCTTATCGCGCGTCTGATCCGAGCCCGTGCCCGAGCAGCACGAACCCGAGCACGAGCAACACGATCAGAAGGACCCAACAAGTGCGACCAAGTGCATGCGACCAGGTGCATGACAAAGAGCGAGGGCAGACGCGGCATCGTCCGGAGGCCGCCGAGGACTGACCGAGCCGCCGTCCCCTGTCATCGCGCTGCAGGATGGCAGGCGACGAGATTCCGCAGGCGGCCCAAGGATGATGCCCGGCTGCCCGAGCGAGTCACCGAGCGCAGCTGTGAGCCAGGAGCACGTCGATCGGATTGGGCTTGAGCGCCTTGGGATACGCAGCATCCCACGCCTTGGGCGAGAGTATGTAGCTGATGTGCCCTGCGTGCAGATGCACGACGTGCTTGTAGCGCTCTGCGAACAACGCCTCCAGACACTGCGCGGTCCGGTCCGGCACCATCGTGTCGCGACTTCCGTAGAAGCCGAACAGCTTGAGCGTCGTCTGCTCTGCAAGGTCCCGAAGCGATAGCCCGCGCCCCTTGTACGAGAATGGGATCGCGCCGTCCTTCGATATCCCCTTGCGGAAGAGCGCAGAAGCAAATGCCACCAGATCCACCGAAAGTGGGAAGCGCGCCGAATTCTCGTAGGTGATCCACCACGTACCTGCCAGGTCCCGACGCTGCGCCGGCGTCCAATCGCGCTCGTCGCCCCTGTCTGCGTAGTCGGGCTGATCGAATCCAGCGCGGAAATGCCCGAATGGCGTCTTGTGGAAGAGCGTGTGCAACGGAATGTCCAGCCCCATCCCCATGCTCTCGCCGGGCACGTAGCCTCCCATCACCCGGAACAGCTCCATCTCGGCCCGCAGCAACGACTCAGGAGCCATCTTCGAGAACTCCGCCAGCTCGCCGCAGAGCGTGCCGTCGATCGGCGCCACGAACGTCGCAATCGACTGGAACTTGCGCTCCGCATCCTGGGGCAAGGCTGCCGCATAGGCCAGCGCCTGCATCCCCTGCCCGCAATACCCCTCCAGGATCATCTTGTGCTGCCCGCAGTGCTCGAACGCCTTGTCGGACATGGATTGGATCGAGTCGATCAAGCGCGCGAGCGTGAGCTTCGACGCGTCCACCTCGCTGCGCTCCCCCCGAAGCTCCATCGCGTACACCCCGATGCCCCGCTCCAGGAATCGCTGGTAGAAGTTCGCCTCAGGCAGCATGCGGAAGATCCGGTCGCTGTAGGGCAGACCGCCGCCTGCGTGGAAGAGGGCCACGCCCTGGGACGGTGCCGTGGGTGGCAAGTAGCTCAGCCGCAGGATCTCGTCCTGGGCAATCACTTCCTCCCCTGGAAATCGGGCTGAGCCGAACAGCTCGCGTCCGACGGTGTGCACCAGATGGTGAAATCGCACGCCAGCCACGAGCCTGCGGGTGTTGTCGGTCAGCGCATCGACCCACGACTGCTGTCCGGAGGCCGCGCGCAGCAGCGTCGAGCCGAGGGTGGTGTTGATGTGGAGCATCGACTCCAGGGCAGGCAACACTCCGCCCAGCATGGCATGGTGGTTCGCATAGCTCATGAAGCCGAGCATCCGGATCGCCTCGCTGCCGACATCGAGGTCCAGGCCACGTTGGCTCGTGTCACCTGGGCCAGGGATTGCAGCGGGCTGCGGGTTGGATTGCATCGAGATTCTCCTGACTGGGAGCCCACCTCGGACCCCGTTTGCTGCATTGCAACAAACAGGACTTAACGCGCCGCGCCCGTCTTGTCAATTGACCGGACATTCGAGCGCGATTCCGAGCCCAGGCACGATGCTGCTTTGCAACATGCCGCCCGACAGCTCTTCCTTCCCGGCGTCCGCTCGGGCAGGGTGCCCTGTCAACATGCTCGGCTGAGGTGACAAGACGATGATCAAGTTGAGAACCGCCGTGATCGGCTCCATCGTGGCGTTCCTTGCTGGAATGCTTCTGGTGTGGGCTGTCGATTTCGGGCGCATGGCGCGCGAGTTCGGCACCATGGAGTCGGGCGGACACTGGAGCGACGAGACGTCGCAGGTGCCCGTCTCCAGCAACGACCCGGTCTGGGGCAGCCGCTCTGCCCCGGCCACGCTCGTGGTCTTCAGCGATTTCGAGGCGCCCAACGGCCCGCAGCTGGAGCACGTCCTCGACCAGCTCAAGGCTCTGTACGGACGCGACAAGCTGCGCATCGTCTGGAAGCACAACGTCCTGCCCAATCGAAAGCTGTCTCGCCCGACCGCAGTCGCGGCCGAGACCGTGCGCGCCATCGGGGGCAACGAAGCGTTCTGGAAGTTCCACGATCGCGCCCTTTCGAACCAGCAAGCGCTGACCGCCGACAACTTCGAGAAGTGGGCGAAGCAGGCAGGGGTCAAGAGCGAGCCATACCGCGAGGCGATCGCGGAAGGAACCTTTGCCGCCAAGGTCGACGCGGACGCCGCCCTGGTGCGTCATCTCAAGATGGACAGCTCCCCGACCGTCGTGATCAACGGCGTACCGATTCCGAACGTGCAGCAGCTCAGCAGGTACCGCGAGGTCATCGACGCGCAGATCGCCCTGGCCGAGCAGCTCAAGCGCGAGGGGATCCGCCCCAACCAGATGTACGTAGAGCTCACCCGCATCAACCGCGAGCATGCCGGCTCAGCACCGCGCGCGGCGCAGTCTGGCCCGGGCGCGCCCGCGACCTCCAGCGAAGCCCCACGCAAGGTCGAGCCTCCTCCCGAGGATCTCACGATCTGGAGCGTGCCGATCGAGACCTCGCCGATCCGCGGCAACAAGAAGGCCCCGGTCACCGTGGTCGTGTTCAGCGACTACCAGTGCCCCTTCAGCCGTCGCACGGAGTCGCTCTTCTCGGAGGTGCTCAAGAGCTACGGCGACAAGGTCCGCATCGTATGGAAGGACCGGGTGCAGGTCTTCCATCCTCGCTCCGAGCCCGCTGCCGAGTTCGCTCGCGAAGCGCGCAAGCAGAAGGGCGATGCCGGCTTCTGGGCTGCCCACGACAAGCTGTTCGAGAACAACACGCGTCTCGACGACTCCGACCTCGAAACGTATGCGAAGGAGCTCGAGCTCGACGTCCCCAAGGTCAAGGAGGCCATCGCCAAGAAGAAGTACGACGTCGAGATCCAGGGCGATCTTGATCTGGCCGAAGATCTCAAGGTCATGGCAACCCCGCACCTGTTCATCAACGGCCGTCGCCTGGCTGGCGGACAATCCATGGAGCAGCTCAAGAAGCTGATCGATGATCAGCTCGCCAAGGCCGAGCAATGGATGAAGGAAGGAACCCCGTCGGAGAAGATCTACGACAAGGTCATGGCCAGCGCGGTGACGCCCCCTCCCCCACCCATGCCGCCGCGCAAGGAAATCCCCGCGCCAGGCAAGGACAACCCGTTCATGGGCGCCGCCAATGCCAAGGTCGCCGTGCAGATCTTCGCGGACTTCCAGTGCCCCTACTGCAAGCAGTCACTCGCTCCGGTCCGCGAGCTCGAGCAGCGCTACGGCCGTCGCGTGAAGATCGTCTGGCGCAATCGTCCTCAGTCCATGCACGCCGATGCGCGGCTGGCGGCCGAAGCCGCGCTCGAGGCACACGCGCAGAAAGGCAACGAAGGGTTCTGGAAGTTCCACGATCTGCTGTTCGAGAACGCAGGAGCCTCCGACGGGCTGCAGCGCCCGGCCCTGGAGAAGTACGCAGGCCAGCTCGGGCTCGATCTTGGGAAGTTCAAGGCCGCGCTCGACAGCCATTCGCACGCGGCGGTCGTGGACGCAGACCTGCGCGTGGCGGAAGCCGCCGGGTTGAACGCAACGCCATCCTTCTCGATCAACGGCTACGTCTTGACCGGCGCAACGCCCTTCTTCGAGCTGCGCAAGGTCGTCGTGCAGGCGCTCAAGGAGGCGAAGTAGACGATCGCGCTTCGATCTCCTTGACCGCGTTCGCAAGCGCCGGCCCTCGGCGCATGCACTTCCAGCAATCGCCCATGCTCAGGAATCCGCAACCTTTGGTGTGGAAGAGCGGCTGAAGCAGCAACAGCGAACGCTTGTCACCGTCCGTGCGCGCCCGCTCGAGCAGCTTGTACTTGCCCTCGCAGCTCGTTGCCGCGCGCAGCTCCAGGGCGATCTGCAGCGCTGGCGTGGCCCGCTCTCGCACGTCCTTCTTCGCAAGCGACCGCGCCGCCTTCAGCATGTACTTGCTCGCAGCCTTGCTCTCGTAGGCGAGCCAGTACAGCAGGTCCGGTCCTCGTGCGGCCATGTCCGATTCGAGCATCGCGTACGCCGCGTCGCTCGTCGCTTCGTTCTGACAGGCGAGCACCACGTTCTGTCCCAGCTCGATCTCTTCGCTGGCCTTGGGATCCGCCGCGAGCAGGGTCTTGTAGGTCTCCAGCGCCTTGTCCGGCTGGTTGGCCGCCATGTACGAGCGCCCCAGCACCTTGAGAAGGTCCGTGTCCTTGGGAAACCGGGCGATCAGCTGCTCGACCGCTTCCGGCCCCTTGGCGCTCGCCTCCTTGATCTGCTCGTCGGTCGCCTTGGTCGGTGCTTGCGAGACCGGTGCGCTCGAGCTGCCGGATGCCGACGCGCCAGGTACCGCGAAGGCGGACCGCGCAACCTGCAACCGCGGCGAGCTGCAGAGCAGCACGATCCCCAGCAGGAGCACCAGCAAGGCCGAGCCCGCCAGCATGCCCAGCCATCCGAAGACCGGCACGCGCCGCATCGGCGTCGGAAGGCTGCCGTGCACCTGCTGCAGCGTCTGGTGTGCCGCAGGCAGGTGGGTTCGCAGCTTCTCCATCGCCCCGTCAGCCACAGGCTCGAGCTTCTGCCACAGCCCGCGCAGCGTATCTTGCCCACGGGTCACCAGCGGCGCGAGGCGCGCCAGCGCGTTGGTCGTGGCCAGCGCGGGTGTGGGCGCCGCCAGGTTGATCGCCGTCCGAGCCGTGCCAGTCTCGAGCCGCTGCGCAGGCGTAAGCTCGGAGTAGCTGGGCGAGGAGCCCATCAGACGCGGATTGGCTGCCAGGTGCAGCGCAAGACGAATCTGATCGAGCGAGTCGACGACCTCGCGCGCATCGCTGGGACGCTTGGAAGCCTCCTTCTCGAGCATCTTCATCACCAGCTCTTCGAGGGGAGCTGGAACGGTCACCAGCGGAGAGCGGTCCGCGAACGACGGGGGCGCATGGGTGACCTGCATGCCGAGCAGGGTCACGGGGCTGTCAGCCTCGAAGGGGCGAAGGCCCGTGATCATTTCGTACAGGATGACGCCGAGGGCGTAGATGTCGGCGCGGGCATCCACATCCTGTCCGAGCGCCTGCTCGGGCGCCATGTACTCGGGCGTGCCGTACACCATGCCGAGCTGGGTCAACGCCTTCTTGCTCTTGGCCGATGCGTCCTTGATGATCTCGGCGACCGGCACCTTCGCGATCCCGAAGTCCAGCACCTTGACGAAGTCCGGGTCGCCGTCGCGTGCGACCAGCATGACGTTCTCCGGCTTCATGTCGCGGTGGACGATCCCGAGGCCGTGGGCGCGCGCCAGGGCAGACGCGATCTGCGTGGCGATGTGAACGGCCCGCTCCGGCGCGATCGGGCCATCTGCCACCATGTCGCGCAGCGACCTCCCCTGCACGTACTCGAGCACGAGGAAGAACGAGCCATCCTCGAGCTTGCCGAAGTCGGTTGCGGCAGCCACGTTCGGATGCTCGATGTGGGCTGCAGCCATCGCCTCTCGCTCGAAGCGCGCCACGACCTCGGGCAGACGCATCATCTCCGGGTGCAGCACCTTGACCGCAAGGCGCTTGTGCATGAGCGTGTGCTCGGCCAGGTACACGACACCCATGCCGCCTTCGCCCAGGGACGACTCGATCTTGTAGCGTCCGGAGATCGTCGTTCCTACCAGTGGATCAGGCGCATCCCTCCCCTCCTGCGATGACACCGGCCCGGCCTCGTCGGCTTCGTCTGCCGCTCGGACCGCGTCGGCGTCAGGCATGGAAGGGGGCGTGTCCGTCATTGGCAGCTGCGACCCGTCATCCCACGCCCAGCTTCGCCCGGTTGCTGTCGTCGACCGGCAGCTCCAGAAGCTCGACCATGCGCTTCATCACCTTCTTCTCCGAATGGCTGATCCTGTCGCCCATCAGCCCGAACAGCCCGTCGCGCGAGGCCTCGGCCACTGCCACGATCGAGTAGAGGGTGAACTTCCGGTAGGCCTCTGCCGCATCTTCGGGCAGCACCTTCAAGAGCTGCGCTACCTGCTGAAGATACCCCTCGACGTCGGTCGAGTGCTCTTCGAGAAACACCCTCACCGCTGCGTCCGAGATCGGCTCGCTCCCCGCCACCAGCAGCAGCGGGCGGTACTCCTCTTCGCTGATCAGCTTGCGAACCGCCTCCGCGAGCGCGACCGTCTCGCGCATCGAGTAGTTGCCGTCCGCGTTCGCAACCAGCATCGCGTTGATGTGGATGGATAGCTGCAGCAGCTTTCGCTCCGCAGGGCTGAGCTGGGATAGGTACACGCTGGTTCGCTCGGTCATCGATGTGTTCCGCTGGATACCGCCCAGACTATAGCACCGCAAACGTTCCTGGAACGGTTTCCCTGGGAATCGCGAGAATCAGCGCACCGCCGCCATGGAACCCACCACGCGAGCGCGCAACGTCTCCTGGAGCGGATCCCGCGGCTCAGCCGCTATCTCACCGTACCCCTGCAGAAACAGCCGGGCCGCATCGTCGCCAACCCGCCGCTTCAGCGCGTCGGCCAGAACCAGCGCGCCCAGCGGTGACGGACGAGCAGGATCTGCCATGCCTGCAAGCAACCGCCCCCACGCCCCCTCGCCCAGCCTCTGACGCGCCTTGCCCAGGTCCGGCAAAGACATCAGCGCCGCCCGTGCGTCGGGATTCCACGGATCCGCAAACAGCACCACAGCGGCTTCTTCCAGCGCTACCTCCCATTGCCCCAGCGCCGCCGCTCGCACCGCCACCGCGCCGGTGCCCAACGCATGGCGCAACGCCCTATCGCGCGCTGCCGGCAGATCCCGCCCCGCAATGGCGCGGTCGATCGACTCCAGATCCTCAGCAGCGCCGCGTACGCCAGGCTTGCTGTCCTTGCGTCCAGGACGTGTCCGAAGAATCGACCCATCCACCTGCCCCGGATGAGCGCGCGAGAGGGTCTCCAGCTCGGCCCAGACTTCTGGGGCCTGAGGACGCCACGTCACGAAACCGACGAGCACCCGTACCGCGTCGACCACCCGCCCGGTCTTGGTCAGCACCCGCGCGTAGACCACCGTGGTTTCTGCATCCTTGGGGTCGAGCCACATGGCTTTGCGCACGTCCTGCTCTGCCTGCGCAACGCCCCCCTGCACCAGAGCGCAACGGGCTCGCTCCGTGTACATAGGGCCATACGTGGGATCGAGCTTCGCCGCAGCCGCCAAGGCCTCCTCGGCTCGCTGATAGCTCGTCACCCCTCCCCGCGCACAGCGAACCGCTGCGAGCCTGACCAACGGGGCCACCCCGTTCGGATCCGTCTCGTGAGCGGTCTGGTACGCAGCCTCGGCCTCCTCGAGCTGCCCTTCCTGCTCCAGGATCGCACCACGCAGGTACGCATCGTAGGCCTTCTCGTCGATGAATCGCCCCACCACCGTGTCGCCATCCATCACGCGCACGACCGCCTCGTGGCCACATCCGACCATCGATAGCGCGCACAGTGCCGCGACGATCTGCCTCAAGGCTCTCCTCTCAAACGACGCAGCACTTCGGAGGCAGCCTCGGGGTTCACCGCGCCCGTGCGCCCGATCTCCGCTGCCACCCGCTCGACTTCGTCGCCCATGGCTCCTACCGACATCGCCACCGACCGGGCGTGCAGCGACATGTGACCACGCTGGATTCCCTCGGTTGCGAGGGCCTTGAGCGCGGCCAGATTGGACGCGAGCCCCACCGACGCAGCAACCATCGCAAGATCCATGGAGCTTCGAATGCGGGCGATCCTGAGAGCCATGCGCGCACCGCGGTGGTTGCCGAGCGTTCCCCCCACGATGCCCAGCGCCATCGGCAGCTCGATCGACCCGAGCAGCGCGGCTTCGTGCTGGTCGCCTGATCTGCGCCAGATCGCGATCGGCTCGTAGCGTCCGCGTCGTGCCGCCCATGCGTGCGCACCGGCTTCCACCGCCCGCCAATCGTTGCCCGTGGCGATCACGACCGGATCGATTCCGTTCATGATCCCCTTGTTGTGCGTTGCTGCACGGTAGGGATCGGCCTCGGCGAATCGGGACGCCTGCTCGACCAGCTCCGCAACCTCGGCGCCGTCTCGCTCCCGGGTCGTCAACGCCTCCACGGGCACGCGGCATCGCACGCGGACGCGCCTGTGATCCGCGAGATTGGACAGGATGCGCAGCCCGAGCTTGCCTCCAGCGATCGAGCTGATGCGAGGGCCCACCTTCTCGGCCACGGTGTTGACGATGTTGGCACCCATGGCGTCGCGGCAGTCGATCAGCAGATGCACCACCATCATCGCGCCGCCAAGCTCGCGGACCTCGAGCCCGCGGGCCCCGCCTCCGAACGGGAGTAGCGTCGGCATCGCAGCGTCGGCTTGTCGCAGGATGTCCTCGCGCTGCGCCTCGATCGCCTTCTTGGCCGCAGCCGTGTCCGGTACGTCGTAGAGCTGCACCTGCGAGATCATCACCGGCTCGTCGGTTTCAGCCTGGAACCCGCCGCCCTTTGCAACGAGCTTGCAGGCCGCCGACGCCGCAGCGACCACGCTGGGCTCCTCGACTACCATCGGCGCAATGCGAGGCTCCCCGTTGATCACGAGATGCACAGCCACCGACAGCGGCAGCGCGTAGGTGCCGATCACGTTCTCGATCTGCTTGTCCGCTGTCTGGACCTCGAGACCCCCAGCCTCCAGCGCGCGATCAAGCTCCGCAGCTTCGATCCCCAGCTCTGCGGCCACCAACGCCCGCCGTTCGCTCACCTGCATCTTGTGCAGGCCCGACATCTTGCCCTGTGCTGCCCCTGTCATGATCCAGCACTGATACACGCCGACGGCGGGCGACGGAAGCCCCGGCTGCACGTCACGCGATCGTCGCGTGCAATCCCGGGAACCCCAACCCCTGCCACGCTTCGAGAACGGCCTGCTCGCAGCCAGGCGCAAGCGCGATAACACAGCCGCCTCCGCCCGCACCCGTCAGCTTGGCGCCCAGCGCTCCGGCTCTACGGGCAGCGGTGCACATGCCGTCCAGATCGTCGGTGGACACCGAGAGCGACGACAGCAGCGCGTGGTTCATGTCCATCAGCTTGCCGAGCGCGCGGAGATCGCCGGTCGCGAGCGCTTGCTCGGCTGCGCTCACCAGCTCCCTGATCTCGGCGAAGATCTGCTCGCCCATCCCGCCCTTGCGCGAGGCAAACTGCGCAACCTGGTCGACCATCGCACGGGTGGATGGACGACGACCCGAAAGCCCGATGCAGATGGAAAGCGGGCACGACAACGGGATGGATCGGGCGCCACGAGCGCGCTCGAAGTGGATCACCCCCCCCAGGACGGCTGCGGCCACGTCGATTCCCGACGGGTTGCCGTGAAACACCCGCTCCCAGGCCGAAGCCGCGTCGATCAGCATCTCGTGCGACGGCGTCGTGCCTGCGCGGCCGAACAGCGCGCGCGCCAGGGCCACGGCGATCGCTGCAGAGGAGCCGAGTCCGGCTCGCACCGGGATGGCAAGGGTCACCCGGGCGCGCACCGGGCAAGTCACACCGCACGCGGTCGACAGCGCCTCGAGAGCGATCTGGATCGCCGCAGCCTCCTGGGGCGGAAGCTCGCTGGACGCACCCTCGATCTCGAGGCTGCTCACGGCCGAATCCGCGGGCTCCACGATCGCAGTGGCACCGAGGGAGATCCCGGCTGCAAGAGCGGGCACGCCCCAGACGACGGCATGCTCGCCGAGCAGGATCACCTTGCCACAGGCGGCTCCTTCGTGCGCGGTCAAGGCAGCGCCACCCATCGCGTGCGTCAGTCCAGACGCGCCGCAATGATCGACGCAGCGCCGAGCAGCCAGGTGCGTCCGTAATCCGATATCGGCACGTCCACCAGGGCGGATACCGCCTGGTTGGCGAGCTGATCGATGCGCTTGACGACCGCCTTCAAGACGCCCTTGTCCTCGAGCATCTGGGTGACGTCGCGGATCGCCTGCGCGGTCGCATTGGCGTTTCCGAAGACGCGCTCGAACTTGCGAATCTCTGCGGAGGAGAGGATCTTCCTGGCCTCGTGCGAGATGATCGTGTGCTTGCCGCGGCGCAGGTCCTCGCCCACGGGCTTGCCTGTGCGTTTGGTATCGCCAAACGTGCCCAGCAGGTCGTCCTGCATCTGGAACGCGATCCCAAGCGGCGCGCCGTACTCCTCGAGCGCTGCCATGATCTGCGGCTGCGCCGCAGCGAGCGTGGCGCCCAGCACCAGCGGCCCGCGCACCGTGTAGCTCCCGGTCTTGAGCGCGTAGTAGGACTCCACCTCTCCCACCTGGCCCGAGACGTCGAGCTGCTGCCCGCAGATCACATCCTGCTCGATCTGCGCGAACAGGCCGAGCACCTTGAGAAGACGATCGGACTGGGTGTCGAGGCGCGACAGGACGTCCATGGCCAGCGCCGATGCGTAGTCGCCTGCAAGGATCGACGCGGCATCTGCCTGCTGGCTCGTGCCGTGGTGCTTGCGCATCATCGCGGGCACGCTCGGTCCGCCACGACGCATGTCGTCGCCGTCCATCCAGTCGTCGTGGACCAGCAGGTAGGTTTGCAGCAGCTCGAGCGCCACGCCCGCATCGAGTGCCGCTTCCGGCGACTGCGTGTCGTCCGCTGCGAGAAAGCCCACCACGAGCAGCGCAGGACGGATTCTCTTTCCGCCGCGCAGGGTCAGATCGCGCACCGCAGAGGCCATCGCCTCGACATCGGCACCATGACGAGCAGTCTCGGCTACCCGAGCGTCGAGGTATCCGGCGAGCCGCGCGTCGACGTCGCGACGCACCCGCTCGAGCAGCTGCTCGAACGCTTCAACCGGGTCCTGGCCTGGAGCCCGCGTTCCCACCACACCGCCGTCCGCCTTGTCCGTGTCGATCGTCTTTCGCGTTGTCATCGGAGCCAGGCACGCTAGGCTCCGCAGCCGGGTGCGTCAATGAGGAGCCCGAACCGTGGATGATTCGCCAATCGCCCGCCGCAAGAACGAGCACGTCGCGCTCGCGCTCGGCCAGGGTGCCGGGTTTCAGTCGACCCGGACCTTGCTCGATCAGGTCCAGCTGATCCACGACCCGCTGCCAGAGCTGTCCCTCGAACAGGTCGATACCTCTGTGCAGCTCTTTGGACGCTCCCTGCGTTTTCCGCTTGTCATCGCTGCAATGACGGGTGGCTCCTCGCAGACCGGCGAAATCAACAAGCAGCTGGCTTCGATCGCGCAGGAGCGCGGCTACGGCTTCGGCCTGGGCAGCCAGCGCGCCATGCTCGCAGCGCCGTCCTTGGCCGACTCCTACCGCGTGCGCGACGTCGCTCCGGATGTCCTCCTGCTCGGCAACATCGGGGTCAACCAGGCGCGCGATCTGCCCACGACCGCTGTGCGCAAGCTGGTCGACGAGGTCGGGGCCGACGCGATGTGCGTGCACATGAACCCGGCGCAGGAGGTCGTGCAACCCGAAGGGGATCACGATTTTCGCGGGGCGATCGGGACATTCGCACGGCTGGTGCAGGAGCTGGGATGTCCTGTGATCGCGAAGGAAACCGGCTGCGGCGTGTCGCTGTCGGCAGCACGACGACTACGGGCGGCTGGGGTGATGCACATCGACGTGTCGGGAGCAGGCGGGACCTCCTGGGTCGCCATCGAAGCGATGCGCGCGCAAGGTACGCAGCAGCAGGTTGGCGAGCTGCTGCGGGAATGGGGCATTCCGACCGCCGCCAGCCTTGCGATGGTCCGAAAAGCACGGGTGGAGACGATCATCGCTACGGGCGGGATCTCCACAGGGCTCGACATCGCGCGGGCGATCGCCTTGGGAGCATCGGTCGCCGGCATAGCGCGCCCGGTCCTGCAGGCGCTCAGCCGGGACGGTCGCGGGGGTGCCGTGGCGCTGCTCGAAGCGATCGAAGCCCAGCTGCGTGCCACGATGCTGCTGGTCGGCGCCTCGAACCTGCGTCAGCTCGCTTCGACTCCACGCATCATCGGGCCGGACCTGGAGCGGTGGATGGCCTCGGGACCCGCGGAATTCTGACCTGGAGCGATGCGCTACGCCGTCGAATCGTTCGGTCGGTTACCCCATGTGCGAATCCCGCCCCCCATGCTAGGCTCGCCCCCCTGCGGTAATCGACATGACCGAGAGAAAGAGCCGTCCCCCCAAGGCCCGGAGTGATCGCCCACCCCACGACCTCAACAAGGAACGAGATGCGTTCATCCAGACGTTCCTCAAGAAGGGTGTGCAGCTCACGGAAGAACTCCTCAAGGAGAACGAACGTCTGCGCAAACGGATCGGCGATCTCGAGGATGAGAACGCGATGCTGTGCGCGCAGGTCAAGAGCGACAACGCGATCCGTGAGCTGATCAGCAAGATCCAGGATCTCGAGACGGAGAAGAATCGCTTGCTGTCGCGCTTCCACGAGGTGGAGGCTCGAAGCGATCAGTATGCGCAGACCTTCGCCGAGGTGGAAGCGGAGCTCGCCAACCTGGCGAGCCTGTACGTCGCGAGCAACCAGCTGCACTCCACGCTGAGTCTTCGCGGTGTCATCCGCCAGATCAAGGAGATGCTCGCCCAGCTGGTCGGCGCTCGATCGTTCGCGATCTACTTCGTGACCGACGACGGCTCGCAGCTGGTGCCGATTGCGCACGAGGGCATTCGCACCGAGGAGCTTCCGACGGTGCGCGTGGGAGAGGGGCCGATCGGGCACGCGTTCTCCACGGGCGCCGCCATGATCGCGGAGGAATCCGATGTGTCTGCCTGCGCTGTCGATGCGCCTGCGGCCTGCGTGCCCCTCAGAATCGAGGACCGCCTCATCGGTGTGATGGCGCTGTTCACTACCTTTGCCCAGAAGACCCGTTTTCTGCCGGTCGACTACGAGTTCTTCAAGTTGCTCGCAGCTCACGCTGCGTCGGCGATTGTCGGTGCACGCCTGTTCGCGGACGGCGGCGGCAAGACGCCTGGAATCGATGCGTTTCTCGACCTTGGAGTTTGAAGGAAGCCATGGCCGACTACTCCTGTTTGATCGTCGAGGATTCCCCCATGATGCGCCAGCTCCTGGTCTTTGCCATGGCGCGGGTCCGGAATCTGAGAGTGACGGAAGCCGACGACGGAGTCGATGCGCTGCGCAAGCTGGCGACCGCGCGATTCGACTTGATCGTCACGGACATCAACATGCCGATCATGGACGGCCTGAAGCTGATCCGGCGTGTTCGAACCGACGAGAATCACAAGAAGACGCCGATCATCGTGATCACGACGGAGGGCGCCGAGGAGGATCGGCACCGCGCGCTGCAGCTGGGCGCCAACGCCTACATCACGAAGCCGATCCAGGCACCGCAGGTGATCGCAAAGGTCAAGGAGCTGTTGGGGATCGCGTAGGGGGCGGGGGGAGTCTCAGGCGGCAGCGCTCTCGAGCTCGCGGAGCGGTGCAAGGCGCTCGCGCAGCTTGCGCTTGGCTCGTGCCTCGAGCTGCCTGGCGCGCTCGCGTGAGACACCGAGGCGACGGCCGATCTCGGCCAGGGACAACGCATCGTCGGTGTCTGCCATCATGCGGACTTCGACGATGAATCGCTCGCGAGGATCGAGCTCCGTGAGCGCCACCCGCAGGTTCTGCTTGATCAGATCCCGCGACTGCGTCCCAGACACCGTGTCCTCCTGGCTCGGTGCGTCCGATTCGAGCGTGTCGAGCATCGCCACCGAGCCGTCGTCAAACAGACGTGCATCGAGCGATACGTCGCGCGCTTCGAGCCGGTTCGCCAGGCTCATGATCTTCTCCTGCGACTCGCCGAAGCGCTCGGCGAGCATCTTCTCGGCCTGATCGCCATCACCCACCAGGTTGGCGATGCGCGCCCGCTCGCGGCGGAGCCGGAAGAACAGCTTGGAGCGCAGCGGGCCAGAGCCGACACCGACCATGCTCCACGATCGGATGACGTAGTTGAGCATGTAGGCGCGGACCCAGTAGGCGGCGTAGGTGACGAACCGCGTGCCGCGCTCGGGATTGTACTTGCCGACAGCGTGCACGAGCCCGAAGTTGCCTTCGGCGACGAGGTCGGCCAGGGGCAGACCGTAGCGCCTGTACGTCAACGCGATGGCCACCACATAGCGGAGGTTGGCCCGGATCAGATGTTCCGCGGCAGCCAGGTCACCGTCGCGCAACCACAGTCGCGCCGCATCCGTTTCCTCGTCCCGAGTCAACTCGGGGATCGCCCGGACGTACGTGATGTACTTGGACAGGGAGGAATTGTTTTCGAGCTGCACTTGCGACCTCATTTGTCTTGTTACGTTACGTCAGATTCTAGCGGGGTGCAAGGGTCAATTCGGTTCTGGCCTCCCTCGAGGCCGCGCCCCCTTGACCCTGCTATCTTCGATGGCACTTGCCATCCAAAGGTCGCACCCATCGCGAAAGATTCGTTGGCGTCACGAATTCGCGATGCGTAACACAATATAAATATTGAACAAATTTCGACCGACCCCCACCAACCTCCCCCTTGACACCATACCCCAAAACCGCCCCTGCCTCCGCCCAGGACAGTCAGCCCCGCACCCAATCGCCCTTGACCACCACACCGCGCCGTGCGTTTCTGCCCCAACATGTCCCCGCGTAGCCGCTCCCTCGCGCGCCATTTGATCGCCATCGCGCTGTCCACAGGCCTGGTCCTCGCGGCCTTCTCAGCCCTCGCTGACCGGCCCTCGTCCGATCGAGCCGTGGCAACCCAGATTCTCGCTCAGCTCCAGTCCGACTCCAGCCCTGTCGCATCTGCCGTGGCCCGACCGACCAACGAAGCCCGCGCTGCTCTTGCGCGCGCTGACAATGCCGTGGCCTCTGGCGACGCAGTCAACGCCCGTCTGCTCGAAGGACTCGCTCGCGAATGGGCTGAGCTCGCTGTGGACGTGGCTCGGTCTGTCGAGGGACAGCAGGAAGCCGGTGCTCTTCAGTCTGCCGCAGCAGATGCGTCGCTGCGGGTACAGCGCGCCCGCGCCATGCTCGATGAGCTTGCTGCCAGAAAGGCGCGCGCCCAGGGAGAGCTGAACCAGCTGACCCAGCAGGCTGACGCTGGACCTGCGCCTGTGACGACGACTCCCGCAACGACCAAGAAGCCTGCTTCCAAGCCGGTGATCGCCGTTCCGCCAGGGCAGAGCACTGCAGCTCCCAAGCCCGGTGCCAAGAAGGGAGGCGGAAAATGAGTCGCGCCCGATCCGCTCTCGCCCTGCTGTCACTGGCGATCAGTGTCGCATCCATCGCATGCGTGGCCCCTCCCCGCCCTCCTGTGCTCGCAGACGCGGAGCGCGCGTCGCACAGCCCAGCCTCCGCGGAAGCTGCAAAGCTGGTGCCTCAAGCATTCTCCCGCGCCGAGCAGCTCAGGAGCCAGGCCGATGAGGCCTTCGCGCGCGGCGAGATCTCCGCTGCGACCATCCTTGCGGAACGCGCCCTGGCCGCCTACGAGCACGCAGCGGTGCTGGCTGAGATTGCCCGTGCGATCAAGGTGACGGAAGCCGCGCGCCAGCAGCTCATGAAGAGCGAGGACGAGCTGCGCGCGCTGGATGCTGAGCAAGCTCGCCTCGCCGCAGATGCCGAGGCCCTCGAGGTTCGCATCAAGGTGCTGAAGGACGCTGAGCCGGTCGCAGGCGCGGGGCGTGCGGACCCGGCTCGTGAGGCTGCGCGCCTGTCCGCCGCGCGTGCGATCATCCTGGATGCACGGCTGCTTTGCGTGTCCGCGAGGCTTGTGGATGCAAAGGCCGCTGGAATGGACGAAGCGGAGGCCGATGTCCAGAAGCTGGAGACATCCTTGGCCTCCGCGCCGAAGCCCGCGCCGATTGACGATGCGCGACGGCTGCGCGCACGTTGTCTCGCGCTGCTCACCGCTGCCCGTCGGGCTGCCTCCTCCGCTGCATCCTCGGGTGCTTCCGACGTGGTGCTCAGTGACCTGTCTTCCAAGCTCTCCCTTGCCCCCTACCGCGATGATCGAGGGGTGGTCGTTGCCGTCCCCGGAGAGCTTGTTACGAAACCTGGAGACCGGTCCAAGGCGGCGATCTCCGCGGTGGCGGGCGTCGCGAATGCTCATCCAGAATTTCCGCTGTTGCTGGTTTCACACGCGCGAGAGCCAGGCGCAGCAGCGGATCTTGCGCGGGCCCGCGCCAATGCCGACGCCCTCGGCAAGATGCTCACAGCAGCTGGTGTCAAAGCAGATCGGATCCGCGCCGAGCAAGCCGGGGCTGCACAACCGGTCGGCAGCAGCTCCAAGACGAACACCAGCGAACGAATCGAGATCGTTTTCGTCAGTCCTGGTACCTGAGCCGTTGCACGCGACTTTTTCCCGACACCCCCTTTACGAGCGTGCGTCCAGGCTTCAAGTTTACAGTAAGACCGCCCACGGGGTCTCACCTGGGAGAACGCGGTGCCTCGCGACTCGCTCTATTCGGAGAGGATCGTCTGGTCCGGCGAGCCGGCAACAGTGGGAACCCCTTCCATGTACCGGGCCGGTGCCTGGCTGCTCGCGATCATGTCCGCGGATGCCACGCTGCTCGCGATCGCCGCTGCCCGCGCTGCGCATCTCGCCCCGGCGCGTCTGATCATCTTTGCTGCGTGGTGCGCAACCTTCGCGTTGGCCATCCGCATGATTCCGGTCATCTGGTCGCAGGCAGCGAGATTCGTGGTGACCGATCAACACGTGATCTGGGCGCGCGGCACGTTCAAACGCACGATGCAGCGCGATGCGATCTCGTACGCCCGCATCCAGTGGAGTCGCCACAATCCGGGCGTCGGCGACCTCGAGCTCGTTCGTGCCGTGCCCGCTGGCGTGCTGCATCGAGGGCTCACCCTCGTGCTGCAGGGAGTGACTGCACCGGACCGGGTCTGGTCGATCGTGCGAGGCGTCCCGACGACAGCCGCAGGCGGCGATGGAAGGCGTCCACTCTCTCAGAGGCTCGACGATGGCGAGCGGGTGCTGTGGTCCGGGCAGCCGACGCGTTCGTGGCGAGCATGGTTGCCGCTGAGCACGCGTCGGCTCTTGACCACCACCCTGGCCGTCGCTTGTTTCGCGGCAGCGGTGAGAAGCGTGTCCACCGGCGTGCCGATCGGGAGTCGGCTTCTGCACGCCGGAGTGCCGGTGGTGTCGCTCACGTTCCTCGCGTTGGTCGCTGCGTTCGCGCTGACGGTGGGAGTGCTTGCGGCCATTGGCGGCGCATTCCTGTACCAGGGGGTCGTGCGAAAGCCGTTGCTGGATCGTTCGACCCGCTACCTGGTGACGGACCGGCGGGTGCTGATCCAGAGGGGGCACGGAGAGATCCACCTGGACCGCTCGAACGTGGTGGATCTGATGGAAGAGAAGGGATTGTACGGCGGAGTGGACGCGTATCTGATCATGGACGGCCCGCGCTCGCGCGGCTTTGCGGCGAGCGGAGCATTCGGCCCTGGGGAACGAGCCAAGGGGTTCCTCCCGATGCTGCGAGGGATTCACGACGTGGAAGGGCTTCGGGCTGCGCTGGGACAATCTGCGCCGCTCGGTCGTTTCAGGGTTTCGAAGCCGAGCGCAGCGGGCGCTTGAGAGCGCGTGCATCGCTGTCCCTCTGCTTGCGCTCGCACAGCTTGAGCCGCGAGCGGGCGGCTGCGACCCAGCGGTCTTCTGCTGAAGCAGCCTCGATGTAACGCTTCCAGTAGCCCGCAGCGTCCCGCCACCACAGCGAGGCCAGCGCAGGCTCCGGATCGTGAGATGCGCGCGCCATGGTACCCAGCGCGTCGTACCAGAACCGATCGTATTCGGGCACGAAGAACACGTTGTCGTCGTGCAGGGTCTCGGCATTGGGATCGTACTGGAGTGCGGACCACGCCTGCGCGACGGCGCCGTTGGGATCGCCGCTGCGATCCAGGGCCACGGCGAGCCCCCAGTGGGCCAGGGCATGATCCGGGGTGATGGCGAGCGAGGCGCGGTATCCCTGCACGGCGCGATCGAGGTCGCCGAGGACCATGTGCGCCTCGGCCTGGTTCATGACGATCAAGGCTCGTTCGGTCCGCGAGGTCTCGAGGGGAAGGATGGCGTTGTAGACCTCGATCTCCTTGCGCGGCTGACCCAGCTTCGCGTAGGCGACTGCCAAGGCGAATCGCGCGTCGATCGCGTCGGGGTGCTCCGGCGTGACCGCGATGGCTTCTTCGAGAACCTGCACCGCGTGCTCGAGGTACACGCGCTGCTGCTCCGGGCGCTCCTCGTGAGCCAACCTGGCAAGCACCCTCCCGTACAGGAACCTGGGACGCGGATCCGGGGAATGGACTGCGTCCGCACGCTCGAGCAAGTGCATGGCGTTCAACAGCAGGCGCCGACGCGAGCCGTAGTCCGGGCCGCCCCGATGAGCGTCGATGAGCGCGCGCTGGGCGTCGCGAAAAGCCGCCATGTCCCGCGCGAGCCTTGGAGCGACTGCGATGTCCCAGATGTCCGGTGAGCCCGCTCGGACGGGCGCAGCGAAGGTGCAGGTTGCGATCGACAGCGCGACTGCGACCCACCCACACTGCCCCGGCTTCATCTGCTGGCCCCAGCGGGCCGCGGCGGTGCGACCGGGCCCCTTCCCTTCTTCGCCGCTGCAGCGCGCGCCGCATCGAGATGTCGCTTGGCGTGGTCCTTCCACTTCGTGACGCCTTCGCGGGAAACGAAGCGCTCCCAGTACTCTGCCGCTTTGCGCGGGTCGCTTCGCTCGATCGAGATCGCAACCATGGCGATCGCATCGTCGGCCTGTACGAGGTATCCGTATGCGGTGGATTCCCGCTCCGGAGGCGTGAGCTCGAGACCGCGCGCCCGCATCAGCTCCACCATCTCGGCCGCCTGCGCTGCCGTGCCCGCGCGATCGAGTGCGAGCGCGAGCAGCGCGAGGACGTCGGGATCGAGCTTGCTGGCCGGATTGGAGCGTGCCTCGGCCAGCAGGGAGATCGCCTCGCGCAAGCCGTCGTCCTGCGACATCGCAACCGACGCCGCCTCCAGGAGCACGAGCGTCCGATCCTGGACGGAAGACAGGAGCCCGAGCCGCGGCACGAGAGCGCGATACGTGCTGAGCGCATCGGTGAGCTTGCCCGACTGCCTCTGGGCAACCGCGAGGTCGTGCAGCGCCTGCGGCTCTTCTACGCTGCGGGCATCGATCGTGCGCGCTCGCTCGAACTCCTTGAGCGCGTCTTCGAAGCGATGCACGGCGACGTCGGCACGCGCCATCACGACCCACGGGGAGGCGTAGCCGGGCAGGATTCGATCCGCGACGGTGGCTGCTTCGCGAGCGGCAACCGGGGCCTGCGACAGGCGAGCTTGTGCGCGACCGATCAAGTCGCAGTAGCGACGAAGCTGGGGCTGACGCGCATTGTCCCAGATGGTCGGGTGCCAGGCGCGCTCGGCGGCATTGCCTGGGCCAGCGCATTCTCGGGGACGACCGGATGCGTTGGCGGCCATGGTGAGCACGACACCCTCACGCGGGCCGGACAGGGCCGTGCCTGCGCACAGAGCGCACGCAGCGGTGACGCCGAGCAGCATCAGCTTGGGACGAGACATCAGGGACTAGGGTAATCTATCGCCTGCGCCTTGCCAGCAGGATGGATGCAAGGGCCAGGAACGCGATGCCTGCGCCGGCGGGGAGCGTGCCGGAGGCCGGCGTGCGGCAGCCGCAACCGCCGTCATCGGACGGGGTTTCCGCGGGAGGAGTCTCGGAGGCGTCCGCGCCGGCGTCCTCCGGGCCAGGGCCCGAGTCGACCTCCGGACTTGCGTCTGGACCTGCATCCATGTCGACCACGAAGTCGAACTTGAAGCTGTTGAACATCGAGCCGTTGTCGCCCTTGTTCACCAGCATCACATAGGCTTCCTTGGCTCCAGCGGGCACCGGAATGGGCGCGGTCCACTTGGCGCCGCTCGCCGTGGCATTGATCACGGTCGTGGTGTTGGCGGTCTTGTCCGGAATCGCGAACTCGATCTCCTTGTCGAAGCTCACCAGGAACGCAGGGGTGAATGGCGTGCCCGTGCCCCCCAACGGGTTGCCGCTGGTCTTGAGCTCCATGAACGTCGCGTTGACCGTGGTCGTGTTCGCCGGAATCGGGACCTTCACCTGGAACAGCCCGGGTGCGTACTCCAAAGCGCTGCCCATCAGGAACTCCGACTTGCCCGCAACCATGAAGTTGCCGAGCAGGCCAGGGCCCTTGTCCTTGGAGCTGATCGCCGTGCCTTCCCACGCGAACATGCGGTGGCAACGAGGCAGAATGCCGCGATCGGTGAACTCCGTGGTCATCTTGTCGGCCGCGGTCTTGCCGAGCGCCGAGGATTCGATCGCCTTGACGAACGCATCGGCGAGGTCCTCGTAGCCCAGGTCACCTGAAGCGACTGTGTGGAGGGTTGCGAACAGCGCCTGATCGAAGGCCTTCTTGTCTTCCGGGGTGGTGAAGGTCTGGCGAACGCTCCACATCGCCGCAGAGAAGAACTCGGCGTCGGCGTGGACCTCGCCGGTCAGCCACAGCGGACAGGTCTTGTCGTTGTCGAGCAGGCGAATGCCCTTGCAGGTGGGGCCGAGGAAGTCCCTGCAGGCGTATTCGCCGCTGTTGCCTTCGCCCGCAATCGCAGAGGAGAAGTAGTCGGCAATGCCTTCGTTCATGCCCCCGGGAGATACGCTTCCGCCCTGCGAATCGAAGTGCCAGAAGCCGCTGAGAGCAGCCGTGGAGTCGACCACCGCGTGGCCGAACTCGTGGAACACGACGTCGCCGTCGTAGGAGAAGTCGATGCTGGGTCCCTGGCCGAACATGAGCGCGGCGCCTTTGATTTCCGGCCAGATCGTGGACAGGATCTGGTCATAGCCGTTCGGATCCCACCCCGTGTAGAAGGCGTTGGAGAACGGATCGAGCGGCGCGTTCGGGTCCTGCATCTTGGCGAAGTCCTGGCTCATCGATCCGCCAGGGAGCATCAGGTTGGCGACGAGGTGCAGCGGCCAGGCCTTGTTCGCGTCCGAAAGCTTGAACGTCGGATCAAAGCCGCGGAAGTACGTGTACGCCTGGTTCGCGTGGTAGAAGATCGACAGCTGGGCATAGGGGTCGCCGCCCGACGTGTCGTCGACCTTCTGGTACTGCAGGTAGTCGCCGTCCGCGGCCGCAAATGCCTCGCCTGCTCCGGCTCCTGCATCCGCTGCGGAGCTCTTGCTCGCCAGCTCGCACACGTGCACGTTCAGATTGAACCCGCCGTAGGACACCGGCTTGAGCGTCTTGGTGTCCACGCAGTTGAACGAGACCGTATCCGGGTTGTCGGGCGTCACGTTCGGGTCCGGGATCGGCAGCGTGACGTCGATCGTCGTGGGCGACGAGACCGGGTTGAACTCGTTCATCTTCGCCTGGTTCTTGAACCGGACGGCGTTCTCGCGGGCGATCACGTTTCCGGTCAGGGCATCGACGATGACGACCGGAACGTAGGGGAACGGCAAGAGAGAGGGCCCACGGACCATGTACGCCAGGCGGCCGCCTGAGGCACCGGGCCAGATGACCAGACGCGCATGATGCGGCTGCGTGGGCAGGCCGCTGGCCTTGCTGGCAACCGACGCGGCATGGATCGAATCGATCGTGGCGGTCGTGGTGGCAGGAAGACGGGGCTCCAGGCGGGAGGTGGCCAACGCGACGGCGCCGCTCGGCTGCACGGCGATGGCTGCGCCGTGGCCGATCACCGGCAGCCCCATGCGCATCTGACGGAAGCGGTAGATGGTGAGGGTTCCTGCCCTGGCCACGCGCGCATCGGACAGCTCGACATGCGAGGGGATCGCGGCGTGCTTGACGAGGACGTCGCGAGCCGCCTGGGGCGAGGCCACGCTCTCGAGGGGCGGGATATCGAGGACAAATCTGCTGGCCGCATTCGGAGCCGCGTCAGCGCGGGCAGAAGCAAGGAGCGCGACCAGGGCCAACGTGAAGGGAGCAACGTGCCGCATGAAAGCCTCCTGCGGGCAACAACCCGCTCTTTCGAGAAGTGTAGTAGCTGCGATCGGAACCGAGCAAGGGGTGTAAGATTCCAGCTTGCTGCGTCGCGTCGATCGCCGAGCCCTCACGCAAACGAGTCGTTCACCACCAGGGTCGCATCGCGCGACGGCCCCACGGAGAGGATGTCGCAGCGCACGCCCACGGCGTGCTCGACGAATTCGATGTACCGGCGCGTAGCATCTGGCAGCGCATCGACGCGCGAGACGCTTCCGATGGGTTCGGACCACCCGGCGAGGTTCTCGTAGACGGGAGTCAGCGCCCCTGGGACGTCAATCAGATCCACGGGCAGATCCTGGGTGCGACCACGGGGCGTGTCGTAGGCAACGCAGACCCGAATCGGATCGAGCCCGCTGAGCACGTCGAGCTTGGTCATTGCCATCGCGTCGAAGCCGTTGACGCGCGCAGCGTAGCGAAGCGCAGCAACGTCGAGCCAGCCGGTGCGTCGCGCCCTGCCCGTGACCGAGCCGAACTCCGCCCCGACCTTCTTGAGGTGATCGCCGACCGAGTCGTTGAGCTCGGTGGGGAAGGGGCCGCCTCCGACGCGAGTTGCGTAGGCCTTGGTGATGCCGAGCACGCGGGTGATCGCGCGCGGCCCGATTCCCGTGCCTGTGCACGCGCCCGCAGCGATCGTGGAGGACGAGGTGACGAACGGATAGGTGCCATGATCGATGTCGAGCAGGGTTCCCTGCGCGCCCTCGAACAGCACGCGCTGTCGCGCGCGAAGGCGGCTGTGGACCAGAGCGGAGGTGTCGGCGAGCAAGGGAACGATGCGCGCGGCGGCCTTGGCCAGCTCGGCGACGATCGATTCGACCGATGGTACGGCAATTCGGTTGGCGTCGAACAGCGGACGCCACGCGTCGAGGGCTGCCCGGATGTTGGCAGCAGCGCGGTCGGGATCGCGCAGGTCTCCGAGCAGCAGGCCGCGACGAGCCGCCTTGTCTTCGTAGGCGGGACCGATTCCGCGCCGCGTGGTGCCGATGGCCCGACCCGGTGCGGCGAGGTTCTCGCGCAAGCCGTCAGCAAGAGCGTGATACGGAAGGATCGCGTGCGCGCGATCCGACACGAAGAGCCGTCCGTCGATCTGGTGCCCCTGTGACTCGAGCTCCTCGATCTCTTTGACGAGCAGGGTGGGATCGATGACCATTCCCTGGGCGAGCACGCAGAGTTTTTCCGGCCACAGGATACCGCTGGGCACGAGGCGAACGACGATCTTGTTTCCGTCGACGACGAGCGTGTGCCCCGCGTTGGCGCCGCCCGCGTAGCGCACGACCACATCTGCGGATCGCGCGAGATGATCGACGATCTTGCCCTTGCCTTCGTCGCCCCACTGCGCTCCGACCACGACTACGGCTGCCATGCGACCTCCGGTCCGACAGGTGCTACGGATGCGACGGGCGCTGTAGCGCCAACGGGCATCGGCGGCCAGGGGGTTCGCACGAAGGGGCCGGGCTCAGCTGGGGACGGACTGTGCTTTCTCGTGGGCATGGGATCGGGTCAGGTCAGGTGCCGTCGTTCTCGGGGGCGACTTTCCGGGTCGAAGGGCCGGGCGGGTTGATCGGCACGGGCAGGGGCGCCCGATCCGCGGGTTGCTGGACAGGGGGCGGGGAAGCGCCCGGAGGGACGTAGGCCTGTGCGCCAGCCGGGTCTTTGCAGCAGCGGAACGTGATGAAGTAGTAGGTGAAGTCAGGCGGGTGGCTGGTGGTCATGGGGCGGCAGGCATTGCGCACGTGCCCCCACGCGCCGCCCTTGAGGCCGGCCCACTCCGACTTCTCGTGGTCGTCTCTCTTGGTGCGGGTGACCCACTCGTCCATGTTGCCGGTCATGTCGTTGACACCGAATCCGGACAGGCAGCCGGGCATGGCGCCCGAGGGCACGCTCTGATCGAGCCGCGACAGCTCCTTGAGCGCGATCGCCTTGTCCTTGTTGTACATGAGCTTCAGACGCGGATCGATCCACGTGTTGTCGATGTTGCACTTGGTGTTGTCGCGCTCCCAACCGTAGGGGAACGGCGTCTCCTGCGGGCCCTCGCACGCGGCGACCCACTCCCAGTCCCAGCAAGTGCGCTTGCCCAGGCTCCTGCACGTGGCTTCGGCGTCGTACCACGACACCATCCACGGCGGATGTGCCCCCTGCTTGTTCGGGTACTCGTACTTGTCGATGCAGAAGTCGAGGTGGTGACGTTGCTCGAGACACTTGGTCGAGCCTGGCTCGAACTTGTGGCAGAGCGTGATCTTGTTCGGCTTGTTCTTCTCCTTCTTGATGCACTTGCGCTCCACCTTCGGACAGAAGTCGTGCACGACGTGCAGCATGTCCGAAGGACAAGACGAAGCTTGGCCGTCTGCCGCGGCATCTCCACCTTCGGGCATCTGAGCATCCAGTGCGCCAGCGCCGTCAGGCTCGCCGCCGTCGCGCGCTCCGGGGGACGCTTCGAAGCTGCTGAGCCCCGCCTCGGCGGGCATGGCCGAGGAAGCGGGCGGGGTCAGGACCGGGGTTGGTGTTCCTCCGCACGCGGACCAGGCACTGGCGACGAGCAGGGACACAGGGAGGGCAGCGAGGGTGAGGCGGTTCATGGCGGCGGCGCATTCTGGACTCGTGCCGCCGGGTTTGACCAGGGGGGAGATGGAAAGGATTTTTACCGTTGACGATGCACTGTGGATCGAAACGTTACTGTTCGATTCCGCCCCGGCTCGCACGTCTGAGCCAAGAAACCCTTCATCTGGACCTGACCGGGGTTCGGCACCGCCGTTGCAGAGGGGGAAGTCGCCCAACCTGGGCGGCGAAGAAAAAAAATCCCCGAAACGGAGATTGTGATGGCGGCTCTTCCTAGCAGTGACGTGATCAAGTCGGCTCAAGAGGGAAACGTGGTCGCGCTTTCGGACCTGGCCCGAACCATCCGGCCGCACATCGAGCGGCAGCTGGCGCGCTACCCCGTCTCCGACGAAGACCGGCGCGATCTCCTGCAGAGCACCTTGATGCAGGTGGTTCGTCGGCTCGACTCCTTCCGTGGCGAAGCGAGCTTCTCGACCTGGCTGTTCCGCGTGACGGCCAATGAAGCGTTGATGATGATGAGGTCGCACCGCCGGCATCGCGCACGGTTGGTCGAAGGCCTCGATCTCGAAGACCTCGGCACGATCCCTGGCACGAGCGCGTCGAACGATGACGCTGACCTGCTGGGAGCAGCGAGCAGCGAGCGTGATGCGCGCATCCGCGATGCGCTCGCGGACCTGCCGGAGTCCTACCGCTCTGTGGTGGTCGCGCACTACCATCACGATCTGGGGCTGCAGGAGATCGCCGACCGGCTCAACGTGAGCGAATCGGCAGTCCGCAGCCGCCTTCACCGTGCTCGCTCGCGGCTGCGTTCCGTGCTCGGTGCCGACGACGTCACCGGCGTAGCAGCCTGATCCCCTCCCTTCTGCACCCGTGAATCGGGTGCGCCCCTCGAACTCTTCTCCTGGCACTTGGACCGTCGATGCGAACGTGCGAAGCTCCGCGCGTTCATGTTCTCGCCCCGCGCACTTGCCTTCGATCTCGACGGAACCCTGATCGACACACGACCGGACATTGCTGCGGCCTGCAACCACGCGTTGGTGCTGTCAGGTCGACGTGAGCTGCGTCCTGAGGTGATCGCGCGCTACGTGGGCGACGGCGCGCGTAGGCTGGTCGCTCGTGCTGCCGGGCTCACCGATGTCGATGCGGAGCTCGATCCGATCGTCGAGAGCTTCGTCGCCTACTATCTCGAGCAC
Organism: Deltaproteobacteria bacterium; assembly: GCA_016218915.1. Classification (GTDB taxonomy): domain Bacteria; phylum Myxococcota_A; class Polyangia; order Polyangiales; family Polyangiaceae; genus JACRCQ01. Next base: position 105,565 of record JACRCQ010000045.1, read on the forward strand.
CCTGTGGTGCACACCACCTGGATGCCCCATGCGCAGGCGATGCTCGACGCGTTGCAGGGCGTACCGCTGGCGGTCTGCACCAACAAGCCGAGCACGGTGGCCGAGCGGGTGCTTCGCACCCTCGGCGTCTTCGATCGGTTCGCAACCGTCGTGGGCGGTGGAGACACGCCCGAGGGCAAGCCTTCGGGCCAGCCGATGGAGCTGGTGGCGAGCCGACTCGACGTGCCCTGCAAGGCCATGATCATCATCGGCGACGGAACGCAGGATGTGCTGGCGGGGCGCGCGGTCGGAGCCAGGACGATCGCGGTCTCCTGCGGATACACGTCGGTGGCGGATCTGCGCAGGGCCAACCCGGACGTCATCGTGGACACGCTCGCCGAGGTGGCGCCGATCGTGGAGCGATGGCGAGAATCGACGGTCAGGACGCGGAGCCTGGTGTAGCTCAGCGGAACGGAAGATCCCTGCTCATCTCTCCGAGCAGGGGTCGTCGGAACGCGCTGGCCACGAACTCCAGGACCTTGCCTGCAGGTGCACGGCCGAGCGTGACCATGAGCTTGGTGAGCGCTGCTTCGATCGTCATGTCGCCCCCTGAGATCGCGCCTGCCTCGGAAGCAGCCGCTGCGCCTGGATACAGCTGCAGCTCGGTGGCGCCGCGGGGGCACTGGCTCACGATCACGACCGGGACCTGCGCCTGGGTGGCGCGGGCGATGGCGGGGATGAAGGATCGCTCGAGGTGCGGAACATTTCCGGCTCCGTAGGCTTCGAGAACGATGCCGTGCACACCTGAATCGATGGAGTGCCGGAGCAGATCCGGGTTGAGGCCGGGGAACAGGCGCACGCTGAGCACGTTGGAGTCGATCCTGGGGTCAAAGGCTCCGGCGGCGCGAGGCTGCAGCACGTGGGGCGCCAGGATCGCGCCGAGCCCGAGCTCCACCAGCGGCTGGCACAGCGGGCTCGCGAACGCATCGAAGCCCCACGCATCGAGCTTGGTCGCACGGCACCCTCGCAGGAACTTGCTCGCGAAAGCGATCCCCACCTCGGGCACGGCGAGCGTGGCGATGTGGCAGGCATCCACCAGATTCACGCGCGCGTCTGTGCGGATCTCGAAGAGCGGACGCTGCGAGCCGGTGAGCACCACCGGGCGATCGAGGCCGGGAAGCAGGAACGTGAGCGCGCTTGCGGTGTACGCCATCACGTCGGTTCCGTGCACGACCACCACGCCGTCATACGACTGGATCTCGTTGTGGATCAGCTCGGCGAGCGCGACCCAGTGATGGGGTTGCATGTCGCCGCTGTCGAGGTTGAACAGGATGCGCGTGTCAATCTTGCCGACGGTCTTGAGGATCGGCAGCTCGGCCACCAGGTCGCGGGCATAGTCGGCCGGCTCCAGGGTCGAGCTGTCCCTTCCGGGACGCATCATCAGCGTTCCGCCGGTGTGGATCATCAGGATGTTGGACATGGAGCTCGAGCCGTTCGCGCAGATGGATCGCGAGGCGCTGCGTGCGCAGGAGGCGTCCGAGGTCATTCGCATGAGCTGCAGCCGGTTTCGGGGTGCGAGCACCCTGGCAGAAAGTCGAGAAGGCCGCGCAATCCCCCGCTGGGAAGCACGCATTGTGCTAGCGAGCGCACCTTCTCGTGCTTGGGATCGTAGCCGACCGCGCGTCCCACCAGCTCCATCGCAGAGCAGTCGTTGAGGTTGTCGCCCACGAACACGATGTGTCGCGGGTCGATCTGCAGGTTGCCCGCCAGCACCTTCACGGCGTCGGCCTTGCCATCCATGTCGTAGGGCGTGGCCTCCCACGAGCTGATCGCACCTGCGTCGTCGAACGCGATCCGGTTGGTGTACACGTGATGAAACGGGTGGTTGGGGAAGAGCACGTCGAGCACCACATCGAGCGTGCCGGAGATGACGGCCAGCGTGTATCCCCGGCTGCGAAGCTCGCTGGTCACCTCACGCGCCGAAGGAACGAGCCGCAGATGCTCGCGGATCGCGGACTCGATTCCCATGCGAGTGGCTCCGCCGCTGCGCCAGCCTTCCACGTCGAGACGCACCCACTCGGCGTACGTCAGCTCCCCGGCGAGAAACTGACGGAAGCGCTCCTCGGCGAGCGCGGCGTCGCCCACGTACAGATCGTTGAGCACCTGCCAGACCACCAGACCGTGATCGTTCTCCACGAGGGTGCCGTCGACGTCGAATGCGACGAGGCGGACATCGGACCACGGCTGGACGGGATCGAGGACAGGCATGGCGGGGGATTAGCAAAAAAGCTGGAGCTCCGCATGGAACATCGTCGGGCGGTCACACCGTGGAGGGGTCGATCTTCTCAGGATCGATGCCGAACTCCTGCAGGGCGCGGGTCACGACTCCGCGTTCGACCTGGCCTGCTTTCGCAAGCTCGTGCAGGGTGGCGACCACGATCGATTCGGCGTCGACCTCGAAGTGCCGGCGCAGCGCTGCCCGGTCGTCACTCAACCCATAGCCGTCCGTGCCGAGCACTGCGAATGGCACGCGCACCCAACGCGCGATCTGGTCAGGCACCGCCTTCATCCAGTCCGAAGCGGCAATGATCGGCCCCTGGATGTCGCGAAGAACCGTGCCGAGGTACGACTCGCGCGCAGGCGCTTCGGGGTGCAGCATGCTCCAGCGTTCTGCCGCGAGCGCTTCCCGTCGCAGCTGCAGGTAGCTCGGCGCGCTCCAGACGTCAGCGGACACGTCGAATCCCTCCAGCAGCTGCTGGGCGCGCAGCACCTCACGCAGGATCGAGCCGCTGCCGAACAGCGTCGCCTTGCACCGCCCAGCGCCTGTCGCTCCGCGCAGACGATAGAGCCCCCGCAGGATGCCGTCCCTCGCACCGTCCGGCATCGCCGGCATCGAGTACGTCTCGTTCTGGATCGTCACGTAGTAGACCAGGTCTTCCTGGTTCCCGAACATTCGCTGGAGCCCGTCGCGGATGATCACTGCAAGCTCGTAGGCAAATGCCGGGTCATAGGCCACGATGCTCGGAACGGTCGAGGCCAGGATGTGGCTGTGGCCGTCGTCGTGCTGCAGCCCCTCGCCCGCCAGCGTCGTACGTCCCGCGGTGCCGCCGATGAGGAACCCCCGCCCCTTCATGTCTCCCATCGCCCAGATCTGATCCGCTGTGCGCTGGAATCCGAACATGGAATAGAACATGTAGAAGGGGATCATCGGCTCGCCGTGGGTGGCGTGGGCGGTGCCGGCTGCGGTCAACGAGGCCATGGATCCCGCTTCGGTGATCCCTTCTTCGAGCAGCTGCCCGTCCTTGCTCTCGTGGTAGTTGAGGATCAGCGCGTGATCGACCGGCTCGTAGAGCTGGCCGACGGCCGAGTAGATCCCGACCTGGCGGAAGAGCGGGTCCAGCCCGAAGGAGCGCGCTTCGTCAGGAATGATCGGCACGATGCGACGTCCGATCGCGTCATCGCGCAACAGCTTCGACAAGAGCCGCGCGAACGCCATGGTGGTCGACACCTCGGTCTTGGAGCCGGCCAGGAACTCGGCGAACAGATCGTCGTGGGGCACGGCGAGCGGACGCGAGTGCACGGCGCGGGTGGGGACCGGGCCGCCGAGCGCGCGACGGCGCTCGAGCATGTACTGCACCTCCTCGCTCTCCATTCCGGGGTGAAAGAAGGGAGGGTCCTTGAGGTCGCGGTCCGGGATGTCGAGCTGCAGGCGGTTGCGGAACGTGCGCAGCTCTTCCTCGTCGAGCTTCTTGGCCTGGTGGGTGATGTTCTTGGCTTCGACGCCTTTGCCCAGGGCCCAGCCTTTGACGGTGTGGGCGAGCAGGACCGTGGGTGCGCCGCGGTGCTCGGTGGCCGCCTTGAAGCCAGCGAACAGCTTGTGCATGTCGTGGCCGCCGCGCCTGAGCTTCTCGATGCCCTCGTCGCTCAGATGCTCGACCAGCTTGAGAAGCTCCGGATCGGCTCCGAAGAACTTGTTTCGAACGTAGTCTCCGGATTCGACGGAGTACCGCTGGAATTCGCCGTCCACCACCTCGTTCATGCGCTCGACGAGGCGAAGGTCCGAGTCGCGGGCGAGAAGCTCATCCCATTCTCGGCCCCAGATCACCTTGATCACGTTCCATCCGGCGCCGCGGAACATGGTCTCGAGCTGCTGGATGATCTTGCCGTTGCCTCGCACCGGGCCATCGAGGCGCTGGAGATTGCAGTTGATGACGAAGATGAGGTTGTCGAGGCGTTCGCGGGAGGCCAGGCTGATCGCCCCGAGCGCCTCGGGCTCGTCGCATTCGCCGTCGCCCAGAAATGCCCACACCCTGCTCGAGTCGGTCGACTTCAACCCGCGGGCCTGCAGGTAGCGGTTGAAGCGGGCCTGGTAGATGGCAGTAATCGGACCGAGCCCCATCGAGACGGTGGAGAATTCCCAGAAGCGGGGCATCAGACGCGGGTGGGCGTAGGAGGACAGCCCTTTGCCGAGCTCGACCTCGCGTCGGAAGCGTTCGAGCTGATCAGCGGTCAGCCGTCCTTCCAGAAATGCCCGCGCGTAGATCCCAGGCGTTGCGTGACCCTGGAAGAAGATCTGGTCACCACCGCCCGGAAAGTCGCGACCGCGGAAGAAGTGGTTGAAGCCGACCTCGTACAGACTTGCTGCTGAGGCATACGTCGACAGATGGCCGCCAATGCCTGGGTAGTGCTTGTTTGCCCGCAGGACCATGACCGCTGCGTTCCATCGGATGAGTCGGCGGATCCGCTTCTCGAGGCGCTCGTCACCCGGATAGGGGGGCTCGGATTCGGGTCCGATGGTGTTGATGTACGGGGTTTGCACCTGCACGGGCAGGTCCACGCCGAGGACGCGTGCGTGGTCGATGAGGCGGCGGACGATGTACTTGACCCTGGAGGGGCCTTGATGGTGGGCGACGGCCGATACGGAATCGACCCATTCGCTGGTCTGGACAGGGTCAGGGTCGGGGAGACGATAGCTGAGGTCACGGAACATGATGACTCCTGCAGACGCTATGGGGTTGGAGCGGGCGAACCGCCACCGCGGATGCCGCATCGCGCCGCCAGAAAATGTGCATTGTCGAGTCAGGACAAAATTGTGTAGATTGCTGGAGTAGGGTGAATCCGGAGGAAAGGGGACCACGATGATCCAACGGGCGTTGATCGTGGATGACGATCTCGGCATGCAGCGGACCGTGGCCCGTGAGATCCTCAAGTCCTACCAGGTTGTGCTTGCCAGCGCGGGCGAAGAGGCGATGGCCATTCTCGCGCGCGGTGACGGAATCCGTGCGGTGGTTTGCGATCGGGACCTGGGGCCTGGGCCGGATGGGTTGCAGGTGCTTGGGCGCGCCATGGAGCTTGATCCGACGTGCGCTCGCATCCTGATCACGGGCGGGATCACGGACGAGGTGGCGGAGGAAGCGATCCGGAGCAAGGTTGCGCACTACGTGTTCATCAAGCCATGGGAGCGCGGTGAGCTTGTGAGGGCAGTGCAGAGAATCCTGTCCGGGGCATCGCTGGAAGACGACCAGCCGACCCAATCCGAGGTGCGGACGATGTCGCATCGGATCGTGCGGTCGGAGTGGGAGCGCAAGCTCGCGTAGAGAGCTGGGGGCTGCGTTACTTCTTCCAGGGCAGCGGAGGGGGCTGCTTGCGAGCGCCGCTGATGCTGATGATCTCGACGGTGAGGTGTTTGTATTCCTCTGGGGTTGCGCCCAGGCAGGCGCCGACGCGACGAATGTACGCGCTTTCGTCCAGGTCGTGGCTTTCATCGGATTCCGTGATGGATGCGACCAGATTGAGCAAGACGCGTCGGTCGTCCTCGGATTCCAACTTGAGCTGGTCGCACGCGGCCTGCAGATCCTGGTTCTGGGGGTCGAAGTGCTCAATTCGGTCGACCAGATCAGCGGGGAGCTCAGCGCCGTCGAGCAGCTCGCGGAGCACGCGGCGCACGGATTCGCTCTCCGATCCCTCGAGGGTGCCGTCCGCGTAGGCAGCCCCCATCAGGATGTCAGCAACCCACTGGAGCTGGGAGACCTGGAACTTGCCCTGATTGGTCGACATGTCGCAAACCTCCGAAGAACCCATCCGTGCCCTTGGGCTGTGCGCCGGGTACGGTGGGATTGGGGAGCCGGACTGTAGCTTCGGGGCGAAACGAAGTCCACATGGCTGCTTCCGCGATGTTTCGATTGTGCTTGCATAGAACCTGACGCGGGATATCTTGAGCCACGCTGCGCGCTATTATGCCGAGATCGTGGAAATCGGTACGCTGCTGATCGCCCGTCCGAAGCGCTCAGGGTGCCCCGTTCCGAAGGGGAGGCCGAATGCAGATCAAGACCCCGAAACCAGGTTTCTCGTCGAGCTCATCCAGGCCTGAACGCTTGGGGGACTACGAGGTCCTTGCCGAGCTGGTACACGACTCGTTCGGGCTTCTCGCTGCCGCCCGCTCCGTGTCCGGGCAAGGTGGATACGACGTTGTCGATGTCGTGACCTTGCGCAGCATCCAGCCAAGCGCCGCGATCGATGCGTGGCTGGTCGAGGACATCTGCCAGGCCGCCTGGGGGGTCAAAGGGCAGATCCTGCTGCACGTGCTACCGGTCACGGACGTGATTGTTGCGGACGGGCGGGTGGGCGTGGTGACCGACTACTCGGAGGGGGAATTCCTCCGATCGCTGCTGCGGCTTTCGGGCACGCGACGAATCCCGTTCCCAGTGGGCGTTGCGATCCGCATCGCACTCGACGTGCTCTCCGGGTTGCAGTCGCTTCAGGATGCGGTGGCGAAGAAGCCTGAGCTGACGAAGCTGGTCACGGGCGGGCTGACCGCAGATCGCGTGCTGGTCGGCGTGGCGGGTGAGAGCGAGCTCGCGGAGGTGGTGCTCTCAGGTCGCGTGGCTGTGAAGCCTGTGCTCGCGCTCGACGATGACGCGCTCGGATATCGCGCGCCCGAGCACTACCAGCCCGACACAGAGCCTGATGTGCGCGCAGATCTGTTCGTGGTCGGCACGCTGCTTTGGGAGATGCTCGCCAACAAGGCGCTCTTCGTCACCGCGGACCTCAAGGGCCAGGCTGCCAAGGGATTCGATTCCCCCACAGTGCAGAACGTCATCAAGGGCCCCATCGAGAAGCTCAACGTGCCGTCCGTGCCGCCTGCGCTGGCCGCGGTCGTGGAAAAGGCGCTGCAGCGCGACCCCTCGGCCCGTTTCCAGAACCCCAAGCAGTTCAAGGAAGCGATCGAGAGCGCCGCAAAAGCCAGCATCGGCTCGCACGCGGATGTCGCCCGGTTCGTCGAGCAGGTCGCCGGCCAGATTCTGGCGAGCCGCAAGGCCATCATCCACAGGGCTCTGAGGTTGTCCGATCCGGGAATCGCGCCAGGGGCGCCTGCGGGAGGGGTCAAGGTCGTCAGCGCCGCCGAGGCAGACAAGCCCGAGACTCCCAAGCCGGGAGCTGCAAAGGCTGCTCGGCCAGGGCTCGGCTCGTCCCAGCGCAAGGCCACGATCATCGGGATGCCCGCGATTTCCGCGGCTGCTCTGGCTCCGCCTCCACCGGCCGAGAAGGGGGCTGGCCGCGAGGCAGAAGCCCCCAGGAATCTCGAAATCTCGGAGCCTTCGCTGGAGGCGCTCGCGTGGGGGGATGAACCGCGAACCGAGCCAGACAGCAGCGACATCGGCCCGATCGAAGTCAGGGAGGTCTCGTACCCGTCGAATGAGCCGCCCACCTCGCCACAAGAAAAGAAGGTGATCATCGAGGACAAGGCGAAGGTCGACGACAAGCCGAAGGGCGATCAGAAGTCGAAGGAGGAGGCAAAGACCAAACCTGAGGTCAGGAAGTTCGATCTGAAGGGCAAGTTCGGCGCCAAAGCCAAGGCTGACGAAAAGCCCAAGGTCGATGACAAGGCCAAGGCTGCCGACAAGCCCAAGGCTGACGACAAAGCCAAGCCAGACTTGTTCAAGCGCGAAGTCAAGGTCGTCGAGAAGAAGGAGACTCCTGCGCCTGCGGCTGAGGAGAAGGTCCGCGAAGGCGAGTCCCCAGAGGATGCGCGCAACTCGATCGAGCTCAACCTGGTCGAAGACACCGGCGGACCGCCGCCTCCACCGCCCGTGATCAAGGTGCCGTCGCCGTCCACGCCTCCTACCGATGCCGTGGATGCATGGAACGCTCCGGGCGCTGGCGAGGGCGAAAAACGCGCGAAGGACAAGACGGAGGCGGAACCGGAAGCGGCAAAGGCCAAGGCTGAGCCAGAGCCCGCGGCGGAGGACGAGGCGGTAGCACCTGCGCCACAGGCGGAGCCAGCGGCAAAGGCAGCGCCGATCGAGGCGGAAGACATCTCCGACGAGCTGGAAGTCCAGCCTCGCCGAAGGCAGTCCAAGGTCGTTGCGTTCGCCATCATCGGCGTGGTGACGCTGCTTCTGATCGTGGCCGCGGTGGTAGCAGCGGTCGGCAAGTCGAAGAAGCCGGACACGGCTGCGCTGCCCACGACGTCACCGAGCGCAACCGTGACGGCGTCTGCGACCGCGAGTGCGACCGCAGAGCCCACAGCGACTGCATCTGCGACCGCAGCGCCCACGGCGTCAGCAGCGCCGAGTGCGACGGCGGAGGCACCTCCTGCGACGGCGGAGCCTGTTGCAGCGGTACCGACGAAGCCGCCTCCGGCGAAGGAAGCGAAGGCGGCACCGACGGCGACCGCGGCACCTGCAAAGACGGCTGTGGCAGGGAAGAAGCCGGGTGGAACGAGCAAGCCGCCCGGCAAGGGCTTCAAGCCCAAGGGTATATAAGCCCCGTCGCGTTTGCGCCCGATTTTGGATACCCGCCGAAAACCGGGCGCAGGTGTGGTATAGTGCTGGGCTTATGAAGGGTCTTGCATACCGGCTGGTTCTCGTTGGTGGTCTGTCACTCGGCTTCGCGTCCATTGCCGACCAGGTCTACGCCGCTGGCGTGACCGTCGAGGCGGCGACGGCGGCGCAGAAGAAGGAAGCCCAGGGCAAGTTCCTCAAGGCGATGACCGAGTACGAAGCCAAGAAGCTGGACAAGGCGCTCGCAGGCTTCAAGGCTTCGTACGACATCGTCGCGAGCCCGAACTCCCACTACATGATCGCCAGGACCTTGCGCGACCTCGGGAAGCTCAACGAGGCAGCGGCGGAGTACCAGGGCGTAATCGACGAAGCCAGCAAGGACACGCGCTACGGCGACACGTTGTCGTCGGCCAAGAGCGAGTTCGACGAGCTCAAGACGCGCCTGGCGTTCGTGACCGTGGAGCTCAAGGGCGCAGGACCGGACGCCAAGGTCGAGATCGCGGGCAAGCCGCTGGATGCAGCCAAGGTCGGAACGCCCGTGATCGTGGAAGCAGGTGCAGTGACCGTGATCGTTCGCACTGCGAAGGGGGAAGAGAAGAAGACGGTCACCGCTGCGGTTGGCAAGACCGAAGCGGTCACCTTCGACTTCGCTGCGGCCGCAGTGGCGCCGACTCCGACAGGCCCGACGCAGGACCAGCCAGGAGGCGTCAAGGTCGACACCAAGAAGTTCGGCATGAAGCAGTGGGCCTATGTGGCGGGCGGTGTGGGCGCAGCGGGCTTGCTCACGTTCGGAATCTTCGGCCTGATGAACAACGCGAAGTACAACGACCTGAACGATGCTTGTGCTGGGGGGCATTGCCCGCCCGACAAGTCGGGTGACATCGACACAGGCAAGAAGTACCAGACGATCGCGAATGTCGGGCTCGTGGTCGGCATCGTAGGCATCGGGACCGGCACGGTGCTCTACGTGCTGGGCAGCAAGAAGAAGCCTGCGGAGCAGCCGCCTGCTTCGGCCAGGATGATGCCGCAGGTTGCAGTCGGACCTGGATCGGTTCTGGTGACGGGGCAGTTCTGATGAAACGAACGATCCTGCTCGGCTGGATGGCATCTGCCGCGCTGTTTGCGGCGTGCACGAATGACTACAACACATTCGACACATCCGGGGGCGGGGGAGCAGGTGCTGCCAATCCGGACGGCTCGGTGCCGGACGGCAGTGCGGGCAGCGGAGGCGTGGCTGGGTCCGCTGGCAAGGACGGCGGCACTGGGGGCACGGGCGGCTCGGCAGGAACCGCAGGCAAGGGGGGCACCGCAGGAACGGCAGGCAAGGGCGGGACCGCAGGATCAGGCGGGACGTCCACAGGCGGCAGCGCAGGCACAGCAACGGGGGGAACGGCTGGCTCTGGTGGTTGCGCTGTTGACGAGAAGGATTGCGGTGGCACCTGCGTGAAGCAGAACGACCCCGCGTTCGGGTGCGGCAGCAACGGGTGCACTCCCTGCGCGTTGGATCACGCTACAGCTACCTGCAACGGTGGTAGCTGCGACATCCAGGGCTGTGCAGACGGGTTCGAGAATTGCGACGGCAACGCGGCGAACGGTTGCGAGGTAGACAGGAACAACGACACAGCGAATTGCGGCGCCTGCGGACGCACCTGTGACGGCGACCATGTGAACAATTTGTCCTGCAACAACGGCACCTGCGATTCGTCCTGCGACGCTGGCTGGGGCAATTGCGCGCAGCCTGCAGCGCCGGTCGCAGACGACGGGTGCGAGGCGAATCTGGGGACGAGCGTCGACAACTGCGGCGAGTGCGGGCGTGCCTGCTCCACCAACCATGTGGCGCAGGCATCGTGTGCTGCCGGGTTGTGCGATTCCACGTGCGACGCCGGGTGGGGGAACTGCCACCAGCCGACGCCGGGCAACAACGACGACGGGTGCGAGTCGAACCTGTTCACCTCGCAACACCACTGCAGCGCGTGCACCAACGACTGCGCAGTCCTTGGCGGCAACGGAGGGTTCTCGTGCGCGACCGGGAATTGCGGCTGCACGCAGAGCAGCCAGTGCACCAAGTCCCCGAATGCCTCGGGCACATGCGCATCGGGAATCTGCTCTTGCGACACCGTGGCTTGCCGCCCTGGCGAGTGGTGCCGTCACGCGGGCAGCAACAACGTCTGCACCTGCTTCAACGACACGGCGTGCACCGGGACGCAAGTGTGCTGTCCCAGCACGCAGCAGTGCGAGACGAACTGTCCTCCGTGAGCTGAAAGTATGCGGGGCGCAGAGGCGCGGCAATGCTTCGCCGAACGCATGCGCGCCGTTGGCGCGCCGCTACGGTGGCTCCGTTGTGAGGCCTCGATCGCTCAAAGGCGCACCCCTGAACCCTGAAGCCTGAAGCCTGGAGCCTGAAGCCTACTGTGAGGCCTGATGCCTTACTTCAGAATGGGAATCAGCTTGCCTTCGGAGCCCGCAGGAGCGGAGATTCCAAGGATGTGGGACAGGGTCGGCGCGATGTCCACCATCTCGTGCGTGGGATATCGGCCCGGCTTGATCGCGCTGCCAGAGATCAGCACTGGAACCTCGGAGTCGTAGCGGTACCAGGTGCCGTGCGTGGAGCCTACGTCCTTCTCGCCGTACTTGCCCCAGAAGTAGAACGGCAAGGTCCACATCACCACATCGCCGCCGCGCGCCTGGTGGTAGGAGCGCATGATCGACTTGCCCAGCTCGGTATTGGGAATCTCCCCGTTGATCAGCTGCGTCCGCGTGAAGTAGCCGCCAAATCCCTTGATGCTCGCCGCAGCTTCCCCGGCCACGCGCTGGACCTCTGCCGCGTCCAGCTTCTTGTCGGCGATGTGCTTCCGATCCAGGAAGATGTGCGGATCCTCGAGTGCCACAACCCACTTGTCGCCGCCGAACTTCTTCTTGAGCGCTGCGTCGACCGTCTCCTTGATCACCTTCTTCTTGATGCGCGCTGCCTCGAAGCCGAGACTGGCCATCTGCTCGGGCACAGGGGTGGCACCGTGGTCGCCGGTGATCATCACGAGCACATTGTCCTTGCCGAGCTTGCCATAGACGTAGTCGAGGAAGTCGCTGATCTGCTTGTCAGTGCGCAGCATCAGGTCCTGGACTTCCTGGCTGAAGGGGCCGAAGTCGTGGCCTGCGAGGTCTGTGGCTGACAGCGAGATGGCCAGAAGATCGGTCACTCCCCTGCCCCCGAGGTTCTCCCCTTCCAGCGCTGCCTGGGCAAAGCTGAACTCGTAGTCGTTGCCAAACGGAGACATGCACAGGGCCTCGTAGAAGTCCGCCCCTGGAGCCTTGAGCTTGCCGTTGATCGTGTGCGGGAAGGTCTTGCCCAGCCCTTTGCCGCCCCCCTCGTTCGAAGCGTCGTCCGGCATGGCTGTGGCATAGGCCTGGATCGGCGCCATCCGATCCCAGGTCTTCCCGAAATAGCTGTCCGCCACCTTCTTGCTGTTCCATTGAGCGGCCCAGGGAGGCAGGGTCTTCATGTAGTAGGTCGACGACGTCATCTCTCCGTTGTCGTCGTTCATGAAGTACGTCTTGGCGAGGCGGCCTCCCATCAGGATCGCGCCGCGCCCCTTGGTAGCAAGTGCAATGGTCTTGGCCTGTCCGCCAGTTGCCATGATCAGCTCGTCGCCCACGGTCGAGCCGATGAAGTTGCGCGGAGACACGTCCATGTCCGCATCGGTCTTCTGCCCCAGGATCTGCGAGCCGGCGTCGAACACCATCGCCTCGGAGCGCCCGGACTCGGTGTTGAAGAACTTGTTGGCAGCAATGCCGTTGACGTACGGGTAGCTGCCAGACAGCATCAGCGCATGCCCTGGCCCGGTGTAGGTCACGTAGTGGCCATAGTGCCCGGTCATGGTGGCCCCTTCGCGAAGCAGCCTCTTGAAGCCGTTGGGCGAAAAGTAGGCATCGAGCTTGGTGAGCGTGTCAGCGCGGAACTGATCGATGGCGATGACCAGGACCAGCTTGGGACGCGGAGCACGCAGGAAGGAATCTGCGCCAGGCGCAGCAGCCGGCTGCGTGGCAGTCGGCAGAGCGGCAGCCTGGGTCGGCGTCGAAGACGGACAGGGCGCTACGACCGGAGCCTGGGGCTGGGTCGGCGTGCAGGATAGAGCTGCCATGCCGAGGAAGACGCCGAAGGTTCCAAGACCTGCGCGGGCAGGTGAATACCGGGCTGATCGCATCGTACTGTTCCTCTCTCTCACTTGCCCGCACGAAGCCGATTGGCCTCGAGCGAGCCGCTCGCCTCCACGGTCTCCTCGACCGTCTCGGCCAAAGCCTGCACATCGATGGAAAGGGCATCGAGCGATTCGATGACCCGCACGCTCTCGTTGGAAGCCGTCCCCGCCTCTGCGCTCTTGATCCGCAGCACCTGGGCAGAGACGGTCTCGAGTGTCAGCTGGATGTTGGTGAGCTGGGCGTCGATCCGCTCGTAGCGTGCCTGCAGCTCCTGGAAGACCTCGAGCTTCTGACGGTGCTGATCGTAGGCGCGCTCGTAGCGCTCCCGCGCGACCGGGTCCTGGGCCGAATGTACGCGGCTCTGCAGGAACGCCCCTTCGTTCTCCAGGGAGCGCTTGTCGCCGCGCGAAAGATGCTCCTCGATCTGCTGCAGCTTGACCGCGAGGTCCAAGGAAGCGCTGGCCAGGGCGCGCACCCGCTCAATCGACGGCAGGAGCATGGAGCGGTGCATGACCTCGGCGCTCGCGATCTCGGCGAGCACCCGGGCCTGCAGCTGCACGCAGGTCGCCACCCGCGCGGAATAGGGATGGCGGAGGCGCGACAGGTCTGGCGTGACCGGCTCGTACTCTGCGCGCTTCTGCTGCTCCTTCCAGCGGTTGAAGCGCAGCCAGGTGAGAATGCCATAGGCAAATACGCCTGGGATCACAATCAACGGCATGGCAGCCACAGCCGCAGTGACGCCGGCCGCAGCAAGCACGGCGAGCCCTTCGGGATTGGCGAAGGTGATGATCGGCGGGGATGCGGGCTTGTCCTGGGCCATGTCGCGGTCGATCAGAAGTACGCCGAGATCTGGTGGTAGACCTTGTCGATGTTGTCCGTGTTGCCCTTGAGGAAGCGCGCGTTGGACCGATCCGCAAGCTGCTTGAGCAGATCGCCGTCCGCATCGTCGCCGTAGGCCACGGTGAACAGCCTGGTTCCGTCCGCTCCCTCGGTGTCCTTCATCAGGTCCTTCAGATCGTTGAGGGTCTTCTTGCTCGAGGTGTCCTTGCCGTCGCTCAGCAGCACGATGCCGTACAAGCGCTGGCCGCCTGCAGCGGTCTTGCGCGCCTTCTCGATCTCGCTCATGGCCTGAATCGCTGCGTCGTACATGGCCGTCTGGCCGTCTGCAAACAGCCCTTCCACCTGTGTGGCAAGCACCTCGCCGACCTCCCGCACAGGCGCCAGCGGACGCAGCAGCGATACATTGGTGGAGAACGCGACCACCGCGATTTCGTCCTCCTTCTGCATCGCACGAATGAACGACGCAGCGCCCTTCTTGGCCGCGGTGATCTTCCCCTTCTCCTGCATGGAGCCGGACACATCGAGCAGCAGGAACACGGTCGAGTGCTTCTTGACCTTGTGCCAGAGCTCCTGCGCGCGGCTGAAGACCTCCTGGGAAGGATACTCCAGCGACTTGGAGGCGTTCTCCTTGGGATTGACGCCATGGGCTTCGTCGATCGGGCTGGCAAGGGGCACGCTCGCGTCCGTGGGGCGGTAGCCGTACTTCGGCGCCTTGGCCTGCTGCTCCTTGTCAGTCATGTAGGCCAGGAACTTCTCGCCAGCTTCCTTCTGCTCCGCAGTGACCCAGTCAGCCTGCACGATCCCAGAGGGATGGTTCTCCCAGAACGTTCCTTCCTTTGGGTAGATCGCCACGAGCTTGAAAGGCATCTGCGACTTGTACTTGTCATTGGCCTGCACCACGCTCGATTCGTAGAGCGTGACCGCGGACAGATAGGCCGGCCCCTTGGTGCACAGCTTCTCGGTCATCCACGACGAGCTTTCGCCGTAGTGCACAATGGAACGCTCGAGCGCGCCCACCCGGTCGATGACCTTCTGGTTCTTCAGATCGTCAGGAGTGACGCCAGCGGTCTTGCCTGCTGCTGCGTAGATCGACGAGATGACCGAGAGCATGGCTGAGGTGGAAAAGTCCGGGTGGCTGTGACCAAAGCGGAACGGCCCCCATTCCTGGTGCTTGTACGTGGCCCATCCCTTGGGATCAGCTGCGACCTTGAAGATCTCGTCCCACCCGATCGGCTTGCCTGGCCATCCAAGCGCCTGGGCCATGGGCTCCCACATGGCGATGACGAGACCCGACATGACGGTGGGCTTGGGATTCTCCACGAATGCGCGGCCGGTTCGCGTCTTCCACGTGGTGTTGATCTGGTCGATCCACGCCCCGCCAGCCGGGCTCCAGATCGTCGGCTTCTCTTTGCCGTCGAGGATCTTCTGCATCGACTCGCCAGACTTCATGTGGATCAGCGAGACCTTGATCGGCTTGCCGCCGACCGCAGCGCCGGATGCCTGGAAGGTCTTGGCAACGTCCTCGAGCCAATCCTTCTTCCCATCTGACGACGAGACCACGATCTCGACCGCAGGGCCGGAAGGTTTCTTGTCGCTCGGTGCGGGCTGCGCCTGGGAAGAGGCGCTGGCGGCAGGATTCTGCTCGGAGCTCGGCTTGCGGCCGGTTGCCAGCCAGATGACGAGCCCGCAGACCACGAAGAACGCGGCAACGACGGCAATGCTCAGACCACGGCCTTTCATGACGACCTCCGTTGATCCTGTCGGGTAGCACGGGAGGCAGCGGGATTGGAGAGGGAAACCGTTGCGCAAGGACTGCAGGCTCGTCGCAAAGGGCTGCAGGCTCCAGGCTGGCTCCAGGCTGCAGGCTCCCGGCTGCAGGCTGCAGGCTGCAGGGGAGCGCCGACGTGAAGATATCGGTGCTGGCGCGATCTGGGTCGAGCACGAGCACGAGCACGAGCACGAGCACGAGCACGAGCACGAACAGGAGCACGAGCCGTACCGCTAACGTATGCCCGCAGGTGTGGAGCGTTCAACCGTAGGCGCTACGCCGGACCGTCAGCCCCGAATGGGGGCTTGGCTAACCGCGCAGCTGACTTGCATCAGCCCCCGGCTTTCAGCCGGCTGTTTCAACCAAGGACACCTTCGCCCGGGTCGCATCCGGCGGGTCGCTTCCGATCTGCCCGACGATCCACCGGCGCACTTCGGGCACTCGGTCCTAGCTGTGCACAATCACCAGGGTCGCGGGACCAGCTTCCTTGTCCGATCGGATCGCGTGCCAGCCCGCAGGCAGCGGCGGCTCCGACCAGTTGAAGAACCAGATCGCGTCTTCTGGCGAAAGGTTGATGCAGCCACCGCTCGTCTTCTCGCCCCAGGTGTCGTGCCAGTACGCCATGTGCAACGCATGCGCACCGTGGAAGTTGAGCACGAACGGGACGTCGGCATGAACCCACGCCTTGTTGACCATGGTGCCGGTGTACAGCTTCCCATCCACCCTGAATGACCCCACAGGGGTCGACGCGGTCTCGATCGGATCCACGCCCTTGGTCGGAACCCCGCCGCGGCCAGGAGCAATCAACGTTGCGAAGATCGGCTTGGTGTCCTCGTAGGCGATCATCCAACCGCCGAGCACGCTGACCTCGACCCAGGTCTTCCTTCCGCCCTGCGGAGCTGCGACGGCCACTGTGATGTTTGCGCCGTCCGGCGTGGCTCCATCCACGGGAGCGCCCCAGGGAGTGCGCGGGGAAGGACGCACGATCGTGGCATCTTCCTTGAGCATGAACAGGTTGTCGCGCGTGGCGTAGTAGGTCTTGTCACCTTCCTTGACCGTCTCGCCGGTGAGCGCGACCCAATCGAGGCGAGCCCAGGATTCGCCTGTGGGCGCGATGGTGCCATCCTTGCGCGCGTACTTCGGACGAGGCTGCTTGCGCGCATAGGCGATGGGAAGGGAGAGATCGCCCTCGAGCTTGACGCCGTGGAAGGAGACGCGTGGGTAGATCTTCACCCGATCCTTGGGCATGAAGGTGAAGTCAGGGGTGACCAGCCAGGTGCGCCCTTCAGCGTCGAACTCTTCGGTCCATGCGATCGCAGACCCAGGGCCGATGTACGTGCGCTCTTCGTAGGTGCGAGGCGGGATGTCCTTGAGCTGCTCATCAGGTCCGTGGCCTGCGGGCTTTGGATCCACCCCGTCGAGCATGGGCGGGAGCTTGGCCTTGTCGAGCTTGCCGTCGCGCATCTCGGCCAGGAGCTTGAGGTGCTCGTCGAGCTGGTACTCCTTCTGGCGCTGCTGCTTCTCGGACGGGATGGCGTAGTAGCGCGGCGCTCCGTGCGACTCGCCGTAGAAGTGGGGGAACGGAGTGGTGGTGCGAGGTGCCCAGCGCTTGAGCGCGAGGTAGCCCTTGTCGTTGGGGTCCAGGGTCGTGCGGTGATCGAGGCACATGTAGCCCCTCGGCTCGACCGCATAGAACGCGGTGCAGCCATCGCCGAGCACAGGCTTTTCGCTCTTGAGACGCACCGAGTCGCCGAGGCCGAGCCATCCGATCCAGCCGCTCTTGTCCGAGGGTTGGTAGTGCACCCAGGCGTGACGGGCCTTGGAGTAGATGCGGGGGCCATCGTCGGCTGGAGGCGAAGGGTTGGATGCAGCGGGTGCAGCACTTGCGGACGCTGGAGCCGACGCGGAAGCGAGCGGCGAAGAGGAAGCGGAGATCGAAGCAGAAGGCGCGGACCGATCAGCACCAGGGGGAGGCTGGGAACACGAAGCAAGGGCTCCGAGGGCGATCAGCAGAAGACAGCGGCGCATGTTCGAGGAGCAAGCTAGCGCAAAGGGGAGCGCGGGGCCAAGGGGGGCGGGCGCGGGCGGGGTTTTGTGCGCACGCTGAGACGCGCCGCTCGCTGGACACAGCGAAGCGCCCGGCGTACGTTTTGCCTCTGTAACGGCACGCTTGGAACGGAGAGGCCCGGTGGCTCAAACGGAACCCAACCACATCACAGGGATTGAGATCAGCGGTTTCCGCGGGATCAAGAAGGGGAACCTGGACGGGCTCGCACCGCTTACCGTGCTCGTGGGCACCAACTCGGCCGGCAAGAGCACGGTGCTTGAAGCGCTGTACCTTGGATTGACGGACCGCCCGATCGACGGCCTGTTCCATTGCATCCGGCGGAGACCCGACCTCGTCGACGGTGCGAAGTGGCTGTTCTTCGACAAGAAGGCTGCGCAGATCCAGGCAGCGGTGCAGATCTCGCGCTCTGACCAAGCGATGCAGATAGTGCTTATCGCGGCTACGCGTCCGGCTGCGCCAAGCCAGCCTTGGCAGGCGCAGTTGACGGTGAACCTCCGAGTTGCTGGCGCTGGCAAGAAGCTCTTCGCCATAGCAACCCCGGTTCCCGGCCGCGTTTCTGGAGCACAGCCGAATAGCCCTACGCTTGGGGAACCCGGCTTGGTCCCCGACGTGCGTTTCATCGAATCCCTCGGCAGCCTGTCCGATGTCGCGCTGACAGACCGGCTCACTCAGGCCGCTGAGCAAGGACGCCGCGCCGAAGTCGACGCTCTCTTGGGCGACGTGCTCTCCAGAGACTTGCGCCTCGAAGTCCTCACCGCAGAGGGAGTCCCCTACGTCGGGCTCACGATGAAGGACGGAGCGTTCCCGCTCGGGGCGGTCGGCGATGGCATCCAACTGCTCGTGCGTCAGTGTCTCGAGCTGGCAGCTCTGCCAGGGGGCGTGGCGCTGGTGGAAGAGCCCGAAGCCCACAAACATCCTGCAGCCCTGCGGTCGACGGCCAAGGCGATCGTCGCTGCGGTGAAGCGAGGCGTGCAGGTCGTCCTGTCCACGCACAGCCTTGAGCTGATCGATGATCTCGTCAGCGAATGCAACGCCGAGTCTCTCGCAAAGATGGCGCTGTTCCGACTCAGCCTGTCGGACGGCCTGTTGCGCACCAGCCGATTGGCGGGGAGCGACGTGCAGGCCATGCGTTCCGACATCGCGGAAGACCTTCGATGAGCGACAAGTCCGAAGCGGTGATCCTGTGCGAAGGGTACGACGACCGCGCGTTCTGGGCCGGGGGTTGGAGCACCTCGGCTGCCGGGACCTGAGCGAGGGCGGCAAGAATAAGCAGATCCTCGACCCGTGGGGAAAGAAGGTCAGGGACGGGCAGTTCGGCTTCGAATCCGCGGCCGGCGGCTTCATCAGAATCCTCCCATGCCTGGGCGATTCGAGAGTCCTCGCAAAGGTCAAAGGCCAACTCCTGCAACGAACTACCCAGGCGCTTCGGGTGCTCGTCGTGTCGCTCGATCTGGATGCTGACGATTCATCGAGCAGGGAGCAGAGTTTCCGCGATCGAATCCTGGAAGCTGATCCAGACGCCAAGAGCAACAGCCCTCGCAGGATGACCCTCGCCGACGGCACCCCAGTTCATCTCGCGCTCTGGGAAGCCAGAAGCGATGTGGCCGTGCTGCCGGCGAAGCAGACTCTCGAGCGCCTCGTTTGCTCAGCGATCCATGCGGCCTACCCAACGCGCGCACCGCACGTCGGCGATTGGTTGGCGCGGCGCCCGCCGGATTCGTCGCCGCCAGAGCTCACGCCGCCAATGGAGGCCAAAGCCCACGCCTGGTCGCACGTCGCTGGATGGTATGCCGACAGGGGACTCGACGAGTTCTACCAGCGCCTGTGGAACGATGATTCGATAGCGCAGGCGTTGCGTGGCGAGCTCCAGAACAGCGGAGCCTGGAGTGTCGCCGAGTCGATCGCCTGTCGATAGGCGCAAGGCTCACTCCGCTGCGCCTTCAACCGCAGCAGGAACCGCTGGATACGCCTCGCGCAGGAACTCGAGGAGCATCCGGTTTACGAACTCCGGGTTGTCCTGGTTCGCGTTGTGCCCTGCACGCGGAATGATCGCGTGACGGCAACCCACTTCCCGCTCAATCCATCGTGGAGCCAACAGCTTGATGAGCCCAAAGGCGACCTGGTAGTCGTGGTCGCCGTGCATCAAGAGCAGCGGGCAGCGGATGCGGTAGCCCGGCTCGTAGTGGTAGCTGCCAAGAATGCCTGCCCAGATGCGTTCGCGATCCGCACGCGACACCTGACGGCTCGCGTGCTCGGCGTAGGCTCGCACGCTGTCGGACACGCCCGCGATCTCGCCCACGCTTCGGTGGTACATGTCTTCCGGGCAGAAGCGGAGCGCGGCTTGGGTGAAAGGCGCACCGAGCGTGAGCGCTGCAGGCTGCTCAAAGGTCAGGCACGTGCTCGAGATCATCGCGAGCGCGGCGACCCGCTTCGGGTACCGGAACTCGATCTCCTGGGCCACGTAGCCGCCCATGGAATGGCCGACCAGC
This sequence comes from Deltaproteobacteria bacterium, assembly GCA_016218915.1. Classification (GTDB taxonomy): domain Bacteria; phylum Myxococcota_A; class Polyangia; order Polyangiales; family Polyangiaceae; genus JACRCQ01. Next base: position 125,689 of record JACRCQ010000045.1, read on the forward strand.
GCAGCTTGATCGGCGCCGACGTGATCGAGCAGCGCGAGCAGGTCCGCAGCAGCAATCCCTACCGAGAATCCCTCGCCGATCGGCTTGGACAGGCCGTGGCCGCGCACGTCCCACACGAGCACGCGCCAGTCGCGCGCGAGCACTGCCACCTGCGTTTCGAACAAGCGGTGGTCCATGGTGAAGCCATGGGTGAGCGCGATCCAGGGGCGCGTCTTGGGGCCAGCGGTCCAGTAGTGCAGCCTGCAGCCTTGGCGCTCGAGCACGCTGGGCGGGGACAGGACCGTGGTGGGGTCAGCGATCGTCGAAGCGCTTGGCATGTTGAATAGCTCTGGTTGTCTCAGTCCGTCGAGCATGTCAAGGAGCGCGCTTCAGCGGATCCATGCGATACTTCCGCGATGCGACCGCCTCGATGGATCCCTGCTTCGGTCACCTGCCTGATCGCTCTGGTGTCTGCGATCGCGACGTCGAGCGCGCAGCAGCCTTCTTCCCCGTCCCCATCGCAGGGCTCGGCTTCTGCAGCCCCGAGCGCATCGCCACCTGCGGTCGGGAGCAGGTCGCGTCCGGCTGGGAGCGCATCGCCGACGGTTGGGAGTGCGTCGACTGCGGTCGGGAGCGGATCGCTGCTTCCGGTTGCCGGTGCAGCGCCGCTGCCTGCACCGAGCGCTCCGAGTCGTGTGATGGTTCACCTGCGGGCCGACGATCCGAACGCGGTGCTGCAGCTGCGCAAGCCGAACCCGGCGCTGGCAGGAGTCGACGGGTGGGAGCCAGCGTGCGCGTCCCCGTGCGGCGTGCAGCTCAATCCTGAGTATTCCTACCGGGTGGGCGGCGCAGGGCTGGCGTCGTCGTATGGGTTCACGCTGCCCAAGGGGCATGAGACGGTGACTGTGCACGCGCGCACAGGAGGCGCTGGGCGGGAGTATTGGGGCGAAGCGCTCACGCTGACCGGGGCGACGTCGCTGCTGCTGGGCGCAGTGACGCTGACCACGTTGTTCCGAACCGATGCGATGAAGAACAACGAGCCAGGGGACACGGCGAGCACGATCCAGGTGGTGTGCATCTCGACGATGGCGCTTGGGGTGGTGATGATGGCGATCGGGCTTCCGCTCAGGCTTGGCGGGGGAACGAGCGTGCGGCTGGATCCGCCGACCGCCAAGACCGCCCGCGTGGGGCTGACCCCGCGAGGGCTTGAGTTTTAGGGTTACGGAGCCGCGAGCGTGAGAGAGCGGATCGCCACTGGCGCCCCTGCCGCCTTTCTGCCAAGGTGTCGCGTCGTTTTTCCACGGCGTTCGCTCGCCGGTTCCCTTTCGCAAGGACCACTCGATGAAAATCCAGAACAACTCGTTTGTCGCCGTCCAGTACACGCTCACGCTCGACTCCGGCGAAGTGGCTGACAAGTCCGAGCCCAATGAGCCGCTGTGCTTCCTGCAGGGCGCCGGCATGATCCTCCCCGGATTCGAGAAGAACCTCGACGGGCTCGAGGTGGGCCAGAGCGTGAAGTTCACGGTCGAAGCCGAGGACGGGTATGGCAAGCGCAGCGACGAGATGATCATCGAAGTGCCGCGCTCGCGGTTCCCGGATGACGTCGAGCTCAAGCCTGGGATGATGTTCGCAGGGCCGGGAGGACGCAGCTTCAGCGTTGCGGAAGTTGCAGGCGACACGGTGAAGGTCGACGCCAACCATCCGCTGGCGGGCGAGCGTCTTCACTTTGACGTGAAGGTCCAGGAAGTCCGGGAAGCGACCGAAGAGGACCTGGAGGCATTCGGAGGCGGAGGCTGCGGGTCAGGTTGCGAGAGCTGCGGCCATCACGGCCACGGCGAGTGCTGAGCTAGGGTTCGATCGTCAGAGCACAAGCTTGGGTGCGCGCGCCTGCGCGCTCGAGAATCTCCCTGTACCAATCCACCGTCACCCTGGTTCGATCACCGAGCGCGCGTGTGCCCCACACGATCGACACGGTTCGCGTGGTGCCTGCATGGGTCTTGGTGCGCTGCGCATCCTTGACCGCGTTGGCGCACGGCCCTTGCGCGTCGAACAGGCACAGGAGCCCTTCCAGATCGATCGACTGACCTGAGGCGTTGAACACGAAGGTCGCGCCCTTGGGAGCGATGCCGATGCGAAGCGGCGCAGCAGCGAGGTCGAGATCCACCACGCTGATGGGCAGGCCGCTGTGCAGCGACACCACGTTGTTCGCGTCGACCGCTGGATTGATCGAGCCGAGGGCCCCTTCGCCTGCAGCGCGGATCAGGTACTCGGATGCGGGCTTGCTGCGTCCTGTAGGCTTGAATCCCCCGTGGCGAAGCAGATCCCGCACAGCAGCTCGCACCCGGTCATCGGACTTGAGGGGAGCCGGCGCGTCGAGCGAGAGCATCGCTGACAGCCATGGCAGAGAGCCGAGCTCTCCCAGAGGCGAGGCAAAGGTCGTCAGCAGCGCACCGGCATCGAGCAGAGGATGGGATTCGACCGCGATCATGGCGGCAACATACTGGATGAGCGGCGCAGACGCACGTCTGCCAGATGCCGTCCACAGCACACTGGCGGCCAGGCGCCGGATGACCCAGAATCGGGGAGTGAATCCAGCTCGCAAGAGAGCCAATAGCGCGGTGGGGAGACGGAGCCTGCTCGAGTGGCTTGGGGGTGCGAGCGTGCTCGCGCTCACCTCGCCGCTGATCGAAGCTTGCAGGCTGGAAGCGATCGAATCACCGCTGGGCGTCGGGGGGCTGCCGGATGCGGGCACAGATGGGCATACCGGCCCAGGCAAGGACGCTGCAGCAGACGCCTACGCCGAGGCGGGCAAGGACGCGACCGTGGACGGGTACGCCGATGCGGGCAACGATGCGGCGGCGTGCGGCTACGAGCCGGGAACTCTCACGCGCCCGGATCTGGTCAACTGGAATGTCCGGTCCATCGATCCACAGGACCTCGCCGCGATCCTGGCAGGGTGGAGCTTCAGCATCGACGGCCTGGTGAACAAGCCGCTGAAGGCGGGTTTCTGCGATCTGCGGGACATGGGGCTGGTGCACCAGGTGACCGACTTCCACTGCGTGGAAGGATGGTCGGTCTACGACGTTCCGTGGGATGGGATCCTGCTGTCGGCGCTGCTGGATCAGGTGGGAGTGCTGCCGAGTGCGACGTACCTGAAGATCCACAGCTTTGGCGACAAGTACTTTGAGCAGCTGCCCATTGCGGTTGCGCGGGAGCCGAAGTCGATCCTGGCGATCGGGGTGGAAGGCGCGACGCTCCCCTTGGCGCATGGGTTTCCGGCGAGGGTCGTGGTTCCGCGGCTGCTAGGGTACAAGAACCCGAAGTTCGTGAACCGGATCGAGCTGGTCGACACGGTGCCTGGGGGATACTGGGAGCAGTACGGCTACACGTTGGAAGGGGAAGTGCCGCCCGAGCGATTGCGACCTGGCAAGTACTAAGGCCCGCACGGGCAAGCCCTTCGGATGCTGGATCAGCCCCGCCTATGGGCTTGCCCATGGCACATATGTTGTACAGACGGGGCGCTATCGCAGAATGAAGGGGTGCGCGTACATCGTGGAGCAGGACTTGACAGGGTCCCGATGAAACTCCCAGTGGATGTGAACGTTACCGTCGGCTGACCGGATCGCGTCAGGAGCCTTGCCAAAGGGAGCGGCACGCTGGAGCGCATCGAGCACTGCGACGTCGAAAACCGCCACCCCACTGCCTCGAATCACGCCGACTCGCGCGAGGCGTCCGTCGTCGCCAGCCACACTGATCTCTACCGAGGTGATCAGGTTGGGGTCGTTCAGGGAATGAGTCGCGGGGAGCTGGGAGAGGGAAGCGAGGAACTGGTCTGCGAAGAGCGGATGGATGCGGTTGTGGATGGTGACCAGATAGGTTGCGAACGGCACGCGTGCGGCATTCAGGGCTATCTGATTGCCAGGGCGCACCGCGGACGAGTCCCCGACCAGCGAAATCTCGGGCAATGCCGCGTCCTGCGCCTCGGCATGCGCTTCCGCGCCGTGGGAGGCATCTGGCGATGGGAGCTCTGGCGGAGGCTGGGGCGGCGATGCAGCGATGGCGACCGGCTCCGGCTCACGCGCGGGAGAAGCCGCACATGAGGTCGTGGCCAGAAGGAGCAACGGGAGCAGGCACAGGCGCGACGTCACCGTTCGATGCTAGTGGCGGACGAGCTGGTGGGCAACGACCGGGTGCAATGTTACGCTGCTCGATGGAGGTCAGATCATGGCCCGCTTTCTTCCCGCGTCTCTTGTGCTTGCCACCCCGTTCCTGCTGATGCTCGGGTGCAGCTCGAGCAGCGACAGCCCGCCCGCTTCGACGCCATCGGATCAGGACGCAGCCGCGCAAGAGGGTGGGAATGACGACGTAACGACCGAGGACGCGCCGGTGGAAGCACCTGCGCCGACCAAGGCGACGTTCGTCTCGGAGCAGTCGATCACGATCGCGTCGACCACGACCGATCACCTGGCGTTTCCGGACGTGACGCGGCTGAAGGATGGTCGCATCCTGCTCGTGTATCGCCAGGGTGCGAGCCACGTGGACGCGACCGGGCGGATCATGAAGCAGTTCGGCACTGCAGATGGCCTGACCTGGACGCAGCCGGAGGTGCTGTACGACGAGAAGGACATCGACGATCGGGACCCGTCGGTGACCACGCTGTCGAACGGCGACGTGCTGGTCGACTACTTCCAGTACAAGGTCATGAAGCTGGCGGACGGGGACATGTCGGTCCACCACATATTCGTGGGGAGATCGTCGGACGACGCAGCGACGTTCGGGCCTTTCACGCAGGTGAATCCTGGTAGCATGTCGCCGTCGAATCCGAAGCTGAGCTCCACGGGGCGGTGGGTCGACGACACGAACCAGGAGCTGATGGTGCAGGCGTGCTCGAGCGCGGTCCTGGAGGTGGGCGGGGAGCTGATCCTACCGGCCTACGGCGGCAATCCGCTGAATCTGAAGGACCTGGCCCATTGTCCGAAGTCCACGATCACGATGTACACGAGCACCGACGGGGTGAAGTGGGCAGAGAAGCCTCTGACCTTTGACTTGTTGAACACGTGGCTTCAGGAGCCTGCGCTGCTGCGTCTGGCCAATGGCACGACCCTGATGCAGGTCCGGACTGCCAAGGGGGCGAGCCCGAGCAATCCAGGAAAGATGATGCAGGCTACGTCGACCGACGACGCCAAGACGTTCTCGGCGCTGACATCGTTCCCGTTCGTGGGGCATGCGCCTGAGCTTGCGCAGATGAAGAGCGGGCTGGTCCTGAGCGGGTATCGTCAGCTCGACGATGCGTACACGCAAGAGTGGGTATCGTTCTCATGGTCGCTGGATGACGGCAAGACCTGGAGCGAGCCTGTGCAGGTGGAGGACTGCGGCGCGCAGGAATGCGGATATCCCTCGATCCTGGAGCTGGACTCGCAGCGGTTCCTGTTCGTGTACTACGCGCCAGGAGGGGCAGCGATCCAGGCAGTGGTATACAAGTATACGCTGGAGTGAAGGGCAGACGTCACACCCACGCTGCCAGGTAGCCGAGCACCTCAGGCTCCTTGGACGAGTATTGGTCGTTGATCACGACCCTGCGGGTGAACGGGGCGAAGCAGACCTCGTTGACACCGAGGAATGAGTTGCGGAAGTAGGCAATACGCGCCAGGGGTACCTTCTCGACCACGACCCGGGCGTCCTTGGGGCCGACCTTCATCACGCAGACATTGCCTCCCTCGAACAGGCGAGCCCAAAGCCGGGCCATGGCCCCGAGGCCGGTCCAGGGGGTGACGCCAGCGCCTCGAGCGAGAGTGCCCAGCGTGGCAAGCACCTTGACGATCGCCTTTTCGCCCACGCGCTTGCCTATCTTCTGGATCTCCGAAGGGGCGAGGCCGAGTCGATCGCAGGCGCCGTAGTGGGCCATGGCGATGGGTAGAGGGATGTCGGAGCTTGTGACAGCGGTGAGGATCGGCTGGTGAAACTCGTCAGGGAGCAGACGGATGTAGGAATCGAACAGGTCGAGATCGCGCAGGGCTTGGAGCGAGGCGACCAGGAGTATGCCTCGAATCGCGGTGACCGCAGGTGCATCAGCCCGCGGCTCGTTGAATGGAACGATCGTCTCGAGCTTCGCAAAGCCTCCCGACGCTTTGGACATGGCCAGGATGCTAGCACAGGCAACCGGGCGTGGCACCCTGGCGTGGGGCGCACTCCCGAGGCAACGCTCGTAGGAGCGAATGGGACGCTTGAGGTCCAAGGCGAATCTGGTAGGTTCGTGACCGCAAGTGCATCGACGGGAGACACCATCATGCGTAGGAACGTGAAATCCGCAGCAGCGACTCTTGCAATCGGCGCTGCAATCGGGCTTTCCCTGGCTTTGATTGCGTGCTCGAGCAGTGACAGCAGCGGAGCTGCAGGAGCGCCAGCGACCGGGGGTTCGGCCGGAAGCGCTGGCGCAGCCGGCAGCGGAGGTGCTGCTGGAACGTCGGGTGGCGCGGGGAGCGCAGGGACGGCCGGCAAGGCGACGGGAGGAAGCGCAGGCGTAGCTGGGGCCGCGGGCAGCGCGGGCAGCGGAGGTGGGGACGGCGGAGCCTGCAAGGCGTTGCTCGAAGAGTGCCAGAACAAGACTGAATGCTGCGACAATGCGAGCTGCGAGATCGTAGGCGCTATGGTCAACAAGACCTGTTGCATCGCCAAGGATCAAGCTTGTGACTCGGTCAGCGATTGCTGCGGCGACATGAACTGCGAGGACTTTGGCAACGGGAAAATCTGCAGCAGCTGTTTCACCACCGGCCACGATTGCACCAAGAGCGAAGATTGCTGCCCAGGATTGACCTGCAGTCCCCAGAACACGTGCACATTCTGAGCCCTGGAAGCGAATGACGGTCCGCGAGCCAGCCTGGAGAAGCCCGATGACACACATGCAAGCATTCCACGCACTTGGAGCACGAGAGGTCGGCGTCTGGGCCATTGCCGCCTGCATCGCGCTCACCGGGCTCGCCTGCGGGGGGGATGACGCTGCACCGTCGACGGCAGTTGTGCCAGGCGACGACGCCGCAACGGATTCGTCCGCGGCTGCAGCGGCTCCTGAGGCGGCGACCGATGCGGCCAAGCCGGACGCGGCATCAGAGCCGGTGTCTCTCACCGCCTACGATGATGGGGCTCCGCAGGCCGGGCTGTCGGTCGTGTTCCACGCGGCGGATGGGGCTGTCCTCGCAGTGGAGACGACGGGAGCTGACGGCAAGGCGACGAGCACGGCAGCGGGCGTGGCCATGGTGACCGTGCTTCGCGCTGATCAATCGCTGATCACCATCTTCGATGTCGAGCCCAAGGATGCACTCTTCGTGGGGTCAGCGCAGGTGCTCGGCAAGTCGGCCGGCACGATCAACGTAACAGCCCCGACGCCGGTGACGAACTCCACGGACTATGCAGTGGACGTTGCCACGTCGTCGAAGATCGTCACGGACATCACGGTCGGCGCGCAGATGGACCTGAAGGCAGCGAACCTTCTGACCGGCGAAGGAGCCAGTGTGCTGGCCTGGTCGCGCGACAAGGATCAGGTCCCCTACTCGTATGCGTATGCGACGGGCATCCAGCCCGGAGACGCGGGGGTCACGCCGGCCATACTCGGGGCTTGGAGTGCGGACTGGATATCTCTCATCGTGCGCCTCAAGCAAGCGCCGATGTCGGCGGCGACGGTCGCGGCGTCGATTGCTCCGGTCTCTGCGGGTCTGGCCTACTACGACTTGAATCCGTGGCAGGTATCGGCGCCGGCGATGCAGGTCAACATGTTCCAGTTCGGCGTACCGGCCCTGTTCGGCGACCTGCTCGAGTACACCGTTGCGGCGTCGTATGGAGTCCAGGGCGATGGCACTGACTCGGTGCTGGTCAAGAGGATCAAGGAGCGTCCCACCGAAGTGGATGTCGACATGAAGTCCGAGCTGCTGCCCGGCGTGCAGGGGGTTGCAGCGGACACGGCCACGCCAGCACGTCCCAAGATGACCTGGGGACAGGATGCAGCGCTGAGCGCAGCGGACGGCGTGCTGGTCGAAGCGCAATGGGCCCAGTCCGGGGCATCGAGGCGATGGGTCGGGCTGGCAGCGGCGAACCATCCTGAGGGGCTGACGTTTCCAAAGCTACCGGATGCGCTTGCGCAGAGCGGTCCGGATGCGAGCTCCACGTTCGGGCGCTTCATCGTGACGTTCGTGGAAGCCGACTTCCTCGAGGACTACCGCGCATTGCGGCTGGACTACGGCCCGGCGGTTCTCGAGACGCCGCTGCCCAAGGGTCCGCTTGCGGTCCGGTTCACGACTGGGGCGAAGAAGCCATGAGCAGCCGCTGAAGACAAGCCTCTAACGGCAGACGAGGGCAACGGCGTGGAGTCGTACTGGACTGCGCAGGATCTTCTGGTTTCGCGTAGCCTGGAAGGCTCGCGCAGGATGGCGCTCGCGATCCTGACGCTGTGCCTGATCAGCCTTCCGTTCGTGGTGGGAATCGCGTTCGCGCTCGATCGCGGGCTCGGCTTGCGACTCATTGCGATCACGACTGCAATCGCCCTGTATCAGGGCGGAATGCTGCTGCTCGTGAGCACGGGCCGGTATCGTCCGTGGCTCGACTGGTGGAACACTGCGGTCGAGGTGTCGATCCCGACCATGATTGCGATTGTCGACACCAACCGGCTGGGGCCTGCCTACGCGCTGACCACTGCGCCGGTCATGATCTACTGCCTCGCAGCCACGTGCGCGGCCCTGCGGCTGCGTCCGATTCTCGCGCTGTTCTCAGGCACGCTGGGTGCGATCGAGCTTACGGTCCTGTATCTGGTCGTGCGCTCCGGGCTGTCCCCGCAGCTGGTTCAAGAGCTCCCATCGCTGTCGGCGTCGAATGTGATGCAGCGCGCGGCGTACGTGTTCTTCTCGGGCCTGACGGGATACTGGCTTTGCCGGACGCTGCAGCGTCTGGTCGACGACATCATGGCAAACCAGGAGGCGCGGCGCGTCTCGCAAGAGCAGGCACGTGCCCTGGAAGACAAGCTGCGTCATGCACAGAAGATGGAGGCAGTAGGACGGCTTGCAGGCGGGGTGGCCCACGACTTCAACAACTTCCTGACGGCGATCATCGGCTGTGCGGAGTACCTCAAGGGGGAAGCGTCAGCGGACTCGCAACACAGCGAGGCTCTGGACGACATCCTGTCAGCGAGCCACCGGGCAGCTTCACTCACGCGCCAGCTTTTGACGTTCAGCCGCAAGCAGCCGCTTGCGCCTCGGGTGCTGGATCTCAACGAGGCGGTCATGACTGCCAAGCGTCTGGTCGCGCGCACGCTCGGCGAGGAGATCGAGCTTGTCGTCAAGACCTCCGCGAGCCCATCGCACGTTCGCGCTGACCCTGCCCAGCTCGAGCAGGTGATGCTCAACCTCGCGGTCAACGCGCGGGATGCCATGGACAAGTGCGGCCGTATCGTGTTCGAGACCAGCAACGCACCGAGCGATCCGCAGGAAGCGGCGGACGCGCCCCTTGGCTGGGTGGTGCTCACGGTCACCGACAACGGGCACGGGATCTCGCCTGAGGTCCTTCCCCACATCTTCGAGCCGTTCTTCACGACCAAGGAGCAAGGCAGGGGTACCGGATTGGGCCTGTCGAGCGTCTACGGAATCGTGGAGCAGTGTCGCGGCAGAATCTCGGTCGAGTCAGCACCGGAGCAATCGACCCAGTTCCGGATCTGCCTGCCAGCCGTTGCTGAGGAGCGGACCACCCTCACGCCGCGCCCGCCGTCCGTCTCTCCCCGCGGAGCCGAGACCGTGCTGCTGGTGGAGGACGAGGAGCAGGTCCGCTCGCACGTGCGACGGCTTCTGGAGCGAGGCGGATACAAGGTCATCGTCGCTGTGAACGGGGTGGATGGGCTCGCGCGTTTCGAGGAGAACAAGGGCATCGATCTGCTGCTGACCGATGTTGCGATGCCGAAGATGGGGGGCCGAGAGCTGTACGATCAGCTTGCGCTGCGCCCCAACGCGCCCAAGGTCCTCTTCATGTCCGCGTACATGGATGCGCGCCATGCAGTGCCAAGCTCGGACATGCCCTTCATTGCCAAGCCGTTCACTTCGGACGCGTTGATGACCAAGGTCCGCGAGGTGCTGGATCGGAAGACCGCGGGGCATGGAACTTAAGGCGATGATGCCGGGTGTTGATGATGCCGGATGTTGATGATGCCGGGTGTTGATGGTGTCGGATGTTGATGGTGTCGGATGTTGATGATGCCGGATGTTGATGATGCCGGGTGTTGATGATGCCGGATGTTGATGATGCCGGGTGTTGATGGTGCCGGGTGTTGATGGTGCCGGGTGTTGATGATGCCGGGTGTTGAGGGAATCGCCCATTGAAGAAACCGCCCGTTGAAACGGGCGGCTGATGCAAGTCAGTTGCGCGGTTAGCCAAGCCCCCTGCGGGGGCTGTCACGACGTTGCCGGCAGGTCTTTCACATGTTGCCGGCAGGTCTTCCACGGTGTTGCCGGCAGGTCTTCCACGGTGTTGCCGGCGGGTCTTCCACGGTGTTGCTGGCAGGTCTTCCACGGTGTTGCGGGCAGGTCTTCCACGGTGTTGCCGGCAGGTCTTCCACGGTGTTGCCGGCAGGTCTTTCACATGTTGCCGGTGCGGTTGACACGATGAAGCTCCGAACTTCCACTCGCGACCCGAGCCATATCGACAATTCCGGACGATCTCACAGCTTGCTGCGCGCCTGGTCGAGCGCTACCCTGACCGATCCCATGCTTCGTCGCTTCTGTCTCGCTGCACTGTTCGCGCTCGGCACAGCCTCGTGCAGCAGCGACGCAGGCGTGGATCCCGCCGTGCCTCCGCCAGGCCACGATGGCGGGGTCGACAGCCCGACCGTCGACGTGCAGGAAGCGGCCATCGAAGCAGAAGCAGCTCCGCACGTTGCTGCACTCTCCTTTGCCACGTTCAATACCCACCAGCTATTCGACACTACCTGCGACTCGGGCAATTGCGCTCCCGGCGACTTCGAGCTCGTGCTCACGCAGGAACAGTTCGATGCCCGCATCGACCAGGTCGCCACTGCCATTCGTGGCCTGCACGCGACGGCCGTGTCGGTGCAGGAGATCGAGACCGTGGCCTCGATGGAAGCGCTCACTGCGCGACTCTCTGACCTGTACCCGACCGCGATCATGGCTGAGACCGGCGCGCCAGGCTCCCTGGATGTGGCGGTGTTCGGCGCTGGCACGCTTCTCGAGATTCGCAAGCATCGCGGCGTGCCGATCACGCGACCGGATGGGACCTCAACCTCGTTCTCGCGCGAGTTCCTCGAAGTGCACATGGACCTCGCAGGTCTGCGCATCGTGGTCTTCTCAGCTCACTTTCGCTCGAAGAACAACGACGACCCAGGGCGCCGCCAGGCCGAGGCAAGGGCAGCACGGGACATCGTGATCATGACTGCCCAGGAGCTACCCGAGGCCGTCGTGCTCCTCGGCGGGGATCTCAACGATACGCCTGGCTCCCCTCCCCTGCTGGACATCGAAAGCGCTGCGTCGATGCTGCGCGCCGCAAAGGACAGACCGATCGATCAGGTATCGACCTATTCCTGGAACGGCGAGCTCCAGGCGATCGATCACATCTTTCTCGAGACCACGTCTCGCGGAGTCTATGTCCCCGGCAGCGCAAGGGCGGTCCGGGACGGCCCTGGCCAGGGGCTCGGCGGCTCTGACCATGCAGCGTTGCAAGCGGACTTCGATCTGCGGTGACGAGCCTTCTTGCGGTCAGAAGCTGAAACGCGCCCCGAGCGTCCCACCAGTCTTGCCCACCGACGGGAGCAGCTGGAACCGGGCTGCAGGCTGCGCACGCCGGGGACCAGGGTCTGTGGCAACGAGGTAGATGCCAGTGGTCAGCGAGACCAGCGCCGTGCCGTAGAACACCCACTGCATGGTCGAGTACTTGCTCCCTCGATCGCAAGCGTCGACGACGTCGGACGGAGAGGCGCCATTGACCGTCGTTCGAGTATCAGCTCTTGCCGCATCGCAGACATCGACATTGGTGGCCATGTTGTTACGGTAGCTCACGAGCGCAGGGTCGTTGTCCGCGTCACTGACCTTCGTCGTCGACCAGTAGCCGAGGCCGGCGAACAGGGCCCCTGCACCGATCGCGGTCCAGCCGAGGTTCTTGTGCCAGTTGACAGGAGTGGACGGCGAAGCCTGCTCTGTGCCGGGCAATGGGGTGGGCTCCAGCTCGACATCCGCGATCGCCGCAGGTTGCAGGAAGATCTTGCGCGCAGGGACCGAGTAGCTGGCGGATCGAATCTCGATGGTGTGCTCGCCTGCCCGTAGCGAAAGGGTGACCTTGCCATCGCGCAGGTCTGTGGCGGGGTGACCATCGACCAGCACCTGACCGTCGACATTGCCGACATGGAGCCGCACCGTCGCAGAGCCGCCGCGCGTGATCAGGATGGCGAGCGCGCTCTGCACCTGGCGCTGCAGCGCCGGGTTGAACGGATCTGCCAGCGTGTCGCTCACGAGCAGCTCCGTGTACCGCTCCGGCTCGCCGCGCGAGTACATGTGCAGCTCGAATGCCACCTGCCCCGGGGCAGCGCGTCGGGCAAACCCCCACACGAACTGGTCGGCGTCCACGCGCCCCGAGATGCGCGTGAGGCAGGCAGTGTCCGGAACAGCCCCGCAGGATAGATCCCGCAGCAGGTTGTCGAGCTGGAAGCCGGCTTCCGGGGGTCGGCCCAGCTCACGCTTCATCGCGGCCGTGACGCTCGCCGCCAGAGCAGGGGCGTCGGGAGATCGAATGTCGATCACCTTGACCCACGGCTTGACGGGTCCGGACTGGGCGGCGGCCGGGACCGAGGACAGAACGCACAGGGATGCAATCGCGGCAACCAGGCTAGCGCGGGAGGTCATGCAGAGCATGGGAACCTGATCGGGCATGCGTGTCAAGTCGATGCAGGGTAGGGTTGCCCTATCGTGCGGTCCACGCGGCAGATCGGGTTCATCGCTGCTTGCGGCTTGGCGTCCGGAGCAGCCGCCTGGGTAGTGTTTGCGAGTCTGCCCGCGACGCGCGTGCTGGTGGGGACCCGAGCAATCGACGCGGTGGTTCCGGTCCACTACCAGGTGACCGTGTTCCCGGCGTTTGGCGCCTATTGCGCAGCTCTTGCGATGGATGTGGCCCGCCGTGAGCGCGCCAGGGTGATCGGCCGGGCGCTGCTCGTTGCTGCAGTCGTGGCGCTCGCCGTGGTTCGTCTTGCCGGGCAGGTTGGACTGAGCGGACATGCTGTGTGCTGCGCTGCGGTGGCCGTGGAGAGCCTTGCATCCCGCCAGCGGTCCGAATGGGTCCTGGTAGTGCTTCTTGCCATGGCCGGGCTGGCAGTGACCGGCTGGTACAAGCTCTGGATATGGGGAGATCCGGTCTGGTTTGTCGTGTCCGTGGCAACCGGCGCTGCCATCGGTCTCGCGTGCGGTCCGCAGGCCCTGGTTTCAGTGCGCAAGCCTCGATGAGGCTGGGTCACGAGCGCGCGGATCGCGGCGCGAGAATCTCGTGCAGGCGACGCAGCAGCACAAGGTCAGAGTCCGACGCTTCAGCGAGCAGAAGATCAGGGGTGCCAGGACTCTGCCCGCGGAATTGATAGAGGTGGTAGGCGTCGCGGGGCACGTAGTCTGCCTTCTCGAACCGCAGCACCTGCCCTGGCGTGAACGTGCGTCCGCCCCACGCGAACTCCGCAATAACGCCATAGCTTCTGCCAGGCTCGAGCTTGTCTGCGGTGAGCCGTGATCCTTCCTCTTCCACGGCTGACAGGATGCGGGGCAGCCAGGCATCAAGATCGTCCTGGCGAGTGAAGGTCTCCTCACACCCGCCAGCAGACACGTGCACGCCGCGCTCCGATTCGCGCAGCAGCACGCACGCATGCTGGCCCAGGTGATCATTGCGCCAGATCACCCCGTCCGGCCAACCAGACGGAAACCCCTTCCCTTCCGACCACTGGAGCGCAAACGTCCCGCGCACCGCCCGCGCAGCCTTCAGGCGTTGCCGAATCCGCTCGCCTGCCTGGCCCAGCGGCAGCGCGCGATTGCGGAAGGTCGCACGGCCGTCGACCGTGTCCCTCACCCGCCCGAGCATGTCCTGCAGAGCCCCGAGGAAGTCCTGCGGCGCTCGCAGATGGAAGCGTATCGGCGACGCTGCCATAGCCGCAGCAGGGAACACTGCGTCCACGCCGTCCGCGGCCTGCGTGAGCTGCACCAGATGATTCCATTCGAGGTCGCCGTCGCCGCCGAGCTCAATCGAGGTGCCGGACGCGGTTGAACCTTCCCATTGGCCCCAGACCGAGGGGCGCCACCTTCCCCCCGGAACCTCGATGGTCTGTCGAAGGGCATCTAGCAGGCCAAAGGCTGCATCGAGGGCGTTGAAGGGCAGCTCGTCGAGGCTACCGTTTCGCACGTAGTCGGCAATGACAGCCGAGCAAGCCTCGCAGCTCCGCGCATCGTTCAAGGTGAAGCCGACCAGGGCTGGGGCAGCGGCGCGGGAGCTGAGGACCGCAGCAGAATCGATGCTGTTGACAGCTGCCAGAGCGCGCCACAGGCCGCCGTGATCCACGCCGATCACGGCGTAATCGAGATCACCTTCTGCTTGAGCGGGGTAGTCGCGCAGCCACATCGGAGCGCCGAGCGATTCGGAGGCGAGGCGCGCGACGCGTTGAGCCAGGGAGCGGGTCTTGGTGAACGACGCAGGGCTCATGGGAAGGACTTCATCCGCGCATCACGTTATCACGCCAACACCGGACCGAGGGCAAGATGTCCCTTGCCATTCCGACGTCGTTGGTGCATTCCGGTGCCCGCAAGGAGACCGATCGGATGTCATCCAAAGAGCTTCCCCACACGCATGAGTGCTTCGTCTGTGGGGAATCCAATGTCCTTGGCCTCCAGGTGCGCTTCACCTGGGAAGACGATCAGGCTGTGGTGCGGTTCACTCCAACCGAAGAGCGCTGCGGCTACCGGGGAATCGTCCATGGGGGCGTGCTGAGCGCCTTGATCGACGAAACCATGGGATGGGCGCCTGCGTACGTGAAGAAGATGATGGCTGTTACCGCGGAGATGACCGTCCGGTTCGTCAAGCCTGTGCCCGTCGGCACGCCCCTGGTGGTGACTGGAAGATTCACCGAAGACAAGAAGTACTACTGGAAGACCGCTGGGGAGATCCGAGGGGAAGACGGCACGTTGTACGTGACCGGAACAGCGAAGTTCGTTCCCATCGGCAAGGAAGAGAGCGCGCGCGTGGACCAGGAGATGATGATCTACCCCGAAGGCGAGCCTAGGTTGTTCAGCTGAGCTGAGAACCTCCGGGAGCGGTCTTCGTCACAGCGACAACAGCACTGCGCCGACGGTAATCGCCACGCTCGCGATCGCCGAGCGCGCTGTCAGCCGCTCCCCGGCGAGCCACCCGAACGCGTAGGCAAATAGCACCGAGGTGTTCCTGAGCGCCGTGATCCTGCCAGCGCCCACAAAGCGAAGCGCCCAGAGCAGAAGCAGGAAGGATGCTGCGGTCACTGCGCACGTGAGCGCAAGGACCAGGGGGCGGACCCGCAGCTCATTGCGAAGACGAGCCCAAGGGTGCGCGCCGAGAAGAAGAACCTGGATCGGCACAGACCCGAGCAGCGACAGGCAGAAGAGCGGATAGGGCGACACGCCCATCCCAAGGCTCTGCTTGTAGAACACAGGGTACAAGCCGACCATGCACGCGCACAGCACAGTCCACATCAGGCCCTTGCGCGATCCTACCGTTGTGACCGACACGAACAATCCCAGGGTGAGCACGCCTCCGCCGATCAGGATCCGCGCGTTGATCGTCTCGCTGAGCAGCGCGATCGAGATCGGCCAGGTCACGAGCAAGCCGCCTCCGCGGCTCAGTCCATAGGCAGAGCCGAGCGGGAGCTCTTGCAGCGACTTGCTCAGAAAGAAGAAGTAGAGCCCTTCGGACAGGGCGACTGCGCCGACCCAGGGCAAGGCGCCGGCAGGAACATCGGCCGGGCCGACGGCGAACGTCAGCACAGCGCTGATCAACCCGGCGCCGACCACGAGCAGCATGGCTGCCGCGGTGGTGTCCTTCCTGCGCTTGAGCACCGCATTCCACGTGGCATGCAGAAGCGCAGAACCGAGGATGGCGAGGATCGGGAGAGCGTGCACTGGGGCCTCGGGTCGCCAGGATATCCTGCGGGCAGAGGAGGTCCAATTCCATGCCAAGAACGTCCTGATCAACGGGCGGTTTTCATCTCGAACCGCACCCGTGTACTCTGCGCCCATGCGTATCGCGCTCGTAGTCGACGACGTGGCGGCAGGAGCCTGCATCGGTCCAGACGCACTCGATGAAATCCTCTCGTTCGGAGCGTCGATCGCGATGCTCCCGGTTGGCGACCCGTTCACCATCGGCCTGTGGCGCGCCCTTGGGTCGCGCGCTGAAGCGCCTCCCCACGCGTGGCTGCTGCGCGGCAAGCCGGTCGACGCCGAAGGTTGGGCCAGGGTTGCCGAGCAGCAGAGCACGTCGATCGAGCCGCGCTCCGACGACATCATCGAGGACTGGATCGCGGCAGCGTCAGGGCTGGCAGATCAGGGTGAATGGGAGAAAGCCAAGGCAGCCTACGAGCAAGCGGATCGGTTCATGCCGCTGGAGCACAGCCCCAGACGCGCCGCTGTGCTCGTGTGCATCGCAGAGATCGAGAAGGCAGCAGGGCGGATCCGCGAAGCCACCGAACTGCTGGATCGGGCCCTGGCGATCTTCCCATCCCATCGAGGAGCACTTCGCGCCAGGCTCGATCTCGCCGCTGAGCTGAACGACTCGGTCACCTCAGCGTCGCTGCTGAGCCGCATGGTCGCGTTCGCCGAATCCGACGAGGAGCGCGTGGCCACGCTCCGGTCCGTGGCTGACCATTCCCTGGTTGCCGCGTGCGATGCGCTGCAACAGGCGCTCTCCATCCGCGCTCGCGACCCGGTGCTGCTCGAGCGGCTGCGCGCGGTACGCGAAGCGATGGGGCAGTTCGATCAGGCGGTCAACGCTGGGGTGGCGCTCGCCGAGACCCTGACCACGCCTGCGGATCGGGCGCGTGCGTTCGTGGCCGCTGCCGACATGTGCGCGCGTCGCGTGGGCAATGTGCCGCGAGCGGTTGCGCTCTACGAGGCTGCCATCGCAGACGACCCCACGGTTTCAGGGGCATTCGAGGCGATCGAAGCAGTCCTGCTCGCCGACCAGGACTTCGCAGGAGCAGAGCGCGCGTATGTGCGTCAGCTCGAGCGCCTTGCCGGTCATGACGCGCTCCAGGCCGAGATCCTGCTGCTCGACAAGCTTGCGCGGATCCGCGAGGACAAGCTGCAAGATCGACGCGGCGCGATCCAGGCGCTGGACCGCTTGACCGCGCTCAGCCCGCAGGACATCGAGATTCGGGTGCGGCTCGCAGGGCTCCTCGAAGCTGAGGGGCACGACGACCTCGCGCTGCGGTGCCTGGAGGTGGCTGCCCAGCTCGCGCCGTCGCGCGCAGCCTCGTTCGAGGCCATCCACAGGATCGCTTCGCGCAAGGGCGATCAGGATCGATCCTATGCTGCGTGCGCAGTGCTCGTGCACCTGGGCGAAGCTGACCTGGACGAGCAGATGGTCTACCAGCAGTACGCGCCGGAGACGGTGCTCGCCGGGTTTCGTCCGATCGACGAGGGCTCGTGGGACCTGTTGGTCCCAGCAGGGCAGGACGCGGACCTTGCGACGCTGCTCAGGGCCATTGAGCCGGCAGCAGTGGCGATGCGGCTCGAGCAGCTGCAGGCGTCGAGGCGAACGGTCACGTTTGATCAGAAGCAGCGTCAGGATCCGGAGAAGACCACGCTCAGCGCGGTGCGAACGCTTTCGTGGGCCTGTCACCTGCTGGGCATGCCGATGCCCGAGGTCTATGCGCGGCCAGAGGACATTCCCGGGGGTGTTGCGATGGTGCCAGCGCCAGCGCCCACGCTGCTGCTCGGCAAGGCAGTGCTGTCAGGCAAGACCGTTCCAGAGCTTGCGTTCATGATGGCGCGCGAGATGGCAGCCATGCGAGCGGCAGGACGGCTGCTCGCGTTCTTCCCGTCGCTCGGGGAGCTCAAGTCGCTGGTGATGATCCTGCTCGGGGACACGCCTCGGGCGCGGGATCCGTTTGCGGGATTGCTGTCGCGGCTGGATGCGGCGACGCGCGAGGTGGTGGCTCAGGCAGCGGCAAGGATCACGCAGGGGAGCGGGCAGCTGAATCTGTCAGAGTGGGTGCGCGGCGTGGAGATCGCAGCGTGCCGAGCGGGGCTGCTGGCGTCGGACGACATCACGGTGGCAGCGAGGATGCTGTCTGTGGACGGGCGAGCGATCCCCGGGCTGTCAGCAGCGGACAAGGTGAGGGATCTTTCGGCGTATTCGGTGTCGCAGAAGTTCCACGCGCTGCGGTCGTTGACCGGGATGGATGCGAGGCTGAAGGGGGGGTAGCGCGGGGCGCAAAACGCCGCGGGGCGGAACGCGGCGATGCCGCGTTGAGCGCAGGCGCGGCCGTGCCGCGCCGCTACCGGAACCCATTTTGCGTGATCACCTGGCCACGGTAGTGGCGCGCCATTGGCGCGCATCCGTTCGACGCGGCATTGCCGCGTCCCCTGCAGTGCCGCGTCCCCCGCAGTGCCGCGTCCCCGCATTCGCGCGTGCCCTGCAGTGCCGTCACCACCACAGCCCGATGCCGCGCGATGCCCGAACGCGCACGCCCCACCATTTGGCAACGTCGTTCACAGGGTTCGCGTCCACATCGTGGTAGGGCAACCAGCCGGAGTCGTTCGCGTGGTCCTGCCACGGGTTGGGCTCCCAGATGGTGTTGCGTCGATAGATCTGGATGTACCTGTGCCACCAGCCCGACTTGAGCAACTGGACGCTGTCCTTGCCGACCAGCCAGATGTCGAGACGGTTGCGCAGAACCCAGGAGAGAGGCTTGAGGCCACGCTTGCCGTTGCGATGAAGCACACGGACCTGAGCGTCGGTATCAGTTTTCTCGTTACTCATCGGTGAAGGCTGATCAAGCGGCACGGGCGGAGTATGACGCGCGGACCGTCGGATGCAAGGCGCCACTTTTTGTTGAAGTGGAATCGCGGGGTTCCGGCTGATCGGTTGCGTCGCCTACAGCAAGCTCTTGCAGCAGCGCACGCCCGTGGCCGGACCGGGTGCGTTGGCGCCCACTGTGGAAGCGCTGATGCACGACATGTCCGCGTGGCCGTTCGCGTACGACCCACCTCGGCTGACGTAGTCCTTGAACCCGTCGTTGGGGGAGACATACGACTCGTCGGTGAACTCCGAAACAGACCCGCTCAGGTCTGCAATGAAGGAGTAGGGGGCCGCTGTGCCGTGGCACCCTGCGAACGACCCGACATCGCCCAGGCCTTTGCCACCTGCATCCGGATCAAGGGCGTCCCAGCCCAGGCACGTGGTTGGCTGGTACGTGTCGCCGTACGGATACGGCGTGATCCCGCCCTGGGAGCAGGCGTTGTACCACTCGCTCAGACTCGCATTGGCAGCCGGGTTGTTGGGGTCAGGTCCGCTCACCGTCCCTGGGCTGAAGGGACCAGGCCCGCCGCCGACCTTGCCGCACAGCCGCTTGCCAGCCCAGGTGCAGTACGCGTACGCGTCGCACCAGTCGATGCACACCACCGGTCGATTCGGAGTAGCCGACGGCGTCCACATGTCGTGCTTGCAGAACTCGTTCTCTGCAGAGTCTGGCCAGAGCGTGGGCGAGTAGTCCTTGTTCAGGCCGCACTCGGGGTGCTCTGTGCCAGGCGTAGCCTGGACGGCAGCAAGGAACTGGGCGTAGTGGGCCTGCGTGACCTCTGTGGAATCGATGCAGTAGGTCGTGCCTTCCGGAGCCTGGACATGGATCATGGGCGGTCCTGGGAGGCCGTCGCAGGTGGCGCCAGAGGTGCTGTCTGCGGGGGATCCATCTTGACCAATGGGATCGCCAGCGTCAGCCGCGTCGCCCGCCGAGTTGCACGCTGCGCACAGAAGGCAGGCCATCAGCCACAGTGTCGTCCGCATCATTCTTCTCTACCACGCGTTGATTTGAAGCGCACGCTGGGGCGGGCGGCTGGGGATGATGGTGCGCCGTGCGGCGCGACGCATGGCAAACGCGGCAATGCCGCGTTGATCGCAGGCGCGCCATTGGCGCGCCGCTACCGGACTCGTGGGGAAGCGCCGTTGCTCCGGAAGCCGCGCGTCACCGACGCGTGCCAACGATCGGGTTCTGCGCTGGCGCCTGGCGCACCTTGGAGACGGGCAGGGTACGAACTACGGAGCGCAGCAGCGCAGCCCGATGTAGTGGATGAGGTGTTGCCGCGAGGCGCTGGCCGGAAAGTCGCAAGTCGCCGGGCATTCAAAGTCGCCGCCCTGGAAACGACAGGAGTCCGAAGCCCCGGTCTGCCCTTCGCACGCGTCCTCGTGCTCTGCGACGTTTCCGGTCAGGTCATAGACTCCCCCGTAGGCGCCAGACGCCGCGCAGCCCGACATGGATGCCACTTCGACGGTCATGAAGAGTTGCTGTTCCGCGCCGTTGCACGCTTTCTCGTCGTAGGTGTCTCCATACGGATAAACATGCTTCCCGCCGGAGGTACACGCGTTGTACCGCTGGCTCACAGCCGGGTCGGCGGTGTCATAGAACCCTGCCGGCCCTCCGCCAATCTTGCCGCACAACCGTTTGCCCGACGCCGCGCAGTAAGCATAGGCATCGCACCAGTCCACGCACACTTGCGGGTGTTTGCCGCAGGCTTCTCCGTGGCAGACGAAGGAGGCCATCATGCAGACCGTCTCCGGCTCGAACGTCGCGTTCCAGCCGCAGTAGGATGGCTGTCCCGAAGTAGACGGCTTTGAGTCGAGCCACGCCTGGTACTGCGAGCGCGTCACCTCGGTCGCGTCGATGCTGTAGCCTCCGGGAATCGGCACGAGCTTCGCCACGCATCGCTCCTTGTTCCAGCACTGCTCCAGGATCGGGTCGCAGCCACTGCACGCCCCTGCCGTGCCCGCGTGTCCCGCACTGCCACCAGCTCCGCCGGTCTCGGCTGGGCTCGCATCTTGTGCGGCCCCTCCTGCTCCGCCCGCCCATCCTCCTGTCCCATCGACCTCGTGGCCATCGGAGACCGTGCCTCCGCACCCGAGCGCCCAGCACCCAGCCAGGCTCAAGGCGATCAACGTGCGCGCTGCGCTCTGCATAGGATGCTCCCCGTAGAACAATTCTGATACCAGCTCAATGGATCTGCGGCTTGGGCTTGCGCATGACCGTGCCTCCGCGACAATTGCTCCAGTACAGGTGGGTGGAGTCCATCAGAATCGTGCATGGATGGTCCTGGTTGCTAGCCACCACGCTCGACGTTCCACCGTCCAGCGGCACGCGCATGACCGCACCCTTGATCGGTTCCCCTCTGGTCCAGTACATGAACTCGTCGTCGATGACGAGGCCGAACGGATTGTCCACCTCTGCGAAGAGCGTAGCACCGCCGCCGCTCAGAGGCGCTCGCATGAGCTTCCCAAGACCGTAGTACGGCGACTCCCTCCAGTAGGCGTACGCTGCCCCGATCCGGAGGGAGCCTGGGGACGTGAGCCCGTCGGCGAGCTGCTCCACCGGTCCACCATTGCGGTTGACCCTTCGCACCGCTCCCTGGTCAGCCCAATTGGTCCAGTACACATAGGTGGAGGTCAGAACCAGGTTTCCTGGTTGGTACTGATTCTCGGCCAGGACCAGAGGCGTGCCCCCCTCCACCGGCATGCCGAGGACCCGTCCCTTGGTCAACTCCGACCAGTAGAGCCAGGTCTCATCCACCACCGGGGAGTACCCGTCGAACACCTCCTTGATCGAAACGATCACGGAACCGTCGAGGTTCGATTTGCGCGCTGGACCGCCCTTGGTCGTCCAGAAGATGTGGCTCTGGTTCACTGCAAGCCCTGTGCACGCACATTGCGCAATCTCTTTGGGCTCACCACCTGCGCGCGGCACCGAGTAGACCAAGCCCGCCGCTCCGTAAGAGGGGCTCGCGACGATCAGGTTGTCCCCCGAGAAGGCAAGAAAATGGGGCGAGTCGAGCTTCAGGAGCAACTGCGGAGCGGGCTCCACCTCGACGTTCCCGCCACACGCCACGGGAGCGCAAACCGCAGCGCCAACCACCGCCCATCCCACCCGCAGAAACCTACTGGTCGACCGGTGCCCCATGTCACTCAGTATCTCCGCAATGGGCTGAAGCGCAAGTATTGTTCCCTTCGCACGTACCGCTGGCGCACTGGTTGTTGCCCTGGCAGCCCTCGCCCGGTGCCTTCAAGGGTTGGCAGGTCTGGTCGCCAGCGCAGTCGCTGCACGCTAGCGGGCGCGTCCGTACCAACCTAGTCGTCTTAGCTATGCGGGTGATTCGGCGTGGCGGGCGCTGCAAGGTCGGACAGCAGGCTACGGCAGTCCGCAGCATCGCCACCCGATGAAGAACTCTGACCGGTCTCGAGGACCGCTCGCTGGGAAGTCGCAGCGCACTTGGCTGATGGCGCCGAACGATCCGCCCCTGAGCCGACAGTCATCGTCCGGCCCGTTCGTGCTATCGCAGGCATCCTCCAACTCCACGACGTTTCCGGTAAGGTCGAAAACCCCTGCGTATCCGTCGGCACCAGTGCACCCAGGCATGCTTCCCACCTCCACGGTGGTGTTGACGCCATGCTCAGCCCCGTTGCACGTGTCGGCTGCGTAGGTGTTGCCATAGGTGTAGTCATTCAGACCGCCGGAAGTGCAGGCGTTGTGCCACTGATCCGCGGCAGGAATCATGGCGTCGTAGAAACCGGCAGGGCCGCCGCCGATCTTGCCACACAACCTTTTGCCCGACGCCGCGCAGTAGACATAGGCGTCGCACCAGTCCATGCAGACCTGCGGATGCCTGCCGCACCCTTGTCCTTTGCACACCACGGAGGTCATCATGCATACCGAGTCCGGCTCGAACGTGGAGTTCCACGAGCAGTACGGTGGCTGTGCCGAGGTTGATGGCTTGGTGTCCAGCCACGCTTGGTATTGCGAGCGCGTCACCTCCGTGGCGTCGATGCTGAATCCTCCAGCGACCGGCACCAGCTTTGCCACGCATCGCTCCTGGTTCCAGCACTGCTCCAGCTCCGCGCCGCATGCGCCGCATGCTGCACCGGCCCCCCCGCTGCCACCCGACGACGACCCTCCCGCGCTCCCTGTGCTTCCGCCAGCGGCAGCATCCTGGGACGAGCCTCCGGGCCCGCCAAGCTCGTGCCCCTCGGTCACGCTCCCCCCGCACCCGAGCGCCCAGCACCCAGCCAGGCTCAAGGCGATGAACGTGCGCGCGGTAGTCAGCATGACGAGGACCGAGATCGAGCCCGAGAATACCACCAACGCGGGGATTAAGGCGGCGGTGGCAGTCTGGGTTCGGAAGCTGATCGCAGGACCTTCGGTGGGGGCCACGGTGAGCAAGCATGGGGCCTCGACTCACAGCCCAGGCCTCCGCAGATCCTGTCTGCTAGTCTGCTCGCAGTTGTCGACTGTCCAGCCGGCGCGAATCCTGCAAGCACTTCCAGGCTGTGCCACGCCCCTCCTGTCCAACTGGTGCCAACAACCGACGATCTTGTCTCCTTCCAGCAGCACCGGCCCGAAGCGGAGCGTTCTCGGGTAGACTTCAACCCCAAGAAGCTGAGCCATGTGGCACACTCAGGACAGTGCCAACGTCAGGAGCAGGTCAAGGCGTCCAGTCGGCCAGAGGACCGGGGGGCTTGAAGAAGCCCGTCCTGCTGCTTGCCGCCTTTCTCTGTCTCGTCGGAACCGCCGGTTGTCCAGCCGAGGACACACCCGGCGCGGTGTCGGAGGATGCCGGCGTCGGTGGCGCGGGCGCAGCTGGCCTGGCGGGCTCTGCGGGCACCGCGGGCTCCGCTCCTGCCGAAGGTGGCGTCGGTGGAGCCGCTGGCGCCATCTCTCCGTGTTCAGGACTGCCAGGACCGGCTATGGCCGAAGTGGTCGCATCGTCCAACGTCAGGTACTGCGTGGATTCCACCGAAGTCACCCAGGCCCAGTACGACGAGTTCTTGAAGCATGTCTCATGGGCAGCGGGCACGGAGGATGCTCGCTGCGGCGCGAACGGCTCGTATGCACCGGATGTCCACCTCATCGATCCGTACGAGCCCAAGGGCTGCGGGCTGGGGTGTTGGACTCCGGACCTCACTCCGAACCATCCCGCTGTATGCATCGATTGGTGCGACGCCGTCGCGTACTGCAAGTGGGCGGGCAAGCGGCTGTGCGGGAAGATCGGCGGCGGCGAAGGGGCACTCGCGGCAGTGAACGACCCGAGCACGAGCCAATGGCACTATGCCTGCACCAACGGCGGGGCAACGGTCTTCCCGTACGGGCCGACCTACGTCGATGGCGCCTGCAACGCGTTCAGCCCGGACCTTCCTGACGCAGATGTGATCGGGTCTGCCCAGGATGTGGGCTCGTTCCCGCAGTGCAAGGGCACGGGTTCTCCCTACTCCTCGATCTTCGACATGAGTGGTTCTGTCGAGGAATGGACCGATGAGTGCGAGTGGACCAAGACTCCGAATGGGGAGTACTTGCGTTGCGCATCGCGGGGAGGCGATTACCTGGCGTTACCGCAGCAGGTCGCGTGCACCTCGCATGCCGGGTCCGGGACCGGCATGACCGATGCGCTGATCGGCTTCCGGTGCTGCAAGGAGGCTGAATGAGCGAGAGTGCGCTCGACTACGTTTCCTGATCGGCGCGTACCATGGCAGCGAGGTTGGACACCGCAGCACGAAACAGGGTTCGGGCCAGTGGTGGCGGCAGCGGAAGCCGATGCGGGTGTTGATATCGCCGCACAGCGGCCCCTGGTACTGGGGCGTCTCCCTCTCAGTCCTTGCAGCACCGGAACCCGATGTACGGCACAGCCTTTTGCGAGTATTGCGTCCCGCCGTGGTCGCACCGTGCCATGAGCGGATCCTCACCGTTATCGCCACCGGGAGTCAGGCACATGGATGCGCCGGTGGAAGATCCACAAGCATCCTGCCACTGGGCAAGCGGGCCTCCGACCCCGTATACATCAGCGAACGGCGCTGCTGTCCCGTGGCAGCCTGGCAACGAATCCACGTCAACCTGTTCGCCCGCGTCCGCCTTCTGCCAGCAAGCCGTGGGATCGTAGGTGTCGCCATACGGGTAGATCGTCTTGCCACCATTGGAGCACACGTTGTACCACTCACTCACGTTCGGATTCGTCTCCGCAGCCGATGGCAGGGTGCCGCCTCCCATCTTGCCGCAGAGCCTCTTGCCGGCCCATTGGCAGAAGGCAAACGCGTCGCACCAATCCACGCACACCACCGCCCGGTTCGGAGTCTTGTCCGGCGAGTACCACGGCTCGTGATCGAATGATGGATCGATGAAACACGATTCAGGCGACTGATCGCTTCCGGGATCTGGAGCGTAGGACTCGTTCCACGTGCAGCGTGGGTCCTCGGAGCCCGGCTTCTGGGCTACAGAGGCAAGAAACTCCGCATACTGCTGCTGCGTGACTTGAGTTCGGTCCATGCAGTACTTCTGGCCGTTCGGGCTGCTGACCTCCACCATGGTGGGGCCACCCTTGATCGCGGTGCAGTCGACCGGGAGCTGCGCCTCGGTCTCCAGGTGATCGTAGACGTACGCGTCGGCCCCGGGACTCCCGGCCGATCCGTCGGGCTGCCCGTCCTCTGTGGAGGTCCCTTTGGTACACGCCCCGGACACCACACCAATCACCAGCGCGATTGCGGTCGTTCGTCGTGCGTTCATCGCGCCTCCCATCTGCATCTGTCCCTTATCACAACAGGACGGCCACGGCACGCTCCCCCCCTCTACACCCCATAGGCGTTAAGCATAATACTCTGCCATATCCGCGGACTGAGCGCGGCCGGGCGACCGCCACCGCATTCGCGGGGAAGTCTGCCTCTTGGCTGGATCCCCGACTGTGCCGTTCGGCGATCGCGGCCACCGTGGTCG
>JACRCQ010000046.1 GCA_016218915.1 Deltaproteobacteria bacterium
CACGAGCGATGGCAGACGCGGCATCGTCTGGAGGCCGCCGAGGATGTCTGAGCCGCCGACACGAAGTGTTCTGCCGACCGCGCTTGAGGCGGCGAGTTCCGCAGGCGGCCGGAGGATGATGCCCGGCTGCACGAGCGAGAGACCGGAGGATGATGCCCGGCTGCACGAGCGAGAGACCGGAGGATGATGCCCGCTGCCCGAGCGAGCGTGCAACGGTGGCCAGAGTGTTGTAGACCCGTCCCGATTCCAGGGAGATGAGCATGATCAAGAAGATCGATCTCGGGACATCGCCGCATGGACGCGAGGTCTTTGCGGAGCCGACGCCGCTGGGCCTGATCGGGCTTGCGCTGGGGTGCGCGGCGTTGACGCCGATCGCCTTCGGCTACGGCCTGACGCCGCCTGCGCTCAAGACGGCTGCGATGTTCTGCCTGCTGTTCGGCGGCGGGTGCCAGTTCCTTGCCGGAATGATGAGCTTCGTAAACAAGAACATGTTCGGCGGCACGCTGCTGACTGCGTTCTCCTTCAACTGGGCCATGAACTGGTGGGCGCTGGACGCGATCGCAGGGGGCATGGTGCCGAGCCACGAGATCCTGCTCGCCACCGATGTCGCCTCGCTCGTGATCTTCGCGGTGATCACCTATGGCTTCGGCTTCTTCAGCAAGCTGCTCTTCCTGTTCCTGCTCGACATCGACCTCCTGTACATCTGCAAGGTCGTCAAGGCGGTCGCACACACCAAGTCACTCGATCTTCCGATCGCGCTGTTCACCGTCGGGCTCGGCTTGATTGCCCTGTGGATCGCGTTCGCGATGCTGATCAACCCGACCTCGGGCAGGACCGTGTTCAAGATCCCGGGGCCGATGTTTGCTGCCGTGCCCAAGCCGGCGTTCGACTTGTCGATGCGCAAGGCGATCTTCGAGGCTCTCTACGCCCAGTGGAAGGAGCATGCATTCGACACGCTGGAGGTCGAGGCGTTGCGCGAGCGGCTAGGGGACAAGTTCATGGGCAAGGCGATCGCGCCGGAGCTGCACTACCTCGGGGAGCTCGGCGCGCTGGCGCTCACCGGCTCGCCGGTGCAGAGCGTGCGGCTGACCGCAGCGGGCATCGACCTGTACGAGCAGGTGGTGCTCAACAAGTTCGCCACCTGAAATCCGGGGCATCTCGCCCCTTCGCGAATCTTGTCGCCCCCGCCATCGGGGAAGGGTAAAGTTCGCGCGCGCATGACTGCCGAGACCATGGTCGGTGCCGTGCTCAACGGCAAATGGCGTCTCACCCGACTCCTGGGTGAAGGCGGGATGGGTGCGGTGTTCGCTGCCGAGGGCATGCAGGGCCAGGGCCCGCGCGCCATCAAGGTCCTGCATCCGGAGTTCGTCAACGAGCCCCAGATCCTCGATCGTTTCTCCAGAGAGGCGGTTGCCGCCCAGCAGCTCGACCACCCCAACGTCGCGCGGGTCTTCGAGCACGCGCAAGCCGAGGACGGCTCGCCCTACCTGGTGATGGAGCTGCTCCAGGGAATTCCCCTGGCGAACTACGTGCAACCCGGCAAGGCGGTCCCGGTCCAGCAGGCTGCACCGATCATCTACGGGGTCCTGCAGGCCCTTGTGCTGGCCCACTCCAAGGAGATCGTCCATCGCGACCTGAAGCCTGACAACATCTTCCTGGTTCCGGATTCTGCGGGTCGGTACACGGTCAAGGTCCTGGACTTCGGCATTGCGAAGGTGATGGACGCTGCAGGCGGCATGGGTTCCAAGACCCGCACTGGCGTGCTGCTCGGAACGCCCGGATACATGAGCCCTGAGCAGATCAAGAATGCCAAGGCTGTGGACCCGAGAAGCGACCTGTGGTCAGTCGGCATCATCTTCTACGAGATGGTCACGGGCGAGCCGGCGTTCGATGCCCCCAACGACTTCGCACGGCTGACCGCGGTGCTTACCCAGGATCCCAAGCCGATCGCGAGCGTGGCTCCGCACCTGGCCATGTGGGGCGACTTCTTCGCCAAGGCCACGGCGCGCGACGCGAACCAGCGGTACGCGAATGCCGACGAGATGGCGCGGGCGCTGCTGTTCACGTCCAGGGCACAGGCTGGCGCTGCGATGCTGCCCACCAACGAGTTCCGATCCGTGGCCGTGCAGCAGAAGGTCGCCACCATGCAGGGTGAGGCTGCTGCTGCTGCGGCCGCAGCCGCGGCGCCTGCACGGCGCGAAGGCAGCACCCAGTCGTCGCCGCAGCTTCCCGATGGTGTCACGTCGATGCAGCGCCCCCCGGTATCGGTGCAGGTCATCTCTCCGCCGTCGATGGGGCTCGATCAGACGATGAAGTCAGGGCCAAGCGCATTCCCGCCGTCGGTTCGCTCCAAGGGGATGAGCCCTGCGATCGTCGCGGTGATCGCGGCTGCCTGCCTCGCAGTCGGTTTTGCCGGCGGATTCGCTACTGCCTGGCTCATCAGGTAGGCCCCAAAAGCGCGGTAGCGGGTCGTTACGTCCGCGGCATTCGCGCTGCGGCGGATGAATCGACGCACGTCTTTTGGCTCGAACGAGCGCTTTGGGGTACAGGCTCGTTTGAATAGGAATGATCCACCGACCTGGCTGTTGAGCGCAGTCGGGAGGTCGATGAACGCGCTGCCGCGCACAGGCTGCTGCAGCGGATGAATCGGCTCGTCTGCTCTGGTGGGTCCAAGCAAGGAGTATTTGCGATGTCGAAGTCATGGGTTGTCGTGTTGATGGGTGCTGGTCTGATTGCGACGGTCGGTTGCGCCAGCTCGGCGAAAGCGCCTCCACAGGCCCCCACACAACCCGTCGCAGCCACGTCCCGCGCTCGGCTCACTCCCCAGCAGGAGCAAGCCGTCGATCAGGCCCAGGGCGAGACTGGAGCCAACGGGTTGAGCATCGACGATGCGATCCTGAAGCTTTGCCCGGCAGTGACGCCGCCGAGATTCGACTACGACTCTGCCAGGCTCAAGAGCTCTTTCCGCGACACGATGGCCAGCCTTGCGGAGTGCATGCGCTCGGGCGGGCTTCGTGACAAGGAGGTTCTGCTCGTCGGTCACGCCGACATCCGAGGCGAGGAGGACTACAACATGTCCCTCGGTGGACGGCGCGCGCAAGCCGTGCGCGCGGCTCTCCAGTCGTTTGGTATCGAGGAGCGCCGGGTGGACCTGACCTCCCGCGGTGCGCTCGACGCAATCGGAACTGACGAATCCGGCTGGGCCAAGGACAGGCGCGTCGACATCAAGCTCAAGATGTGACGCGTGCCGGGAGGCGCGCCATGAACTCCGAGCAGCGATTCGGCAGACCCGCAGGCACGGCGCCCCACGCGCCTTGCACAACGTTGCGTCCGCCTGCTCCCCCGCTGCCGGCCTTCCCGCTGCCGTCGCTTCGCCCGCCCCCCTTGCCAGCTCCCAGCCCCGTGCCGCTGAAGCGACCACGCTTCGTTCCTGTCACCGTCACGCTCACCAACGCTGCGGCCGCGAACGCTCCATCCGAGCGCCCGGTCGCCATGACCATCCGCGCGCCGGGCAAGGACCCGTTGTTCGACTGGCAGCGAAGCGGAGGTGGAATGGCTCGCGCGTGGTGGTTCGGAATCGTTTCGATAGCTCTGCACGCGGGCATCATCGGCGCCGTCCTGCTTGCAGGGCAGTCCAGCAACTCATTTGCTGCGGACAGGGAGCTGATCGACGTGTCGCTCGAGCCCGCGCTCGGTGTTCCGCAAGGAAGCCTCGAGGGACGTGGCCTGGGCTCCCACGTGGAGAGCGCGCCAGTGCAGCACCACGCTTCGCACCGCGCGAACGCGGCGAAACCCGCGGCCACGGATCCAAACGGGCCGCCTGCGCCCCCGGCTCCTACTGCGGCGCCTGCTGGCTCGACGACGCCATCGTCGGAGCAGCCTTCAGCTGACGCCAAGCAGGCCGCTCCTGCATCGAGCGCGGATCCTGCGACGCCGGCCGGCAGCGCCAACGTGGCTCCCGGCATCGGCCGTCCTGATGGAAGCGAGAACGGCACAGGTACCGACGCGCCCAAGCCTCGAATGACTCCGCAGTATGCAGGGCAGCTCGCAGGTTGGTTCGGCTCCAGGTTCAACGTGCGCGGGCTCGGTCTCGAGCCAGAGGAGCTCAAGAAGCTGAGCGTCGGCGTTTCAATCTCGATCTCGCCCGATCGACGCGTGACTTCGTTTTCACTTCGGGGCAGCAGCGGCAACGCGGCCTACGACGACGAAGTGCGTCGGACTGTCGCAGGGATCCAGGCCAGCGGCGCGCCGCTCCCTGAACCTTCTGACGGCAGCACACCGCCTGCGACCTTCAGCGTGCGATTCCGTCCCCTGGTGATTCGTTGAGGAGCCCATGCATCGCCTGATCCCGATCTCTGCAGCCTTGTCCCTGCTCCTGGCAACCAACGGGGTGGGGGCTGAGACCGGAACCCAGCCGACGCCTCCGACTGCGCCGGCGCCCGGTGCTGCCGCGGCTGAAGACGAAGAGGTCGTGGTCGACGTGACCACAGCGGTCAATGAGCTGCCGGTTCTGCTGGTTGTCCCGGCGACAGAAGCGGATCGCGCCCTTGCCGACGAAGTTCGCAAGCAGGTGGAGCTGACCGGCTTGTTCGCCACGCTGCCGATGGATCAAGTCGGGCTCGGCATGCCGGAGAGGAACAAGTGGCCTGGGCTCGCCCTGGCTGCAGTGGTCGTGGGGCGCGACGCCAGGACGCCGCCGATGTTTCCCCTGGTGCACAGCACGCTGCAGCTTCGCGGTGTGAAGGACGAAGCACGGCGTCGTGAGCTGACCGAGTATCCCGGTGCCACGGCGATGACTGCGCCCACCCTTGCGGATGCGATCATCGAGGATGCGCTCGGGGTCCGGGCGCACATGTCAGGGCGACTGCTGGTGACCGATGCATCGACGCCAGGGGAGCGATCGGTTCGCGTGCTGTCTCCGGATGGGCAGCGGGGACGCAGGATCAGCGGATTCGACAGCCTGGCGAGAGGCGGAGCCTTTGGGCCCAACGGCCTGGTGAGCTACGCAGCAGAAGACTCCTGGGGCAAGCTGGTGCTGTTCCGCGAAGGGCAGCGCACGCCCGTGCCGTTGAGCGTTCCAGGCTATGTCCAGGGGATCTCCTATGCCCCGGACGCATCGCACGTCGCCCTCTCGATGGGCGTGGGAAGCAAGGTCAACACCTGGGTCGGCACGTCGCTCGATCAGCTCCATCGCATCGACGTAGGCGAGCGCATCTCGCTGTCAGCCTCGATCAACGCAGAGGGGCAGGTGGTGCATGCGGTCGGCTCCGAGGGCGGACCGTTCGCGATCTTCCTCGACGACAAGCAAGTGACCGCGCCAGGGATCTGGGCTGCGGATCCGTCGTTCTGCTCCTTGGGCGCTGACAAGCGGGTGGTCTACATGGTTCGTTCGGGCGTGCACTGGGAGGTGCGCATCACGAGCGTCACGACCGGGCTCACCCGCACCGTGGCCTGGAACGCGCTTGCCCCGTCATGCAGTCCGGATGGCCGCACCGTTGCGTACTACGCCCCGGCGAAGACAGGGAAAGGCCCTGGGATCTACCTGGTGAGCGAGCGGGGCGGCACGCCGCACAAGGTGTGGAACGGCCAGGTCGCTGGGTTGCGCTGGGCCAAGGGCGAGACGATTCCACCCCGAATGGTCGAGAAGATCGTGACGCCGGAGCCTGCTGCCCCTGCGTCCGCCGCACCGGTCCCGCCTGCTCCTACCGCGCCGCCTCCCCGCACGTGACAACCACCGATCCTCCGTTTACCCTTGAGGATCGATGAGAGCCCGGCACTTCTGCTTCTTGGTGTCCGCAATCGTTGGTTGCTCGTCCGCGTCAGGAAACGATCCCGGACCTTCCTTCACTCCGCCCGAGGCAGGCCCGGACGTGAGCACGCCCCAGGAGGCTGGCGACGGCAAGGCAGGAGGAGCCGGCGCGTTGATCGACCCTGATGCAGGGCAAGCGGATCATTGGGATCCGCCCTACTGCGCGAACACGGATCTCACTGGGGATCTCGACAAGGACGGCTACTCGGTCAACGACGGCGATTGCAACGACTGCACCGCGTTGATGAACCCTGGCGCCTACGACTACGTGGACGGAGTGGACGAGAACTGCGACGGGGAGATCGACAACGACGGAGGAGACTGCGATCAGGGCCTCGCCATCGAGGGCAATGATGCGATGGATGCGGCCCGATCCATGGGATTGTGCCGCGTCGCAAAGCCGGGCGCGACGGGCAAGGACAAGACCTGGGGCGTCATCAGCGCGAAGTACGTCTACCCCGACGGCTCGACGAGCTCGAAGGCCCCGGGAACCTACGTGGGTTGCCAGGGAAGCGGCGGCGAAGGTGCACCGCCGAATCCTCTCTCGCACGGAATTCTGCCGACCTTTGGCGCCAATCTCGTGACTCGGCAGGGGCAGTCGATGGTCGCGCTGTCCTCCGGCGTTGCCCGGGAAGGCGTGAACGGCAACTCTCCAGGCGGAGCCGTGATGTGCACGCGCAGCAAGGTGCCGCCAGGGTTTCCGACGCCGTCCACGAACTGCCCTGGTCAGACCGTGGATCCAGACAGCAATGCAAACGACGGAATGGCGCTCGAGATCGTGCTGCGGGTACCGAGCAACGCCAAAGCCTTCAGCTACGACTTCGACTTCTACACCTACGAGTTCCCGGGCTGGGTCTGCGACGCCTACAACGACTACTTCGTGGCGCTTCTGCTTCCGCCGCATGCAGGCTCAGGACCGAACAACAACATCTCGTTCGACTCGGCAAACAACCCGGTCTCGGTGAACAATGCGCTGCTCGAGGTATGCACGCCTGGCAAGTACGGGGGCAAGCAGTTCGCGTGCCCGATGGGCACCGACGAGCTGAAGGGAACGGGGTTCGACGCAGCAGGAGCGACGGGCTGGCTGCAGACGACAGCGGCGGTGGTTGCTGGTGAGGAGATCACGCTGCGGTTTGCGATCTGGGACAGCGTAGACGAGATGGCAGACGCCACAGTGCTGCTGGACAACTTCCGGTGGGAGGTCGAAGAGCTTCCGCCTGGGACCATTCGGCCCCCGAAGTAGGCAGGTTCGCGAATTCACAGGAATTGATTGGTTGGGGGGAGGCGACGTTGCCGGCTGCGGGGGCATCGAACCCGGGGCTTTATCCGTCGTCAATGTACGCATTGCGCTGGGATGCGACCCCGGTCGATAATGCCGCGCGAACGTTTTTTTGGGGAGACAGACGCTCTGGGCTCCCTTGAAGAGGAGGAACATGAGGCCCGCACGCCTGCTAGCTAGCGCTTTTTCTTGCTCAATCCTGTTTCTGGCCGCTTCGGCCGCCAACGCACAGGAGCAAAAGGGATTCAACCTGGACCGCTTCGAGCCCTCGGAACGAGGGAGCGATTGGTTCGCGCTGGAGTCGCTCGACCTGCGTGGGCACGTCCGCCCCGCCTTCGGTGTCGTGGGTGACTACGGCTACAAGCCGCTGGTCCTCTATGACTTGAACGACAACGAACGCGCGGCAATCGTGCGTCATTCGATGATCGCGCACATCGGCGGAAGCCTCGTGCTCTGGGACCGGCTGCGTCTCGGGGTCAGCTACCCCCTGGCGATCACCCAGAGCGGCGACAATTCGACCGCGACCATCAACGGCGTGAACTCCACCTACAAGGCGCCGTCCGGAACTGCGAGCGGCGACCTTCGCTTGGGAGTGGATCTTCGCCTGCTCGGCACCTACGGCGGCCCGTTCACGGCAGCCTTCGGCGCGCAGCTCTGGGCACCGACCGGCAGCCGCGACAACTACATGAGCGACGGCAAGGTGCGGGTTCAGCCGCGCTTCACCGCAGCCGGCGACATCGGCGCTTTCGCCTACGCTGGCAAGCTCGGTGTCAACATTCGTCCGCAGACCGACAAGGTCGCGGACTCGCCGATGGGCAGCGAGATCGCGTTTGCCGCTTCGGCCGGCATCCGCGCGGTCGACAAGAAGCTGCTGATCGGACCTGAGATCTTCGGCAGCACGGTCTTCACCGAGTCCGATGCGTTCCTCAAGAAGCGCACCACACCTTTTGAAGTGCTGTTCGGCGCGCATTACCAGCCGGCCGCGGACTGGCGCATCGGCGCAGGCGTCGGCCCAGGCCTCACACGCGGATTCGGCTCTCCTGAGCTGCGCGTGGTGGCCTCGATCGAGTTCTTCCCCGCGGTCAAGGAGCCAGCTCCGCCGCCGCCGGCAGACCGCGATCATGACGGGATCATCGATCTCGAGGATGCGTGTCCGGATGTTGCGGGCGTGAAGACCGCAGATCCGAAGACGAACGGCTGTCCGCCTCCGCCGCCGGATCGCGACAAGGACGGCGTGCTGGATCCGGACGATGCGTGCCCGGACACCCCTGGAGTGCCGACGCAGGATCCGAAGACGAACGGCTGTCCGCCTCCGCCGCCGGATCGCGACAACGACGGGATCATCGACGCAGAAGATGCGTGCCCGGATACACCTGGAATCAAGGATCCGGACCCGAAGAAGAACGGCTGCCCGCCTCCGTCGGATCGGGACAAGGACGGGATCATCGACGGCGAGGATGCGTGCCCGGATCAACCGGGGCCCAGGGATCCGGACCCGAAGAAGAACGGCTGCCCGGCCGCTCGTATCGAGCAGGGGCAGATCAAGATCATCCAGCAGGTGAAGTTCGAGACGGGCAAGGCCACGATCCTGCCGGTGTCGGATGCGATCCTGACCTCGGTTGCGCAGATCCTCACGGATCACCCTGAGGTGAAGCTGGTGAGCGTGGAAGGGCACACCGACAACAAGGGCAATCCCGCGGCCAACAAGATCCTGAGCAACCAGCGCGCCGCTGCGGTCGTCGCCTGGCTGGTCAAGCACAACATCGACAAGAAGCGCCTCACCTCGGCAGGCTTCGGACAAGAGAAGCCGATCGACACCAACGACACCGACGAGGGACGTCAGAACAACCGCCGCGTGGAGTTCCACATCCGCGACAACGGAGATGGGAACACGGTCACCACGCCTCCGGGCAAGACAGCCCCGCCTCCTGCGGGCAAGACGGCTCCGCCTCCTGCGGGCAAGGGCAAGGCTGCACCGCCGCCTCCGCCTCCTGCGGGCAAGGGCAAGACCGCTCCGCCGCCTGTGAAGGGCAAGAAGTAACGAGGCTGTCAGCGAGGGAGAAGAACCATGATTCGCATACGTTCACTGACGGCCCTCAGCGCCGGTTCCTTGTTCGTCCTGATGGCCGGCGCGGCGCAGGCCGCTCCAGCCCTTCGCGTGCAGGTCACGCAGCACGGCGACTTCGTGCTCCTGGGCAACACGCTTGCCCAGGAGTGTGCGCCAGGCACTCCTGCCCCTGTGGTCGGCACCGTCGGTGCCTGCGGCAACAACGTCACCGACACCGGACCTGACATCTTCTGGCGCGCGGATGAGCCCGGTGCAGGGCAGGCTGCAGCCAACACCGGCATCACAGTCGCAAACTCGCGGTCTACCGCAGTGCTCACGACGCCGAGCGGTGCGACCGTGACGCACGCGTACCTGTACTGGGCGGCTGCACGCGGAGCAGCTGGCGCCGATACGACGTGCACCTTGGACAGGCCTGGCTCGTTCACCACGAACATCACCGCATCTGCGAACTGGACCGCGGCCAACCAGACCTACCAGTCGGTCGCAGACATCACAGCGATCGTGCAGACCTATGGCACGGGCGCCTACCGCGTGAGCGGCGTAGAAGCCATGACCCTGGCGAACGCCAATGCCGAGGGCGCGTTCGCCGGTTGGTGGATGGTCGTGTTCTACTCGCTTCCGTCCGACCCCCCGCGCAATCTCGCGCTGTTCGACGGATTCGATGTGGTCCAGGCCGGGGTGCCTCAGGCCGCGACGTTGACTGGATTCCTCGTGCCCAATGCGGGCTTCGACGCCAAGCTCGGTGTGGTGGCTTTCGAAGGCGACAACGCGATCGCGGGCGATCGCTTCTTCTTCAACCCGTCCAACCCCGCCAACCCGCCCCCGGGCGAGGCGCTCACCGACGCAATCAATGCGGCCGACAACTTCTTCAACGGAAGCCGCTCGAACCTGGGCGTCGCGGTGTCCAACGTCGGCGACCTTCCGCAGCTGCTCGGCACGCCAGGAAGCATGTCTGGCATGGACATCGACGTCGTGGACATCAAGTCCAAGGTCGTCGGTGGCCAGACCTCAGCTCCAATCCGTGCGACCAGCTCGCAGGACCAGTACTGGCTCGCTGGCTTCGTGACGTCGATCTCCACCTTCAAGCCCGACTTCAGCACGACCGGCAAGACCGTGACCGACATCAACGGCGGCGGCGTGATGCCGGGCGACGTCCTGCAGTACACGATCGTTGCGACCAACTCCGGCAACGACGTTGCGACCAACACGATCCTCGTCGACGATCTGCCGACTGGCGTCACGTTCGTGCCGGGCTCGATCCAGATCACGGCCGGACCGAATGCTGGGACCAAGACCGATGCCGCCGGCGACGATCAGGGCGAGTACATCGGCGCAACCAGACGCGTCCAGGTCCGCCTGGGAACCGGCGCCAACGAGACCACCGGCGGAACCCTCGCGATCAGCGGCTCCACCACCGTGACCTTCCAGGTCACCGTCGACGCCAACGCTTCGGGTACGATCAGCAACCAGGCCGTCGTGACCGCAGGCGGACAGCAGGGAGCACCGCCTGAGAACTACCCGTCCGACGGCAACGGAGGCGGCCCGGGCACGCCCCCCACGCCGGTGGTGATCGACCTGTGCAGCTCGGACGCGAACTGCTCTGCGCCGACCCCGCATTGCGATCTCGCGCAGTCCCCCAAGGTCTGCGTGGCGTGCCTCGACAACACCCACTGCTCGGGAACCTCGCCGATCTGTCAGCTGAGCACGCACACCTGCCAGCCGTGCGCGGTGGACACGGACTGCACCGACGCGACCAAGCCGGCCTGCCAGACCGCTGGCACGCTCGCTGGTTCGTGCGCCGAGTGCTCGTCGACCAACTCCACGCTCTGCACGGGCAACAAGCCGCTGTGCCTGACCGCGCTGGCGATCTGCGGATGCGACAACACCGACGGCGACTCCGAGTGCGGCGCCGTCGACTCCGGCATGATCTGCAACGGCACACAGGGAATCTGCGTGGCGGGCTGCGTGATCGCCGCCGGTCGCAACGGCTGCCCCACCAACCAGTACTGCTCGGATCAGTCCGGAGGCGTAGGAAATTGCCTCGGACAGCCGTGCACCACCAACGCGGAATGCACCACGCCGCCCCTCACGCTGTGCGACACCACTCCGAACCCGCACGTGTGCGTGCAGTGCCTTGCTGACACCGACTGCACCAGCCCGTCGGTGTGCAACGACACGGGCAACAAGCTGTGCGTGGAATGCACTGCTACCAAGACGGGCAACTGCCTGGCTACGGGCAACGGCGCAGCATGCCTGACCGACGGCACGTGCGGATGCGCGACGGACAGCGATTGCGGCGCAATCGACTCCGGGCGCGTGTGCGACGCAGGCACCAGCAAGTGCACCGTGGGCTGCCGCGGCACTGGCGGCAACGGCTGCGGCGCAGGCCTTGCCTGTACCTCGACCGACAACACGATCGGACAGTGCTACACGCCGGAAGGCGGCGTGGGTGGTGCTGCCGGCGCTGCTGGACAAGGCGGAGCTGCAGGCCAGGGTGGCGCTGCAGGCACAGGCGGCGCAACCGGTGGTGCAGCCGGCAAGGGCGGCGCTGCAGGCACAGGCGGCTCGGCTGGCAAGGGCGGCTCAGCCGGCGCAGCTGGCAAGGGCGGCGCTGCAGGCGCAGCAGGCGGCGACGGCGGCCTTGGCGGCAAGGGCGGCGGCGCGACCGATGGCGGCGTGAGCGGCAAGGGCGGCTCTGGCAATGCGGACGGCGGCTTCGAGTCGATGGAGCCGGGCTCGCTCGAAGGCGGCGGATGCGGATGCGCAACGCCGGGTGAGAGCTCGCCGGTCGGATCGTGGGCACTGGGTGCGAGCATGCTCGCCCTGCTGCTCGGCGCTCGCAGGCGGCGCAACAAGCGCTCCTGATTCCCACCTGAGGGGGCGCTGCCCAGCGCCCCCTGTCCCCCCTTCAATCACCCAACGACGAGCTCGAAGATCCGGCCTGCCGCTAGCTCTGCGGCTTGGACAGGTACTTCTTCGGATCCGCCTTGAACTGCTCCACGCATCCAGGGCAGCAGAAGTAGTACGTCTTGCCTTCGTACTCGACCTTGGGCGATTGCTCGGTCACCACGAACTCGTGGTTCATCACGGCGCAACGTGTCTTGTCGCCAACTTTGGCTTCGCCGAGCGGCTTGACGCCCCCAGCGGCCGGAGCTTCCGGAGTCGTGGCCGTCGCATCTCCGCCCTTCGCTCCGTAGCCAGGATCGACAGCGGACTTTTGCGCAGGCCCTCCGCAGGCGGCCAGAGGGATGGAGGCAACGAACAAAACGACGGAGATCAGAGCACGCATGACGACTCCTTGGTGAAACAGGGCGAGGTCAGATGAACGGATTGACGTGCACGGTCGCCTGCATGTTTCGCAGGTTGTATGCGACGCGTCGCACGAACTGGGCGAGCAGGATGCAGAACACGAGGAACGTGGCGAGCTCGATGCCGAGGCGGAGCACGCCGGTCGGGTTCCAGACCATCCAGAGCGCAGTGATCGCAAACGCCACGAACGAGCCCGGTACCAGCCACTTCCAGCAAAGGTTCATCATCTGGTCGATGCGGATGCGCGGAAGCGTCCAACGCACCCAGATCACCACGAAGATCAGCACCCACGACTTGAGCATGAACACGAACGCGCCGAGCGCGAGCAGCCAGAACGACGCCGACTGCTGGCCCGGGTCGATGCCCGGAAGCTGCCAGCCACCAAGGAAGAGCGCAGAAGCGATGCCGCTCATCACGAACACGTTCGCCCACTCTGCGAAGAAAAAGAACACGTAGCGCATGCCCGAGTACTCGGTGGAGTAGCCGGCCACCAGCTCGCTCTCGGCCTCGGGAAGGTCGAACGGCGCGCGGTTGCCTTCGGCGAGCGCCGTGGTGAAGTACAGGAAGAAGAGCAGGAACGTGACCGGGTTGCGGAACATGTACCAGTCCCACGGCAAGCCCCCCTGGGCTCGGATGATGTCCTGCATCCGCAGGCTCCCGGTCATCATCACGATGCACACGATCGCGATCGCGCTCGGAATCTCGTAGCTGATGATCTGCGCCGCCGAACGGATGCCGCCCAGCAGCGACCACTTGTTGTTCGATGCCCAGCCGCCGGTCATCAGCCCGATCGTCACCAGCGAAGTGACCGCCACCACGAACAGGATGCCGATGTCGAGGTCAGCTGCGATCAGGTAGTTGCCGAATGGCATCACCACGAAGGTCGCGCTCACGCCCGTGAACACGAGGTATGGCGCAAGGCGGAACAACGGCCGATCGCACTGCGACGGGATGATGTCCTCCTTCATGATCGACTTCACACCGTCCGCGATCCACTGCAGAAACCCTTGCGGACCCGTGCGGTTCGGCCCGATGCGCGACTGCATGCGCCCTGAGATGCGCCGCTCCACCCAGGTGATGATTCCGGCCGTCGGCGCCATGAATACGCCCAGGATCAAACCAGCGACCAGCAGCACGATCAGGGCGCCGAGCAGATCCGCAGGCGCGCTGCCCTTGAACCCGGCCATGTCGATGTTGCGCGATTCGACGCGTCGGTTGTCTCCCCGGCGAATCTCCACCGCAGTCAGCCGGGAGCCCGAAGCGGGCTGAACATCGGCGCGCGACGAGATGAGCACGCCGCCGATGCGCACGAGGGTGTCGCCCGGAACCAGGCCAGCCTTGGCCGCAGGGGACTCGGGTCGCACCGACTTGACGAGCAAACCGCCAGCCGGAGGCTGCGTGTCGTCCAGCGTGACTCCCATGAAATCCAGGGCCCGCGTCCCATCCTTCTCGCGCGCCTGCATGACCGCTCGCGCTGCCGAGGGCGCCCGCACGTCGAGCTCCACGTCGGTGATGGTCCCTTCGACCGGCAGGGCTCCTGGGTGCGCGCCTTCGAACGCGACAACGACGCTGCCGCGGAAGGTCGTGTGCACGGCGTTGTCACCGGAGCCTGCGAACAGGTCCTGCAGGCCTTCGGTAAGTACGAAGTCGATGCGGGAGGCGGACGAAGCCGCCGCCTTGTCCACCGTGATGGTCGCGTTCTTGACCGACGGCAGCCCAGGGCGGTTCAGGTCGCCTTTGAAGGTGACCTTCGCGGTACGCCCCTCAGGAAAGCCCACCCCGATGATCTCGATGCGATCGCCCAGATCCGCCTCGTGTGGCGTCAGATCGAGCACGGTCAGCAGCTGCGGGTGTTCGCCCGGCCGATTGCAGCCGGCCAGGACCAGCAGCCAGCACATCAAGACCGCGAAGATCGCGGCAAAGTTTCGCAGACGCATGGCTGGCCTGCTTATAGATCGGCTCCCCCCCTCGGGTCGAGATTCGTGGCAACAAAACCGTGAAGAGGGCGTCACGTATTGGCCGACTCGCGCATCGGAACGAAATAGCGCGTGCCGTCCAACTCGTTCACTCCGACATAGAGCTCGACCCCAAAGGCCTCTCGGAGCGTTCGATAGGTCATCACCGTGGCCACATCCCCCTTGGACAAGATGCGGCCGTTCTGCAGCAAGACGACATGGTCGGCATTCTGGGCGGCCTCGTTCAGATCATGAAGCACCGCAACGCATACCAGCCCCCGCTCCCTCACCTCTCGCCGTACGAGCGCGTGCAGGGCCACGGTGTGCCGGAGGTCGAGATGAGCGGTGGACTCGTCCAACACCAGAATGTCAGGCTGCTGGGCAAGAGCACGGGCGATTGCCACCCTCATCTGCTCGCCGCCGGACAGCTCCCGGACGTGGCGTTCGGCCAGGTGGACCAGGTCGGTACGCTCCATGACCTGGGCGACCAGGGCCCGGTCCTGTTCGGAGGCGACGAGCATCGCGCCTTGGCGGGGGGCCCGTCCCATCATCACAACCTCGCGAACTCGAAAGTCAAAGGCGACGTGGACCGCCTGGGGCACCACAGCGATTCGCCGCGCCACCTCCCGCCGGCTGGTGGCGGCGAGGTCCTGCCCGAACAGCAGGACCGACCCCTTTTCCGGGCGGATCAGCCCGGTCAGGACCTTGACCAGGGTGGACTTTCCGGCGCCGTTGGGACCGAGGATGGCAGTAAAGGCGCCCCGGTCGAGGCGCAGGCTCACATCAATCAAAGCGGGCCGGTGGCCTGGGTAGCCCGCAATGACGCTGGCAGCTTCCAAAGGGGGAGCGTTGGACGACACGAGGCCAAGCCTAGCTGGCTTGACGCTCCCGTGGGAATCCGATGATGATGCCAGCAGCAACAACACGGGCCGTGTAAAGGAGCGAACGTGGACAACGGGGCCGAGAAGGACGCAACGCGACGGGTGATCAAAAGGTATTCGAACCGCAAGCTGTACGACACGCGCGACAGCCGGTACGTGACCCTGCTCCAGATCGCTGAGATGGTCCGGGGCGGTGAGGACGTCCAAATCATCGATAACACTACGAAAGAGGACAAGACCGAGGTCACGCTCGCCCTGGCGATCTCCGAAGAGCTCAAGACCCGGCCGCGAGCCGTCTCAGTCGGCTCGTTGCGTACCCTGATCCAGGAACGTGGCGAGAAGCTGCTGACCTCGCTGCGCGATGGCCCGATCGGGCGTCTGATCCCCGCGCCGGGCGCTCCAGAGGGTGCGAAGCCCGAGGAGAATCCCGAAGAGGTCGAGGCTTCGAGCGATCAGGCGGCTGCGGCCAAGGCCGGTGCGCCCGAGGGTTCGCCGCAGAAGCATGAGGGCAGATCTGGGCTGGCCGAGCTGTTGGCGACCTCGACGCACACGATTCACCAATGGCAGCAGGCGATGGATGAGCGCATTCGGGCGGTCATTCCTGGCTTGAAAGAGCACATGGACCTGCAGGCAGAGGTGCGTCGTCTGGCCCAACGGGTCGAGGCACTGGAAGCGCACGTAGGTGTGACGGCCAAGGTGGCGGCGGTCGAGATGGCCGATCACGGGCCTGCGGCGATCGACACTTCTCCCAGGGCCGAGGTCGCGGGCGCGTCGGAGGGCGGACTTTCGGGGGGTGGGGGCTCGGTCCGGGACGTTGAAATGCGGGCCGAAGGCCACAACCAGGAATAACCCATGCTCATGGCCGGTTGAGCGGACGTGAGTGCAAGCGGCCGCAATCAGCCGACACCCAGCAGAAGCAACGACCTGACACCCAGTCCAGTCCTCGTTCCGACCACCCATCGGAAGCGCAACCTCCAGGCTGACAGCTGGCCGCTTCGCACTTACAACTTCGGATGAGGAGCGAATGGGCCTAGTAGAGCAGACAGCGACCAGCAAGCACACGGGACCGACCGAGTTCGAGGTCGACGTGATGTCGCACATGGACGCGCTGTATGCGGTGGCGTGCCGGATGACGCGCAACCCTGCAGATGCCGAGGATCTGGTTCAGGACTCGCTTGTCAAGGCGATGAGGAGCCGTGAGCAGTTCAGCGCTGGCACCAACCTCAAGGCGTGGCTTTTCAAGATCCTGACCAACACGTTCATCAACAAGTATCGCAGGGGCAGCCTTGAGCGCGAGGTGCTCAACGGTCCGGAATCCAAGCCGCTGTCCGATGGCTGGGTGAGCGTTGCAACGATGCGCCAGATGTCGGACCCGGAAACCCAGGTGTTGCGTCCGATCCTGGAGCGTGAGCTTCACAAGGCGCTCGAGGAGCTGCCCGAGGAGTTCAGGCTTGCGGTGCTGCTATCGGACGTCGAAGACTTTTCGTATAAAGAGATCGCAGATGTCGTGGGCTGCCCGATCGGCACGGTGATGTCCAGGCTGCATCGGGGTCGTCGCTTGTTGCAGGAACGCTTGAGAGACCAGGCTTTGTTGATGGGAATCATCCGAGAAGACGATCAGATCAGCGGCGGCACATCGGAGCCGGTGGACCTGACCGAGTACCGGTCGAAGAAGCGGGGGGCCATCGGATGACTAAGTCCAATTGTCGCGAGGTGCTTCGGTGCATCGACACGTTCGTCGACGGCGAGCTTGAGCCGTCGGAGATGCTCGCGATGCAGGAGCATGTGGAAGGGTGCGAGGAGTGCTCGGAGCGCGTGCGCTTCCAGCGATCCATGCGCGCGTCGGTACGCAACGTGGTGCAGTCTGCGCGGGTTTCTGACCTGATGCGAGCCCGTGTGGCGCACGCGCTGGCAGAGCAGCGTGTCCTGGCGGTGCGCGAGAGCGAGCCGGTCGAGGCGCCTGCCCAGGTGACCTCCGAGCCCCCGCGGATGCTGTCCTGGCGCGTGGTCGGTCCGCTGGCGGCTGCAGCCGTGCTGTCGCTGGTGCTCGGCTCTCTCGCGAACAAGACGCAGGTTCCGCAGGCATCGAGCTCGCCGGTGGGCTCGGCCAGCCTGATGACGCTCGACGCGTTCCTCGAGGAGGTGGTCGATCAGCACGCGCATCCGCTTCCTCCTGAGACCACCAACCCCTCCGAA
This sequence comes from Deltaproteobacteria bacterium, assembly GCA_016218915.1. Lineage (GTDB taxonomy): Bacteria > Myxococcota_A > Polyangia > Polyangiales > Polyangiaceae > JACRCQ01. The sequence goes on from JACRCQ010000046.1 coordinate 17,498, forward strand.
GTAGCCCGGTTCGACCAGTTCGTAGGGGTTCCGGTCCGTCCGCTGACCTTCAACCGCTTCCAGGGCACCTTGCTCGGCGCCCGCATGGTTCCGATCCGCCAGAGCCGCGCTGCCATGCTGCAGTACGTGCTCACCAATGGCCACCGCGTCAGCGTCTACGTCTACAACCCGCGTGCGGTGCGCATGGTGGCGAGCCCGCGCATGCAAGAGCGCAAGAACGACAACGGGCCGATGTACGTCGGCTTGATGCATGGCTACTCGGTTGCGGTCACGGATCGACGCGGCATCGGCTATGCCCTGGCAAGCGACCTCGACGAGCAGGAAATCCTGGCGGTCGACCTTCCGCAGTGAACCGTCTGCGGGAGTTTCGCAGCCCGGCGCGAAACGACCGGAAAATGCGTTTACGTTCCGGGAAACGCGCCCTAGGTTGCCTTTGCACCTGACCCAGCGTCCCTGATCAGGACCGTCCTCGCTGGCAGGTGCGAGGGGATCATGTCCTTGCTGCTAGCCAATCGACCCAGGCGCATCGCCGTCCCGTTCGGATCGACTGCGGCATCGTTGGTCTTCGCGTTCGCAGTGTTCGGCATGCCCCGCGCCGCAGCAGCCGAGAGCAGCAGCTCGCAGGCTTCCAGCGCCTCGGCGCGTCTCGAGATCCGAACCAGCGACGGGCTCGGCACGATCCATCTGGATGGACGGGAAGTCGGGCAAGGGACGTTTGCCGGGGATGTCGCTGCTGGTTCCCACGAGATCCGGGTCTCGCGCGAGGGGTTCGACACCTTCGAGAAGAAGGTACAGGTCGCCGCGGATCAGCTGCTCGTGGAGACGATCGTGCTGGAGCGCTCGGAGACCGATGCGAGCCCGGCCGATGCACCGCCCGTCCCGGTCAGCTCTCGTGCTGCAGATGGCATCTACGGCGGGTTGAACCTGGGTGCGCTCTTCATGCCGCGCGGCTCGGACAACACGATCGATCTCGGATGCGAATCGATCGGCGCCACGTCATGCGAGCCGTCCAAGCCGATGGGTGCGCTCGCGGCCGGCTACGTCGGATACGCCCTCGAGCCCATCGGTCTGGAGCTGTTCTTCGGAATGCTGGGCGACGTGTCGCGCCCCAAGGCGACGTTCGACGGTGTCCGAGGGTCGGACATCAACCCGCTCGCAGCTGCTCCTGCGCGGACCGAGGAGTTCATCTTCGCCCGATACGGCGGCTTTGCAGCGCTTCGCTCGCGCGTGTGGTGGGATCTGTCGCGCTGGAGGGTGAGCTTCGCGGGCGGCGTGGGCGCTGGCTACAACCGGATGGCCATGCGCAGGACTGCCAAGACCGACGACGGCGGCGAGAACGTCTACAACACGGAGCAGCAGGGGTACTGGTCTCCCCTGGTCACGCTCGATCTATCGATCCAGCTGAAAGTGGGGAAGACGTCGTCGTTGTCTTTGGGAGGGCTGCTGATCGCCGAGAATGCGTCGGGCAAGGCTCGTGTCCCGCCTGCGGGGCATCAGTTCATCACCGGCGGTACGGCAACGGTCCCGCGCCCTGTGGACACACCTTCCTACGACATGGCGAGCGGGCCGCAGATCTACCTCGGCCCCTACGTCGGTGTGCAGCTCGGGCCCTGACCCGCTCAGCTGCACGTGCACGTGCCATTGGTGGGAGGGCCGTATCCACGGTCCTCGCTGCAGTCCGCGTTGCCGCCGTCGTGGCACGTCCATGTGCACTTGTCGACGCAGGCGCCGGCGCAAGGCTTGCCACAGCTGTCCACCCCTGTGGCCTGCACGATCACCGAACAGGTCGCGGCGAGCTTGGTCTCATTGAAGCCGCCCCCGCCGTCGTAGCAGTACTCGTTCAGCGCAACGCCGGGCGTGCACGCGCAATCAGGCAGACCGCTGCAGGTGCCGTCTGGGACGCAGTCCGGGATGCACTGCCCCTGGCCGTCGCACTTTCCTCCGGGACACGCGACGCCTGCCGATACGTTCATTCCATTGGGCACGCAGTTTGGATTTCCGGCCGAGCAGGAGGTTGATCCCAGCGTGCAGGAAGTCGGAGTGCACAAGGCACCTTCCTGGCAGAGCACGCAATCACCAGCGGCCGTGCAATACATCGTGGGACCGTAGTGGCAGGTCGTTCCCGCAGGCTCCAGCGCGCCCTTCTGGCAGGTGTCGGTGTAGCAGTCCCAGGAGCCGGCATGGCACACAGCGCCTGGATCGCACGGGGTGCCTTGCTCACAGCCCCCGCCGCTGCCTCCCTCGCCTGAGCCGCCGCTACCGCCGTTGCCCGAGCTACCCCCTTTGCCCGAGCTTCCCCCCTGACCTGAGCCTCCTGACCCCCCTGCCCCTGAAACGCACTGGTTGCTCGTGCTGCACGTCTTGCCGTTCGGACATCCACCGCAGTACGGCGCGGATCCGCAGCCGTCCGAGATGAAGCCGCACTGGGCCTTGGCAATCTCGCACGTCAGCGCGGTGCAGGGCTTGGTCCCGCACTTGTTCGGGCCGCCCCCACCGCAGAACTTGTCGGCAGAGCACGCTGCGCACACCACGATCCCGCCGCAACCGTCCGGCGCCGAGCCGCACTCGACGCCGAGCGCTGCGCAGGTTCCAGGCACGCAGGTTCCGGCTTCCGCACCAGCGTCGTGCCCGGACGCTCCGCCGTGCCCAGCCGCCGCAGGGGGCGCTGCGGATTCGCTGGGCCCGCCTGAGCAGCTTCCGAGCGCAACCACTGCCGCGACTGCGATCGCCAGCCGGCCGCCGATTCGGGCAAGCGCATTCACGATCCCAGTATACACCGAAGGACGCGTCGAGATGTCGCGGTGAGCAGGGTGCGAGCTCAGGGCGAGCAGGGGGTCGACACCTTCACCTGGAACCCGGGCGATGGCTGCCCTACCAGCGCAGCCTGAAGGGCAAAGGCTTTGGCAGCTTCCCGCAACGCCGTGCAAGATGAACCGCAGATCCGCACACGCTGCTGGCTGTCCACGTTCCAGCCGTTCTGCGACGTGGACTGCTCTGTGCACAGCTCGTTGTGGCTGATGTCCACGCGGTGGTAGCCCTGCAGGTCGAAGTACGAGAGCGTGATCTTGTCTTCGGGCGTGCCTGTGATCAGATCGGACTTGTCGTACAGGCAGCTGCTGAGATCGCTGACCACGGTCTGCACGGCCTTGGCTCCCACGTTGGCGTCCGAGGTCGCATCGAACAGGCTGGTCCCTCCCTGCATTGCGATGCTGCTCGCAGCGCTCAGCGCCGCGGGATCCGCGCCGTTCGGGTTCTGCAGCAACAGGACGTAGGTGTAGATGCCGGACTGGGCCAGCGCCTGCTGCGCGAGCGTCGCGGGCGAGGACCCTCCGCAATGCGGCTCGAAGTCGCGGTTGCCTACCAGGAAGAGCGCCTTTCGATTGAACCGCGTGGAAGGTGCCGTGGGCGCGAGATCGCCGAGCGCCTTGTAGACGCCGTCGAGCCTCATGGCAGCATCGAGGTACAGCACAGGATCGCTCGCGAGAAGGTTGGAGGCGGCGCCGACCTTGGCAGCAATCGCATCGCGCGCTTGCGATGCGAAGTCGAAGGCGACGTCGCCAGGCGGAGTGAGAGCCGCGAACGGGCTCGGGGCGGCCGTGCAATCGGCGAGTGCCGCAGGAACGAACTTGAAGCCGACCCTGCAGCGGTTGAAGACCGGGTCCTGCAGCGACAGGCCGAGAACGCCGTTGAAGCCGGTGTCGCCGAAGAACTTCTTCATGCTCGCAGAGCGATCCATCAGCACGAGAAGCGCGCTTTCCGTGGGCTGCAGCGCCCCTTGCTTCACGCACGCCTCCTGGCCTGTGCCGTTGTCCTGGCCTGCCTGCAGGCTCTTCAGGTCACCGTCGCAGATCGGCTGCAGCGGAGTCTTGGACGGGCACGCGGCGTTCGCCTGCACGCCGACGATCTTCCCCTTCTTGTAGTTCGACTGGCAGAGGCTCGATGCGAGCTCGAACTGCAGGGGCTTGCCTGGATCCGGGATCACGAAGCCTTCATCCGCATCCCTGTCGAGGACCTCAGGCGTGAAGTTGTCGTAGGTGACCCGCACATTCATGCCAGGAGGATCCGGGATGGATTGGCCGGGCAGCGCTTGCGCCTCGAACAGGCACTTGTCGCCATCGATCAGCTTGGCTGGCATGGAGCCTGCCGCGGGCAAGCATTCGAGCACGGGGAAGCACGTGCTGGTGTTGCCGAAGACGAGGGACTCGCGAAAGTCCGCGAGCTGCTCCGGCGAGATGTCCAGCTTGGAGCACACGCCGCCAATGCAGGATTGATCGGTTCCACAAGGCTGATCCGCGCAGCTGCGCCGCAGCGGCATCGGAAGGTACAGGATGCGGCCAGATGAATAGGGAGTGCGCCGTCGACGCATCACCAGCACGCTGTCCTGGCCCACGTCCGGGATCTTCACCACGCAATTGCCCGCGAAGTCGGGCTGATCGGTCTTGAACCCGAGCACCGTGATCGTGATCGGGTTGGCAGGATCACCCGCTGCTTCGAGACCGAACGTGCTCGGCAGCCGCACGCTGCCGTCCGACACGATGTAGTTGTCGCAGAAGATCGTCCGTCCGCTCGACTGGATCACCACGCCGACGCTCCGCAGCTCCCTGGGAACCTGCATCTGCGTGCTGAAACCGGCGATCAGCTGGGTAGGCTTGTCCGCGGTGCACGAGCCGAAGGCTGCCATCAGCGCGAGGCCGGCCACAGCCCAGCCAGCGGCCCGTAAGGATGCTCGGTTTCTCATCGTTGTCCCCCGTGCAGGTTGGCGGGAATCAGCCCAGGAGCGAGCGTGCCCGTGACCGGGGTCTGCTCGGACGGACGGGTGACGAAGTAGGTAGCCACGACCGCGCCTGCCACCACGGCCACAGAGCCTGCAGCCCAGTAGAACCAGGCAGCCCCGCGCTCTCGCGACAGGGGCACCGTGACGTTCCGGACTTGATCGTCGTTCAACGCAAGATCCGTGGAGTAGGTCTGGAACCCGGGCTTTCGAACCACGAGCTGATGCCCGCCAGCGGGAAGCACACCTTCCCACGTGCCCGATCCCCGTACCTTCCCATCGATCTCCACGATAGCGTCGGATTCGGACACTGTCACCCGGACCTTCCCGCTGTGACGCTCCGCGGCCATGGACAGGATCATGTCCACGGGCTTCTCGAAGACCACCTCGCTGGTTTGTCGCACCGTGACGAAGCCGGGCGCGCGGGCTTCGAACGTGTGCCTTCCCACGACCACCTCGCCCCTGAATGGCGCAGGCCCCATGTCGATGCCGTCCACGGTCACGTGCGCTCCGCGTGCGCCCACCACTGCGACGGACACAGCCGACTTGCGGACCAGGGGCTCGAGCACGAAGCTCGCGCGCCCTGGCGTGCCAGCCGTGATCGTCAGCTCGATCACCTTGTCCTGGAAGCCCTTCTTCGTGAGCTTGAGCATGCGCTTGCCCACGTCGATCGCGACCGGCCCCAGCAACGGCGTGTCGCCGATCACCTGATCGTCGATGTACAAAGTGGCACCGGGCTGGTCGGCCGTGACCTCGACCGTCGAGACGTACGGCTGCAGCGCTGCGATGGCTTCGCGGACCTGCTGGAGCTCGTCAGCCGGCACCTTGTCGTCGGCTTCCGCAAGCTGCTGGTTCCACTTCGCGATCGCGCGTGAGTAGTGCTGCAGGCTCTTCTCGCAGACGCCGACATTGAACAGCACGCGCGGGTTGCGCGACAGCTCGAAGGCGCGCTGGAACTGCACGAGCGCTCCGCGGTAGTCCTTGGCCTCGTACAGATCGCGCGCTGCATCCCAATCCTTGCGCACCGATTCGGGGAGCGAGTCGCGAATGGAGACCTTCTTCGCCTGGCTCGCCCCACCGGAAGGGGCCTTGTTCTGGGCAATCGACGGGCTCGCCCCGAGCACGAGCCCCAACATGGCAGCGGCAGCTACGAGTCGACACTTCATGGACCGGGTTCTCCCCCGCAGCGAACCTTCATGGTTGGATGGTGATGTCCTTGAGCCTCTTGGGAGGCGCCGTCGAACCCGATGGCTGGGCGCGAACCGGAGTCCCCGTGGGAGGTGGTCGAGCCGAGGCCCCTGGCGTGGAGGTCATGGGCTCGGCAGAAGCGGATGTCGAGGGGAGCGCTGCCACAGGCTGGTTCGATTCGATAGCGGAGGGCTGAGGGACCGAAGGTGCCGAGGCAAGGCCGAGCGCAGGTGGATCGCTGCCGGGTCGATCGCTGGGGCCGCGACGGGACAAGGCGATGCTTGCCACAGCGATCAGGGCTGCGAGAACCACCGCAGCTCCCGCGATCAGCGGGATCATCCTGCTTCGCCTGGGCGCGCCGTCGATCATCCCCTCGCCCGTATGCAAGGTTCGCGACACGGCGGCAGGACGGTCCGACGCGCGAGCGGCGGCTGGAGGCTGCGCTCCCGCGCCGCCAGGGGATGCTTCGACGAGCAGCGTTGCGCCCGCCCACGGGCTCTGGTGGGCCGGAGGCGGGGCGATCGACGGGCCTTTGGCCGTGGCGCGATGGCGGATGCGCGAGATCACCTGCGCGCTGCGTGAGTCGGCCTGGGATGCCAGCGCTTCGCACATCTCCGCCGCGCTCTGGAAACGATCTGCGGGGTCGCGCGCGAGCCCCTTGTCGACCGCTGCACACAGGGCGGGCGGAAGCTCTGGACGGAGCTGAGCCAGGGGCGGTGGTGACGACGTGAAGATCTGGTGGAGCAGCTCGGTGAACTCGCCGGTCATCGACACGAACGGCGTGCGACCGGTGAGCATCTCGAACAGGATCGCGGTGGTCGAATACAGGTCGCTCCGGGCGTCGGCGTTGCGCGCGCTCACGGCCTGCTCCGGTGCCATGTACAGCGGCGTGCCAAGCGTGGAGTTCGTACGCGTGAGGTGGGTGCCATCGGGCTGCTCGACCTTGCTGATCCCGAAGTCGAGGAGCTTGACGAAGTCAGGCTCGCCATCCTTCTGGAGCACGAAGCAGTTGGACGGCTTCATGTCGCGATGGATGACCCCGGAGGCGTGCGCGACCTGCAATCCGCGCAGGATCTGGAGGGCGAAGTGCACGGTCCTCGGAATGTCGCGAAGACCAGGCTGGCCCTCGCGCTTGAGCAGCGCCGACAGATCCTCGCCTTCGAGACACTCCATCACGAGAAACGGAGCGCCGCTGGGCAACACACCCACGTCATAGACCTTGACCACGTTGTCGCAATCGATCTGCGACGCAGCTACTCCCTCGTTCAGAAAGCGCTCCACGGCGCCGGACGAGGCCATGACCTCAGGAGACATGAACTTGAGCGCGACCGGAGCCCGACGCAGCAGATGGGTTGCGCGCGCCACAGCGCCCATGCCCCCTTCACCAAGCATGCGCTCGATACGGTACTTGCCGTCGATCACCTCTCCCGGTGCGGGGTACCGCTCGTCGGCCCTCATGATCATCCTGAGCCGATCTGTAGCACGCTCGAGGACAGAAGGTAGCCCGCAGCAGAACATCCCCGTCTGGACGCTGGACCGCGCAGGTGTGTACAGTGACGATCACCGACGCATTGCGGTGCGTCAGTCCCTGTGGAGGTCACCATGCGCAGTCGGATCTGCATCGTCGCCGTCGCCTTCGCCCTGTGCCTCGGATCCGCATGCGGCTCCGATGATTCCTCAGGGGCGGCCGGAAGTCCTGCAGGAGGAAGCGCCGGCTCTGCGGGCTCCTCCACAGGAGGCTCCATCAACACCGGTGGCTCCGCAGGAGCCGCGGGCAAAGGCGGCGCAGCTGGGAATGCCGGCACCGCGGGCGCTGCAGGCACGGCAGGCGCTGCGGGCACGGCCAATGGCGGGAGCGCTGGCGCTGCGGGAAGCTCCGGAGCTGCGGTCACCCTCGTGGACGGCCTCGCCTATGGCTACCGCGTGGCCGTGGATGCGACGCATGTCTACTTCACGTCCGCAGGCACCTACTCGACTCCGAGCTTGCCATCCTACGACGGAGTGGTCGGAAGGGTGCCCATCGCAGGTGGCGCGGCCGAGACGATCTCGACCGGCCTTTCGGCAAGCTTCTACGGCCTGGCAGTGGACGCGTCCAACGCCTACGTGGGCCTTGCCACGGATCAGGGAGGGATGGAGACCTTCCTGATGAAGCTGCCCAAGGCTGGAGGTGCGACGGCAATCCTGGATTCGAATGCGGCGCCGCTGTTCGTCACGACCGATGCTGCCAATCCGGGCGCGAATGCTGCCTGGGTCTATTATGGTCGCGGTCCGCTGATGTCGAGAGTCCCGGTGTCGGGCGGTGCGCCCACCACGATTGCCTCGCAGTCGAGCGGCGAACCCCAGGGCGTGGCAGCTGACAGCCAGTCCGCGTACTGGTCCAACAGCGGCAGCTGGGATCCCCAGAACCAACCCCTGGGCGATGGGAAGGTCGTCAAGGCGCCTGTGGCCGGAGGCGCTCCCACCGAGCTCGTGGGGCAAGCGGGAACGCCCTATGGTCTCGCCATCGATGACACGAGCGTGTACTTCGCGGACATCAAGGGTGGGGACGTGTGGAAGGTCGGCAAGGACGGGGCAGGAGCGGTCAAGCTCGCCACAGGGCAGGCGGCTCCGTACGACATCGCAGTGGACGCCACGGACGTGTACTGGACGAATCGCGGAGCGCAGTTCTGGACCACGCAGGGTTGTGCGGGGAAAGGGGAGCTTCGGTCGATCCCCAAGGCAGGCGGCGCATCGAAGGTCATCGCGACAGGATTGAACTGCGCGTCCGGCATCGCGGTCGACGCTGTGAACGTGTACTGGGCAGAGGCCGGGACCAAGCCCAAGTCCGATGTGAAGGATGGGGCCATACGCAAGGTCGCGAAGTAGGGGTGCTCCCGTCTCCCTGTAAAATCGCTCCGGTCTGCCCCGGGAGTTGCCTCGCGCAGCACCGGCTTGTAACCTCCTGCGTCCCATGCAGCTGAGCGCGACGATCCGGGGCACTACCTGGCGGTTCGAGTCGGTCAAGGAGGTGCTTGCCAAGGCAAATCCTCCCAAGTCCGGCGACGACCTTGCAGGGGTCTCGGCGCGAGATGCGGTCGAGCGTGTGGCTGCCCGGGCCGCGCTCTCCCAGCTCACCATGAGCGAGCTCCGGGAGAACCCAGTAGTCCCGTACGAGGCCGACGAGCTCACGCGGCTGGTGGATGACACCCTCGACGATCAGGCGTTCCGGGCGATCAAGAACCTCTCCGTGGGGCAGATGCGCGAGTGGCTCCTGGACACCAAGACCACCGGCCCTGTGATCCGCTCGATCTCTGCTGGGCTTACCCCGGAGATGGCGGCCGGTGTCTGCAAGCTCATGTCGAATCTCGACCTGATGGTCGTCGGCGCAAAGTGCCAGGTCGTGGTCCGGGCCAACAACACCCTCGGCTTGCCTGGCAGGATGTCGTCGAGGCTGCAGCCCAACCATCCCACCGACGACGTCCAGGGCATCCTGTTCAGCATGCGAGAGGGGCTCTGCTACGGCTGTGGCGATGCTGTGATCGGCGTCAATCCCGCCACCGATACTGCAGAGTCGACCGCCGAGATCCTCAAGGCGCTCGACGAGGTCACCACGCGCAATCGCATTCCAACGCAGAACTGCGTGCTGTCCCATGTGACCGTGCAGATGAAGGCACTCGACCTCGGTGCGCCCATGGGCCTGATGTTCCAATCCATGTCCGGAAGCGAGACCGGCAACCGGGCGTTCGGGATTTCGGTCAAGCTCATGGACGAGGCGTGGGACAAGATGAAGCGCCTGGGAACCACGCGCGGGCCGAACGTGATGTACTTCGAGACCGGCCAGGGCTCGGCGCTGTCGTCTGCGGCGCACCACGGCGCTGATCAGGTCACGCTCGAAGCGCGCTGCTACGGATTTGCCCGACGATACAAGCCTTTCCTGGTCAATACGGTCGTGGGCTTCATCGGCCCCGAGTACCTCGAGAATGGCCCGCAGATCACCCGCGCAGCGCTCGAGGATCACTTCATGGGCAAGCTGCTCGGCCTTCCCATGGGATGCGACGCGTGCTTCACCTACCACGCTTCCATGAGCCAGGATGAGCTCGAGTGCCTCAAGGTCCTGCTCGGCGCTGCAGGGTGTACCTACCTGATGTCGCTGCCCGTGGGCGACGACATCATGCTCAATTACCAGTCCACGTCGTTCCACGACATTCCCTCGGTCCGCATGCTGATCGGAAAGAGGCCTGCGCCCGAGTTCGATGCGTGGCTGAGCGAGACAGGGATCATGGACGGCGACGTTCCTGGGGAGCGATTCGGTGACCCGGAGGTGATCCGATGAGCTCCACGCGCGCGTTGATGCAAGTGCTTCGTGCCAGGCTGGGCGCAGCCGATCCCCTGCCGCCGCCCGCGCCGGCGCCAGAGATCCCTCCCCCGCCCCACTACGTCTTTCCATCGCCCCAGATGATGGGAAGGTATGCCGAGAAGGCATCGGCCCACACCACGGCGCTGGTCGGAATCGGGCACGTTGGAACCCGCTACGCCACCGACGTCGTGCTCCAGTTCCAGGCAGAGCTGGCAGTCGCTCACCAGGCGGTAGCCACCGTCCTGCCAGAGGACTGGGCAGCGTCGCAAGGCCTGATCGGCCTGCAGTCGCGCGTGACCTCCCATCGGCAGTTCCTGCTGCGCCCGGACCTCGGGCGGCGCCTGAGCGACGAGTCTGTCAAAGCGTTGCGGGACAAGGCGCAAAAGGGTGTGGATGTTCAGCCGATCCTCGCGGACGGGCTGTCAGCCGTGGCGTGCATGGGCTCTGGCATGGACCTGCTGCGCCACTTCACCGCTGCTTGCGAAGCGCGGGGGTGGAAGGTCGGCACCCCGATGTGCGCGCGCTACGCCCGCGTGTGGCTCGAGGACGAGATCGGGCAGGAAGTCGGAGCCAGGGTCGCAGCGATCCTGCTCGGGGAGCGTCCAGGGCTGGGCACAGGAGACGGCCTTTCGGCCTACATCGTGCACGAGCCGCGCATCGGAAAGACCGATTCGGACCGGAACATGATGTCCAACATCCACGCGCGTGGCACGCCTCCCGCCCAGGCTGCGCAAAAGCTCGCGATGCTGGTGGGCGCCATGCTCGATCAACGGACTTCAGGCGTCGGACTCGACCTGAGCAGCCTTGCCGCTGAGCTCGGCGACGCGGCCGCAAGAGCGCCGCGCGCCCCCCAGCAACGCGTGCGTCTCGTGGAGGTGAAGCGGTGAGCATCCTCGAACCCATCCCCCCCACCGTCCTGTCGGTGCGTCGCATCCACGCCGCCCACCCTTCCCTGCTCCGCTCCTACGGCGCGGACCCGGAGCGACATGCCTCCCTGGGTCTGGTCACCTGCGACCAGGATGATCCCACCTATGTGGCGCTCGACGAAGCGACCAAGCACGCAAAGGTCGATGTAGTATTCGCCAAGTCGTTCTACGCGGGCTCCGCCCACGCCTCAGGCAGGCTTTCCGGGGAGATCCTCGGCGTGATCGCGGCGGCGGACCCGGACGAGATCGAGGAAGGGCTGCGAGCGCTCGTCCGGTGCCTGGAGCATGATGCGTGCTTCTACCGCGCTGACGAAAAGGGCACCGTCGCTGTCTTCCCCCATGTGATCGCGTCGCTCGGGCACTACCTCTCGCGCGAAGCCGGATTGCCCGCCGGCACTTCCATGGCCTACCTGGTCGCGCCGCCGGTGGAGGCAACCATCGCGCTCGACGCAGCGCTCAAGGCTGCAGATGTGCGCGCGGCCAAGATCTTCCCACCGCCCAGCGAGACCAACTTTGCCTCGGCCTGGCTGGCGGGCGATCTGGTCGCGTGCGAGGCAGCGGCCCTGGCCTATGCCGAAGCTGTGGTGGAAGTCGCTCGCAGGCCCAGGGAAGATCGCTAGATCCTCTTCGCGAGGAAAGGCCACAACGGCTCCGCGTAGTAGCGATGCCCTTCCGGCCCCACGAACAGGTCCAGGTTGTCTTCCGCGTCCGCTGCCTTGTAGATCGCCTGCAGCTTGTCAAAGGCGAGACGCACACCTTCCAAGGGGAAGATCGGATCCAGCGCGCCAGTCACGGCCAGAAGGGGACGCGGCGCGATCAGCCCTGCTACGTCATGGAACTCGCATAGATCCAGCACGCCGGGCAGGTAGTTGCACGGGCAGTGGTAGACCGACATCATCGCGTGCTCGAACGTGCACAGCGCGCAGGCAGGCACTGCGCCCGCGATTCGCGTGTCCATGGCCGCTGCCCAGATGCTGTAGGTACCGCCGCCCGACTGCCCCGTAACGACGATCTTCTGCGAGTCCACGTCGGCTTGCGCAGCCACCCAGTCCACGCACGACATGATGTCGCGCACGCGCATGCCGACCAGGGATTGCCCGGCTGCAATCGCGCGCATGCTCATCTCCACGCAGGTGCTCGGACGCTTGGTCAACAGCGCATCGGGAAGCGTCATCTCGCCAAATCCCCGGAGATCCGGCGCGAGGGCGAGATATCCCTGCTGCGCCGCCCGCGCGGCGTAGTCCCGCTCGCCGATGATCTCGAGCTCGTTGCGCTGCGCATCCTGGCTCGCCCCAGCAGCCGTTGCTTTGCCCGGCCCGTGGCCATGCAGCGCCAGAACCGTCGCAGCGGGCGCCCGAAGCCCGTCCGGCACCAACCAGTAGGCAGGTATGACCGCCCCGTCCCGCCCCCGAATCCGAATCAGGTGCCTGCGAAAGCCTGCGCCCTGCTCGCTCCCCACGAACTCCGCTACCACCTCGTGGCTGGGCTCGCTCTGCAAGACCATCCGCTCGGCCAGCGCTGCGCGCAGACGCGTCTGCCACGACTTCCAATCCTTCTCGCCCTTGTTGTCGAACCCGAGCTCGCGACGCCCGCCTGAGGCCAGCTTCGCAAACAGATCGCGCATCACGACGGCAGGATTGGGAAGGTGAGTCGACATGGCCGATCCTCATGACACCGATCCGCCCGGCTCACAAGCGGGGCCTTATCGCGTATAGGGGGGTATGGTCGCGATTCGCGCGTCGTCCACTGCGGTCCCGATCGCAAGGTGATACAGGCTCTGCAACTCGCTGCCCTCCAGCCCGAGCAGCCCGTGCATCAGATCGTCGAAGTAGCAGCCGATCCCGGTCGCCCGCAGACCAGCGGATTCTGCCCCGATGTACAGCGCCTGCCCGATCGCCCCGCACTCCCAGAACAGCCTGCGGTACACCCACGGTCCGTGCGTCTGCATCGGCTGGTCGAACTCCGCAAGCATCGCAAATGCCAGGGCTCCATCCGCTGCAATCGCCTGCTGGCAGCTGATGAACCCCGCTGTGCTCCTCGCTGACATCGGGCCGAGCCTGAGCAAGGGAACATGCGCAGGGGCCTCTTGCACTCGCTCCCAGTCCCATTCTTCGCGCATCGCACGCTCGAGCATCGGCCGTCCTGAATCAGACCGCGGGAGCACGTAGAGCCCAGGCTCCATCCCGTCTACGGCGTGGATGAAGACCGCCAGGTGAACCATCGGCTGCCACGCCACTGCATCCCACGGCGGGCAGCCGTCGCCAGGCATCACCCGCTCGAGAATCGACCACAGCTGCGCTTGCGTCATCCCCTTGCCTGAGTCGAAGTCCTGCGCGCTTCGCCTGCCGAGCAGGCTCTCAGGCGACGGAACCCACGCAGGGCTGCTGCTTGCCCGGCGTTCCAACATCGGCAGCCCGAATCCGCGCACCGTCTTGCGAGTCGCCAATTCGACCCGGGAGATCGCCTTCCAATCGATCGCGATCGAGCTGAGCTGGTTCGGCTTGCCATGCCAGGTGCCGCAACGCGCGCGTGCGATCGCTTCCGGTGAAGGCCACGACACGTTTCCCGATGCGCTCTCGTTGGACACGAGCAGCAGCACGTCTGCGGATTCCGACTCCACCCCCACGTAGTCGTCGTCGCGGTCCAGCCCGAGCAACGCTGCCAGCTCGCTGTCCGTGGGCGCTGGGAGCAGGCTCACCCGCAATCCGATTGTGGCCGCCGCATAGCTGATCGCAGCGATCGCATGCCCAACGTCGAGGTGGCAATACCGGAACGCGCGCTCGCCGTACTTCCACGCTTCGCGCCACATCACGCTCGAAAGCCCGATCACCATGCCGTCCGGCAAGGCGCCCATCAGACGATCCAGCTCGTCGTCGCCGATCTCGCATCGAAGCTCCAGAACGTGATCCCGGCTGCGATAGTGGTAGAGCCCGGCGGCGCTGCCGATCCCTTCCAGCGCAGGGAGCAGGAGCCAGGCTTCGGTCGGGTGCAAGTTGCCGCTGGAAGGATTGCACCGAAGTGCCCAGCGCGTGCCTCGGAATTCCTTCCACGCCGAGATCGCGAGCGAGCGTTCCAGAAGTGCCCCAACGTCATCCGCGTTCGGAACCCCGCCGCTGGAGTGATAGGGCGCAGCGGATCGCAAGGGAAGACGATGCTCGGGTGAGCCTGCGTAGGTGCGCCAAGGATCCGGTTGGTTCGCCCAATCCAGGAAGCCAGGGCCAGCAGCGTACGCATCCGGACGATGCTTGGATCGCTCGTGGTAGGCGCAGGTGTCTTCGAGGAGGCCCATCGGTCGGTGGGGATTATGGCATCATCGACCGAGGAATGGGGCTACGCACGCCCCTAAAACGCAACCCCGATCGCGTCGCTCGCCTGGCGACAGGCAGGCGGGCAGCTCGGCCCGTTCGGATGCGTCTCCCGGTAGGCCGGTGCCATGCTCTTGCGAACCAGCTCCTTGCCGTCCCGCTCGATCGTCACCACGACGTTCGCCGGACCTGCCGCAAGCTGGATGCTCGCGAATCCATGCTGCGCTGCGGGCAACGCACACCCCGATTCGCCGATCATGACCCCAGGTCGATCGCACTTCAGGCTCGCGCCTTGCTCGCAGGCTCGTAGGGGCAGAGCGCCTTCGCACACCGTCGTCTGCCCGTCTGCCACGATCACGAACCGGTAGGCTCCAGCGGGCCACCCCGAATCAGGCGACAGCGCGACGTGCAATCCATCCTCGCACCCCATCGAGGTGCAGGCACCGCCGCGCACTGGATCTGTCGGTCCTGGCGTGCCGCCGCCGCAATTCATACAGGACAGTGCGAGAAGACCAACGACGACAACCGTGCTTTTCCGCGCGTGGATCCGTGGGCTCATGCTCAGAGAACGTAGCATCGAGGCGAGCCTTACGGTGCCCCCCCCGTGTATCCCAGGGTCCCGTTAGAGCTTCTCGAGCGCCGCGAGCAGCCCCGCAATCCCTTCCAGATTCCCCTTCATCGTCACAGCCGGGTCCGTCTTGATCTGCTTCTCTTCCACGAGGTCTGCCCCGATCGGCTCCAGGAACCGACTCGGCGTCCTCGGCTGTGGCTTGCCCCGCATCGCCCGGTGCTTCGCCCGGCAGATGTACAAACGGTTCATCGCGCGCGTCACTGCCACGTAGAACAGCCGGCGCTCCTCTTCCACGTCCTGCGGATCCACGTCCGTCGCCTTGGCGTCGAGCGTGCGCGCATGGGGCAGCAACCCTTCCTCGGCTCCCGCAAGGAACACCGTGTCGAACTCCAGCCCCTTGGACCCGTGAATCGTGGTCAGCGTGGCCACGTTCCCGGGATCCTCCTGATCGGTCTCGGTTTGCAGCGATAGCACCTGCAGGAACTCGCGCAGGTCGTCCTTGCCTCGCCCCTTCGCATCGTGACGCTGGATCACGTTGAGGAAGGCATCGAGGTTCCCCTTTCTCCGCGCAGCGATTGCGTTGGACCCAGAGCCAGCAGCGATGTCCGCCTCCAGCCCCACGGCTGCGGCCAGCGTACGCGCCACGTCCGACGACGCTTCCTTGCCATCCAGCCTCTTCGAGGCAGTCTCGATCACTGCCGAAAGAGCCTTGCATCCTGCGACCGCAGGAGGAGACAGGCCAGGGATCGACTCCGCCCTCTGCACCGCCTTCCAGAGCGTGAGGTCGTTGACCAGCGCGTAGCTGGTCAGCCGATCCAGCGCAGCGTCGCCGATGCCGCGTGCAGGGTAGTTGATGATTCGCCGGAGCGAGATCTCGTCCCGACGGCTCAGCGCGACGCGCAGGTAGGCGATCAGGTCCTTGACCTCCTTGCGCTCGTAGAACTGCGTTCCGCCCACGAGACGGAACGGGATCGTGTGCTGCTTGAAGGCCGTTTCGATGGCTTCGGACTGCTGCGCGGATCGGAACAGCACCGCGATGTCCTTGGGGCGCAGATGCTCGATGTCGATCAGGCGCCTGGCCTCGGTGGCGATGAACGACGCCTCGACGTCCGGGTCCTCGGCCACGATCATCTGCGCGAGACCGCCCTGGGCTCGCGTCGCTTGCAGCGTCTTGTCGTGGCGCTTGCCGGTCGATGCATGGATCACGGCATTGGCGATGGCGAGCACGTTGCCGCACGATCGGTAGTTCTTCTCGAGCTTGATCACCTTCGTCTTGGGGAAGTGCTGATCGAACTCCAGGATGTTGCGCACGTCCGCCCCGCGCCAGCCGTAGATCGCCTGGTCGTCGTCGCCCACCACGCACACGTTGCGGTGCTCTTCGCCGAGCAGGCGCACCAGCTCGAACTGCGCGATGTTCGTGTCCTGGTACTCGTCGACCAGGATGTACTGGTACCGATCCACCCAGCGCTTGAGCACCTCAGGCTTGCGCTTGAACACGCGCACCACCTCGCACACCAGATCGTCGAAGTCGAACGCGCGAAAGCCCCGCAACGCTTTCATGTACCGCGGGTAGATGTCCCGGGTGATCTCGTCGTACTCGTCGCCCGGTCGCGCTTCGAACTCCTCAGGCGAAACGAAGGCGTTTCGGGCCTTGGAGATGCGCGACAGGATCGCCCACACGTCGTAGCGTCGCTCGCCTCGCAGCGTGCGCAGCAGCTCCCGCACCACACCCGCCTGATCCGCCTGGTCGAAGATCGCGAACCGCCCGTCCGGGATCCCGGCAGAGCGAGCTTCGGCCCGCAGAACACGCAAGCCGAAGGCGTGGAACGTGCCGATCGTAGCCTCGGCCGCCCGCTCGCCGGACAGGCGAACGATGCGCTCGAGCATCTCGCCAGCAGCCTTGTTGGTGAAGGTCATGGCAAGGATCGCGCGCGGAGGTACGCCGGTCTCGATCAGGCGCGCGATGCGCCGCGTGATCACCGTGGTCTTGCCTGAACCTGCGCCAGCGAGCACCAGCAGCGGGCCTGCGCCATGGGCCACGGCGCGCTTCTGCTCTGCGTTCATCGTCGACATCGGGACCCGCTCGGGTAGCGCAGATCCCGTGGGGCCGGGAGATTGACTTCGAACAAAAGGCCGCCGCGCCCCTGGGCAAGGGCGCGGCGCGCGAATCATCGAGGCGTTCAGTTGCTCGGAGGCGTTGCATACCGCCCAGGGAACGGGTCGGCGTTGTGACGGCGGTTGACCTCTTCAGGCGTCCACGTCGGGTTGGTCCCGCGCTCGTTGAACAGCGCGATCCCGATCACGCCCACGTTCGCGTCGCCGCTTCCTGACCGGTTCGCGTACGAGCCGCGCACCGAGCTGAACCGGAACGCTGCAACAGCTTCGGCGCTGCGACGGAACCCTTCGATCTCCAGGGTGCTGTAGGGCTGAACCAGGTAGCCGCGCTTGGTGAACGAGCCCGGGCGGCCGTCGATCACGTCCAGGCCGTCGACCGTGCCCACGCACTCGAACCGGAACCCGGTGTTGTTCTGCACGAGGATCACGTAGCGCGAGCCGGCTTCGCCGATCATGTACTGCTTGCCGCCAGCCGAGAATCCCGGCAGCACGCGGCCGGAGTCGTCGCGCAGGCTCACCGTGAGCGCGCCGCCCATGATCGAGACCACGCCGCGATCGATGGCGCGGTAGTCGGCCGAGCGGGCCATGGCATTGGCGCCTTCACGGTCGTTGTAGTAGATGGCCGCCATCTGGAACGGGTTGTTGGGGTTGTCGCGCACGAACGGCGCGGTGCTGGTGCGGCTTTCCCGCGTCTCGCCCCAGGCAGTGCCCAGACCAGGACGTGATTCGGGCGCAGGAGCTTCCGCCTTGCGCGCCATGTCCGCAGCAGCACCCGGAGCAGCGCCCGCGGTTGCCGAAGGAGGCGCGCTCTTGGCAGCTCCGCCGACCGCGGATTCCTGCGCCGGTGCAGCTTGACCATAGGCAGGCGGGCTGGCAGGCGCAGCACCTGCCGAGGGACCGTAGTCGCCACCCTTGGCATTGGACGCTGCCGAAGGCGCCATCGGGGCTCCTCCGCCGGCGCAGCCGATCATCATGCTCACCAGAGCCAGGAAAAGTACCGACCACGCGTATCCGAGCTTGCTCATTGCCGCCTCCATCGTTCGGTGTCGAACGTTGAACGAACCTGAAGCGGCAAGCTTACACCCGTTTTTTCCGCACGGGTGTTTCGAGGTTTCCCTCGCTCTTCCGGCAGCCTGCGGCTTGCAGCCTGGAGCCTTATCAGGAGGAGGACGCAGAGGACGGCTGCGCTTCTTCGAGCGCTACCGACCTCTTCGGGCGTCGTGACCCATCCAGAAGCTGCTTTCGCACCCGCACGAACTCAGGCGTGATCTCCACCAGCTCGTCCAGGTCGATCCACTCCATCGCGGTCTCGATGTTCAGAATCTTCGGCGGCGCAAGCAGGACGTTCTCGTCCTTGCCGTGGTTGCGCACGTTCGACAGCTTCTTCTCCTTCGTGGCGTTCACGTCGCTGTCGCTCGGACGATTGTGCTCGCCGATGATCATCCCCTCGTAGACCTCGGTGCCCGGTCCCAGGAAGAAGTTGCCGCGCGGCTGCAGGTGGAACAGCGCGTACGGCGTCGCAACGCCGTGCCGATCCGCAACGATCGCGCCCAGGGGTCGACGCATCATCGGTCCGCCCCAGGGCTCCCAGCCGTGGAACAGCGCTGTCAGGAGCCCGGTGCCGCGCGTGGCAGTCAGGAATTCGCCTCGGAAGCCGATCAAGCCGCGGCTCGGGATCAGGAACTCCAGACGGCTGCGTCCGTATCCAGGGTTGGTCATCTTGACCATGCGCCCCTTACGCTCGCCCAGTCGCTGCGTGATCGTGCCGATGTACGCGTCGGGCACGTCGATCACCACCAGCTCGACCGGCTCGCGCAGGGCTCCGTTGATCTCGCGCGTCACGACCTCCGGGTTGCCGAGCTGCATCTCGTAGCCTTCGCGACGCATCGACTCGAACAGGATGGCCAGCTGAAGCTCGCCGCGCCCGAACACCAGGAATGTGTCGGCCGTGTCGGTCGGCTCCACGCGGATCGCCAGGTTTCGGCGCGTCTCCTTCTCGAGCCGATCCTTGAGGTGCCGGCTGGTCAGGTACTTGCTCAGCTTGGACTTGCCTGCGAGCGGGGAGGTGTTGACTCCCACGCGGATCTTGATGGTGGGCTCTTCGACGCTGATTCTGGGCAGGGCCACCGCATGCTCCGGATCGGCAAGCGTGTCGCCCACGAAGACTTCTTCGATGCCGGCAATGGCGACCAGCTCGCCAGCGCGCGCTTCCTGCACGACCTGTCGCTTGAGCCCTTCAAAGGTCATCAGGACCTTGATCGCCGCCTTGGTCGTCCCCTTCTCGCTGATCAGGGCCACGACCTGGTTGGCCCGCAGCGTGCCCGATACCACGCGCCCGATCGCCAGGCGCCCCAGGTAGTCGTCGTGATCCAGGTTGTGCACCAGCATCTTCATCGGCGCGTCGACCTCGACGTCCGGTGGCGGGATGTGGGTCAGGATCATGTCGAACAGCGGCTTCAGATCCATGTTCGGATCATCGAGCGTCTTGCGCGCGATCCCGTGCTTGGCGATCGCGTACAGAATCGGGAAGTCCGCCTGCTTGTCGTTCGCTTCGAGCTCGCAGAACAGGTCGAACACCTCGCTGACGACGTCGTCGGCGCGCGCATCGCTGCGATCGATCTTGTTGATCACCACCACGGCCGGGAAGCCGAGCTCCAGGGCCTTGCTCAGCACGAAGCGGGTCTGGGGCAGCGGACCTTCCGCAGCGTCGACCAGCAGCAGCACCCCGTCGGCCATGCGCAACGTACGCTCGACCTCGCCTCCGAAGTCCGCGTGTCCGGGCGTGTCGATGATGTTGATCTTGGTGTCTTTGTAGTGGACCGATGTGTTCTTCGCGAGGATCGTGATGCCACGCTCGCGCTCCTGATCGTTGGAGTCCATCACGCGCTCGGCGACGATCTCGTTGGATCGAAAGACGCCGGCCTGACGGAGCATGAAGTCGACGAGCGTGGTCTTGCCGTGGTCGACGTGGGCAACGATAGCGATATTTCTTAGGTCATTACGCAGCATGGACAGCGGGCGCGCTCTAGCACACGCGAGCTGGCAAGGCCACCCTCGTACCTTCGCGCCACCGAGATACGCCTCGCCCGACAAGATCGGCTAGACTCTCGCACGTGGCGAAACCCCTTCCGCCCTTTCCATACACCACGCTCGAAGTGATCGCGGAGCCCCCGCCAGAGGACGGATTCCTCCGCGTGCGGCACCTGCAGCTTCGGGCTCGCTTCCCCGATGGCTCTGTGAGCGCCCCGTTCGCCTACGACCAGGTGGAACGCACAGCGCTCGACGCGGTGGTCATCGCCGCGCACTTCCGCGACGCTGACGGGACGCTGCAGGTCTTCCTGCGGTCCGCGCTGCGTCCCCCGGCCGCCAGGCGCTCGCCCGAGATCTGCCCGCTTCCCGAGCGATCGACCCTGGGCCATCTCTGGGAGCTGCCCGCAGGGCTCGTGGAGCCCGAAGAGCGCTCCGAGCAGGGGCTGCGAGCGTGCGCTGCACGGGAGCTGGCCGAAGAGCTGGGCTTCGATGCAGCTCCCGACGCCATGCTCCCGCTCGGCCCGTCGACCTTTCCTGCTCCCTCCGTGCTCGGAGAACGGCACTTCTTCTTCCATTGCCGCGTGAATCCCGCTGCGCAGCACGCTCCGGCCGGCGACGGCTCTGCGCTCGAACGCCATGCCGCGATCCTGGCCATTCCCCTTGTGGATGCGCTGCATTGGCTCAAGCTTGGCGAGATAGAAGACGCCAAGACCGAGATTGCGCTAAGGAGACTGGCGGAGATCGAACCGTGAGCACCCAGCGAATCATCGTGGTCGCGAAACGCTCGACCTACCATACGCAAGTCGTCGTGAGGCAGGACCCCGTCTACCTCAAGCTCCTCGAGCAGAACGACCCGTCCGTCGCCTCCTTGCTGCATGCGCACGAAGAGCACGAAGCCACCGTGGCCCGCGTGCTGTCCATCGTCCGCGGCCTGGGCGTGGAGTTCAGGCTGATTGATGCCCCCTGGGAGCCCTTTGATCTGCGCGGTGTCTCGCTCGTCATCACGGTCGGTGGCGACGGCACCCTGCTGACCACCAGCCACCAGGTCGGCAGCGACATCCCGATCGTCGGCATCAACAGCGCCCCTTCGACCTCCGTCGGCTTCTTCTGCGGTCTGCAACCCAAGGAATGCGAGGAGGGGATCCCCAAGTCCTTGCGGGGTGAGATCCCGTCCATGGAGCTGGCCAGGATGGACGTTCGGATCGACGGGCGCGTGGTGTCCCGTCGCGTGCTCAACGACGTTCTCTATTGCCACGAGTCGCCGGCAGCCACCACCAGGTACGTCGTCGAGATCGGCGGCGAGGTCGAGGCTCACAAGTCCAGCGGGTTCTGGATCGGTCCGGCTGCGGGCTCGACCGCTGCGCAGCGCTCCGCAGGAGGGAAAATCCTGCCGCTTGCGTCCAAGGATTTGCAGTTCGTGGTTCGCGAGCCCTACGGCTACACGGGGCCGCTGCGGTTCTCGCGAATGCTGGTGCCGGACGGCGCCACGCTCGTGGCCCACAGCAAGATGCCGGACGGCAAGATCTTCCTGGACGGCCCGCATACTTCGCACGACGTCGGCTTCGGCGTACGGGTCTGCTTCAAGAGGTCCGAAGAGTCGTTGCACGTGCTGGGCCTCGGTGGACGGCTCGGGCGGCGCCGTCGCAACGGTCCCACAGGCCCGCACGGCGGCATGGAATGAGGCTTCTGGCCGCCGATCGCAGCCGGCGCTGGCACACGGCGGGCAATTCCGCTATGGGGACGCCAATGCACGGTGTGGCTAGACGGCTGGCGTGGTGGTCTTTCGCAGCGCTCGGATGCTTGGGCGTCGCGGCGTGCCTCACCTCGGGCAGCACATCCACGACCATCATCTACCCCACCACCGTCACGGTCACGCCTCGCGTTTTTTCGGGCGGCGTGCCTTGTGCCCGCGTTGCGGGCGCTTGGCAGACCTATGTCGCCACACTCACGGATGTCACCGATCCGGAGCACCCGCAAGTGCTCGCTTCCTCGATGCCCGTCAGCTGCTCGGCCCCAGTCTCGTTCTACTACGTGATGCCCGGGCATTCGTACGTGGCCGAAATCGACGGCTACGATCGCAGCGACATCGTGCCCTACGGCTCTGCTGCCGCAGGCTCTCCAACGGGCAGCCGGCACATGGTCGACCCGAAGACCGGGCAGGACGTCGCCCCCCGATGGACGAGCCACTGCCCGGCAAGCCTCGGCGAGGACGGTGGTGTCGACGCTGGCGCAGCGGACGCCGACGACGCAGGGGACGCAGCGGATGCTTCCGACGACGTGGACTCCAGAATCCAGCCGTCGGTGCCGGGTGCTTCGGTGTCCATGACCAACCTCGACATCGAGATGCAGGACTGCTCTCCGCTGCGTGAGGTCCTGCCTCCGCTCGAAAGCGCGGTCACGGTCGACCTTGCAAGCGTGCGCCATGAACTCCAGTGCGGCACCGCAGGTGGCGAGATCGATCACTTCGTCGTCACGCCCGTCGGGTCCGTCCACGGTCCCAAAGAGGCACAGTGCGATGGACAAGTCTCGTTCACGCCAGTGACCGCTGGGCTCACCTACCGATTCAGCGTGGACGCGTTCGAGAAAGGCGCAGGAGCTCCGAGATGGGCAACCCAGTGTACTGCCGTCGCGCGTGAAGGGCTCACAGTCCCGGCAACCTGCGACTCGCTGACCACCGAGGGCGCGCTTCGGATCGACATCGCCACATTGCTCAAGTCCGCTGGGCGCGCCTGTGGTGCAGCCGACATCGTGACCTACCGCGCGGTTCTCGCAGGCTCCATGAACCCGATCGAGCCCCGAAGCTGCACGGTCGATACGTCCTTCTCGCCACTCAGCGCAGGCACGTGGCAGGCCGTGGTCGAAGCGCTCGACGCGTCGGAAAAAGTCCAGCTCACGGCCTGGTGCGAAGGCGCCGTGTCGCCTGCCAAGACCACCACCGCGTCCTGTACCGTGCAATAGCCCCTGCGCCGGAGCCCTCTACTTGGGCGGCGGTGGAGCGATCGACTTGAGGTTCAATCCCCCGGGGTACTGGTAGCTCGTGTAGCTGCCGTAGCCGTACACCTGGATGCCCACCGGCTTGTTCGACTTCAGGTTGTGCGTGCCGGTCGGCGCAAGCTGCACCCGCGCCACCATCAGCCCGGAGCCTCCCACTGGCGAGAACTGGGAAGATGCCACCTCCTGCCCATCCAGCGTCGCGCTCGTGCCGTTGGTCGCCATGATGTTCACGAAGTTCACGTCGTAGTCCTGCGGCGCCAGGAACACGTACATGTCCCGGTATTGCTCGACCGCAGTCGCCAGGCTCTGGGAAGGATCCCCCTTCTGGTCCGGCGGCTGCGTGTTGGGATCCACCACGGAACCTCCCTGCATGAAGGTCAGCACGATGAACTCGTGATCCCCGACCACGTGGAAGTCATCCTTCTGGATCCCGAGCATCATGACCTGCCCGGCGTTGATCGTGGCCTTTCCGTTGCTCACCCCGGATGCGGTGATCGGCGGATCGAACGTGAGCGTGGTCCCGTCGATGTTTCCGACGATGTGGACTGCCTGCCCCGGCGCTTTGCCTCCCTTGGGCCCTGCCGGCACGCTGACCACGTATTCCTTTCCAAGCGTCTCGGCAGGGAAGACCGACTCCTCGATGTGGTCGCAGGCAGAAGCGTTGTTGGGGAAATTGCGGCACGGCACCCCGGTGATCACCTGGATCGGATTGTTCGCGGAGATGAGCGAGCCGCTCAGGCTGTCCGCGTCCGCCTTGCCACCCACGACCTCGATGACATCACCCGCGTTCAGCGAGAAGCTCGCGCTCTGCCCAGCGCCCAACGCGCCGATACCACCGCCTGCCACGACCTTCCCGGTAGCCTTGAACTCGACGTTCGTGCCGTCCTTCGTTCCCGTGATTGCCACATAGGAAGGCATGCTCGGCTGCCCGCTCCAGCTCATGCCGTTGGCCCCTGCCACGCGGTAGTTGCCCGTCATCGCCGTGCTCGGCAGCAGCAGCGACGCGTCGTTCGAGAACGAGAAGCACCCCACCGCCTGGCCATACATGGCGCATATCTTGTCGCCCGGGCATCCTGCCCAGCTCTTGCCCGGAGGTCCTCCCTGCCCTTTGTACTCGAGCGCGCTGAACTGGTAGACCGTCACCGGCCGACTCGCCACCAGGTGGTAGGCGCCGCCGTCCTGCCGGACCGTCGACTCGATCGGAACGGCGCTCCCGCAAACGTCGCAATCCTTTCCCTTCAGGACAGGTACCCAGGGAAGGTAGATCGTCTTCAGCTCGTTGACCGGTACCGTCTCCTGGATGTTGACCCCGTTCGGCCCGGTCACCGTCACATCCGACGCATCTGTGCCGGTATTCGCAACCACGACCGCGAAGTCGAAAATGCTCCACACGTTGTTGGCTGTGACGGTCGGCCAGTAGTCGCACCCGATGTAGGACCGGCTCTGCTCGGACTGCTCGCAGGTCGTCGGGTTGGTCACGAACCCTCCACCGCCGCCACCGCCCGTGTCGCCGCTGCCCCCGGTCCCGATGATGACCCCGCCACCGCCTCCTGAGTTGCCAGTGGCGCCGGTTCCCGTTCCACCGCCGCCGCTGCCTGGCGGGAAGACGTTCTCCCCGCCTCCAGCGGAGCATGCCACGATCGGGGCCGCTGCAAATGAGGCCGCGGCCAACCAGCGCACGAGCGATTGCTTCCTCACGGTGCCACCTCCGAGGGTCTGTAAATCAAGGGTACCACGGCGATGAACGCCCTACAGAACAAAGCGCTCATCGCAGCCGGGTGCGGAAAGGTACGAACCTCCACCGTCGCCGCTGCGCCCCTCGTCGCCTGCGTGCTACCCTCCTGTCCGGATAGCGATCGCCATGCCGCCTCGCCAACCGTGGCTCCTCAAGCTCGATGAACTGCTGCGCAAGCTGAGCCTTCCCTTGCAGGCCGTCGCCACGCGCCATGGCTCCCTGCTCCTGTGGCTCGATCAAGGACAGCCGGATTCTTTCGTCGTCAGCGTCACGCCCCGCTCCTCTGCCTCCCAGGGATGGACCACCACCGATCGCTTCGTCGTAGCCTACTCCGGCGCGCGCGACCTCGACCCTCGCACCCAAGGATGGCTCAGCCTCATAGCTGGATTGCTGCGACGCATCGAAGCAAAGCTTCCTGCGACGTTCGATCGCACCGATGGCGTCTTCGCACCTTACATGCTCCCCGAGGATCGATTTCTGCGACTGTTTCCCTTTTGCATGGTGGAGCGCTCATCCATTGCAGGTCAGGAGGTAGTCGAGGTGCTGATCCGCGCCACCTCGCTCTGCAACCAGCGCTGCCCGTTCTGCTCTGCACCGGACCAGGACTCCCCGGATCACGCAACCTTGATGGATGCGATCGTCGACGCCGCGTCCCTCTTCCCAGGCGCTACGCTCAGCCTCACAGGGGGAGAGCCTACCCTGCGCCCGGACTTCGCTGCAGAGCTCTCCGGCGCGCTTGCCATCGAGAACGTACGCCAGGTGCAGGTGCAGACCAATGCCGTCGCGTTCGCCTCCAGGCTCGACCCCGCGGCTTGGGAGCCGTCGCCCAGGCTGATGTTCTTCGTGTCGCTGCATGCCACCGATCCGGACATCTACGATCGTTGCACCGGAACGCGAGGGCAGCTTCCCGTGGCTCTCGAGGGGATGCGCAGGATGATTGCGGCCGGCCACCAGGTCACGCTCAACTGCGTGGTGAGCTCCGAGAACCTCGCCCATCTTCCTGCCTACGTGCAGTCGCTCCCCGGTCTCCTACCCATCGGTGACAAGGTCGACCTTCACTTCTCCTCCCTGATCTGCCACGAGAGAAAGCCCGAAGCGTCCACCTTCCTCGTGCGCTACCCAGAGCTCGCAAGCACGCTCGAGCGGGTCGCATCCATCGCAGCATCCCTGAACGTGCCGGTCCAGTCGCTGCTGTCGTCGACCCATGCCTCCCTGCCCGCCTGCCTGCTCAGCGAAGAGTACCGGCTGCGCTCTCCCCACCGCCCCACCCTTCGTCAAGACGAGACCGGATTCGAGGACTTCGACAGGCCCTGGGTCAAGGCTTTGCGCTGCCGCGACTGCGTCCACGCCGATCACTGCCTCGGGGTGCCGCGCGCCTACGGCGCACGATTCGGCCTGGATGAGCTGACGCCCATCCGGGAGGGGTAGGCATGCTGCACGTGCTCACAGGCCCCGGGTGCAACAACAACTGCCTGTTCTGCATGGAGGCAGACCGCGACGGCAGGGATGCTGCGGTGCGCGCCCAGACGCGTGACGACGTCCGGGAGATGATCGACGCCTACCCATTGCAGGACGAGATCCTGTTCACCAGCGGCGAGCCGACCCTCAACCCCGACCTGCTGGAATACGTCGGCTGGGCGAAGCACAAGGGCTTCCGCGTGATCGGCCTGATCACCAACGGCCGCAGGCTCTCCTACCCGGCCTTCCTCGCGAGCCTCCTGGAGGCCGGCGTCAACCGGATCACCGTATCCATCCACGGCCACAACGCCGCATTGCACGACGGGCTCACCCGCGCGCCGGGCTCCTTCGAGCATACCCACGCTGCCCTGCAGAATCTCGCGCTCGTCAAGCGGGCCTGGCCGCTCCGCGTGCACACCAGCACCGTCGTCTGCCAGCGCAATCTTCCCGAGCTTGCGCAGGTGCACCGGTACTTGTCCGACGGTCCGTCGGATCAGATGGTCTTCAACATCATGATGGCAAAGGGACGTGGAGCGCTGCATTTCGCCCGCATGATGCCGCGGTATGCCGACGTGCTCCGCGCATTCGACTCCCTGTGCTCCAGCCTCGATACGCGCGCGCTCGAACGCCTGAAGGTGGTCGACGTGCCGGCGTGCGTCCTGCAGTCTCTTCCCGAGCAGGTACGAGGCGGGCTCGAGGTCTTCGACCAGTTCGAAAGGGTAGGGTCCACCGGATTGACCGAGATCGCGGTGCGCAACGCCTGCTCCGAGATCGGCGTCGAATCCCAGCGTCTTCCCACGGACGCGAGCGGCAAGGTCATCGAGGTGGCGCATCTTGACGACGAATGGGGAGACGTCGATCGACCGTGGTGGAACCCACCGTGGCTCTCGCGATGGGCGCGACGGCGCGCGTCTGAGGGAGCCGAGGGCGCTGGAGAGCCGGCCGCGAGGTCGGAAGACATCGAGACCCTGCGCGCGCGCATCAGCGCTGCGCAGGCAGGGCAGGACGGCGCGTACTACATGACCCGGCGCGACCTGAAGGACAGCTACCTGCGCGCCAAGGGTCCGCCCTGCGAGACCTGCGCGCTCCGCGAGTCGTGTCCCGGGGTTTGGAAGGTCTACGTGGATCAGCACGGCTGGTCCGAGTTCCACCCTCTCGCGGCGTCGCAGGCCGAAGCCGCGACCCCCGATGCGGCGCACAGGGAGAAATGAGCCGTTTGACACTCCCCCTCCCCGCCCCTATCTTCTGCCGGCAGCGGCATGTCCTGATGGGGCTCCTCCCATCGCGCAGTGGAAGCTCATGGAAAGAATAGCCATCTACGGCAAGGGCGGAGTCGGCAAGTCCGTCGTCGCAACCAACCTCAGCGCCCGGTTCGCCCAGCTCGGCAGGAAGGTGCTCCACGTCGGGTGCGATCCCAAGCACGACTCGGCTGTGCGCCTCACCAACGGAGAAGGGAACATCCTCACCGTCCTGGAAGTGCTCGCAGACGATCCGAACCCTACCTCGACCGATGGAATCCTGCACGAAGGGCGTCTCGGCATCCACTGCTGCGAAGCTGGCGGTCCTGAGCCGGGATTGGGATGCGGAGGACGAGGCGTTGCGCGCACGCTCGAGTTCCTCGACGAGATGAACGTGATCGGCTCAGGTGGCTACGAGGTCGTCATGTTCGACGTGCTCGGTGACGTAGTCTGCGGAGGCTTCGCGGCCCCGCTGCGTCAAGGCTTCGCCGAGAAGGTCTTCATCGTCATCTCCGAGGAGCCCATGGCGCTGTTTGCCGCCAACAACATCTCCAAGGCCATCCACGTCTACCATCCCAATGGGGTGGTGCTCGGAGGGTTCGTGGCCAGCCTCAAGAGCCCTGATGCGGATCGCTCCGTGCTCGACCGCTTCGCAGCCGCGCTCTCGACCCGCGTGCTCGCGTTCATCCCGCGCGATCCGCTCATCACCTGCGCGGAGCGCGCACGCAAGACCGTCGTCGAATATGCACCGGATTCCGCCTCTTCCAAGGCGTTCGCCGCGCTCGCCGACGAAATCGCGAGCATCGATCCGGCGAGCGTTCCGCTTCCCACGCCGCTGGGCGACGAGGCTTTTTTTCGCTTCATCAAGGATTGAAGACCATGACTTCCGCGTCGAGCGCGTGAAGTCGGGAGCAACGGGCGCCCTCGGGCCCGCTGATTAAACCGGGTTGGCCTGAGCACCTTGTTCGTGCTACGGCAAGGACAGTGCTGATTTCGCGACTTGTATGGGCCGCGGTCCTCAGCATGGGTGTTTTCGTCTCAGGATGCTGTCAGCCGAGCGAGGCGCCCAATGCAGGTGGTTCCGACGACTCCTCGCCGCAGAAGAGAGTGCGCGTTCAGGAAGATCCTGAACCTGCTGGGAACGGATCCAAGCAGCTGAAGGCTTCGTGCACCGAACCTGTCGTGCAAATGCTGGTCGCAACGGGTGAGGGATCTCGCCCCGATGCCGCGGATCTCACCGAAAATGTGAGGGACTTCGTTCGCGCCAACCCCGACTTCGCCAGCCCCAACGTCAACTACGCCGAGACCACCCTCGAGGGCGCCTCCGCCCTGCTTGCACGCTGCCCCGACTCGGACACCGCCAACCGTCTCGCCCGGAAATTCAAGATCCACTCCCGCTCCATCCGTGCAGTACCCGTGTGTGGGTTCGCATCCTCCGGCTGGAATGGCGCAAGGCGCACCCTGCAGCTGCCCTGAATCGTCGCTTCCCCCTTCGACTTCCAGGCCGGTTCCGTCCCTACGATTCCATCACTTGCGGGCGCGACGCGGAAATCGGGTCTCATCCACCTGCTCTTCCACTCCCGACTCGTAGCGCACCCAGTAGCGCCGCTGCTCGCACGCCGAGATCTCGGCCTGCTTGACCAGCTTGCCCGCGGTCACTTCCACGCGCTCGCCCACCCAGTGCGATGCCATGCACGGCTTGCGACACATCGCCTCTCGGCAAACCCTCCCCTGATCACAATCGACGTCCACCGAGCACGAGGTGCCGCGGATGCGCAGACACCCTGAGATGGCCACGGCCGAGGCCAGACACATCGCGATCGCGACCGCAGCTCGCAGGACGATGGCAGGACGGATTCCCACGTGCCGGTTATCTCGCGCCCGGATTCCCTGGCCAACTTCGCGCACAACTCCCGCGTCAATCCTCGTGAACAGCTCGCTCGGTCGCTTCCGCTTCGGTGACCTCCCGTGGCTTTGCGTCCGGCGCACGCACCACCGGGATCCCTGTGAGCGCCTCTGCCGCGTGACGAGCATGCAGCAGGATCTGGTCGGATCGCACGCGGCCTGGCGCGGCCCGCGCGAGCGCGATCGCGCCCACCGAAAGCGCAACCAGCGCATCACCCACCACCTGGGCGTCCTGCACCGGACGCTTCCTGGAAATGCGAGCCGCCAGCCCGGAAAGCTCCGCAGCGAACGCATCGACTTCCTTCTGCAGAGCTTCGCGCGCTTCGGCTCCTGACCGCGCGACCTCTGGAAGGAGCGCTGGAAACGGGCAGCCGCTGTCTGCCAGATCCCTGTGCTGGCGGCTCAGGTAGCGCCGCAGGTACAGAGACAAGCGCTGCACCGGCTCTGCGGGATCGTCCTCGGTGATGAGCAGACGCCGGCTCTCTGCGAACGCGACGTGGATGGTCTCGGCCAGGAGCGATTCCTTGCTGCGGAAGTAGGCGTAGAAGCCACCCGCGGTCTTGCCAACCGCAGCCATGACCTTGTCGACACCGGTCGCCCCATAGCCACCCGCGCGAAACAGCTCTGCTGCGGCGCGCAGGATGGATGCGCGGACCTCGGAACGGTGCCCAGCCGGATACCTCGCCATCGCAAGGCATCCTACCCCTGTTTTGCCCTTGCGCGACCTGGTTTCGTTGTTAGGTTGCCGCCGTCTCATGTACCTCGACTTCCTCACCTTCGCCGCCTTTGCGATGCTCGTCGCCACGCTCGTCCTGCAAATCGTGGCAACCCGACGCGTGCGCAGGGACGTCTCCTTCGATGCCGATCAGCGCAAGGCCCAGCTGTGGATGATCTGGTTGCTCCCGATCCTGGGCGCTTCGATCGTTCTCTCGGTGCTGCACGACGAGCCAGCCCAGGAACGCGATCGCCAGAGCCTGCCTCGCTCCTGACGCCCCGGACCTCAGCCCAGCGGAATTCCGCCCGCCTGCTCGGCGTTGCCGTTTCTGTGCGATCCGTACCCCAACGTGGTACCTACGGCCTTGTGCGGTACCGGTTTCTTTCGCTCCTTCCCACGCTGCTCGCTGGCGTGACGCTGTTGTGCTGCACTCGCCCGCAGG
Source organism: Deltaproteobacteria bacterium (assembly GCA_016218915.1). GTDB lineage: Bacteria > Myxococcota_A > Polyangia > Polyangiales > Polyangiaceae > JACRCQ01. Next base: position 48,227 of record JACRCQ010000046.1, read on the forward strand.
AGACGGCCAAGCCTTCGCCCCCTCCCCCTGCCAGCGCTTCGGCATTGCCCCCGGCCTCTGCTGCGCCGTCCGCTTCGCTCGCGCCCGCTCCGACCGCGCTCCCTTCTCCGCCCGTGCGATCGGTCACGCTCCTGTACACCTCCGACGAGCACGGATGGATGCTCCCGCACGTCACCAAAGGAGGAGGCGCGGCCGCGTTGCTTCAGCAGTGGGTCAGGAGCGAGAAGCACTGCCTTCCTGACCATCCTGGCGGCTGCGAGGACGCCACCACGCTCGCGATTTCCGGCGGAGACAATTGGACCGGCCCGGCGATCAGCAGCGTCGCACTGGGCAAACCCATGGCCGAGATCATGCACTCGATCGGCTACGTCGCCTCGGCCATGGGCAACCACGAGCTCGACTTCGGCCAGGCGAACTTCGCGGACAACGCCCGGATCCAGGGGTGCGACTTCCTATCCGCCAACGTCCACTGGGCTGAGGGCCATACCCCGCTTCCGGTCAAACCCTTCGTCATCGTGCGCAGAAACCAGGTGCGCATCGGGGTGATCGGCCTGTCCACCACCTCCACGCCTACCCATCTGCTTCCCACGAGCTCGGAGGGGCTGACCTTCGAGGACGAGGAGCAGACGCTCGCCCGGGTCGTACCGGAGGTATGGAAGGCCGGCGCGGACGCGGTCGTGATCACCGCGCATGTGTGCCCTGACGTGATGCAGGCCATCGTGGGCAAGCATCCCGAGTGGAACATCGCCTTCGTCGGAGCCGGGCATTGCCACTCCCTCAAGTCCCTCATGGCAGGGAAGGTTCCTGTGCTTGAGCCGGCGGCAGAGCTTACCTGGTATGTGCGTGTGCCCATCACCGTCGACCTGGCTCGCCCTCAGCAAGAGAGGCTGCTGTCGGTCCAACCCCAGCTCGTGGAGCTCGGTAGCCTTCCTTCCCCTGCCGAGCTCACCGCGCCGGTCAAGACCCTGCAGGCGGACATCCAGAAGTGGAAGGCGTCCTCGGACGAGAAGCTGGGGCAGGTGATCGGCTTCTCCGGACAGGGAATCACGCGGGAATCACCGGCCATGGTCAAGTGGCTGCTCGGCGCCTGGCGCAAGCAGCTGCACGCCGACGTCGCGATCATGAACCGCCACGGGATGCGCCAGGATCTCACCCCGGGCGAGGTCCACGTCAGCAGCGTCTGGGACATCCTTCCCTTTGAGAACAAGATCGTTACCCTGAAGCTCACCGGTCAGTACCTGGTGGAGAACGCCACGTGCTGCCACGGGCTCATCGATGGGATGAAGCTGATCAACAAGGCATGGGTGCTGTCCGACGGCAGGAAGGTCGATCCGGCAGCTTCCTACGTCGTGGTAACCCCGGACTACGCCTTCTTCGGCGGGTCCGGATTTCGGTTCAAGGATCAGGCGACCGACGTGCAGTTCGGCACGGACTGGCGCGACTCGATCGTGGAATGGATGAAGGCCCACAAGTCCACCCGCGGTCAGCCGCTGGAGACGCTCGTCTTCCACTAGCGCTTCGGACGGCGCCGCGACCGCATGGAGCCGGCCGCGACCGCATGGAGCCGCGACCGTCAGGGAGCGGGACTGCCGCGCGCCTTCACCACCCGCTACTTGGCGTTGAAGAGCTTGCTCATCCCGAGGTCGGCCTCCGGAATCGGACCTTCCCGCTCGAGCAGCTCCAGGAACGCGTTGACGACCCGCGGATCGAACTGGCTTCCCGACCCTTTGCGGATCTCGTCCATGGCCAGACGCTTGTCGAGCGCCTTGCGATACGGCCGGTTGGAGGTCATGGCATCGTAGGAGTCCGCCACGGCGATGATGCGGGCGCCCAGGGGGATCGCGTCGCCTTTGAGCCGCTCCGGGTAACCGGTGCCGTCGTATCGCTCGTGATGGTGGCGCACGATCCCCTGTACCGTGTCGAGGAAGCGCAGCGGCCCGATGATCGAGTCGCCGTAGATCGGGTGGTTCTCGATCATCTTGCGATCGTCGGCGGTCAGCGGCAGCACCTTGTTCAGGATCGCGTCGGCGATCCCGATCTTGCCGATGTCGTGCAGCAGGCTCGCGTGCCCGAGGATCCGCCGGTCCTCCTCGGAGACTCCCATGGCCGCCGCCGTGCGAAGCGCATAGCGCATCACGCGCTCCGAATGCCCCTTGGTGTAGGAATCACGGGCTTCCAGCGCCTGCGCCAGCGATCGAATGGTCTCGAAGTACGTCCGCTGCATGTTCTCGAACAGCCTGGCATTCTCGATCGCGATGGCTGCCTGGCTGGCTAGCGTCTCCAGCAGCCGCCTCTCCTCGTCGCTGAAGTGCCCCACCCCTCGGCTCACCTCGAACGAGCCGATCGTGCGCTCCCCGATCCGAAGCGGAACGCCGAGCACCTCGCGGCTCATGGGCCCCGACTCGCTCTCCTCCGGCTGCTCGTCCGTCTGGTGCACGCGAACCCGCAGCTCCTTGGACTCCTCGTCCATCAGCTTGATGGCGCTCATCGACGAATGGATGATCTCGCGCGTCATTCGCACGATCGCCTGCAACGTGTCATCGAGATCCAGGCTGGAGGTGATGGTGCGGGAGGCTTCTTGCAGGGTCAGCAGCTCGTGGACCCGGGTCTCGAGCTTGGTGTTCGTGTCGCTGATCGTTCGCGTGTGCTCGAGAAGCTCGCGGTTCATCCGCTCCATCTCGATCACGTTGCGGTGCAGCTTGAGGTTGGCCCGCTCCAGCTCGTGGTAGGTCTCTGCATTGCCGATCGCGATGGCAGCCTGAAGCGCGAACGTCGACAGCAGCTCCAGGTCCGCCTCGGCAAACGCTCCGGCAACCGGGCTCTCCGCGTCGAGCACCCCGAGCAGCTGGCCACGGGCGATGAGCGGGGCAGCCATCTCGCACCTTCCCCCTGCCACGCCCGGGATGTAGCGGGATTCCCGGCTCACGTCGCTCACCAGCACCGGCTTGCCCGTGCGCGCCACCTCCCCCGTCACCCCTTCGCCTACCGGGATGTGCAGCTCCCGAACCTTCTCGTCGTAGCCGATCGCCGCCCGTACCCGCAGCTCCCCGTCCGTGCCGTTGAAGAGCAGCACCGCGCATTGCTCGAACCGCAACGCCTCGCGCGACAGCAGCAGGATCTTCTGCAGCACCTCGTCCAGATCCAGCGTCGACGACAGCACCTGCGCTGCCTGGCTGAGCAGCTGCAGCCGCTTGACCTGACGCTCCAGCTCGGCGCTGCGATGGGAAAGGCTCTCGTGGAGCTTCGCGTTCTGGACCGCCACCGCCGCATGATTGGCGAATGTGGCGAAAAGCTCCATGTCCTGCTCGCTCACGTCGGCACGAGCCTTGAGCTCCGCATCCAGCACGCCAATCACCGAGCCGTCCAATTGCATCGGCGCCGCCATCTCGGATACCGCGCCGGTCACCCCGCCGACATAGTCAGGGTCGGACCGTACGTCGGCCACGAACACAGGCTTGCCCTCGCGCGCTACCCTGCCCGTCACCCCTTGCCCGAGCCGCCCTCGATAGGCTTCGATCACGCCCGGGTCGTAGCCACGCGCACGTTGCACCCGCAGCTCGCCCGTTGGCTCGTCGATCAGCAGAACCGCGCACGTGTCCAGGTGGAACACATCGTCCACCAGCGCCAGGATCGTGTCGAGCAGAGAGCCGAGCTCGTGGCAACGGGTCATGGCCCTGCTTGCTTCGCCCAGCTTCGCCAGCCTACGAACGAGCTCTTGCACCGTGCCTCCAACGTCGCCCAGTTGCGTCGACGCTCGCCCATCGCGTGGTGAGCCCTTGCCCGCGAACAGTCCTGTGCCGTCCGCTACTGCGCGATGGAACCTCGATACACCCAGCCTTCCCGATCACCGAAGCGGATTTTATACCATCCCCCCTTGCGCGACAGTAGGTCGACGCGGGTGCCTCGAACCAATCGTGCCACGACCTTGCCTTCCTTCGGCTCGTCGCGCACCAACACCGTGTCGTAGACCACTTGCCCAGGCCCAAGCCCCGGCTCCTTCGACTTCTTGTCTTCCTGCTCTCCGGGCTCCGGCTTCTCCGCAGTGGATGCAGGAGCCGGCTCGATGTCGGGCGCCTTGCCAGGCGGCAGGAACTGCGCCGTGTAGAAGATCGAGTACCTCGCGTGCTGGTGCGTGACCTCGTCGAGCTTCGCCTTCTGGAACTCGGTCTCCAGGCACTGGAAGATCCCGGTCACCGCCGCTGGCGGAAGCGTCGTCGACTTGCCCCGCACCAGCTTGATCTTGCCCCGGTTGAAGTCCAGATCGAATCCGATCGACATCTTGCCGTTCAATCCGGGCGTCGCAGGGCACTTCGACAGCCCACGAAGCCGCGACAACGACACTGAATCGAAGTCCGGAGCGTCGCACTCCTCCAGCGGCTTGCCCTTGGCATTTCGACAGCTCAGCACCTTGCCGGCGCTGATGGCCACCGATGGCCCTGTCCCGGCTGGGGCTGGAGCCGACGCGGACGCCACGGGCGATGGGGACGAGGACGAAAGCCCAGGTGCGGGGCGCCCGGTCGATCCGCTCGCCGATGCCACCGCAATCGCCTTGCCCTCGTCGGGCGGTGCAGGCCCCAGCCTCACCCCGGCAAGCCTCGGCCAGGCAATTCCCACCACGAACCCCACGATCGCAATCACGCTCACCCGCGTCCAGACCGGGCGATCGCTCGCCTGATCGGGCACGGATACCACTGGGCGTTCCTGCACGTGAGCCATCGCCCTCGCCGTACCACAGCCCGCCGGATCGGGCGAATGTTTCGCCGCTTTTTGCCACTCGCCCCCGGGTTGAGACGCCGCCGGGTATGGTGCATGCTCGATCGGGCGTTGATCGGTCGGCTACCATGTCCCGCAGCACCTCCATCGTCTTGCGTCTGCTTGCCTCGGGTGCCCTCGTCGTGGCCACCACCACGGGAGCCGCCGCCACCGCCCTCCGAATCCTGCCCGCCGACGACGCCCCTGCCGCCGGCCTGCTCGTCGATGGCGCACCGCTGCCTGCAGGCAGCTCGCTTCGCGGTTTTGTGCTGAAGAAAGCCGCAGAGCACGAGTCCGCAAAAGTGCAGGTTCATCTGCCTGGGCGCTCGCATCCGGTCACGATGACGTTGGCGGAGCTCGGCGTGCGCCCGGACGTCGAGCTGGCCGTGCAACGCGCCATGGCCATCGGGCACGTGGGAAGCATCGAGCAACGGCTCGAAGAATCGCTGCGTGCGCGCCAGGGGCGGATCGACGTGCCGATCACTTGGAGTGTCGAGGCTTCTGCGCTGTTCAAGTGGTTGGAGCCGATCAAGGAAGACACCGACGAGCCTCCGCTCCCGGCGCGCCTCGATCTGAACAAGCACACCGTGATCCCGCATCGGAGCGGCAAGTACCTCGACCTGTACGAGGCGGTCGAGGCCGTGGACCGCGTGGCTCGCCTCGGCGCGCCAGAGCTTCGCCTCCCGCCGGTCGAGGTTCCGCCCGTCGCATCCTCCGAATTCCTGGAGAAGATCGACATTACCCAGGTCGTGGGGCACTTCGAGACGCGCTTCGGATACCTCGGCGGAGAAGCGAACCGCGCGCAGAACATCGCCACAGCCGCCTCGCGGCTCGATGGGTTCGTGCTCTTGCCAGGCCAAATCATGTCCTTCAACGCGGTGGTCGGCCATCGCACCCTGGAGAACGGCTTCGCCAAGGGCTGGGAGATCTTCAAGGGCGAGATGGTCGAAGGCATCGGCGGCGGCACCTGCCAGGTCGCAAGCACGTTGCACGCGGCGTCCTACCTCGCCGGCCTCGAGGTCATCGAGCGCTCCCCGCATTCGCGCCCCAGCGGCTACATCACCATGGGCCTGGATTCCACGGTCGTGGATGGCTCGGTGGACCTCAAGCTCCGCAATCCCTTCTCGTTCCCGGTCGTACTTCACAGCAAGGTGGACCACGGAGTCATCACCTTCGAGCTGCTCGGCCAGCAGCGACCGGTGATGGTCACCTTCAAGCGCGATGTGCTCGGCGTGCGGGACTACAAGCGCCAGGTGCGCGAGACCGGGTACCTGCCCGCTGGCAAGATCGTCCTCAAGCAGCATGGGATTCGCGGCTATTCGATCCGACGCACCCGGGTGATGAAGTTCCGCGATGGCACGGAGCACGAGGAGATCACCACGGACATTTACCCTGCTACGGCCGAGATCTACCTGGTGCCACCTGGCACGGACGAGTCGGTGCTTCCGCCGCTTCCCGGAGAGACCAAGGACCCGCCCGCGGATGCACAGCCCGCTTCGTCTGCCGCCCCGGTCGAGATCGTGCTCGCCCCTGGGGTGCATCGCCCTTCCGCAGAGCAGGCCGGGGCGCCTGGCAGGCTCGTAATCACGCGGTGAACACGCGCGCACAGACGATCCACCTGTGAAACGGTTCCAGGATCCAGCTCGATGAACTACAGTGCCGTACCGGGCGATGAAGAGCTGTCCGCGATGCAACCTTCGGTATCCTGACTCGAGCACGAGCTGCTTTCTCGACGGCTCGGCCCTGGTCCAGGTCGTCGATCCGCGTCTCGGAACCGTGCTCGCTGGACGCTACCTGATCGAGCGCGTCCTGGCAGAAGGCGGGATGGGGGTCGTCTACGTCGCTCGCCATCGCCTCGTCGATCGCCCCTGCGCGGTCAAGATCATGAGCGCTACGCACAGCCGCAACAAGGTCGTGCGCGAGCGCTTCCGGCGAGAAGCCAAGGCAGCGCAGCAGCTCGCTCATCCCAACATCATCGAGATCTTCGACCAGGGCGAGACCGATGACGGCATGCCCTATCTGGTCATGGAGCTGCTCGAAGGAGAGCCGCTGTCCGAGGTGCTCAAGCGCGGCCCCATGCAGCTGCCGGTCGCGCTCCCGATCCTGATCCAGATCGCAAGGGCGCTCGCCCGCGCCCACGACTTCGACGTCATTCACCGCGATCTGAAGCCGGACAACATCTTCATTCGAATCGACGGCACGCAGAGCACGGTCAAGCTGCTCGACTTCGGCATTGCCCGCTCCCTGCACGAGCAGCGATTGACAGCCCAGGGGGAGGTGTTCGGCAGTCCGCAATACATGGCACCGGAGCGGTTCAGCTCCATTGACGCGGGCGCAGCCGCGGATCTCTACGCCGTGGGCGTGATCGCCTTCGAGATGCTCGCTGGCAGGTTGCCGTTCGGTGCCGAGGACGTCGGGGCCATCCTCGTGCAGCACCTGACCGCACCTGTGCCCTCTCTGGCCGAACAGGGACTGTCCGTTCCTCCCCAGCTCGATGCGCTGGTTCGCGCGTTGATGGCAAAAGCTCCGACAGAGCGCCCTGTGGACGCCCATCGGGTCCACGCCGAGCTGGTCGAGATCTGCAACGGGCTGCACATCGCGCCTCCCACCGAGCCAGACAAGACCGTGGCCGAGGATTGGGAGCCCCCCAAGTCGCTCCCCCCTACCGCCCTCGATCGGTGGGCTCGTCGCATCCTCACGTTCGAGCAGATGCTCCGGACCGCCTACGGACCGTCGCCCCCTGCGGCCATGCGCAGGCTCGTCGATCGCATCCGCGAGCAGGTCGACGACGTTCGCTTCCTCCGCTCCCAGGAAGCCGCCGAGCAGGACAAGCTCGAGGTGATCGAGGCGAGAGAGAGGGAAGGGCGCCAGCGCTTCGGCTTCGCCGCGGATGCTCTGGGCGTCGACGTCTCGCGCGCACGCAACGAAGCGCGCCAGGCCCACCTCGATGCCGCTGCCGCTGCATCCCATTCCACGTTGCATGCATCGCGGTTGCGCCAGCTCCAATCGGAGATCCGGGCCCTGGAGGAGCAGGCAGGGGCCGGAGCCCCGCCGGACGGCCTCGCCGTCGCCTATCGCAGCGCAGCCGATGAAATCGATGCGTGGCAGCGTACGCTCCTGGAAACCGCGTCGATGCGCCAGCGCGCAGATCAGGCCGACAGAATCGTCGTCGATCTCGAGTACCAGATCCAGGAGCTGCGCGCGGGCCTCACCCGGCTCGAGCAGTCCTCGGAGCGCGAGCGCGCGCAGGTGGAAGCCACGGTGATCGAGCTGGGGCGACGCGCCGAGACCTTGCAGAATGATCTCCTGCAGCTCGCCACCGAGCTGTGCACGCCGCTGCGAAGCTTTCCGGCCCTTGCGCCGATGTTCCTCGAGCTCGAAGCCGACGGCTGAGCCGCAGGCCGCTCTTGCGCCGCATGGGGAAGCCCCGGGTCGCGGAGGGCGTACGATGGATCAGAGCGACCGCGGAGGTGCCCATGAACCAGTGGCAGAACCTGTACGACCGGTTTGTGGGACTCGACCTGGAGCGCCGCAGGCGCGAGAAGCTGGAGCGCGCACGGGCCGAAGCGATCCAGGCGTTCGACGCTTGGTGCAGCCAGGCGGTGGACAACACCATGCGGGAGATCCACCACGCCATGTCGCGCCGCGCCCTGGACTTCGAGCGCTGCACCGGGTGCGCCGTGCAGGTGCAGTATCCTGCGCGCCCTGCCATCAAAGCGCCGCCTGACGGCCCCTACATGACCTTCCTGCACCTGCACGTGGGCTTCTCTCAGGTGCACCTGTATTCCCATCGGCTCTCCGGCGCCTGGCCGCTGCTGCACTCGATCCTCGTGGCATCCGACGCACGCAGCGGTCCACCGAGCTTGCGAAACCGCACCCTGGTGACCTTGCCGCGCTGCATGATCGTGCAGCGGGCCGATGGCGTGCAGCAGCTCCGACGTGTCGCGCCGGCAGATCCCCAACGGGATGGAGAGCCAATCGACGTGGAAGAAGTCGTGTACCGCTGCTTCGAGCTGCTCGTCGATGGCCTGCGCCGAGCTGCTTGATGCGAACGGTCAGAGCGTCACGCACACCTGGTACTTGGAGAGGTAGTCCGCGAACACGCCCCGATACACCGGTTGTCCGCTCGGACGCAGCTCTGCACCATTGACCGTCATGTAGAACTCGAAGTCCGCTTCCACGTACTGCCCGTCGCTCGACACACGCAGGGGGAAGCTCGGGCACTGCTTCTTGTCCGTGAGCGCGGAGCCCGTGGCTGCAAAAGGATCGAGATCGCGGACGCCGAATGCGTAGCGGGCGTTGTCGCCGACCCGCTGGTCGATGTCGATGTAGCGGGACTCGAAGGTCGCTGCCCCATCGAACCGGCTGTGAAGCTGGACGTCGAGTTGCTTCCAGAGATCCGGGTTGTCCCGGTCGGTCGCGCCCTGCTTGTAGACCTCGAAGAACACCGCGGCGATGGTGGCTCGCTCCCGCTCCCACGTGCCGAACCGCAGGCCGTTGTCCAGCGGCACCCTGTCCTGATCGCAGAACGACTCGCCGCAGGTTTCCCGCGAAATCACGCTGAATGCGTTGCCCATCCAGCTCGGCGCACCGGGCGAGGGCTTGATCTCGAAGTGGAAGTTCTTCCCAAAGTCCGAATCCCACGCCTCGCAGCCCCAACGGTTGTCGTTGCGGAACCACAGCTCCAGGTCGCCGACCTCGTGGACCACGATTTCTGGATACGGCTCCGCAGGGACGTAGCCGGCCGCGAGAAACTCCAGGGTCTGTCCGCCGTTGACCCTGTACAGCCCGGTCACCTGCCACGCCGGCTGCCCGTACTGCTCGCCCCGACACGTCGGCATTCGCCCGGAGTCGTAGATCACACGCAGCGTGCTTCCTGCGTAGATCGGCCCGGATTGCGTCACGCTGTAGTCCGCACCGAAATGCAGCGTCACCGCACCGTCGGTGACCGTCGCTTGCGATTGGTCGTCGCCGTCGCCAGCGTGCTGCGCACCGCAGCCACAGGCCATGTGGGCTGCAAGCAGGAGCAGGTACGCGCGCATGGACTCCTCGGCAAATCGGTCCTGGTCGGACAGGCCAAGATGGTGACTCACACATGAGTTACCCTCTGCGGTTCCCTGTGTCAACCGCCTTGTGCTACAGCCGCCGTCGTGCGGCCTGCTCCGGGACCTGCCCCCAAGGCCGCTGGGAGATGCTCATGGCGGAACCGGATCTGGTCTCAGCCCTCGTCGAACTCGGCTTCAGCCTCAACGAGTCGCGCGCCTACCACGCGCTGCTGCGCGAGAGCCCTGCAACCGGCTACGAGGTCGCCGCTCGCGCGCGCATCCCTCGCTCTGCGGTCTACGGCGTCCTGCGCCGCCTCGTGGCCGCTGGCGCTGCTCGCTCCATCGCCGGAACCCCCGAGCGCTTCGTCGCAGCACCTGCCGAGGAATTACTGACGATCCTGCGCAAGCGCTTCGATTCCTCCACAGGCACCTTCGAGCGTGCCCTGCGCGAGCTCGATACCTCCCCCCCGGTTCCCGATGCCTACTCTGTTCGGGGCTACAAGCGAATCCTCGAGGAGGCTGAGCGCCTCGTGTCAGGCTCCAGCTCGCGCCTCGTGCTCAGCGGCTGGCCCCGCGAGATGCTCATCCTGCTGCCGGAGCTCAAGGCCGCCTCCCGACGAGGTGTGTTCCTCGTCGCCTTCTCCCATGCCGCCTTGCCCACCATGCCCGGACAGGTCTTCAGCTATGGCCTCGACGAGGCCAGGCTGGAGAAGTTCTGGAAGCACAGGCTCGTGGTCGTGGCAGACGACACGCGAACCTTGATCGGCGCCACCGAGTCCGGCGACCACGACCAGGCGGTCGTCAGCGAGATGGCCCCCATCGCCGAGGTCGCCACGAGCCAGATCGCGCTCGACATCACCCTGCTGTCGCAACGCACCGGACGTGACGTGCAGCCGGTGATGGAGCGTATGCTCGGAGATCGGGTCGGGAGCCTCGACGAGCTCCTCGGCCAGGAGCCAGAGAAGCCAGCACCGCGGCGACGCGGTCGCGCGTGATCGGGAGGGACGTGCACATGCCCAGACGTGCCTGCGTGCTCGCTGCAATGGTCGCGCTATCGTGGTTGCTCCGGACGGCCGCTGCGCACGCCGAGCCGCGAAGGCCAGCAGAGCTGTTCGTCGACCTCGGGTTCGGCAACGCGGTCTGCGACAACAAGAAGCCGGACAGCGATTGCCCCGTGGACGGGGCCGGAACCTTCGGGTTCGGAGGCGCGTGGCGTTTCCACCCGAACTGGGCCGTGGGCGGCGAGCTCGGGATCTGGGCATTCAAGGTCAAGGACGCCTGGCGCGGGCAGCTGCAGGGCCAGAACCCCGCCACGGATGTGAAGCTGTCCTCCGTCTTCATCGCACCGTTGGCTCGTTGGTACTGGGATCCAGGTGGCATCGCCGATCCGTATCTGCAGGCCGGCGTCGGATTGGGTGCGGTGACGGCCAAGGCCTCGAACGCTGGCGGCACCTACGATGCGCAGGCGACAGGTGTCGTCTTCCCTGTGGGAATCGGCGTGGACTGGTACCTGAGCCGCTACTTCCGACTGGGACCGCAGGCGCTCGCCTACCTGCAGTACACGAGCAAGGTCTGCGAGACGACCAACGGCGACAAGACGTGTCACGGCCCCAGCAGCGACAACAATGCGCTTCCCTGGCGCATCGCTGTGGTTGGAACCTTCGTGATCGGCGGCAGGAGCGAAACGGCTGCAAGTCGATGAAGTGCGCGGATTGCGGCCGAGAGCTTGATCCCAGCGGCGTCTTTCCCGGCGGCAGCGTCAAGTGCACCTGCGGACGCGATGTCCCCGTGCCCAGAGACCTGACCGATAGCCCGCTCAGCGCAAGCCCGTACCGGCGTCCAGCGGCCCGCCCCGCTGCCCCCGCGCCTCCGTCGCCGCGCCCCAAGCCTGACGCGGATGCAGGGTCGCCCTGCCCTTCGTGCAACCGCCCCATGGCGCACCAGATTCTCAACGGATATCCGGTCGCCTGGTGCGATCGCGGCCACGGCGTGTTCGTGGATGCTGACGTGCTCCAATCGATGATCGACGAAGTTGCGCGCACGCAGCAGCACCCCGAGCCAGGTCCGTTCCAGGCTCCGTCGTCCCTCGGCCATGCGCCGGTCCGCTACGTGCGCTGCCCCACGTGCTCGGAAGTCATGGATCGCAGGGTGTTCGGGGGCGCATCCGGCGTGCTGGTCGACGTGTGCACGCACGGGACGTGGTTCGACGCAGGAGAGCTCGAGCAGGCACTCGCATTCGCAAGCGCGGGTCGCATGCCTGCTGCGCGCAAAGAGCCTGCGCCTGTCGTCCGGGGCGTCGACGCGGCTCGAGCTGCGCTGGACGTTTCGTTGATGAGCGAAATGCGCCGGGAGCAGCAGAACGTCGAGCGATCGACCGGCCTGGTCGAGGAAGCCTTGTACACCATTCAGTGGCTCCTCGGCATGCCCGTCCCACCGCACCGCCGAAGCTGATCTCCCATGGATCGACCGACTCAGTTCGCGTCGATCCCGAGCCTTCGGACCATCTTCTGCAGTCCGAACCTCGACAGACCGAGCAGACGCGCCGCCTGGGTCTGGTTGCCGCGCGTGCGCCCGAGCGCCTCGATCACCAGCTGCTTCTCGAGCTCATCCACGCGACCGCGCAGATCCAGCCCGGCATTGCGCGTCCCTTTCGAGGCACGCGCCGATAGCTCCGGAGAGAGGTGCTCGACCCGGATCGCGTCGTCGCACAGCACCAGCGCCCTGCGGACCTCGTTCTCGAGCTGCCGCACGTTGCCCGGCCATTCGAAGTTGACGAGCCGCGCGAGCGCGTCGTTGGCGACCTTGACCTTTCGGCCCGCCCCGTGGCGGCCGATGAAGTGTCGGACCAGCAGCTCGATGTCGTCCCTGCGTTCCCGCAACGCAGGCACCGGGATCGAGATCACGTTCAGCCGGTACAGCAGGTCTTCGCGGAACCTGCCTTCCTGGACCAGCGCCGACAAGTCCCGGTGCGTCGCAGTGATGATCCGCACATCGACCTTTCTCGACCGCGAGCTGCCCAGCGGATGCACCTCCCCATCCTGCAGCGTCCTCAGGAGCTTGCTCTGCATCGAGAGCGACATCTCGCCAATCTCGTCGAGGAACAGCGTACCGCCGTGCGCTGCCTCGAACAGCCCGACGCGGTTGCGATCTGCGCTGGTGAAGGCTCCGCGCACGTGGCCGAACAACGTCGATTCGAGCAGGGTCTCCGGAATGGCGCTGCAGTTCTCGCTCACGAACGGCCCGGAGCCTCGGGGGCCATTGTGATGCAGCGCCCTGGCAACCAGCTCCTTGCCGGATCCCGACGCCCCCACGATCATCACCGGGACCGCAGTCGGCGTGACCCGATCGATGAGCTGCAGCATGGCGCGCATCGGCTCGCTGCGTCCCACCAGCGCGTCGTAGCGGTAGCGCGTCTCGCGCCCCTCCTTGGCACGCGCAAGCTCCGCAGAAGCAAGGCCGAGCTCCGCCTCTCGCTGTGCGAGCGTCTGCGCCAGCTTGCGCTGGGCTCGCTCGGCTTGCCGTGCCGCCCTCCTGAGCAGAAGCTGATCGCGAGCGTCGGCAATGGCCACCGCAGCCACAAGAGCGATCAGCTTGACCCAGGCCAGCTCCTGCGGACCGAAGGCTCCTGCCCGGATCCGATCGTCGAGGTAGGCCACTCCCAGCGCTTCGCCTCGCGCCAGCAGGGGCACCGCCAGCACGCTGCGCAGGCCGAGCGCGTGCACGCTCGCGTGAACCTCCGAGATCTCGCCAGCGGCATCCACGGCCACCACCGGCTCGCGCGTGGACAGCGCCCGGAGCGCCAACGACTGGGAGAGCTTCACCTGGTCTGGACGCAGGTCGTTCCGCTCCAGGTTCCGCGCCGCCCGCACCGCCAGATGATCGTCCGGCGCCCGCAGCAGCAGGAGCCCGCGCTCCACACCGGTCCACAGCACCAGCGCGTCGAGCACCTGCTCGAGCAGGCTGCGCAGGCTGTCTCGCCTCGCCAGCGAGCGCACCAGGGACTCGAGGTTGCGCACCTGATCGGACGACACCGTCGGCTCGATCCGCGACTGTCCACCTCGAACCCATGGCACCAGAGCGGCGCTGTCTCTCAGCTCCGCAGGGGCGCCCGCGAGCAGCTTGGACGCCAGGCGCGCTTGCTCCAGCGCAAACACGCGCGCCGCATCCCCGTCGCCGCTCTGCTCGGCAAGCAGCCGCGCCTCGTGCATCGCAGGGCCCTTGCTGACCATGGGCGCACGCTGGCGTGCAAGACGCGCCAGGTGCCCGATGAGCTCCGGCGCGCGCCCCACTGCGCTGCCCATGCGGAATGCACCTGCGCGCGCTCCCCACCACTCGCATTGTCCGGTGGTGCCCACGCCCGACGCCGCCAGATCGAGCTGACGAATCATGTCGTCGCCCAGCCCTCCGCTCGCCAGCAACCGAGCCCCCGCCCGAACCTTGTCCTCGTCGTCCGTCAGCGAGCTCGCCAGCGCCCACGCCGCCTGCGCCGCTTCGCTCGCCTTCGACGAGCGCGCCTCCGATGCGTCGCACAACGCCATCCACCCGTACAGCTCCGCTCGCTTGTCTCCTGCCTCGATCGCCCGATCCCGCGCCTCTGCGGCCGTGCGACGCGCCTCGAGCCATGCGCCCGCGAGACACAACGCGCCCGTGCGCGCCAGCAAGGCGTAGGCCCATTGCGCCCGACGCCCGAGGTGCTCCCACAGCAGCGCCGCGCGCATCGACGCGCTGGCCGCATCGCCGATCATCCCGGCCAGGACCGCTGCCGCCGCTCTCCCCGTCAGATAGGTGGCCTCCTCCACGATGGCGCCCGCACGCACAGCGTGATCGACCGCTCGCGAGTAGGCTTCGTGCGCTGCCTCCGCATCACCAGCCTCGTGCGCGTTGTAGCCGCGCACGCACTCGAGCCTCGCGCGCGCCTCCTCGTCGCATGCCAGCGACATCCCGAGCTCGACGTCGCGCAGCGCCCGGTCCCGATCGCCGCGCGCCAGATGCGCCAGCGAAGACACCTCGCACGCGAACGCGCTCCTGGGATCGTCAACCAGCGCCAGCGCCTCCGCCGGTCGCCCTTCGTCGAGCTCGATTCGCGCCAGCACGCAGCGCGCGCGCTCCGACGACTCCGGATCGTCGCCGCGCACAGCCCTCGCCTGGACGCTTGCACTTGCGCGATCGCCCATGCGGCGAAACACCTCTGCGCGAAGCGCGCACGCGCCAGCATCCGTGCGCTTGCCGAGGCTCGACAGCGCCCGCCCCATCTCGCCGCTCGCTCGCAGCGTGTCCGCCAGCAACAGCCCGAGCCGATCGCTGATCTCCTGGCGCTGCAATCGGCGCTCCGCTTCCTCGAGCGCCAGCGGCGGCACAGGCCTGCGTCCCAGCTCCAGAGCCAGGTCCACATCGTCAGCCGCAGCCATCCGACGTCGCGCCGGGACGTTGCCCGTCTCCCCTTCCAGCGCACGAACAAGATCCCGCAGCGTCCACGCTCGAGGAGCGATCGCCGAGGCGAGCTGCTCCATGACGCGGGCGAGCTCCGACTCCGGCACCTCCAGGATTCGTCCACCCATCCGCCAGGAAGCTGCCGCGCTCCCCACGAGCGCGACCAACCACCGCGCGCGGCCCACCGCATCGAGCGGCTCTACGACCTCGCGCCCATCTCCCTCGTCCGAAGCGCCCCGAAGCGACGCGATCGATTGAGAGATCTTCACCACCGCGTGGAACCACGGCGCGACCGCCTCCTGCACCTCGACCGTCGGCACTGTTGCCACCCGACGTAGCTCGTCGCGTCGCACCCGCAGATAGCTGGCGCGCACCCGCCAAGCCTCGTCCGGGCGTTGTCCCAATGCGCCGGTCCATTCGCACGCAACGCTGGAGAGCCATGACGCCGACGGACGACCACCCGGGTCCGGGGCGGTCAGCGCAAGGCACCAGGCATCGAAGGGCGCGGCGAGGCCCGCTTGGCGCATGGCATCCGCAGCATCGGGCGCGCGCGCTACCTGCTCGGAAATGATCTCTGCAAGGACCACTCCGAGCGCCCACAGGTCACGACCGCGTGGGCTCGGATGCCCATGCGAAGCCTCCGGGCTCAGGTAGCGGGGCGTGGCCCCCCGAAGCTGCCCGCGATCGATCGACGTGGCAAATCCGAGATCGACCAGCTTCGCTCGCAGCGTGCCCCCGCTTGCGTCCACGAGGATGTTCGCAGGCTTCACGTCGCCGTGCGCTACCCCTGCTTCGTGCAGCTGCCAGAGCGCAGCGCCGATGTCGCGCGCAACGGCCAATGCCGTGTTGCGGCGGTGCTGCGCGCTGCCCAGCGCGCGCGGATCGAGAGGCTCGCCTTCCAGCCACTGCAGCGCAATGTAGGGGCTCCCACGCGTCACGCCCTCCACCCCGTCTGGCACGCGCCCAAGACCCAACAGCCGGGGGATGTCGGGCAGGCTCGCCCCAAGCAGCGCATCGGCCTCGTCCGCCATCTGCGTCGCACCGCTCCCCGCCAGCGCCACCTTCAGCGCAACCTCTTCGCCCGTGGTCTGATCCGTTGCTCTCCATACTTGGGCGGTTGCACCCTTGCCCACGAGGCTTCGGATCTTGTAGCGCCAGCCCCCAGCCAACTCAGATGGCAGATCACTTGATTGACGCACGAACTAAGGTTGAGCCGTATTCAGCCCCTTGTCAACTCCGTTGACCTGCCTGACCCAGCCTCCAGATCTGCGCCGCATAGGGCCCCTGCCCACGCTCCACTGCTATCACCAGCTCCCAATCCCCGTCCGCGTCCGGGCACACAGGCCCGGTCGACGGCAGCACGGACCAGCGACGAGGCAGAAGATCTCGAGCGATCAGCCTGCCGCCTGGTGCCACCCACCCCATCTGCAGCTCGACCACGCCTGCGCCGCCCACGCCGAACGCGCGGTAGCATTCGCCCGCGTTGAGCCGCACTCTGTGATGATCCGCCTGCTCCTCTTCGCCCTGCTCTCCTCGCAGGACCCGCGTCACAGCCACCATGCCTGCCCCCTGCTTGCACATCGAAACCAGTCGCTCCAGGTCCTGCTCCAGCGCCCCGGTCGCCACAAAGCTCCGATCGCACCCGTCCACTCCGGCTCCAAGCTCCTGCCCCCACCCGCGCCCTGCCCGCGCGTCGAACGCAACGATGTTCGCCAGCACTTTGCGCGATCCCCCATCAGGATGTCCGAGCGCCAGCACCAGCGGGACCCTGCAACCTTCGGTTGGCTGGGGGCTCTTCGTTTCAAGGCATTTCCGAGGTTGACCGGCGACGATGACCCGGGCGGCCCGCTCCATGGGCTGCGCGCTTGCCCGTGGTTCGTTGAGATCCGCCCCTTGCTCGACCTCGATCGTGTAGGCGCCCACGACCACGGCGCGCACATGGTTGCGCCATGCGCCACATCCTTCAGGCGCTGCAGCCCGGGACGGCTCTGCGTCGAGGACCATGCGTCCGGAGATCACGTAGTGCACGCGCACGCGCTCCGGACGGGCCTTCACGCCCTGCAGGTCCGATGGCGCGATCACCTGCGTCACTTCGGAAGGGTCGCGGACCGTGACCGCGACAGGCCCTCCGGCCGCAGGCTCGTATCGGTATGCCTGCGCGCCGCACACGCGCCAGTCCCCATCTTCACCCTGCACGTAGGCAGGCGCCATCACGGGCGCGGTCGACGGATTGACGGAGGACGGAGCCTGGGCGAATTGCTCCAGCTGCTCGATCGCTCCGACCTTGGGGGCCGAATGCCCCTTTCTCGCTGTGGCATTGGCTGCTGGCGCGTTGCCAGCGCACCCGATCGCCGCAGCAGCGGCAACGAGCCAGGCTCCCCAGGTCAGCAGGGATCGCATAGATCGCCTTTCTGCGAACTGAACGGCATGCCCGAACAACCTATCCTCTTCGCTTCTCGCCTCCAAGCCGGGCGTGCTATCGTCAAGAGTGTCGCGTCGCGCTCAAGATGATGAACGTACGGTCGTCACGTCGCTGAACGCGGCTGCGATTCCGCGCTCCGACGAAGGCAACGAGGCCTGTCTCGTCGTCATCTACGGCCCGGACCTCGGTCGTCGCATCGCCTTGCAGCGCGGTGGCTCCCTGGAGATCGGCCGCCAGGCCACGTGCGACTTCCCCATCGATCAGGAGTCGGTGAGCAGGCGCCACGCGCGCATCGTCTGGACGAATCTTCACTGGCACGTCATCGATCTCGGCTCCACCAACGGCACCTACGTCAATGACGAGCTGGTCACCGATCGTGTGGTGCGCGACGGTGACCAGGTGAAGATCGGCCGCTGCATCCTCAAGTTCCTCGAGAGCGGCAGCGTGGAGACCTCGTATCACGAGGAGATCTATCGATTGATGACCTTTGATGGTCTCACGGGGATCTACAACAAGAGGTTCTTCCACGAGACGCTCGAGCGCGAAGTGTCGCGGAGCAAGAGGTACACCCGGCAGCTTTCCCTGCTCGTGTTCGACATCGACCTGTTCAAGTCGGTGAACGATACCTACGGCCACATCGCTGGCGACGCAGTGCTGCGGCAGCTGGCAACCTTCGTGCGCGGCCACCTGCGCCGCGAGGACATCTTCGCCCGCGTCGGCGGCGAGGAGTTCGCCGTGCTGCTGCCCGAGATCCCCACCACCGAGGCCTGCGCCGTCGGCGAAAAGATCCGCAGCATCGTCGAACGCTCCAACTTCGTCTTCGACAACATCAGCATTCCGCTGACGGTCAGCGTGGGCGCGGCCTCGCTCGGCGCCGACCCGCAGGAGAGCGCCGAAGCCCTGTTCGCGCGCGCGGACGGCCGCCTTTACCAGGCCAAGTCCGCTGGGCGCAACAGGGTTTGTGCCTGAAAAGGCTGGCGCGGCTCGAATGCCGGGCCCAACATGGACTGTCGCCGGATTCCGGACCGCGACATGCCTCACACCGCGCCGCAGCTTTGCGCTATCCTTCGGAACCTTTTTTCCACCGAGGCGTGCGATGAGCACCGACACCAACACCAACGAAACCAGGCCAGCCGATCCCAACGACGCGGCCACACTCGCCGAAACGAGCAACGACGCACCGCAAGCGCAGGCTTCCCCGGCCGACGACGCAGCGAGCGCCCAGCCCCAGCAGGACCTGCCTCCAAAACCGGTCGTGCCTTCCTTGGCCGAAACCGCGTGGAACGAGGAAGAGGTCGAGCCCGGCGATGATATCGGCAACAGGGTCGACGGCCCTGCACACCATGAGCGCACGTCGTCGACCGCTGCGGAAGCGACCGACGCTGCTGCGGCCAAGCGCCATCGCCACCGTGGAAAGAAGAAGGAGGCCGGCCAGGCTTCCATGCAGGATCCCAACGCAGCCCCTGGCTCCACGCCTCCGCGTGCCGGCAAGAAGCAGAGAGGTCACGCTGCGCCCCCCTCGCGCGAACGCCCCGCCTTCCGCGTCGGCGAAGAAGTCTTCGGCAAAGTCGTCGAAGTCACCGACACCGCCATCTTCGTCGACCTGTCCGGCAAGGCGCGCGCGATCATCGATCGCGACGAGGTGTCCGCCGATGCCATCCCGCAGCTGGGAGACCACTTCGTAGGCGTGGTGCACGGCGACGGATCGCGCGGCGGGATGGTGGTGCTCACCAACAACCCCACCCGCTCCGAGGAGGCCAAGACGCGCATCGAGGCAGCCTCCACCTCGGGTGAGCTCGTCCAGGGATTGATCACCGGCGTGATCAAGGGCGGCGTCGAAGTCGACGTCCAGGGCGTGCGCTCCTTTGCCCCAGGCTCCCACGTCGAGCTCAAGCTCGGCGCTGATCTGCATCACCTGCTCGGCAAACGCTTGCCCTTCAAGGTGATGAAGTACGCCAAGAACGGCCGCGAGGTCGTGCTCAGCCGCCGCGAGCTGCTCGAGGAGGAGAATGCGCAGTCGCGCAAGCGCGCGCTGTCCCTGCTCGAGCCCGGCAAGATCGTCAAGGCGATCGTCCGCTCCGTGGTCGAATGGGGCGTGTTCGTCGCCATCCCCGAGGCCGAAAACATCGAAGGCCTCGTCCATATCACCGAGGCCACCCACGATCGATCCGCCAAGCTGTCCGCCCTCTTCCATCCGGGCGAGGAGATCGACGTCAAGGTCCTTCGCATCGACGAGCGAGGCAAGCTCTGGCTGAGTCGCAAAGCAGCGTCAGGAGATCCCTGGGACGCAGTGGCCGCGCAGTTCGCTGTCGGCACCCGCCACGTCGGTCGCGTCGCACGGCTGCAGCCCTTCGGCGCTTTCGTGGAGCTCGCGCCAGGAATCGACGGCCTCATCCGCACGGGCGACCTCTCCTTGCGGCGCATCGCCGGCCCGGAAGAAGCTGTCGCGGTCGGCGATGAGCTCGAAGTCGTGGTCGTCCACCTCGACTCCTCGCAACGCAAGATCGGATTGCATCCAGCTCCTCCCAAGGACGAGACCGAGCCCGCGCAACGCGTCGCTCCGCATCGCGTCCTGCGCGTCGCCGTCGTGTCCGCAGAGCCCGGAGGACTGCTCGTGCGCATCCTCGGCGTCACAGGCGGCTTCGCACGCGGATTCATCCCCGCAGGCCAGACGGGCACTGCGCGCGGAACCGATCTGCGCCGCGAGTTCCCTGCCGGAACGATCCTCGAGGCCAAGGCGATCGACGTCGACACCAAGCGCGGCGAATGCAAGCTGTCGATCAAGGCCGTGAAAGAAGACTCGGAGAAGGCCGCCTTCAACGAGTACCGCCAGCAGGTTGCCCGAGAGTCGAAGTTCGGCACCTTTGGCGACCTGTTCGCCAAGTCCCGCTCCAACTCCTGAGCACGCCCCGCCCCTACGCGCCCACCAGCTTGATCAGGTGGAAGTTCTTCTTGCCCTTGCGCAACACCACGTAGCGCCCGTGCAGCGTGTCCTGCTGCGTGATCGCCCGCGTCAGCTCCCCGCTGCGCTGGTTGTTGACGTAGATGCCTCCGCCCTTGATGTCGTTCTTCGCCGCAGACCGCGATCCGCTCAGCCCTGTGTCGGCCAGAAGCTCCACCAGCGGCTTGCCCGCACCGGCCAGCGCGTCGGAAGGGACCTCGCTCGACGGAGCCTCTGCCATGACCTCGAGCAACGTGCGCTCATCCAGCTCCGCGATCTCCCGTCCGAAGAGCGCTTCCGATGCCTTGCGCGCCTCGGCCGCCGCCTGCGCCCCGTGCACGAGCGACGTGACCTCCCACGCGAGCGACTTCTGTGCCTGCTGGGATTCCGGGCGCTCGGCCGATGCCCGCTCGATCGTCTCGATCTCCTCCTTCGGCAGCAGCGTGAGCATGCGCACCAGGCGCGGCGCGTCGCGATCCTCCATCCGCATCCAGTACTGGTAGAGCATGTACGGGCTGGTTCGCCGCGCATCCAGCCACACCGTCCCCTTCTCCGTCTTGCCCAGCTTCTTGCCGTCCGATGTCGTCAGCAGCGGCGAGGTCAACCCGAACGCGCGCTGGTTGCACACGCGACGGATCAAGTCGACGCCTGCCGTGATGTTGCCCCACTGATCCGAGCCCCCCAGCTGCAGCTCACAGCCGTGGGTCTCGAACAGGTGCAGGAAATCGTAGGCCTGCAGCAGCATGTACGTGAACTCGGTGAACGAGATTCCCTGCTCGCGCTGCTCCAGACGCGTGCGAACCGAGTCCTTCTCCAGCATCGCGTTGACCGAAAATCGCTTCCCCGTCGTCCTGAGAAACTCCAGAAGGCGCAGCGATCCCAGCCAATCGTGGTTGTTGACCAGCTGCGCCTGCGTGGGCCCGGGCGAGAAGTCGAGGAACCGCTCGAGCTGAACTCGGATCGATGCGAGGTTGTGCTCGAGCTGGTCGACGCCAAGAAGGTTGCGCTCCTCGCTCTTGCCGCTCGGGTCTCCGATCATGCCGGTGCCGCCGCCAGCGAGCGCAATCGGACGATGCCCCGCACGCTGCATGCGCATCAGCAGCAGGATCTGCAGCAGGCTGCCCACGTGCAGGGAATCCGCGGTCGGATCAAACCCGATGTAGCAGGTGAGCACGGGTTTCCCCATGCGCTCCGCCACATCCGGGCTCGTGACCTGGTGGACCAGCCCCCGCCATGTGAGTTCCTCGAAGATGTTCATCCGCTCTCCTGTCCGGCCTGTTGCCAAACGCCCGGCTCGCGCTGCTGCCGCCGCGCCCGGCGACCGCGATATCTGCAGCGAACCGCTCCGGACTTCAACCCCGGGCCGCTGCCAACCCGGCACAATTCGCCGCCTGTGGGCCAGGTCCTGCTCCCGCCCCCTCGCCAGCGGCGCCCTGCGGCCGACCGGATTTCTGGCTCGACGCCCGGCTCCGTGCATCCCGGGTTGCCTTTCCGCTCGCCGTGAGTATCCTGCCGTGCGTTGCCCACCAGGGCACACGGTGGCCGTAGCTCAGTTGGTAGAGCACTGGATTGTGGCTCCAGTTGTCGCGGGTTCAAACCCCGTCGGTCACCCCACGCGGACCAGGGTCCCTGCGCCTGGCTGACCTGGCTCGTCGCACTTTCAGGCGCTCATTTGATCCGTTGGCGTTTCGTAGGGTAGCCTATGATCCAGGTGGGTCGCCCCGCCAAGAAAGGATGACACGATGAGCTCGGTCCATTGGCTCGCTCGCTGCACCAGCTGCTGGTGCTCGCTTGGCTTGCTCGCTGCCTCCACCGCCAGCTGCAGTGATCCCGTCACCCCGCCCCCTCAGGCCGCTTTCACTGCCACCTTCGGGGGCGCTTCCTGCGCCGCCGCCGTTGACCCTGGCCCGAAGATCGGTATCGGAAAGGCAGATCCCGGCGACTGGGCGACCTACGCCGACGGCACCGAAGGAATCCACGTCGCTTGCCGAGTCGTTGCGCAGGGCGACAACTACTACGCCAATATCTCGATTTCACGCGGGAGCACGACGCTGTCGTTCGAGGCGACCATGCCCAACGATCCGACCAAGACCGCAACCACCAAGACCATCCGCGTGGGTGGCCCCAATACCACTGGCGGAACCTATGCTCCGGACACGGATCAGACCTGCACCGTGGCCTTCATCGAAGGAGCGCCCGGGCGTATCAAGGCCTCCTATGATTGCCAGACCATGGTCAGCGGAAACACGATCGCCAACCCGCCGTGCCACGTCAGCGGCTACGTAGTGGCCGAGAACTGCGACTCGGAATAGGGCTGGCTACGCCGACGGCGCTGCAGGGGGAGCCGTCGGCCCCGCTGGCGGCGTCGTATCCGGGCTTCCTTCTCGTCCCGAGCCGCCTTCCGTTGTCGCGCTGTCCACCACGATCCGAAGCAGCACCGCGGTGATGTTGTCCTCGCCGCCGTTCTGGTTCGCTTTCTCGATCAGCTTCCTGCAGAGATCCGCTGGCATCTCGTCCGTGCCCAGCACGTCCAGGATGTCGTCGTCCGACATCATCCCCGACAGGCCGTCCGAGCATAGCAGGTACAGATCTCCTGGCTTCGGATGATCGGTCTGCAGATCCACAACGACGTGGTCCTGCATCCCTAGCGCACGCGTGATCACGTTCTTGGGGAGCTCGTTGCGCTGCTCTTCCGTGAGCTCGGGCATCGCGAGCAGGTAGTCGTTGACCAGGGAATGATCCCTCGTCATCAGACGAATCTCGCCTTCGCGCACCCGATAGCAGCGGCTGTCACCGACGTGGCCGATGAAGACGCTGTCGCGCTCGGTGGAGAACAGCACGCTGACCATCGTGGTACCCATGCCCTGGTACTCGCGTGATCGAACGCTGCGCTCGAAGATCTGCCGGTTGGCGATCCGGATCCCGGTCAGCAGGCGGTTCTCTTCCTCGGTGAGGCTCGTGTCGAAGTGATACGGCCAGGTCACGTCCTCGTTCGCCGTCGACCGGAAGAAGTCCGCAATGGTGTCCGTGGCGAGACGGCTCGCCACGTCGCCAGCGCGGTGCCCTCCCATCCCGTCCGCCACGATGAACAGATCGTGCTCGACGAGCAGAAGGTAGCTGTCCTCGTTGTGCTCGCGCTGCAGCCCGACATCGGTCGTGCCGGCCGCGATCACTCGCCTGCGTACAGTCGGTTCTCGTACGGCCATGGGCCTGTTACCTGTCGATCTCTGCGGAATCCGCGTAGGTTTCCACGGTCGCCGCGATGGTGTCAAGCACGCCCGACATCCTTCGCGTGGTTCGTTGCCTTAGATCTCGAAGATATCCTTTTCCTTGTGCTGCTGGATCTCGTCGACCTTCTTGACCGCCTCGGCAACCGTCTCTTCCACCTTCTTGCGTGCCCGATCGCACTCGTCCTCGCTGGCAGCCCCGTCGCTCTGCACGGTGGCAAGCATATCTAGCGCGTCATGACGGTGCTTTCGAACCCCAACCTTGCATTCCTCGCTCATCTTGCGAGTGATCTTGACCAGCTCCTTGCGTCGCTCTTCCGTAAGCTGTGGAATTGGAATGCGAATCAGGTCCCCGTCCACCCTCGGGTTGATCCCCAGATCGCTCTCCCGCAGCGCCTTGTCCACCTGCTTGACCGCTCCCTTGTCCCAGGGACGCACCGCAATCATCCTCGGCTCGGGAACGCTTACGGAAGCGAGCTGATTCAAGGGCGTCGGCGTGCCGTAGTAGTCCACCCGGATGCCGTCCAGCATGCCGGCGTGTGCGCGCCCCGTGCGCAGCTTGCTCAAATCCCGCTTCAACGACTCGTGCGTCTTGCCGATCGAGTCTCGAAGTTCCTTGAGGATGTCGTCAATCATTTGGCTCGTCTCCTTGGCACCGCGGCAGGCTCGCCTCGCCTGGCCGGGCATCGACGGGACGCGGAGCTTAGCACCCCTTTCGCCGTTGTGGGGCTCATCTTCGTCGTGTGGGCCCCCCTGCCTCGACGCGGGCAGCTTGCGCGCCAGCCATGAACTTTCTCGTACGTTTTTGTCTGTGGTTCACCCGGACACCCCCTCATAGCATCCGTGCCGCCGTGTCGTTCTCCCAGAGCCACGCATGCCTCGGAATCCGGGCTCGCCCCGCCTCGCGCACCAGTCGCCCCTTGACCTCGAGCTCACGCGCTGCTCGCTGGCGGGCCCGCGTCCATCCCTCTACCCCCAGCTCCGCCGATACCGCGTCCAGATCCACGCCCTCCGCCAGACGCAGGCCCAGCATGATCCGCTCGGACATCCGTGTCTCCGCGTCCAGCACCTCCAACGATTGCACCACCCCACCTGCTTCAAGAAGTCGCTCGGCTGAGCATGCCTCCATCGCTTCCAGGTAGCCCTGCGCGTCCGCAGAGTTGCTCGCGCGAATCACGCGCCCGTCCGCCAGCTGCATGCTGCCCACGGCTCCTGCCCCAAGGCCGACGTAGCTCCCGCCACGCCAGACCCACCCGTTGTGCTTCGACTCGCAGCCGGTGCGCGCGAAGTTGGACACCTCGTAGTGCTCGTAGCCGAGCCCGACCAGCGCGTCGGACACCGCGATGAACGAGTCGGCCGCTTGCGCTTCGTCGACCGGGCTCACAGCGCCCTGTCGCATCGCTCGGCCAAGCGCGGTCGATGGCACCACGCTCAACATGTACGCCGAGACATGATCCGGTCCCGACTGCGCAATCGCTCGCGCTTCGCTGGCAGCTTCGGCCGGAGACTCGCCCGGCAGGCCATAGATGAGATCCGCGCTGACATGAGCGAAGCCAGCCCTGCGTGCCGCCGACAAAGTTGCCAGCGCTCGCGTAGCGTCGTGAGCGCGCCCGAGCATCTCGAGCCTCGGCGCGGACAGGCTCTGCACTCCCACACTCAGCCGTGTCACACCGACATCGCGGAGCATCTGGATGCCTGCCTCGTCGATCGAGCACGGGTTGCACTCGACCGTGATCTCGATCGCGTCACCCGGGACAGATCCACTCCTGCTGATTTCCTCGATCACCCGTCCGATCGACGCCGCCGACCAGAGCGATGGCGTACCTCCCCCAAAGTAAAGGCTGATCGACCTGATGGGTTGCTTCATCAGAAGCGATCGGAGCGACCACTCGCGCAGCACCGCGGTTGCGTAAGCATCATGTGGGACCTGGTCACGTCTAACCGGGCGCGATGAGAAATCGCAGTAGGAGCACTTGCGCACACAGTACGGGAAGTGGACATAGATCGCTGTGCACGTTCCATCGGTTGCCATGGTTTGCCGTGACCTGTCGTCAATGTTAGGTTATTGGGGTTGACTGCATGGACTTGGCTTCTACAGCAGGTTCAGCGGGCCGAATCCTCCCAGTTGAAGAGCTCGTCAGCCGCGTCAAGGCCTACCAGCCGAACGCGGACACCGATTTGCTCGCGAGGGCTTACGCCTACGCTGGACAAGCGCACGAAGGACAGGTGCGCAAAAGCGGGGCGCCGTACTTCGCCCACCCCGCTGCCGTAGCCGAGGTCATCACAGAGCTCCGCCTCGATGCCGCCAGCGTCTGCGCCGGGCTGCTCCACGATGTCGTCGAAGACACCCCGCAAACGCTCACCGACGTCGAGCGCCAGTTCGGCGCCGAAGTCGCCTTCCTCGTCGACGGCGTCACCAAGCTCTCCAAGATCAACTTCACGTCGCGCCAGGACCGCGAGGCCGAGAACTTCCGCAAGATGCTCGTCGCCATGGCGCGCGACATCCGCGTGCTGCTCGTCAAGCTCTGCGACCGCGTCGACAACATGCGCACGCTCGAATACATGAGCCCGGAGGCGCAGGAGCGGATCTCGCGCGAAACGATGGAGATCTACGCGCCGCTGGCGAACCGCCTCGGCATCCAGCGATTCAAGAGCGAGCTGGAGGATCTGGCTTTCAAGCATCTGGAGCCGGACGCTTTCAAGCGGCTCGAGCAGCTGGTCGCGCGCACGGAGAAGGAGCGCCGCAAGTACACCGACGACATGTCCGAGCAGCTTCGCAAGCAGATCGCCGAGCACGGGTTCTCGGGCGACGTCGCGGGGCGACCCAAGCACCTGTACTCGATCCACCGCAAGATGGTTCAGCAGCGTGTGGAGTACGAGCAGGTCCACGACCAGATGGCCTTCCGCATCATCGTGGAATCCGTGGCCGACTGCTACGGCGTGATGGGCGCCATCCACGCGCGCTACACGCCGGTGCCCGGGCGCATCAAGGACTACATCGCGCTGCCCAAGCCCAACATGTACCAGTCGTTGCACACCACGGTCATCGGCCCGGACCGCGAGCGCGTGGAGATCCAGATCCGCACCCGCGACATGCACCGCGTCGCAGAGCAGGGCATCGCCGCCCATTGGCGCTACAAGGAACGACTCTCCGGTGGGGTCGACCCCAAGCTCGTCCAGCGCTTCACCTGGCTGCGCGAGCTCATGGAGTACCAGAAGGAGCTCAAGGACCCGGCCGAGTTCATCGACTCCATCAAGGTCGACCTCTTCCAGGACGAGGTCTACGTCTTCACGCCCAAGGGCGATGTGCGCGTCTTCCCGCGCGGCTCCACCCCCATCGACTTCGCCTACTCGATCCACACCGAGATCGGGCACCACTGCTCCGGCGCTCGCGCCAACGGCAGCATCACGCCGCTTCGCTACAAGCTGCACAACGGCGACGTCCTCGAGGTCATCACCAGCCCCCAGCAGCGTCCCAAGAAGGATTGGCTGGAGTTCTGCGCTACCAGCCGCGCCAAGAACAAGATCCGCGCCTTCCTGCGCGCCGAAGAGCGCGAGCGCTCCCTGAAGCTCGGCCGTGAGCTGCTCGAAAAGGAGCTGCACAACCACGGCATCTCCATGCAGCGGTTCCTCAAGTCCGACGAGCTTCGCCGCGTCATCGAGCACTTCAAGCTCCTGACCACCGACGAGCTGTTCATCGCAGTCGGCTACGGCAAGCTCGCGCCCGCCTCGATCACGGGCGTGATCGCTCCCAAGAACACCGAGGGCACCCCCGAAGCTGCCTCCGAGCTCAAGGAAGGCCGCATCGAGCACCTGGTCCGTCGCGTGACCGGCCGCGATTCGGTCAGCATCAAGATCAGCGACATCGACGACATCCTCGTGCGCTACGCGAAGTGCTGCAACCCGCTGCCTGGCGACGAGATCGTGGGGTTCATCACCCGCGGGCGCGGCGTTACCGTGCACCGCCGCAACTGCACCAAGTCGTTCGAAAGCGATCCGGATCGACGGGTCGCGATCGCGTGGGACTCGCGCGCCAAGATCAATCGCACCGTGCAGCTCAAGGTGGTGACCGCCAACCGCCCTGGTCTGCTGGCTCAGATGGGCGAGACCTTCAGCCAGATGAGCGTCAACATCAGCGCCGTCAACAGCCGCGCCGTCGAAGAAGGACGCTCCGTCAACATCTTCTCGTTCCTGTGCACCGACCTCAATCAGCTCAAGCTGATGATGCGCGCGCTCCAGAAGCTGCCCGGCGTCTACTCGGTCGAGAGGATCTAGTCGTCCCTGCCGGCATGCTGGCAGCATGCCCTGATCACGCGCTTGCGGCGGTAGGCTCACGCATCTTCTTGCGCGGCATCGCGACGCTCAGCCGTTTGATCTCCCGGTACAGGGCCTGGCGCGACACGCGAAGCTCGCGCGCCGCGGCCGCGATCGTGCCGCCCGCCGCTTCCAGAGCCCGCTGCAGCCTCGCACGCGCAAGATCCGGGTCCTCCTGCTGCAGCGTCAACGGCTCGTGAACCATCGGGCGTGCTGCCCGCTCACGCACCAGCTCCTGACGCTCACGTTCCGTCAGCTGGCTCGCGGCCAACCCGATCAGAACCTCATGAAGCTCGCGCACGCCACCCCGCCAGCCCCCTCGAAGCATCTGCTCGAGGACGGGCGCCGCGAGGATCGATGGATCGATCGACTCGCGCTCGCACAGCGCATGGACGATCGCAGCAATGTCCTCGCGCCGAGCCTCGAGCGGCGGGACCTTGACCCTTCGGCCGCACATCAGCGAGACGACGGCCGGAACGATCGCCCCTTCCGACAGCGCTTGCTCCATCGTCTGACCGAGCGTGGCGATCAGCGTGGTGGACGGCGATCGTTTGAGGATGCGGACAGCTTCGATCTGCGTGGCGCGATCGAGCTGATCGAGGTGCAGCACGACCAGCGCGCCGGGCTTGGCTGCGAGTGCGTCGCACACCGCTGCCTTCGCATCCGCATCGCGCGCGTCCACCAGCGCGTAGCGGGCTCCCCACGCGCCCGTGCGCGTGGCCGCGATCGCGAGCGCGCACTTGCCGAGCCCCGGCCCCCCTTCGATCACGAAGCTCTCGTTGGCTCGAACAGCAGCCAGGGCCGCTTCGACCCAGGCGCGTTGCCGGGGCCCGAACACGATGTCCCCGATGCGTTCCATCGCGCCGGCGTGCGTGGCCAGGTCTCGCTCCACGAAGATGCCGAGCATGGCGCCCATGCGAACCACGTCGCCGTCCGCGAGCGCCATCCGTTCCGCAGGGACCCCGTTGACCCAGATCTCGGCGCGCTCGTCGAGCGCTTCGAGATACGCGCCATCACTCCGCACCGTGAGCCGGGCGTGCCTGGGGCGAATATTTTGATCCACGATCGTAACGGAACATCCGACTGCGCTCCCGATGATCGCACCGTGGGTGAGCGGAAGCGCACCGCAAGCGTCGCTCTTTTCCACACGGACGATGCCCCACCCGCCTTCCACGGCCAGCGCCGTAGGAAAAACACCCGATCCGGCTTCGCTATCGTCGCCCGTTGCCCCCTGCCTCTCAGCCCTCTTCATCGTCATCACCGTCATCGATTCCACCCCGCACCAATGTCTTCGGCTGGCTTGCGCCGGAGTCCACCCGCGGATCCAGGACTCAGCGCAGAGATCCGATCCCTTTGATGACCGACGCGGGCAGTCGGGTGCTGCCTATCGCCGTCGAAGGGACGATTCCTGGGCAGCAAAAATTCTTGACTCGCACCGCTTCCGCGTGTACCTGTGCGCTCCCCTGCGGGAGTAACTCAGTGGTAGAGTGCCACCTTGCCAAGGTGGACGTCGCGGGTTCAAGTCCCGTCTCCCGCTCCAACCTGCCCCGGTCCAGCAAGGCGCCTGCAAAGGCGCCTTCTGCGTTTTGTGCCCTCTTGCCCCTACTTCCTGCCGTCCAGCCCCCAGCCGTGATGCGCTTCTTGAAGCCGCACGACCGGCAGTGTTACGGTGGGCCGGCGTGAAATCACGTTCAGTGGATGTCTGAGCGGCTCGGACGGCACACCGGCCCCGGGGGGCCGCGTGCAAGCGGAGAAGACTATGCGCTGGAAGATCATCACGGTAAACAGTGTCGTCGTCGTTCTGGTTGGCATTCTGCTGTATGCGCTGCTTCGTGCTCAGCTGACCGATGTCGTCGCCAATCGCGGACGTATCCAGACCAGCGCGATGCGGGCTGCCTCGGCGGCCGACACGCAGCTGCAGCTCGATGCTCTGCGGATCGAGCGGTGGCTCGACTCGCAGACCGACGACCCGACGTTGCGCGAGCCGTTCCTGGCTGGGACGCAGGCCGCGCGATTCGAGGCCGCCACCAACCAGGCCAACCGCATCAAGGCAGCTGCTGAGCAGAACCCCATGTTCGCCAGCACGCTGCCCGCCATCGTCGCGCTCGTCGATCCCGCTGGCGTCTGCCTCGGCCGCAACGGCAGCAACCTCATGCGCGGCGAGGATCTCGGCAAGACCCACCCGCGCCTCAAAGAGGTCGTCCTTCGTGGCGGCACCGGCTCCGAGATCTGGTACAGCCGCCAGCTCTCCCAGCAATGGTTCGTCTCCTTTGCCGCGATCCGCGACGCTGCAGACAAGGTGATCGGCGGCATCATCTTCGGCACGCCGCTCAATGACGAGCGCGTCACCAAGGCCGCTGGCGCAGCCAGCGACATCGTCATGATCGTTCCCGTCGACCAGGGCCTCGAAGTCGTCGCAAAGTCCAGCACCGTCAGCGCAGAAATCGCCACCGCTGTGGTCAGCCCGCCGGTCGGCGCCAACGCGCTCGCCGCGCTCAAACAGGGTCACGCGACGCTCATCGAGGGAGGTCCCTCCGGTTGGTTCCTCGCTGCTCAGCCGCTCGGCGGATACGGCGACGGCAAGCAGGCCATGCTGATCGCGACGGCTCCGGCCACCCTGGCGGACACCGGCAGCCTGCTGGCCTGGCCCATCCTGGGCGCACTGATGCTTGGCATCGTTCTGGTCAGCATTGGCGGCGTGCTCCTCGGCAACTACATCTCCAAGCCCATCGAAGAGCTCGAGGAGGGCCTGCTCCAGATCCTGAACGGTAAGACCGATCTTCGTTTCGAGATCGAGCACGCTGTCATGGGAGGCCTGGTCTTCCGCATCAACACGCTGCTCAACCAGCTCATGGGTGTTCCCGAGGATGACACCGACGACGAGGGCCGCCCCTCGCAGGCGCCGTCCGCAACTGCCTTCCAGGGCGCGCTCGAGGTGGACGAGAAGTCGAAGGATGCGACCGAGCCGGTCGACGCGCGGGTGGCATCGGCGCTCGCTGCAGAGCCCGCCGACGCCTACTACCATCGGATCTTCTCCGAATACATCCAAGCCAAGAAGACGATCGGCGATCCGGTGGACCACATCACCGAGTCCAGCTTCGTCGAGCGCATCCGTCAGCGTGAATCCGAGATGAGCCAGAGGGTCGGACGCCCGGTTCGCTACCAGGTCCAGCTGCGCGGCAAGGAAGTCGTGCTCATCGCCGTTCAGCTCCCCTGAACCTCCCCCTTCCCACTCCATCCATGCTCGTCGGCCGCGCAGAACGCGATCGCACCTCGGCGCGGCCATGCTAGTCTCCCAGCCCCAAGTCGGGCCGGCGCACAGGATCACCGGCTCGCAGCTCGCAACGAGAGGATCCAGATGGGCCTGCTAGATTTCTTCAAGTCCAAGAAGAGCGCCGGGCAAGACGGAGGGCCAACCGTCGACAAGAACACCCAGCGGCTCGCACGCGTGATCGCCGACAAGCACGCCCAGAACTACGACCGCATGGAAGCGATCCAGCAGGCTGCTGGGCTGGGAACCGCCGAATCCGCAGCGGCTCTGCTCAAGCGCTTCCCCTACTACGTCGAGCCATCCATCACCGACCAGGAGGAGAAGGAGGTCGCGTTCCGCGGTGTCGTCGCTGCGGGCGAGCAGGCCATCCAGCCCATCCGCGACTTCTGCGTCCGCGCCGAGAGCCTCACCTGGCCCATGAAGATCCTCCACGAGATCCTTCCCGAGGATCGCTACATCGACGAGCTGCTCGTCGTGCTCAAGCGCTTCGACACCGAGTACATCAAGAATGCCGAGCCCAAGGTCCAGCTCATCGCGGCGCTCGAGGGACGCAAACGTCCTGATGTGCTGGAAACCGTCGAGCAGTTCCTGGAGGACTTCGACGAGCCCGTGCGCTTCAACGCCGTCACATCCATCTTCTCCCAGGAGTCCGAATCGTCGACCGCTGCGCTGTGCCGCGCCCTGATCGCCGAAGAATCCGTTCGCGTGAAGAACAGGATCGGCGAAGGGCTCATGACGCGCGGATGGACAGTTCCCGAAGAGCTTCGCGCAGACGTCGGCCGCTCGCTGCCATCCGGCTATCGTCTCGAAGGTGGAGTGGTCAAGAAGTCGCACTGAGCCGCGCGACGATCCGTCGCGCGGAGTGCTTGCGGGGTGCGGGGCTCAGGGGCTGCTCTTGAGCACGGCCGGCAGGTACATGTTGAAGCTGATCGTGATCATCTGGTTGAACTTGAAGGAGCGATCCTTCTCGTCGACCTTGTAGTCCGGTCCACGATCGTCCGGAGGGCCGCCGCGCGAGTCGAACCCCGAGGTGTTCCACGAGAACGGAAGCGCACGGTATTCCAGCCCCAGGCCCATCCACTTGCCCATGTAGAACGACATTCCGAAGCCGAACGTCGGGGCGATCGCCACGCGCGAGGCCATGTCGTACTTGGGCTGCGCAACGCAGTCTCCCTGAAGCGGCGGGGCGCAGGGCGCCGTCGCCAGCTTCGCCGCATCTTCCGGCTTGGACGGGTCGAAGTTCGCCCTCTCCTTGAGGCCGACGAAGGCGGGTCCGCCGAAGAAGTAGATGTCGGTGTCGACGAAGATCTTCTGGAAGATGGCAAGCTTGCCGCGGAACGGGACAGCGGTGATCTGCGGAGCAGCGAGCACCCACTGCAGCTTGCCGGTCTGGTCCGGGAAGTTCTGGCCTACGCTCAGCACCGAAGCGTTGCGGTCCACGACCGTCTTCGAAGCGCTATTCCGGTCAGAGCCATAGGGCGCCCAACGCGCCTTGTTGACCTTCTCGATCTCGTCGGTCAGCCCAAGGTTGATGTTGGTTACCGCGTAGGCACCCCACAGACCGACCGCGAGCCAGTCCGTGATGTTGTAGTTGATCCTCGCGCCGACAAGGAGCGACCGCTCGTACTCGTCCAGCAACGTGACCGAAAAGGTTGGCGCCAGCTCGAAGCGTCCCTTTCGGTGCCAGCGCAGATTGCGCACGGCAGGGGCTCCGGCCAGCGGTCCCGTGAGTTGGATCTCCTGCGCGAACGCAGTGGATTCATAAGCGAGCAACCCGCCAAGCGCCAGCAACCCCGTGACGACCAATCGCCGCATCATCGATGTCCTCGTCCTTCCCTGTGCCATCGTTCGACACCTGCTTGGAGTCGCTCGCTCCTACTTCGGCAGCCGGTACTCCCACGAGAACGGCAAGAAGATCGAAACGCCGGCCTGCAGCTGCACGTTGTTGGTCAGCTTCGAATCACCCAGCCAGTTCGCCTTGTCCTGACGCCACTGATCGGTCTGCGCGTCCACGTCCTGGATGTTCTCGAGCTTCTCGTTGTAGATGTAGTCGCGAACCTCGACGATTCCGGCGAACCAACGATTGAAGAAGATACGAATGCCGATGCCAGCGTTGAAAGCAAGCTTGGGCTCGTAGCTGTAGTTTCGATATCGCGGGTCGAAGATGACGATGGGTCGCGTGGACAACACACCCACGCCGCCGACCACATACGCGTCCCAGTGGAAGATGAAGTCGCCGAACCCGGCGAACTTGCCGTACATGGGGACGTAGGTGAAGTTCGCCGCCGCTCCCCATTGATACTCGTTGAGCGGCACGCCGACGCGCACGGCGCGCCTGGTGGACGCGTTGAACTGCGAATCGGAGTTCAAGCCCGCGTACCAGTTGCCGTTCACGCCGATGGCCATCACGTTGGTCAGCCAGTAGTTCAGACCGAGTCCGAACCCGGGGTGCGAGACGAACTGATCGTTCATCGTCAGACCCCAGTACGGCTGGATCTCGAACCGGCGGGCGCGCAGCGCATAGATCTGCTGCACGGCGTACATCTGCGCCTTGATGTCGCGCTTGGCAGCCTGCACGAGATCGATGTTCGGGCAGGCTTCTGGATCGAGCTTGCAGATCGCGTCCAGACCTCCCTCCTCCTTCGGAGGCGGTTCAGACCCCTCCTTGGGCGTCTCCCCAGGGGGAGGTGCATCTGCGTCGATCTCGGTCGGCTGTGCCGCCGCGCCTCCGCCTTTTGCATCCCCGGGCTTTGCGTCCCCGGCAACCGTTGCCTCTTTGGGCTTGGCGCCCGCAGCTGCAGCAGCTTCCTTGGGTTTGGCACCCTTCCCTTGCGCCATTGCAACTGCCGGGACAGCCAAAAGCGCTATCGCTACGAGGAGTCCCGTGCGAGCCTGCTTCATTGTGACCCCTTCCGCATCCTTCGCCCGCGCTGATGACAGGCCTAAGTTACCAGAAACGTTCGGAAAATCGGCCAACCGCTGAACGCGCGCGACGATATCATGGCCCTTTTCGCTCGGTCAACCCAGAAATCAGGGCAAGGCGCGCTTCCTGCCCCGAGGACTTTTGCAGCCCTACTACGCTGCGTCCTCTTCCGCTTGCGCTTCGCCAAGAAGTGCTTCGACAAACTCGTCTGCCTCGAAAGGTCGCAGATCGTCGGGGCGCTCCCCAAGCCCGATGTAGCGAACCGGCAGCTTCATCTCATCGCAAATCCCAAGCACGACACCGCCCTTGGCGGTCCCGTCGAGCTTGGTCAGTACGATGCCTGTCAATTGAAGTGCCTCAGCGAATTGCCTCGATTGAGCCATCGCATTCTGCCCGGTGGTCGCGTCGATCACCAGCAGTACTTCATGCGGCGCCCCTTCCATCGCCTTGGCCATCGTCCGTGATACCTTCTTCAGCTCGTCCATCAGCGGCACTTTCGTGTGCAACCGGCCTGCTGTGTCGGCCAGAACCACGTCCGCTCCGCTGCTCGATGCCTTCTGGATCGCCTCGAAGATCACTGCCGCTGGATCCGCGCCATCCTTTCCCTTGACAACCTCGCATCCAACGCGCTTGCCCCAGACCTCGAGCTGCTGCACCGCCGCCGCCCGGAACGTGTCGCCCGCCGCCAGCACGACCTTGCGCCCACTCGCCTTGAGCTGCGTCGCAAGCTTGCCGATGGTCGTCGTCTTGCCCGAGCCGTTCACTCCAACCATCAGCACCACGGTCGGACGCGTTCGAAGCACGAGCCCGCCAGGCCCTGCATTGAGGATGCGGCTCGCCTCTCCACGCAGCGCGGCCCACACCGCACCGCTGTCGTTCAGCTCCTTCTTGCTCAGCCCGGTCCGGATCCGCTCGAGAATCGTCTCCGCGGTCTGCACACCCACATCCGAGCTCACGAGCACATCCTGCAGCTCGTCGACGATCGCGGGATCGATCTCCTGGCGACCGGTGATCAGCTTCGCCAGGCGGCCGAAGAACCCTTCCTTCGCGCGCGCCTTTCCAAGTCCCTTGCGCAGCGCAGCGACGTCGCGCGTGTGCTTGGTCTCCACCGGCTCCGCCATCTTCTCGGCAACCAGAGGAGGTGGCTCAGGCGACGGCTCGGGCGTCGGCGCAACCGGCTCCGGCTCTGGCTCCGCCTTTGGCTCGGCAACGACTTCTTCCTTCTTCTCTACCGGCGCTTCGGGCTTCTTCTCCTCGGGCGCGGGCTTGACGCTCTCGGTCTTGGGCTTGGGCTGCTCCTTGGGCACCGCCTCGGCAGCCTTCTTGTCAGGCTCTTTGCGGACCGGCTTCTTGTCCGCTGCGGTCGTCTCAGGTTTCTTGCTTTCGATCTGCTTGGGTTTGCTGCCCTCTTCCAGTTGCTCCGGCGCCTTCCTCGACTTGAGGTAGATGACGGCGCCGATGACAACGGCAGCAATGATCAGCAGTAGGATCCACGTCTCCATGGATGGGCCTCTCTCGCGTTTGGCGTCCGAAGGTGGCGCACTATA
The DNA here is from genome assembly GCA_016218915.1 of Deltaproteobacteria bacterium. GTDB lineage: Bacteria > Myxococcota_A > Polyangia > Polyangiales > Polyangiaceae > JACRCQ01. The sequence goes on from JACRCQ010000046.1 coordinate 84,099, forward strand.
GAAACACGTGTCGCGGCACGTCAACGCAGAGCTTGCCGTCCGGGCTCCATTGCCTTGACTTCTCGCTCCGCGCGCGCGTCCACCGGGTCCGGACCATAGGCCTTCCGCTCCGTATTCTCCGCCCAGGTCGCAATCTCGTCCCGCCGGTGATGGGCCGTTGCCACCCGAACCACATGCCCCGGCGTCGGCTCGGGCGGCTGGTCCCACGGCTTGCCAGCCCGCCGCGCCCACTCCACCAGCCGCTGCAGCAGCGTCCGCCTGCGGCTCACCAGGGAAATTGCCAGCTCCGATGGGGCGGGCAGGGGTCGATTCAGCTCGGTGTGCAGCGGTGCCTCGATCCGTAGCTTCAGCTCCCGAGCCGCGCTGTTCAGATCGAACGAGAATCGCCCCTCGCCGTCCGTATGCGTCTCGCAGACCACATCCAGATCCACGAAGGACGGAGCGATCACCCGGATCCGCGCTGACGCCACCGGCTCCCCATCATGCGCGTCCACCACCCTGCCGCTCCAGTGCGGCGCCGCGCGCGAGCTGCCCACGACCTCGATCGATGCAACCCCCTTGGGCTGGGCCGCTCGGGTGTCGGCGCGCTCGAGTCGCTTCGGACGCCGCCAGCCGCGGAGCAACCAGGCTGCAACGCCGATCGCGAGCAGTACGGGAACGAACCGCAAGGCGACTCCGGAACGGACAGCTCGGATCGTGATCTGCCCTGGCTCGCCGGCCACGAAGTACGGCGTGTCCGACACGTAGCGAAGCGTCAGCTTCAACAGCTCTGCGCCGCGGGGCGGCGCAAACACGAAGGAGACGTCCGACTCTCCCTCGCGCACCACCCCGCTGCCCACGACGTCGGCTCCGAACAACGCTTCCACGGTACCACCAGAAATGGGCCCTCTGGAGGTGGTGACGCGGACGCTGCCGAGCAGACCGGAAGAGGGATCTCCCTGGAGCGGATCGCGTACGGGCTCGAGCTTGACGTGCGCGTAGCGCGTGATCGCGGTGGAGGTGGAGGTCGCTGCGAGCGAGGCGCTTCCGGGAAACCCCACGTGCAGGGCGCCGATGCCGGGCCCCTGCAGCTTCGCCGTCGCAAGATCGAAAAGCGCGATCCCGGCTTCGTCCGTGCGCGCGCTCCCCAGAAGCTCGCCCCGCTCGTCCTTGAGCTCCAGCGCGATCCCGGAAGGCCCGACGTCTGGAGGGACGGTGATGTGTGCAAAGACGCGCTGGCGCGGCAGATCGAGATCGACACGCTCTGGGCGCGGCGAGAACGAAACCGTCATGGCGCGCTGGGCCGCATCCCACACGATGTCCGACCGCGTGCCTTCGTGGAGCGAATCGCCACCAAAGGTCGCGCGCAACGTTGCATGATCCCTGCCGAGCGATGCGATCACGCACCACGTGCCCGCATCGTCGACGTCGAGGGCGTGGTCCGAATGCTCGACGAAGCTCGACGCCGGAGACTGACCACATGGGTATATCGACTTCCAGAGGTCGGGTACGTCCGGAGCGGCAAGCGGAGCCAGGACGATCCTCGCCTTCGGGATCGGAGCGCCCACCTCGTCGCGTACGGTCCCGGTGATGGTCAGCCGGCTCACTGGGCCGAAGGCCTGCATTTCGATGCGGGAGGAACCTCGCACCTGGACCCGAGGAGCCGACAGCACCTGCGAAGGTGCGAGCAGCGCGCAAACCACCACCCAGGGCACGAATACCCACGGAACTCGCCTTTTCGGGCAACGCACGCGACAATTCATGGCCGACACTGAAGTCTCAGGGTGGGTCGTCCGTCCTACTCTACAGGCAGTCTTTCCGCCAACCCGGCCCGCGCGCAAGAAGGAACCGCGTGCCGCAAGCAAGCCCCCGAAACGAGCGTATGCGTGATATGCTGAAAGATCGCATGAGGTCCGTACGGCGCACGCTCCCGCCTCATTCCCTGTTCCGTCGCCTGGCGCTCGCGTTTGCGTTGCTCGCCATGCTCACGCCCGCGATGGCCCTGGCGGACGCCAAGATCGACGAGCTGGCAGACAAGCTTCGCAACGCCTCGGACTTCCGCGTGCGGACCCAGGCAGCGCTCGCGCTCGGCGCCACCAATGATCAGGCAGCGGTCAAGCCGTTGTGCGACGGGCTGGACGACTCGAACACGGCGGTGCGTACGGCTGCTGCCGCAGCGCTCGGCAAGCTGGGTCAGAAATCCGCTCTCCCCTGCCTCAAGGCCAAGGTCCCGAACGAAGGCAACGCGTCGGTCTCGGCGCAGATCAAGCGCTCGATCACGCAGCTCGAGGGCGCGCGGGTTGCTCACGCCGCCAAGGCGCCCGATGCATCGAGCAAGTGGTACATCGCGGTGGGTGCGACCAAGACCAAGGGGGATCGGAGCACCACGGAGACGGACAACATCGTGCAGGAGGCGGCCCGATCGGGGTTGATCTCGACCAGCGGCTGCGCCGTGGCGCCTGCTGGTGAGACACCTGCCCAGGCCAATGGTGTCATCTCCAAGTACAAGCTCAAGGCGTACTTCCTTCAGCCGACGGTGGAGGAGCCGAAGTACGAGGGCGGCAAGCTCACCATCGTGGTGCGCATGACGATGTTCAGCTACCCGAACCGCTCACTGCAAGGCGAGTTCGCGCCCAAGCTGACCCAATCCGGTACGCCATCGAAGGACAAGGATTCCGAAGACGCGCTGATCAAGATGGCGGTCTCGCGTGCCATCGAGAGCTTCGTCAAGGTAGCCCAGTCCTCCAACTAGTCGGCCGGATTTGTTGCACTCGCAGCGCCCACCCATCTACGCTTCGCATGATCCCCCAGGTCCGTTGCGGGATCTCGCCTGCCGAGGAGTCCAGCCATGAGCGCACCGTCCCCCTCCGAGATTTCCACGTCCCTCACCGGACGTCACCAGCGACGCGCTCGCAACTACCTGCTCGACCCGCACTTCCAGCTCAAGTACACGGGCGTGCTCGTTGCGATCGCGATCGTGATCTCTGCGGTGCTCGGCGTGCAGCTCTACCGCACCAGCACGGTGCTCATCGAGCAGAGCCGTCGCACCGTCGAGCAGGGCCAGGAGACGGTCCAGCGCGGCAAGGCGTTGCTCGACGAGAGCCGCAAGGTCTCGGCGGTCGTGTCGATGAACATCGTCAAGGATCCCGTCTACGCCGAGAACCCCGAGCTGCTCGCGGTCTTCAAGGAGAACGCCGCGGCGCAGGAGCAGAATCTCAACGCAGAGCAGGCCAGGCTCGAAGGCGCTGCCAAGTCGCTGCAGGAGCAGTCCGCTGGCCTCGCTGCGCAGCAGCGCAACGCGCTGTTCATCGTGTTCGGTGGCCTGTCGCTGCTCGTCATCGTGATCGGCTTCGCCGGAATCGTCTTCACCCACAAGGTTGCCGGCCCCATCTACAAGATGAAGGGGCTGCTTCGACGCGTCGGCGACGGACACTTCACTGCGCAACGGGGTCTGCGCAAGGGCGACGAGCTGCAGCACTTCTTCGACGCGTTCGTCAAGATGGTCGAATCACTGCGAAAGCGTCAGGAGGCGACCATCGCGAGAATCGAGAGTGCGATCGCGCAGCTCGACGGCAGCGTGGAGCCGGACAAGCTGGCGGGGTTGCGCGAGCTGCGCCGCGACATGCAGGCCTCGCTCGACGACGATTCGGCGTAGGGCGGCCTCAGGCTACCGGCTCCAGGCTTCTGGCCGAGTCGGACTTCGCCGCGTGATGCTTGAAGTCCGACGTCGTCAGGCTCAGAACGCAGCGGACACGTACTCGACGCTCGCGCGATCGTCGACTTCGAACGTGACCGCCGCCACATCGAACCGCATCCGGTTGATCGTCGGGTCGCGAGCAAAGCGCCGCTGCCACAGGATCTTGCCGGCCTTGCGCATGCGCTCGCGCTTGGCCGGGGAGATGCTCTCGAACGGTCCTTGCCAGGAGCCGGAGCCGCGGTGACGAACCTCGACGACAGCGACGAGGTCATCGAGACGTGCGAGCAGATCGATCTCGAGGTGGCCGACGCGGACGTTGCGGTCGAGGATGACGAAGCCGAGGTTGACGAGGTAGTTGGCGACGACGGACTCGGCGCGTGCGCCGGTATGGGTTCGGGGCGTACGAGAGGAGCGTTTGTTTTGCGGGGGGAGGCTCACGCGCAGTGCGTGGACGCTGGGCTAGAACTGCTGCTTGTTTTCGGTGTAGCCGCACATGTCGCCGACGTCGCAGCCGTCACTCTTGCACAGACTGGAATCCTGGCTGGCGTTGTTGCCCTCTTTGACGCAGTACTTGTCGCCCTTCGCCATGAGGGTGCTGTCCAGCGACTTGGTGACCTCGTCGCACACGTAGCCAGCCGGGCACTCGCAGTACTTGGCGGCAGAGTCGGCCCCTGCGCAACGACAGGAGCAGTAGACGTTGTCTTTGCGCTCGCGGCACTGGGGCCTGACGCCCTGGCTGACCTTGACGTTGGTGCCTGGCACGTAGCACGCGGCATTGGCGACGGCCGAGCCGCCTTCGGTATTGCCCCAGGGGCAGGTGACGCGTCCTCGGAAGTGGTTGATGAGGCAGACGCGGGTCTCACACTGGAAGGATCGGTCTTCGATTTGGGCACCGGTCTCGACGGCTCCAGGATCAGTGGCGCTGTATTCCAGGTTTGGGATGCATGGGTCACCGACGCCACCTGACTTGCAGGCAACGCCCAGGGCGCCGAGGACAAGGATCGCGAGGCTTGAAACCAGAGTCTGCCGCGTCATCGTGTTTGGCTCTCCCTCGGAGGACAAAGGACGGCGAAAAATGGAATCCAAAACGGGCTAGTAGCGATGCTGCGAGCGGTTTCGAGCCGCCACACCGCTGGAACCGCAAGCTAGAACACCGCGTCGTTGGGCGTCAACCAGGAACTGGATGCCTCGGCAGGCAGCAACGTCAAACAGGGCACCGTGTCAGGGGAGAAGGGCTTGAGAGAAAGCTGATCAAAAAAGGGACGGTAAGAAAACAGGAACAAGGGGGCGAACATGTTCTCCAATGTGGGGGCAGACCCGAGTATAATGCGCCCCGAGACGAATCGAGCTGCTGCCGTGGTTCCGACAGCATCACAAGCTTGCACCAGTCCGCGCTCAGTAACCGCGCGCTCCTTATCCAGAGCCGACGTCTCGCTTGACAAGGCGTTTCCGCGGCCACTAACATCGCCCGCCTTGCGGGTGGCATCTGCGTGTCATTATTGAGTTTTTGGCCGTCTGCAGGACTTGGCGGACCGCGCCGCCAGGTTGAGGCCTACTTCGCCGAAAGCGAGGATTGACGATGCTGAATCGGGTAGCGTGCATCTGCGTGTTGGCAACCGCATTGGGTTTGGCGACTGGAACCGCGTATGCGCAAAAGCCCAAGGGGGGCAAGGCAGACGCTGCGGCCAAGGACGCGAAGAAGGACGCCAAGGATGCGAAGGACGCCAAGAAGGGCGGCGACAAGAAGGGCGGCGACGCCAAGAAGGGCGGCGGCGCGGCGGTAGACATCGAGCTCGACGAGCCCGGCCAGGCCAAGGACACAGGCCCGGTCGTCGCCGGCCAGATGACCGAAGAAGCTGCGCAAGCCAAGCGCTTGTTCGACTCCGAGCGTTGGAGCGAAGCGGCGCTCGCGCTCGATCGCGTGCAGAAAGGCGAGACTGGCGACGACGAAGGCAACAAGCAGATCGCCCAGTACAACCTGGCGATCGCGCTCTATCGCCTCAAGCTCTACCAGGCCAGCTACAACATCTTCTCCATCGTCGCCGACAACCCGAACCACCTGAAGTTCAACGAGACGCTGCTCTGGCTGTCCAAGCTGGCCACCCAGCTGCCAGAGCCCGCTGACATCGTCGAGCGCGTCGGCAAGTACAAGGCCGATGCCATTGCCAGGTTCAACAACCCGAACCAGCACGAGCTGTACTGGCAGCTCAACTACCTGCTCGGCCGCTACAAGTACCGCAACCGACAGTACGAGGAGGCGATCCAGCTCTTCCAGAACGTCGGCAAGGACAGCAAGTACTTCGTCAAGAGCCAGTTCTTCCAGGGCATCTCCTACGTGCAGCTCCGACGCTCCGTGCCCGCGGTCAAGTCCTTCCAGCGCATCGTCACCGCCATCGACGAAGGCGTGGAGATGGAAGACGAAGCACGCATGCGCGACCTGGCGTACCTGTCGATGGCACGCACCTACTACACGGCGTCCATCAAGCTCGACGAGAACAACACGCCGTCGGTCGACGACAAGAAGCTGAGCGCAGCGGTCAAGTACTGGAACAAGATCGACACGGGCAGCGAGTACTGGCTCGACGGTCTGTTCGAGGAGTCGTGGGCGTACTTCATGGCCGCCGACTATCCGCGCGCGCTCGGCAACATCCACACCATCCAGTCCCCCTACTTCCCCAACTCGTTCTATCCCGAAGCGGACATTCTGCGCGCGGTCATCTACTTCTCGACCTGCCAGTACGACGACGCGACGACGATCGTCGCGCGCTTCAAGACCAAGTACGAGCCCATCAAGAAGGAGCTCGAGGCCGTCCTCGCTCGCTTCAAGGGCGAGAACCAGGAAGCGCCCTTCTTCAACTTCCTGCGCGACGTGCGCGGCGGCAAGGCCGACCTGCCCGCGGAGATTCGCCCGATCGTCGAGAACGCCCTGAGCGACCGCCAGCTGCTGCGTAACATCGAGTACGTCCGCGTGCTGGAAGAGGAGGAGAAGACCTTCCAGAAGGCACCCGAGACGTTCCGCAAGTCGTCGCTGGGCGGCGACGTCAAGGACGCTCTCGACCTCGCCAAGGAGCTGGCCATCCGCAACGCGGGCAACCTGGCGCGCGAGCGCTACCAGCGTACGCTCGACGAGCTCAACGAGCACATGCGCGACTCGGCGAAGATCCTGATCGACATCACGGCTGCTCAGCGAAACAAGCTCGAGCAGAAGATCCAGTCCGGCATGATCACGAAGGAAGAGATGAAGCTGTACGGCATGGTGACTCCGGACGAGGAGCACGTGCTCTGGCCGTTTGATGGTGAATTCTGGCGCGACGAACTCGGGTTCTATCGCCAGGTGGTCGTTTCCAATTGCGGGAGGTAGTGATGAATTCGATCCGGAGGATGCAGACTCTGCTGGTTGCTGCCGTCGGGTTGACGATCGGCACCTTCGCGGTCAACGTCGCCGCCGACAACGCCGGTTGTTGGACCTCGGACGCCGAAAAGACCATGGCCGCCTGCCCGAACGTCGGCCCGAAGGACTTCAACGTCACCCAGCACGGCAAAGCGCCCCACATCAACTTCAAGAGCGCGCCCCAACAGGTCGACCTCAAGAAGAAGGATTCGCAGACCAAGCCGGGTGGCCCCACCGAGAAGATGGCCGCCTCCCAGCGCGACGTGCGCGAAGCCACCCTCAAGCCCCGCGTTCGCGCCCTGCTGATCTCCGAGATCTCGGGGCTCGAGTCGCTCTACAGCACGACCCCTCGCAACTCCCCGGACCGCGTACAGATCATGCGGCGCCTGGCTGAGACCTACGTCGAGCTCGAGAGCGCCGCGTTCCGCGACAAGACCGAAGCCGAGATCAAGAAGAACAAGGCTGACGCCGACAAGGCGGCCAAGGTCCTGACCGCCTCGCGCCAGAATGCCATCAAGTACTACGGATACCTCAAGGATCAGTACCCGTCGTACTCGAAGCTCGACGAGGTCCTGTACTACCTGGCCTACGAGTACGAGCAGGCGCAGGACATCCCCAACGCGCTCAAGGTCTACCACGAGCTGATCCAGAAGGCGCCCAACTCCAAGTACATCCCCAGCGCGTACCTCGCGTTCGGCGAGCTGTTCTTCGGCCAGGCCCAGGGCGACCCCTCCAAGTTCGAGCTCGCCAAGCAGGCCTACTCCGAGGTCATCAAGTATCCGCCGCCGGATAACAAGATGTTCGGCTACGCGCACTACAAGCTCGCGTACGTCGCGTGGAACCAGGGCGACCTCGACCCCAACAACTACGCCAAGTCCCTCGGCCACTTCCGCAAGGCCATCGAGTTCGGCACCCAGTACTCGAACCTGCCGAACAGCGCGCAGGTCGCGGCCGCGGCCCGCAAGGACATGATCCCGGTCTACGCGCTCACCGGCAAGCCCGAGAAGGCTTTCGACTTCTTCAAGGATCTGTCGGGCGACAAGCCCAACGAGACCACCAAGACGTTGAAGATGCTCGACGATCTCGGCACCAACTACCTGGACACCGGCCACTACGTGGAAGCCATCGCGCTGTACACGGATCTGATGAAGCGAGACCACGGCCCCAAGTACTGCCGCTACCACTCGCACATCTCCGAAGCGACGCTGGCGATGAAGTCGGGCGCAAAGGACAAGATCAAGGACATCCTCGAAGCGCAGCTCGGCGTGTACAAGGAGTTCAAGGGCGGCAACAACCCGCAGGACGAGAAGAACTTCTGCGCCAACCAGACCGCGGGCCTGCTGGCAGAAACCGCCATGGCCTGGCACCTGGAAGCTGTGGGCTCCGGTGGCGTGCGCGGCACCGGCGACGCCAAGACCATGACGCTCGCCGCCTACCTCTACAAGCGCGTCGTCGAGAACTTCACCGCCGAGGACTTCGCCAAGTTCGAGTTCCCCCGCATCGTCAAGGACGACTGGCCCACGGTCTACAAGATCAAGTACGCCATGGCCGACCTGCTCTACTTCCAGAAGAAGTGGGCAGAGTGCGGACCGGCGTTCGACTCCGTGGTCTCCGAGAACCCGCAGGGCTCCGAGGCTGCCGAAGCCGCGTTCGCCGCGGTGCTCTGCTACCAGAACATCTACGACGAGAAGCACAAGGGCGGCTCCGCTCGCAAGGGCGCTGGCATGATGCCCGGCGGCGACAAGAAGGATAAGGGCAAGAAGGTCGACGAGACCGCCAAGTTCAAGCCCAAGGACTTCGAAGAGCAGCAGAAAGGCATGATCGCCGCCTTCAATCGTTACGTCTGCTACATCAAGCCGGCCGATACCGACAAGGAAGGCAAGACCCAGCTCGTCGAGGTCAAGTACGCGCGTGCGCGCGTCTACTTCGAATCCCAGCACTGGGAGGAAGCCGCCATCGGCTTCCGCGACGTAGCTCTCAACTACCCCGAGCACGAGGCCGGCATCTTCGCCGCCCAGCTCTATCTCGAGTCGCTCAACGTGCTGGGCACGCACTTCGACAAGCCTGCGTGCTTCAAGAGCATGTCCGACGACGTACCGCAGTTCATCAAGCTGTACTGCACGGGCGATCGCGCCAAGGTCAACGGAGACCAGTGCACGCAGCTCAACTCGATCCAGGTCGACATCCTGCGACTCGGTGCCGAAGGCACGGTCAAGCAGGCCGACAAGGGCGGAGCCAACGCGCTGCAGGCCTACCAGGAAGCTGCCGAGCGCTACATGGACATCTGGAAGAAGTACGGCGAGGAGCCGCTCAAGAACAAGAAGCAGCCCACGGCCGAGAAGCTCGACGAGGTCGTCTACAACGCCTGCAAGGCCTACCAGGCCGCCCACCTCGTCGCCAAGGCAATCGGCTGCCGCCAGATCCTGCTCAACCCCGACTACCACATGGAGAAGTCGCCGCTGGCCCAGAAGGCCATCTACGAGATCGGCGGCAACTACCAGGCCATCGCCGTCTATGACCAGGCCGCTGAGTGGTACGAGCGCTACGCCAAGGAGGTCAAGAACGGCGACAAGGCCGACGTCGCCCTGTCAGACGCGGTGGTGCTGCGTCTCGGCCTCGGCCAGGAGTCCAAGGCCATCGACGACGCCAAGCTGTTCGCGCAGAACTTCGGCGCCCGCAAGCCGGCGCAGAACGCCCAAATCGCGTTCGCCATCGCCGCCCACTACGTCGAAACCAAGGAGTGGGAGGAAGCGCGTCGCAGGCTGACCGGCGCCATGGCGCTGATCGACAAGAACGCGACCTACGACGTGCGTGTGCAGGCGCACGGCATGCTCGGCCGCGTGTACGTGAACCTGAAGAACAAGAACAGCGCCGACGGCGAGTACAGGAAGGTCAAGGACCTGTGGGCGAACAAGACCGAGGTCGCCAAGCTGCTCGACGAGCTCAAGGACGATCCGCGTCGCATCGGCAAGGCGCTGACTTCGGTCGGCGAGGCTTACTTCTTCTACGCGGAAGAGATGCGGGTCAAGACGGTCGATCCGATCAAGTTCCCCGAGTACCGCGAGGTGGGTCAGAACTTCAAGGACGGCAAGGAGCTCGAGAAGCTGGGCAACGAGAATCCCGAAGCTTTCAACAAGGAAATGGAAGCTCGCAAGAAGGAGTCCGAGAAGGTCAAGAAGCACATCGACACCAAGGTCAAGGAGTGGGTCGACAAGAAGCAGAAGGCCATCGAGGCGGTCGAGAACGAGTACAAGAAGATCTTCGAGCTCCAGCCTGCTCCTCCCCCGCGTTGGGTCATCGCCTCCGCGTCGCGTGCCGGAACCATGTGGGGCAACTTCGTCGCGGACTTCCGTCGCGCTCCTATCCCTCTGTGGATGAAGAAGGACGACGAGCTGCGCGGCACGTACTACCAGAACCTGGACGCAGCCAGCGAGCCGATCAAGCAGCGTGCAAAGGCGGCCTTTGCGGACTGCCTGTCCCGATCGGTCAAGTTCCAGTACTTCGACGAGTACTCGCGTGTGTGCGAGGAGTGGCTCGCGAAGAACTACAAGGCTGAGTACCACCTGGTCGACGAGTTCCGCGGTGCGCCGAACCTGGTGGGGTCGGGCCTGAACGACAAGCCGTACCCGCTGGACATCGGCGGCCAGCCGCACATCGACGTGACGGCGGCACCTCCGCCGGAGCCGGCGAAGACCGAAGAGCCGAAGGACGACAAGAAGGACAAGGCTGCCAAGCCTGCGGGCAAGGCTGCGCCGGCCAAGGGCAAGAAGTGAGTACAACGATGGACTCGAGGACAAGGAGTGTTCCCATGAAGTCGCTCAAGATCATCGGGCTGTCCGTTGTGATTCTGCTCGCGGCAGCCTGTGGTGGAAACAAGGGCAAGGGTGCGGAGACCGGCAAGGGCAAGGGTGGCCCGGGTGCCAACGCTGCCGGTGCGCAGGTGGTGGGCGAGGCGAAGGCCAAGTTCACCACCGGCATGGAAAAGATGGTGGCGCACGACAGGAAGTCGGACTGGAACGACGGGTTGTGCACCGAAGTGGCGCAGGACTTCTCGCAGGCAGCCGAGCTGCAGCGAAAGAACGCTGCGAAGGAGGAGGACCGCAAGTTCCCCGAAGCGCTCTACAACGCGGGGCTTGCGTACCAGCGATGTGCGAAGGACGCCGAGGCCAAGGCGAAGTTCCAGGCAGCGCTGCAAGAGGACCCGGGCATGCACCGCGCCAAGGTCCAGCTGGTGCTCTACGACTACAAGGAGAAGGGCGACAGCGTGCTGGACGGCACGATCAAGCAGCTGCAGGACGCGGTGCTCGAAGCGAAGTTCCAGAACGTCGACGCGCTGGTCAACCTCGCGATGCTCGAGATCAAGCGTGGCGGCAGCCAGGATTGGCAGGGCTGCAAGGACGACTACGACTGCGCGAAGCTCAACATTCGTCGTGCGCTGGCCATCGACGACGGCTACATGCCGGCGTTCAACCAGCTGGCCATCTACTACTTGAACCTTGCGCGAGCCAAGGCGCAGCCGGATGCGGGCAAGGGCAAGAAGGGTGGAGGCGGGATGCTGTCGGCGCGCGGCAAGAGCGCGCAGCTCAGCGGGCAGATGCTCGACCTCGCGGCGCTGGTCTGCTCACAGGCCATCCGCAAGAACCAGAGCTATGCGCCGATCCACAACACGGCGGGGCTGATCCAGGTCGAGCTCAAGAACATCAACAGCGCGGTGCAGTCGTTCAACACGGCGAGGCAGCTCGACCCGAACTTCTTCGAAGCGCAGATGAACTACGCGGCGGTGAATCTGTCGTTCCGCGGATTCGATCAGGCCGACGGGGCCTATCGTCAGGCGCTCAAGATGCGTCCCAACAGCTACGAGGCGCACCTGGGACTGGCGCTGGCGTTGCGTGGACAGATCAACGACAGCAACTGGGACAAGAACCTGGCAGAAGCGCAGAAGGAGCTCGACGCGTGCAAGAAGCTCGCGCCGGAGCGTCCTGAGACCTACTACAACGAAGCGATTCTGACGCAGGAGTACAAGGCCAAGGTCTCGACGGGCGACAACGCGAAGGCGATCGAGATGCTCAAGCAGGCCAAGACGATCTACGATCAGTTCATCCAGAAGGCGGCGGGAGGGGAGCAGTACGCGGAGGCGGTGAAGCGCTCGAACGAACGCAAGGAGGACTTGGAGAAGATGATCAAGTTCCTCACGGAGGGCGAGAAGGAGCGCAGGAAGATGGAGGCCGAGGAGGCGGAGAAGGCAGCGCAGGCGGCGGCTCCGGCGGCACCGAGCGGGATTGACGAGAATGCGGGCAAGGAGCCTGACAAGAAGGAGGGCGATCAGCCCAAGCCAGACGCTCCGAAGGACGAAAAGAAGTGAATTAGAGCGAGGCGCCGCGGGCAACGACCCCCGGCGCCTTTCTTTTTTGTGGGTTTGGGGAACTGGCAGCGGGGTCGATTGTCTCAAGGGCGGAACATGGATGTGCTGGGATGCTGGGCCTTCGCTGTTGACGGGAACACGTTTTGGGATTACAATATCGCTGTAATATGAGCGGATTGTTCCAAGGAGAATGGAAATGAAACGCACCCGTTTGGCTGGCATTCTGGCGGGCGTGGGGTTGTTTCTGCTGGCGTCGACGGCCTTTGCGCAGGGCGTGAAGACGGTTGAAGGAGCCGGGGATCAGAAGGAGAAGGGATACGGCTACGAGTTCGGCGACGATCCTTTGGCGGCTGGTGGTTTCGGGCCGAACGACGCGACGATTCGGGTCAGGCCGGGGCCGGTACGCACGACGCTGATTCGACCTCGCATCCAGTTCGTGGACCAGATGCTCAAGTCGGTAGAAAACCTGTAGTTGCGTTTCACAACGTAGGTTGCGCCAACGATCCGGCATGAGGCCGGGTGGTTCCAGGAAGGTGTCCGATGGAAGGTCAGGGCAGGATGAAGGTCACACTCACCTTCGCACTCTACAAGGGCGATCAGCTTGTTCGTCGCGACTCGGTGACGCAGGACATCGTCAAGGTCGGCAAGGACCCGAAGAGTCACTTGCGCGTGGACGATGAGCTTGCCTCGAGGATGCACGCGGTCATCGAGGTGGCATCGGTAGATGACATCACGCTGATCGATCTCGGCAACGAGCCAGGCACGGTGGTCAACGGGGCACGGGTGAACAAGTGCAAGATTCACCCCGGGGACCAGGTGCAGATCGGCAACACGACGATCGTGCTCGAGAATGCCGAGCAAGCGGCGGCTGCAGTCGAGGCTGTGGCTCCTCCGCCTGCGCCGGTCATGGCAGCACCTGCGCCTCCTGCGCCTCCGGCGCCAGCGGTTCCGCCTCCGGCGGCGGCCAATCCTTTTGCGGGTGGGGCCGATCCATTTGCGCCGAAGGCGGCCAATCCCTTTGCTGCGGCGGGAGCGAACCCGTTTGGCGGCGGAGCGGATCCCTTTGCGTTCGCCTCGCCGAATCCCTTTGCTGCGGCGGCTGATCCATTTGGTGGTGGCGCCGAGAGCCAGGGAGAGGGCGGATTCAAGTACGTGTTGACCAAGAGTGGGCCGGACGTGAATCCGGACGAAGTGGAGATGGTCAACACGCCGACGCTCGAGGTGATGATCATGTGGGGCGAGACGGTGTTGCACGTGCAGCACCTGACGCCACCGCGCAGCTTCTACGTGGGTGAGGAAGAGGGCAAGAACCTGGCCTGTGACTACTTCATCCCGCAGGAGAAGCTGGGAACGACGCGAGCGCCGTTGGTGCTGGCGCAGCCCGGTGCTGGCGTGAGCATGGTGATCCTGCCCAAGGCCAAGGGAGTGATCGAGCTTCCGGGCCAGGGCAAGCTGAAGATCGAGGATGCGGTCGCTCAGGGTCGTGTGCAGCCGTGCGCGGAGCTCTCCGGAGCGCATCAGATCGCGCTTCCGCCCGGCTCCAAGGTCCGCATGGAGCTGGACAACCTGGTGTTCCAGATCTCGACGACGAATGCTGGGCGCAAGGCTGCAGCGGGATTGTTCGCGTCGCGCGACTGGTCGACGGGGCTCTACATTGGCCTGTCGATGCTGGTGCACACGGGTCTACTGGCGGCGATGGCGTTCTTCATGCCGCCGTTGGGGCTCACGGACGACGAAGGGGTGAGCAAGGATCAGCTGTTCCTGATTCAGCAATACCTGAACGCGGCAGCGGAGCGGGAGCTGGAGCAGAAAGAGACCGAACAGGTCACTGAGGACAAAGCGGACAACAAGGAAGGCGGCACGGGAACTCGGGCCAAGGGCGAAGAAGGCTCGATGGGCAACCCGAATTCGCGCGACGCCAACAAGCGCTACGGCGTAGCTGGTCCGAAGGACAACCAGGACCCGCACATTGCGCGTTCCGCAGCACTGCGCGAGGCGGCTGAATTCGGCATGATCGGTCTGCTCAACACAGGAGCTGGCGGCGATCCGAACGCGCCGACCGCGCCCTGGGGACGTGACGATTCGTTGGGAACGGACCCGATCAGTGCCCGCGGCAACATGTGGGGCGATTCGATTGGCGACGCATTCGGAGCTGGCGGTCTTGGTCTGTCAGGCATTGGCGAAGGCGGTGGTGGACGAGGCGAGGGCATTGGTCTCGGCTCGATCGGCACGCTGGGTCACGGTGCTGGAACAGGGACTGGGCAGGGCTTCGGCTCCGGCCACGGGCGTCTGGGTGGGTCTCACAGGACCAAGCCGCCCCAGGTGCGCATGGGCGCCACGACGGTCAACGGTCGGCTTCCGCCTGAAGTCATCCAGCGCATCGTTCGCCAGAACTACGGCCGATTCCGTCTGTGTTACGAGAACGGGTTGCGCAACAACCCGAACCTGCAAGGGCGTGTAGCGGTACGCTTCGTCATCGGCCGAGACGGGTCGGTGTCGAACGTGGGCAACGGCGGCTCGGACCTGCCGGATCCGAACGTAGTGCAGTGCGTGGTCCGGGCGTATTACGGCTTGTCGTTCCCGCAGCCTGAAGGCGGCATCGTCACGGTCGTCTACCCGATCATGTTCTCTCCGGGCGGCTGAGTTCACCCCCGCCGACTGCCGCGGGTTGCCTCACCGCGGGCCTTCGTCCCCCCCTGCCAAGTCCGCACGTAACCAACATAAAATCGGCTCTTCGAAGCTACGTGAAGGCGCTGGACTTTTCGGGTCCCGTCCGCTTAGACTTCCCGCGCTTTAACGCGTGTTCCTGTCGGGTGCGAAGGTGCTCGCGCCTGAACTTTGCTTGATGTACGCCGCTTCAACTCAGGGGAATTCGGCACCACGCGGATGGCTTGAACACATCGACCACGGAGTGGTTGGTCTTGGGAATGTTCTCGGGACGCATCGAGAGCTGAAAGGTGACTCGACAATGAAGCTGGGCACGTTGGGTGTTGCGCTTGTCCTCGGATTGGCGGTCAGCACGACCGGTTGCAGCCGCAGGTCCATCGAGGCTGTCAACCTGGCGAACGAGGCTGATCAACAGAAGAAAGTCGACGTCGAGGGTGCGATCGGCAAATACGAGCAGGCTGTGCAGCTCGATCCGACCAATCATCGCATCATGTACAAGCTCGCGATGGCCTACAAGAAGAAGGAGGTCTGGGAGAAGGTTGCGTCGACGCTAGCGCGCGCGACGCAGGTTGCTCCCAAGTGGGCGAACTACTGGTACGAGCGCGGCTATGCGCTCGTGAAAGTAGCGGAGAAGTCCAAGGCGAAGAGCGCGTGGGACGAGGCGAAGGAGCCTTTGCAGAAGTGCATCGAGGCCGATCCGAACTTCGCCGAGTGCTACCACGAGCTTGGAAGCGTGATGCTGTTCCTGGACAGCGAGCAGGACGCGCTCGACAACTTCACGAAGGCGGTCTCGCATCGTCCCAACGTTGCGTATTTCTATACGCCGCTCGCGGACTTGTACATGCGCCTGGATTACTACGACCAGGCCGAGGTGGTGCTCAAGGAAGCGATCAACGTGATCGACGACAAAGACAAGGACAAGTTCTACCTCTACCAGATGCTCGCGGGTGTCTATCAAGTCCGCAAGAACATGGACGCGATGATCCAGACGCTCGAGTTGGCGAACAAGCTCGGCGGCGCAGAGCACCCGGAGATCCTGTTCAACCTGGGCAGCTCGTACGCGGTCCTCAATCCGCCCAAGAAGACCCAGGCCTTGCAGATGCTCAAGCAGTTCTTCGCCCGGGCCTGCAAGGGCGGCAAGTCGGACAAGTACAAGGAGCAGTGCGAGCAGACCAACGCACTGATCGCGCAGCTCGGCGGGAATATCTAGTCCGTGCCCTTAACCGGGCGTCAGTTCTTGCCGTGCGCAATTGCAAGCGACCAGCGCGCACGGCAGTCGCAGGTCGCGAATCGGCGAGTGGTCGAAGCGTAAATGACCGAGGGATCCATGGATCTGCAGCAGCGTCTGAAGCAGCTTGAGGAAGTGCATGATTGGCAGGGGATGCTCGAGGAGCTCGAGAAGGCGCTGGCGAGCGAATCCCAGCCAGCGGCCAAGGCGCCCCTGCATTTGCAGATAGGCAAGCTGCTCGATGAGAAGCTCTTGCAGGGCGTCAAAGCTCTCAAGCACTTCCAGGATGCCTACAAGCATCAGCCCAAGATGATCGAAGCGCTCGAGCGGGCGCGTGGGATCTACTGGCAGCTGGGCAAGCTCAACATGGTGCAGAGGCTGCTCGACCTCGAGCTCAAGGCCCAGCCCGAAGGAGACAAGGCCAGCGCTCTGCTGCTCGAGCAGGCCGACGTGCTCATGGACGAGGGCGACATCGAGCGGGCGACTTCGACCTACGCCCGGGCGCTCGGTGCGTCCAACGGCGCCAACCAGGAGGCGAGCTCCTGCCTGGAGGATGCGCAGATCGAGTCGGGCGGCTGGCAGGATCGCGTGGCGTTCCTGCTGCGTACAGCCCACGCTGAATCGACGCCGGCGGGAAAGGCGCGCATGTTCGTGCGTGCGGCCCGCATTGCCAAGCGATTCGCCCCCGAGGAGCTCGAGGGCATGCTGCAGATGGCGGTCGGTGCTGACCCGTCGAACATGCAGGCTGCCACGCTCTACGAGAACCTGCTGGTGGAAGCGGGCAGGACCGACGACATCCTGGCGCTTCAGCGCAAGGTCATTGCGGAAGCGCCCGACGCTGCACTTCGCGCTCAGAACGCCTTCCGATTCGGCGTGCGTTGGATCACCCGTCACCAGAACCTGGACATCGGAGCCGAGCTGTTGGCGGACGCGCTGATCGCAGATCCGTCGACAGAAGCAGCGCTGCTGCTGGTGCGCGAGGTCTACGGAACGCGCGACGGCAACTGGGACAAGGTGATGCAGATCGCCGACAAGGCGTTGAGCAAGGCTGCGGACCAGGGGACGCAGGCGTTCTTGCTGGCGCAGATCGGTGTGATTGCCTGGCAGAAGGCGGGCAACCTGCTTCGGGCGCGCAAGGCCTTCGAGCAGCTGTGTTCGATCTCTCCGGACCACCCGAGCGTGGCAGCGTTCGAGGCGCAGATCGGCCAGAAGCTGACTCCGTCGGAGCTGCCTCAACCCGAGCCGTCGCCGGCCGCGCCGCCGGTCTCGCGCGCAAAGGCGCCTGCGGCAGCGTCCAAGACGCCGGCACCGGCCCCGGTCAAGGCTGCGCCTGCGGCGCCGGCAGCGCCAGCGGTGGCGGCAGAGCCCGAGCCTCCGCCTGCGGCGCGCGAAGCATCTGCGCCCGAGCTTGCGATCGAGACTTCGGAGGTCACGATCGAGGCGGGAGCCGGGGACGACGACGATCTGGAGATTCGGATCATCGAGCTGCGTGAGCAGGCGCAGAAGCAGGAAGCGTCGAAGCGATTCAACGAGTACGTCAAGACGCTCGTTGCGCTGGCGGAGATCGTGCCGGACGTGGCCGAGAAGGTGGAGCTGAACCTCAAGGCGGCGGATCTGTACCAGACGAAGTTCGCCAACCAGGCCGAAGCGATCAAGGCCTACGAGCGCGTGCTGGAGGCTGAGCCGGACAACCAGTCGGCGATCCAGTACCTGCTGCAGATGTACGAGAAGCGTCGCGATTGGGAGAACCTCATCCGGCTTCGTCGCCTGGAGGCGGATCGCTCTGACAGCCCGCGCGAGCGCACCAGCGCGTATCTCGCGATCGCGAAGCTGGCGACCGAGCGTCTTCGCAAGCCCGAAGCGTGCATCCCGCTCTGGCAGGAGGTGCTGAACTCGGATGCGGAGAACGAGGAAGCGCTCAACGCGCTGTCGACCTTGTACGAGCATGCGCGCAGCTACGATCTGCTTGCAACCGTGCTGGAGAAGCAGGCGGAGATCACCGCGGACCTCAAGAAGAAGTCCGCGATCCTGACCAAGCTGGGGCAGCTGTACGGCGATCGGCTGAACAACGACGACGGAGCGGTCAATGCCTGGCGACAGCTGCTGGCGCTCACGCCGGACGATCGAAGGGCGCAGGAAGCGCTGCGCAAGAAGTACCTTGCGTTGGGGCGATGGGACGACCTGGAGGTGTTCTACGCCGAGTCGGGCAAGTGGGACGAGTTCATCCGCGTGCTCGAGGGACAGGAAGGCAAGGAGACGGATCCGCAGGCCAAGATCAAGCTGCTGATGAAGATCGCGCAGCTGTGGCGCGATCAGAAGAGCAAGCTCGACCGTGCAGCGGCGGCGTTCGAGAAGGTGCTCGGGCTCGACGCGCAATTCCTTGCGGCGGCCGAGGCGCTGGTGCCGATCTACCAGCAGACGGGCAACGCGAAGGGGCTAGCGGCGGCGATCGAGGTCAAGCTCGGACACGAGGAGGACGAGTTTGCGAGGCTCGAGCTGCTGCGCGAGGTCGCGGTGCTCTACGAGCAGAAGGTCAAGGATCCGGACAAGGCGTTCGAGCGCTACCTGGCTGCGTTCGAGATCTCCCCCGGGGACGATGCGTGCCGGGACGACATGGAGCGGGTCGCCAATCTCACGAACCGTTGGGCGGACGTCATCGCGTCGTACCGTCGTTCGATCATCAAGTCGGAAGCCGACAGCGAGCATCACCTGAGCATCGCGCTTCACCTGAAGCTGGGGCGCGTGCTGGTGGAAGAGGTCAGCAGCATCGAGCAGGCGCTTGCGGAGTTCCGGTCGGTCTACGATGCAGACGGCGAGAACGCGGAAGCGATCCAGGCGCTCGAGTCGTTGTACAGGCGGACGTCGAAGTTCGACGAGCTGCTGGGGATCTACGAGAAGAAGCGCGAGCTTGCGTCGGACTTCAACGACAAGCGCGAGGTGCTGTACGCGATCGCGCAGCTGTACGAAGCGGAGATGAAGCAGCCTGACCGCGCGATCGAGACGTACCGAGCGGTGCTGCAAGAGGACCCGACCGACCTGCGGTCGCTCAAGTCCCTCGACGCGCTGTACAGCCAGCTGCAGGACTTCCCGAGCTACGTGGAGATCCTGCGTGCGCTCATCGAGCTGGACGTGACGGAGCCCGAGCTGATCGACCTGAAGTACCGGCTTGGCTCGACGCTGGAGAAGCACCTGTCGGACCCGGCGGGGGCGCTGGACAACTACAAGGAGATCCTGTTCCTGGATCAGTCGCACGAGGGAGCCCGTGCGGCGCTCGAGACGATGCTGTCGAATCCGGACCTGATGGCGGAAGCGGCAGCGATCCTGGATCCGATCTACGAAGCGCGCAGCGACTGGGAGAAGCTGGTCGGCGTGCTGGAAGTGCTGGCTGCGGGCCAGGCCGACGTGACGGCGCGGGTGGACATCCTGCGGAGGATTGCGCGCACGGCAGCGGGGCAGCTCAACGACCTTCAGAGGGCGCTCGACGCGCAGGCGCGGGCCCTGAAGGAGGATCCGTCGAACACGGATGCACGCGGCGAGCTCGAGGCCTTTGCTGACGAAGCGAAGGCATGGAACCGGCTCGAGGTGATCTTCAACGAGATCGCCGAAGGGCTGAGCGACGTGGCCTTGGCGCGCGAGTACTGGATGAGGCTCGCGGCGATCGAGGAGCGGCTGGGCAAGATCGACGAAGCGGCGGCGGGATACGGCCGCGTGCTGTCGCTGGACGCGACGGACAGCGAGGCGCTCGCGGCGCTCGACGCGCTCTACCGGCGCACGGAGCGCTGGAGCGACCTGATCACGGTCTACCGGCGTCGGATCGAGCTCGCGGAGGACCTGCAGGCCCGCGAGAAGCTGTATGCGCAGATGGCCCAGGTCTTCGAGGAGAAGCTGGGGCGTCCGGAAGACGCGATCGCTGCGTACCGGGAAGTGCTCTCGCTCGACGAGACGAGCCAGGTGGCGCTGGTGGCGCTCGACGCGCTCTTCACGCGTCAGAAGATGTGGAACGATCTGGCGGACAACCTCGAGGCGCAGCTGAGGCTGGCCGAGACGGACGACGCCGAGATCAAGCTGATGCTCCGGCTCGCGTCGCTGCGCGAGAAGGAGATGGGCCAGGTCGATCAGGCGATCGAGATCTACCGTCAGGTGCTCGATCGGGAAGCGACCGACGAGACCGCGCTGGCCGCCCTGGAGCGGCTGGGGACGATGCCGGACTACGAGCTGCAGATCGCGGAGATCCTCGAGCCGCTGTACCGTCAGACGGGCGACTTCAAGAAGCTGATCGGCGTGCACGAGGTGCAGGTGCGCCGTAGCGACGATCCGATGCGCAAGGTGGAGCTGCTCCATCAGATCGCATCGCTCAACGAGGATGCCGCGGGAGATCTGAACGCGGCGTTCGACACGTTGGCGCGGGCGCTGTCGCAGGATCCGTCGCACGAGGAGACGCAGCAGGGGCTGGATCGGCTTGCGCGGGCGACCTCGCGATTCGGGGATCTGGCGAAGGTATTCGAGTCGCTGGCCGCAGGGCAGGAGGATCCGCAGCTGGCGAGCCAGCTGTACTCGATGAGCGCGAAGGTCTACGAGCAGGACCTGAACGACGTGGACAACGCGGTTGCCCACTACCGCAAGGTGCTGAGCATCGATCCGATGAACCTTGCGGCAGCGGAGGCGCTCGAGGGGCTGTTCCGGGCGACGGAGCGCTACGCGGATCTGTCGCTGGTTCTGCAGCGCAAGGCCGAGATCGTCGAGGACACGGCGGACAAGAAGGGCGCGTTGTTCCAGGCGGCGGGGATCGAGGAGGACATGCTGGAGAAGCCGGATGCGGCGATCCAGGTGTACTTGAAGATCCTCGACATCGACCCGGAAGATCTCAAGGCGGTGGACGCGCTGGTCAAGCAGTACCTGGGGCTGAAGCGCTGGGAAGAGCTGCTGAGCGTGTACACGAAGAAGGCGGATCTGGTCGACGACCCGGAGGAGAAGAAGCTGATCTTCTTCCAGATGGGGGCTGTCTACGACCGCGAGCTGGGCGACGTGGCGCGGGCGATCGACACCTACCAGCGGGTGCTGGAGCTGGATCCTGACGACTTGCAGGCGCTGGGCCGTCTCGACGTGCTCTACCAGACCTCGCAGAACTGGCAGGATCTGCTGTCGGTGCTGCAGCACGAGGCCGAGCTGACGATGGATCCGGCCGAGGCGATCTCGTACCAGTACCGGATTGCGGATCTGTACGAGAAGCACCTGGGCGACGTACCGCGCGCGATCGAGCTGTATCGGGACATCCTGATGCAGCAGGCGGATCACAGCCCGACGCTGGAGGCGTTGGAGCGATTGAAGGACGGCAAGGTGGAGCCGCTGGCGGCAGCGAGCGTGCTCGAGCCGTTCTACGACGCCGCAGGAGAGTGGGCGAAGCTGATCAGCGTGCTGGAGGTGCAGGTGCGCTTCCAGGAGGACGCCTTCGAGAAGGTGCAGCTGCTGCACCGGATCGCCTCGTTGTACGAGGACAATCTGCAGAACCACCACGCTGCGTTCGACACGTTCGCGCGCGCGCTGGGTCTGGACAACTCCAACGCCGACTCGCTGGCGGCGCTGGAGCGTCTGGCCAACGTCACGGATCGGTGGTCGCAGACGGCGCAGCTGTACGATGCGGAGCTGGCGAAGCTCGACGAGAATCCGGACTGGCTGGTGGAGCTCGGGCTGAGGACGGCAACGATCTACGAGGTGCAGCTGGAGGATGTGGACAACGCGGTAGCTCGCTATCGCAAGGTCTTGTCGGTGGCGGCGGACAACCAGAAGGCGCTCAGCTCGCTGGATCGGCTGTTCCAGCAGACGGATCGTTGGGGAGATCTGGCGCAGGTGCTGGTGCGCGAGGCGGAGATTGCGCAGAGCGGCGACGAGGCGCTCGAGTTCAAGTATCGGCTGGGGCAGGTGTACCAGGTACGCCTCAACGATCTGGACCAGGCGGTGTTGGCGTACCGGGACGTGCTCAACACGGCGCCGGAGCACGAGAGCACGCTGGGAGCGCTCGAGGGGTTGTTCGCGAGCGGGACGAAGCAGGCGGAGATCGCGGAGATCCTCGAGCCGCTGTACGAGGAGAAGAGCGAGTGGGACAAGCTGTCGCGGGTGTATGACGCGCAGCTGGCCAACCTGAAGGTGCCGGAAGATCGCCTCGCGATGTTCTACCGCATGGCGGAGCTGTGCGAGGACAAGCTGCTCGATCCTGACAAGGCGATGGATGTCTACGTCAGGGCGGTCAAGGAGTTCCCGATCGACGAGAAGGTCGGCGAGGAGATCGAGCGGCTGGCGAACTCGGTCGATGGCGGCTGGGACAAGCTTGGCAACGCGTATGCCGACGTGCTGGACGTGCAGACCGATCCGCAGGTGCAGAAGACGATCGGAAAGCGTCACGCGCGCGTGTTCGAGATCGAGCTGCAGCAGGTGGACAACGCGATTGCCACCTACCGCTACGTGCTCGGGGTGGATCCACTGGAGCCGGAAGCGCTGGCGAATCTGGACAGGATCTTCGAGGCGCTGGAGCAGTGGCAGGATCTTGCGCAGATCCTCGAGCAGAGGGTCAAGGCGACGCAAGACACGACGGAGCTGATCGAGCTGTATACGAGGTTGGGGCAGACGTACGAGGACAAGCTCAACCAGGTGGACAACTCGATCCGGGCCTACCGGGTGATCTTCGACAAGCTCGAGCCTGCGCACGAGGGTGCGATCCAGGCGCTGGGGCGTCTGTACGAGCTCAAGGGCGCGTGGACCGAGCTGAACATGGTCTACGAGCGGGAGCTGGGCAATGCGATTGGCGACGCCCAGGAAGCGGAGATCAGGGCAAAGATCGCGCACCTGACGGCGGAGCGGCTGGGCGATCTCAACAGCTCGATCGAGACGTGGAAGCGGGTGCTGGACCTGCGCGGAGAGGACAGCGAAGCGCTGGCCGCGCTGGGGAACCTGTACGAGACGCAGCAGATGTGGGCCGAGCTGTGCGACGTGCTCGAGCGCGAGTTCGACATCGCGAGCGAGGACGAAGAGCGCGTCGCGGTGCGTCTGCGAAGAGCGCGCGTGTTCCTCGAGCGTCTGAACCGGGACGAGGAGGCACTGGAAGACTTCTCGCGCGTGCTGGAGATCGACTACGGCAACGCCGACGCGCTGCGGTCGATTGCGAACATCTGGCGAACCCGCAACGATCCGAACGAGCTGGTGGCATCGCTGCACAACATGGTCGATCGCGCGGGGCCGGCGCTGGAGGCGGCCGAGCTCAAGGCGATCTTCCGCGAGCTCGGGATCACCTACGGCGGCGTGCTGCAGCAGCCGTACGACGCGGCGGACGCGTGGACGAAGCTGCTCGAGGTGGATCCCGGGGACTTCGAGGCGCTCGACGCGCTCGAGGGGATCTACACGGCGGACGAGCGATGGACGGACGTGGTGGACGTCAAGATGCGCCGAGCCGAGGCGCTCGAGGATCCGGCCGAGAAGATCCGCGAGCTGCTCGAGGTCACGGACATCTGGCAGCAGAAGGTGGGTGAGCGTGATTCCGGGACGATCGCGTTCGAGAAGGTGCTGGGCATCGACCCGACGCACGACCGGGCGTTCCTTGCGCTCGAGGAGCTGCACACGGCGGCAGGCCGTTGGGAGCCTCTGATCGAGCTGTATCTTGCGCGGCTGGACACGCGCGACTCGGTGAGCGAGACCACGGAGATCCTGCGGAAGATCGCGCGGGTATTCGAGGAGAAGGTCGACGACAAGGGCCAGGCGTTCGACGCGTTGGTCAAGGCGTTGGAGGAGGACTACAGCGACAACGAGACCTCGCGCTACCTGGAGAAGATGGCGCAGGCGACCAATCGCTGGAGCGAGCTGATCCAGCAGGCGAACACCTGGCTGCAGGCCGAGAAGGATCCGCAGAAGATCATCCAGCTCTGCCTGCGGCTGGCGAAGTGGTACGGCGAGGATCTGGGGCACACCCAGTACGCGCAGCCGTACTTCCAGAAGGTGATGCAGCTCGACCCGACGAACGTCGCCGTGCTGCGTCAGATGGCGAGCCTGTACCGCAAGAACACGCAGTGGCAGGAGCTGGGTCGCACGCTGACCGAGGCGCTGAAGCACGCGAGCTCGGAATCGGATCGCAAGGAGATCCAGACGGAGCTGGGCGAGCTGCTGGAGAAGCAGCTGAGCGACGTGGACAAGGGCGTGATCTTCTACAAGAACGCGCTCGAGGTCGATCCGCACTACCTGCCGGCGCTCGAGGCGCTCGAGCGCATCTACGGCGGGCGAGAGCAGTACCGGGAGCTGGTGGAGATCCTGGGGCGCAAGGTCGTTGCGCTCAAGGACAGCGCCGAGATGGTGGCAGGCACGAAGGTCCGCATGGGCGGGCTGTTCGAGAGCACGCTCAACGATCCTGAGAAGGCGGCGGGCGCCTACAACGACGCGCTCGAAGTCGATCCGTCGAACCTGCTGGCGATGCGCGGATTGGAGCGCATCTACAACCTCACGCAGAACTGGCAAGCGCTGGTCAAGGTGCTCGAGCAGCAGC
Organism: Deltaproteobacteria bacterium; assembly: GCA_016218915.1. Lineage (GTDB taxonomy): Bacteria > Myxococcota_A > Polyangia > Polyangiales > Polyangiaceae > JACRCQ01. The sequence continues at coordinate 108,947 of JACRCQ010000046.1, forward strand.
TCGACGTGGTGGCGACGGAGCGTGAGCGGATCGAGACGCTGATGAAGCTCGCGGGCATCTTCGAGGAGCAGTTCCTCAAGCCCGAGGAGGCGGCGGTCAGGCTCGAGCAAGTGCTCGAGATCGATCCGACGCACGAGCAAGCGCTGGTGGCCCTGGAGCGCTGCTACCGCAAGCAGCGTCAGTGGCTCGACCTGGTCAACGCCTACGAGCGTCACATCAATGCCACGGTCGATCGCAACCTGAAGGTGGAGCTGTACGGGAGCATCGCGCAGGTCTTCGCGGTCGAGGTGGAGGACACCGACCGTGCGATCGACGCGTACAGGAGCATCGTCGACCTCGACGAGACGAACGTCGGGGCGATCGACTCGCTGGCGAAGCTCTACGAGAAGCAGGGCAGCGCGGCGGATGCGATCGAGTACATGACGAAGGTGGCCGAGCTGACGGCGGACAGCGCGCAGCGGGTCGAGATGTTCTACCGGATCGGCCGGGCGCTCGACACGCAGCTCGGCGACCGTGTCGCGGCGCAGGAGCGCTACGAGATGGCGTTGGACCTGGATCCATCGCACCTCGCATCGCTGGCTGCGCTCAAGGAAATCGCGCTCGACGCCGGCGAGTGGGATCAGGCGGCGCGGTACCTGGATCAGGAGCAGCTGCACACGCCTGCGCCCCGCCAGCGCTCCAAGCTGCTGGTAGAGCTCGGCAAGCTGCGCGACGAGAAGCTCGAGGAGCACGAGCCTGCGGTGCAAGCCTACGAGCTTGCGATGCAGGCCGATCCCGAGAACGAGGACGCGGCCCGTCCGCTGGTGGAGGAGTACGCGGCGCGCGAGCGCTGGACCGAGGCGGAGCCTCTTGCGGACATGCTGCTCAAGAAGGCTGCGAAGCTGGAGCGGAGCGAGCAGCACTACCTGTACAAGATGCAGGGCAAGATCGCCGCGGCGCTGGGCAACGACGACAAGTCGCTCAAGGCGTACAAGGAAGCGCTGCACCTGGACCTGACGGACCAGGAGAGCATCCGAGGGATCGCCGAGGTCAGCTTCCGCCTGGGCGACTGGGCAGGCGCGCTGACCAACTACCAGAAGGTGCTGACCAGCCTCGAGGAGGATCAGCGCGAAGACCGGGCGAACGTCTATCACAAGCTCGGACGGATCAAGCGCGCGCAGGGGCAGCTCAAGCAGGCGATCAACAACTTCGAGAAGGCGCTGGCGATCGACGATGCGCACCGGCCGACGCTCGAAGCGATGGTGGAGATCTACGCCGAGCTCAAGGACTGGAAGCAGGTCTGCGCGTACAAGCGTCAGATCCTCGACAACGTCATGGACGGCGACGAGCGGTTCCTGATGCTCAACGAGATCGGCGACACGTGGGCAGAGAAGGAGAAGAACCTGCCCAAGGCGATCGAGACGCTGGAAGAAGCGCTCGATCTGAAGCCGGACAACCACGTGCTGCTGCACAAGCTTCTGCAGCACTACCAGGCGTCGAAGAACTTCGAGCGCATGATCGACACGATCCAGCGCATCGCGGATCTCGAGCCGAGCCCGGAGCGCAAGGCGCGCTACCTGTACACGATGGCCCAGCTGCACCGCGACCGGCAGGAGCTGGACCGCGCAGTGGAGCTGTTCAACGAGGCCCTCGACCTGAACCCCGACTTCCTGGAGGCCTTCGAGCGGATCAACAAGATCCTCACCGGCCAGAAGGACTGGAAGCAGCTCGAGCGGTCGTTCCGCAAGATGATCCACAGGGTGGCCGGCAAGGGCAAGACCGACCTCGAGTACAACCTCTGGCACAACCTGGGCATCATCTATCGCGACCGCATCAAGGAGGTCGACGCAGCGATCGAGTCCTTCAAGATGGCGTCACGGCTCAAGCCCGAGGAGGTCATGGAGCGCCAGATCCTCGCGGAGCTCTACGAGTCTGCCAGCCAGTTCGACCTCGCGATCGAGGAGCAGCAGGAGATCCTGCGGCGCGATCCCACGCAGGTCGCACCGTACCGCTCGCTCTACCAGCTCTATTACGCCAAGCAGGCGTTCGACGAGGCCTGGTGCATGTGCGCGGCGCTGGCGTTCCTGAAGCGCGCCGACGAAGACCAGCTGAAGTTCTTCGAGGACTACCGTCCGAAGGGGATCCCGGCCGCGCGCAACCGGCTCGACAACGAGATGTGGGTCAAGTACCTGTTCCACCGCGACGAGGACATCTACGTCGGCAAGATCTTCGAGATGCTGACGGGTGCGGCGCTGCAGGCGAAGATCCGTCAGCTCACGGCTGCCAAGCAGCTGCCGGTGCTGGACAAGCGCTACAAGCAGGAGCCGCACTCGACGACGGTCACGTTCGCCAAGACGTTCTTCCACGTCGCAAAGGTGGAAGGAATCACACCGCCCGAGCTGTACGTGCGCAACGACATCCAGGGCGGGCTCATCGCCGCTCCCGCCATCCCGTTCGCCTCGGTTGCGGGGCAGAGCGTGCTGTCGGGCTTCACGCCCCACGAGCTCGCATTCATCGTGGGCAAGCACCTCGCGCTGTACCGCGGCGAGCACTACATCAAGAACATCTTCGCCACGACGACCGAGCTGACGCAGCTGTTCTTCGCTGGCCTGCGCATGGTGCTGCCGGATGCGCCGGTGCCTCCGGAGGCCGCGCAGAGCATCGACGTGACGGCCAAGGCGCTTGCACCGTTGATGCAGCCGACCGCGCAGGAAGGCCTGCGCCACGTGGTCAAGAAGTTCATGGAGGCCAAGGGCGCCATCAACGTCAAGCGCTGGGTGCAGTCCACCGAGCTCACCGCGTGCCGGGCAGGGTTCGTGATGTGCGGCGATCTCGAGATCGCCAAGAAGGTGCTGCTCATGGAGCCGCAGCTGCCAGGTGACCTGTCGCCCCAGGAGAAGATCACCGAGCTGATCGTGTTCTCCATCTCGGCCGAGTACTTCGCCCTTCGCAAGGCCCTCGGCTTCGCGATCGCCTGATCGCTGACGCCCCCGGCGGGCTTCGGGTTTCGCCCGAAGCCCGGCCCCCTCCCCTCTTCAGATCCCCAGCAAGTCGATCAGCTGCGCCGCACGAGCCCTCGCCCGCGCGGCCAGCCGCGCGCAACACGACCTGATGTCCCTTTGAGTCGCAGGTGGCTCAGCGTGCTGGATCGATGACGCCGCGCATGCCCAGGGAGAGGAACGAGTGGATGGAGGAATCTGCCTGCGTGTCGGAAGGGCGGGACGAGTACTGGCCGACATCCAAGGCGAAGTAGGGGCCTACGCCGAACCAGCGCGCGGCGTACCACTCGCCGCCGATGGCGAGGTGCAGCCACTCGAGCCCGCCGTAGGTCTGCTTGGTCCCTGCCTGGTCGAAGGTGATCATCCTGTAGCCGATGCCGGCCTGCAGCCAGGGATCGAATGCAGCGCCGTTGACGAGGTGGTAGCCGAGGCCCAAGCCGAAGGCCGTGGCTCGTCCAGTGCAGTCCTGGCCTGCCGGGCAGTCGCTGCCTCGTCCGAGCATTCCGTAGTCGAATCGCCCGTGCACGTCGACGTAGCGGCTGATGCCGTAGACGAGGTCGAGCCCAAACGCTGCGCCGGTACCGGTGATCGAGCGTTGCGGCCTGAGGCTGTCCGCGCTGCCCATGGGCACGAGCCACGAGACGCGCGGAGCAACCATGAAGTGGCCCGAGAGGTCGTCGGGAGCGGCAGAGATGGGCGGCGGCAGCTTCCAGGCACCTGGGTCTTGTGCGGAGACGGTGGCAGAGCCGAGAAGCAGGGCGGAGGCCGGTAGGACAGCGACGAGATGTTTGGAAAGACGAAGCATGGGAGGGACCAAGCTGTAGGACGAGAGCGGCCCGGAACGCAACCCGGGTACGCGGAAATGGGTGAAATCGCGCCCCCAAGGGGCAGCCGGGGCGAGCTGCATCAGAAAACCCAGCCGATTCCGCCCAGAATGGCGAACGCGTTGGCATCCTTGCGGACGTAGTACCTCGGCTCGACCATGGCGTGGAAGCGACCGGTCCGAAGGCCCATGGTCAAGCCCGGCACGAACGCGATCCTGAGGGAGCGGCGGGCGGATTCCGACGACTCGGCTTCTGCGCAGAGCTGGTCGGCCATGGCGGCGTAGGAGCCATCAGCGGCGTTGCACTCGACGCTTCTTCGCAGCCAGCCTGCAGCCACGGCCACATGGGGTCGAACGAACGCGTGGGGCAGCAGCAGCTCGTAGCCAAGCTCGATGCCGGGAATGCTCGCGCCTGTTCGATAGCCCACGCGTGCGACGCCAGACCAGGGGTACTCGGAGGTGGTACCGAAGAAATGGTCGTAGCGAACGCCCACAACGCCACCAAACGAGAATCGCCAGGCTGCGCGCAGGGCCAGCACGGGTCCGTAGCCATTGACGGTTTCGCCGGTGGAGATGGTGACCTTGCCAAATCCGGCACCGCCGAGCGCCTCCAGGCGGACGTGCCGGAGCGCCTGCTCGTCCTTGGGCTCATCATCCGATGCCGCGGTGGATTGAGCAGACGCGGCGCTTGAGAAGGCCAGGATGACCCCGCCTAGCCCCAATGCGATGAGCCTGCTTCTGACTTCAGGCATTCCGCCCTGACCTCGTGGCTTCCCAGGCTAGCCGGGCTCGGCGCAGGAGCATAGGGGTAGATGCAGCTGTCGACACGACGGCGGTTTTCTTGCGGGCATGGAGGGGCTACAGATCCGGGGTCGGGTCATCCGTGTCGGCCGAACGGATCGTCATGCATATCGCCCTGGTCACTTCGAGCTTTCCTGATCCTCCTGAGACGGCGGGCAGGATTCGCGCGGGGAAGCTGGCGCGAGCGCTGGCGCGGCACGGCCGGGTGGTGCTTTTTTCAGCGCTTCGACCGGAGGACCGAGAGGCGGAAACCCGGCGTGCGGGCAAGGGCCTCGAGCCGTTTGCGCGTGTGGTGACGCACCCGCTGCAGGACGCCAGGCGGGGCAGCGGGGGGGAAGGGCCGGCCGAGTGCAGGCGTTTTCCCGACGCGCTGGTGCGTGCGTTGGCTGCGGCGCACGAGGTCCATCCTTTCGACGTGGTGGTGCTGGCCAGCGTGTTGGCGTCGCGCGCGCTGGGAAGCATCCAGCGCGCGCCCGTGGTGCTCGACGTGCCCCGCATCGAGTGGGTTGCCCGGGAGCGCGATGTGCGACGGAGCGCGGGGTGGCTGCCCCGCGGCCTTCTGGAGCTGCACCGGTGGCGCAAGTTCGAGCACGAGACGTGGAGGCGCGTGGACGCGTTGACCGCGGCGCGCGTGGCAGATCTGCCGCTGATCCACGCGTACCGCCCGGACACCGGCGTGCACGTGTCCAACGGAATCGATACCGGATTGCACATCTTCAAGCCGCCATCGCAACGAAAGGGCAATACGGTGCTCTTCTCGGGGCCGCTCTGGTACGAGCCGAACGTGCAATCCGTGGTGACGCTGGCGACCGAGGTGATGCCGGAGCTGCGAAAGCGGGTGCCGGATGCGACCCTGACCATCGCAGGAAAAGGGGCGGATTCGAGGGTGACGTCGCTGGAGTCCGACAGCGTGCGTCTGGTGGGCAACATGACGAGCATCCTCGCGCTGTTCGCTGATCACGCGGCATTCGCGGTTCCACCAGTGGCGGGACGGTGCCCTGAGACGCGGTTGCTCGACGCGTTCTCCAGCGGCATGCCGGTGGTCACTTCCGTGGAGGCATTGCCGGATCCAGTCGCGATCCCAGGCCGGCACTTCGTGCACGGGCACACGCCGGTCGACCTGGCGGAAGGGCTCGCGCGCGTGTTCGAGCGCCGGGACCAGTTCGACAAGATGGCTGCTCTTGGGAACCGGATGGCGAGCCGATACGACTGGGAGCTGATCGGCGAGGGCTTCGCGCGCGTGGTTCTGGGGGCAGCGGAGCGCCGCAGAGTCTGAGCCTCCGTCGCGTCAGATGCCGTCCATGTCGAACGGCGACTGCGGGTCGATCTCGTGGCGGAGCTCGTCGACCGGCTGCGCACGCTTGGGCCCGGCGAACAACCGGTTGGGAAGATTGATCACCAGCCCATCCTTGCCGCCGACGTTGCGATATCCGTGGACCACGCCGGCGGGCACGATGACTGCCGTGGGGTCGTCTTCCCCGACGACCATACGCATGCGATTGTCGAACGTCGGGGAATCCTTGCGATTGTCCCACAGGACGAGCAGGAAGTTGGATGGTCCGAGGAAGCAGAACCAGTCGGCCTGGTCGACGTGCTCGTGCGGACCGCGTGTCACCCCTGCGCGGCTGAGCGACGCGTAGCACATGGCGGGCAGCAGTGGCTCGTTGACCTCGTCGTTGCGGAAGAGCTCGCAGAGCCACCCCCGCTCATCGACGAACTTCTTGAGCTTGCGAATCTCGACGCCGTCGATGGGTCCCTTGTTGAATGAACGCGACACGATCACCTCCCAATCAATCGCCTGACAGCTCGATCACGCAGTCGTCGCCCACCATCAGCGAAAGGGCGCCATGACGCGACGCACCGGGCTTGACCGCGACGCGCTTGCCGATCAGCGAGTCCTCGAGCCTTGCGATGTCCGTGATGGCGCTGTCCTGCATGATCACGGAGTGCTCGACGGTGGAGCGCACGATGGAGACACGGTCTCCGATGGCGGTAAAGGGGCCGATCCTGGAATGGGAGACGACCGCTCCCTCTCCGATCACCACCGGACCGCGGATGGTCGAGCGCTCGATTCGTGCGCCTTTTGCTACCCGAACGCGACCTGAGATACGGCTGGCCTGATCCACGTCGCCGTCGATGGCGGGTTTGAGCCAGTCATCGAGCACAGTGTCGTTTGCCAGCAACAGGTCGTCCTTCTTCCCTGTGTCCAGCCACCACGATGTCACGCGGGAGAAGTTGACCTTGCCGCCCAGCTCGATGACCTTGCTGATCGCGTCGGTGATCTCGAGCTCACCGCGTGGGGACGGCTTGATCTGCGCGATGGCATCAAAGATGCTCGGGCGGAAGAGGTAGATTCCCACGAGAGCGAGGTTCGACTTGGGCTCTTTGGGCTTTTCGACGAGGCGAGTCACCTTGCCTGCAGCATCGACCTCGGCAACGCCGAACGAAGAAGGGTTCGTGACTTCCTTGAGCATCACGGAGGCGGCAAACTCGTCGCTGGACCGGAACGCCTCGACCGGCTCCCGGATCGGTGTGCCGATCAGGTTGTCGCCGAGGTACATGACGAAGTCCGAGCCTCGCAGGAACGGCTCTGCGGTGGCGACGGCGTGGGCCAGGCCAGCGGGCTTGTCCTGAGGGATGAAGGTGAATTGCGCGCCGAAGCGCGATCCATCCCCGAGCGTGGAGCGAATCTCGCCACCGGTCTCCGGAGAGATGATGACGCCGATATCGGTGATGCCGGCGTCCACGAGGTTGTCGACGACGTAGAACAGGACGGGGCGATTGGCGACTGGAACGAGCTGTTTTGCGCCGGTGTACGTGAGCGGACGAAGCCTCGTGCCCGCGCCGCCTGCGAGGATGAGCCCTTTCATTGGCCAGCTCCTGCCAGTCCAAGACGCTCGCGCCTGTAGACTCCATTGGTGATCCGCTGGCACCACTCGCGATGCTCGAGGTACCAGGCCACGGTGGAGCCGATCCCCGTGTCGAACGTGGATCTAGGCTTCCAGCCGAGCTCTGTGCAGATCTTCTGCGGGTCGATCGCATAGCGCCGATCGTGGCCTGGACGATCGGCCACGAACTTGATCAGCTCGCGATAGGAGCCGAGGTTGCGCGACGCCACGTCAGCGTTGGCCGACGTGGGAAGGAGGCGATCGAGGTGGTCGCAGACGGCCTGCACGATCTGGAGCGTGGTTCGCTCGTTGTGCCCGCCGATGTTGTAGCTTTCGCCAGGCACGCCCTTTTCGGACACCAGCGAGAGCGCTTCGCAGTGATCGCCCACGAAGAGCCAGTCGCGGATGTTCTTGCCGTCTCCGTAGACGGGCAGCGGCTTGCCCTCCAGGGCATTGAGGATCACCAACGGGATGAGCTTCTCCGGGAACTGGTAGGGGCCGTAGTTGTTGGAGCAGTTCGTGGTGATCGTCGGTAGGCCGTAGGTGTGGAACCACGCGCGCGTGAGGTGATCGGCGCCTGCCTTGGACGCGGCATAGGGGGAATTCGGAGCGTACTTCGTGGTCTCGGTGAAGAAGCCCTCGTCACCCAGCGAGCCGAAGACCTCGTCGGTCGAGACGTGCACGAACCGGAAGCGGTCCTTGTCCGAAGGGTCCAGGCTCATCCACAGCTCGCGGGAGGCGTCGAGCATCTCGAAGGTACCGAGCACGTTGGTGTTCACGAACGCGCGTGGGCCATCGATGGAACGATCCACATGGGATTCGGCGGCGAGGTTGAACACGACGTGGGGGCGGTAGCGGGAGAGCGTGGACTGGACGACGGCGCGGTCGCAGATGTCGCCGTGGACGAAGTGGAATCGAGGGTTGTCGGCCACAGGGGCGAGGTTGTCGAGATTGCCGGCATAGGTGAGCGAATCGATCACGATCACTTCGACGTGAGCATCTGCGAGCAGGAGGTGCACCAGGTTGGAGCCGATGAAGCCGGCCCCGCCGGTCACAACGCAGGTCTTTTTCATGGGTCTTTCCGTAGCAAGTAGTGGGCCATACCGTCGCAGCCGCCCTGGCAAGGATAGCCGTCCCTGCGCCCTTGGCTGAGGAAATTCTTCAAGCGCCTGCAAGCTCGCGTGCGTGGTGACTCCTCCGCAAGCTCGAGCGTTGGCGTGCAACGTGCAATCCCTGAGCTCGTTGCCAGCTCATCGTGCCGCAGACCGTCACCAAGCCCACGTGTGGAGCACGGGCCAGGGGACCAGCTTGTGCCTGGCTCGCTTTCCATACTATGCGTCGGTCCTCGGAGGCTTGAAGACGGTGAGCTTGTCGGTCCTCGTCGCGTGGCGGTGGGTAGCTGCGGTCGGCGGACGCTTGTTGACGTAAGTGCCGTGCTACAAAGGGATCGCGATGCCCGAACCATCCAGGGTCTCAGTCGTCATCGTCTCCTACAACCGCTCGGCTGACCTGCGCCTCGCCATCGAGGCTGTCGTGCGCAGCGCCTGGCCCGACAAGGAGATCATCGTCGTGGACAATGCTTCCACAGACGATGCGGCGCAGGTCGCCGCCTCGTTTGGCGAGGTGAAGCTGATCCGCAACGAGACCAACACCGGCTTCGCCGAGGGGTGCAACATCGGGCTGGCGCACGCGACCGGGGAGTTCGTGGCGCTGGTGAACAACGACGCTGTGATCGAGGACAGCTGGATCGAGCAGACGGCTGGGTTTCTGCAGGCCCGACCTGAAGCGGCAGCGGTGGGCACGCGGACGTACTTCTGGGACGACGCAAACCCGCTGGGCAACCGGGACAACGGCTTTTACGGATACACGAAGGTCGATCCGGAGACCGGGTTCAACCAGCCCACGGTGAGCCAGGACGACGAGGAGCGCGAGGTCGCGACATTGTCGGGCGCGGTGGTGATGATACGGCGCAAGGCGATTGACGATGCGGGAGCACCGTTCCTCGAGCCGACATTCTTCGCGTACTACGAGGAGACGGACTTTTTCGCGCGGGCGATACGCAAGGGCTGGCGCCTGTACTACCGATCGTCGCCCGTGTCGTGGCATCGTGTGCGCGCATCGACGGCCTCGCAGCCGTACGCCTACTACTACTGGATGGCGCGAAATCGCCTGTTGTACGCGTACCGGAACTTCGACGAGGCGCAGCTGCAAAGGGTGCTTCGGGATGCCTGGCTCGATGCTTGGTCGATCAAGCTCCGCGGCCCGCTCGGCAAGCGCATGGGCGACAAGCTCAAGGCCAAGCGCGACGCGTACCGGTGGGTGAGCGAGCACAAGGAGCTGCTTCAATCCCAGCGAAGCGAGGTCATGGCAAAGGGGGGCTCGTACAACCAGCGGGTCCGGGAGATCGAGTCGCGCGCAGGCTACTACGGCTACTGCCGTCCTGAGGTTGCCGCGCTGGTTCCGCCAGATGCCAGCTGCATCGTGGATGTGGGCTGCGGGGCAGGCGCGCTCGGACGGAGCATCAAGGCACAGCGTCCGAATGCGCAGGTACGCGGGATCGAGCCGGTGGCGTCGCAGGCGCAGCGTGCGCGCAAGGCGCTTGATGACGTATTCGTGGGTGGGTTGGAAGCAGGGCTGCCGCAAGGCTGGCCTCGCCCCGACTGCGTGGTCTTTGCGGACGTGCTCGAGCACGTGGTGGATCCGTGGAGTGCGCTCAAGACCTGGCGAGAGGCCCTCAAGCCAGGTGGGACCGTGGTGATCAGCCTGCCCAACGCTGCGCATCGCGAGGTCATGGGCGAGCTGATCAGCGGGCGGCTGCGGTACAAGGACGCAGGCGTGCTGGATCGGACGCACCTGCGATTCTTCACGCGCGACACGGCGGTTGAGCTCGTGGAGCAGGCAGGCTTCCGGCTCAAGGAGATCCGCCGCGTGATCGACATGCCGCGTCGTGGCTGGAAGGCGCCGATCGCCTGGTGGGCGGAGCAGCGGAGCCGCAACGAGCAGGTCCACCGGCAGCGGGCGCTGGTCGACACGATCCAGGACTTGTGCACGGTGCAGTTCCTGCTGGTCGGGGAGCGGCCGTGAGCCAGCGGGCACCGCTCGTCTCCATCATCATCCCGTGCTTCAACTATGCGCGGTACCTGGGTGCAGCGATCGAGACCGCCCGCGCCCAGACCCATCGCAACGTGGAAGTGATCGTGGTGGACGATGGGTCGAGCGACGACAGCCGTCAGGTTGCGCAGAAGTACCCTGTCAAGCTCCTGGTCCAGGAGAACGCTGGCGTGGCAAGGGCGCGCAATCATGGCGCAGCCGAAGCGCGCGGCGAGCTGTTCGTGTTCCTCGATGCGGATGACGAGCTGGAGCCGGTCTACGTGGAGCGGTGCCTTTGCGCGTTGGAAGGAGCAGGGGCGAGGGCCGCCTATGCCTACACGCAGATGCGCTACTTCGGGGATCGGGACGGCGTTCACGAGTCCGGCCCTTTCTCGCGAAAGCGCATCCTGCGCGGCAACCTGGTCAATGCTTCGGCGCTGGTGAAGCGATCCGCGTTCGAGCATGCGGGCGGCTTCAGCAAGGCCTGGCGCGTGGGGTGGGAAGACTGCGAGCTGTGGGTGCGGATGTACTCTCTCGGCTACGAGGGCGTGTTCGTACCGGAGCCGTTGATCCGCTATCGGCAGCATGGCAAGAGCCGCAACGCGCTGAGCCGGAGCGAGCTGCGAGCGCTCGACTGGCGGCTTTGGTGGTCGTACCCGAAGCTGTACTGGCCGAGGCTGCTGCGCCACCCGTTCAAGCTCGCGCAATCCCTGGTTCGCCCGCCGGATCGCTAGCCTGGCTACTGCTTCTTCTTCGGGATGATCGACAGGGCGTCCTTGATCGCCGAGCGATCGAGCAGCGCGACGATGCCGGCAAACAGCAGCACGAGCGCCGCGATGCCGCCGATGATGCCTGCCCAGCTGTTCGCCCACGGGCTCACGAGATAGCGTCCGGCCGCCCAGACCGCGCAGCCGCCGACGACCGAAGCGCGCACGCGCGGCCAGATCTTCGCATTGGGAATCAGCTTCACGAGCACGATGATCACGGCGAGGTTGCCTGCGACCACGTGGACCGTGTAGCCGCCGACGAAGCCGAGCAGGCCCCACTTCGGCGTGGTCAGCGGCACCACCATCCAGTTGAGCGCGGTCCAGCCGATTGCGAGACGAGAGAAGACCTTGGGCTTCCCTGCTGCGTCCAGCGCGGATGCTACCAGTGGCGACAGGAATCCGATCGAGATGGCACCCGCGTAGATGTAGAGCAGCGGGACTGCGTCGATCCACTTGTCGGTCAGCCACACGTGGACGATGTTCCGGCCGAGGCCGAGCAGCAGGCCCACGAAGAACAGGGTGCCGAGGGCGCAGATCTGTACGGAGCGCGCGAGCGTGGCAGCGAACAGCTCCTTGTCGCCGTGCAGGCGGGCGAAGAGCGGGAACGTGACCCGCGCCATGATCTCGACGAGACGCAAGGGGAAGAAGGCGATGTTCTGCGCCTGGCCGATCACGCCAACCGCAGCCATGCCGAGCACCCGTCCGGCGTAGACCGGCATGGTGGCGCCATTGACGAAGCCGATCACGTTCTTGAGCTGGAAGGGGATGCCAAAGGCGATGATAGGGCGAAGCAGCTTCCAATCGAACGCGATGCTGGGGCGCCAGGGGCTCATGACGAAAGCCGCGATCACGCCTACGAACCCCTGGATGAGCACGCCGATGATCAGGGCCCAGACGCGGAAGCCGAGGAACGCGAAGATGGTCGCCCCGAGGTAGAATCCCACGCTCAGCAGCACCTCGAGGATCGCGAGCCGTCCGAACTTCAGGTAGCGCTCCATCATGATGCTCGGCACCACGCGCAGCGAGGTGAGGAGCAGCGACAGGGAGATGGCACGCATCAGCCAGGTGGAGCCCTCGGGCAAGTCCTTCCAGAACAGGTGCATCCAGCTGGCGGCGACGCACACGATGGCCATCACGACCAGGGAGATGATGACCTGGAAGACCAGGACGCTCGCGAGCTCCCGCTGCGAGGGCTCCTCCTTCTTCTGGACCAGGGCTGCGCCCAGGCCGGCGTCGCCGAAGAAAAGGAAGAAGGTCAGCACGAACTGCAGCGTGGTGAACACGCCGAAGTCGCTCTTCTCGAGCAGGCGCGCGAGTACGATGGTGCCGCCGAAGACCACGAACTGGAGCACGACGGTGCGCGCGATCATCGCGATCACGCCGAGCACCGCGCGTCGCTTCATCACGTCCGCGTTGACGGTCTCCGCGGGCTTGTCGCCCGGCACCTCGTCCACCGAGCCCTCGGTCATGATGGCTTCGCTCCGCAGCTGGAGCGTCTAGCCCGCAAGCTGGCGTGCAAGACTCGCCTCCCAACGTGGAAGCCGGAGGCCGAACCGCTGCTCGAAGCGGCTGCAGTCGAGCGGCGCGTGCGTGGGGCGCACTGCCGGAAGCGGGTACGCATCGGAGCCGATCGGCTCGAGCGTGCGCACCTTGTGCTCGGACTTGTGGGGATCGAGCTCGAGAATCCTGCGGGCCAGCTCGAAGCGGGAGCAGGATCCTGTGCCCGCGAGGTGGTAGATGCCTCGGGCGTCGCGGAGCTGCTCGCGCACCGACGAGCGCATTGCGTAGAGCATGGCCGCTGTGGCCTGGGCCAGATCCCGGCAAAACGTCGGATTTCCCACCTGATCGGCCACGATGCGAAGCGTGTCGCGCTCTCGTGCCAGCTTGAGGATCGCGGACACGAAGCTCTTCTTGCGAAGCGACCAGACCCAGGCCGTTCGGAGCACGATCGCGGGGGCATCGAGCTCGGAGAGCACCTGCTCGCCCCGCAGCTTCGAGCGCCCGTACTCGTTGAGCGGGTTGGGCGCGTCGTCCTCCACGTACTCGCCCCCCTTCTTGCCGTCGAACACGAAGTCGGTCGAGTAGTGCACAAGCCCGATTCCAGCCCGCTTCGCTTCTTCGCCGAGAACGCGAACTGCCTCGGCGTTCACCTTGGCTGCGATGGCTGGATTCTTCTCAGCGCCGTCCACATCGGTGTACGCGGCCGGGTTGACGATCACGTCCGGCGCGGCATCGCGCAGCCGTGCGCGCAGCTCGGACTCGTTGGTCATGTCGAAGTCGGCCTCTGTGACAGCCGTGACCTGGGCAAAGCACTCGAGGGCGCCGCACAGTTCGTGTCCGACCTGGCCATCGGCACCGAGCAGGAAGAGTCTCACGGATCCTGCAATAGCGCGGAAATCCCGGGGCGCAAAGTCATACGCGTTTGCGCTTGACCCAGCGTCGCTCGACGCCGCGGCGACGCTCCTTGACCATCGCGTTGACCTCGCGCCGCTCTCGGACGCTGACTTGCAGCGCCTCGGCCAGCTTGACGCCGGACTTGAGCCCGCCGTTCCAGAGCACGACGGCGACGTCGTACAGCGAGTGGTGCGCGGAGCGGGCGAGCATGCGCAGCGATGCGTTCTTGACCATGGTCCGCAGCCGGTTGGTGCGGGAGATGACGAGCATCCAAGGGCGCCCGTGACGGTCCGAGCTTCCGTGGTAGCGATGGAACACCACGGATTCAGGGACGAACTTCGCTGTCCAGCCGTTGAGCCTCGCCCGCCATCCGAGATCGAGATCCTCGTAGTACATGAAGTGCGTGCGATCGAACCAGCCGGTCTGCAGCTTGATCGAGTCGAGCATCGCGCGCCTGTACGCTGCAGCCCCTGCGGTCGGACAGAAAATCTCCTCGGCCTTGCGGGCGGCCTCCCGGCGAAGCCCCTCGTAGCGGTCGTGACCGCGACCGGTGCGCAGCAGATCGATCCCGATGGAGTTGATCGTGTCGCGACGTTGCATGAACAGCATCAGCGATTGGAGCATTCCGCAGTTGTCGGGCGCCTCGGCTGCGGCCTTCATCAGAGCTTCGGCCCAGTCCGGCTCGGCCACGGCGTCGTTGTTGAGCATGGCCACCCACGGGCCGGTGCTCGCCACGATGCCGCGGTTGCAGGCTTCGGCAAACCCGAGGTTCTCGGTCTCCGCCAGCAGCTTGCAGCGCGGGAATCGGTCGCGAACCATCTGCGCAGACCCGTCCGTCGACCCGTTGTCGACCACGATCGTCTCGAGATCGTCGTGCGTCTGGGCTTGGAGCGACTCCAGGCAAGCAGCGAGATCCTCGCGCGAGTTCCAGTTCACCACAACCACCGACAGCCGCATGCTTCACCTCGAACCCCGACGCTCCCAAGCATCGGAGCGGTCCACGGGCAGCATCCTAGCGCGTCAGTAGGAAATTGGAGTGCTCGATGCAGATTCCACGCAACCGATCGCCCCCTTGTCCGATGGGGGGACAAGGAGGCTTCACCATGTTCGAAGCGTCGAGAATCGAGCCGGCAACCGGGACCGTCGAAATTCCCCGGGAGCCTCGATCCAAGGTCTTTTGCCTGGAGGTCGGACAGAGCGATCGACAGGATTCGGTCGGGGTCATCGATGGCTGCTCGGTCGTGCTGGGTACGGGCGCCGGATGCGACGTGGTTCTCAAGGACAGGACCGTGAGCAACCGGCATTGCGTCGTGCGGTGCAAGGGTGGTCGCCTTTGGGTGGAGGACGCCGGCTCCCGAAATGGGGTCTACGTGGGAGGCGCGCGGGTCCAAAGCGCCCAGCTCGCTCCAGGGGCCTGCTTCGTCGTCGGTCACTGCACCATCGCCGTGCGCGCCAGCAACGATGCTCCACCGCCGATCGAGCAGGGTGGAGACTGCCTTCCTCGCATGGTTGGACGCTCCCCTGCCATGATGCGCGTGGCGAGCCAGGTTCGCAGGCTCGCTCCCCTGTCGGTGCCGGTTCTCGTGCGGGGTGCCACGGGCACCGGCAAGGATCTCGTTGCAAGGGCGTTGCATGAGCTGAGCCCTCGCGCTTCGAGACCCTACGTTGCGTTGAATGCAGGCGCGCTCGCCAAGGACCTCGCATCCGCGGAGCTGTTCGGTCACGACAGGGGCGCCTTCACCGGCGCCCACATCCGTCGCGACGGCGCCTTCGTGGCAGCGGACGGAGGGACGCTGTTCCTCGATGAGATCGGGGAGCTGTCGCCGGACGTTCAGGTGAGGTTGCTCAGGACACTCGAGGATGGGGAAGTGCGTCCCGTCGGAGCCGGCACGCCCATCAAGGTCAACGTGCGCATCGTGGCAGCGACCTGGGCCCCCCTGGAGCAGCTCGTGGAGCAGGGAGGATTCAGGGAGGATCTGTACCACCGGCTCGCGGTGGGAATGCTCAGCATGCCTTCTCTCGCGGAGCGACGCAGCGACATCAGCGCGCTGGTCGAGCACTTCCTGAAGCAGTGCGAGGCAGAGGTCGGGCCGAGGCGCATCTCGTCGGCCGCGATCGGCTGCCTGGCGGCCCAGCGGTGGCCAGGCAACGTCCGCCAGCTCAAGAACATCGTCTGGCGCGCGGCCATGCTCGCACGCTCGGAGACGATCGCAGCATCTGACGTCGAGTTCGCAATCCACGAGCTACCGGCTGGCACGCTCCGGATGTCAAAGGCGTCGGCAATTGCGCTGGTGCAGTCGTGCGAAGGCAGGGTCGCCAAGGCGGCCAAGATGTGCGGCGTACCGCGATCGACGTTCCGAGGTTGGATCCGATGAGGGAGGCAGGAACGCGCGAGGGCTAGAACGTGCCGCCGAAGGTCAACCCGCTCCATGCAGGAGTCACGACAGGCACGAAGTGCGTGGTCGCAGCGGGTGGAGCACCGGGCTTCGGCTTGCTTCGCAGGAAGTAGGCGACCACGGTTGCGCCAGCGCCGACGCCACCGATGACCCAACCAGCGATCGCGACGTTCTTGTCGGTATCGCGCTTGTCGAGGTTGTCTTTGAGCTGCGAGCAGGCCTGATGGTAGTCGGTGCCTGTGACCGCAACGGGGTCGGCGCAGGGGTTGTTCTGTCGACCGATCTTCGCGAGCCCCTCGTCACGGCTCGCGACCGCGCGGATCTGGCCAGCGATGTTGTCAGCACTCGATGACGCGGAGTTGGCGAGGACAGAGAAGATGATGCCCATGCCCACGCCGATGACCGTGACGCCACCGGTTGCCCACGCGACCTTGTCCGTGGCCATCCACTGGAGGAACGGCTTGCGCCCCTCGGTGGAGAGTGTGACTCCCTGATCCGAACCTCCGGGCGGGGGAGTGCCGGCTCCAGGCGTCTCCGTGCCCGCGGGCGGGACAATTGCGCCAGGTTCGGACCCGCCGGAAGAAGCGGGCGGCGCCGTTGGTGCGATCACGGCTGCTGTGCTCCCAGCCTTGTCGAGCTTGAGCGAGAGCGCGACGACCTGACCTGTCGTGGCGTTCACCTGACCGGTGGCATTGGGATACCCCGAGAAGCGTGCCTCCACCTTGTGGGCTCCAGGCCCCACGTCGATGGCCTCGTGCAGCGGCGCCTTGCCGACCAGCTCGTCGTCGACGAACACCTCGGCTCCAGCGACGTTGACCTCGACCTGGACGCGGCCGGTCTTGAGACGGGCCTCGGCAAGCCCCTGCTCGGCTGTCTTGCGTTCGGCCGCCGAGGCCGCGGCATTCTCCTGGAGATACTGCGAAAAGTGCCGCGCGGCATCCACCGGATGGTTGGACTTGAGCTCGCTCTGGGCGAGGTTCAGGAGCACGGCCGGATGCTTCTTGAGGGCATACGCTTGGAGGAAGGCTGCGCGAGCCTCCTCATACTTCTTGGCGTCGTACAGCTTCACTCCCTCCTGGAAGCGCTGCCGAGCCATGTCGGTGAACGGATCGGCTTTCTCGCCCTGCGCCTCGACCACGGTGGTCGGTAGAATCGCTGGCGAAAGCGCAACAACCAAAGCAAACGCGAACGGACGTAGGTTCATGGGCTGCCCCTCGGATGGCAAGTCACGATCACAGCGCGCAGGAACGTAACACAGCGAGTTGTCAGAATGGAGTTTCCCGAACGATTCCACCGCCGGATTTCCCAGTGCCGCCGGTCTTGGCGGGTGGTGGCTTCGTGGGCGGGGTTGCGGCTGTAGTCTCAGCTACGGGCGGCTTCTTGGTTGTCTTCCCCGGGTCGGGTTGCTTTGTGTCCGCCGTGGTCGGAGGCGTGGGAGTCTTGGCTTCCGCGGTCTTGGCAGGCTCGGCAGTCTTCACCGGTTCTGGCGTGGGCACGGCGGCAGCTGTCTGCGTGGCAGCCGCAGCGGTCTCCGTCGCAGCAGCGGTCGCCACCGGCGTGGTCGCGGGCGGTGTCGTGGCTGTCGCGACCGGCTTGGTCGGCGCGGAGGTCCCACCAAAGACCAGCAGACGCACAGCTGCTATCACGGCCACGAGCGCTGCGACGCCCACCACTCCGAGCACGATGTACTTGTTGGTTGCGCTTCCAACGGGGAGCCGCGGCAGCGGCTCGGAAACAGGAGGAGGAGGGATGGCTTCCGCGGCTGCGACGTGGATCACCTGAGGTGCAGGGGCTGCGACAGGTGCAGCGGCCACCGGAGCAGGCGCTTCGATGGGCGCAGGCGCTTCGACAGGCGACGCAGTCTGAGCAGGAGCATCTACGGCTGGGGCAACCGCAGCAGGAGCAGCCACGGCAGGGGCTTCGACGGGCTGCGCACCAGCCTCGGCAGGAGCGGCGGGTTGCTGGGGCGCAAGAGCGGCTTCCGGCTTCGGAGCGGCGGCGTCGGACGCTGGAGCCGTGGCTTCGACTTTCTTCGCGGCCTCAGGCGCAGCGGTTCCGACCATCACCGAGCCGGTGACCTTTACCGCGGCGCCGTTGTCCTTCTTCGGCTCGGCCTTGGGTTCAGGAGCAGCTGCTGCCTGCTTTGCAGGTGGCTCCGACGTGCGAGCGGAGGTCGAGGCTGCCGGCTGCTCCGCGACCTTCTTGGCTTGGGCGGGGGGCTCGGAGCGCATGGCCTTGAGCATGGGCTCGGTCTTGCCGGACAGCTGCGCTTCCTGCTTGGGCTTGACCTCAGCGGCAGGCTTTTTTTCGGGCTCTGGCGCCGGAGCAGCCGGCGCCTCCCAAGCGGGTTTGAAGCACGAAGCAACGAGATCCGCCTCATCTTCAGAAAGGCTGAAGTCCGCGGCCGGATCCTGCAACGGCTGCTGGCTGCCACCCGTCGGACTGACGGTGCTCTCTTTATTTGTGGCACTGGACATGGTCTTGGCCCCTTCGCGCGCCTCGGTTTCTCTGGGATAGTAGCACCACTGGTTTGCAGGACGCAGCAATGACACCGTGGCCGATGCTAGATACATGCGGCGAGCGCTTCGCCGCATCGTGCGAACTCGCCGACTTTTTGGCACGTAGGACCAACAAGGGCAACTGTCTCGGCATGATCATCCTGGTGCTGAACCAGCCGTCATCGTTTCCTACCGGGAAAGAGCAGCAGATGCTCTCGTGGATTGTATGACCCGCCCACGACTCCCGGCATGGGTTGTGGCGTGTCCATTGGCCATGGGCACGGCCAGGCTCGCTTCGTCTACGCTCCTGACCCTGGGGCTCTTCCTTGCTGCGTGCGGACAAGGCTCGTCCGAACGTTCCAAGCCGTCGGCGAGCTCCTCATCCTCGGCGGCTGGCTCCACGGCGTCCTTGGTCCAGTGCATGGTCGACGGGACCTGCGAGCTGCCGGCCCGGCCAGAGGTCGTGTCGCTCTCGGACCAGCACGCCATAGCTGCGTCGGCCAAGTCGGGCATTGACCAAGCCCGCGCCAATCGGACCGCCGCGGACCTGCGAAGGCGCTCCTGGCGCGCGTATCACGTCATGGCGGATGCCCGAGAGGCGGTCGAGCAGTACAAGCTGGCTGCGCGGTCGCCAGACGCCAAAGCGTCATGCGAGGCAAGCGTGGCCGGCCTGGTACTGGTCACGGAAATCGAAGGGGACCTGACCGGGGCCAGCGCGGCGTCGTACGCGGCCTCCAAGAAGGATCCGGCAGGCGCATGCGCCTCGATCTTTGATCAGGTGGTACATGATTTGGCAGCATTTCGTCCTTCTCCAGCGAAGCTGGCGGAGATCGACGAAGCAGCGAGGAATGCGGCGACCGGGGCCCGGGATGCGGCTGTGGGCAAGGCGGATCCAGAAGGACCGGTGATCACGCCGGGTGCGGGAGCCAAGCTGGGGCCGTCACGTATCGAACGCATCGAGGCTTTTGGAGCCCGTGATGCAGCGCGAATCGTGATCCATCTGAGCGCCCCGGCGATGTTCCAGGTGGGTCACATACCGTCCACTGGACCAGGTACCAACGCGCGGCTGTACATCGACCTCACGCGCACGAGCCGTGGGCATGTGCCCCTCACCAGGGCGGTCGGCGGTCTGGTGGAACGGGTGCGGCTCGGCAATCACCAGGGCAGCACGCGGGTGGTCCTGGACCTGAGCGGACAGGTCTGGCGCCGGGTGTTCTTCCTTCCAGAGCCTTTCCGGATCATTGCAGACCTGGCAACCCATCCCCCCACCAGCGAGGCGCCGGCCAGCCCCAACTCCGCGCCAGGACCCCGTCCTTCGCGCGTGGAAAGGGTGGTGATCGACCCGGGGCACGGCGGCAACGATCCTGGAGCTATCGGGCCGGGAGGGTTGAAGGAGAAGGACGTGACGCTGGACATAGCGCACAGGGCAGCGCCGATCCTGTCCAGGGAGCTCGGGATCGTGACGATGATCACGCGCGACGATGACCGGTACGTACCGCTGGAGGAGCGGGCGGCGAGAGCGAATGCGTTTCACGCGGACCTGTTCGTATCGGTGCACTGCAATGCCTCGGAATCGCCAGCGAGCCGTGGGGTCCAGAGCTACGTGCTGGATGCGAGCCGGGACGACATCGCGGCGCGCGTGGCTGCGCGGGAGAATGCTGCGTCAGCAAACGCAGCCGCCCAGCTGGGCAGCGTGGTGACGGACCTGCGGCTGGGGCATCTGAGCGGCGATTCGAACCGGCTGGCGAATCTGCTGCAAAGGACGACGTTGGCGTCGTTGAGCGAGCGGTACGCGGACACGCCGAATGGCGGTGTGAAGTCAGCGGGATTCTACGTATTGCTGGGCGCCGAGATGCCGAGCGTGCTTTTCGAGGTGTCGTTCATATCGAATCCGGTGGAGGAGACGCGGCTGCAGACCGCGGACTACAGGCAGAAGATCGCGGACGGGATCGCGAACGCGGTGAGGGCGTATCGGGAAGGGCGATGAGAGCTGCGAGGAGGGGAGGCGGAGCTAGGCGCGGTCCAGGCCCATGAGGCGTTCGAGGGCGTCACGGAGCTCGGAGACTTCGCCTTTGGGGATGAAGTCGTAGGCGCCTGCCTCGAGGGCAGATTTGCGCTGGTCTTCGTGGCTGGAATAGACCAGGGCCCGGATGTGTGCGGTGGCTTCGATGCCCTTGAGGCGTTCGAGCAGGCGAAGGCCATCGAGGCCAGGCATCTTGATATCGAGGATGAGGGCATCGGGCTGGAGGTTGCCGACAGCGACGAGGGCGTCGAAGGGGTCCTGGAAGGTTGTGAGGTCGAACCTGCGGGACAGGACGCGCCGGAGAGCAGCGAGGACGTTGGGGTCATCGTCGACGGCGACGACCTTGGGCTTACCGAGCCGGAGGACTTCGGGGATCGGATATCCGTACTTACGTAGGAAGTCGAGAACGTCGAGGCGACGGAACCTCAGGTGACGTCCTGGGGTTCTGAAGTGGCGGATTTCGCCTTTGTCGGCCCAATTGTGGATGGTCTTGAGGTCGACCTGGCAGAACCGAGCCACATCAGACGCGGTGAACAGTTCAGGGTTGTTCTGAGGTTCCTTGGTGTCCATGTGTGGATTCTCTCTTGGTCCAGGTTTGAGTTGAGCGCCGCCTAGACGAAAAACGCGCACGAGCAACGAAAACGTATCACAGACCGCGGTTGAAGCAAACTAGGCGGACTGGATCCGCCCGCCAGGATTTCCAGGAACCCCGTGGACGGTCAAAAGATTCGCCCCCAATCGTTGCAGGCCAAGCTTAGTGGCTATGGTCGCAATCTCCAGAAACCGTAAGCTATACTTCGATCGATTCGTACACGACTTCGGGACATACCGGAAGTGGAATCCGGCGCATAACTGCAGGTTTCATAGCCTGTGGCAATCTTTTACAGGTTCTGCGTTTTTAGTCAGTACGTGTTTCCGTCCGATGCTGCACCGATGTGTTTTACACGGCCCGTTCGATTCGGGAGTTAAGAGAGGACCCTGAACTCGACCTTCCGCTCACGACCGCTCTGCCTTGCGCGCTGCCGCGTGCTGGTTGCCCGTTCCCGCACCTTTGTCGATAAAACCGTGACCTTGCCCTGCCCCCTGTCTTCGCCTTGACGTTCCCAAGCACGGTGCCTATTATGCTCGGCTCTTTTGGGACGCCGGGGCCGGTTAGGAATCGTCAAGACGGTCAGGGGTGAAGCCGAGCATGAACAAAGCCCAGTTGAAGAAGTTCAAGAACCTGCTCGAGGCAAAGCGGCTCGAACTCGTCAAGAAAGCCAAGCAGACCCTCGACGAGGACATGACCTTGGACGTCAATGATCTTCCCGACGAGATGGATCTTGCCTCCAGCGAGTACCTCCAGTCGTTCACGTTCCGTCTGCGCGGACGAGAGAAGTCCTTCCTCGACAAGATCAACAAGGCGCTCATCAAGATCGACGAAGGCAACTTCGGGATCTGCGAGGAGTGCAGCGAGGAAATCTCCATGAAGCGCCTGGAGGCCCGTCCTGAGACCACGCTCTGCATCCGCTGCAAAGAGGACCAGGAGCGCGTCGAGAAGGACTACGGCTGATCGCCGGATTCGCGGTCGGCTCAGGTCGGATGGCTGGCCCGCGCGCCCCTGTGGCCCGCCTCTGCTTTCGGGGCTACGCCTGAGGGCTGCAGCACGCTCTTGAGAAAGGCTCCGGTGATGGAGTCGGAGCAGGCAGCGACGGTCTCCGGGGTGCCGGCCGAGACGATGCGTCCGCCGCGCTGTCCGCCTTCGGGTCCCATGTCGATCACCCAGTCGGTGCATGCCACGACGTCGAGGTTGTGCTCGATGATCACGACCGTATTTCCCGCATCGCGCAGGCCGGTCAGCGCCGTGGTCAGCACCTCGATGTCCGTGAAGTGAAGCCCTGTCGTGGGCTCGTCGAGAATGTAGAGCGTGCGTCCCGTGGCCTTGCGCGCCAGCTCCCGCGCAAGCTTCACACGCTGTGCTTCTCCACCTGACAGCGTGGTGGCGGACTGGCCGAGACGTATGTAGCCGAGGCCGACGCGCAGCAGGGCGGTGAGCCGTTCGCGGATGCGCGGCACGGCGTCGAAGACCTCGCATGCCTGCTCCACGGTCAGGTCCAGCGCGTCCGCGATCGAAAGCCCGCGGTAGGTCACCTCGAGCGTCTCGCGGTTGTAGCGTCTGCCGCCGCACGCCTCGCACGTGACGAACACATCGGGCAGGAAGTGCATCTCCACGCGCAGCACGCCGTCGCCGCGACACGCCTCGCAGCGTCCGCCCTTGACGTTGAACGAGAAGCGTCCTGCTCTGTATCCGCGTGCGCGCGCCTCGGGCAGACCGGCGAACAGATCGCGCAGGAAGGTGAACACGCCAGTGTAGGTGGCCGGGTTGGATCGGGGGCTGCGGCCGATGGGCGCCTGATCGATCGAGATGACCTTGTCGATGTGATCGAGCCCTTCGATCGCGTCGCACACGCCTGCGGGCGTGCCCGCGCGATACAAGCTCGCGCGCACCGTCTGCAGGAGCGTGTCGATGATGAGCGTGGACTTGCCGCTGCCGCTGACGCCGGTGACTGCGGTCATCAGGCCGATGGGGATGTCGACGGTGATGTCCTTGAGGTTGTGAGCGCGAGCGCGGACGATGCGGATCACGCTCTTGCCCGGCTTCTTTCGCTTGGCTGGCACGGGGAGGCGTCTGGCGCCTGACAGGTACGGACCGGTGACCGAGTCAGGCTTTGCCATGATCTCGGCGGGGGTGCCTTGCGCGACGATGTGGCCGCCGTGCACGCCAGCACCGGGGCCCATGTCGATCAGATGATCGGCGGCGACGATGGTATCGCGGTCGTGCTCCACGACGATGACGCTGTTGCCGAGGTCGACGAGACGTCGAAGGGCAGCGAGCAGGCGGGTGTTGTCACGGGCGTGCAGCCCGACCGAGGGCTCGTCGAGAACGTAGAGCACGCCCACGAGCGCAGCGCCGATCTGCGTCGCGAGCCGGATGCGCTGCCCCTCGCCGCCGGACAACGTCTGCGTGGATCGATCGAGCGTGAGGTAGTCGAGCCCGACGTCGATGAGGAATCCGAGCCGGGCGATCACGGCGCGGATGAGGGGCTCTGCGATGGTGCGCTCGCGCGCTCCCAGGCTGCTCGATGCTGCCGCGATCTGCCCGAGGAGCTCGCGCAGGGCGCCGAGCGCCAGCTCGCCGAGCTCCGAGATGTTGCGTCCTTCGATGTGGACCGCGAGCGCCTCGGGGCGCAGGCGTCGTCCCTTGCAGACGTCGCACGTCGTGGTGACCACGAAGCGCGACAGCTCGTCGTCGCCGACCGCCCCCTCGTCGATGTCGAGATCCTCGGTCTCCTGATCCGGCTCGTCGGAGCCGGCGATGCGCGCCTCGAGCCGCGGAACGATGCCTTCGTAGGGGTGCTTCTTGCGCGCCGAGGCGGGCACGCCGAAGAGGATGGCTTGCCTGAGCTTGTCGTCGAGCTCGGCGAAGACCACGTCGGGATCGACGCCCAGGGCGCGAACGGCGCGCGACAGCTCGGTGGCGAGCGAGACAGAGCCACGATGTCCCCACGCTACGACTGCGCCCTGCCGAAGGGTGAGAGAGGGATCCGGAACGATGCGGCCGGGATCGATACGGGTGCGTGAGCCGAGGCCGCCGCACGACGGGCATGCGCCGTGGGGGCCGTTGAAGGAGAACATGCGCGGCTCGATCGCAGGCAGGGAGATGCCGCAGTCGATGCATGCGAACCGCTCGCTGAGCCACACCGGCTCGCCGCCGCGCAGGTCGTCGACGAGCAGGCGTCCATCTCCCAGCTTGAGCGCCAGCTCGACCGAATCGGTGACGCGTCCCTTGATCCCCTCACGCAGGACGATGCGATCGACGACGACGTCGAGGTCGTGGGTCTTTCCGCGATCGAGAGCGAGGTCATCGCCGAGGTCGAGGACCTGGCCGTCGACGCGCACGCGCACGAAACCATCGCGCCGTAGCTTTTCGAGCTCGAGCTTGAGCTCGCCGCGTCGGGCGCGGCAGATGGGCGCCAGGATGGTGATCTTCTCGCCGCCTTTCCAGGACAGGATCTTGTCGACGATCTGCTGGACGGTCTGCGCTTCGATGCGCTTTCCGCAGGTGGGGCAGTGGGGGGTACCGACGCGCGCGAAGAGCAGGCGCAAGTAGTCGGCGATCTCGGTGACGGTACCGACGGTGGAGCGGGGCGAGCGCGCGAGAGCGCGCTGCTCGATGGCGATTGCGGGCGACAGGCCGTCGATGCTGTCGACATCGGGCTTCGCGAGCTGCTCGAGGAACTGCCGTGCGTAGGCAGAGAGCGACTCGACGTACCGGCGCTGGCCTTCGGCGTAGATCGTGTCGAACGCGAGCGAGGACTTACCTGAGCCCGAGGGACCGGTGATCACAACGAGGCGGTCGCGAGGGATCTCGCAGCTGATGTTCTTGAGGTTGTGCTGTCGCGCGCCGCGAACCGTCAGATGGTTCATGTGGTCCCTGGGGGAGGTCGATCTTCGTCCGTAGCACAAGCAGCAGAGGGCGTTGAAGGGCGGCTTTGCGGTACCGTCGTTTCATGAAGCCGGGACGGCACAGGGGGGCTGGGCGGTGAGCAAGTGCGCAGGGAACTTGATCTTCGGCAGGACATCGGTCAATGCGGGGGCCGATGCTCTGGTCCGATGCTGCGCGTGGGTTGGTGGTCGTTGCGCTGTGCGTGATCGCCGGATGTGGACGCAGCCCGCAGCAGCAGACCGGACCGATGCAGCCGGGCGAAGACGGTTCGACGGCGGAGCAGCCAGACGCAGCTTCAGGGTCGGATGGGAGCGGGCCAGGCGAGCGAGATCGATCGATGGCGCTCCCGGACGGGCTGGTGGCATCCCCTATGCGCACGGCCGGACCGATCACCGTAGATCCGGAGACTTCGAAGGCGTGCCCTGAGGGGATGGTGCTGGTTTCGGGGGAGTACTGCCCGTTCGTGGGGCATCGGTGCGTGGACTTCATCGACGAGAAGGCGGATCGATGCGCGAAGTACGTTCCGCCGCCATTGTGCGAAGGGAAGATGGAGCGGCGGCGGTTCTGCGTGGATCGCTACGAATACCCGAACCTGGCAGGGGTCAAGCCGGCGGTGATGATGAGCTGGATCGAGGCGTTCGGAGCGTGCCGCGCGGAGGGCAAGCGGCTGTGCTTGTCGACGGAGTGGACGATGGCGTGCGAGGGGGCGGAGCGGCTGCCGTATCCCTACGGCTACACGCGGGACAAGAAGGTGTGCAACATCGATCGGCCGCGGCCAGCGCCGGAGCCGGACATGGATGCGTTCTCGATTCCCCGCAAAACGGGCCGAGAAGTTGCGCGATTGGACCTGAGAATCACGAGCGGAGCACTTGAGGGTTGTGTCAGCCCCTTCGGGGTGCAAGACATGACCGGAAACGTCGACGAATGGGTCATCAACGAGCAGCACTTCGACAAGGTTCTGAAGGAAGGCGAGAAGCCGCCTTTCGTCTCGGGACTCAAGGGTGGTTACTGGGGACCGATCCGAGCGAGGTGCCGTCCGATCACGCCATCACACAACGAGTGGTTCCGATTCTACCAGGTCGGATTCCGATGCTGCTCGGACGCGCAGGATGCGCCGGATGGGGTAGCGGAGCGGTACCTGAAGAAGTTGGGCAACTATCTTCGGAAGACCGGTGCGCCCTCTTCCCCTGCACCCTAGGTTCGACTAGGTTCCCCTCCGTGGTTTGCGCCACGAAATCTACTTCGCCTACCGTCTCGAAGCACGCCTCTCCGCGAGGCCCTGTGCGAGCCGAAGTGGCGACGTTTTCCAGGGCCCATAGCTCAATTGGTCAGAGCCCCCGGCTCATAACCGGGCCGTTCCTGGTTCGAACCCAGGTGGGCCCACGCTTATTCCACCACTGGCCCCTTTGCCACCACAGCCACAGGAGCGTTCATCCAACGTGAGTATCCGAGAACACATCGCCTGGCTGGAAGATCTTTCCGCACTCGATGCGGAGATACGGCAGCTCGAAGAACAACTGACGCAGGATCGCGATGCACTTGCCACGCTCAAGAACGAGATGGCGAGGCTCGAAGAGAAGATCGCGGCAGACACCGCCAGCATCGCGGAAATGGGGCGAACGCGAGGAGAGCTGGCAACCGAGGCGCGGCAGATGACCGCGCAGGTCGAACGGAGCCGAGAGAAGCTCGCGCGTGCGCGCAACGAGCGTGAGCAGAACGCTGCCAGCCGCGAGCTGGAGGAGCTCCGCCGACTCCAGAAGGATCGCGAGGAGGAGATCGGCAAGCTGGCCATGCTCGAAGCGGCAGCGCAGAAGGGCAAGGAGGAAGCGGAAGCCGAGCGCGCGAAGCTGGTCGAGCAGCTGTCCTCGAGCGAGAGCAGCACGGGCAACATGCTTGCCGAGATCGAGAAGCAGAGGGACGCGAAGGCCGACCAGCGCAAGCAGGTGGCGGCGAAGATCCCGCGCAACGTGCTGAGCCGCTACGATGCGATTCGCAAGCGCAAGGGGATTGCGATAGCGCTCACGCAGACCGGCACCTGCCTGGCCTGTCAGATGTCGCTTCCACCGCAGCTGTTTCAGCGTATCCTGCGGGACGAGGCCCTGGAGTTGTGCCCGTATTGCCAGCGCATCCTGTATTACAAGCCGCCACCTCAGAAGGAAGACACCTAGCCCAGCGGACCGAAATCGTTGAAGAGCTGCCCGACCTGTCGCCGCCTGTACCCAGACGATGCGGGATTCTGTCCCGTCGACGGGATCGAGCTGCGTCCAGCAGCCGATGTCGTCCCGGAGTCCGACAAGGGCGACCCGAGGTTGGGAAGGATGCTGGCGGAGCGCTACCAGATCCGACGGGTCGTGGCCGATGGCGGGATGGGGCGTGTCTACGAGGCCCTCGACATCACCGAGAACCGAAGGCTCGCCCTCAAGGTGCTGCACGCCAACGTCGCGCGCGACTCGGTTGCGGTAGAGCGCTTCAAGCGAGAGTTCGAGATCTCCAGGCTGCTTCCGCACGAGCACATCGTCGAGGTGTACGACTTCCAGAAGCTGCCGGACGAGAGCTACGTGCTCGTGATGGACTACCTGGAAGGCGATGAGCTGCGCAACACGCTCAAGCGCGAGAAGGTGATCCGCCCTGAGCGCGTCGTACGCATGCTCAGCCAGCTCGCGATCGGTCTGGACGAAGCGCACCGGCGCAACCTCATCCACCGCGACCTGAAGCCTGACAACATCTTCCTGTGCGGCACGCGCGAAGGTGACGTCATCAAGCTGCTCGACTTCGGCTCGGTCAAGGACAAGTCCGAAGGCGCCAAGAAGCTCACCGTGATGGGCACCACGATCGGGTCGCCGTACTACATGTCGCCCGAGCAGGCGCAGGGGCTCGATACGCTCGATGCGCGGGCTGACGTATGGGCGCTGGCAGCGATCACCTACGAAGCGCTGACCGGGCAGGTGCCTTTCAAGGGCAACAACGGCCCCAGCATCCTGCTGGCGATTCTGACCGAAGACCCGAAGCCGCCTTCGGTGCTCAAGCTGCCGGTGGAGCAGGCGGCCGCGATCCCGACCACGCTCGATGACGTGCTCGAGGAAGCGTTCGCGAAGAACGTGGCGATGCGGGTGCCCACGGTGGGGTCGTTGGCCGACAGGGTGGGTCAGGCGTACGGGCTGAGCGGGTCGCATCGCGACTGGGCCTACACGCCCGTGCAAGAGCTCGCTGATCGCATCAACGCGGAGTTGCCCGGATTGCTGGCGCGCAGGGCTCCCAACGTCGCGGCCGTGGAGACCGATCCATTCGCGGAGGCGGACCCGTTCAAAGCACCGGCGGCGCCCGTGCCGATTCCGCAGGCGCCACCCATCCCGGGAGCCATGGCTCCGCTGCCGCCGCCCGCGATGAACACCTCGGACTTTCAGGCTGCAGGCGTGCCCAAGGGGCCTCCGCTGTGGATCTTCGTGGCCTTGGGCCTGGTGCTGCTGTCCGCGGTCACGACCGTGGTGATCACGCTCGCTCTGCGCCGCTAGCAAGGTCCGTCGCGGCGCCAGCCTTGCGTTGCCACTTCCGATCCAGCCGGGGTGTCCTAGGATCCTGGCGATGAAAGCCAAGAACTTCTCGCTGCTCGATCGCTCCGGAGCCAAGCGCAGCCTCTCCGAATTCAAGGGGAGCTGGGTCGTCGTCTACTTCTATCCCAAGGACTTCACGTCCGGATGCACCCGGGAGGCTTGCGCGTTCCGCGATGCAGCAGGGCCGCTCAAGAAGCTCGGCGCTGTCGTGATCGGGATCAGCAAGGACAGCGCGGAGTCGCACGCGAAGTTCGACGACAAGCACGAGCTCGGCTTCCTGCTGCTGAGCGACCCGGACTGCGCGACGGCCAAGGCGTGGGGCGCCTTTGGGATGAAGAACATGTACGGCAAGAAGGTCGAGGGGGTGAAGCGATCGACGTTCCTGATCGGGCCTGGGGGCGAGGTCGCGGGCGAGTGGATCGGGGTGAAGGTCGACGGCCACGTGGACGCGGTTGTCGAAGCGCTGCGCGAGGCCAAGAAGAAGTAGCGATCAGGCTCAATCGCCTCGCTTCTTCTTCTTCTTGCGCGGCTCGCCGGCGCGGTCTTCGTCGCCAACGCCGACCTGGCCCCACAGGTACTCGATGCGACGGCGAAACTGGCCTCGATCGTCGACGCCATACAGGAAGATCGTACGTCGATCGTCGTCGACCTTGATGAGCGGGACCCAGCCGCTGCTCGAGGCGAAGGCCATGAAGCGGGGGGACGTGGCGTTGGGACGGGCGATGACGATGCCGCAGGAGGCTCCGGTGCCAGCGCGCGCGCAGCCTGCGCCGACCAGGAGCGATTCGTTGCCGATCGGATACCAGCGCCAGATCCTGTCCACGCGGAACGGCTCGGTGGCGTTGCGGAGCCGGTCTTGGGGCACGATGCCGGACAATGCAGCGCCGAGCTCGCGATCGAACCGGAGGGCGACCAGGGGCTCAGGAGCGCGGGTGACGTCGAGCTCGACGATCGCGTCGTTGGCCTCGCCCGCGCAGCAGCGGAATCCGATGTCCGAGCGACGAGCCTCCGGGCGGGCGGCGGTGGCGTGGGCGCAGCGTCCTGTGACTTCGCCGGGAATGCCGGAGCCGCCTCGAAGCACAGCGAGCGGTCGAGGGTCACCTCGTCCCCAGGCGCTATCGGTCCATTCGGCAGCGCCGCCGTGCATGTCGTGCACGTCGAACGGGGAGCGACATCCCACGCGCGAGCCGGCAGGGAGCAGCGCGGTGGCCCCGGAGCCGCAAGCGTCTGGCCGCCAGATGCTGCCGTACTCGTAGACGCTGCTGTCAGGGCCTTTGCAGGCGCGCTCCCATTCGAGCTCGGTGCACAGGCGTTTGGTTGCCTGCTCGCACGCGAGTCGTGCTTCGTCACGCGCGATGTTGGTGGCCTGGATTGCGCCCGGCTCGTTGGGAAACGGATACTGATCGATGTAGAAGCCGTGCAAGGTGACCGGAACGCCGGGCAACTCGGAGTCGGCGACGCGCGGGAGCCGGTCGACAGGGGTACCTGCCACGAAGGTACCTGCAGGGATCCAGACCATGCCCTTGCGCAGCTCGGCCGGTGGCTCGACCTGAGGAAGCGCGACGACCTGGACATCGGTAGGGTCGACGGATTGGGAGCGAGAGGGGCACGAAGCGAGCAGGGGGGCGCAGAAGAGGAGCGTCAGGCGGAAGGTCGCACGCAAGCGCTCACGCATCGGCCTTTTCTTCGCGATCGCGCAGGCCGAGCTCCTTCATCTTGAGCTGCAGGCCCTTGCGGGAGATCTTGAGCATGCGCGCGGCGTGCGTGACGTTGTACGAAGTCTGCTCGAGGGCGCGGACGATGAGCTCGCGCTCGATGCGGGTGCGCGCGGCCTTGACCTGCTCCTTGAGACCGTCGCTGCCCGCAGCGGATTCGATCGCAACCGGCGGAACCGGCGTGGAGGTGGCCGACACACCGCGGACCTCGGGAGGCAGGTCGACGACGCGGATGCGGGGGCCGTCGCAGAATAGCACGGCGCGCTCGATGACGTTCTCGAGCTCGCGGATGTTGCCCGGCCAGCCGTGGACGTTGAGGCGGTCGAGCGCGTCCTTGTCGATCGACTCGACGGACTTGTGCAGGCGGTTGTTGAACTTGGCGATGAAGTGCAGGACGAGGCGCGGGATGTCCTCGCGTCGATCACGCAGCGACGGCAGGTGGATGGGCACGACGTTGAGGCGGTAGAAGAGGTCCTCGCGAAACGCGCCCCGCTCGATCTCCTTGCGCAGATCGCGGTTGGTGGAGGCCACGAGGCGTACGTCGACGCGGATGGTCTTGATGCCGCCGACGCGTTCGAATTCGCTTTCCTGCAGGACGCGCAGGAGCTTGACCTGCATTTCCACGGAGATCTCGCCGATCTCGTCGAGGAACAGGGTGCCGGTGGTGGCGAGCTCGAAGCGTCCCGGCTTGGAGGACACCGCGCCGGTGAAGGCGCCGCGCTCGTAGCCGAACAGCTCCGACTCCATGAGGTCCTTGGGAATGGCGGCGCAGTTGACGCGAATGAACGGCTTGTCGCGTCGGGAGGAGTTCTCGTGCAGTGCGCGAGCGACGAGCTCCTTGCCGGTACCGCTCTCGCCGGTGATCAGGACGGTGGTGGGGGTATCGGCGACGCGCTCGATGATCGAGTAGACTTCCTGGATCGGCTTGCTTTCGCCGATGATTCCGTAGCGGACCTCGCCATCGGCAGGGCCGGTTACGTCGGCGGAGTACTCAGCTGCGGCGAGGTTGCGGGTGCGCAGGGCCTTGCGCACGATCGCCTTGACCTCGTTCTGGTCAAAGGGCTTGGTGATGTAGTCGAAGGCGCCGGTTTTGAGGGCTTCGACGGCATTGTCGACGGTGCCGTGGGCGGTGAGGATGACGACGGGGAGGTTGGGATCGATGACGAGGGCCTGGCGCAGCACTTCCATGCCGTCGACCTTGGGCATGCGGAGATCGGTGATGACCAGGTCGATGTGGTGCTCGCGAAGGAGCGCGAGCCCTTTCTCGCCGTCTTCTGCTGTGTGTACGTCGTAGCCCTCTCGACCGAGTTGCGCGGACAGGACGCGGCGAAGATTCGCCTCATCGTCGATGATCAGGATCTGCTCTTTGGAAGCGGGGAGCATGAGGCACCATAGGAGTTCGCGGTTCGGGGCAGGGCAAGGCAGGGTCGGCGAGCTTGCGCGTGCGGCAGGCAACATAGCGCACTTCGAGCGTGTTCGACTCCGGTCGGATGCTTGCACGAAAGCGGTGGGAGGGCTGGGAGGGGAGCGGCGCAGGGGAGGCAGGGGAACGAGGAGAGGAGCGCGGGCAAGAAGAGACCTCTCTTTTACAGGTATTTCGCGTATTCGTGCCAATGCGGAGCAACCATCAACCGATGTGCGCTGGTCGCACCCGGTTGCGAGTTTGTGATAGGTTCATGAGCCCTTGTGATAGGGAACAAGCCCGAGCCCCCAGCGAGTCAGTCTGAATCGCGAGGAGCTGGCGGGAGGACGGTCTATGCGACGCTGGACATACTTGGTTTGTGGTGCATTGTTGCTTGGTTCAATTGCGACTGTGGCAGCCGGCGACGGGCCGCAGCCGTATCCACAGTGCACGGGCAAGCCGACCGAATCGGACCAGAAGGCGGCGAAGAGCCTGTTCACCGCCGGACAGGTCTCGTTCAACGAGGCTGACTACAAGACCGCCATCCAATACTGGCGGGACTCGTACAAGCGGGATTGCACGGCGCACCTGCTCCTGTTGAACCTGGCGCGCGCCCACGAGCTGCAAGGCGACAAGCGCGAGGCGGTCCTGGCTCTCAAGACCTATCTCGACCGTCAGCCCAATTCCCCGGACAAGGCTCAAATCCAGCGCCGAATCGAGAACCTCGAAGCCAGCCTTGGCGGTCCGGTCGCACCGGTCGCGCTTCCAGACGCCGGGTTGATGAACCCTCCAACGAGTCCAGATGGCGGAGCGACCCCGGTCCCGACCGGCACGGTTGAGCCGGTTCCGACAGGGACTACGCCGCCGGTCAACGGTCCCTCGACGAGCCGTCCGATCACGCCCTGGTTCGTGGTGGGCGCGGGCGGCGTGCTCACGCTCGTGGGCGGTTACCTGTTCATCAGCGGCAACTCGAAGATCAGCGATGCGGAGAAGGTCTGCCCGAACCGGCAGTGTCCGGCGAACAACGGCGCGCTGACTGCGGAGGGGCAGGCTGCCAAGGATCTAGGCGACACGGGTCGATCGAACGTGAAGATCGGCGGTGTGCTCATGGGCGTCGGCTTGGCGGGAGTCGTAGGCGGGCTCGTGTGGCAGTTCGCGTTCAACAAGCCCAAGGCTGCGCCGGCGAACACAGCATCGATCACGCACCTGGGCCCGTCGGTCGGACAGGGCTTCTCGGGACTATCCGTACAGGGACAGTTCTAGGCCGCCGATCGACTCGAGCCGCAACGCAGGCGTGCGGGCTGCAAGTCCTTGGATGCGGCCTGCGCGCTGACGCTCGCGTCGTGGGCTACTTCTTGGAGCCGGGCTTGAAGTTGAACGGGTAGCGGATGGTGGACTCCATGCCGCGGGTGGACTTCGGGAACTTGAGCGTCTTGAGGGCGTTCATCATGCACCGCTCGAGATCCTCTTCGGTGATCTCGGACGAGGACTTTTCGATGCCGCCCTCCTTGACGGAGCCGTCGGGCTTGAGCACGAACTTGAGCGTGACCTGCCCTTTGATCCCCGGATGGGCGGCCAGGCTGGCGTCGTAGCAGGTCCGGAACTTGTCGCGGTTGCTCTGCACGATCGCCTGGTAGTCGCTGATGTTGCGATCGGTCGTCGCAGCATTGCCATCGCTCTGAGCGTTGTTCCAAGGCTTTGCGCTCCCAGGAGGCAACGCGACGTCGCCCGAGGTCGCCGGCGTCGCTGCGGCCGTGGCAGAGGATGTCGTTGCCGCCGCGGGTACTGAGGCAGGCGGCGACGTGTCCGTTGGCGCGGCCGGGCTGGCGCTCGGTGTGGCGCCAGGGGGCGTTGTCGAATGACCGCAGCCGAAGGCGCTCATCAGCGGGAGTGTGAGGGCGAACGACGAAAGCACGATGACAAATCGGGCGCGTGACATGGGGCAAGGCTACGACGGATGGGCATCGCTGGTCGAGTTGGAAGCGAAGGTCGAGCGAGCGGTGGACGCGAGAGGTGATGAACTGGCGGGGTTGCGCTAGGTTGGGGAGGTGCGACGCGCGAGGACATGGCTGGTCATGTTGGTGGCGACGCTGGCTGGCTGCCAGGGATTCGAAGACATTCCGGAATGTGGGGTCGTGCCCGCGGGAGGGTGTCCTACGTCACGCGGTGGCTCGTGCGATGATCAGGCGTGCGCAGCCATCTACGCGTGCACGGAGAGCGGCTGGGCATTGCGCAAGACCTGCGAGCGCGACGGCGGGGAGGATGCATCGGACGCTGCGACGGAGCCGGACGGGCCGATGTGCGGGGATGCGGTGACGATGGAGGGGATGGCCGACACGTGCGATCCGAACGAGGTGCTCACGCCGGACTGTCCGATCCAGGTTGCGCTCGGCTGCCCCGGAACCGCGTGCCTCACAGGCTGCGCAGACTTCTTCGTGTGCCGGACCGACGGGTGGGTGGAAGCGGCGTACTGCGACGACGTGACGGGCGAGCTTGTGTGGGTCGACGCCTACTGAGCCGGGTGAAGAGGCCAGGGCTCGGTGCTCAGCCGACCTTGAGGAACGGCTCCCATTCCTTGTAGCGTCCCGCGCCGTCGAGCATGATCTCGCGCACGATGCTCCAACGTGGGCGCGCGGCCGGGCGGATCAGGTGCATGCCGGACTGATCCGGCGTGCGTCCGCCCTTCTTCAGGTTGCAGGGCCTGCATGCGGTCACGAGGTTCTCCCAGGAGTCTTCCCCACCCTGGGAACGCGGCACGACGTGATCGATGTTGAGCTCGCTCGGGGCCGGGGTTCTGCCGCAGTACTGGCACTGGAACTGGTCGCGGAGCATGACGTTGCGGTGCGACAGGTGGATGATGGTGCGGGGCACGCGATCGTAGTGAGCGACGCGCAGCACGCGAGGGACGCGGAGGACGAGGCTCACGGTGGGAACGAGGTCGTCGCCCTTGCGAGCGGGGAGCCGGGCCCAGGACCAGAAGTCGAGGCTCTCGCCGGACTCGTCGATCGCCCAGGCTGCGCCGCGAAACAGCAGGCTGAAAGCACGTCGCGCGCTCGTGACCTGCACTGGCTGGAAGTGCCGGTTGAGCACGAGCACGGCGGTGGTCAGGACGTCGGACATGGCGTACGAGGTCGATCGCACTATGCATGGTAGCACGAGAAATCTGCAACCCGCGGCGGCGCGTGGTATTTCATCCGCCACGAGACGGCAGCTGGAAGAGTGGAGAGATGCCGAAGCGCCGTGAACGATCGTCGGACGGACCGCCCCCTGGCCCCCCATGGGATCAGACGATCCACGAGGCGCTGCTCGCGTTCGTGGATGTGGAAGCCACAGGGCTCGATCCTGCGAACGATCACATCGTGGAGATCTGCATCGAGCTGGTCCGTGGCGGCCAGACGATGGAGAGGTTGGACACGCTGGTGAACCCGGTTGCGCGTGCGGGCGGGGCAGAGCATGTGCATGGGCTCAGCGCGCAGATGCTGTCCTCGGCTCCGCGTTTCTCCGAGCTCGCGGACCAGGTGCAGAGAATGCTGGCCGATGCGGTGTTCGTCGCGCACGCGTCCGGGTGGGACGTGATGTACGTCGAGGCGGAAATGGCGCGGGCGGGTCGGCCGTGCACGATCGCCCATCATCTGGACACGTTGACGCTGGCCAGAAGGGCATTCGGGATGCGGAGCAACCGGCTGGGCGCCCTGGCGTCGGCGCTTGGCATCGAGCATGCCCGTGCCCACCGGGCATCAGGAGACGTTGCGGTCATGCGGGGGGTTTTCGGGAGGATTCTGGCGCAGCTTCAGCCATCGACCCCGAGGGACCTCTGGCACGTGCGGGTAGGAGAAAGGCAGGCTCGCCCGGAGGTTCTGGCGGCCTGCGAGGCTGCGATCGGCCAAGGTCCTGTGCTGCTGCACTACCGGCCCAGCGGTCGGGCTGCGGAGCAGTTTGCTTTCGTAGTCACGGGCGTACGAACTGAACTCGACCCCCCGCGCGTAATCGGCTATCTCGTGCCGGGGCGCGGGCACCGCGACCTGCGGTCCGACCGCATCCTCGCCATCGAGCCCTCAGGGGACTCGAGCCAAGGCCTCGCCCCAGGAAACACGTGATCCGCTTGCCAAGACCCATTCTCTACGCGCTCAGCGTCACGGCGCTGATCACTTCGGTGCTCGACTGCACGCCGCCGGAAGTGCCAAAGCCCTCACGCGACCCGCGCACGCAGAAATGGCTGGATCGCGCGAGGAGCAGCTACAGGGTGGTGGACATCGACGACGCGAGCGACGCCATCGAGGAAGCGCTGCGCGCGGCGCCGGACGACCTGGAAGTGCGGATGGTGGCCTCGCAGGTGGCGCTTGCGAAGCTGGACTACGCCAAGACGATCAAGCTGAGCGAAGGGGTCCAGACCTCCGAAGCCTATGCGATCCGCGGCAGGGCCTACTGGTACCAGGGCGATGTGGAGGGCGCTGGCAGGGAGCTCCATCTGCTGCTTCGGGATCCGGACATCCACGACAACTGGGCGAAATCGGTCCTGCAGCTGATCAATCGCGGCAGCGGACGCAAGCCATTCACGGTGACGGGCAACATCGTCGCCATGACCGAGATGCCCAGGATCCGCGGCACTGCGATGGTGATCCCGATCGAGGTGGACGGCGAGCAGGGGCTGGGGATGCTCTCGACTTCCACAGCGGAGGTCGTGCTCGACAGCTCGCAACGCAGGGAGCCGTCCTGGGTTTCGATTCGCATCGCCGGGCGCGTGGAGTTCCACGATGTTCCGGCGCTCACGCAGGATCTGTCGGGTGTGGCACGCCAGCTCGGGATTCCGTCGATCAAGGCGCTGCTCGGGGTCAACTTCCTGCGCCACGCCAACGTGACCTTCGACTTCCTGGCACAGCAGTTCGTGGTCCGGCGCTTTGACCCGCCGCGTCCGCCCAACGCCACCGACGTTCCCCTCGCCTACATTCGCGGTGGGGGCATGACGCTGCGGAGCACGCTCAAGGCGGAGAACGGTCAGACGGCTGCGTTGATGATCGACACTTCGATGTCGTTCCCGATCGCGCTCGATCCGGCGGGCTGGAAGAAGGCGGGCGTGGACGTGGCCACCTTGCGAGAGGTCCCGGGCGAGCCGAAGCTCAAGCAAGGGGTCGTGCCGGTCGTCAGGCTGGGCTCGTTCGACGAGCCGCAGATTCCAGGAGTGTCGGGGGTGGATCTGACGAGCATCGAAGACACGCTGGGGATCGATCTCGACGGCGTGCTGGGCTCCGGGTTGCTCGCAGGCTTCCGGATCACGCTCGGAGACTCGGGCAGGATGATGTGGGTCGAGGAAGAGATGATCTCGACCGGGCCGGCCGCCGGACCGCAGCCGCAACCTGGCGGGCAAGGGCCGGATGGTGCGGTCATGCCGCCTCCTCCGCCCCCACCGTCCAGCACCGCACCACCGCTTCAGCCTGCTCCCACTGCACCGCGAAACAACGGTCCGAAGGGCCCGCGGTAGGCGACGAACATGGCATCCAGCGCGAACAAAAAGGCGACTGCAAGGAACACCGTCAGCTCACCGACGTTGGTCGTGTACGGCGGCAGCTTCGACCCGGTGACGATCGGACACCTGGATGTGATCCACAGGGCCTCGTCGCTCTTCGATCGCACGATCGTCGCGATCGGTCTGCATCCCATGCGCGTCCCGCTCTTCACCGTGCAAGAGCGCCTGGATCTGCTCAAGGACGTCACCAAGGGCATTCGCGGCGTGGAGGTCACGGCATTCGACGGGCTGCTGATCCACTTCTGCAAGCGGGTTGGGGCGCGAGTGCTGGTGCGGGGGCTGCGCGCTGCCACGGACTTCGAGTACGAGCTGCAGATCGCCCATGCGAACGCGGACCTCGAGCCAGGGATCGACACGATCTTCCTGCCGACGAGGACCAAGTACGGCTTCATCTCGGCGTCGCTGGTGCGAGAGATCGCGAGCCACGGGGGCGACGTGTCGAACTACGCGCCGCCGGTGGTGTGCAAGGCGCTCAAGAAGAAGTACGCGCACATCGGACGGCGATCCGGCACGTAGGCGCCGTCGATCGAGCACGAGCACGAGCACGAGCACGAGCACGAGCACGAGCACGAGCACGAGCACGAGCACGAGCACGAGCACGAGCACGAGGAGCGGGAGCAGGAGCAGGGATTGGACGGGGAGAGTCAGCGCTCGGACATGAACGGGTAGCGATAGTCCGTGGGCGGATTGAAGTTCTCCTTGATCGCGCGCGGCGAAGTCCAGCGAAGCATGTTGTAGATGCTGCCGGCCTTGTCGTTGGTGCCGGAAGCGCGGCCGCCGCCGAATGGCTGCTGGCCCACGACCGCACCGGTCGGCTTGTCGTTGACGTAGAAGTTGCCGGCTGCGAATCGCAGCACTTGTCGTGCGTGTTCGATGGCGTTCCGATCCTGCGCGAACACTGCGCCGGTCAGAGCGTAGGGGCTGCTGCTGTCGACGAGCGCGAGTGCCTGCTCGTAGCGGGCGTCTTCGTAGGGCCAGACGGTGAGCACCGGCCCGAAGATCTCTTCGACCATCAATCGATGCGTCGGATTGCTGGTCTCGACGATCGTGGGCTCCACGAACCACCCGGGTTGCTGGGAGCTTCCACCGCCGCACACGATTTTGCAGTCCGGATCATGGCGAGCCACGTCGATGTAGGCAGTGATGTCGCGCCACGCCTTCTGATCGATCACGGCGCCCATGAAGTTGCGGAAGTCGCTGATGTCGCCCATGCGCAGCTCGCTGACCAGCCCGATCAAGCGGTCTTTCAGCCGTGGCCAGAGCGATGCTGGCACGTAGGCTCGGGAGGCTGCAGAGCACTTCTGCCCCTGGTACTCGAAGGCGCCCCGGATCATGGCGACCGCAAGCGCGTCGAGATCTGCGCTCGGATGCGCGAAGATGAAGTCCTTGCCTCCGGTCTCGCCGACCAGACGCGGGTAGTTGCGGTAGTGCGCGAGGCGTTCGCCGACGGTCTTCCAGATTCCCTGGAACACGGACGTGGACCCGGTGAAGTGCACGCCCGCGAGCTCTGGGCGCTGCAGGCACGCGGGACCGATGACCGAGCCTGGACCGAGGACCATGTTGATCACGCCTGCGGGGAGCCCGGCTTCGGTGAGCACGTCCATGGTCAGACGCGCGGAGAGCACAGCGGTCTCCGCAGGCTTCCACACCACGGTGTTGCCCATGATCGCAGGCGCGGTCGGGAGGTTGCCGGCGATGGAGGTGAAGTTGAACGGCGTGACTGCGAGCACGAAGCCTTCGAGCGGGCGGGGCTCGAGCTGGTTCCAGGTACCAGGGGGGCTGTGGGGCTGCTCCTGCTGGATCCGCGCTGCAAAGGCGACGTTGAAGCGCCAGAAGTCGATGAGCTCGCGGGTGTCGATCTCGGCTTCCCACGCGGTCTTGCTCTGGCCGAGCATGGTGACGGCGTTGGCTTGATGGCGGTACTTGGTGGCGAGGAGCTCGGCGGCCTTGAGGAACACCGCTGCGCGCGATGCGAGCGGCATGCGCCCCCACAGCGTCTGCGCCTGGATCGCTGCGTCCACGGCGAGCCTGGCTTCTTCGACCCCGGCCCTGGGCCTTCGAGCGAGAAGCAGCGCGTGATCATGAGGCGCGCGCACATCGGTCCGCTCGCCGCGCGACACGTCGCGTCCTCCGATCCAGTGGCCGAACTCGGAAGGCGTGGCGGCTGCGCGTCCCAGAGCGTCTTTGAGCGCAGCCCGCTCGGCCGTTCCCGGCGCATAGGACAGCAGCGGTTCATTGGTTGGGGGCGGTGGCAGAAGGATGGAGTCGATCATGGGCAGCGAGCGCGCGTAGCGCGTCATGCGCAGGCTATGGGGAGCGCTCGTGCAATGGTCAATCGGAGATCCGAAGTGGTAGCGCGCGCTACGCGCCTTCGATGTGCTTGAGCTCGAGGTTCTTGGGGTCGAGGACGAAGCGGATCCGGCTCTTGCCCGAGGCGTCGAGTCGCAACCCGACGACCATGGCCTTCTGGAAGGGGCGCTCCCAGGCGTTTCCGCCGAGCAGCTGATCGACGAGCACGGAGAGGTCGGGTTCGTGTCCGACGATCATGACGGGGTGGGTATAGGCGCCGACGATTTCCTGGACGAGGGTCATCAGCTCGCCGCCTGGAGCGATTTCCTGGCGCACGGTGACAGGCTCTTCGGGTTCGATGACAGAGGCGACGATCTCGGCGGTCTGGAGGGCTCGCACCAGGGGGCTGGCAACGATGAAGTGGGGCTTCTCGCCTGCGTGCTGCAGGGCGCGCGCGACTTCGCGTGTGCGCTTGCGGCCCTTCATGGTCAGGGCGCGGTCAAAGTCATGGAACGATGAGGCGGCATCTTCTGCGATGCCGTGTCGCATGACGTAGAGCTTCATGGGGCGAAGGCTACACGAGCGGCCCGCGGATGCACGCATCGAGATGCGGGACAGGTGTGACGATTGTGTGACGCGGGTGCGTGGAGCGAGGTCAATTCTTGGCCGGGGCTCCCTGCGCAGATGTTCCCTTCTTGGCAGGCTTGTCCGGCTCCGCGGGCAGAGCCGCAGCGGCAGGTGCCGGCTTGCGAATGAGGCCATGCTTGACGAGCACGCTCTCGCGGATCTTGTCCGCCATGGGCCCGTGCTCGAGCAGGAACTTGGTGGCGTTGTCCCTGCCCTGGCCGATGCGCTCGCCACCGTACGCATACCAGGCGCCGCTCTTCTCCACGATGCCGTCTTCCGAGGCCATGTCGAGCAGATCGCCCATGCGGTTGATGCCCTGGCCGTAGAGGATGTCGAACTCGACCTCGCGGAAGGGCGGGGCCATCTTGTTCTTGACGACCTTGACGCGCGTGCGATTTCCTACGACCGCGGGCTCGCGACGATCGGACGCGGCGGCTTCCTTGATGGCGCCGATGCGACGGATATCGAGGCGCACGCTTGCGTAGAACTTGAGCGCATTGCCGCCGGACGTGGTTTCAGGGCTGCCGAACATCACGCCGATCTTCATGCGAATCTGGTTGATGAAGATCAGCAGGGTCTGGGAGCGCGCAACCGAGCCGGTGAGCTTGCGAAGGGCCTGGGACATCAAGCGCGCCTGCACGCCGACGTGCGAATCGCCCATGTCGCCTTCGATCTCGGCCTTGGGCACGAGAGCAGCGACCGAGTCGACGACCACGATGTCGACGGCGTTGGAGTGCACGAGCATGTCCGCGATCTCGAGGGCCTGCTCGCCGTAGTCGGGCTGGCTGATCAGCAACTCGTCGGTCTTGACCCCCAGCTTCTTGGCGTAGGTGACGTCGAGCGCGTGCTCGGCATCGATGAAAGCAGCGACGCCTCCTTGCGCCTGGCTTGCGGCGATTGCGTGCAGAGCGAGGGAGGTCTTGCCGCTGGACTCAGGTCCGTAGATCTCGACGATGCGGCCGCGAGGGTAGCCGCCGATGCCGAGGGCGATATCGAGCCCGATCGAGCCGGTTGGGACGACTGGGATGGCTTCGTGGAGGGACTCGCCATCCTTGAGGCGCATGATGGCGCCCTTGCCGTATTCCTTTTCAACACCGGCGATCACGAGTTCGAGGGCTTTTTGCTTGTTCTTGTCGTCCATGGGAGCTCCAAGGGCGGGGTGCGCGCGCGGCGCTGGCTGTTTCAGACACCTGGCAGATGGATACTGCGCAACCGTTCAGGATGCAAGGGGGTCGAGGCTGGAGCCGGACGAACAATGACCGTGCTGATGGGATCCGGCGGGGGAAGACCCAAAACTGCACGAAATCGACCCGGCAACGACCGTTGGAAGCGACCGATGATGTGCGTTACACATCAAAGACCGAGGGAAAAGAGGAAACGTCATGCGATACCCGATGCGGCTCGATCGGATGTGGAAGCCGTTCTTGTGGGTGCTCGGCGGCACTCCGCAACGATCGTTCGTGGATGTGGAGCCGGAGAGGGTCCGATTCAAGTTCGGAGCGGGCTTTGATCACAACGTGCCGCGCTCGGAGATCGTCTCGGCAGAGCGCACCAGCTATCCGCTGTTCGGCGGCATCGGCTGGCGCATGGGGCTGGTGGCGAAGTCGGCAGCGATTGTGGGCTCCACGCACGGCGTGGTGCGGGTGACCTTCAAGGCGCCCCGGCGGGTGCGGATGACCGGGATCCCGAAGCAATGCCAGCAGCTGTTCGTGTCGCTCGAGGATCCGGACGGTTTTGTCAGGGAGCTCGCGCCGACGGAAAAGACCTGAGCCGCGCCCGCTCTCGGGTTGTGGCATGGTTGGCGCGTGATGCTCGCGCCTCGTTTCCGTTGGTGCATCGCGCTGTCGCTGGCAGCTGTGGTGGCTTCGTGTGACAAGGATCCCCCTTCTGGTCCGCCCTCGGAACCCCCTCCCCCGCGCAAGTTCGTGCCTCCTGCGGACTCGGAGCTCGCTGCAATGCTCGGGCTCGATGCTGGAGAAGTGCCGCCCACGCCGCTCGATCCCCCTCCCCCTGCGGGTGATCTGAAGGCCGAGGCGGATGCGTTCGTGGATCTGGAGACGTGCGTCCGTCAGCGCGCGCGCGTGGACTCGGTGCTGGGCGATGCGATCGACGCGCTCGGCTACGACACGCTGATGCGTGACTC
This sequence comes from Deltaproteobacteria bacterium, assembly GCA_016218915.1. Taxonomy (GTDB): domain Bacteria; phylum Myxococcota_A; class Polyangia; order Polyangiales; family Polyangiaceae; genus JACRCQ01. The sequence continues at coordinate 151,342 of JACRCQ010000046.1, forward strand.
CTGCAGGTTGATCGAGGCGGTCAAGACCAAGTCCGTGACGGCGTGCGAGCCGATCGTGGCTTCTTCGCTTCGCGATCGCTGCAACATGTCGGTGGCTGTGGTGTCGGGCGACAGCCTGCTGTGCCCGATGTCAGGGCAGAACCACGATGCGTTGTGCGTGGCGCTTGCGCGCAAGGATCCTCGGCTGTGCGCGAGCGTGCCGCTGGAGCGACGCACCACTTGCAGGGCGATGCTCGGGCGCGACAGCAAGAAGTGCACGGGCGACAAGCGGTGCGAGCGGATGGTGGATCGGTGGAAGACGCTGATCCCGACCGTGGAAGCCAAGCAGGAGCTGGGCACGAAGATCCGCCTTGAGGTGACGGAGCGCATCGACGGCGGGAAGCAGAAGCCGGTCACTGCGGATCTGTCGCAGTTCGTGGTGCCGGCCACGGTGTTCAAGAGCCCATCTGGCGCGAAGATCATGATCGGCGAGATGACCGCAGCAGCGTGGCCGCCGTTCCGGATCGCGCCCGATCCGCGACTGGCGATGACGCTGGTGGCTGCGCCGGAGAACATCAAGCAGGGGATTCACCCGTTGGGGAGCGAGGCGCTGGCGTTCGAGCTGCTGGTGCCAAAGGTGGCTCAGCTCAGCAGCAGCAAGCAGATCGCGCCTGCGACGGTGAACGTGGACATGCTCGGGATCGACATCGGCTCACCGGTGCGATTCAACGTGGAGGTGGATCTCGGCGACGAAGCCAACGGTTTCCACGTGAGCTTGAACATCAACACGTATGTGCGTGATGTGGTGACAACGAATCGTCCCTGATCCTCTTGCAGGGCAGAGAGCGAGCAGGGCAACTTTCCACAGGCTCACCTGTTGGAATCATCCCTCGCCGGGCAGCAGTCTAACGACCGGGGCTGGGGGTGCCAGCCAATATCTCGCGAAGCTCGCCATCCACCATGCGGTAGCGCTCGACGGACTTGGATCCGCCGGAAGGGACGGTGAGCGAGGCTACGAGCGTGATCTGGCCACCAGCGCTTTCGACATGCATTGTGCGCCGGAATCCGAGCGCACCTGGACCGTAGTCCGCCAGCGCGGTCGTCCCCGCTCGCTCGTAGCGCTCACCCTTTGAGGCCATCACGACCAGCATGTCGTAGGTTCCTGCGTTGCCACAGGGGCCTCCCTTGTGCGTCAAGCACGCCCACTCGCACGGCGGCTGTCCATCGAGCTCGATCGTGAAGCATCCGCGAACGGTTTCCCAACGATCCCGAGCGACTTCCTGCTCCGAGGGGGCGCGTGACACGGGCGTACATGGCGGAGCCTCGATCGACACGCGGGACTCCTCTGGTGTCAGAAGAAGCGCCGGGGTCCTCAGGGGCGTCTCAGCGCAACCCGACAGCACTGGGAGAGCGGCGAGTGCGCCTGCTCGCATGGCTGGGAATCGGTGGCGCTGCTTCACGCAACGACGCTACGTCACTTCTCGCGATGCCGTCAAACGTTGCTCCTGGCGGCCCGCCTGCGTGCGTGGGGCTGCGCGCTGGGCACGAGAGTCGTGGACGTGCCCGCGGGCGCACCAGCGCCGCAGTGTCCCGGCCGCCACACAATCGTGGACTCGCCGGCCCTTCGGTGACTCATGGGGGGCTCGCCTCGCGCGCGGCCTGATCGGCCCAAGCCCGCGCGGCCGCCTCCGATTCCGCGCTCATTCGGCGCACGCGACGCACGACGGGTTCACGCCCTGCGACTCTCTGTACCCATAGGAGGTGGATGGAGTGCCGCGCCCCCTGGCGATAGGGGCCGATGCTGCAAATCGCCTCGGCGACGCCCATTTCGTCCTGCACGTACGATGGCGCGTCGCAGTCCGTGGGGTAGTGATTCTCGTGCGCCCACGCGACGAACTCGGCGAGCGGATGCTGGTCGTGCCGATGCGCGACGCCGCGCTCTGCGGGGCTCTGCAGTATCACCGCGTCGCGCGTGTAGTCGCAACCCAAGCCGACTGCGGCGAGCATGGCGATTACACAGACGGAGCGCATCTGCCCGTTCTACGCGCCGACTCCCTTTCCCTTCCCCTGTGCCCGCTGCTCGAGAACGAGAGTGCGATCGCGCGGTTGATACTTCTGGGTGGAGACCCCGCGCCGGTGTCGCCGCCACTGGTGGGCGCAAGCCCCGATCTCGAGCGGATCCGCGCGGCGCTGCCGCCGAACAGAGCCGACAGTCGCATGACAAAGAGCGAGGGCAGACGCTGCATCGTCTGGAGGCCGGATCGAGCACGAGCACGAGCACGAGCACGAGCACGAGCATGACCGCGAGCACGAACACGACAAGGTGCATGACAAAGAGCGAGGGCAGACGCGGCATCGTCCGGAGGCCGGATCGAGCACGAGCACGAGCACGAGCACGAGCATGACCGCGAGCACGAACACGACAAGGTGCATGACAAAGAGCGAGGGCAGACGCGGCATCGTCCGGAGGCCGGATCGAGCACGAGCACGAGCACGAGCACGAGCATGACCG
>JACRCQ010000048.1 GCA_016218915.1 Deltaproteobacteria bacterium
GGAAATCGAGGCGGTTCCCGCTCTGGCCCCCTCTGGCTGCCGCATTGGATCATCCTTGGGATGCGGCAGATCCGGAGGGGGCGGGGCGCGAAGCGCCCGGGGGAGGTGATCAATTCTGGGCAGTGCTCCGTGCTTGGGGGGTATTGAGTCAACCTCTGACGGTCGCGGCTCCATGCGTCGCGAGCGGGTACGTGCCCGCACCTACTTGTCGTAGTTGCCCACGCAGATCCCGAAACCCGCGGGCAGGTTCGTGCTGCCGCCCTGGCACACGCCACCCTCGCACTCGTCCGACGCTCCCACGTGGCAGAGCTGCATGCACGTGTTCGTCGTCTTCGCGCACACGAAGCCTTCCGCACACGGCACGTCCTTGCACGACTCCCCTTGCTTGGCCGCATCCTTGGGCAGCGGAATGCACCCGGTCGTGCCATCCGACTTGACGATCGCGCACGACAACCCAGGGTCGCACTTCTTGGGGTCGGATTCAGGATCGAGCGGATCGCAGCCGCGCCCAGGCACGCAAACCGGCACCTTGCGCGGATCCGAACCCGGATGATCCGCCCAGTAGTCTCGGGCAACCTCTTCGGAGCAGTAGAACCCTGGGTCACAGTTGTCGTCGGCGCCGCAGCAATACTTCAAGCACTGGGCGATCGAGAGGGTCCCCACGCAGGTCAGCCCGGCCGCGCAGTCCGACGATCGGGAGCACGGGTCCTTCGCCTTTCCCGGACCGGATGCCGTGCAAACCGCTTCCGTCGTCTCGCCGGCCCACGCGACCTGGCATGCATACGCTGGCCCCGGGACTCCGCCCTCGTTGTCGTTGGGAGTCGATGGCCCGAACGAGCCACCCATGTTGCCCCCAGCGGCGTCGTCCTTCTTCTCAGCGTTCGCGTCCGCCTCGCTGTCCTTGCCCGACGACGCATCGTACCCACCACCATCGGCCGGCGGCGGCGCTGCATCCGCCGCCATCCCGGCGTCGAACTCCTTGCACGCCTCTACCAGGTTCGGGTTGCAGCCTGTGCCGCAGAGCGGGTTGCGCGTGCCGCCAGCATCGACCTGCGCTTCGCCAGCCTCTGGGGAAGGAACGATCGATTCAATGCTCGCATCGCCAAAGCAACCGGCAGCCGGACATCCAGGCGCGTCCGTGGCTTCCATGGACGTAATGCTCCCGCAAGCGCTCAGGGCGAGCAGCGCGGGGATGGAGAACAAGAATCTATAAGCAATCATCGGCGAGAACAGGCTCACCCTAGAATATACCACGCCCGCCCAAGACTCCAAACGACGTGCCAATCCTTCCATCACGGGATTTGCCGCGATGTGGGATCAACGCCCCGGCCGGCACCCTGACTCCTGTGTCGCGGTCAGCGCACTTCGACCGTCCGGACGACCATGTTGCCCGCCGAATCGTAGACCCGGATCGCCACGATGTGCGGTCCGCCTCCTGCCGGCAGGATCGGGGTCACGTCGATGTCGAATTCCTCCACAGGCTCGTCAAAAACCCCGTCCTGCGGATGGAACGGCGTCCAGAACTTGGTCTGCGAGTCCACTGCCACGTCGATGTGGGAGATCGGTCCCACTCCATCGACCACCTTGCCCCGGATGCGCTTGCCAGCAACCGCCAGCTCCTGGAATACGGGCGGCGTGTTGTCGACCGTCACGGTCCCGCTCGTGAGCTCGTGCCGGGTGACCTGGGGGGGCGGGTTCACCAGCTCATCGGTGGCCTCCACCTTCACGCGGTAGGTCCCCTCAGGCAATCCCGACGTGTCCCACTCATAGTCCTTGTCCGTGTGGATCACGTCCGGGAGCATCGCGGCTCGCCAGTTCTGCTGCCCTTCGAGCCGGTACCACACCCGGTAACGCAGCTTGTCGTTGTCCGGGTTGTCGATCTTCCAGCTGACCTTCACCGTGTTGTTGTGCTTCGCAGGCTCGTCGCCCGATGCCGGCACTTCGTCCTTCTTCGACGAAGGCTTGGACGGCGCACCCTTCATTTCCGCGTCGATCGAGGTGATCACAGCGCGCGCGTTGTCCGTCACGAACGGGATCGCTACCTCGCGCAGCACAGCCTTGGGGTCACGCGCGAAACGCGCCCGAACCTGGATGTAGCGCGCCGGAAGGCTCGTGATCGGCCCCGGCGTCCCCAGGGGCGCGCTCCAGTCGTTCCACGTCGTGTCCGGCTTCTCTGTATTGCCCGTGCGCGTCGACAGCTCGATCAGCCCGTCCGCACGCCACATCATCTTGCCCCAGCGCGAACGCAGCCCAGCGTCCAGCACCTTGCTCGTCCACACCGCATCGGGTCCGCCGATCGCCCGCACCTCCCGGAACACCGTCGGATCGCTGGTCACCACGAACTTCTTGCCGCCTGCCAGCACCATCGTGCCGACCTGCCGCTCGTCCGTGTCAGCAACGACCGCCGAAGTGTGCGCATCGTCGACCGTGTAGATCTGCCCCTTGTCCCCTGTGCCCACGAACGGCACGCCCTCGTCGTTGAGCGCCAGCGACTGGTAGTGGGTGTCTGCGTTGAACAGCAGCTTCTCCACGCGCCCGTCCGGCTCGAACCGTGTGAGCGTTCCCTTGCCCGGACGCGGCAACTGCGTGGGCTTGGCCGGCCCTGCAGGCTGCGTCGCAGTGGGAGACCAGGAGCTGTGCGACGGCACCTCGGGAGGATTCTGGTGCTCGTTCGAGATGACGTACATCCGGCCATCCCGGTTGATCGCGATGGCCTTGACGTCGTCGCCCTCGAAGTCGTGCATCACCGACGCGCGGCCTGCCGCTGGAATCCTGTACAGGATCGCCTTGCCGCTGGAGCCGGTGAACACCGTGCCGTCACCTCCGATCGCCAGGCTGATCAGGTGCGACTCGTCGCTGTCGTAGTGCACCTGCGCTTTGCCCGCCTGATCGATGCGGAACAGCTTGCCCTCAGGGCCAGTGGCCGCGAACACCGACTTGGTCTTCGGGTCAAAGGCCAGCGCCCACACGTGGTGCACGCCTGGCAGGTCCACGTACGGCGTGGCCTTGCCTGCTCCGTCGATCTTGAAGATCTTGCCGTTGGGGATCGTGCCTGCCAGCAAGGCTCCGGTCGCGTCCACGGCGAGCGCGGTGACCGCCATCTGCCCCGTGGCAGAGAACTCCGTGACCTTGCCAGCCTGGACCTTGAAGATCTTGCCTGTGTTGCCCGTGCCCACGAGCACTGAGCCGTCAGCCAGCACCATGGAGCACCACGCTGCCGTGGCGTCCGTGATCGGCGCGGAGCCGAGCAGCAGCCCGGCACGTACCTGGCCGCGGGAGTCCACGGCTGCGCCGGTCAGATCGCCGCCCGTCAGCTCGTCAAGGGAATCCAGCCGGAACTCGCGGGTGCCAACTGCCGAGGCATCGCCTGAAGACAGCGCGCACACCGAGCACAGCGCGAGAGGAGAAAGGATGCGGAAAAAGGCGCGGAAGCTGTTCATGTTCATGAATCCCTAGCGCATGACGTCGCGGACGCGAATCCTGACGGAGTCCTTGCCAATGACGAACTGGTTGAGCGGGATGACTGTGCGGACCACGGACGGGAACGGCTCCGGGGCCACGGAAGACGACGAGCTTCGAAGTGTGTCGAGGGCGCCAGGGGGAAGCCGTGAAGCAACCTGCCCCTTGAAAGCCAGGCCCTGACCGCCGACCTTGATGGTCGCAACGAGCACGTCCGGAGCCATCGAGAGCTTGGGCAGGTTCGCCATCAGCTCGCTGACGTTCTCCGGCTTGGGTAGATCCGGAACGGTCTGGTGCCCGGGCGTGAGCTCGATCTCGACCTGCGAACCCGCGAGCTCCCGAGGAATGTCGATCTCGACCACACGGATCTGCTCTGGGCCGGCAAAAGGCACCAGGTGCAAGCGCAGGTGCGCCTTGCGACCCGCCTCGATCTCGGTCTCCAGCGGGTCCACGCCTCGCAGCGTCAGAAGATCGCGCGAGAACTTGAACTCCATCTTGGTCTCGACCCCTTCGATCTGCACCGGCTCCCACGGGTTGTTCAGCAGCGCGCCGACCGATCGCACCACCCGCGAGGAGTAGAACGTGCCGATGTCAGGCGTGCCTCCCACGGAAACGCCGAAGTCGTGGAGCATGATCGAGCCGCGTCCGCGCACCGAGAGCTTGGTGTACGCGTGCCAGCAGGCATCCCGACGCTCGCTCGTGGTGGACTCTGCGGCGTTGCCGAGCGCGAGCGCTACGAACAGCGGCGCCATGAACTTCTCGTGCGCCACCTCCATGTTCCAGTTCGGATGCGGCGCACCTGCCACGCCGGTCACGTTCAACCGCACCGGGAACACAGGCGCGTCGACCTTGTGATCCACCACGATCGCTGCCTGGCGGTCGTTGATCAGCGAGCCGACCGGACGCACCGGGCGCCCGAGCTTGAAGCTTCGCATGGTGGATGCGAGCACCCAGTTGATCGACGCGATCGCAGTGGGCAGACGCGACACACCGCCCTGCATCATGGGGTGGCCAAAGGCCACGAGCCTGTCGCCTGATACGCGCGTCACTGTGCCGATGCCGGATGCTGCGACGTCACCGCGCACGAGCTGCACGCCGATGGCGCCGCCGTCCACGAAGCGCGTGGGCGCGTTCGGATCCTGCGTGGTGCTGCCGCCGCCCCCTTGCAGAGGCTCCAGCCCCATGGGTCCGAGCGATTCGCGCAGCATGCGCATTCCGAGCTCGCCCACGCCACCCACGGTCAGCGGCGTGGCCACGGGCATCGGAGTCGCGCCGTTGTCGTTGCGTCCGCCGGTCGCCATGGCTGCGACTTGACGGGCATGCGCCAGCACGTCGTATTCGCCTGCAGGTCCGGCGTAGGCCACGGCCGTTCCCTGGCCAAGGGTGCTGCGCGAGGCCAGACGCATCTGCGGCGAGGTGAGCGGCAGCAGGTACTCGGGGGGAATCGGCGCCTGCAGATCATCGATCATGTTCTTGATCGGCGTGACGCCAGCCACGGGCTCGCTGCCGAACTGCCAGCCGTAGGCATAGGCGCCCACGACCTTTCCATCGATGAAGATCGGGCTTCCGCTCATGCCAGCCACGACCTTTGCGGCTTCCAGGCGCGGGTGCTTGGTCTTGACCAGGATCAGGTCCTGGTTCGGCAAGAAGGTCTTGAGGATGCCGATGACCTCGACCTCGAATCGCTCAGGCTCTGTGCCGGAGAACACGGTCAGGCCGTAGCCTTTGGTGCCTGGCTTGAGCTGGGAGATGTCGAGCATCGGCGTGGCGGTCGGATCTGCAGCCTCCGCCTTGTGCACCGAGAAGGGAAATGCGGCGGTCGCAAGGACTGCGGCGCCCACAAGGATGCTTAGATGGATCGTTCTCACGGGGTCGCCAGCATAGCCGAAGAGGGGCGGGTGTGCCGCCCGACTTTTCGGGGCAACGAGAAGGGCCCTCTCCCGGGCGAGCCAACGGAACACTGAGGACCGCCCGCGAAGCCTTGACATGCGAAGGGCAATCAGATCTGCTATCGGCTCGCGCGGTCGAGCTGACTCGAATGGGACGTGTGCTATGAGGTTCCGCTCTCTGCGATTGAAGGATTTCAAGGGCTTCGTGGACGAAGTCATTGATCTGGATCGGTCGTTGGTCGTGTTGGCCGGGCCCAACGGCTCGGGAAAAAGCAGCGTGCTTGATGCGCTGTGCATGCTGGGCACTGAAATCCTCGCGAACATTGCCGCCCTCCGACGACGTGGCCGCTCGATCCGGGGCAAGGTTCCGGAGACGGGCGATGTTCGCCACTCTGCCTCTTCGGCGACGCTCGAAGTGACCGTTGCGGCAGGTGGCGACGAGCGAAACGTCAGTTTGCAGCTTCAGATCGATCCCAGCACCGGCTCGCTGAACAAACCGTCGCAGGAGGCTATCGATGCGGGGCTGGTTAGCTTTTTCTCGAAGGCTGGCGAGCAGCTTCCGCTGTTCTTCTCGTACGCGCCCGAGCGCAGGGTGGATCGAACGTGGCGGAATTCCGACAAGGATGCGCTCCCAGAGGCCGGGCATCTTCTGGATGCAGTCGTGGACGCCATCGGTGGCGACCTTGGCTATGATTCCTTTCTGCGATGGTTCCGCGAGCGCGAAGACATCGAGAATGAAAGCAAGGTAGCCCGCAAAGATCTGTCCTTCGAGGACCCCCAACTCCGCGCTGTCCGGGCAGCGGTGTCGTCGATGCTCCCAGGCTACGGCGAAGTTCGCATGCAGCGCGAGCCGCTTCACCTTCTGGTCTCGAAAGGCGACCAAACGCTGACTCTCGATCAGCTCTCCGACGGCGAGAAGAACCTGATCACGATGGTAGGTGATATCGCTCGCCGCCTGGCGATAGCCAATCCGGAGCGGTCCGATCCGTTGCAGGCCGAAGCGGTCGTCCTGGTCGACGAAATTGAGCTCCACTTGCACCCCGCATGGCAGCGAAGGGTAGTCGGCGCGCTCCGCCGCACGTTCCCCGGTTGCCAGCTGATTCTCTCAACACACTCGCCTCAGGTATTGAGCGAGGTACCTACGGAGTCGATCATCGTGCTCGATCGGTTCACGGTGAAGGCCCCGGGAGCTCCGACTGCGGGGCGTGACAGCAATGCAATCCTGTCCGAAGTGATGGACGTCTCCGAGCGCCCCCGGGCAGAGCTCGAAGAACTCCGCCGGATATCGTCGCTGATCGACCAAACCAGATACGCCGAAGCTAGCGCAGCGGTTGATGAGCTTGCAGGCCGTTTGACCGAGCGGGACGGCGAGATCGTTCGGCTGCGGACGATGCTCCATTTCATGGAGGGCGAGGATTGCGATTGATTGAGAAGGGCCCACCTCCGCGCGAGCTGGAGGCCTACCGCTTGCGGCCGAACGCTAGGTACGACGGTGACAATTCGTTCGGTCAGGTGAAGGAACGGATCCGCAAGGCCCTGGTCCGAGAGCAGGGCTGGCTGTGCTGCTATTGCATGCAGCGGATCGAGCCATTGGCCCACCGAATGAACGTGGAGCACTGGGCGTCGCAACGACGGCACGAAGAACGGGCTCTGGATTGGACGAACTTGCTCGGGGCGTGCAAGGGCGAGCCGCAGGCCACGCAGGCGGCGCAGCATTGCGATCTTCGTAAAGGAGACAGCGAAATCCAGCTGGATCCGCAGAAAAGGGTACACATCGACACGCTCTCGTTCACAGCCGATGGGGAGCTGATCTCGTCGGACGCCGTGCTACAGGCCGACATCACGGAGCGGTTGAACCTGAACGCGGTCAACCTGCGAAACCTGCGCAGGACGGCTGTGCAGGCAGCCCAGCGCGCGCTGGAACGGAAATACTCCGGGCCGCTGCCAAGGAGCGCGCTGTCGAGGGAGTTGGAGGCGTGCGAGTGCAAAGGAAAACAACTGCCGCCTTTCAGCGGGGCGATTGCGTGGTGGCTGAGGAAACGACTGTCGCGAGCCTAGCCTTCACGTCGACCAAGGCCGACTGACGGTGGGTTCCCCCGGGGACGGGCACGGAAGAGGAGACACCGCAGGGAGGAACTGCTCGACCAGCGGGCTGGTTTTCGGCCGTCGAACCGCGCGAGGTTGGAGGCGGCGCCGAAAATCCCTTGCAACGGCCCTCAGGAGGGCCCATGCAGCCCATGATGCGCGATGCGGCCCTGGTCCTGGCTCTGGTGGTGCTGTTCGCCACTTCGGTCACCGCCCACGTGGCCATCGTCGCAGGCCTCGCAGTGCGCCCTCCGCGCTGGCGAGCGGCTGCAGCGTTTGCCCTGCCGCTGCTGGCCCCGATCTTCGCCTTCTCCGAGCGCATGAAGGTGCGCGGCGTGATCTGGTGCGTCGCGGTGGTCGCCTACGGCATCACCCTGGCACTGTCGATGAAATAGGCGCCTACGACGCCGCCTTGCGCAGCGTGCCGATCGCTTCCCTCACCTCCTGCACGTGACGCCCCACGCGCAGCTCGTGGTGCAACGTCGCGCGGATGATCCCGTCCCGATCGATCACGAACGTCTTTCGCTTCGCCATGCCGAGCAGCCCGCCCAGAGCTCCGATCGCGCCGTAGGAGCGCGCGATGCGCCCTCCAGGATCGCTCACGAGCGGAAACCGGAGACCGTACTGCTGGGAAAACTTCGCGTGCGACGCGTCGTCGTCGAGCGACACGCCGATCACCTCGGTGTCTGCGGTCTGAAGCTCGTCGTACGCATCCCGGAACGAACACGCCTCTGCCGTGCATCCTGGGGTGAAGTCCTTGGGGTAGAAGTACAGGACCACGTTCTTGCGTCCGCGATAGTCCGATAGCCGGATCACGTTTCCATCCGAGGTGCGGGCATCGAAGTCAGGGGCTGGGTCGCCGGCGGCGAGCTTGCTCATGTCGGATTGGATGCGCAGCACCCCTGCAAGTTGCGCTATCCTTGCTGGCATGATGAGCAGACTTCCTTGGCTCCTGGGCAGCTCCGCGTTCCTGATCTTCGCTGCAGCCATTGCGTCGTGTTCCAGCTCCTCGGATGGCCCCACCTACAGCGGCGGGGGCACGGACGGTGGCACAGCGGGCGACAGCGCAGGCGGCGGCGGCACGGGCGGCTCGTCCGTGCTCGATGCCAAGAGCGACGGGTGCAAGCCTTTCAAGTGCTCCGAAGATCACAAGATGGTGCTCGACTGCAACGGTGCGCTCGTACACAACTGCGAGTTCTCCGAGCAGTGTGCGGGCGAGGTATGCCTGCCTGCGTGCGAGGCGTCCCAGGTCCTTCGTACGAGCGTGGGCTGCGACTACTACCCGGTCGTGATGGGTGCCGCGAACTGGACTCAGGCATCCTACGGCTGCTTTGCGGTGTTCCTTGCGAACACCTGGTCGCTGCCGGTCAACATCCAGGTCGAGTACAAGAATGCGACGCTCGATCTGTCGAAGTTCGCGTACACGCCGGAAGGCACAGGCGCGAACATCGAGTACAAGCCGCTGGACACGTCGGCAGGCCTTGCTCCTGGCAAGGTCGCGATCCTGTTCCTGTACGGCCCGCCCAACCCCAATCCTGGGAAAGTCTCGGCTGATTGCCCGATCGGCGTCACAGCCGCCACCACCGACACCGGCGTGCAGATCGACGGCAGCGGCATCGGCAACGCGTTCCACGTCACCACCGACTACCCGGTCGTCGCCTACCAGATGCTCCCCTTCGGCGGCGGCTCGGCGGCTGTCACCGGCGCGTCGCTGCTGCTTCCCACCAGCGTCTGGGACGTGAACTACGTGGCGGTCAACGCCTACGCCAAGAGCTCAGGCAACACGTCCGCGAGCAATCCGTCGCTCAACCTCGTGGCGATGGAAGACGACACCCAGATCACCATGGTGCCCAAGGCCGCGGTCGTGGGGGGGAACAAGATCCCTGCGGCGGATGCGAACTCGGTGATGACGATCACGCTCAACAAGGGGCAGTTCGCGCAGATCACGCAGCCTGACGAGCTGACCGGCAGCCCGATCGAGAGCACCAAGCCGATCGGATTGATGGCCGGGCACGAGTGCATGTTCAACCCGACGTCGATCAAGTACTGCGACCACGCCGAGCAGCAGATCCCGCCGGTCAAGTCGCTCGGCAGCGAGTACGTCGCAGTGCCCTATCGCCCGCGGTTCGGCGGTCCTGAGAACATGCCCTGGAGGATCATCGGGGGACTCGACGGCACCAAGCTGGAGTTCGAGCCTGCGAGCGTGCACGCGGCGCAGACCGTGAACCGGGGCGAGATCCTGGAGCTGACCGCGTCCGAGCCGTTCGTGGTCAAGAGCCAGGGAGCCGACTTCCCGTTCATCCTTGCGGGCTACATGACCGGCTCGCAGCAGGTCAAGGATGGCTACGGCGATCCGGACTTCGTGCGCATGGTCCCGCCGCAGCAGTACCTGCAGCGCTACGTGTTCTTCACGGACCCGACGTATCCAGAGACCAACCTGGTGATGGTGCGGGGACAGGGCGCCAAGGGATTTGCGGACGTGAACCTGGACTGCGCGGGCGTGGTACCGGACTGGCAGCCGATCGGATCGTCAGGGCTCTACGAGTACGCGCGCTTTGATCTGGTGCGTCACAACTTCGAGCCGCAGGGCAAGTGCGACAACGGACGCCACGAGATCACGTCCGAGGTGCCGTTCGGGCTTTGGGTGTGGGGTTGGGGCACGACCGAGACCGGCAGCTCGCCCATGACCGAGAATGTTTCGTACGGCTACCCGGCCGGCGAGAACGTGGTGCAGCTCAACAACATCAAGATCCCGTCGATCCCGAAGTAGGAACGAGAGCTCCGATTCCTGCTCACCGCCGCGCCCGCTGATGACGGCACTGCGGCGGGAGGAGAGGGCCACCAAACTGCTCTGTCCATCGCCGCGTTGGCCCCTCTCCGGCCGCCGCAACGGGTAGTCGTGGGATGCGGCGGATCCGGAGAGGGGCGTGCGGGAATCGCCCGATCCGGGTGGGGGTGAGGTGATCAAATCCGTCGCGGGTCCCCGAGCGGTACGGCCGCCTCAACGAATCGGTGCTCTAGTGCTTGCACCCGGCGCACCCCGCGCCTGGGCTGCAACCCGCACACCCGCTCTTGACTGCGGTGGACTTGAACACGTCGCCGCTCTTGAACGCGAACGTGCTCAGGATCTTGCCAACGTCCTGGCTGCCGCACTTCGGGCAGGGCACTGCTTCGTCCGACGTCATCACCAGCTCCTCGAACTGGTGCCGGCAACCACCACAAACGAACTCGTACATCGGCACGGCTGCTTACTCCTTGTCCGTCTGATAGCACACTAGAACGAGGCGAGCATCGAGAGCCGTCCGATGAGCGGCTGGCTCTGACGGTTGATGCCGAACGCCGGTCCTCCGGTGATCCAGAGAGCGCCCTGGGCCAGCTCCACCGAGGCGACAGGTCCTGCGTAGTGACGCACGCCGCCTTCGGCTTCCTCGGGCTCGAAGCGATCCTCGAGGTCTTGCGCCACGTACTCGGCGCCCAGGCGCAGCATGTCGGTCGTGCGCACCGACACACCACCGAAAGCCATCAAGTCCACGCTGTCGCGTCCAGGGGCAAAGACCTTCTCCACATGCGCATTGCCGAGCAGCCGCACGCGATCGATGTCATAGGTCGCGCTCACGCGCGCGTAGCCGCCCTGGGCTCCATCGAGCTCCCGTGCCCACGCGCCGGTGATTCCAAGGCGAAAACGCGCCGACGGTTGCGTGAGCTGGAGGCGCAATCCAGCCTGTGCAGTGGCCGACGGAGCGTTCGACTCGTCCGCGCGCTGACCTGCGAGGCCTGTGACGAACGGCGCAAGCCAACGCGTGATGCCATAGCTCGCGGTGACGCCGTAGACCATTCCGTACGCGGCCACGCTCGAGGGCAGCGGTCGCGTGGCCGACACGCCTGAAGCTCTCTGCATCGCCATCTCGATGGTTGCTTCTCCGGGCAATGGGGTCGACGGATCCGTGGCGTACACGAACGGCCTCTGCTCGCCGTGCTTTCGCGTCTCGTCGGTGCGCTTCTCGTCGTTGCGGGACTTGTCGTCGCGTCCTGCGTTCCAGTGCAAGGTTCTCGGCGGCGCGGTCGGAGGCTCTGCATCCTGCGCACGCACTTCGCCGGCTACGAGCAGCGTCGTGAGCATCAGCGCGCCGGCAAGACAAGCTCTGATCATGGGTCGGATCATCCTACCAACAAGCCCCAACGGGCTGAACCTAGTACCGTGTGACCGAAGTGCGTAGCGGGATCATCGGCGCCACCGGGGGCCGAAAGCGTTCGGGGCAGCGAATCCCGTAGCGGCACGCAGTACTAGTCCCCGCCGAGCCCGAACGCCATGGCCACCAGGCTGTTGATCAGCACGATCGCCACGAGCAGGATCGCGAGCCAGAGCAGCCCGAGAAGCACGCCGCGAACGCTACGTCGGGTGACCCAGAAGTGCGCCACGATGCACCACGGCGAGAAGGCGAACACGGCAGAGCCAAAGGTCGCGCCGTTCCATCCGCGTTCGCGCTGTTCAGCCGAAAGCTTCTTGCGGTCCCAGATCACCACGGCGGCAACGAGCCCCATGTTGATCAGCGACGAGACGATCAGCAGCGCGATCTCGGCCACGTGCAAGTCATACCGGCACCGGCCCGCCAAAGGCACCGAAGAATCGAACGGCCCACAGCCCGACAGCCAGGACCATCAGCACGATCAAGCCGCGGTCAGCCCACTTCGACGACAGGGCGCGCCGAAGCCACCCGAGCTGCGGCCAGACGTAGACCAGAGCCTGGCCGAGCATGTAGCCGGCAAAGGCGGGGACGATGAAGAAGACGAGCGGGTGCAGGTGCCAGGCTTCGTGAAGCTGGCCGTGCAATATCGCGTTCGTTGCTCGGGATAATCCGCACCCTGGACACGGCACGCGAAGGATGCGCGCCGTGGGGCACACGGGGATGTTGAGCAACCCGACGAGGGCCGCCGCGCCGCCGACAGCGGCAACGACGGCCATTCGTTTCAGGGTGCTTTTCAGGCCGGGAGCTGGCCGCCGCCCGTCCAAACCTCGTTCAGGTCCTTCGGCAGGAAGTAGAACCCGAACAGCAGGTACATGATCAGGCCCGCGGACTGCGGATTCGCCACGCCTGCACGGCGCTTGGCTTCCACAACCAGATCCGGAAGCTTGAAGATCGTCAGAAGAGCGAGGGGAGTGAAGGCCCACCATGGGGTGATCTGATCCGTATTGAGATACTCCTTCAGCTCCTT
The DNA here is from genome assembly GCA_016218915.1 of Deltaproteobacteria bacterium. Classification (GTDB taxonomy): domain Bacteria; phylum Myxococcota_A; class Polyangia; order Polyangiales; family Polyangiaceae; genus JACRCQ01. The sequence continues at coordinate 12,648 of JACRCQ010000048.1, forward strand.
GAACATGAAGTACAGGCCAAAGCACGGGTAGATGCCGCATGAGCAGTACGCCAGAAGCAGCGTAACGAACGGGTTGCGGATCTTACCCTTGGGTCCCGTGGCGGAACCTCCCATCGGACTTCCTTGCATAATAGCCCCTCCAGGCATGCCGGGAACCATGGCTCCCGGCTGTTGGATTCCGGGCTGACCAAAGCCCGGCTGTGCACCCATGGGAGCTGGCCCGCCAAATTGCGGGGGCGCTCCACCGAATTGCTGTTGTTGCTGCGGATCACCGAACTGCGGAGGCGCCCCAGGGGGCGGTCCGCCGAATTGCTGCTGCGCCGGATCTCCGAACTGCGGAGGTGGTCCCCCAAACGCGGGCGGTGCGCCGGCCGGAGGTCCACCGAACTGCTGCTGTTGCCCCGGGTCTCCGAACTGCGGAGGCGGTCCCCCGAACGCGGGAGGCGCACCCGCAGGCGGTCCGCCAAACTGCTGCTGCGCCGGATCTCCGAACTGCGGAGGCGGCCCGCCAAAGGCGGGAGGCGCGCCAGCCGGGGGTTGGCCGAATTGAGGAGCAGGGGACGGGAATCCGGGGCTTCCCGCAGCGAGCGTTCCAGCAAGCGGATTGACCGGCTCCATTCCCGGATCCGCGCCTGCGGGCGGGCCTCCGAATGCAGGGGGCGGCCCTCCGAACTGGGGGGGAGCGCCAGGAGGCGGTCCACCGAATGCTGGCGGAGGTGCGTCCGGCGGTCCACCAAACGCGGGCGCAGGCGCAGCAGGCGGCGCGCCGTACTGGCCTGCGGGGGGACCAGCCACCGGCGCAGCAGGCGCGGCAGGCATGGCTCCAGCAGGCGGAGGCGGAGCACCCCCCATCAGCATCGTGCCCTTGAACTGGGGCTTGGGAGCTGCTGCAGGCGCTGCCGGCGGAGCAGGCGCAGCGGGCGCTGCCTGCGGCGGAGCCGGCGTCCCAGGACGCGGCGGCGACGCGGGCGTTCCCTGCGCGTTCATCATGAGCATCGTGCCCTTGAACTTCGGCGCCGATGCTCCCTTGAGATTGAAGCCGCACTTGGAGCAAACAGCAGCCGTTTCGGGATTCTGCGTCCCACAGTTCGGACAGAACACTCCACACCTCCTAGCGAGTGAGCAATCGACCTTGAGAGCGACGGGAGACTACACGCACCTCGTCGGAATTCTCAAGCGCAAGATGAACCCCTGAGAACGGTTTTCGAGTCGTTCGATGGTCCGTCCGGACTCCCGGCTCGGGTGGATCCTCCAGGGTCGAATTCGACCTGATCGCCTCCCGGGCCGCCATGCCTCCGACCGGATTGCTCGCTCGACGCGCCACTTCTCGACCCCGGAGTCCGACGTCGAGCTGCCGGCCCTGGCCCTGCTGTCCCCCGTTCAAGAGCATGCCCGGAGCATTACGGTCAATCGTGCACTGCGCCCGCTTGACACCGACTCCAGCCGACCACTAGCTTCCGCCCGATTCCAGCGCCGAACCGGCGCGCGCACGTGCCCCGTTGGGCCATCGCCCCAGGATCCCATGCCCTTCGCTCTGTCAACGGAACGCGAACGCGAGACGGCTGACATCTTCTCGCGCTACCCGAACAAGCTGGCTGCCTGCATCCCGCTGCTGCACCTGTGTCAGGAGCAGAACGGCTGGATCTCCGATGAGGTGATCCAGTTCGTGGCAGAGCGCTGCGAAGTCTCGACTGCGCATGTGCAGGGCGTGGTCACCTTCTACACGCTCTTCAACCAGAAACCCGTCGGCAAACACCAGATCTGGGTCTGCCGTACCTTGTCGTGCGCCCTGCGCGGCTCCGACCAGATCGCGCGCCATCTGCAGAAGAAGCTGGGGGTGCACATCGGCGAGACCACGAAGGACGGACTGTTCACGCTTCGCGAAGCCGAGTGCCTGGCAGCGTGCGGTCAAGGTCCGATGATGCTGATCGACAAGACCTACCACGAGAATCTGACCCCGGAGAAAGTGGACAAGATTCTCGACGAGTTGACTGGGGAGGCGAAGTAGCGAACTGCCCCCCGGTTCAAGGAGCGCGCGCAAAGCGATGCTGAAACCGGTTCAGATCCTGACCAGGAACTACGGGCTCCCCGAAAGCTGGACCCTTCAGGTCTACCAGTCGCAGGGAGGCTACCAGTCCGCGAAAAAGGCCCTGTCCTGGCCGCAGGCGCAGGTGATCGAAGAGGTCAAGAAGGCCAACCTGCGAGGGCGCGGCGGCGCCGGCTTCCCCGCCGGCATCAAGTGGAGCTTCATGCGTCCACACCCCACCAAGCCCGCCTATCTCGTGGTCAATGCCGACGAAGGCGAGCCTGGAACCTTCAAGGATCGCACCATCATGGAGCGCGATCCGCACCGCCTGATCGAAGGCTGCATGATCGGATGCCGTGGCGTCGGTGCCCACACCGCGTACATCTACGTCCGCCACGAGCTGCACCTCGCCAAGGACCGACTCTGGGCCGCCATCCGCGAAGCTCGCAGCGCCGGGATCCTCGGCCCCCGCCCCTTTGGCGTCGACTACCCGGTCGATGTCCAGGTGCACACCGGCGCCGGAGCCTACATCTGTGGCGAAGAAACCTCGCTGCTCAACTCCCTCGAAGGCAAGCGCGGCGAACCGCGCTTCCGTCCGCCATTTCCCGCTCAATTCGGCCTGTTCGGCTGCCCCACGACCGTCAACAACGTCGAGACCATCGCCACCACTCCGAGCATCATCGAGATGGGGGGAGAGGCCTTCTCACGCCAGTCGGAGCTGCATCACCTGGGCGACGGAGGCTCGCGGCTGTTCGGTGTGTCCGGTCACGTGAGGACCCCTGGGATCTACGAAGCCTGCATCGGGCTGACCCTGCGCGAGCTGATCTACGACCTGGGCGGCGGCCTGCCCGAGGGAACCAAGCTGATGGCGATCATCCCGGGCGGCTCCTCGTGTCCTGTGCTGCGTGCCGAGGAGATCGTCAACGCGCCCGATGACAAGGCGATCCTTCACCCCTGGCATGGCAAGAGCATCCTCGACGTGCCGATCGGTGTCGACACGATGCGCGAGCTCGGCACCATGGCCGGAACCACGTGCGCGATCGTGCTGAGCGACAAGGCGTGTCCTGTTCGGGCTCTGCACAATCTCGTGCGCTTCTATGCCCACGAGTCGTGCGGGCAGTGCACCCCGTGCCGCGAAGGCGTGGGTTGGATGGGACGCATCATGGGCAAGCTCGTGGAAGGCAAGGGCTCCATCGAGGAGCTCGACATGCTCTACGACATCGCGTCGAACATCATGGGCAACACGATCTGCGCCTTCGGAGAAGCTGCGGCCATGCCGATGATCGGCTTCCTTCGCAAGTTCCGCCCGGAGCTCGTGCAGTACCTGCACACGGGTGGCAAGTCGTCCACCGGAGGGCTCGCCCTATGAGCTATCTCGGACCGGCCTCGTTCTACATCTGCTCGTTGCTCGCAGTCTCAGGCGCACTCGGTACCGTGCTGTCGCGCAACGCGATCCGCTCAGCCATGTGCCTGCTGGCGACCATCGTCGGCATCGCAGGGCTCTACGTCGCCCTGTCGGCCCAGCTGCTCGCTGCAGTCCAGCTCATCGTCTACGCAGGCGCCGTGGTCGTGCTCTTCGTGTTCGTCATCATGATGATCGGACCGTCCGGCTCCCCGACCCGAGACAACCGCACATTCAAGACGCGCGCCGCTGGCGCTGGGCTGTTCGCTGCAGCAACGCTCGTGGCCCTTGGTCTGGTCTGGAAGGCAGCGGCGCTGCTGAACCTTTTCGACATGAGCACGCTCGCCAAGAAGACGTTGAAAGGGGCGCCCAGCTTCCCACACGTCTTCGACCCGCCCCGGCCTGACCTGGGCTCGGTCGAGGGGCTCGGCCGCGCCCTGTTCGGCGAAGGGATGGTCGCCTTCGAGCTGTCCGGCCTCCTGCTGCTCGTCGCGATCGTGGGCGTGATGGCCATTGCCCGCACGCGCCAGCCAGCATCCACCAAGGAGCCGGGTGCGCTGCCGCTGGCGCCGACCGATGCTTCTTCCACCGAGGAGCCAACGTCATGATCTCGATCCCTCTGGAGCACTACCTGGTGGTGGCAGCAGTGATCTTCGCGATCGGCGCTTGCGGCTTCCTGGCACGACGCAACGCGCTCGTGGCGCTGATGAGCATCGAGCTGATGCTCAACGCTGTGAACGTGACGCTGGTCGCGTTCAATCGCTGGCACGGTGACAACCACACCGGCCAGATGTTCGCCTTCTTCATCATCGCGGTGGCGGCAGCGGAAGCCGCTGTCGGCCTGGCAATCGTCCTGGCGCTGTTCCGGCTCAAGAAGAGCGTGCGCACGGACACGGCCGACCTCCTCAAGAACTGACTCCTGGACGGAAGACCACGATGGAATTTCTCTCGTCTCTGTTCCCCAGCCCCGAATCGAGCTTCCCGCTGCTCGCGGTGATCCTGGGGCTCCCGGCCCTGGGTGCGCTGTTCAACGGCGTGTTCGGCAAACGGCTCGGCAACGATGGCGTGCGTCTGATGGCGCTTGCCACCGTGTTCGGGTCGTTCCTCGGCGCTGTCGCCACCTTCCTGCTGCTGCACCATGCGGGCGCTGCCCACGAGCATCACGTGCGCTTCGTGTGGAATGCCTGGCGCTGGCTCGCGCTCGACACCACCAACATCGAGGTCACCTTCTCGGTCGACAACCTGAGCTCCGTGATGCTTCTGGTGGTCACGGGCGTCGGCTTCCTCATCCATGTCTACGCCACCGGCTACATGAAGGAGGATCCGAGCTTCCACCGCTTCTTCGCGTACATGAACTTGTTCATCTTCGCGATGCTCATCCTGGTGCTCGGCGACAGCCTGCCGATCATGTTCGTGGGATGGGAAGGCGTGGGGCTCTGCTCGTACCTGCTCATCGGCTTCTGGTTCGAAGACAGCAAGAATGCAGCGGCCGGCTCCAAGGCCTTTATTGCCAACCGCATCGGCGACTTCGGCCTGCTCGTTGCCATGGCGATGATCCTGCACCACGTGGGCACGCTCTCCTGGCATGGCATGGATGCCCAGGCCGGCCAGCTTCTGACCAACGTGCAGCTCTGGCCCATCGGCGGCGGCCTTCCCTCGTGGATGCCTGCCTTCCTGCTCAAGCCCAGGACCGTGGACGCTGCCACGCTGGTCGGCCTGATGCTCATGCTCGGCTGCGCAGGCAAGAGCGCCCAGATCCCGCTGTACGTCTGGCTTCCCGACGCCATGGCCGGCCCGACTCCGGTCAGCGCACTCATCCACGCTGCCACCATGGTCACGGCCGGCGTCTACCTCGTGGCCCGCATGAACTTCGTGTTCATGCTCTCCCCTACTGCCATGATGGTCGTCGCGGGCGTGGGAGCGCTCACCGCGCTGTTCGCCGCCACCATCGGCCTGGTGCAGAACGACATCAAGAAGGTGCTGGCCTACTCCACGGTCAGCCAGCTCGGCTTCATGTTCATGGGCGTGGGCGTCGGTGCATTTGCCTCTGGCATCTTCCACCTGGTCACCCACGCCTTCTTCAAGGCCGCGCTCTTCTTGTGCGCCGGGTGCGTGATCCACGCGATGCACGCGCGTGTGCACGACACCGATGCCTCGCAGGACATGCGCAACATGGGCGGGCTGCGAAAGCACATGCCCCGCACCTTCTTCGCGTACACCGCTGCAACGCTCGCCATCGCGGGATTCCCGCTGACCGCAGGATTCTTCTCCAAGGACGAGATCCTGTTCCGTGGGCTGGTGAATCGAATCGAGCCATCCGCGGCACTCAAGCAGCTCGTAGGTCGCTCGGCGCCCAAGGGGCTCAACCACGAGCAGCTCCAGGGGCTGATCAGCTCGCTCACGACGCCATCCTGGTTCCACAAGGCCGTGTTCATCATCGGCCTGGTGGCCGCAGTGCTCACCGCCTTCTACATGTTCCGGTCGTGGTTCCTCACCTTCTTCGGCGACTTCCGCGGCTGGCGGATCGTGCCGGGGTGGAAGGACACCGGGCATGGACATGACGAGCACGAGCACGAGCACGAGCACGAGCACGGGCACGGGCACGAGCACGAGCACGAGCACGGGCACGAGCACGAGCACGGGCACGAGCAAGAGACCAAGCACAAGAAGGATGGGCCAGTGCCGCACGAGGCGCCTGATTCCATGACCTGGCCGGTGGTGATCCTGGCCGTGCTCGCCCTGTTCGCAGGCTTCGTCAACGCCGGCTCGATCCATCTCACTCCCTGGTTCGAGCACTGGCTCTCCCCGGTGTTCGAGGGGTCAGCGAAGATGCTGGCCACGGTGCAGACCGGCGAAGCTCTCCACAAGGTGGAGTACGGCGCCATGGCCGGCGGAACGCTTGCGTTCCTCATCGGTGCAGGAGCCGCTTGGTGGGTCTACCGCGCCAAGGGCGGAGAGCCCGCACGCAGGGCAGCAGATGCAGCACCGGGCCTGCATCGTCTGGTGCTCGACAAGTGGCGCATCGACGAGCTCTACGAAGCCACGGTGATCGGCTTCTTGGATTCGCTGGCCGACACCTCGGCATGGGTCGACAAGTGGATCGTCGACGGAATCATCGCCAAGCTGACCTCTGCGCTGGTTGCGCTGGCCGGCTCGGTGCTTCGGCTGGTGCAGAACGGGAAGGTCCAGGCCTACGGCGCCGTGATGGTTGCAGGGCTCGCCAGCGTGGGCGCGTTCTTCGTGCTCCCGCACGGCAAGGTGGTCGTCAACGTCGACCCCAAGAGCGGCAACTACGTGCTGCATGCTCCGCCAGGCATCGGCTACCACTACCGGTGGGACGTGGACGGCGACGACAAGTGGGACGGCGGGGACAGCTGGACGCTGCGGGCCGTGTCCGATGTGCGTCCGGCCAACGCACCTGGCCCTGGCGAGTCACGCACCTACCGGGTCGAGGTCCGCAACGCGTTTGGGCTGACCAAGCTCGAGCTGGTCACGCTCACGAGACCCAAGGTGGACAAGAGCTCGCCTGAACGGGCGATGAACGACAAGGGGGTGGCGCCATGAACGCAACACTCGGCGCCATGATCGATCTGTGGCCGGCCATTCTGGCAGGTGCGGTCGGAGCCCTGGTCCCACGCAAGCCCTCGACCTGGCAGCGCGCAGGCATCGGCGTCATCGCTGCCTTGCTCGTGCTGTTCGTGATGAAGCTGTGGCCGGACGCGGCAGTCGCCGCGGCTCCGTCAGCTCCCTCTGGCGAGTGGCCGCATCTTCTCACCTTCCTGATCGGGCTGCCCCTGGCAGGCGCGATCCTGATGCTGTTCATGCCCCGTCAGTCACCCGGCCTGCTGCGCGCGATGACCATGGGCATCCTGCTCGTGGACCTTGTCGCGTCGCTGTGGCTGCTGACCGTCCCGATGGGCGTAGGCTGGCACTTCGTGTCCGTGCACGACTGGATACCTGCTCTGGGGATCCGGTGGCACGTGGCTGTGGACGGCATGAGCCTGTGGCTGGTGCTGCTGACCACGTTCATCACGCCGATTGCGGCGTACGTTTCGTTCGGCTCGATCGGCACAAGGATCAAGGATCTGTGCTTCTCGCTGCTGCTGCTTCAGGCAGCGATGCTGGGAGTGTTCCTGTCCCTGGACATGTTCCTGTTCTACGTGTTCTGGGAGCTGGCGCTGGTGCCGATGTACGTGATGATCGGCGTGTGGGGGAGTGCGGACAAGATCAAGGCAGCGCTCAAGTTCTTCCTGTACACGATGGGCGGGTCGGTGCTGCTGCTCGCGGCCCTGCTGTATCTGGTGCACACCTACTCGAAGCTGACCGGCACGATGAGCTTCGACTACCTGGCGCTCAACAAGGTGCTGCTGCCCAAGCACGTGCAGATGATGTGCTTCTGGGGCTTTGCCATCGCGTTCTTCGTCAAGGTGCCCCTGTTCCCGCTCCACACGTGGCTGCCCGATGCGCACGTGCAGGCGCCGACCGGCGGCTCGATCATCCTGGCGGCCATCCTGCTGAAGATGGGGACGTACGCGTACATGCGGTTCGGCATGGGGCTGTTTCCGTTTGCAGCGGGGCTGCAGTCCGCGACGCTCGCTGGCGTGGCGGTGTTCGGAGGAATCCTGTACGGCGCGCTGTGCTCGTGGAAGCAGGACGATCTCAAGCGTCTGGTCGCGTACTCGTCGGTGGCGCACCTCGGCTACGTGATGCTCGGGCTCTTTGCCGGTACGCAGGCGAGCATGCAAGGCTCGCTGCTGCAGCAGATCAACCACGGTGTGTCGACCGGGGCGCTCTTCCTTCTGGTGGGCGTGATCTACGATCGCAGGCACACCCGTACGATCACGGAGTTCGGCGGGCTGGCCAAGGTGATGCCGGTCTACACGGTGGTGTTCGTGATCATCACCATGGCGAGCATCGGCGTTCCGGGCACCAACGGGTTCGTGGGGGAGTTCATGGTGATCATGGGCACCTACGGCTCGCTGCGGCTCGGCAAGTTCGGCGGGGTGGATGCAGTGCTTGCGGCCGCAGGCGTGATCCTGGCTGCGATCTACATGCTGAGCGTGGTCCAGAGGGTCTTCTTCGGCCCGCTCAAGAACCCCAAGAACCGCGACTTGCCCGATCTGAACGTGCGCGAGACGCTCGCACTGGCCCCGCTGGTGATCATGGTCTTCGTGATCGGCCTGTTCCCGTCGGTGCTGCTGAGCCGGTCCGCAGCCGCGGTCTCGGCTTTCGAGATGCGCAATCGGCTGGTGTGGATGTCTGCGCAGGAGCTCGGGGAAGGGGAGCCCAAGCTGGTGACCCAGGACATGCTGCTCGAGGGCGCCTCCGGCTCCGCCAGGGAAGGAATGGCGAACACGCTCGATGAGATGGACCGGGGTGCGCCAGTGATTCCACCACCGCCTGCGGCCGACAAGCCGGCAGCCGACAAGAAGGAGGCGTCCAAGTGAGCGCGAACCTCCTGCTCGGTCTGTCGCCCATTCTCATCGTGTCCCTGGGCGCTCTTCTGCTCATGATGGCAGAGGCGCTCTCGAAGCTGCGCAACGAGGCAAGGGAGTCCCCATCCTCCAGCCTGGCCATGGGCAGCGCAGTGGTACTTGCGTCCGGCGGCGTGGCTTCGCTCGCGCTGTGGCTCCAAGGGCCGGACAACCTGATGGAAGCCAGGGCCGCGCTCGCGCCCTGGCTGCTCATCGATCGGTTCAGCCTGTTCTTCTTCGTCATCCTGACGCTCGGAGCGTTCCTGACCGTGCTTCTGGCTGGCGGCTACCTTCCGGAGCACAAGCTCGATCGCGGGGAGTTCTACCCGCTGGTGCTGCTGTCGACCGCGGGTGCGATGGCGCTGGCTGCGGCGGGCGACCTTCTGACGATGTTCATCGGCCTGGAGGTGATGTCGCTGGGCGTCTACGCGATGGTGGCGTTCCGTCGTGGCTCGCCGCGAAGCGTGGAAGCGGCGATGAAGTACTTCCTGCTGGGCTCGTTTGCGGCAGCGCTGCTGCTCTATGGCGGCGCGCTGCTCTACGGCGCCACGGGCAAGACCGACTTCTCCTCGATCTCGTTCCAGCTCGCGCACACCGGCTATGCGAACCCGACCAACCTTCAGCAGCTCGCATGGGAGAACTCCACGCCGCTGATGGTGATCGGCCTGATCCTCGTGGTGATCGGGCTGGCGTTCAAGATAAGCGCCGTGCCGTTCCACATGTGGACGCCGGATGCATACGAAGGGGCGCCCACGCCGGCCACCACGTTCATGGCAGGGGCGGTGAAAGCCGGCGCCTTCGCGATGATGATCCGGGTGCTGATGATGGCGTTCGGTGACGTGCGCTCGGCGTCCTGGGGCTCAGGGTGGCCCCCGGTGCTGGCCGCGCTCGCAGTGGCGACCATGACGGTCGGCAATTTGATTGCGGGCCGCCAGGAGTCGGTCAAGCGCATGCTGGCGTACTCGTCGATCACGCACGCGGGCTACATGCTCGTGGGCGTGGTGGCGATGGCGGGCACGGCGCGCGCCGAGGCCAACGGCGCAGTGCTCTTCTACACGCTGATCTACACGATCTCGACGGTGGGTGCGTTTGGGGCCCTGATCCTGTGCGGAAGCCGCGGAGCAGAGGCGGTGAGCTACGAGGACCTGGCCGGGCTCGGCAAGCGCAATCCGGCCGTGGCCCTTGCGCTCAGCCTGTTCATATTCTCGCTGGCGGGCATTCCCCCCACCGCGGGATTCTTCGCCAAGCTGTATCTGTTCAAGGCGGCCGTCAGCGGCGACTACATCGTGCTCACCGTGATCGCCCTGATCAACACCGTCATCGGCGCGTACTACTACCTCAGAGTCCTCGTGTTCATGTACTTCCGCGAGCCCCTGCCCGGCGCGCCCATCGCAAAGCCGATGAAGTCCGGCCACGTCGCCATCGCCCTCGTCTTCGCTGCGTTGCTCGTTCTGGCTCTCGGCATCCTCCCAAGCAAAACGCTTCAAGCAGCCCTCAGCTCCACCATTTCCGGATGACGCAGCGGGTGTGGGCCTGACGTTTGCTCTTGATGGGGTCAAACGAAAGGACAACACTCGAGGGCGTGATGCTACAGCCCAAGTCCTGGATCCGCCTTGGCTGCATGACGCTCGCATGTCTCGCGCTCTCCGGAGCATCGCGTCATGCCAAGGCCGAGCCGCCGGAGCAGCAAGAGCCTCGCCGCGCCAACGACAGCACTCTGGCAACGCTGACCTACGGAGGGCTCGCCACGGCCGGAGTGGGCGTCGTGATCGGTTCGGTCACGGGCATCATGGCGCTGTCCAAGACCTCCCAGCTCAAGAGCGATTGTGGCGGCACCGTGTGTCCGTCGAGCAAACAGGATGACCTCAACTCCGCGCGGAACATGGCAGGCCTGTCGACCGTGTCCTTTGCGATCGCACTGGTGGGTGCGGCCGTCGGCTTCAATGCCATGATTCTGTGGGGCGACGCCCCGGCGAAGCAGCCTCCCCCGACCACAGCAGTGCAAGTCCGACCCGTGCTTGGGCTCGGCAGTGCGGGCCTCGAAGGGAGCTTCTGAGGTGAGCTCGCGCCTTGCATGCCTTGCCATGCTCGTGATCGCAGCCGGTGCGCTTGCGTTGGCCGGGTGCGAGAGCATCACCGGAATCAACGACTTCACCGTCCAGAAGGCCTCGGATGGCGGTGGGGTCGGCGAGTCCGGCGCAGATGACGCCAACGCAGACGTGGATCAGGAAGGCGCGGTTGGAGAGGACGCCGCTGCGGCTGATTCGGAGACGTCCGAGACGAGCGACTGAGAGCTTCGTCCGCGCTTCGCCACCTTGCGCTTCCCCCGCTCGGGTCCCAAGTGATTCGCCGGGAGCGGGAATGAGTCAACCATCTGCTCGAACGCCGCTGCGGGAGCCGACTGCATGACACGTGCATGGGGTGGCGTGTTTCTGCTTCGGATCGGGCTGCTCGCCCTGGCGTACTTTGCCGCTGCCCGGCTGGGTCTGCTCTTTGCCATCCCGCCAGGCAATGCCACGCCGGTCTGGCCAGCTTCCGGGATCGCGCTCGCTGCCCTGGTTCTGTGGGGAAACCGTGCCTGGCCCGGCATCTGGCTCGGCTCGCTGCTCAGCAACACGCTAACCGAAGTATCCGTCGTGACCAGCGCTGCCATGGCGTCGGGCAACACCCTCGAAGTCCTGTTGGGCGCGTGGGCGGTCCGTCGATGGATCGGTGTCGCGACGCCTTGCGACAAAGTCGGGTGCGTTGTGCGATGGGCTGGGATCGCGACCGTGGTCAGCACGCTTGCCGCGCTGATCGGCGCAACGAGCCTGGGGCTGGGCGGGTACATGCCGTGGAGCGCATTCGGCTCGAACTGGCTCACCTGGTGGCTTGGCGACACGGCCGGCACCCTCGCGGTTGCGCCGTTGATCCTCGCCTGGGCGAACAAGCAGGATGACACCCGACCAGAGGGGGGAAAGCTCGAAGCGGGCGCGCTCGTCTTGATCGTCGTGGTGGTGAGCGCGTGGCTGTTCGGTCCCTGGGCGTCCCACCCACTCTCGCAGGACTTCCTGTATCTCGTCATCCTGTGCCTGATCTGGCCTGCTCTTCGCTTCGGTGTGCGGCAGGTCACGCTGGTCACGGCGCTGCTTGCGACCGCGTCGATCTGGGGAACCTCGCGCGGCTACGGCCCGTTCCATGGCAGCGACATCTCGGACTCGCTGCTGCATCTCCAGACGTTCCTGAACGTCACGGCCCTGACCGGGCTGGCGCTGGCGGGCGTGGTAGCGTCGCGCCGCAGGACGGAAAAGGAGCTGCGTGCGTCGGAGCAGGAGCTCGCGCAGAAGCGCCAGGCAGAAGCCCTGCAGCGCAGCGAGGAGCGGTTCCGGCTGCTGGTGCAGAACTCCTCGGACATCTTTGCGATCGTAGGTCGTGACGGCCGGATGCAGTACGTCAGCCCGGCCGCAGAGCGCCTCACCGGGTTCCCGACCGATGAGCGGATGAGCCGATCGGTCTTCGAGCTCATCCATCCCGAGGATCTGGCGCGTGCGAAGGAAGCGTTTGCGCGTGTCCTGGACAACCCGAGCGAGCCGGTGCGAATCGAGTACCGCCACGCCCACAAGAACGGTGGGTACGTGGAGCTGGAGACCATCGCCCAGGACTTCTCGGCGCATCCGAGCCTGCGGGCGATCGTGGCTACGGCTCGGGACATCACCGAACGAAAAAGCGCGGCAGCGGACCTCGATCGAGCCAGGCTGGCAGCCGAGGAGGCGAGCCGCGCAAAGAGCCGATTCGTGGCGAACACGAGCCACGAGATCCGCACGCCGCTCAATGGCATCATCGGCATGAGCACGCTGCTGCTCGACACGCAGCTCACTCGCGAGCAGCGCTCTTTCGCAGATGCGATCCACGTTTCTTCCGGTCACCTGCTGTCGTTGCTCGAAGGCGTGATCGACCTGTCCAGGATCGAGGCTGGCAAGCTCGACATCGAGAAGCGTCCTCTGTCCGTGCGCGACACGCTCGAGGAGGCGCTGGCGACCGTGGAGCCCGCGGCGATCCGCAAGGGGCTGACGGTTCGCACGCGAGTGTGCTCTCGGGCGCCCGACCGGCTGGTCGGCGACGCGGCCCGCCTGCGGCAGATCCTCGTGAACCTGCTGGGCAATGCGATCAAGTTCACCGAGGCGGGCAGCGTGTCGCTGTCCGTGGAGCTGGAGGAAACGGCGGGCGAGCGCGCGGTGATCCGATTCGACATCGAGGACACGGGGATCGGCGTACCCGAGGAAAAGCTCGACGAGATCTTCGAGCCGTTCGTGCAGGTCGACGAGTCGAGCACGCGCAAGTTCGGGGGAAGCGGGCTGGGCCTGGCGATCTCGCGGGAGCTGGTGTCATTGATGGGCGGCGAGATGGCGGTGAAGAGCGAGCCTGGCCGCGGCAGTCTGTTCTCTGTGCGCGTGCCGTTCGAGCTTCCCGCCGGCGTGCGCTGCCCGTCCCTGTCCGATGCGATCGCCACGCACGGCCTGAAGTCGCCGCTCGACCGTCCCTCGCTGCGCCCGCTGCGAATCCTTCTGGCCGAGGACAACAAGGTCAACCAGCGGGTCACCCTCGTGCTGCTCGAGAAGCGAGGCCACACCGTGGTGATCGCGGACAACGGGAAGGCCGCGGTAGAAGCCTTCGAGAAGAACCCGTTCGATCTGGTGCTGATGGACGTCCAGATGCCGGAGGTGGACGGGCTGGAGGCCACGGCGATGATTCGTCAGATCGAGAGAGCCTCGACGCGCAGCAGGGTTCCGATCATCGCGCTGACCGCTCATGCAACCCGGGAGGACGAGGACCGCTGCCTGGCCGCGTCGATGGACGGATTCCTCACCAAGCCGGTGCGTCCGGCCAAGCTGCTCGAGACGATCGCTTCGATCTGCGCGTAGGGACCGAGCCAGGCTATCGCGCCCAGTACACTTCTTCGAGAGAGTCTTCGCGCTCGGGCAGGCCGCGGAACAGCCGCGGCGACTCCTGCACCAGGACCTCGTAGCTGACGCGGTTGGCGTACTTGCACACCTGCGAGAACGACGAGTAGGTCAGGAAGTTGCGGGTGTGCTTGGTGGAGCCGGGCACGTTCGATCGATGGTACCGGTTCGCCCCCATGTCGTGCAGCAAGGCAGCGAGTGCGCCGTCGCCTGCACCGTTGGTGTTGGTGATCCGTGCAGGGCCACCCATGTACGGTGAGATGTGCGAGTAGATGCGCACCGGGCTGTCGCACTGGCTCTTGAGCATGGGACGGCTGAACTCCCAGCGGTTGAACTCCGGGATGGAGCCTGGGAGCAGCGGACGCTTGGTCACGCGCTTGAGGGCATCGTCGGTGTAGCCAGCCATGTACAGGCCGATCGGCCCTGCCGTGCACAGCACCAGATCAGCGTAGTCGAGTGCCTGATCGATGGCACGAAGCGGGTCGCGCTGCCCAGTGAGCGCCGCAGCCTCCTCCTCGTTCATCGCGAGCACGTCGACGTGCTGGGAGATGAAGCTGCGCCAGAACCCCACGCGGTCCTCCACGATGTGCCGCGTACCGAGCGTGAGAACGACAGGCACGCGGGCTTCCTTGGCCATCCCGATCGCACGCATGGTCGCGTCGGGCATGGGCTCGCCATCGCGGCAACGCATCAGATACGCCGTGAGAACCAGGGCAGAGGCTCCCTCGAAGACCTGCACCGGGATGCTCTCGGGCCTGAGCTGGTTCATCATCCCGGCGCTGACCGCGAACGTGCGCTCGCCATCGCTCGTGATCAAGGCGAAGCAGCGACCGATGGGGCCGTCCACAGCCTGCAGGTGCTCGAGATTCATGCGGCTCGAGGTGTTGCAGAGATAGCGATACGCGTAGGAGCCGATCCTGATGTCGCGGCACATCACGCCGAGCAGGATCGAGGTGTCGTCGGCGAGCACCGAGTAGTTGTGCAGCGTGTTGCCGATCGTGCCCCCTGCGAACTCGTGGGAAACCAGCTCGTGGTTCTTGAGCTCGCGATACAGCATCTCGGCCCGCTCGCTGTCGACGACCATGGACTGGCCTTTGCGGAGCCCGTAGCGCAGCAGGAAGTCGTCGGAGACGTGTGCTTCGATGTCGACCAGGGTCTGATCGATCCCGACCACGTGCGTACGGAACGGGGCGCTTTCGAGGCCCGCGCGGTTGAGCAGCGGATCACGGGCCAGGACCGGGAAGTAGTGCTTGGACTTGCGTTGACCGGGAAACTTCATTGCAACCGCCGGAGAACGGAAAAGGCGAGCCTAACACAAACCGGCGCACCGCCTTTGCCGCCGAGCGCCAGCCAACGTCCGCACGGCCCGAGGCCGGCCTTCACCGGTCCAAGGAGCGGCCTGGGACGCAATTTCCGCAGAATGATGCCACTGCGGGCTTGCTCCTCGCGCGGGGTCGCGGCAAAGGTGTCCCAGCAGCTCTCATCGGACGATCCAGTGTGCCGGGTCATGACATGACGACGCCCGTCCCTCCGCGGACCCAGCCCCAGGCCAGCTACGCAGCATCCGCTGAAGGGCTGACCCCTGCGGAGCGGTTGCAGATCTTCGCGCGCTGGATGTTCGGCGATGCCCCGCCCAAGCCCCGCTCCTTTCACGCAGGCGATGTCCTGATCGCAGAAGGCGAGGACGAGCCTCGTCGCCCTGCCCTGCTCGTCATCTCCGGCGAGCTCGAGGAGTGCGTCGGCTCCTACTCGCAGGAGAGCGGCCCGGGCGAGCACACCGTGCACGTGGCGAGCACCGGCGACTTCGCAGACCTGCAAGCGATCGTTGCACCGTATTGCGAGGAGCCTGCCCAGTGCTCGGTCCACGCCAACACGGACGGCACCTGCTACCCGGTCTGGCTCGCGCAGGTGGCGCACCGGCCCGAAGTCGCTGCGGTCGTCTCCCTCCTTCACGCGTCGTTCACCGAAGCGGTCGACCGGCAGCGTGCGATGGCGGTCGAGTACGAAGAGCTGGCAGCGCACGTGCGCGAGCTGGAGGGCGACGAGAGCACCGCCGGAAAAGGCATGTCGGTTCGGGCTGTGCTCGACGAGTGGGAGAACTCGAGCCGCGAGGATCTCACCCGCAAGATCGAGGAGATGCAGGACGAGATCGACAAGGCGCACGTCTCGGCCTGGGAGGCCAAGGAGCGCGCCCAGGAAGCCCAGAAGTGGCTCGACCTGGAGCGCCGTGCGCGCGCAGCCCTCGAGCAGCGCGTGGTCGAAATGATGCGCCAGCTCGCGGGCCAGGCCAATCCCGAGGTCGACGAGAAGTTCCCCAACGCTATCCGCATCCTCGAGAGTGCCGAGCTCGAAGAGATGGAAACCTCCGCAAGGCAGCATCGGGAGATGGCCGAGAACTACGTCGCCCGAGCCAGGATGCTCCATCGCGCCTTCGAGCGTCTCGCCAACGACAACCCGGACCTCGTGGTCAAGCCCGACGTCATGCAGCTGATGCTTGGCGAGGAACCCCACGCCCCGGAGACCGAGGAATCGCCCCAGGAGCTGGTACAGGGCGATCCGCAGGAGCCCAAGCGGGTCACCGTGCCGTTCGAGAACACGGACGGCGAGTCGCCCCCCCCTGCACCCGTGCAGATCCCTCGCAGCGCGCCGCTGCCGCAGCAGCTCGTGGATTCGCTGGTCCCTGACGATGACTGGGAAGAGGAGCCGGATCTGGTCGAAGGCACGCCGTCACCCGGCACGAGGCGAAGCCGCTAGGAGCGCCACGGCGGACGGAGCCGCACGGAGCACTGCCCAGAATTGATCACCTCCCCCGGGCGCTTCGCGCCCCGCCCCTTCCGGATCTGCCGCATCCCAAGGATGATCCAATGCGGCGGCCAGAGGGGGCCAGAGCGGGAACCGCTTTGATTTCCCTACCCCCTCCGCCGCCCGACCGCTTGGACTCCCCGGGTTTGCATCGATGAATCGGCGGGCGTGCGGAGGGGGTGCCGAGCGAAGCGAGGCGGGGGAGGTGATCAAAAAGCTCGTCAACAGAGTTTTTGAGACGCCCTCTTACGGTCGCGGCTCCGCGCGCGGGGGCTCTTTGGGCTCCTCGCTCTGTGCGTCCTTCATCGCGGTCGACAGGTCGCCCAGCACCGATGCGGTCTTCTGCAACGTGATCGCGCTGGTCTCGAGCGCCATCCTGCCCACTGTCAGCCCGTATCGCGCCCAGGTTCGTCCGATGACCGTCAGGTCTCGAATCGCACGCTCTGTCACGCCCGCAGCATCATTGGATTCCGATGGATTCATGGCTTGTCCTCTTTCGTTTCGTTCGACTTGCTCCCAGGCAGGCACTCGCGTCCGATCACCACCCGCGGCGCCGTCGGATCCCGCAGGATTCCAAGGAACGCCTCGGAGCCCGCGTCGAGCGCTCGTCCGCATGCACCGCAGCGCATCTCGCTGGCGAGCATGAACGGCTGGTAGCCCAGCACGTCCGGTTCCTGCGACGGCTCGTCCTGGGCCGGCTCGTCGCCTTGCTGCTCAGCGCTGTCCGCCTTGCCGCGCCCAGCCATCCCCTTGAGCCGGTCACGCTTGTGCGCGAGACGCTCCGCGATCCCGCGCAGATCCCCTTCGGCGCGTCGGCCTACCACATCGACTGCGGCAACGGCGTCCTCGAGGATCGCCCGCACCACGTTGGAGACCGGGACCCGAAGCGAACCGGCCAGGCGCTTGAGCTCCTGCTCCAGGACAGCAGGTACCCGTGTATGTATCACACGCTCTTTGCGTGCCTGGTTGGCCGATTCGTCGGTGTTTTCGGTGGATTTGTCGTCAGGGTTCGGTGTCACGGTGCTCTGTATGTAGCACCGTGTGACACGAAGTCAACCCGTTTGTCTCACAAAGTATCACGGACAGCTCGAGCGGTCAGCGGATGTCGATGATGCCCTTACGGATCGCGAACTTGATCAGCTCCGAGCGGTTGTGGATGTCGAGCTTGCCCATGATGTTGGCTCGGTGGGCCATCGCGGTCTTCACGCTGATGCCCAGCATCTCGCCGATCTCCTTGTTCGTGTGCCCCTCGGCGATCAGGTGCAGCACCTGCTTCTCTCGCTCGGTCAGCGAATTGTAGGTGTCGTCGCCTTCGCCCGATTCCTTCTGCAGATAGCCGTCGATCACCGCTCCAGCCACGGACGGATCGAGGAAGCGCTCGCCTCGCTGCACTGCGCGAATGGCCGAGATCAGATCATGGCCCGCAGCTTTCTTCAGGGCGTAACCCGCAGCTCCCATGCGCAGGAACCGGAACACGTACTCGCGGTTGTCGTACTGCGTGAGCACGAGGATCTTCGCTGCAGGCACGGTCTTGCGCAGCTCCGGCGTGACCTCCAGCCCTCCCAGACCGGGCATGGCGACGTCGAGCAGGATGACATCAGGATTGAGCTCCGCAGCTCGAGTCAGCGCCTCGGCGCCGTCGCTCGCCTCGCCCACCACTTCGATGTCGTCGTAGCCCTTGAGCAGTGCGCGGATGCCTTCCCGCACAAGCACATGGTCATCTGCGATCAGCACCTTGGTCTTTGACATCGATCGGGACCTCCAACGCGATCAGGGTGCCTTTGCCAGTCTTCGACACGAGCTCGAAGCGCCCGCCGAGGAGCGTAACCCGTTCGCGCATCCCCATCATACCCATCCCACGGGCGAGCGCAGGATCGAAGCCGCATCCATCGTCCTCGATGAAGACCCGGATGGCGTCCTCGCCGAACTCGACCACGATGTTGACCCGGCCTGCCTCCGAGTGCTCGGCCGCGTTGTTCACGGCTTCTTGCAGCACACGAAAGACGGCCGTTTCGACCTCGGCAGGCAGCCGCCTGTCCGTCCCTCGCGTCTCCACCGACACGTCCATCCCCAGGGGTTCCAGCCTGTTTTCCGCGTACCAGCGGATGGCCGACTGCAGCCCCAGATCGTCGAGAATCGACGGTCTCAGGTCGAGCATCACGCGGTGCACCCCTTCGAGGGTACGCACCGCAAGCGCCTTGAGCTGATCGATCCGCGCGAACATCTCGGATGGAGGCGCTTTGTGGGCAGCTTCGAGCCCCATCACCAGCGCGGTCAGCTCCTGGCTGGTCTCATCGTGAAGCTCGCGCGCGATCTTCTTTCGCTCCCCCTCCTGCGCCGACATGACCCGCCTCAGCAGCTCCTTGCGCTCTTCCTCGGACTCCTCGAGCTGGCTGGTGCGTTCCTTGACCCGGCTCTCCAGCTCCCGGGTCCACTGCTGGATTCGCTCCATCGAGCCCTTGAGCTGCACCCGCATCACGTCAAATGCCTGTCCAAGCCTTCCAAGCTCGTCTTGCCCCGTGTCCGGAACCGGATCCGACAGGTTTCCCTCTGCGATGCGGTGTGCCGTCTTGGTGAGCGTTTCGATCGGCTTGATCACGCTTTGGGCCGTGATCATCGCAAGCACGAGCCCTGCTCCGACCAGCACCAGCCCCAGGATGAAGAGCTGCGTCTGGAGCACCTTCGCTGGCGCGAATGCCTCGGCTTCCGATTGCCGAACCACCACAGCCCAAGGGGCGAAAGCGAGCGGCGCGAAGGCCACCACCTCCTTCTCGCGCTTCGGAGCGGGCTCATCCTTGTGGCAGCTGTGGCAGGTCCCCACGGACGGGCGACGCTCCCGGATGAGATTTGCCACGAAGTCGCCGTGGTTGTGCACGCTCAGGACCCGGCTCGAATCGCTCGAAGCCAGCACCGCGCCGTGATTGTCCACCAGGTCCGTGTAGCCCGACGAGCCGGGCCGCCGCGTCTGGATCACGTCCTGCAACAGCGCATGGGTGGGATCCATGGCCCCGCCCACGTAGCCGGCACCTTCTACCTTGCCAGCAGGGACTACCATCAACACCACGCCTCGTTGCCAGGGCCCGTCGCGCAGCAGGTTGGACACCGTGGGCGCGTGCTCGTCCATGGCCTGCCGGACCACGAGATTCTGCCCGAGCGCCAGCCCTTTCCACCCTTTGTGCAGCGGCTCCGCCTGCAGCACCAATCCGGACTTGTCGAGCAGGAACACCCCCTCGTTGAAGATGGCGCCGAGCCTGGGGTTGGTGGCCGCCTCCGCAAAATTGGAGGCCGGGACTGAAGAGGAGAGATCCTCGAGGCGCGACGCGCTGTCATGCAGGATCGTGTCGAGGTGATCCGCGGCCGCCTGCGCCAGAAGCAGGCGCTCCTGCAAGGATCGATCGACGCTCTGGGTGATGCTTGCGTAGCCCAAGGCGCCGAGCGTGCCCAGCACGGCCAGCATTGCCAGCATGACTACGAGGACGATCCTTCGACGAAGGCTCCGTCCCTTGCGTACAAGCGTCATCTCAGGTGCCTCGAGGGTGACCACCGCGATGCTAGAACACCCATCCTCCAGGAGGAATCACAGAGATCGCCCCGAAGCCCCTTCGAAAGCGCTTCCGTTCTGCGCTGCGGACACGCGGCTGCCGAACGATCCTCTCGACTAGTCGTCCATCGGCACATAGACCGGGCAGGTCGGATCGACGCAGATCTTGGCTTGCTTCGGTTTCGCTAGCAGCTCCAGCCCCGCGAAGAAGCTTCCGCCATACAGCTCCATCGAGTAGCCCCCCTTGCCGGAGGTCACCTTGAAAGTCCCGTAGCCGTCGTAAGCTTGCACGCGGACGAGCTCCCCCGAAGCATTGCGCGCCAGGGCATACCACTGACCGTCAGCGGAGAACTCCACGCCGGCCTCTTCACGGTGGAAGCCATTCATCGACGACTCGGTGACGCACCGGGTCCACTTCCCTGCGAGATAAGCCGCTGCCTGTTTCTCATCGAGGTCGTTGACGGCCTCGCTCGGAACCTCGGCGCACAGCCGTTGCGCCTCCAATTGCCATTCCGTGGGCGGCGCCTCGACGCTCCCTTGGCAGGCGGGAAGCAAGACAATCGCAGGGATGACTGCCCATCGAACCAGTCGCGTGGGTTGCATGACGTAAGCGCTCCCTCCAAGTGGCAAACCAAAGGGCTCCCCCATGCCAGCGACTGCAAGGTCGAGGGCAAAGGGGTGGTGTCTGCAAGAGACAGGATACTGCACGGACGCGATCGAGGCGAGCGCGCTCCGCGGCCGCCACGCGTGGCGAGGACTTCCCGCCGTCCCAAACGGCAACTTGCTTGCCGAACCGCCGGATATGGCGAATCATTCTCTCGGATATGACGCTTCGATCCCTGTGTCTTCAAACCCTGCTGATCAGCCTGGTCGCCTCGCTCGGCGCGTGCTCCGACTCGAAGTCTGACCCACCCGCCGTCCCCCAGGGTCCAGCCATCACCAGCGCTTCCGCGGTCGCTGTCTCCGGACGCAACGTGCGGCTCACGTGGAAGACCCAGGCCGACGCAGAAGTGGTTGTGGAACGACAGGATGCGTCCTCCGGTCCCTACGTCGAAATCGCTCGTCGCGCAGGTGAGCACGGTCAGATGCTCGATCTCGCGCTGCTGCCTTCGACCACCTACAGCTACCGCCTCAAGGCGTGCAAGGCCGAGCTGTGTGGGGAGCCCGCGCTTCCCGACCCGGTGCAGACGCGCGGCTCGTCGCTTCCCACGACCGAGCTGACCGTGTCCGAGCCAGGGTTCACCGACGACATCCTGGTGATGGGCGTGGCAGGTCTTGCGGACAACTACGCCGGGATCGGCCACATGATGGCTCTGGATCGCACGGGCCGGATCATCTGGGAGTACGAGAACAACAAGGAAGGGCTGATCACCGAAGTGCACGCCCTGCCGGGCGGCAGGCTCGGCGCCGAGCAGCTCATCTCGTTGGTCGACATCGATCTCGATGGCACGGTCGTCAAGAAGTTCACCGAGCTGCCCGCGCACCACGCGCTGCAGGTGCTCTCCGACGGGCGATACGCCGCGCTGACCTTCGATCGGATCCAGCAATCGGGCAAAGGCGTGTTGCTGGGGGACGGCGTGGCGATCATCAGCGCCGACTGGAGCGCGGTCGACTGGCAATGGCTGACGCGCGATCACATCGACATGGGCGATGTATGCCCGCTGTGCATCAACGACGATCCCTACCATCTGGGCAAGGACTGGACGCACGCCAACGGCCTGACGGTGATGATGGACGAGGCCGAGCAGAAGCTGAAGCTCTACGTCAACATCCGGAACCTGAACCGGATCTACCGGATCGACTACCCGAGCGGGAACATCGACTGGGTCATGGGAGACGGCGGGGACTTCGGCGCCGGGCTCTGGTCGCACAGCCACTGTCCTGAATTCCTCCCGGGCAACCGGGTGCTGCTGCTCGACAACGGGCTGCACCGCGCAGGGGGCGAGGAGTTCTCGCGCGTCATCGAGGTCGCCTACGATCCTGCGCAGAAGAAGGCGGACATCGTGTGGGAGTACCGGGAGACGCCGGACTTCTACTCCTTCGCGCTCGGTGCCGTGCACCGCCAGGACAACGGCAACACGTTCATAGCCGACGGCTACAGCGGCAGGCTGCTCGAGGTCACGCCGGACAAGAAGAAGGTCTGGGAGCTCAAGCTCCAGCAGAACTACGGGACCTACAAGGCCATCGTGGTTCCCAAGGACTTCTTCTCCTCGTGGTGATCGCTACCAGCCGCAGCTCTGACCCTTGTTCTGCTCCTGCAGCCACGCGCGCAGCGGCGCGAAGTATTCGATCATCGCCGACGGGTCCATCTGGGTCTCGCCGCTGATCTCCTTGAGCGCTTCTGGCCAGGGGCGCGTGGCGCCCATGCGCAGCATGGCGCGAAGCTTCTCGCCCGCAGCCTTGTTGCCGTAGATCGAGCACTGATCGAGCGGGCCCGTGTGCCCAGCCGCCTTGCACAGCGCCCTGTGGAACTGGAACTGCAGGATGCGTGCGAGGAAGTAGCGCGTGTACGGCGTGTTGCCTGGGATGTGGTACTTGGCCCCTGGATCGAAGTCCGCCTCGGAGCGAGGCGTGGGAGCCGAGACCCCCTGGTAGCGCTTGCGAAGCGCCCACCACGCTTCGTTGTACTTCTGCGGCGGCGTCTTGCCTGCGAACACGTCCCACCGCCACTTGTCGATCAGCAGGCCAAAGGGAAGGAACGCCACCTTCTCGAGCGCGTCCTTCATCATGAGATTCAACCGGGCGTTGTCGTTCTTCGGCAACGCGTCGATCAGCCCCAGATCCTGCAAGTACTTGGGCGTTACCGACAAGGCCAGCGTGTCCCCGATCCCCTCGTGAAACCCGTCGTTGGCTCCGCTCTGCAGCAGGATCGGCAGCGTGTAATACTGGCTGTAGTAGAAGATGTGGCCCAGCTCGTGGTGCACCGTGATCAGATCGTCGGCCGACGGCTTGATGCACATCTTGATGCGCAGATCGTTGGTGCTGCCGATGTCCCAGGCGCTCGCATGGCACACCACCTCGCGCTCGAGGGGACGGGTGAACAAGGATCGTTCCCAGAAGGTCTTGGGAAGCGGCTCGAAGCCTAGGGAGACGAAGAATCGTTCCCCGGTCCGGACCATGTCGATCGCGGCCTCGCGATCCCCGGTCCGCAGCCCTGCCATGCGCTCCTGATCCGTCTTTGCCCCCGCCTGCGCCTTCTTGATCAGCTCGCTTCTGCGCGCTTCGAGCTTCTTGCTCACGTCGATCGTGGGCTCCTTGGGGAAGGGCGCGAGCAGCTCGAAGACTCCCTGCCATTCCTGCGCCCACATGTTTCCCAGCAGGTGGGCCGGAATCGGCGCCTTGTCCCCAACCTTGTCCGCTCCGTACTGCTTGCGAAGACGCGCTCGCGTATAGCAGTGCAGATCGTCGTACAGCGGCTTGACTGCAGCCCAGAGCCGCTCGGTTTCCGCCTCGAACTGGTCCGGCGCCATGTCGTAGCCGCTGCGCCACAACGCGCCGAGATCCGCGAACCCGATCTCCTTGGCGCCCTTGTTCGACAGCTCCACGTACCTCTCGAACTGGGGCTTGATCGGCCGAGCGATGGCGTGCCACCCAGCCCACGCGTCCGTGAGCTTTTCGTAGTCGCGGCTCTTGGACAGGATCTCGTCGAGCTCCTGCAGCTTCAGGCAAGGTGCCTTGCTCTTCTCGAGACGCTTCGGGCAGTACTGGCCCTTGCCGTACAGGCTGCTCATCGTGGTCAGCACGGTGGCGAGCTCGGCGCGCTCCTTGGCGTTGTCCGGCGCCGGTGCAGAGCCAGCGAGCTTGAGCAGCCACAACTGACGTGCCACGTCCGGCGGCAGCTGCAGCCCGTCGAACCGGCCTGCCTCGCGGATCCTGCGGCTCATGTACTCCATCGAGGCTTCTTCCGCCGACGCCGACACGGTGTCGGTATCGTCCGTGATGTGGGTCATGTTCACCCACGAGGTCCGATCGCGCTGCATCCACAGCTTCTTGAGATCGCTGTCGGTCTGCCTGACGAACGCCTGGGCCTCTTCGACCGTGGGGGGAGAGGGGGGCGGCTTGGTCTCGTCGCGCGTGTACGCCACCACGAGGGGGCCCGCAGAGCTGCTGCAGGGAGTTGCACTGGAGGTCTGGGCCTGACCGCCTCCGCAGCCCACCAGCGCACCCAGGACCATCGCAATCCACGCCGAGCCAAGGCGATTCGTGTTCATGAGCCTTCTCCGGAAGCAGGGGATCTGCTCGTTCGTCGACCGGCGACGCATTCCTGTCAAGCGCGATGTGCCCCAAGCCCCGCGCTCTCCAGCGCGCGCCACGCGCGTCCCTGCCCGCAGTCGATCGGTGGACCGCGAGCCGTCGCGTGCGATGCGGTCAGTGGATCGCCTGCTCGCTCTCCTGCTCCGGCTCCGGCTCAGGCGTCTCTTCGATGAAACGATCCAGATCCGCGAGGGCGAAGGGATGGGCAACCGAGCCAACGACGCCCGGCGCGTGCTCGACAGGTCTTCCGGACTTGGGCACGGCGAGAACGACGCGAACGCCGGGCACCCTGGAATCCGAGGCGAGATGCATGCAGAGCGCAGCGACCTCGTCG
Organism: Deltaproteobacteria bacterium; assembly: GCA_016218915.1. Classification (GTDB taxonomy): domain Bacteria; phylum Myxococcota_A; class Polyangia; order Polyangiales; family Polyangiaceae; genus JACRCQ01. The sequence goes on from JACRCQ010000048.1 coordinate 37,421, forward strand.
GCGGGCAGGGCACAATCGATGAGCACCATCTCAGGCCGGAACCGATCGACCTGCGCCGAGCAGTCGTAGCCATGGGAGGCGAAATCGAGCTTGAAGCGGCTGCGACCGGCTTGCGCTGCCAATCGCTGGCGCATGTCCATGCTGTCGGTCACGACCAGCAGCTTGATCGGCGAGTGGATCACTTCGTTGTAGTACGGGCAATTGCGGCATTCGCCCTTGTAGTGGAAACACGCCTGGAAGCCGGATTGCTTGGGGATCTGCACCAGCTCGTAGCATCGGAGCGCGCGGCTCTTTCGCACCAGGCAGTCGTTGCATTCCTCGCGCAGATGGCCGCCTTCCGAGAAGTACTCCCAGCAGGTTGCCACCTGACGATCGGTGCCTGGGGGCTTCGAGGACCGCGCCTCCACCAGGCAATCGAGCTGCTCGCGCGGGATCCGGAAGTGCCCTCCGGCTGTGCGCATGGCAATCAGCTTGCCCCGCTTGATCCATTTCAAGACCGTGTCCGGCGTCACGCCGAGCAGGCGAGCCGCATGGCCGGTCGAGATGTAGGGGCGCTTCGACATCGCGGAATCTGCGTCGAGCAGGGTACGTAGGCTCCACATTGTAGAGGTGCGCGCCATTCGGTCAAGCGCGCCCTGCACGCTGCCTTGGGCGGAACCCCCGAAGTCCCGTCAGAAGCGCGGAATTCCTGCGGCCTCGCAGGGCTATCGCTTGTCGCCCGCCGCCGCAGGATCGTAGAGACCCGCCGCATTCGCTCCGATCAACCCCGCCTCGAAGGACCTCGGATCAACCCGCCGCAACCCCGCGACCATCGAACCGGTCACTAGAGCATAGTGGCGGCTCGCCTCCAGGCGCGCCACGACCCCGTCCACCGCAGCGTCGCTGTACATCCAATCCGCGGCTCCCTGTACCCGAAGGTCGAGAGCAACGCTGTAGTCGCGCAGCGTCTTCTCGCGCAGCACGTTGTAGTACGACTCGAAGTAGGACAGCGCCAGCTCCCGCAGCGAACGGTAGATCGGCTCCCTGTAGCGCAGCCCCGCGAAGTTCGACTTCGCCACCGCGCCCCACCGCCCCTCCACCCGGAACAGCGCAAGCAGGTGATCGTCGTCCCGCACCGCACGAAGCTCCGCGATCAGCGGCGGATGCCCCAGACGCCACAACGCACACGCCGCGAACAGCGCGCCGTCGACACAGTGGCCCTTGCGGTCTCGCAGCACGCTCCGGGGACACCGGTAGATCGGATCTTCGCTGTAGCGCAGTGTGTCGAGGAACTCCTGGATCCGATAGGGATCGGTCAGCTTCTGGAACGTCTGGCGCTCGCGCGCCGTGAATCGATCGGCTTGTCGCCAGGTCTTCATGTCCGGCCCCTCTTAGCACACGCACGCAGGCCGCCAGCCCAGGCCAGGCCGCGCCAGCCGGCCGCCCCAAGGCAGCCCGATCGTAGTGTCTTTCACGATATGCCCAAAAGCGAGCCCGAACCCCAGGCCAGCGGACCCAATCGTCCAGCGCCGCGACGACCGGGCACCGCAGACGAATTACCAGCGAATTCCAGGCTTGTTCGGAAGGACGTTGTTTCGAGAACCGCCCTGCTGACCAGCACGAATGTCTTGAGGATCCTTGCGAACGAGGATACCGTGGAACTCCCGATCGCAGAGAGATGCGGCCCATTCCGCGTCGCGATCAGGAACTCCTCCCTTCCTGTCTCGTGGTAGCCCATGCACATCGAAGTTTCACGATACCGACGCTCCAGCAGCTCTGGCGCCGCCCGCTCCCTTTCCGTCCGTGCGCTCGTTGCGCTCCTCGCCCTCCTCGCCTTCGGCGTGCTGGGGTGCCGTCCCAAAGTCGAGGAGACCAAGCCTGCGCCCAAGCCCGAGCGCGACGTCGAGTACTACCTCACAGCGCTCAAGGGCTCGGTTCACGCGGGAATCGATTGCGCCAAGTGCCACCTGGAGCCGGTGGACAAGGACAGCTCCAAAGGCAGCGGCCAGAAGCGCGTCTGCGATCGCTGCCATGAGGAGCAAGCAAAGCTCCACGCCGAGAGCGTGCACGGCAAATCGCTGGCGCGCGGTGAGACAGGTGCTGCGCAGTGCTGGGACTGCCACGGCTCGCACAGCATCGTCAAGGTCACGGACCCCGCCTCTCCGGCTTTCAAGCTTCGCCTTCCGTACACCTGCGCCACCTGCCACAGAAACAAGGAGCTCGCAAAGCAGCACGGAATCCGGCAGCCCGAGGCAGGCAGCCAGTACATCGAGAGCACGCACGGACGCGCCCTGCTGCTCGACGGGCTGGTGGTCGCACCTGCCTGCAATGACTGCCACGGCCAAGGCCACTCGATCCAGGATTCGAAGGATCCTCGTTCGCCGATCAACCACGCGAACGTGCCCAAGACCTGCGGGCGCTGCCATGTCGGCATCGAGGAGACCTTCAAGCGCAGCAAGCACTTCCAGCTGCTGAAGGCGGGCGATCCGCGCGGACCGGTCTGCGTCGACTGCCACTCCGCGCACAAGATCCAGGCGTTGTCCGCGGGCAACATGAAGCTTCACTCCGACGAGCGTTGCGGTCGCTGCCATCAGGACAAGCTTGCACGCTATCGCGAGACCTACCACGGCAGGGCGATCGCGCTTGGGCAAAGCTCGGTGGCCGCCTGCTACGACTGCCACGGGCACCATGACATCCTTCCTGCGAGCGATCCTGCGTCGACGCTGGCCAAGGGGAGAGTGGTCGAGACGTGCCGGAAGTGCCACGCCGATGCCAACGCGAACTTCGCGGGCTATCTGACCCACGGAGACCATTCGGACAGGAAGAGCTACCCGATCCTGTACTGGGTCTACGTGTTCATGACCTCGCTGATGCTCGGGACCGGCGGGTTCTTCGCGCTGCACACGATGCTCTGGTTCGTGCGCTCGATCGCGCTGTACCGGCGCGATCCCAAGTACTGGCGCGAGTGGAAGAAGCGCATGCGCCAGGAGAAGGAAGGGAAGATCTACGTCCGCTTCCGTCCCATCGATCGCTTCCTGCACTTCCTGATGCTCAGCAGCTTCCTGCTGCTCGCAACGACCGGCATGCCGCTCAAGTTCTACTACGCCGACTGGGCACAGTGGATGTTCAGCTGGATGGGCGGCGCGGCCATGGCCGGCGGGCTCCACCGCCTGGGCGCGTTCATGACCGTCGGCTACTTCTCCATCCACATCGCGACCCTCCTGGGGACCGTGTGGCGCCAGATGCCGGACTTGAAGGTCGATGGGCGATTCAGCATCAGGAAGTTCCTGGCGTTCTGCTTCGGCCCGGACTCGCCGATGCCCAACTTCCAGGATCTGCGCGACTTCTGGGCGCACCAGAAGTGGTTCTTCGGCAAGGGCAAGCAGCCGGACTTCGATCGCTGGACCTACTGGGAGAAGTTCGACTACCTCGCCGTGTTCTGGGGCGTGCCGGTGATCGGCCTGTCAGGGCTGGTCATGTGGATCCCGCAGCTGGTCACGCGCGTGTTTCCCGGCTGGGTCATCAACGTGGCACACATCATCCACTCCGACGAAGCGCTGCTAGCCACAGGCTTCATCTTCACGTTCCACTTCTTCAACGTGCACTTCCGCGCAGAGAAGTTCCCCATGGACCCGGTCATCTTCTCCGGACGCATCACCGAGGAGGAGATGATGCACGAGCGCCGGCGTCAGTACGACCGGCTCAAGGCCTCAGGCAAGCTCGATGAGGCAAAGGTCGGGGATGAATGGGGTCGCTGGAAGAAGATCTTCACGCCGATCGGCATGATGGCCTTCGGCATCGGCGTGGCGCTGATCATCGCGATCTACTGGGTCATGGCGCGCCGCCTCATGCACGGATGAGGCGGCTGCCGAGACGCATCACGGGAAGGTGCAGGTGGCCTGCTGCGGGCCGCTGCCCGTCAGCTCGATGCTGATCGAGTAGGGCTTGCAGCTGTCCTTGGTGTTGCCCGCAGCGAAGACTTCCAGGAAGTAGCTGAAGCCCTCGTCGGTGCCGCACCCGCCCGCGATGTTGTAGACGATCTTGTTCGGCTTCGAGCTGCTCGAGCAGACCTTGGTCGTTGCCGGCTGCGCACACGTGTAGCCCGAGCCGGGCAGGTCCACGTCGTACAGGCACATCTCGTAGTCTTGCCCCGCAGGCTCGTTGAGCGTGATCGTCAGCGTGTAGCACTCGTTGTGCGAGGGATTGAACAGGCACAGAAGATCGTCCACCTCCTGCGTGTTGAAGCTGAAGAAGTCCCGGTCGATCACCAGGTCCTTCTTGTAGATGTAGTAGGTCCCATCCACCGCAGGATCGTTCTCGATCACCGTGGTGGGAACCAGCTTGGCGTGCGCGCAGTCGTCCACGCTCGTCACGTCCTCCTCCAGAAGGAACGGATCGGTCGGCAGCCCATCGTCGACCAGCCCGTTGCAGTCGTCGTCGATGCTGTTGCAGATCTCCTTCGGAGTCGCCGGACACGCAGGCCAGGTGCCGCCCGTGCAGGTGATCTTGGTGCCGCCGCAGCAGTCCTTCTGCACGCCGTTGGTGCAGCCGCATCCGTTGTCCACCGTGCCGTCGCAGTCCTCGTCGTTCGTCCCGTCGCACGCTTCCGTCACCGGGATCACGCCGCCCAGGCACGCTCCCCACTTGCAGGTGGCGTCGCAGAGCTTCGTGCCGTACTCGCACAGCCCTGTGTCCGTCCCGCACTTGTCCGTCGACCCCTTGGCACAATCGAACCCGTCGTCGACCTTCCCGTTGCAGTCGTTGTCCACGCCGTCGCACTTCTCGACCGAAGGCTGAGGCGCATTGCACTGCTCGAAGGCGCCGTTGACGCAGACCTCGGTGCCCGGGCCGCAGGCAGTGTCGCAGCTGCGCTTGAGCGCCTTGCCCGTGTCGTCCTCGTCCGTCTTGCCGTCGCAGTCGTCGTCCTTGCCGTTGCACACTTCGACTTCCGCGTTGTTGCACACGCAGTTGCCCCAAGCGCCGCTCGTGCAGGTCTGCGTGCCGGTCTTGCCAGCAGCGTCGCAGATCTTCGTGATCGGCTTGCCATTGCCGTCCACGTCCGCCTTGCCGTCGCAGTCGTCGTCGACGCCGTTGCATTCCTCGGCCTTTGGCGTGCAGTCGGCCACGCAGTTGCCCCAGCTGCCGGCCGTGCAGGTCTGCTTGCCAACCTTGCCGCTCGCATCGCAGACCTTGGTCAGCGGGTTGCCCTGTGAATCCCGATCGACCGCCCCGTCGCAGTCGTCGTCAGCCCCGTTGCACTCCTCGGTCTTCGGCGTGCAGTCGCTCATGCAATTGCCCCATTTGCCGCCAACGCAGGTGCGCGTGCCGACCTTGCCGTTGCCAGCATCGCACTTCTCGTTGAGCGCCTTGCTGTCCTTGCCCAGGTCGATCGCGCCGTCGCAGTCGTTGTCGAGCCCGTCGCAGACCTCGGTCGACGGGGTGCACTGGTTGCCCGGGGTCGGGTCGCCGGTGGTGCTGCTGTCACTTCCGCACGCGACCAGGCCGAGCCCGGAAAGCAGGGCGGGGATCAGGGCAACGGTCGCGGATCGCAGATGAAACCTAGCCATGGGGGAGTCCTTTCTGAACAAGCGAAAAGCCAGGGCGCGGATGGGACTTCGATCGAGCCCGCCTGTCAAGGCTCGCGATCCGTCACGGGGGAACTTTTCTGCTTGGATCGAAAGGCGAGGTAATCGTGAAGTGGAGCAGAGACGACGGCGATCAGCTCGCTTCGGCAGCAATTCCAAGCTGCTTGCGCAGCTTCGCGTACCGATCGCTGACCACGAACTCCAACAGGTCGTCCATCCGCTCCTGCAGGTGCGACGCGTCCTCGAGCGCGATCGCGGACTCCGCTGCACGCAAGTCGTTCGCCAGCAGAAGACCTGTGCGCTGCGTGGTGCGATCGACTGCGTTGGCCCACCGCTGCAGGTTGGTCCGTCCGCCCTCTTCCACGAACCGAAGGAACTGGCCGCGCAGCCGGTCGACGATCGCCGGATCCAGGATCGGCTCGATCGCCTTGGCGATGGGCACCACGCGGGTCTTGACCTGCGCGTTCATGGGCAGCCCCGGGTTTCCGATGCTGAGCGCTGCCAGGAAGATGTCCTCGAGGTCGGGAATCGACGGGAACAGCAGGCGCATGAAGATCTCCTCGCGGTAGTAGGCGAGGTGCCTGCCGGCCATGAACACCAGCTCCTGCGCCGAGCGACCGGACAGCGAGAGCTTGCCGAGGCGCGAGGACGGCGGGATGCCGGGAACCATCTCCACCGAGCCGGCGTATTGCGGATCCGCGTAGAGCGCCGGCGCGCTCATTCCGAGGATCTGCGAGGCCCACGAGAAGCACCGAACGCCCTGCAGCGTCGACTGCACAGGATCCTGCTTGCGAGCCGGGTCGAGCTTGACCAGCGCCTTGTCACGGCGAAGGGCAGAGACGCGGCCGAGCAACACGGCAGAAACCACGCCTGACATGATCTCGCCGATCAGCACTTCCTGCTCGGGATGGAACAGCAGCCGGGTCCATCCTTCTCGCGTCATCGCGGCGCGCGGCTTGATCAACCCGTCGACCTTGTACTGGGCAAAGCACGCCTTCTCCTCGTCGTTGGCCTCCTTGAGGTAGACCAGCGCTTGCGAGATGCACCAGCGTCGATCGTGATCGGACTGACGCGTGTACAGCCTGAACAGCGAGCGAAGGCTCTCGACGTCGCGCGGGTCGTGACGCACCCGTCGCTGCAGCTCGAGCGGATCGTCTTCAGGAACGACCTTGCCCGGCTTCTGCACGGTGAAGTCCGACAGGTCGACTTCCACGGCGACGTGCGCGCGCGCCTCCTCCAGCTCGTGCTCGAGATCCGCGATGCGCGACTCGAGGAACTTGACCCTGCGCTCGAGCGCGAGCGTGCGCTGATCGGTCGCAGGCTCCAGCGGCTGAAGCGACGCTCGCGGCGAGTCGTCCTCCTCGAACCCGGACAGGTCCCGGATCTTGATCTGGTGGCGCGCCTCGTAGGCGGCCTGCAGCGCGGTCTCGAGCTTGCGCAGACGGCTGCGATCGAGGCCGAGGGAGTCTGCCGCCTTGTCCAGGCGCTGACGCTCCTCTGCGGTGATGATGCCGTCCTCGATGACCTCTGCGAACAGCTCCTCGTAGTAGGCCTCGAACTTGCCCACCTGCAGGTTGCCCGACGCCTCACCAGGTTCGAACCCGGCACCATATTCGAATAGCGCTTCGTTTTCGCTCATGCTCACACTCCCTCGAGAGGCCCGAAGGATAGCACCAGGAGCCTGCCCGTGGATCGCGCACGCAGGCGCGTTCGATCGTCTGCACATGCGTACCGGGGTCCATCTCCCCACCGCGCCGCACGAGCCTCAACGCACCCGGTCAATCGTCATGTCCGCGTAATCCCCCTCCGCCACCGATTCTGTGCCATCCGCATCGGTCAGAACGCCCACGTACCCGAGGTGCTCGCCTTCGCACGGGCCGAAGAGCTGACGGTACAAACCGCACAGCTCCACTTCCTCCTGCCTCCACGACCCGTCGGCCGGGTCGGCCCGCAGCTCGATCTGGGCGAGGCCTTTCTGCGAAGTGCCGGCTGGGCCGTGGCTCGCAAGCCATCCGAACTTGAATCCCTTGCCGTCCGTGAGCAACGTCGGCTGGCGCACGATCACGTACACGCTCGCGGCCAGATCCAGCCATGGATCGTCGTGCACCGCAGGGTGCTGCCGGGCTCGCCATCGCCAGCGCAGCTTGCCCACACGTTCGAGCGCAGGCGGGTCGGACTCGAATCGCATTCCATAGTTGATCGCCCGCACGCGCTCCTGCCTCTCCGGCCTGGCGTCATGGTGCGCATGGAGAAAGGGCCCGCCTTGCTCGCTCGCCAGGGAGTACACCGACGCCACCTGCTCGGCCGTGTGGCCGAACGGCGCAATCCAGCTGAGCGACGGTCCGTCGAAGCGCTCTTGCCAGAAGAAGGTCGGGTCCTGGTGCGCGACCTGCGAGGGCGCGGCAGACGCTGTGGCCACAGGGGCTGGCGCGTGCAACGACACGACGCGTCCTGCCATGCATCCCAGCAGGAGCGATGCGGCGATCCACGGGCTGCCTTTGAAGGCCACGCGCAGCTTCATGGTGCAGGTGGCTACTGCGATGCCTCGAACACGGCAAAGCGCCGCTCGAGCTCCCATTGCAGCCTGGCGCGCTCGCTCGTGGTCAGGAAAGCCTGGCAGGCCGTGGACGCCGCGCCGCCGTAGTAGCTCGTGTCCGTCGGCACGCACTCTGCGACCGACTGGAGCGAGTCGAGGGAAAGCCAGAGGCTCTGCCCTGGCGCAAACGACTTGTGCAGGCTCGTGCGCGCCATCTTCTTGAGGGCGCGGTAGTCGAGGTTCTGGTCCTTGACCGCGCGCATGTACTCTCCGGCCATGCTCGATCGCGATACGCCCTGGTCATCCGTGGCCAGTGCGACCGGGACGCCTGCCTGCAGGTAGGTAGCGAGCGGATGTTGTGCCCCGCTCACCTCGAGAATCTGGATGTTGCTCGACAGGCCGATCTCGACCATGACCCCGAGCTGTTGCAGCTCGGCCACCAGATCCGTCCCATTGGTCTCGCCAAGCACGTCCACGCCGTGGCCCACCCGCTCCGCATGCGCCACTTCCACGGCTTTGCGGATGTGGTTGACTCCGGCGATCGTGTGCGAGGAAGGCATGTACTTGGTTGCGAGCTCTCCGGCATGCAGCGTGATGTGCAAGGGGCTCTTGCCCTCGTAGTACGTGTGCAGGTACCCGAGCATTTCCATCTGACGGTCGTACGCGTTGAGCGCGGTCGTCCCGTCTTCCGGGCCCACCAGGTTCAGCGCCACGAGCCTGGGCTCCACGATGGCTGCCTCGAAAGCAGCGACCATCTGCGCGAAGACGCCGGGCGCGGCGCCGCTGCGCGAGATGTACACCATGTATCGGGACTTCACGTCGCATGCGGCCGGGGGGCTCATTCCCTGGCAGTCGAGGTCCTGATCCGACGCGGTCTCGGTCTTCTGGATGTCGTTGACGATCGCCTGCACCGACGCATTCCAGGCGCTGTGCGCCAGGAGCGCGGCATGGAATGCCGGCAGATCCGACGTGTCGAGCGTGCCGCCGGTCCACACCGCGCTCCCTTCGGAGCTGGCAGTGGAGTTCGAGAAGAGCATCGGCTCGAGATAGACCTGGTTCTCCTCGGCTGCCCGCTTCTTGGCGTCAGCGAGGCACTTGCCATGGTGCGCAGTGCCTGAGATCGCGCCGAACTTGCCGAAGGTCGCGAAGAAGTGATCGTGCCCGGTTTCGGCTCCTGCCACGAAGTCTTGCATGGACCAGGCGCGCACCACCTGGATGAACAGCGAGTCGCCCGGCGAGGGCACCGGGGACACTCCGCTCGAGCAGCTCGTGGACAAGGACAGCGAGCTGTTCGTGATGCAGTAGTGCGTGATGTTTGCCGCTGTCTCGTCGCGCGCCCATTGCATGTAGGTCTCGGCGTAGACCGCCCCGGACAGATGGTTGTGCAGGTCTCCTCCCTTGGGCACGGCGGACAGGAATTGCTCAAGTCCGGTCGGATCCGCCCCGCCTGCGAGCGCGGCCATCTTGTCGGCCGCTTTCTGCTCCGCTGCCATCGCGCATTGCGTCGCGGTGCCGCACGCCGCTGCTTCGGGAGATGCGTCCGCATCGGCCGATGCCTCAGCCGACGCTTCGGGCAAGGCATCCTCGTTCGACGCATCCGGCACCGCCGCTTCGTTGCCGGCATCAGCATTCGCTTCCGGCAGCGATGTCTCCGGCGCCGCATCCTCGGTCGCCCCGTCCGGGCTCGCTGCGTCAGGGCTGACGGCTGCAGGGCCTGACGCGTCGTCGCCACCTCCACACGCCGCAACCATCGTTGCGACCATCGCTCCGCCAAGGATGCTCCAGGTTCGATAAGCCATCTGCCGAAGGTACGCCGGGCTTCGGTTCGCCACAATGGCCGTGCACCCAGGCACCACGCATGCTTTGCGCCCGGCGCTGTGCGGCTCGCTCGGTTGAAGTAGACAATCGCTTGGTGTCCGAATCGTGCCCGCACAACCGGGTGGACCGGTTCCCAACCGTTGGCTACTGTTCCTTCGCATGGCTGCGAGCGAGGACAAACCCGAGGTCGCGATCAACACGCCCCTGAGAGGCGGATCTGACGCTCTGCGCTCGTCGTCCACGCTCATCGACGCGAATGTGACCCTGGGTGCCCTGCTCGAGGCGATGCCGACTCCGGCCGTGGTGCTCGATCACGAGCGCCGCGTCGTCGCTGCCAACCACCGCGTCCAGGAGCAGTTCGGCGACAGCCTCAGGGTCGCGTTCGCGGGCAAGAGGTTCGGAGAGCTGATCGGCTGCACCAGGCCCACGACGAGCCCGTCGGGCTGCGGCTCGGCGAGCGCCTGCGCCTGGTGCGGCGTGATGTCGACCGTAAACGATTCCATGCGGCACAACGCCGCGGTCACGGCCGAATGCAGGCTAGCGCTCGATCCGTCCGCTGGCGGCTCGCTCGACATCGAAGTCCGCGCGACACCGCTGGCGCTTGGGGCACGCAAGCTGACGGTGCTGACGTTGCGCGACATCAGCGCAGAGAAGCGGCGACGGGTGCTGGAGCGGATCTTCTTCCACGACGTGCTGAACACGGCAGGCGGGATCTGCGGGATCGCCAATGTGCTTGCGGAAGCGAACGATCCGGGCGCGGAGCAGGAATTCAAGGCCATGCTTCTGTCGCTCTCCGAGCAGCTCGTCGAGGAGATCAACAGCCAGCGGCAGCTGATGGCAGCCGAGACCGGGGACCTGCAGGTCTCCGTGGCAGAGGTCTCGGTCACCGACCTGCTGCGCAACCTGAGCGCAACGTGGTCGAACGCGCAGGCAGCGGTCGGGCGCACGGTCGCCATCGGCAACATGCCCCAGACGCGCATCACGACCGATGTGATGCTGCTCAGGCGCATCCTGGGGAACATGATCAAGAACGCGCTGGAGGCCACGCCCGAGGCAGGGGTCGTGACGATCCTGGCCGATGATCTGGGCGACCACGTGTCGTTCGCGGTGCACAACGCCGGGAGCATTCCCGACGGCGTACGCCATCAGGTCTTTCTGCGATCGTTCAGCACCAAGGGGGAAGGGCGCGGGATCGGTACCTACAGCATCAAGCTGCTCGGCGAGAAGTATCTCGGCGGCAACGTCGGATTCTCCTCGTCCGCCGCGCGGGGAACCACGTTCGTCATCCGCCTCCCCGTGCAGTGGCCGTTCAACCTTCCCGTCACCGACGAATAGGCCATGCCTCGCACGCGACCGCTCTGGGTACCCATCCTGATCGGGGTGCTGGCGATCCTGTTCACGATCGGCGTGCTCGTGGGGTGGAACATCATCTTCACGAGCTACTACGTGCTCGCCACCCGCACCCACGGCATGCCCGACCTGGGCGTCGGCTACTGGGTGATCCTGTCCGTCGGCTCGCTGTTCCTCGTCGTCGTCGTCGTCACCCTGCTTCTTCTTCTCATCGGCAACGTCCGGCAAACCCTCTACGTCAATCAGCAGAAGACCTTCATCGACAGCGTCACCCACGAGCTCAAATCCCCCCTGGCAAGCCTGATCCTGTCGTTGGAGACGATCGAATCGCGCCAGCTGACCCCGGAGATGCATGCGCGGTTCCTGGGGATGATGAAGAAGGACGTGCACAGGCTGCGGACCTTCATCGAGCACGTCCTGGATGCGGGGAGGCTCGAGCAAGGCAAGCGCCAGCTTCAATTCGAGGCCATGGATTGCAGGCGCATCGTGGAGGAATGTGCGCAGCGCATCCGGCAGGACTACGATCTGGGCCCTGACGAGATCTGCATCGAAGCTGGACGCGCACCGGATCACCCCATCCTGACCGACCGCGTCGCCCTGCAGACCATCTTGATCAACCTGCTCGACAACGCCGCCAAGTACTCGAAGAAACCCGCCCGCATCGTGGTGGCCATCGCTGTCGAGGATGCGCGACTCAGGATCTCCGTGGCCGATCACGGCATCGGCCTCGCCCGCGCCGAGCTCAAGCGTGTATTCAAGCGATTCTACCGTGTGGAGCGCAAGGCCGGCTCCCCCAAAGGCACAGGGCTCGGGCTGTACCTGGTAGACGCACTCACCCGTCGCATGGGCGGACGCGTCACCGCCTCGAGCGATGGGGAAGGACGTGGCTCCACGTTCACCGTGGACCTTCCCCTCCGGATGGAGGAGCCTGCGTCCTCTGCCCCTCAGACCCACCTGACACCGTCATGACCCACAAACTCCTCGTCGTCGAAGACGAAGACCACCTCGCATTCGCCCTCGAGTTCAATCTCAAAGAGGAAGGGTTCGAAGTCGACGTCGCATCGACCGTGGCGCGCGCACGCGCTGCGCTCACCGCCGACCACCACCTGATGATCCTCGACGTCATGCTCCCCGACGGGAGCGGCTTCGATCTGTGCAAGTCGCTCCGCCAGGAGAAGAACCGGATCCCGATCCTGTTCCTCACCGCGAAAGGGTCCCTGGACGACATCGTGCAGGGCCTGGAGGCGGGCGGTGACGACTACATGATCAAGCCGTTTGCGCTCAAGGAGCTGATCGGACGTGTGACCGCGATGCTGCGCCGCAGAGCGTGGGACGAGCCGGTCGCCCCGGCTGCCGTCGAAGCCGAATCGCCTGCGGGCGTCTTCAAGTTCGCCAGCCACCAGATCAACTTCGATACCCGCGAAGCCTTTGCGTCAGGTCACCCGGTGGGGCTCACGGATCTGGAGTTCCGCATCCTCAAGTACTTCGCGGACAACGCCGACCGCGTCGTCGCGCGTGAGGAGCTGCTCGCCAACGTCTGGGAGATCTCGCCAGAAACCAATACCCGGACCGTCGACGTGTTCGTGGCAAGGCTCCGGCGCCTGTTCGAGCAGGACCCCGCACGGCCCAAGCACTTCGTGACCGTGCGAGGTGCGGGCTACCGGTTCTTGCCGAAGGGGTGAGGCTCACACCGCGGGCTGGGACGCGACCTCGAGTGATCTTCGAGGCTGGGAAGCCCTCGAGGGAGTCGGACGAGACGCCTCGGGTGCGGCCTGGATCACGTGCGGCATCGGGCGCTGGATGGCAACCGACGACGGCGTGGGTCCAGGTGTCGGGATCACGGACGGGTAGGCGTGATCGAAGCGGCCGTAGTGGGTCAGCAGGCAGCGCGGCTCGATCGCCTTTCGATCGCGCAGCGCCTTGAAGAACCTTCGCTTCTCCAACAGGAGCTTGCCGTAGATGTACGGGCTCAGCGCCAGGGAGCTCACCCTGCCCTTCCAGCCGCAGGCTTCGATCAGCTCGCTGCGAAGCTGCTGCACTTTCTGGGTGACAGGGTGATTCATGTGCCCGAGATCCCGCGCCATGGCGGTCAGCACGGGAATGTGGATCATCATCCTCTTGCGCGTCGCTGTCCGGCGCATCTGCACCAGCTCGTGATTCCAGCTCGCGGTGTTTCTGTACCCGTCGAACTGGGTCCGTATCATCCGGTAGAGCGACGGCCCGAGCTCCAGGTAGTCCCGAGCGAAGGCTTGGTCCAGGCTGCGTTCCATCTCGACGTCGGTGATGTGGGGGTGGTGCCAGTTCTGCGTGGCCTGCCCATGGATGTCTGGCCAGGGAAACCCCTCTTTGAGCTGGCCGGATTGCTTCATGCGCTCCCAGAGCGCTGTGCCGGGCATTGCCATGTAGAGCATGAACTGGTTGTAGGTGCAGCCGAACGACAAGGCGTGGTCGACCTCCCGATCCAGGTCCTGCGGCGTCTGGTGCTCGAAGCCGAGGATCGTCGAGCCCAGGACCTCCACCCCGTGCGCCTGCAGATCCGTCACCAGGCTCTGCACATCCAGACCGTGGAGCTTCTTGTAGGTGCGTCCGGTGGACTCCTCGAGACCGATCCACACGAAGCAGTAGCCGAGCTTCACGATGGTCTCGACGCCGAGCTTGACGAGCGTATCTGCAGACGAGAATACGCTGTAGCGGTAGGGCTTGTGCTGGGCCTCCATCAGCGACAGCAGCTTGCGCGCCCGCGCCGTGTCCACCGAGAAGTTCTCCGACATCACGAACATCTCGTCGACCCCGCGTGCGGCATGCGCGTCCGCCACGGCCAGGATGTCCTCGGCGGATTGCAGGAAGGGAACGAACTTTCCTCCGAACTTGTGGGAGGTCGTGCAGAAGTCGCACTTCTTCGGGCATCCGACGTCGGGAATGATCAGCCCTGCCGACAGCGAGGGGACGTCCAGCCCCAGGCAGCGCTTGTCGTAGGTGGTCTCGACCAGAGGCGCCCGCAGGGTGTCCGCGCTCTTGAGCCCGACGCCCGGCAATCTCGCGTAGTAGTCCAGACCGTCGCGCCCGATGAGCGTCACGCCCGGCCCTTCGATTCCCCTCGACGACAGCCGTCCCGGGCTCTGCCAGAGGTTGAACGTCTCCGAGGGATGGAGCTGGCGCATGCGCTCGATCAGCTGCAGCGTCACGTCGTCGTCGTTGACGATGTGTCCGCCGAGATCGATGGGAACGTCAGGGCACGCCTTGCGCACGATCTCGTAGGTTCGCAGGAGCTTCTCGAAGTTCGCCATGATGCCGGACAAGCCGATTCGATCCCACCGGGTGGCCCGGACCGCTGCATCGAGCTGCGCTTCCGAAGGGAAGTCCAGGACCGCGACCTCAGCGTCGAGGTTGGCTCCGAACAGGTCGAACGCGAAGGTCCGCGAGCTCATCTGCACCGTGTAGTATTGCTGGCCCCGCGTGACCTGGTTGCTCATCAGGCTCATGGGGTTCTTGAATCGGCTTCGTGGGGAGTCCACGCCGTGGGGGCCGACGACCGAGGCAAACAGGATCTTCAGTCGCTGCGTGGGGAGGGGCATATGCGTTGGTCCCACGGGCGCGCACGCAACGCTATCGATTCGCCGGGGATTTACCGAACTATTACGTTGGAGGCGCGAGCGTTGGTCGCCTGGATCTGCAAGGGCACGCTACCGAGTGCCTGCGTTGGTCACCGCGTCTCGTTCCCGATATGGGGGGCGCGTCGCACCACCGACGCACCTCGGCGTTCGCGAACGACCCTGGGCAGCGCGCCCGGCTTGCCCGCGGCCTGCGCGACGCAGAACGGGCACCCTGTCCCCTCCCGCGTGCGGTGTCGCACTTGCGAGAGCCAAACATGGCCCTTTCCCTCCCGGCAAAGCCACCAGACCTTCTTGCCCGAGCCGGCGAGCACACCATCCGGAGTCAACGACCCATTGCGCGTCGGGTGCCGTTTGTAGCAGCTATTGCAAACCGGCTCCCCTCCTGGCTGGTACGACGTTACCGGAGCGACTCGGCCGCAGGTCCAGCATGCCTGCTTCGGAGCCAATTCTCTGTGATAGCAGGAAGAGCAAACCGATCTTCCATCATGACGACGAGTGCTCTTGCCTCCGCAAAAGGCACAGCCAGGCATGCTCATGATGCGTCTCAGTCTATACAAGCCAGCGGGCGGATCAACTTGCCCTCGTGACTTGCACCAGGGATCGCCGTTGGAGTCTCGGGAGCCGGTCTTGCTCCGGAGCCTGCAGCCCTTGTGCTACTGGCTCTCGCTACGTCTCCGTGCGGCTCGGCAGCGCGAATACCTGCGCATGGGCGCGCGCCCGAATCGCTTGCGTCCAGTGCGCCAGCGTCGTGGCCGCCTCGCTCCAGAGGCTCTGCCTGTACTCCTGACGATGCGTCGCAGGCTGGAATCGATCGCCGAACAGCTTCACGCGAAGCGCGTACTTCATCGCGAGCGCGAGGCCGCCTGCGGACAGCGCCCGCTCCGAGGCCGTCATGGGTCCAAACCTGCGATCAAAGCTCTTCGCAAGGGCATCGACGAGATCGCGCTCGGTCTGGTTGTGGGCAAATCGCGCCATGGCAGGCACCAGGAGGCGAAGCTCGCGCGCGCGGGCTTCGAGCGCCCGGCGTCGCGATCGGAAGCATTCGGTGTCGGGGAGGGAATCGAAGGCAGCGAGGCCCCGCAGGTGCGTGCGGGTCATTCGCATCACGCCCGAGCCGAGCACGTCGAACTCCTTCTGGAAGGCCATGTGGAGGAATTCCTCGGTCTGCCGCGGCGTGAAGTGTGGATGCTTCCACACCAGCCGCTTCTGCCCGTGCCACTCTTCGTAGGGGATGGAGAAGTCGATCAGCCCCTTGCGCTTCAGGTCCTGGTAGAGCTCGGTCACGGGCATCGGCGTGAATTGCATGAACTGGGTGAAGCACGGCTCGAGCGAGATCACGTAGTCGATGTCTTCTTCGATGTTCTGTGGCGTGTGCTCCTCGTGGAAGAGAATCCCCGAGGCGAGCACCACGATGCCGCGCGACTGCAGGCCATCGATCAGCGCTCTCATGTCCACGCCGCGATTCTTCGTGTAGGTCTCGAAGCGCGATTCCACGCCGAGCCACAGCCAGAACACGCCGAGCCGCACCAGCTCGTCCATGCCGAACGCGGTGATGGTTTCGGCTGACGAGAAGATCGCGAAGTTGAAGTAGCGCCCGGCCCGCTCCATCTCGTCGATGAGCTCCATGGCGCGCTTGCGATCCTTGAGGAAGTTCTCGTCCATCACGAAGAAGTCCGTGCAGCCGAACTCGTCCGAAGCGCGGCACGCAGCCTCGAAGACGTCCCTGCCGGTCTTGAGAAACGGGATGTAGCGCTTGCCGAAGTTGTGGCTCGTGGCGCAGAAGCGGCAGCCGTTGACGCAGCCGATCCCGGTCACGATCAGGCCTGTCCTGCCAGGCGTCGGAACTCCCAGGATGTGCTTGTTCTCGGCTGAGACGATGTTCGGGTGATGGATCGGGCGATCCACCCGCTCGCCGAGCCAGGCGCGCATCCATCGGATGCCTTCGCCGCGTGCCACCGCGTCGCACTCGATCAGCTCCTCGACCCCTTCGACCGCAGCGCCATGACCGCCGAGCACGATGCGCGCCTTGGGCAGGTGCTTTCGCACGAGCCGGGCCATCTCCCGGGCCTTGGCGAAGTTCGACGCGATGAACGAGATCCCCACAGCGTCGTAGCCCTTGGACAGCTCGCGGATGAACTGCTTTCGCGTCGGAAAGTCGAGCACAGTCGTGGGTGCGAGGATGTTCGCCGCGATGAAGTACAGCCCAAAGGACCTGTGCTGGAACCGCATCGAGGCCACGCCCTGCACCTTGGTGACCTGGTTGTGGAACAGCTCCATGATGTTCTCTTTGCGCCCGAACGCATCGTCGACCCCATAGGGGCCGAACACGCCGCACAGCAGAACGCGCGGAGGCCGCTCCGGATCGAATGCCCGCTCAGGAAGCCCAAAGGTCGCGTCGTTTTCGAGGACTTTCAGCATGAGCCGAGGATGGCGCCTCACCTGCGGCTGTGCTGTAAAAGGAATGTAAAATCCGGCCGATGCGCATGCTGTGACGCAGCAATGCGAACCAGCGATCACGCAGGCTGGCAGGAGGGAAGTGTGCTCGGCTACTGCGGCACGTCGTCCACGCACTCGTAGACGATCTGGAACGACTTGAGCTTCGGGGACTCTTCGCTGTTGGTCGTGGTGAAGTCGAATTCGACTTGCAGATAGTCCGCCGGGTTGGGCGCGAGCGGTCCGGGCGCCTGCTTGACCTCGAGATCCGCCGGCGAGACCTTGAAGGCGCCGGTGTACGTCGCCGTGTTGAGCGCAGGCTTGGTGTCAGCGGATCGCGCCTGGACCGTGAGCTCCGTTCCTGCCGGCGTGAGCGCGTCCCAGTAGATCTTCTTCCACTTGGTCTTCTTGCCACCCAGGCATCCCTGCTGGATCCAGGTGTAGACCCCGTGCGGCACGGTGAAGTTGCGCAGCCCGAATCCCGTGAAGTCCGAGTAGGTGTACGGGTGCGGCTTGCACTGGCCCGATACCGGGTTCGCGCAGAAGTCCTCGGCCGCTGCAGGCTTGTCGTCGAGCGGAACCGTGTCCGGCGCGCCGATCACGTTGCCGGCCGCATCGACCTTGAAGTGCGACGCGCTCGAGGTGCCCTGGTTGATCCCCCAGATGTCGAGATCGTTGGCCACCCCAGCTCCCAGCGTGCCGACCTGGCCGGTGGGGAACGTGTTCTCCGGACCGAGCACCGAAACCCCGTCCGCGATGTTGGTCGGAATCCGACCGATCGCTGCTGGCGGCGAGCCCGGCACGTAGCCGTCGAGCGCGACCCACGCATACGCAGTGGGCGTTCGATTGTCGACACCGATGCCGCGTCCCTGCGCAGAGCCGCCGGTAAACGTCACAAAGGCCCAGGTTCCCGTACCGAGCCCGGCAAAGCCCTGATCGCGCACCGGCCTGTACCTGTACGCACCCGAGGCTCCCACCTCGCCCAGCCAGATCTGCTGGATCTCGAGCGGAGCCCCTCCGTCAGGATTGGGCTGCTTGAAGCCGTCCACTGCGATGCCGTAGAACCCGCTGCCTCCGTGCGGATTCTGGGTCATTCCCTGCATCGAGGTGTTCGCCGTGTCGAAGTAGAACAGCTGGTGATTGGCCTCGTTGGGCGCCCACAGGATTCCACATCGATCGACTGCGGCGCCGTAGGGTACCGACGCGACCCCAGCCTGATCCTGGATCTTGACCGTGTCGATGATCTGCCCGGTCTTGCCCTGGATTCGATAGAAGGTGCCGTCCTTCCAGGTGCCAGCCCATGCGTCGGACGCGCCATAGGCACGCGTCTGCCCGACGCCCGGCCCGAGTGCCAGCGGGCGGCCGTATTGCCCCATCTGCCCTGTGTTGGTCGTGAACAGGATGCACTCGTCGTCGAGCCCGTAGAACTCGAGCACCTTGCCGGCAGCACACACCGTGCTCGCATTGTCCGGCAGGTTGTCGTCGTTGCAGTCGGTCGTGATGATGCCGTCGTTGTTCGCGTCCTTGGACGTGTCGATCTTGCCGTTGGCGTTGCGATCGATGCAGTCAGCTTCGGAGTTCGCGATCTTGGTGGCAGACGATTGCAGCTCCGCGGGCGTATGCGCGCGGTTGGCGATCCACACGTCGCCGTTGATGTCCACCGCGGTGCGCGACGGGCGATTCTGGTAGACGTTGACCGCAGCATGCCCGTTGTTCGGGCCCTTGACGGTCTCCGAGACCGAGCAGCAGCCGTTCACGCCATCGGCGCACAAGGCGCCTGGATGCGGTTGCCCCAGAACCACGTCCTCGTTCGAGCCGGTGGGGTTGGACTTGCAGGTGAAGGTGACGTAGCGGGCGACCTCTCGCCAGGTGGGTGCGGTCGGGAACGGCTTGGTCGAGACCTTGGAGACGAAGCCCACGCCATAGGCGACGTCGTCGGCGATCCACAGGTAGTCGAACTGGTGGTGGGTGGAGTCGAGCCCGAGGTAGCCGTTCTGGTCGCGGCCTACGCCGTCAGCACCGACGTTGTCAGGCGCAGGGTCATCGCTGGGCAGCGGAAACTGGCCGGGCGGGTTGCCCGTAGGTCCGGTCGAGCTTTCCTTGCAGCCAGGGGCGTTGCCGCAGTGCGAGGCTCCCGCGCCCGCGCTTCCGCCCGGCATCCCGTCGGGCAGCACGCTGCCGTCCGGCGGCGCGCCGCCCTTGCCCGCAGAGCCTGCTCCGCCGTCGGCGTTGAAGCTGTGCGACGGATTGTTGGCTGCTTCATCACCCCCGCCGCATCCGTGGATGGCGCTCATGCTGGCCCAGCCCACGAGCCCCACGATCGGACCCCACACGACCCACGACGATTTTCTCATGGCAATCCTCCGCGGCGACACCGCACGGAGCCGAAGCTCTCGGGACAAAGCGTACTCGATGAATCCGCGGGAGGGTAGGGACCCGTCTTGACGTCAGGGGCGTCGGGCGTGGACTATCATGGAACTTCGATTGGACGCTGGAGCTGAAGCGGTAGGAGCCGACGATGCGAATGACTTGGATGTCCTGGTTGATGGTCGCAGCACCCTGTGCGTTGGTCGGTTGCGGTGGAGACGACCCAGCGCCCGCTGGAACCGGGGGCGAGGCGGGTTCGGACAACGATGCGGGTCTGGAAGCAGAGCCTGAGGCATCGCCCGACACGAGTCCGGAGGTCGCGGCCGAGACAACCGCGCCGGATGGTGACGCCGCCACAGGGGCATGCAAGGAGCCGCCGCGCAAGTTCTGGATCTACGATCTGTCGGTGATGCCCCCTGAATACAAGGAGATCGCCGCGAGCTGCCAGGCCTACGGCGACCACTCGATCATCTACGTTGCCGACGACATCTGGGGCACCACGCTCAAGGCCGACGAGATCGACAAGGTCCAGGCAGCCTTTGAGAAGGCCACGCCCGCAGACCCTGCCAAGGGGATCTACGACATTGCGACGGGCACGTTCGGCAAGCCGACCGACGTGGACAGCAACGACAGGATCATCCTGCTCTACTACGAGATCCAGGGCTACGCCGGCTACCAGTTCGACGGCTTCATCCGCAAGGAGGACATGGTCGGCGGAACCAAGGGCAACGACGCCGAGATTCTGTACCTCGACGGCGTCCGCAATCCGCCCTCGGGCGAGTACATGCTCGGCGTGGCATCGCACGAGTTCGAGCACATGATCCTTCTCAACAACAAGCCTGGCGAAGCGGGCTGGCTCGACGAGACCATGGCCGAGACGTCGATGATCGCATGCGGATACTACGGCGACCTCAAGGACTGGGTTCAGGGGGACTTCGCGAAGAACCCGACCCAGAGCCTGACGACTGCGCCGCCGAAGTTCAACTACGGGGCCGGCTTCCTGTTCGGCGGCTACCTGTACGAGCGGTTCGGCTCGGCGTTCTTCACTGCGCTGATGGCAGAGTCCTCGACCAGCATGGCTGGGATCGACAAGACCCTGTCCGCCCAGGGAAAGACCGACACGTTCAAGACGCTGCTGCCCGACTGGTCGCTGGCGAACTTCCTGGACCAGCCCGCCCTGCAGGATGGCCGCTTCGGCTACAAGGCGTTCGACGTACCGGCCATGACCGCGACTGTGGCCGCGGTTCCAGCAGCAGAGGCGACCTTCACGCTCGAGGCCTATTCTTCGAAGTATCTGCTGTTCACCGTGACCGGCGCAGCAGGCTCGACGCTGGACGTGAAGCTGAGCTCGACCGACTTCGCAGCGCTGGCCTTCCGCTGGGCTGCGTATCCAGAAGGGGACAAGGGTGCGGCGCAGGTCGGCAGCTTCAGCATGGCATCTGCGGACGAAACCCTGAGCGTGCCGGCTGTGGGTGACACTGTGAATCGGGTCGTGATTGCTGCGGTGGACACAGGGGGCGGCAAGCCGAGCTTCAAGGCCTCGGCTGCAATGAAGTAATCGCTGCACCTACGACCGGTGCCTGGTGGATCTCGCCGGGCGCCAGCTCGACAGCGCTCGGCTCCGGATGCGAATGGCTTGCAGCGGGGGGCTCGTGGGCCGCAGCCGGCTGGCCGTGGCTCGCGTCCGGAGCTTCGTCGTCCTCGTGCACATCCTCGTAGCCCGTGAACATCGCCTTGATGTGTGCGGTGGGCGTGTGGCCAAGGGTAGCGAGGTAGATGTGGCCGAACAGGAACGCGGTGAAGAAGAGGAAGAGCACGACATGACCGAGCGCCACGATCTTCAGGCCGCCGACCAGGGAGATGATCACGCCGAAGCGCTGGGGATCCCACAGCAGCACGCCTGTCACGCATTGCGCAGGCAGCAGCACGAGCATGATCTGCGCGTAGGTCAGCTGCTGCAGGGTGTTGAACTTGTTGTCCGCCGTCATGTGATGCGGGTTCTTGTCGCCCTTCATCATCCCGTAGCCGTAGTAGAGGCCCTGGCGCACCGCCGATTGGATCAAGGGCTTGCCGAACTTCGGGATGTAGAGACGGATCTTTCCGCTGACCACGTGATAGATGCCCCAGAAGAGCAGGTCGGCGATCAGCACGAAGGCGACGAGGTTGTGCGCTTCGACCGCGGACTTGAAGGTCATCCAGGTCAGCACGTGGTAGCGGATCTGGATGCCCGTGAGGATCAGAACGATGAAGCAGAGCGCGTTGAGCCAGTGCCAGATGCGCACGGCCATCGGGTGCAGATGAATGCGTTTCATCGGCTCACCTCCTTGCGGCGGAGACGCCTTTTTGCGACGACGCGAAGGCTCATGTGCCCCCCGAGGCCGAAGACGACGCCGAATCCCAGCAGCAGCCCGCCCCAGTCGAGCAGGCGCGTTCGCGTGCTGCCCATCGCATAGAAGTGCTTGAGGGGCAGGGTCGAGAACACGGACTGAAGCACGCTCGGGCTCACCGGGTAGAACTGCTCGGTGCCGTCCGGGCGAGGCACCACCATCAGCACGGTGTCGTAGCTGCGCGACCCGGTGCTGTGGCAATCCTCGCACCGCTTGGACGCCTTTTCCCTGTGCGCGAGCTCGTGCGCGCGCAGCCCATCGCGCAATGCCAGCGTGCCTGACAGCCCTGCGCCGGTGCCGGCTCGTCGGTTGAGCATCTTGTACAGCTCCCACAGCTGCGGCCCTTCCATGTTCCCTTCCGCAGAGCTCGAAAGGAGATCGTCGTAGCTCGGCCCGAGCAGCTTCTTGATCTCCCCCTCGGGAAGCACATCGCCCGCCGCGTTCGTTACCTGCAGGTAGACCGCGCGAGGTGCGTCGGGCACGTGGCACGTTGCGCAGGCGACCGTGTCGAAATGAGTCTCCACATTGGGAAGCCAGGTTCGGTGCTTGGCGGCCACGCCCTGGTGGCAACCTTCGCAGGCCAGACGTGTGGAGCGGGCTACAATCGCCGGCTTGACCTCGTGCGCGAAGTGGCACGATGCGCACAGCGGGGCGTTGCTGTTGCCGGCCGTGCGCGCAGAGCCGTGCACGTTGTCCTGGAACTTGGCAAACACGTCGCCGTGGCACTTCTTGCAAGGCACGCCAGCCAGCGTGTCGAACAGTGCCTTGGTGCCGACCTGGTGAGAGCCGTGGCAGTCGGTGCACACAGGCGCCTTGCTGTTTCCTGACGCCACCATGTGCGAGTGCACGCTGCCCTTGTAGGCGGTCTGCTTGTCCGAGTGACAGCCTGCACAAGCGTCTGCCACCGCGAGATCCAGATCCCGGCGCGTCTTGTACAGCGGGTGATCGTCCTTGGACCTGGTGACGTGGCAGTCCGAGCACTTGTGGTTGGTGTGCACCGAGGTCTTCAGGTCCGACTCGCCGACCTCGAGCGATGCGAACTCCCCCTCCACGATAGCCTTGAGCGTGTGACGGTGGCACAGCAGGCAGTAGTCGTTAAGCGAGTAGTCGGCCTTCATCCGCCAGACGCGCTTGATGTTGTGCGAGCCATGGCAGTCGGCGCAACGCACTGCGTCCTTGTAGGCCAGGATCTGCTTGTGCAGAGGGTTGTGGCTCAGCTGCTCGTTGGAGTGGCAGCGTCGGCACGTGGTGGCGATCTCGATGGACATCTGCTCGCGGGTGGAGTCCTTCGGCGAGGCGTGCTTGCCCTGGGCCGGCAGGGTGCTGTGGCATCCGGTGCAAGGCAGGAACTTGTGGGCGCTGTCACGGAACTGGTCTTCGGTAATCGTCGCCGAGCGCTTCTCGCCGTCTTTGTAGACTGAGGTCAGGCCAGGCTTGCTGTGGCAGCTCAGGCACGACTTTGCCTCTTTCGAGCTGAAAGCATCGGCTGCCATCGCGCGCTGGGACAGCAGCGAGACCACCAGCAGCGTCAGCCAGCCCGCCAGGATGGACCCCAGCGCCTGGCGCTTGGGGCGGGATCGGAGAGGACCGATCGCGGTAGCTGAAGCACGCGCGGGATTCCCGCCCAAAGCTGTCGGTGGGTGAGTCCTGAAGAGCGACAGCCGGAGCGGCGGAGGTGTTCGCAGCATGGCCTTGGTTCCTGAACCGGCGACACTATTACGAGTTTTGGATGCGGAGATCGGGCGAACCGACATAGGTCGCACTGCCTAGTATCACCTAGATAGTTATACCTACCGGCGGTCCGCGTGCAATCGTGTACCGTGATTTTTTTCGCCAATCGGGTTCGCTCCTACCCCTCTCCTATTAGTGATGCTTCCAGGAGCTCGTAGCCAATTGCTCGGTTCTGAGTGGATTGAGGGGGCTTGGGCGGCGCGATTCCGTGCCATTGAACAGTGAGAGTGCGGATTTCGAGCCCTGGCAGAGGGGGCTTGAAAGCGCAGAATGTATTCTGATATCATACCCGGACACTTTTCGCGGAGGTCATCCATGCGAAGCTGGCGGCTGCTCGGACTCGGGTTGATGGCATTGATGGTGGGTGCGTGCTCGTCTGGAACGGACGAGACGCAACCGACCGAGACAGAGGATCCCGGGGTCAACCCGTTCCTCGAAGATCAAAGCGGTCAGGGCAAGTCTGACACCGCGTACCTCAACCCGGACGGGCGCGAAGTCGAAGTCGATCTCGAGGCTGACATCGAAGCCTCGTCCTACCAGCTCAAGGAAGGTCCTGCGGATCTGGGCCAGTTCGCCCTGACCTACCTTCGCAAGCGCGGCGAGTTCTATCTCGAGTCGCTTGCTGAAGATGCGACCTCGAGCTCGCGCGTCGAATGGCTGGAGAACGGATCCTGGGTCACCTATGCGCAGGCGACGGCCAAGGACAAGCTCAAGCACTGGAGGATCCGCGGGGTCAACGCCGTGCTTCTCAACTCCGCCGCCACCGGGGTCAAGGAAGGCACCGAGTTCACGGCCAAGGTGCCGGTTCGTCCCTACGCGGTCATGCAGGAAGCTGGTGAGACGTGCGGCGAAGTGGGCGGGCACATCAGCCTGAGCCAGTCGGTCTACTGGTACCTGTGGGACCCGGACAAGGAGGGGTGCAAGGTTGCGATGCAGGACTTGAAGGTCACTGTGTCGAAGATCCTTCCGTCGGCCAAGACGGTCTATCCGGAGTTCGACAAGCTGGTGGCAGACGGCCGCGTGACAGCGGTGGTGTTGTTCGGGCAGATCGGCGACGGCGCGATCACCGATAGCGATCCTGGCATGCGCGGGTTCCGCCAGATGGGCACGTGGCTCAAGCAGTCGGGCTTCAAGGAGGCCACGGCGCCTCTTGGCAAGCGGTTCGTCAAGAAGATCGGCCAGGTCGACTTCGAGATTGACCTGTACTCGCCCTACGAGTTCAGCGGGCTGAGCGACTACAGCCACTTCAACAACTTCCAGAAGGCGTTGAGCGAGCACGAGATCGTTGCCTACGACGGCCACAGCATGCTCGGAGCGAGCGACTTCTGGTCCAAGCCGGAGTACCCGAAGTTCTACCAGATCTTCCTGTACGGCGGCTGCCTCGGCTACGAGTACTACGTCAAGCCGATCCTCGACGGAAAGGGCGGCTGGGAGAACCTCGACCTGATGTCGAGCGTGGTGGAAGTGTCTGCTGGCGCCAACGAGTTTGCGGGCCCGGTGCTCGCCAAGATCGCGTGGGCGCTCGATCACGGCTACCAGGCTCCCTGGCGTGATCTTCTGGTCGGCGTTCGCCAGCGCGTTGGCGACTCCACCTTCGGCGTCAGCGGCGTTCGCGACAACTGCTTCTCGCCGGGCGGCTCGCTGTGCGGCCCGCAGCCGGATCCGGGCACCTCGTCCAAGTACGAGAGCACGACCGCGGTGGACATCCCGGACAACAAGCCTGAGGGTGTGACCAGCACGATCGAGGTCAGCGATTCGCTGACGGCCAAGACGGTCACGCTGGATCTGAACGTGACGCACACCTGGGTGGGCGATCTTCAGATCACGCTGCAGCATGGCGACGCGAGCGCAGTGGTCTGGGACAAGGCGGGCGGCTCCAAGCGCGACATCCAGCAGTCGATCACGCTGTCGCAGTTTGCGGACAAGGACATCAAGGGCACGTGGACGCTCAAGGTCGTGGACACGGCAGCCCAGGATTCCGGCAAGCTGAACAGCTGGGCGATCACGGTCACCAAGTAACCTTCTGCGCGCAGCCGCGCTCCCGGTGCGGAGCGTGGCCCATCCCTCCGGCCCCATCTTGACAACCGCCCGCGCGGTGCGTCCTATGGACCCCTTCAGGAGTCGTCATGCCGCAACGTGCCCGCGGAGCACTTCATCTCTTTCCCTGGGCTCTCGTGTTCATCCCGATGGTGGCTTGCGGCTCCGGGGCCTGTCCGATGCAGCCCTGCACCCGAGTCGCGCCCGAAAGGTTCGTGCTCGCGGGCAAGCCGGCGTTCGTGCTGCAGGCAGGGCATTCGGAGCCGGTGACCGATGTAGCGATGACACCGGACGGCGAGACGATTGTGTCGACCAGCCGGGACAAGACGATCAAGGTCTGGGACTCGACGTCTGGAGCGCTGCGCGCGACGCTGCCAGGGCACAAGAAAGCCGTGGCCAGCGTGGCGGTGAGCCCGGACGGCGCGTCGCTGGCCTCCGCGGCCTGGGACGAGACCGTCTTGATCTGGGATCTGGCGACAGGCGCGCAGAAGACGACGCTCTACGGACGAGGCGGGCGGTTGACGAGCGTTGCGTGGAGCCCGGACAGCAAAGAGCTGGTGACCGGCGGCGACGGCCGCACCGTGATTGTGTGGGACGCGGGGAAGGGCTCGCAGCGAAGCGCGATCACGGCGTCGGGTGAGCGGGTCACCTCGGTCGCGTGGAGCCCCGACGGCGCATCGATCGCCACGGCGAGCGGCAAGGTCGTGGAGGTATGGGACGCAAAGTCGGGGATGTTGCGCGCGACTTGCAAAGGACACGGCGACTGGGTGGAGCAGGCGCGGTTCAGCCCGGACGGCGCGCAGATCGCATCGGCGAGCGATGACAGGTCGGTGAGGATCTGGGACGCGAAGACGTGCGAGCAGAAGGCGGTGCTCAATCGTCACGAGTGGACGGTCTGGAGCGTTGCCTGGAGCCCGGACAGCACCCAGCTGGCGACAGGGAGCGGAGACAAGACGATCCGGGTCTGGGATGCGCGTACGGGAGCGCAGAAGGCGAGCGTGGAGGCGCACAGCGATCACGTGAGCAGTCTGGCGTGGGCCAAGGACGGCAGCCGGATCGTGAGCGGTGGGCTGGACAAGGCGATCAAGCTCTGGGACGCGAAGACGATGGCGCTGCAGCGATCGCTGCCGGGGCGCACGAGTCGGCTGTCCGCGGTTGCGTGGAGCCCGGATGCGGTGACGATAGCGACCGGCGGCGAGGGCAAGCAGATCCGGTTGTGGGACGGCGGCACGGGGCGTCTTCGGCTATCGATTCCTGCCGACGATCTGGCGGTCTGGGGGCTGTCGTTCAGCCCGGACGGCCGGCTGCTGGCCTCAGGCGGGGAGGACAAGAAGGCGAAAATCTGGGATGCAAAAACTTCGTCCCTGCTCTTCAAGCTCGAAGGGCATGCCGGCCCGGTGCGCGTGGTCGCGTGGAACCGTGATGCCTCGCTGCTGGCATCCGGCAGCGAGGACAAGACCGTACGGGTGTGGGAGGCAGGCAATGGCTCTCTCCGCGAGGTGCTCAGCGGACACTCCGGAGCGGTGACAGGCCTTGCCTGGAGCGGAGACGGCGCGATGCTGGCTTCGGCGTCGGAAGACAAGACCCTGCGGATATGGAACGTTCGTTCCCGGATTGCGGTCTCCACGCTCAAGGGTCACGAGGGGGCGGTCCAGAGCGTTGCATGGAGCCCGGACGGAGTGACGGTGGCGAGCGGGGGGAGCGACAAGACGATACGCTTCTGGGAGGCCGGGCGGGGACGTTTGCGGGATACGATTACAGGGCACGGCGAGGAGGTCTCAGCCGTCGCGTTCAGCCCAGACGGCGCCCTGGTCGCCTCCGGCAGCTCCGACGCTGCGGTGAAAGTCTGGGACGCTGGCGACGGCGGGCTCAAGGCCACGCTGCGGGGCAGCGACGGACGGATCAGCGCCATCTCTTGGCGCCCGGATGGCAAGATCCTGCTGGCCGCAGGCACGGACCTGCGCATGCTCCGCATGTCCGACGCCGTGTCCGTGGCGCTTCGCAGCTTCGATGTCGAGGGGCACCAGGCGAGCCTGGCCCACACCGATGACGGCCTGTTCGAAGGGGAAAACGCAACCTTCGAGCACGTGCTCTTCCGGGTCGGCGCGGATCTGCGTAGAGCCGACCTGCTCTCGGCCGATCAGCTCTTCGAGATGTTCCACCGCCCAGGGCTGGTCAAGGACTTCTCGGACGGTCATGCCATCTCGGTTCCCAAGGAGGTGAGCCAGGGCATCGGGCTTCCGCCCCGCGTCGAGTTCTTCGAGCCCCTGCCGGCCGAAACCCAGGCGGCCAGACTCCAGGTCAAGGTCAAGGCCACGGACCGCGGCGGCGGCGTCTCCGAGGTGCGCATCTTCGTCAACGGCAAGCGGGTCGACCTGGCACCGGATGCTGGTACGGGCGCGAGTCTGGACGCAGGGCGCATGGAAGTCGTCCGGGAAGTGGAGCTTGCACCCGGCGACAACGTCGTCGTGGCCGAGGGCTACAACGTCCTCGGCAAGGTGCGCGGCCCCAGAGCCCGTGCCAAGGTGATCCGCCGTTGACCCGGAAGACCGTCATGAATCACAAGTCGAACGGCTCCAGAACCGTCGAGCTCGATTCCATCCTCGTCCAGGGGGCGCGCCAGCACAACCTGCGCATCGATCACCTCGCCATCCCCAAGAAGAAGCTGGTCGTGTTCACGGGCGTCAGCGGCTCGGGCAAGTCATCGCTGGCATTTGACACCCTCTACGCCGAGGGACAGCGCAGATACGTCGAATCGCTTTCGAGCTATGCGCGCCAGTTCCTCGGCCAGATGGACAAGCCGCAGGTCGAGCGAATCAAGGGGTTGAGCCCGACCATCGCGATCGAGCAGAAGACCGCCTCGTCGAATCCACGCTCCACCGTGGGAACCATCACGGAAGTCTACGACTACCTGCGCGTGCTCTATGCTCGCATCGGCGTCCAGCATTGTCCCAAGTGCGACAAGGCCGTTGCTGCGCTCTCGGTCGACCAGATCGTCAGCGAGGTGCAGGCCCTGAGCGGGATGACGATGCTGCTGGCGCCGATCGCGGAGAACCGCAAGGGCGAGTTCAAGGACGTGCTCGAGGGGCTGCGCCAGCGTGGATTTGCCCGGGTGCGGGTGGACGGTGAGGTGCGCAGCCTCGACGAGGACCTGCGGATCGACAAGAAGGCGCGGCACACCCTGGAGCTGGTGGTGGACCGGATAGCGCCAGAGCGCACCTCTCGGGCGCGGCTCGCGGACTCGGTCGAGTCTGCGCTCCGCGAGGGCAAGGGTATGATGGTGTGCGTGTCGCCTGACGCGGGCGAGCGGCGCTTCAGCCAGCTGCGCGCTTGTTCCACGTGCGGCATCGGCATGCCGGAGCTGTCGCCGCAGTCGTTCTCGTTCAACACGCCGCTGGGGATGTGTCCGAGCTGCAACGGGCTCGGACGGCAAGAAGAGATGGATCCTGCGCTGGTGGCCCCGGATTCGACGCTATCGATCCGGCAAGGCGCGCTGGTGCCGTGGGCATCGGTGATGGCGAGAGGCGCGGGGATCAGCTTTGGCATGTTCGACGCCCTGGCCCGTCAGGTGGGGATCGATCTGGACACGCCCTGGCGCAAGCTGCCTGCGGCGCAGCAGAAGATCGTGCTGTACGGCATGGGCGACCAGGCGCTGCAGGTGAAGTGGAAGGGGCGCCACGGGCACGTCGCGTGGGCGATGCAATGGGAAGGCGTGCTCCCCATGCTGATGCGTCGCTACCGCGAAACCAAGTCCGAGCAGATGCGTCAGTACTACCAGCAGTACATCTCCGAGGCGCCCTGCCATGCCTGCGGTGGCGCACGACTTCGCCCCGAATCCCGCGCGGTTCGCGTGGCCGGCCACAGGATCGAAGAGGTGGCCGAGCTCCCCATCTCTGCCGCGTGCGATCACTTCCGGGACTTGCGCCTCGGAAAGCAGGATGCGGCCGTGGCCGCCGAGGTGCTGCGCGAGATCCTCGCTCGACTCGAGTTCTTGCGATCCGTGGGGCTCGACTACCTTACCCTCTCACGGCTCGGGCCTTCGCTGTCGGGCGGGGAAGCCCAGCGCATCCGCCTTGCCAGCCAGCTCGGAAGCGAGCTGTCCGGCGTGCTGTACGTGCTCGACGAGCCTTCGATCGGCCTGCACCAGCGAGACAACCGCAGGTTGATCGACACGCTCGTGCGCCTGAGGGACCTGGGCAACACGGTGATCGTGGTCGAGCACGATCGCGAGACGATCGAGAGCGCTGATCATGTGGTGGACTTCGGCCCTGGGGCTGGGGAGCTGGGCGGCAAGGTGGTCTTCAGCGGCACGCCCACGGACCTGCGGCACAGCGACTCGCTGACTGGAAGATACCTGCGCGGGGACGCCTGCATCCCGGTTCCTGCCAAGCGCCGCGGGGCCACGAGCGAGCTGCTGGTGCGAGGCGCACGCGAGAACAATCTCAAGGGGATCGACGTGCGCTTCCCGCTGGGAACGCTCACCGCTGTGACCGGCGTGTCCGGCGCTGGAAAGAGCTCCCTGGTGACCGCGATTCTGTATCCGGCGCTCTGCCGCAAGCTGCACGACAGCAAGGTCGCGGTGGGAGCGCACGACGCGATCGTGGGGCTGGAAGCGATCGACAAGGCCATCCACATCGATCAGGCGCCCATCGGACGCACGCCCCGCTCCAACCCGGCGACGTACACCAAGAGCTTCGACCTGATTCGAGACCTGTTTTCGATGACGCCAGAGGCGAGGGCCCAGGGCTACGATCCTGGGCGATTCTCGTTCAACGTCAAGGGCGGGCGCTGCGAGGCGTGCGAAGGGGACGGGGTCATCCGCGTGGAGATGCACTTCCTGCCCGATGTCTACGTGCCGTGCGAGGTGTGCCGCGGAAAGAGGTACAACGAAGCGACGCTCGGAGTGCACTTCAAGGGATTGAACATCGCGGACGTGCTCGGGTTGTCGGTCCGCGAAGCGATCGAGGTGTTTGGCGCGCAGCCGAAGCTCAAGCGCATCCTGAAGACGCTCTCCCAGGTGGGGCTCGACTACGTGAAGCTCGGCCAGCCGGCGCCCACGCTGTCGGGCGGAGAGGCGCAGCGGGTGAAGCTGAGCCGCGAGCTGGCGAGAAAAGACACGGGCAGAACGCTCTACGTGCTCGACGAGCCCACGACCGGGCTGCATTTCGACGACATCCGCAAGCTACTCGACGTGCTGCACAGGCTGGTGGAAGCCGGCAACACGGTGATCGTGATCGAGCACAACCTGGATGTGATCAAGTGTGCGGATCACGTGATCGACCTTGGGCCGGAGGGGGGCGAGCGAGGCGGAAAGGTCGTCGCCACCGGCACGCCGGAGCAGGTGGCATCGCACGCTGCATCGACCACCGGCAAGTATCTTCGCAAGGTCTTGTAGGGGCGCGCTGAAAGGAAGAACGATCGTTCTCTACTTCCCAGCGGCCTTGGGATCCGGAGGAGGAAACAGCTGCTGGGGCGCCTCCGGCTTCGCGATGTCCAGCAGCAGGATCCCGCTCGCATCGTTGGCCGCATACAGCAGCGAGCCCTCGGCCGTGGCCCGATTCAGGGCGCGACGAGGGTCGATGGCAGCCAGCTTGCGCGGCGCCTTGGGATCCGAGGTGTCGACCGACATCAGACCCGAATCGCCCAGGCACAGGAACGCAGTCCGCCCTTGTACGGTCACGCCGCGGGTGAGATCGACCGTCTTCGGATCGAACCGCCCGATCTCCAGGGGCTTGCCGGGGTCGCGCACATCCACGATGCGAAGGCCTGCGGCGCCGTCTGCCACATAGGCGATGCCGTCATGGACTTCGAGCGCGCGCGCTTCACCCGTGGTCGCCAGGCGCGCGAGGATTCTGGGCGCACCCGCGGCCGGGAACTCGACCGTAATCAGGCCTGCATTGCCCGCAGCCGCCGCGATCCTGCGGGGCGACGCCTTGTCCTTGGGAATGCCTGCCGCTTCGTTCAGGATCGCCACATCGCGCACGTAGCCGTCCACATCGAGCGTGCGAACAACCTTGGGGCGCGCATGGTCCGCCAGATCTGCTTCTGCAACGCCGCCTGTGCCGCAGGCGAGGAACGCCAGGCGGTCATCTGCCGTGGTCGCATTCCAGACCGCGTGGCAGCCGCCTCGGGCTTCCGGCTTCCACGGCGCATCGCTGAGCCGATCGAGCCGACCGCGCGAGGCATTGCTCGTGTCCACGAGCACTAGGCCGGTGGGGCCGGTGGACACGGCGAGGATGGCGCGCGAAGGGCCGAACAAGGTCAGTCCCGAGACGCTTCCGGGCAAGACGACCGTGGCGAGCTGGGTCGGGTGGGCGCGATCCTTGAACGACCAGGAGACCACGCCTGCCGTGGTCCCTGCGTGCACGACGTCGGCGTTTGTCGCGAGGACATAGGTTCGGGCCTTGAGAGCATCGATGGGATCCTCGTGGGGCTCGAGCTTGCCTGTGAAAGCTGTGGGACGCGACGAGGCGCTGGCAGCGGGCGGCGAAGCATTGGCCGGGGCGTGCCTGCGGCCGGGCTGGGGCTCCGGGCCGCAACCGAAGGTGAGCGAGACCGTGGCGAGGGTGAGCAGGGCAAGGGGTCGGTTCACGGCTTGACCTCCTCGCCTGTGTAGTAGTGGAGCATGGACACGAGGCTTCGTGAGCAGACCTTGCAGAAGCCGACCAGGCCCTTGTGGAACATCTTGCAGTCCTTCTGGGGCCGAAAAAGGCCTTTTGCCTTGTACCCGGCCCCCTCGAACAGACCCACCTGGTCCTCCGGAGCGCTCTGCTCCGCTGAGGGGATGGACGTCGAAGCAAGGATCAGATCCTTCCATTTGATGGCGTGCCGGCTCTTGCCGAGGAATGCGGAGATGTTGGGCTCCCAAGGCTCCACGCCCGGGGGGTACATCAGATCCTCGTCGTTGGAGATCGCAGAATCGTAGTACTCGTCGGCCAGGCCTCCCATGTGATGGCCGAACTCGTGGAGCATCACGTAGTCGTCGTATTCGTTGTCCGACACGAACACGCTCCACTGGTTGTAGACGCCGCCTCCCCCGTATCGACCGGAGTTCGCCATCACGAACAGCGTGTCATAGGGGGCCAGGGAAGCGATCTGCCGGAGCCTCTTGGTGTGCATGACCGTGAGGTAGCGCTCGGAGTCGAAGGTATTGAACGACGAGCCGAGGATGCTGTCGCGGAAAAGCCCTTTGCGAGGCTCGCTGACGCCTGACTCGAGGGAAAGCGCCTCGATGCCGCGGATGTGGATGCGCTCGCGGTTGGACTTCCATGGCTCGTAGTCGAGGAACAGGCCGGCGAAGCGCTTGAGGTCGGCGCGCAGCTTGGCGCGATCGTCTGGGGAGTACCCTTCGGCCACGATGAGCACGTCCATGGCCTTTTCCGGCGCAGGACCGGCGTTGAGGTCCACGACCTCGAAGGAGGAGAACGGACGTGCGCGCGAGATCTGATGGGAGGCGGGGTCGACCACGAGCTCGTACATCTGCTGGAACACGCCGGTCTTCTTGTCGCGGCGATCGATCTGGACCAGCACAGGCTTGCGCGGCCAAGGGAACCGCACCGACTCGCTCATCGATCGGCGCACGCCAGCCTTCGCCTCGTCGGTGCCGGTCCACTCGTCGAACAGCGTTGCGTATCCCTGGGAGAACAGCTCCTTGCCCGAGGCGGCGTCGCGGACGCGGAACCGGTAGCTACCGAACTTGAACGGGTCGATCAGGTGCACGCGCGTGCCTGGCCACACCGGCTCCCACACCACTTCGTCGAGCGAGTACGCATCGTCCAAGGTGGCGCCCGCGTGGAACAAGTCGATCCGCATCGCCTCGTCGGTGAACCATTCCTGGTAGCTGACCGACGCTTGGGCGGTGGCTGGGCGGGCAGGAGCTGCGCCGTCCTGGGCGGCAGCATCGTGCAGCCCGGTCAGGGCAGCGAGGGCGACGAAGGCAATGGAAGCCTGCACCAGCCCGAGGAAGGGAGATCGCATGGGGGCTCCGTGGTTGGGCTTTGACCATAGAAAAGCCCGGGGCTGTTTGAAAGGGCGATGAAAGGCGTTGGGGTGGACGAGCCGTGGCTTGCGCACCATGCAGGAGCTGCGGAGGATTCTCATGGCAGATGACGCAACGCGGGCCGTGACACGAAGAAACGCTTTGGTTTCACTCGGTGCGATGGGGGCAGGAGTGGCCATGGGCGGCTGCGCGTTTCTCAAGGGGGGAGCTTCGCACCCGCAGTACGCGCTCGCGGCCGGGCAGCAGCAGGATGCAACCTTGCGTCTGCCCGTGAGCCAGATGGCATTTCCGCCGGATGGAGTGCTGCTCGTGGAGCCTTCAGGGTCGCCCAAGGTGCTGGTGCGCAAGACTCTGGAAGGGACCTACGAGGTTGCGACCGCAAAGTGCACGCACTGGGGCTGCATCGTCGCGTGGGATGCCGACAAGAAGTGCTGGTCGTGCCCATGCCACGGCTCGCGTTTCGCGCCTGATGGAAAGGTGTTGGAAGGGCCGGCGAGCGACCCTCTTCCCATTCCGCAGCACCGCATGGAAGGCGGGCTGCTGGTGATTGAGCTCCAGCGGGCTTGAGCATCTGAGCAGGATGCAGGGCCAGGGCGCTGCAAGTCCCGTGGAAACTTGCATCCGGCTCGCGCCAGGTGCATGAGAAACGAGCGATTGCCCCATCCGCACGAGGTACACGTACGCCATGGCCGCTGATGCCGAAGAGACCACGCTCGCCGAGTTGCTGACCAGGCGCATCCTCATCCTCGACGGGGCCATGGGGACGATGATCCAGCGGTTCAAGCTGGAGGAGAAGGACTTCCGCGGCGAGCGGTTCAAGAACCACAGCCGCGATCTCAAGGGCGACAATGACCTTCTGGTGCTGACTCGCCCGGACGTCATCAGCGCCATCCACGACGACTACTTCTCTGCCGGCGCGGATATCGTCGAGACCGACACGTTCAGCGCCACAGCGATCTCCCAATCCGACTATGGAATGGAGTCGCTGGCCTACGAGATCAACGTCGTAGCTGCGCGCCTCGCCAAGCAGGTGGCCGCCCGCTGGACCCGGACCACCCCTGAAAAGCCGCGATTCGTGGCTGGATCGATCGGTCCGACGAACCGCACCCTGTCGCTGTCTCCGCGCGTGGAAGACCCGTCCTATCGCGCGGTGACGTTCGATCAGCTGCGGGATGCCTACGCCGAGCAGGTGCGCGGCTTGATCGACGGCGGCGCGGATCTTCTCCTGGCCGAGACCGCGTTCGACACGCTCAATCTCAAGGCCTGCATCTTTGCCATCAAGCAGGTGTTCGTCGAGCGGCGCGTGGAGCTGCCGATCATGCTGTCGATGACGGTCACGGACCGGAGCGGGCGCACGCTGTCCGGCCAGACGGTGGAGGCCTTCTGGATCTCCGTGGCGCACGCCAGGCCCTTCAGCGTCGGGCTGAACTGCTCGCTCGGCGCCCGGGAGATTCGCCCCTTCCTGACCGAGCTGTCGAAGATCGCCACCTGCAGGGTGACCTGCTACCCCAATGCAGGGCTTCCGAACGCATTCGGAGAGTACGACGAGCATCCGGAGACGACGGCGACCCTGCTGCGGGAGTTCGCCAACGAGGGGCTGGTCAACGTGGTGGGCGGTTGCTGCGGCACCACGCCGGATCACGTGCGCGCCATAGCCAAGGCGTTGGAGGGGGCAGAGCCGAGGTGGGTACCGGTTCCCGAGGACGTATTCCCTCAGTTCTCGGGGCTCGAGCCGCTGACGATCCGGCCGGACAGCAACTTCATCATGGTGGGCGAGAGGACGAACGTCGCGGGGTCCAAGAAGTTCGCGGAGCTGATCAAAGCAGGGGACACGGGCAAGGCGCTGGAAGTGGCGCTCGATCAGGTGCGTGGGGGGGCGAACATCCTCGACGTGAACATGGACGACGCGATGCTCGACTCCGAGCAGGCGATGGGAACGTTCCTTCGCCACATCGCGGGCGAGCCGGAGATCGCACGCTTGCCGGTGATGATCGACAGCTCGAAGTGGACCGTCCTCGAAGCCGGGCTCAAGTGTCTCCAGGGCAAGGGGATCGTCAACTCGCTGAGCCTCAAGGAAGGGCCCGAGGCGTTCATCGAGAAAGCCAGGCTGGTGCAGCGCTACGGCGCGGCGGTCGTGGTGATGGCGTTCGACGAGCAGGGGCAGGCGGACACGGCCGAGCGCAAAGTGGCAATCTGCGAGCGCGCGTACAGGATCCTGACCGAGGAGGCTGGGTTCGAGCCGCGTGACATCATCTTCGATCCGAACGTGCTGGCCGTGGCCACCGGGATCGAGGAGCACAACGACTACGCGATGGCCTTTGTCGAGGCCACGAAGATCATCAAGCATCGCTGTCCCGGGGCGCTCGTGAGCGGCGGCGTCAGCAACCTGTCGTTCTCCTTCCGGGGCAACAACGCGGTACGCGAGGCGATGCACTCGGCGTTTCTCTATCACGCCATCCGCGCCGGCATGGATATGGGGATCGTCAACGCCGGTCAGCTGGCGGTCTACGAAGACATCCCGCCGGAGCTGCTCGAGCGGGTTGAGGACGTGATCCTGAACCGACGCAAGGACGCCACCGAGCGGCTGGTGGAGCTCGCCGAGCAGGTCAAGGGAGGGGGCAAGAAGAAGGAAGTCGATCTGGCGTGGCGGCAGGACACGGTACAGGGAAGGCTCGCGCATGCGCTGGTGCGCGGGATCGACGACTTCATCGACCAGGACTGCGAGGAGGCGCGCAAGCAGTACGAGGATCCGCTGGGGATCATCGAGGGGCCGTTGATGGACGGCATGAAGATCGTCGGCGACCTTTTCGCAGACGGCAAGATGTTCCTGCCGCAGGTGGTCAAGAGCGCACGCGTGATGAAGAAGGCGGTGGCTGCGCTGCTGCCGTACATGAAGCCGCGCGCAGCCGGCGATGCAGGCCACGGCAAGGTGCTGATGGCGACCGTCAAAGGCGACGTCCACGACATCGGCAAGAACATCGTGGGCGTCGTGCTCGGCTGCAACAGCTACGAGGTCGTGGATCTGGGCGTGATGGTGCCGACCGAGGCCATCCTTCGGGAGGCGGAGGCCCAGAAGGTGGACATGATCGGGCTCAGCGGCCTCATCACACCGTCGCTCGACGAGATGGTGCACATCGCCAAGGAGATGCAGCGCCGCGGGATGAAGCTGCCGCTGCTCATCGGAGGAGCGACCACGAGCCGGGAGCACACGGCAGTCAAGATCGCGCCGGAGTACAGCGGCCCCACGGTGCACGTGCTCGACGCCTCGCGAGCGGTGGGCACGGTGGCTTCCCTGCTGGACGGTTCGCGACGCGAGCAGGTGGACGGGGCCAATCGCGCGGAGCAGCAGAAGCTGCGGGATCTGCATGCGCAGAAGCTGAGCCAGCCGACGCTGCCGATTGCTCGTGCGCGAGAGCGTCGGCTGCGGCTGACGTGGGACGCCGATCAGCTGGCCGTACCTTCGTTCATGGGCGTGCGCGTGCTGAGCGAGGTGCCGATCGAGGAGGTGGCGAAGTACATCGACTGGACGTTCTTCTTCACGGCGTGGGGGCTGAAGGGGAGGTTCCCGCAGATCCTGGATCATCCCAAGTACGGGGAGTCGGCCCGGGAGCTGTATGCGAATGGCACCAAGCTGCTGCAGGCGATTTCCAGGGACAAGCTGCTGGGGGTGCGAGCGGTGTACGGGTTCTGGCCGGCGAACAGCGATGGCGACGACATCGTGCTGTGGACGGACCGCTCGCGGATCCGCGAGGTGGCGCGTTTCCACATGCTCCGCCAGCAGGTGGAGAAGCCAGATGAGGTGCCGTACCTGTGCCTGGCGGACTTCGTGGCGCCCAGGGAGCCGGGGCTGGTGGACTATGTGGGGGCGTTTGCGGTATCCGCAGGATTCGGGGCGGACGAGCTAGCGAAGCGCTACGAGGCGGAGCTGGACGACTACAAGGCGATCGCGGTCAAGGCGCTAGCGGATCGGCTGGCAGAGGCGACGGCGGAGTGGCTGCACAAGCGCGCGCGCGTGGACTGGGGATTCGGTGAGCAAGAGGATCTGACCAGCGAGGAGCTGATCGCGGAGAAGTTCCGGGGGATCCGTCCGGCGTTCGGCTATCCCGCCTGTCCGGATCACACCGAGAAGGGCAAGCTGTTCACCCTGCTCGGGGCAGAGGCGGTCGGCATCAAGCTGACCGAGAGCTACATGATGATTCCAGGGGCGAGCGTCAGCGGGATCTACCTGGGCCATCCGGATGCCAGGTACTTCTCGGTGGGGCGGGTCGGACGAGACCAGGTGGAAGACTACGCCATGCGCAAGGGCATGACGGTGGAGCAGGCGGAGCGATGGCTCAGCCCGAACCTGGGATACGAAAAGAAGCCGGGCTGACTCCGCGGCTGCTTACGGGGCGAGCCCGTGATGCGGGCCACGCAAATTCACGCTGAAATTGGCCGTTGAGCGGAGTCCCGGAATATAATGGCGCCCGAACGAGGAGCCTTCGATGTCCGACGGGATCGTTGCTGTCATCATGGCAGGCGGGATGGGGGAACGGCTTCGACCCCTGACCGACGTGCGCGCCAAGCCCTCCGTCCCTTTCGGCGGCGTCTATCGGATCATCGACTTCTCCCTGTCGAACTGCATCAACTCGGGCATTCGACGCATCTTCGTGCTCACGCAGTACAAGTCCCACTCGATGAGCAACCACCTCAAGGCCGGGTGGAACTTCCTGTCGCGACGTCTCGGCCAGTTCATCGACGAAGTCCCGGCCCAGATGCAGATGGGCGACCAGTGGTACAAGGGCACGGCGGACGCGATCCGCCAGAACATGGGCCTGATCGAGCGCGCTGACCCCAAGCGCGTCCTGGTGCTCGCCGGCGACCACATCTACAAGATGGACTACCGCCAGATGGAGCGGTTCCACGAGGATCGGCAAGCCTGCGTGACTGTGGGGGCGGTACGGGTGGACGCGGACATGGCCCGGGGCTCGTACGGCGTGCTGCAGGTCGACGAATCGGGGCGCATCATCGGATTCGAGGAGAAGCCCGACGACCCCAAGTGCATTCCGGGTACGCACCAGTGCTACGCGTCGATGGGCGTGTACATGTTCGAAGCTGACTGCCTGCCCGAGTGTCTGCGGCACCATCGCGACGACTTCGGGCGCGACATCATTCCGAGCATGGTGGACGCAAGCCGGCCGGTTTTTGCCTACGACTTCAATGCCGCCAACCACATCGAGGAGTTCGAGTACGTCACGCGCGACGGCCAGCGCACACGCGAGCTGGTCAAGAAGGCGAGCGACTCGGACTACTGGCGCGACGTGGGGACGATCGATCAGTTCTGGCTCGCGAACCTCGATCTGGTGGCGCCCAGGCCGTTGTTCAACCTCTACGGCGAGAAGTGGCCGCTGTTCAACAGCCCGCAGCACTTCCCACCCGCAAAGTTCGTGCATGATCTCGATGGGCGCGTGGGAATGGCGGTCAACTCGATCGTGGCCGACGGGGTGATCATCAGCGGTGCGCAGGTGCGCAACAGCGTGCTGTCTGCCGGCTCCTACATCCACAGCTACAGCACCATCGAGAACTCGGTGATGTTCGGCGGCTCGATCCAGGGCGATTCCAGGATCGAGACCTCCATCGGCCGGCACTGCAGGATCCGCAACGCGATCATCGACAAGAACGTGATGCTCTCGGCCGGAACGGTGATCGGCTTCGACCGCGGGGATGACGAGAAGCGGGGGCTGAGCACGCACAGCATCCCAGGCTCGGGCGACTACATCGTGGTGGTCCCCAAGTGGTACTCGCTGTAGGCGAAGGAGCGGCTGGGCTGCAGGGGTGGAGGCATGAGGACTTCGACCGAGGAGCTGCTCTTGCGGCTTGGGGCACGACGAATCGCGGTCGATCCGGACTGGTCGGAGGACCTCGGCGAGCTCGTGCGTCTCGGCTTCGCACAAGTGCAGCAGGCCAAGTCCGGCGCCTCGACCGTGCAGCTGACCGTGCAGGGCAAGAAGTGCAAGGAGCAGCTCGCCCGCCAGGTGCGTCGCAGGCGCAGCGCGAGCCTCGACGATCTGCACGCCGCCGAAGACCGGATCGTGCTGAGGATCTCCCAGCTCATCGACGACAAGCTGGCAGCGCTCGAACCTCGGCTGCACACCAGGCTTTCCTCTCACGACAATCCAGCCCTGGTGGCCGAAGACCCGGCAGCGCGCGTGCTCGCGGCGATCCAGGAAATCGACAGGGCCCAGCGGCTTGACGGCATCGTGCCGCTGCATCTCGTGCGCGCGCAGCTGGCCGACATTCCGGCGCTCTCGCTCGATCGAGTCCTGGTGGACCTGGAAAGGCAGTACCGGATCGATCTGAAGATCGCCAACGATCCGAAGACGGTTTCCCAGCCGGATTCGGGCATACGTCTACCCGGACGAGGGCTTGCGTACTACGCAGCTCTTCGATGAGCGACGTGATCGACCCTGCGCACCTGGGAGCGGACCGCGGGCTGGAGGCGCTGCTGCGCAGCGTGCCGAATCCGTTTGCCGAGCATGCGGTGCGAAGCGCTCACGACCCGCTGGGCGTGGACGTGCCGACCTTGCACCTCGACGCATTCCGGGCTGTGCGGGAGCTGATCGAGCGTGTGCGCGGGGAGGGCAAGCCGCGCATCCAGGTCGTGCTCGGAGACCCCGGGGAGGGCAAGACGCATCTGCTGTGCCGTCTGCGAAGGATGGCCGAAGACAGCTGGCGAACCGAGCTTCCCTATGCGCTCGCCGCGATCGCGCCGCTGCGCGAGCCCTTGCGCCCCTTCGGCCACATCCTGCGGGAAGCCTCTGCTTCGCTCGCGCTGCCCCTGCACTACATCGACCCGTACGGAGAGCAGCCTGCGAGCCAGCTCGAACGGCTCGGGTGGCTGGCGCTGGCTGGGGCGGTGGACCACCTGCGGATGCGCGAAGGGCGTTTCCAGGACTGGGGCGCAGAGCGAGTGCCGCGCTTCCTGGCGAGCTTCGTGGAGCGGGCGCTGGCCGAGTGGCCCAAAGTCGGTCCGCTGGTGGTCGAGCGCGGACGTGCATGGGCGGAGCTGCAGCGCATCGACCCGGAAGTCTGGCGCGTGCTGGGCCTGCTTCCGCTGGAGCAGTCCCGGCCGATCGTGCTCGGGTGGCTCAAGGGCGCATCCTTGTCGGAGCGAGAGCGCATCGACCGGGATCTGCCCATGTCGGTGGAAGGCGAGGATCGCGCGTTTCGGGTCTTGATGTCCCTGGCGAATTGCCCGGATACGCCGCTGGTGCTCGGCTTCGACCAGATCGAGGGGGTACGCCGTCTGGGCGTCGACGTGGTGCGGCAGTTCTTCTCTGCGCTCGTGGATCTGTTCAACCAGCGCGGGCGGCTGGCGATGCTGGTCCTGTGCCAGACGAGCCTGTGGCCTGACATCCGCGACGGACTGGAGCAGCAGGTCCGCGAGAGGCTCGAGCCGCCGATTCGCCTTCGCGGCTTGATCCCGCAGGAAGCCGTGGCGCTCGCAACCGCGCGTCTGCTGCCCGTGTGGACCAGCGCGGGCGTGCAGCCCCCGTTTCCGACCTGGCCGATGTCGACGCAGGAGATCACCGAGCAGGTTGCGATGCACGGATACCGCACGCCCCGGCGCATCCTGATGTGGATGGCAGAGCGCATCGGCACCGAGCTGCCGCCCGCTCCCGAGGTCCCGACCCCGCTCGATCTGTTCGCCCAGCTGCTCGTCCGCGAGCGCGCGACCCTCTTCGACCGCACCCTCGAGACGCGCTCCTCGATCGCGCGCAACGCTCTTCACCTCGCGCTCGATTCCATGGCCCGCACGGAAACCCCGGGCTGGGGCCTGAACGTGGTCGAGGTGAAGACCAAGGCTCTTCGCGCTGAAGGGGAATGCGCGACCGTGGTGACGGTCGACCGCGCAGGCGTGCGACGTCGCGCCCACATCGAGGCCTCCAACAGCTCCCATGGCGGAAGCGTCAAGGCGCTCGTGCAGCGGCTCGCACGCGCGGTGGCGAGCAAGCAGGCCTCGGTGGCGCTGCTGCTCCGCGAGCAGAGCTCTCCGCTTCCCTCGGCTGCCGCCACCTTGGTGGACAGCGCACCGCAGGTCGTGGTCGTGTGGTTGACCGGCGAAGAGATGGCTGCGCTGGCCGCGGTGGAGGCGCTGTCGCACGCCTGTGGAGACGCTGAGATGACCGAGCCGGAAGCGATGCAGCAATGCGCACGTGCAGGGGCCGCGCTCGATGTGCTGGCGCGGATCGGCCAGGCGATCTTCGAGCCCAAGCCGCAGCCCGGCGAGAGCATCGACCCTGACGTCGTGCGTCGTATCGAGGAGCTGCTGTCCAGCAAGCGCACGGTCATTCGAGAGGGGCGTCTGGCCGACATGCTCGGCGTGGATCGAGACCAGGTCGCCGCTGCGCTCGATCACCTGGCCGAGCGAGGAGCGATCGGTTTGACGACCGACACGCTTCATCGGCGGGTGGCGTTCCGGCGTGGATCCTGAAGCTGCGAGCGGATGATCCGATCGACTTCCCGCTCGGCGCTGATCGCGTATGATGCGACCATGTCGATCCATCGTTCGCTGCGCACCCGTGGAGCCCTCGGTCTGTCAGCATGCCTGCTTGCGGTGGGCTGTGCGGCTACGCCGCCGCCGGTCACACCGGCGCCTCCGGTCGCGACCCCGACGGCGCCTGCGCCTGTCACTGCAGCGCCGCCTCCGCCGGCTGCGCCGCGCGATCCGTTCGCGGTCCCCGGTGCGCTTCAGAAAGAGACGATCCCCTCGGGAGTGCCAGCATCGATCGACGCTTCCAAGCTGAAGCTCCCGCCGATCAAGGGCAAAGACGAGAAGAAGGCGGATCCCGACGCGGTGGAGCTGCCGGCTGCGCCCAAGGAATGTGGTCGATGGGTCGCCAACAAGGGCAAGGCCAAGGGCAAGTGCGACACGCGAGACAGTGCGATTGCGCAGCTCGACGAAGCCATGGCCGAGAGCGACGCGTTCAAGCGCGACGCAAAGCTTGCAGCGCTCGAAGCGTGCACCGGAATGCCTGCGGGCATGGTGCGCGCGCTGCGTGCGGACCTCGGTCCTGCGGAGTGCGGTGACGTGCTCGTAGCGCCCGTTCTCGCGGCCAAGACACCGCCGTCCTCCGACGTGCACCAGGTGCTGCTCGCGTTGGGATTGGGCGCGCGGCTGCGAAGAACCGCGACCGGGGAGCCGAAGCTCGCGCCGCCATTCGACAAGCAGCGGGTCAAGGACTTCATCGCCGGGCCCATGGCAAAGTGGGTCACCGCGCAGGCCGAGGTGGTGGAGAAGATCTCGCGCAAAGGCGTGGAGCTGTCGTTCTACGCCCGAGGCATCGTCGCGGTCGAAGCGGGCATGGCCGAGATGCGCATCGTCGAGGTCGTGCGATCCGCTCCCCTGCCCGACGAGATCGCCAAGGATGCCGAGCTGAAGGACGCGTACTT
Organism: Deltaproteobacteria bacterium; assembly: GCA_016218915.1. Lineage (GTDB taxonomy): Bacteria > Myxococcota_A > Polyangia > Polyangiales > Polyangiaceae > JACRCQ01. The sequence continues at coordinate 80,689 of JACRCQ010000048.1, forward strand.
CTCCGGGCTGGAGCAGTCGCTCGACCCGCGGAAAGTGCGCGGGCGCGACGCTGCGTTGGTCGGGCTCAAGGATCTGGCAGCCGTGGGTGTGATCGCAGATGGCCGCGTCGATCGGGCGCGCACGTTGCTCTCCAAGATGTTCGGCGGTCGCCGCATCGACGCGCTCGACAAGCTTGCCTTGCCTGCCCAGCCGTCAGCTGCGCCTGCGGCGACGATCGATCAGCGGCTCGCATCCAAGCTCCCCACGTTCTACGCAGGATTGCTCCTTGCGCCCGAAGTCGCCAAGGATCCGGCCGTGATGCAGCTGCTCGCGGTCCGCGGCGTCCCTGCCCCCCAGCGCAAGGTCCTTCAGCAAGCCTCTGATCTGCCTCGCGACGTCGAGATGGCCGCGTGGCGAGCGCACATGACCATGGGGCAGCGCTACTGGCGGGCCGTGGACTTCGACGAAGCGACAGCGCTTGCGGTCAAGCTCCGGGGCAATGCGCCGTTGGGCGACGAGTCGACGTTCATGCTCGCCCTGTCGCTTGCCACGCGCGGCGGTCCCGTCGACGCAGCGCAGATGATGCTCGTGGCGCCTGCGCTATCGCTCGGGCTGGGAAACATCGCGGCTCTGGACGCCATCGCGGCGGCGCAGCCCGGTGGGCCGTTCAGCGGCCTGGCCGCGCTCGATGCGGCGATGATCCAGCAAGTGTCACCACCGGACAAGCTCGACGCCGCGTTCTGGACGTCGCTCGCCCATCGGTATCGTTCCGCCGCGGGCATGCTGACCGACCCTGAGCTCAAGAAGGCCGCAGAGCAGCGCGCGAGGTCCGCGGACGAGATCGCAAAAGCAGCCCCTGCCGCCCATTGACGGCGCCGCAGGACCCGGGAGAAGCCATGAATCCTGCCCTGACTCGATGGTCGCGCGGCCCGGCATTCGCTGCACTCGTCGCATCGGTTGCGATTGGCGCTCACGCGCAAGGCAAGCCCGTCGCCCTGGCCACGATCCAGCAGCCGTCGGCCGGCATGACGCTGCGCGCTCATCCGGCAGGGACCTGGGAGCCCGTCACGTCCGAGACCAAGATCCCGCAGGGCGGCGCGATCAAGACCGGCACCGGGGAAGCGGTCGTCGTGCTCACCGATGGCACGAGGCTCGAGATCCAGCCAGGGACGACTCTCCAATTCCATGCTTCCACCGAGATCAATCTGGATCCTGGGCCGTCGACGCGCGTGGCTCGCGTGGACATCAAGGACGGGGCCTTTCGGGTGGCCATCCCCGCGGGCGGCAGGCCCTTGCTCGCCATGGCCTCCAAGGATCTGTTCGTCGCATTCAGACCCGGAGCGGGAAGGGCTCGAATCACCGCTGCGGGGATGATCGCTGCATCGGATTCGGGCGGGGCGAAGGTCGCGGCTTCGGGAAGGTGGACCTCGCTGCAAGCGGGACAATACCAGATCCTGCGCACCCAAGGGGCTCAGGAAGGCCCCAAGCCCTTGCCTGCGCGTGCCTCCTTCGTCGCAGAGCCGTGTCATGCGTCCGCATCCAAGGCCTGTGCGATCGCTGTCGTGTCCGGTGACGGTCGCGCGCAGCTGGGAGCACGCTGGGGTGCTGCTGCTGCCGGCCAACGCTGGTGGGTCGACTTGATCCGCGACCGGGAAAACGGCGAGGTGATCAAGCACCTGGAGCTCGCAGCGGATCGGCCGCAGTTCCTGTCAGAGCCCCTCGCCGTCGGCGCGTACTGGCTTTCCGTGCGTGCCGCCACTGCCGAAGGCATCGATGGCGAGCGCGTGCTTCGTCCCATGCGCGTCGTGCGATTGCTTCCTGATCTCGGAGTGACCTGGATCGCGCGCGAGCAGCTCCTGGTGTTCCCCCCCGGACGCAAGGTGAAGGTCGACGGTACCTCCGGAGTGCAGGTGGCGTGGATCGGACAGCAGTTCGTGGCGGTGCCCCCTACGCTCGAGCATGACGGTGAGGCGAATCGTCAAGTGCGCTGGCGCGTCGAGGGGGACAGCATGGACGACACCGTGATCACGCTGGAGAAGAGCGCTTTGCGGGCGGACGTGGAGCTGACGCCCAAGACGGCGCGCTGGCCCAAGGATCCGATCCAGATCATGGTGAAGGTAACGGACCCGAAGCGCAGAGTCGATCCGCGCACGATTCATCCCAGGCTCTCGGTCAAGGTCAACGACACGCCCTTTCAGCTTGGATTGACCCGGGCCGGCGACAGCTGGCGCGGAGAGATCCCGCCGCGCAATGGCTCCGGTCCCTGGGTGATTCGGGTCGAGGCGCTCGACGCTGACGACAACGTGCTCGGGCGGGGACTGCTGAACGTCGTCGGCAAGGCATCGTCGTCTCCGGGGCTTTGGTGAGCGAGCTGCTCGCGCGATGGGAAGGGACGCTGGCATGCCCGGTGCGCGGGTGCGGCGCCGTGCTCTCGTGGGAGCCGCGTCGAACGCGCTGTCCCCACGGGCACGCCTTTGACCTGGGCCGAAGCGGGTACTGCAATCTGCTGCAGCCCCAGGACAAGAAATCGGTGCATCCGGGCGACTCCAAGGAGGCAGTGCTGGCCCGCAGGCGCAGCCTCGGGCGGGGGTTGGGCGCATCGCTCCGGGAGGCGCTCCTCGAGCGGGTCCGACAATGGGCAATCCCGCCTGAAGCCGTGGTGCTCGATGTCGGCTGCGGGGAAGGCTTCTTTCTGGATCAGGTCGTGCGCGCGACCCAAGCCGTCGGCTGGGGCCTGGATCTGTCGACTCCTGCCATCGATACCGCTGCGAGAACCTACCCGGATTGCAGGTGGGTCGTGGGCAACGCAGACCGACACCTGCCGTTCCGGGATGGGAGCGTGGACCTGTTGCTGTCCATCACCTCTCGCAAAAACGGCCCGGAATTTGGGCGTGTGCTGCGTGATACCGGGCACCTGCTCGTGGTCGTTCCGGATACCGACGACTTGCAGCAGCTGCGGGAGGCGACCTTGGGCAAGGCGATCGACAAGGACCGCCTGGCTTCCACTTTGGATGCCCTTGCTGGGCAGTTCGAGGTCGAGCAGGAGACAACTGCGCGATCGACCCATCGCCTGGATGCCGAGGCGCTCGACGACCTGCTCAAGGGGAGCTATCGGGGGGCGCGGCTGTCGGCTCGCCGCCGATTCGAGCAGATCCAGGAGCTCGAGGTCACGCTGAGCTACAGGCTGATCGGGTTTCGTCCGCGCAAGCTCGGTTGAGCTTGCCTGGGACCTTGGGGGTCAGGGGCCAGCGCTCAGGGAGCGAGGCGCTCGATTTCAGCGACGAGAGCGCGAGCGCGAGGCAAGCCGAGCTCGAGAACGAGTCTACGGAAGGAAGACTCCGGGGCACCAGCCCGGGCCAGGCCAGCGGGACTGCCCGTTGGGGCGAGCCTTGCTGCGTCCCTCTTGGGAGCCAGAGCCTTCTTGGGAGCCAGAGCCTTTCCCTTCTGGGTTCGGGCCTTGGCCTTGGCCGTGGATCTTACTTTGTGGATGTAGTCAGGGGACATGGTCATTCCCAGCTTTGCAGCCGCCGCAATGACGTCCTTGGCAGGCATGCCAACCGGCTGATTCCGTACGAACGCCGCCTTGGAGATCGCGCCTTTCGCAGGCTTGGTGGCAGCCGGCTTTGCTATGGGCTTGGCAGCCGGCTTTGCTGCTGGCTTTGCCGCGGGCTTTGCCGCGGGCTTTGCTGCGGGCTTGGCCGCGGGGCGCAAGGTAGCGGGCTTGGGTGCCGGCGCAGCGGCGGACTTGGGCGCGGGTTTGCTCGACATCTTCCCGGGTTTTGGAACACGGCTGCCAATTGGCTTCTGGGTATCCATCTCTCTCCTCCGCCTTCGCACAGAGCTGTCCGGTTGTACCTCAATTCCCGGCCTTGCACACTGAAAAAATGATCCCCGGTTGCGGCGCTGGGCGTCCTGGAAGCCACCGAGGCTACTGGGGTGCACCGTCCATGGGAAGGAAGGAAGGATCGCGCGCGAAGCGATAATCAAAGCGGTTCCATGATGGCTGCGCCATCGGATGCCTCCACGGGTGAGCGCCAGCGTGATGGGCGAAGCCGTCGCCAGAACATGGAATGATCGTCCCTGCCTCTGAACAGGTGATGCCATCCGGTGGCCCTCGCATGTTCAGCATCCCTGACGAGCGCTATCCACAGGCGGGTGTCGTTCGGCTGTCAGCCGCGACACGGCTCTCCGATGGGAAGGAAGGTGCGTTCGCAGGTGGTTGACCGCGCGGTGGCGGAAAGAGGAGGGAGAGGGATCACTTGCCGGCGATGAGGGCGCCAAGCTTGCGTTCGACTTCTGCCAGGAGGCTCTTGGCACGCACCACGCCGAGATCGATCACCAGCTTGCGGAACCCGGCTTCGCCAGCTCCTGCGGCCTTGATCGTGCGGGGCGCGCTGGCCTTGGGGGCACGCTTGGCGACCGGCTTCTTGGGCGCGGCCTTCTTGGGGACCTTCTTGGCAGCTACCTTCTTGGCAGCGACCTTGCCAGCTGGAGCCTTCTTGGGGGCAGCCTTCTTGCCAGGCGCCTTGGCCTTGGCCTTGGCCGTGGAGCGGACCTTGTGGATGTAGTCCGGGGACAGGCTGAGCCCGAGCTTGGCGCCAGCGGCCACGACATCCTTGGCAGGCATGGTCGTGGGCTGGCTGCGGACGAATCCAGCCTTGGACACAGCGCCCTTCTTGGGCGCGCTGGGCGCCTTGGGCGCCTTCTTGCCCTTGGCCGCAGCCTTGGGCTTGGGGGCCTTCTTGCTGGCCTTCTTCGTCGCCACCTTCACGGTCTTGACCTTGCTCGTGCCTTCCTTCATGTCCGACCTCACATCCTGAACGAGTTCCTCAGCAACCATGATCCCTGCCTCCTTCGCCCGTGTGAGGATCTGCCTTGCCCGGGTCCGAATCCATCCTCCACCCTTCCGGGTACGGGTTTGGGATGTTCTTGTACTCCAATTCGATCCGAATGGACATCAGAAAAGTGGATGGTCCGGGAAGGTAGGTTGCGACGCCTTCCCATCGCGCAACCCTGCCATCCATCGGGAAGGTCAGAGGTTGCCGCGGAGGCTTCCTATGGAGTGGGTCGCTCCCACCAGGGGATGCGCCTGCGAAGGTCAATCCGTCGCAAAGCCAACGCGGAATGCTGCGACCGGCTCTGTGGAGCCATCGACCCGACGCTTCGGCGCGTAGATGGCATCGATCGCAGCCACGATCTCCTCGAAGGAGGTCGTGGTTCCCGTGTGGACGACCGCATGATCGAGGCCACGATCATTGGCGTTGCGGTGATTGCCTTGGCTGGCCCATTCCTCTTCGATCCGTTTTGCGAGGTCTGGATAGCGAGGCACGTTGCTCTCAGGCCCGACCTGCAGGACCTGCTTCGGCACGTACGTGGAAGACATCACCGTGCTGCCGACCTGCCAGGTCAGCTTGAAGCTCTGATCGTTTCGCATGTCCACGTGCAGGACCTTCTCAGGCTCGGAAGGTCGCACGCCGTTGCCAGGCTCGTCGGCTCGAGCCTCGATGCGGCTGGTGTGCGACCACACCGCCGTAATCAGCAGGAACGCGATGCAGCAAACGAACAGATCGATCATGGGGATCAGGTTGACTTCGCTGTCCAACGAGCGTCGGTGGCTTCCGCCACTCTGCTCCACTGCCACAGTGCCCATCCTGCACCTCCGGTCATGGGTTGGCGGTAGGGTTCCGCTCGAGGACTGACACCACGTTCGAGCGAGCGTTCCCCAACCCTGCGTCTTCCATAGGGATTGGCAAATTCCGCGCGGCGTGTGCCGCCCGCGCCTGGCTTGCCTCAGGGGGACGGGAGGTAGCGGCAGCTCGGCGCCTGCGTGTCGACCAGCACCCGCGCGCCTTCCTCGACTCGCAGCGCTTCCGGCACTCCATCGGGCAGCCTCGTGGAGCGGTCAGCATCCAGAATCACGAGATTGCCCTGTTGCCGCCAGGTTCCCTTCCACAGGATGATTCCTGACCACGCGCACATTGCTCCGCGCATACAAGGGGCCACCCGATCCGTGGCCATGAAGGTCCCGTCGCTTTCCAGGCTCACGAGGCGGACATAGGCGCGTCCTTCGCAAGCTGCGCCCTCCCAGGCGCCGGCCATCGATGGGGTGTCAGCCTTGCGCTGCTGTCCCGAACTGCTGGCGGGCACAGGAGTCGAAGCCGGGGGTGGGGCTTGGATCACCATCCCATCGTTGCGCGCAGGCGAGGTGGTGGTCGGGGTGCAGCCGACCACAAGGATGAGCAGAAGTGGGGTTGGCAGGCGCGTCATGGTCATGGGTCGATCCTGGGTGCCCCCCATCCTGACATGGACAGGGAACGGGGGAGGATGTACAGGTGCAAAATGCGGCCGCGCGGACGGGGGGACAAAGGGCCTGGCCGTGTGGCGCTGCGGAACGGCTCCGCATGACGATTGGACTGGGAAGATTGCCCGGAGTCGGGCGTATGATGCGAGGTACCATGCGAAATAACACGCCTATCCTTCTGGTCTCGGCGCTGGCGATCATGGTCGCTGCCGCCAGTTGTGTCATCACCACCCGGCCTGCCGACCCGGCCACGCCCCCGCCACCACCTCCGGCGACGGCGACCGCCACGGCGGCCACCACTACGCCTGTGGCGACCGCGACCGGCCCGCGGGTGGTCAAGGTCCCACCCAAGTACGGGACGACGACTCCGGGCACGACCGCGACGGCGACGACCACCGCCACGACTCCGGTGCCGACGACGACCACCACGGGCACGGCCCCTGTCCCCTCCACGAGCTCGCTTCCTGGCGTCAACCAGGCGCAGTGCGTTCCGCCGCTCGTCTGGGATGGCACCAAGTGCACCTACTCGTTGCCGCCCGGCGGCCGTCCGCCTGGCTGATCGAAGCGCACGGCTCTCTCCTCGAGCCGCCCGATTGAGATCCATGCCCATGAAACGCGGCTGACCCTTGGGTTGGCCGCGAAGGGCTATGCGTTCCCGTGAAATCCTCCTGCGAGATGCGCTCTGCGGCCAGGCCTGCATTCTGGGAGACGTGTTGAGAACCGGCCTTGGCAGGGCGTAGACTGACCCTCCTTGACGCGACGGGCTACGGGCAAGGAGTGGCGCATGAGGATGTGCGATCGATGGCGGGCAAGTGGGCGTCCCACGATCTCCCTCGAGGTGTTTCCAGCACGGACACCTCAGGCTGCAAGCAAGCTTGATGAGACGCTCGATGCGCTGGTGAGCCTGAATCCGGACTTCATGTCCGTGACCTTTGGCGCAGGGGGCTCGACGCGCAAAGGCTCGCTGGAGCTCGCGACCAAGCTCAAGGACAGGGGGGTAGAGGTGCTCGCCTACTTCGCCTGCTACGGCCTTGGTCCTGACGACCTGCGGTCCGTGCTCGACGACTACCGCAGTGTCGGCGTGGAGAACGTCCTCGCGGTACGGGGGGACATCCCGCGCGACGAGCCGGATTTCCATCCGCACGCCCAGAGCCTGGCGCACGCATCGGATCTGATCGCGTTCATCCAGTCCCGCTACGACTTCTGCATCGGAGCTGCCGGGTATCCGGAAGGGCACAAGGAAGCGATCAGCAAGGACAAGGACATCGAGTACCTCAAGCTCAAGGTCGACAACGGCGCGCGCTTCGTGATCGCGAACTACTGCTACGACAACCGGCACTTCTTCGCCTTCCGCGAGCGGTGCAGGGCAGCGGGGATCGACGCCGCGATCCTCCCGGGCATCATGCCCATCTTCAGCGTGAAGATGATGGAGACGCTGGCCGGGCTGTGCGGTGCGACCATCCCGCAGGAGATACGCGACGGCCTGGCGAGCCTGCCAGAGGGCGACAAGGATGCGGTCGTGCGCTTCGGAATCGAGCTTGCCCGAAAGCAGTGCGCCGAGCTGCTGCGCTCCGGGGTGCCAGGCATCCACATCTACACCATGGATCGCGCTGCCAGTGCTGTGGCGATCCTGAAAGGCCTTCGAGAGGAAGGGCTGCTGGACTGACCGCGGGCCTGGCTAGAACTGGAAGTACACGAAGGGCACGGCCTGGGAGGTGGCAGCTTCCCTCAGCAGCACTGCCACACAGAACAGCAGGACGCCTTGCGCCCAGCCCGGCAGACTCGAGAACTCGGCCCGCGCGCGCTCGAACCAGTCGTCTGGCGTGTAGTGCGTGATCAGCCCCACTGCGAGCGCGGCCAGCACCCACGGGTGCAGGTTCGGGTGATACAGGGTCAGGGTGGTGAGGCGCTTGAGCACGGCCCACGCCTTGGCAAACGAGTCTGCGCGGAAGAACACCCAGCACAGGCAGACGTAGTGGAAGGTCACCAGGACTCCGGCCACGCGTCGCAGCGGGGAGAGCTTACGTCGACGTCTCCGGATGCCGCGCTCTTGGAGCCACATCCAGTACACGAACGTGGCCGCGAGCCCTACGCCGTGCAGCAGCCCCCAGAACACGAAGTGCCAGGCAGCTCCGTGCCACAGCCCGCCCAGCAGCATCAGGATGATGAAGTTGCGCACCGTGCGCGCGGTGCTCCCGATCGAGCCGCCGAGCGGAAGGAACAGGTAGTCTCGCAGCCAGCTCGACAGCGAGATGTGCCACCGGTTCCAGAAGTCCTGCAGGTTCATCGCCTTGTAGGGCGAGTTGAAGTTGATCGGGAAGGTCACCCCGAGCAGTGCGGCGCATCCGATCGCAATGTCGGTGTAGCCCGAGAAGTCGCAGTAGATCTGCACGGCATACCCGTAGATCCCTGCGAGCGTCTCCAGGGCCGAATAGTCGATCGGATTGTTGAACACCCGATCCACCAGGTTCACAGACAGGTAGTCGCTGATCACCACCTTCTTGAAGAGCCCGACGCAGATCAGGAAGAGCGCGCGGCTCCCTTCCACCTCGTCGAACACGGGCGCGCGCTCGAACTGCGGGATGAGATCGCGCGGACGCACGATCGGACCTGACACGAGGTGGGGGAAGAAGGCGACGAACAGCAGGTACTTCCAGTAGCTGTCGCACGGCTTGGTGGTGCCGCGGTACACGTCAATGACGTAGCTCATCGACTCGAACGTGAAGAACGAGATGCCGATGGGCAGCATGAGCCGCAGGTACGGCAGGCTTGGCGTCCATCCGAACGACTGCGCAGCAGCGGCCACGGTGTCCAGGCCGAAGTCCCAGTACTTGAAGAACCCGAGCATTCCGAGGTTGACGATGACGGTGACGATCAACCACCGCTTGCGGCGCTTGGGGTCTTCGCAGGCAGCAATCCTGTTGCCGAGCCAGTAGTCGACGCTCGACGACGCCAGGATGAGGGGCAGGTAGTACCAGGCGAAGTTGCCGTAGAAGAAGTAGCTCGCGACCAGCAGGAACAGCAGCCGCATCAGGCGGAGCCGGACCAGCAGCCAGCTCACCAGGAAGACGCAGCCGAAGAACCACGCGTAGTTGAGGGTGTTGAATGCCACGGGCTGCCCAGCCTAGTACTACAGGTCTGGCGGGATCGTCGTCGGGAACCTGTTGGAAGGGGTGACGAAGCAGGAAGGAAGCGTCGCGTCAGCTCACGCCCCGGAAATCAATGCGCCGAGCTGGCTCTGGACCTCGTCGATCAGAGCCTTTGCGCGAGCCAGGCCCACATCGATCACGAGCTTGCGGAAGTGCAGCTCCAGACCTGCCGTGGGAAGGGGCGCTGCCTTGGCGGCCACAGGCTTGGCAGCTTTCTTGGGAGCAGCCTTGGGCGGCGTCGCCTTGGGCGCAGCCTTCTTGGGAGCAGCCTTGGGCGCCGCGACCTTGAGAGCCGCGAGCTTGGCAGTCACGACCTTGGGCGCAGCAGCCTTGGCAGGTGCCTTGATACCCGCGGCCTTGGCGGTCGATCGGACCTTGTGAACATAGTCCGGGCTCATGGCCAGGCCGAGCTTTGCGCCAGCAGCGACCACTTCCTTGGCGCCGACGGTCAAGGGTTGGGCGCGAACGAACGCTGCCTTGGAAATGCGGACGGCCTTGGGGGCAGCGAGCTTGACGGCTGGAGCGGCCTTCTTGGCAGGCTTGGGCGCGGTTTCGGCAGCAGGCTTCTTTTGGGGCGCGGGTTTGGCAGCAGGCTTCTTTTTGGGCGCAGGTTTGGCAGCAGGCTTCTTTGGGGGCGTGGGCGCGGTTTTCGGAGCAGGCTTGGGCGCGGGCTTCGCGGCAGGCTTGGGCGACGCAGGCTTCGCTGCAACCTTCGCAGCCTTGTTGGCTGTGGCCACCTTGGGCGTCTTTGTCTTTGCAGCAGGGGCGACGGCGCGTTTGTCGACGGTCTTGTCCGAATCCATTTTCGATCTTGCCTCCACGCTGGGAATTGCGGGTCGCGTGCCGCTTTAGCTCAAACCGCGTCGCGTCGTACAACAAAAAAAGAGAAGATCCCCTGCTCCTTCCCGCTCTTGCTCTGCAGGTTCCACGCGCTGGAGGACGGCTTGCCTCGTGTCGTGCGAGCGCCTTCTTTGGTAGACTGCGCCTCTGCGTCCATCCGAGGAGAAAAACGATGTCAGTGCACGTCCTGGCCGGCAAGCCGGCTCCCCGAGCGCTTCTGGTCAACATCCCTCGACTCGTCGCCGCCTACTACACGCGTCATCCTGACCCTGCCGAGGCGTCGCAAAAGGTCGCCTTCGGAACCTCTGGCCACCGCGGCTGCTCGCTCGAGAGCTGCTTCAACGAAGACCACCTGCTCGCCATCGCGCAGGCGGTGTGCGAATACCGAATCTCCAAGGCGATCGACGGACCTCTGTACCTCGGCATGGACACCCACGCGCTGTCCGAGCCGGCGCTCTACACTGCGCTCGAAGTCTTTGCCGCCAACGGCATGACCGTCCGCATGCAGAAGGGCTTTGGATACACGCCGACGCCCGTGGTCTCCCACGCGATCCTCTCGTTCAACCGTGGCCGCACCACAGGACTTGCCGACGGCGTGGTGATCACCCCGTCGCACAACCCTCCAGGAGACGGCGGCATCAAGTACAACCCGCCCGAAGGGGGACCTGCAGACAACAAGGTCACCAAGGTCATCCAGGACCGTGCCAACGCCATCCTCCAAGGGGGCCTCAAGGAAGTTAAGCGCATTCCCCTCAAACGCGCCCTGGCTGCGTCCACCACCCACGAGTTCGACTACATCGCTCCGTACGTCGATGACCTCGGCAATGCGATCGACATGAAGGCGATCGCGGATGCGAAGCTCGCCATCGGGGTCGATCCGCTCGGCGGGTCGGGCATCGATTTCTGGGACCCCATTGCGGACAAGTACGGCTTGAAGATGGAAGTGGTCAATCGAGCCGTGGACCCGACCTTCTCCTTCATGACCGTGGACAAGGACGGCAAGATCCGGATGGATTGCTCGTCGCCCTATGCGATGGCGGGCCTGATCCAGCACAAGGACCGATTCGACATCGCGTTTGGCAACGACCCCGACTACGACCGCCACGGCATCGTGACTCGCAGCGCTGGGCTGCTCAATCCCAACCACTACCTGTCGGTCGCGATCTGGTACCTGTTCCAGAATCGACCTGGGTGGCGCGCCGACGCTGCTGTGGGCAAGACCCTGGTTTCCAGCTCGATGATTGACCGCGTTGCCAAGCGCCTGGGCCGTCGGCTGGCCGAGGTCCCGGTCGGGTTCAAGTGGTTCGTGGATGGGCTGATCGACGGCTCCTTCGGGTTCGGCGGCGAGGAGAGCGCAGGTGCGTCGTTCCTGCGTCTGAACGGCACCGTCTGGACCACGGACAAGGACGGCATTCTGCTCGATCTGCTTGCGGCCGAAGTCACAGCAAAGACCGGCAAGGATCCGGGGGTGATCTACAAGGAGCTGGAGAAGGAGTTTGGCAGTCCGATCTACGAGCGCATCGACGCACCGGCCACGCCTGCGCAGAAAGCTGCGCTCGGCAAGCTGTCGCCTGAGATGGTCAAGGCGACCGAGCTCGCAGGTGAGCCCATCACCCAGCGTCTGACCCATGCTCCAGGCAACGGCGCCGCGATCGGAGGCCTGAAGGTCGTCACCGAGAACGGCTGGTTTGCCGCGCGTCCTTCTGGCACCGAGGACATCTACAAGATCTACCTCGAGAGCTTCAAAGGAAGGGACCACCTGGAAAGGATCCAGATGGAAGCCCAGGAGATCGTGCAGGCCGCGTTCCGCGAGGCAGGCGTCTAGCTAGTGTCTGTCCCAGAGCCGATTTCGACCAGTTTTTGTCGAGATGGATGAATAGGTCGGGCCCTTCGTGAGTCTCAACTCTTGCACAAGCAAGAAACACGGAGGACCCGATGCGCCTGATGCTACACACCCAGAC
>JACRCQ010000047.1 GCA_016218915.1 Deltaproteobacteria bacterium
CTGCACAACTTGCGTGCAAACATCAAGCGTCTGGTGTTACCTCCGAGACGCCGCGAGCGCGTCTACCCACGCGCTGTGAAGTTGAAGATGAGCAACTTCCCGCGAAAACGCCCTGCGGGAGCTGCTAAATGAGTGGCATTGACCCTAGGGGGCTACCTTGCAGCTCAGAGGGTTTCACAGGGAGAAGGGAGATCGGGTTCAGAGGAGATCTTGTGCTCACTTCTCGTGTGGTTCTCGCGGGAAACCCTAGGGGGCTACCTTCCAGGGGGAGAAGTTCACTGGGAGACGGGAGATCAGGAGGCCCAGAGGGGATTTTGTGCTCACTGCTCTCACTGCGCTTGAGGGAAACCCCAGGGTCTCCCGCGAGCGCAACGAGCAAAGCGTGAGCCAAATCCCCTCTGACTCTCCCGCCCTCCCATCTCTCTGTGAACATCTCTGACCTGCAAGGTGAAACCCTAGGGTCTCCCGCGAGCGCAGGGCGCAAAGCGAGAGCCAAATCCCCTCCGGACCTCCCACCCTCCCGTCTCCCAGTAATACCCTCTGATCTGCAAGGTAGCCCCGTAGGGTTTCCCGCAGGAGCCAAGCGAATCAGGCTCGGAACTCGTCGACGTCGATCCCGTAGCGCTGCATCCAGCGATGGATCTGCATTCGCTCCTTGCCGAGCTCGCGTCCCACGGCTGCCACGTTTCCGTGGTGCTGCGTGAGCAACGCCCGAAGCTCTTCCTCGGTCGGCGCCTGGCCGCGTCGACGAGGCGGTGCCGCGTGCTCGGACGGCAGCCCGACTTGAGGAACCACGAACTCGCCGGAAGGAGGCGTGCTCGGGTGCGACGAAGCGCGCGGAGGCTCATCCGACTGGCGGCTTCCGTACGACTCCATCACCTCGCGCACCGTCTCCGGCAAGTGCTTGGCTTCGAGCTGGTCGGAGTCGGAAAGCGCGGCAGCCCGCTTCAGGCAAGCCTCGAGCTCGCGCACGTTGTACGGCCAGTCGTAGTGCACCAGCGCGAGCATGAACGGGAACGTGATGCGCATGTGCCCGAAGTTGTGACGCGCCAGCAGGGCACGGCTCAGCAGATAGATGTCCTCCTTGCGATCGCGCAGCGGCGGCAGCGACAAGTGGAACTCGTTGAGCCGCGCAAGCAGATCTCCCCTGAACTTCCCTTCCTTCACGAGCCGTCCCAGATCGCGATTCGTCGCGCACACCACGCGCACGTCGATCTTGTGGCCTGACGTCGCCCCCAGCGGGTAGACCTCTTTGGACTGCAGCACGCGAAGCAGCTTGGCCTGCGCTTCGAGCGGCATGTCGCCGATCTCGTCGAGCAGCAGCGTGCCCGTGTGCGCCGCAGCCACGATCCCCAGCTTGTCGCGATCAGCGCCGGAGAAAGCCCCGCGCTTGTAGCCGAACAGCTCGCTCTCGATCAGGTTGGCCGGGATCGCGGCGCAGTTGACAGCCTGCATCGGCCCGCGACGGTGCGAGAGTCTGTGGATTTCGCGCGCCACGACCTCCTTGCCGGTGCCGCTTTCGCCCTGGATGATCACGGACAGCTCGACCGGAGCAATGCGCTCGAGCTGCGCGCCGATCTTGTCGATCTGCGAGCCGCCCGCGAGCTCGGTCAGCGCGGTCGATCGACGCGGCGTGCCCGCAACCATCTCGCCGTCCATCCGGTACCCGGCGAACAGCTCCGCTCCGGCCTGCACGAACTTGAACACCGTGTCGCCCACCCGGACCTCGTGCTGGTGCTCCAGCTCGATCTCCTGGATGAACCGTCCGTCCACCATCGTGCCGTTCGCACCGCCCAGATCCTTGAGCATCCAGCGATCGCCCACGTAGGCGACCAGCGCGTGCTGTCTGGAGACCGCGCGCTCTGGCACGCAGATCGCGCATGCAGGGTCGCGACCGATGTACAGCTGATGTGCGCTCAGCAGGTAGGCAGGCTGAAGCTTCTCGAAGTCCGCCGAGTACAGCAGCACCAGTCCGGCCGACGTGCCGCCCCGTCTCGCGCCATCCGGCGATGACGGTACCCCGAACTGCTGCATCCCCGCGGTGATCGTAGTCATGACTTTCCTACCCGCCGACCCCATCCTAGCCTAACGTCCGGTCCAATGAATCCCTCTGATACGATCGAGCTGGCTGCGGTGCAGATGTCGTCGCACGACGACGCTTCCCACAACCTGGATCGCGCTCGCGCGCTGGTGCTCGACGCCGCGCGAAAGGGCGCCCGACTTGTGCTGCTCCCAGAAAATCTGGCTTACATGGGGCCTGAGGACGGCAAACGGGCGCTGGCCGAGTCGCTCGATCCACCCGAGGGCCGGATCGCTCGCACGTTGTCCATGGCCGCCTCGGACGCGGGCGTCTACGTCATCGCAGGGGGCATTCCCGAGCGCAACGACGACCCCAAGCGTCCGTTCAACACCTGCGCAGTGTTTGCGCCGGATGGCTCACTCATCGCCCGGTACCGCAAGATCCACCTGTTCGGAGTCGATCTCCCGGACGGCACGCGTATTGACGAGTCGCTTGCGAACACGGCCGGAACCGAGACCGTTTGCGTGGACATCGACGGGTGGAAGGTCGGGCTGAGCATCTGCTACGACGTGCGCTTTCCCGAGCTGTACCGCCGGCTGGTCGATCAAGGTGCGGAGCTCATCGTGGTTCCCGCAGCGTTCACGCTGGCCACGGGCAAGGACCATTGGCACGTGCTGATGCGTGCGCGCGCCATCGAGTCGCAGTGCTACCTGGTCGCCTCGGGGCAATGGGGAAAGCACCCTGGAGCGCGTTTCACCTACGGCAAGAGCATCATCGTCGATCCCTGGGGCGAGGTGATCGCGCAATGCTCCGAAGGCGAAGGGGTGTGCGTCGCGACCGCGCAACGCGCGTATCTCGAACGGGTGCGCAAGAATCTCCCGGCGTTGGCGCATCGACGGCTCTGAACGCCCTTGCAGATCAGAGGGATTTACTGGGAGACGGGAGGGTGGGAGGCCGGAGGGGATTTGGCTCTCGCGGGGCGCCTTCTGCTCGCTGGATACCCTAGGGGGCTACCTTTCAAGTCAGAGGTTTTTACTGGGAGACGGGAGGGTGGGAGGCCGGAGGGGATTGGTGGCTCGTTGTGCGCGCTGGGCTTGGGGGAAACCCTACGGGGCGCCCTTGCCGATCAGAGGGTTTTACTGGGAGAGGGGAGGGCGGGAGGCCGGAGGGGATTGGTGGCTCGTTGTGCGCGCTGGGCTCGGGGGAAACTCCAAGAGGGACTGCCCAGCGGAGTTCTACGCGGGACCGCCGTCGACGCGTGAGCATGTTCTGCGCGGGACCATGTTCTGCGCGACGCACGGCGCGCGCCAAGCGCATCGGTTCTCGTCACGAGGGTCGCATCCGGCAAGTCGATCCGGATTCGCCCGGCGATTGCCCCGTGCGCTACGGGCACGCGGTGCTAGCCATTGCTAGCCAGGGCCCTGGCAGGCGCTGGTAGCTGGTTCCGCATCGGCAGGTGCACGCCTCGTGAACCTTCGAATCCCTTCCTTGAGCGAGAACACGTTGAAGTTCAAGAGCAGCGCCACATCGAGCCCGGTCAGCTTGAGGTAGGTGATCGCCTGCGCCTCATGCACCCTGTGCAGTGTCTCGACAGCTTTGACTTCAACGATCACAAGGTTCTGGACGACCAGATCGAGCCGGTAGCCGCACTCGAGAGTGAGGCCCTTGTACACGATGGGAACCGGAACTTGCTGCGAAACCTTGAGTCCTTGCCGCTCCAATTCGAAGCGAAGGCACTCTTCGTAGGCAGATTCGAGCAGCCCCGGGCCAAGGGCCCGGTGGACCTGAACCGCAGCCCCTAGGATCACCTCGGTCAGATCCCATGCCGTAGCGCGTGCGATGTTATGCTTTCTCATGCTTCCTATTCGGACAACCTTCCCTGACGGTTGCGTGCTTTCTGCAGGCACCGGCAAGTTGGCTACCAAGAACCGGGCGCCATCAGAAACAGTGCGCTGCTCCCGCGGGCTTCCCCGGGGATCGAGCGCCGCGCGAGCTACTTCCTGGGGTCCAGTGATCGAGCGCCGCGCGAGCTACTCCCTGGGGTCCAGTGATCGAGCGCCGCGCGAGCTACTCCCTGGGGTCCAGTGATCGAGCGCCGCGCGAGCTACTCCCTGGGGTCCAGTGATCGAGCGCCGCGCGAGCTACTCCCTGGGGTCCAGGGATCGAGCGCCGCGCGAGCTACTCCCTGGGGTCCAGGGATCGGCGCCTGGCAAGCTACTCCCCAGGATATCCCGCGAGCAGAAGGCGCCCCCGCGAGAGCCAAATCCCCTCCGGCCTCCCACCCTCCCGTCTCCCAGCAAAACCCTCTGATCTGAAGGGTTGCCCCCTAGGGAGGAGTGAGTGCCGCGCCGATCGCGCCAACATGCGATGGCTCCGGCACCACCGTCACTGGCGCCCCGAGCCGCGCACCGAGCGCGTCCACCATCGCCCCGTTGTTCGCCACCCCGCCGCTGAGCATCACCTCTTTCGACATCTCGAGCATCCGCCCTGCCAACGCAACCACGCGCTCCGCTAGCGCGTCGTGCAGCCCCCGTACGATCCCTTCCACCGCTTGCCCGTTCGCCAGCAGCGAGATCACCTCGGACTCCGCGAACACCGTGCACGTCGACGACACCTGCACTGCCTCGGGCGCGCTCTGGTACATGCCCCGAAGCTTGTCCCAGGGCGCCTGCAGCCTCGGCAGGATCACCTCCAGGAATCGCCCCGTGCCTGCCGCGCACTTGTCGTTCATCGCGAAATCCGCCACCCGCCCTGTCCCATCCACCAGGATCGCCTTGGTGTCCTGCCCTCCCATGTCGATCAGCAGCCCCGCACGCCCGAGCTGCGCGAACACCCCTCGCGCGTGACACGTGATCTCCGTGACCACCTTCGACGCCCCAGGCACCAGCTTTCGCCCGTATCCGGTCGCGATCACCGGCGCGCCTTCCGCCCCGGTCTTGCGCACCAGCTCCGCGATCATACGCTGCGCCTGATCGCCTGCCCGAGGCTCGGATCGCTCCAGCGCCGTCGCCACGATCTTGCCCGACGCGTCGAGCACCACCGCCTTGGTCGTGGTCGACCCGAGATCGATCCCGATTCGGAGCGCGCTCATGCGAACGACTCCATGAACGCGCTCAGACGCCCTTCTGCCTGCTCCTTCGAGTAGCTGCGCGAATCGAGGTGGTCACCGTCCAGAACCAGGGTCCGCAACCCGTCTCGCGTCAGCTGCGATGCCAGATCCAGCTGCCCCACCGAGTACGGCTTGCACGAACGGTTGCTGTGAAGCAGCACACCGTCGCACCCCCATTCCTTGGCAAGCGAACGCAGCAACGCCGTGCGGTGCCCCATCCCCCGGTTGATGAAGACCCTGCTGTACACGCGTGCCGCGCTGCCGATCGGATCGTGCTCGTCGAACATCGGCGCGGTCTCGGCCCAGCCGTTCGTGTACGTCGTCACCACGATGTTGAACCCCTCGCGCGCGAGCAGCTGCGACATCTCGCGCAGCTCGAACCAGACCGGAAGGTTGTCCCACACGAGCCGGTGCTTCTCATTTTCGACGACAGCAATTCCGAGCCTCGCCCGCTCGGAGAGCTCGTCGCGCAGCATGCGGTAGTACGCCGTGCACTCCGGCAGCCCCCGCAGCGTCACGATCGGCCCGATGTGGATGAACTGATCGAATCCGCTCCACGGCGCAGGCTTTCGCTTTGCGTATGCCAGGCACTCTCCCCACAGCTCCGATGCCTGCTTGGCCTCGCGCGCCACCAGTCCCAGCGCTCCGTCATCGCGCTCCACGCCCGAGATCCGCGCACAAAGTGCAATGGCCTCCTCGATCTGCCGCGCCACGAATCGCTCCGCGTGCGCGTCCGGCTCGCCGTACTGGTACGGCGTGTCGATCACGAACAACGGCACGTTCAGCAGCGAGGCCAGCGTGCGGTACCAGTACACCACCGTCTGGCAGATGTTCGTGCACGCCAGCAGCACGTCCGGCCGTGGGATCCTGCCCACCGGCGTCATCTGCGCAAGCGTCGAGCCGATGTCGCAGCGCGCATATGCGCACGTGTCCCGCGGCACCCCCCATTGCTCCGCCACCTGCGCGAGCTGCACGCCCTGACGCTGCACTGCGCACAGCGCCGCATGGTTCTCCGGGTAGACCACGTGGAACCCGAACGGACGCAGGATCTCGACCGGAAAGCCGCTCGTGACCCAGGCCACGGGCACTGCGCCGTCCGCGTACCTCCCCGCTAGGTAGTGCGTGGTCAGTAGCTCCTTGAGCTTGCGCGTGCTCTGCAGCTGAGGAGGTCCGGCCCGACGCTTGCCTCGGCTCCTTCGCGCGAGCGCTCGCAGCCGCCCGTAGCGCCCCAGCATCGGACCCGCGAGCCGATCAGCAGCTTCGTACTGCAACCTGCGAATCAAGCTCATGCGTCGCCTCCACCCAGCATCTCCACGAACGCCTCGATCCGCGTGACGAGCTGCCCGGACATCTGCGGCTCGAACTCGGTCTCGATGTGCAGCACCTTGAGCCCCGCTTCCTCCAGGCCGCGACGAAGCACTGGCACGTCGAACAGCTCTGGCTCGCAAAACTTCACCGTGTGCAGGATCGCGCCCGGTGCGCGAGCTGCCCGCGCCCGCTCCACCAGGTAGCGCACCCGTGACCAGGGGTCTGAGGTCCGTGTCGGACACGGCGCCGCCCCCATCATCCTGTCGATCAAGCGCCCGATCGGCTCTGCCTCTTGGGTGTCGTGCATCGGAAGCCTCCGTCCGATCGCCGCGTAGTCGTCCACGGCTACGTACGCCCCTGCAGCGTCGACCGCCTCGAAGAAGTCCGAGGGCTCAGGCACCATGCCGCTCACCATCAGCGGGATGCCCTTTCGGGGCGTCGCGGCGCTATCGATCATCTGCTCGAGCGCACGCAGCTCAAAGGCGAAGTCCGAGGCGCGCATCCACTCCCGCTTCCGAAGGATGCGGTACAGCTCGACGTCGCCGAGCGCGATGCACGTTCGCATCCGCAGCACGCGACGCATCGCCCGGTCGATCCCTTCGTGCAGCTCGATCGCGTCGCCCAGGCGATCCATCGTGAGCTTGCGTCCTGCGATGCGCTCGATCGAAGCGATGAACGCCCGCAGTTCGGCCTGAAGAAACTCTCGGGCCGAGGCTCGATCGCCGCCGCGAGGATGGCGGAACGTGACCACCGGCATCGCGCTCGCCCCCATGTCGAGCCCAATCGCCGCAAGCCCCTGCATCGAATCGCAAGTGTGCGGTATCACCGCAGCGATCGCCCCTTCAAAGCCTTGTCCCAGCAGCACGCGCGCGCCTCGCACCGTGGGGCACAGGTACGGCTGCATCGAGCCCGCCCCTTGCGTGCAGCATCCCGGCGGTGTGCGGTGCGCCCAAACCTCCACCCCGCATAGATCCAGCGCAGTCAGCACTTCGCGCGGGTAGAGCACCGGCAACGCCAGCACCACACCGTTGCCCCTGTGCGACGCCAGGTAGCTTCGAATCGCCTCGTCAGTCACCACCACAGTGTTAGCTTGGGATGGCAATGGCAAACAAGAGGACCAGCCTCGACGACTACCCGACCAACTTCAAAGTTTCTCTGGCAGACCGTGTGCGCGCTGCAGCCGGTCTCCCCGCTCACATGCGCCGCAAACGACGGATCGAGGATCTCGAGGGCGCCATGGTGCTCGCTCTCAAGCAGGTTCTTGATGAAGCGGAGGCAGAGTTCGGCGTCGGCTCCCAGGAGGCCGACGAGGCGCTTCGGGAGCGCGCCCAAGAGCTCGATCTCGGCCTGCTCAACGATCTGATTGAACGGCACAACCGCTACTATCCGATCGAGGCGAACCTCCCCACCGACGTCGCGACCGGTAAGCTCATGGTCGGCTCGCAACCCTGGGCACCAGAACCCCTGATGACGCACGATCACTTCATCGAGCGCGTGCGCGAGCTGCGGAAGGGATGAGCCCGAGCTGCTACCAGATCTTGCCGAGCAGCGGCACGCCGTAGTGGAAGATCGCAGCGAACATCAGCGGCAGCCCGGCGCACAGCGCGACCGCGAACACGACCATCCAGAACGCGTCGAACGGCGTCGTCTTCTGGGGCTCGTAGTTGTACCAGTCGTGGTAGTTGCGCTTCGCGCCCTTCTTTTCTGCGACATATGCCATGACGACGCTTCGGTTATGCTTCCGACCCCGCCCGCGTTCAAGCAGATTCCATCCAGCCCTTCGTCACGGCCTCACAATGCCTCGTCTACCAGCCATTGCGGCAGCACCGCAGACGGGTCCCCGGTCGTCACCACCCAGAGCTGATGCGCAGCCCGGGTTGCTGCCACGTGCATCAGATGACGCGACTCGTCATCGGTCGGATAGGCCGATGCGTTGACGTCCACCAGGATCACGTAGTCGTACTCCAGCCCTTTGACCTGACGGATCTCGGTCACCTCCACGCCTGGACGGAACGAGAAGTCGAACGACCGGACCCTTCGCAGGTTGGGCACCTCGGCCCGCTTGAGACCGTCGTAGTAGAGATCCGCCTGCTCCGAGTAGCGTGCGAGCACTGCGATCGTCGCTCTTGGCTCCCGAAGCGCCAAGGCGCGCAGAGCTTCGCCCAGCAGCCCCACGGCCACTCCCGCGTTGGGCACCATGAACATCTCCACCGGCGCCCCTGTGCGCGGTGCATCCGGCGGCAACGCAGAAGCCAGCGGGCCGAGCACGTCGCGCGCCAGCTCGAGCACTTCGCGAGTCGACCGGTAGGCGATCCGGAGCGGCTCCACGGCTACCCCGCGAATTCCGAGGTCTTCAAAGAGCCCTTCCCAGCTGCGGAAGCTGTTGTCGAGCACCAGACGCTGCGACACGTCGCCTGCCAAGGTGATGCTCTGGCGCGTGGTCGTGGTCTCGAGCAGCACCGCAAGCTCGGCAACCGAAAAGTCCTGCGCTTCGTCCACGAACAGGTGCTCGTACTCGAGCCGGTCCTTGCCCTTGCGAAGCGGCCCCCGCGCCGCTTGATGCGCCCGGAGCAGCAACGCTTCGTCTTCCGGATCCAGCTGCACCAGATCGCTGTCCGTCGGAGCTCCGTCGATCCCGACGTCCCCTCGGACGTCCTCATCCTCGGAGCGCGGCGCTTCGGTTCGATCCTCGTGCCTCGCATGCGGCTCGAACGGCGTCACCTCCGCCACGGCAGGACAACGCTCCGAGCACCAGCGCCAGGCCATTCTCAGCTCCGCCTCGGAGATGCCTTGCGCATCCGACTCGGTGATCGCCTTGCGAAGCGCATCCAGGTCGGTCAACACCTCGGACCAGATCGCAACCGGCGTGGTCGGATCCGATCTGCGCTTCGGGCTTTCCCGCGCCTCGAGCCCGCGCTGCTCGATCAACCGCAGCACAGCAGGGTGCTTCTTGAGGCGTGACACTGCTGACGTGGTGTCTTCGGTCACCGGCACCCGCGACAGCCACGGGAAGTGGATCTTGCGCATGTGCGCCGCCCACTTCGGGAACGTCGTGACATGCACGCCAGACACGCCGAGCGCGGGCAGAACCTCGGAAGTGTAGGCCACCAGCCCCTCGGTGGTGGTCATCACCATCATGCGATCCCCGGCGAATCGCTTGGGCGCCTGGTAGTTCAGGTACGCGAGCCGGTGCAGACCGATCGTGGTCTTGCCGCTTCCAGCACCGCCCTGGATCACGACCAGGCCCGCATCAGGACGCGAGATCAGCTCGAACTGCCTTGGATCGAGCAGCGCCGAGATCTCGGGTAGATGCCGATCCAGCCGCTGCTCGCCGCCCGGTCCCACGCCGAGCACGCCGCGCACCGAGGCGTCGCTGGGACGCGTGGCTTTGCCCTGGCCCCCTTCCAGACGCGCTTCGCGGTTGGCGATCACCCGGTAGGAGCCGTCCTCGTTGCGCACGAACGTTCCCTGGGGCGAGCCGATACGCAGGATCTTGCTGGCGCTGATGGTCAGCGTGCGACGCGACAGAACCTGCCCCTCGACCTCGCGGTCGCCGAACTTCTCCTCGTACTCGTCGCCTTCGGCGTAGCGGTAGTACAGCTGGGACACCGGCGCGTGACGCCAATCCACGATGCGGATCGCGCTCGCCGAGTCGATGTACGTCGCGCGACCGATCAGCACCTCTCGCTCGCGCGTGTTGGTCGCGTCCTTCTCGCGCAGGCGAAGGCGCGCGAAGTAGGGGCTGCGAGGATCGACCAGGCTCGCCTGCAGCTCCGAGCGCTGGGCGCTGATGCCGGCCACGCGCTCCATCTGGGCGAGCAAGGCCGGAACGTCTTCGAGGCGCGCTTCGCCGATCTGATCGCGCAGGGCCACCAGCTCGTTGTCATAGGTTTCTGCCTTGGGGATGCGAGCTCTGACCTCGTCGAGGTGCTTGAGCACCTTGCGAAGCATCTCCTCTTCTTCGCGGGGAATGCTTTGCGTGTCGTTGGCTGCGCCCTGGTCGGTCGCGGGAAGGGTCGGTTCAGGTGTCATCAAGGGGTTGGTCAATATAGCGATGGCGCCCGTCATCGCTACCCCAGGGTTCCACCTTGCAGGTCCTCGCCCTGCGCTCGCGGGAGACCCTAGGGTTCCACCTTGCAGGTCAGAGATGTTCACAGGGAGATGGGAGGGCGGGAGATCCGGAAGGTGATTTTTGTTGCTCGCATGGCGCCTTGCGCTTGCGGGAGACCCTAGGGTTTCCCTCAAGCGCAGTGAGCGCAGTGAGCACAAAATCCCCTCTGGGCCTCCTGATCTCCCATCTCCCAGTGAACCTCTCCCCCTGAAAGGTAGCCCCCTAGGGTTGAGCGCTTGACATGTGACGCCACGGGACATAAACCATCCCTTGCCAACACTAACGCATGCGTAAGGGTTCGTTGCCGTGAGCATGACCTCAGAAAATCTGAACCGAAACAAACGGTTGCCCCTTGCCACGCTCGAGGTTGATGCCGAACCCGATGCCGCCAAGGGCAAGATGCTCCAGGTCGGTGACCTCGCCAAGGCCGCTGGCAAGACCGTCCGAGCCATCCACCTCTACGAAGAGCTCGGCCTTCTTCGCCCCTCGGCCCGCTCCAAGGGGCGCTACCGCCTCTACGGCCCGGACGCTCTCACGCGCGCCCGCTGGATCGGCAAGCTCCAGGAGCTCGGCATGTCGCTCAACGACATCCGCGCAGTCGTTCGCGAGTGGGAAGGCGAGCCCTCTGCGCCTGGCGCCATGAACCGCATGAGCGAGGTGTACCGTCGCAAGCTCCAGGAGACCCGCGATCAGATCCAGCGTCTGACCGTGCTCGAGCGCGAGCTGGCCACAAGCCTCGAGTACCTCGAGACCTGCGACAGCTGCGACCCCGCTCGTCTCCTTTCCTCCTGCTGCGCGTGCCAGATGCACGCTTGCAGCGCCGAGGCCCCTGATCTCGTCGCAGGCCTGTCGGCGACCGTCTACTGAGGTTGATGCAATGGCCGTGAAACTCCCCATCTACATGGACTACAACGCGACCACGCCGGTCGACCCGCGCGTGCTCGAGGACATGCTGCCCTACTTCACCGAGAAGTTCGGCAACGCTGCGAGCCGCAGCCACTCGTTCGGCTGGACCGCCGACGAAGCGGTCAACGCTGCTCGCGAGCGAATCGCTCACCTCATCGGTGCCGAAAGCGGCAACGAGATCGTCATCACCTCTGGCGCGACCGAGTCCAACAACCTCGCGCTCAAAGGCGTCGCCGAGTTCTACAAGGACAAGGGCAACCACATCATCACCACCACCATCGAGCACAAGGCCGTGCTCGATACCTGCAAGCGCCTCGAGAAGCAGGGGTGCCAGGTGACCTACGTCGCTGTCGGCAAGGACGGCGTCGTCGACCCGGAAGACATCCGCAAGGCCATGACCGACAAGACGATTCTCGTGTCGGTCATGCTCGCCAACAACGAGATCGGCACTGTGCAGCCCATCGCCGAGATCGGCAAGATCACCCGGGAAAAGGGCGTATTGCTCCACACCGACGCGGTGCAGGGCCTGGGCAAGGTGCCGTTCGACGTCACCAGCACCAACGCTGATCTGGTCAGCATGTCAGCGCACAAGATGTATGGACCCAAAGGCGTGGGCGCCTTGTGGGTTCGTCGCAGCAAGCCGCGCGTGCGGCTCGTTGCCCAGATGGACGGCGGCGGCCACGAGCGCGGCATGCGCTCGGGCACGCTCAATGTCCCGAGCATCGTCGGATTCGGCAAGGCGGCTGAGCTCGCCGTGCTCGAACGTCCCGCAGAAGCTGCGCGTACGCGAGCCCAGCGCGAGCGGCTTCGCACCATCATCCAGGACGGCCTCGATCAGGTGTTCGTCAACGGCTCGTTGGAGCACCGGCTTCCAGGCAACCTGAACCTCAGCTTCGCCTTTGTAGAGGGCGAGGCGATCATCATGGCAATCAAGGACGTGGCGGTCTCCAGCGGCTCGGCCTGCACGAGCGCCAGCCTCGAGCCGAGCTACGTGCTCAAGGCGATGGGAGTGGGCGACGAGCTCGCGCACTCTTCGATCCGGT
Source organism: Deltaproteobacteria bacterium (assembly GCA_016218915.1). Taxonomy (GTDB): domain Bacteria; phylum Myxococcota_A; class Polyangia; order Polyangiales; family Polyangiaceae; genus JACRCQ01. The sequence continues at coordinate 12,498 of JACRCQ010000047.1, forward strand.
TCGGCATCGGACGGTTCACGACCGACGAAGAAGTCGAATACGTGGGCAAGCTCGTGGTCGAGAAGATCAAGGGCCTGCGCGAGATGTCGCCGCTCTACGAGATGTACAAGGAAGGCATCGACCTCAAGTCGGTGAGTTGGTCGGCGCATTGAGGCGTTCAAGCGCGAGCACGAGCACGAGCACGAGCACGGGCAGAAGCATGAACGCGAGGAAGAAGTAACATGGCGTACAGCGACAAGGTCATCGACCACTACGAGAACCCCAGGAACGTCGGCGCGCTCGACAAGGGCGATGAGCAAGTTGGGACCGGGCTCGTGGGCGCACCTGCTTGTGGCGACGTGATGCGTCTGCAGATCAAGGTCAACGACGATGGCGTGATCCAGGACGCCAAGTTCAAGACCTTTGGCTGCGGCTCGGCGATCGCATCGTCGTCGCTCGCGACCGAGTGGCTCAAGGGGCGCACGCTCGATCAGGCCCTCGAGATCCGCAACCGCGACATCGCCAGCGAGCTGAACCTGCCGCCGGTCAAGATCCACTGCTCGGTGCTCGCTGAAGATGCGATCAAGAGCGCGATCGAGGACTTCCGGCGCAAGCAGGCTGCAAAGCGGGCGATCAGCCAGCCCGAGGCAAAACCTGCGGAGCCCCCGCAAGCATCCAAGCCTGCAGACCCCGCCGCCGAGCAGGCGAGAGTCTCGGAAGGATGAGCGTACGAAAGTGACGGCTGCCCTCGGCAAGCGCACCTCAGTCGAGCTCGCACGTCGGTTCGTCGTTTCGCTACGACCCGTAGCCCTCGAAGGTTGAACATGTCCGACTCCCAACCAGAAGCCCTTGCGACCGAAGCCGCTCCAGTGGAGAAGAAGTCCCTGTCGGTGAGCCTGACACCTGCGGCGATCGACAATGCGCGCGCTGCGCTCAAGAAGCGCGGCACGCCGGATGCCGCCCTGCGCCTCGGAATCAAAGGCGGAGGATGCAGCGGGTTCTCCTATGTGATCGAGTTCGACGACAACCCGCCGCGTGAGCGCGACCGGGTGTTCGAGTTCGACGGCGTCAAGGTCGTGGTCGACAAGAAGAGCCTCATCTACCTCGCGGGCACTGTGCTCGACTTCGAGAAAACGATGATGAAGCAGGGGTTCAAATTCAGGAACCCGAACGAGGCCTCCCACTGCGGGTGTGGAACCTCGTTCACGGTAAAATGAGCTCCTCCTCGTCCCCATCTCCGCGCTCGTGCGCATGCTCGCGCTCACGCTCGTGCTCGTGCTCGTGCTCGTGCTCGTGCTCGTGCTCGTGCTCGTGCTCGTGCTCGTGCTCGTGCTCGTGCTCGTGCTCGATCTCCGGCGAGTCTCCCGAGGCCAAGTGACCCCATGGACCCATTCGATACCCTGGGAATCCCTCCGCGGTTCGCCCTCGAGCTGACCGAAACCGAGCAGCGCTATCGCGACCTGTCGCGTGCATTGCATCCTGACAAGTACGTCGGACGCCCGGCGAGCGAGCGTCGCATGGCCCTGTCCAAGGCGATCGAAGTCAATGAAGCCTGGCGCCTGCTGCGCGATCCGGCCCGTCGCGCAGAAGCCATGTTTCGCCGTGCAGGCATCGAAGTCGGTGAAACCAAAGGTGCGCCCGCTGATCCCGAGCTTCTCATGGAGATGATGGAGCAGCGCGAAGCCCTCGCCGAGGTCAGGGGCAACAAGGACCGCCCAGGCCTCGAGACCCTGGTGGCAGGTATGCGCGAGCGAGAAAAGAGCGTGCTCGATCGGTTGGCTGCCGCTCTCGACGCGCCCGCACCGAACCCCGATGCGCTCCGCTCCAATCTCCCTGCCTTGAGCGAGCTGCGGTATGTGCGGCGATTCCTCGAAGAAGCGAGCGCTGCGGAGGACGAGCTCACGTGAACCTTCTCGACATCTTCGATCCCAAGGCCGCACCTCGGCCGATCGGCATCGACCTGGGTACCACCAACTCGCTCGTCGCCTCGGTGTCGGACGGCACCCCGCGCTGCATGGGCGACTGCGACGGAGAAGCACTGCTGCCGTCCGTCGTGCACTACGGCGAAGCAGGCCAGATCATCGTCGGCAAAGAAGCGCAGCGGCTCGCAGCAAGCAACCCTCGCGAGACCATCGTGAGCGTCAAACGCTTCATGGGACGCGGTGCGCGGGATCCAGAGACGCGTCGTCTCGGTCCCTACGCGTTCGTGGAGCCGCGCGACGACGACGACGCAAAAGTGATCAAGTTCGACGTCCGCGGCAAGCCCGTGAACCCGATCGAGGTCTCTGCCGAGATCCTCCGCGTGCTCAAGAAGCGCGCCGAAGACGAGCTGCGTCGCGTGGGCGGCGCGGTCATCACCGTGCCTGCCTACTTCGATGATGCGCAGCGGCAGGCCACCAAGGACGCGGGTCGTCTCGCCGGGCTCGAGGTCCTTCGCCTGCTGAACGAGCCGACCGCGGCCGCGCTCGCCTACGGGCTCGACAAGAAGCAGAACGGAACCTTTGCCGTGTATGACCTTGGCGGCGGTACGTTCGACATCACGATCCTGGTGCTCGATGACGGCGTGTTCCAGGTGCGCTCGACAGGGGGCGACAGCGCGCTCGGCGGCGATGACATGGACCGCGCGCTGGCCGAAGTGCTGCTCGCTGCCATGGGCTACCCGTCCGATGAAGGTCGAACGCCTGAGATCGTGCGGTTGGCCTTGGATGCAGCGCGCGCAACCAAGCACGGCTTGACCGACAAGGAAACGGTCGAGGTGGAGCTTCCGGTGCGCGGCGGCGACACCAGGCACGTGAGCATCACGCGCTCCCAGTTCGACGAGCTGATCAAGCCGGTGGTGGAGAAGACCGGGATCGCGTGCCGCAGGGCGCTCAAGGATGCGGAGCTTGCGCCCGAGTCTCTTGACGGCGTGATCCTGGTCGGCGGCTCCACGCGGGTGCCGTTCGTGCGCACCTACGTCGAACGCTTGTTCAAGCGTCATCCCCTTGCAGACATCGATCCTGATCAGGTGGTGGCCCTGGGCGCTGCCGTGCAGGCGAACCTGCTTGCGGGCGATGGGGACGCCGAGGAGGTGTTGCTGCTCGACGTGCTTCCCTTGTCGCTCGGCATCGAGACCATGGGGGGCGTGACCGAGAAGATCCTTCCGCGAAACACCACGATTCCTGCTGGGGCCAAGCAGACCTTCACGACCTATGCGGACAACCAGACCGGGTTCGAGATCCACGTGGTGCAGGGCGAGCGGGAGCTGGCAGCCGATTGCCGCTCGCTCGCTCGATTTACGCTCCGCGGAATTCCTCCCATGCCTGCAGGATTGGCTCGTCTGGAAGTGACTTTCGATGTGGATGCCGACGGGCTGCTCGACGTGAGCGCGCGAGAGACGCGCACCGGCATCGAGCAGAAGGTCGAGGTCAAGCCCAGCTACGGGCTCGACGACGACCAGGTTGAGCAGATGCTCATGGATGCGCTGGACTACGGCGAGCAGGACCTTGCAGCGCGCAGGCTCGCCGAGCAACGGGTCGAGGCGCAGCGGATCTTGATGGCGACCCGTCATGGGCTGGAGACCGATGCAGATCTGCTCCAAGGCGACGACAAGCAGCGCATCGAGGCTGCAGCCGATGCGCTCGCAAAGGTGATCGAAGGGACCAGCGCTGCAGCGATCGAGTCTGGGATCTCGGAGCTGGATCGGCTGACGCACGACTGGGCCGGGCGACGCATGGATCGGGCGATCGCCAACGCGATCGCAGGCAAATCGCTGGGTGATGTGGAGTCTTCGGTCAAGGACGCTGCAGGCACTGACGCCCACACAGCAGTCGCCGACGCGCATGCCTCTGCTATGGGGCCGGGCGCGGATCCGAGCTTGGAGCCGCCGGTGGAGCCGCGACCGTCAGGAAGCGGGTCGTCAACGAGGGGAGCCCCGTGATGCCCATCGTTCGCTACCCCAAAGAGAACCTCGAGATCGAAGTGCCGACCGGGCAGACGATCCTGCAAGCCTCTCGCAAGTGCGGCGCTCCTGAGGGATTTGCCTGCGGCGGCGTGTGCGCCTGCTCGACGTGCCACGTGTACGTGACCAAGGGGTTGGAGCTTCTCAGCGAGATGGAAGACGACGAGAACGACATCCTCGACAAGGCGTTCGACGTGCGCAGCAACTCGCGCCTCGGCTGCCAGGCGAAGATCGTCAAGGATGGCGTGGTCGAGGTCGAGATCACCCGAGAGAGCCACGAAGCCTGGGACAACGAGCACTGACCGCACGCAACGACGAACGGAACGATGCCCGGAAGGATGCACGGAACGATACCCGGAACGATGCACGGAGCCGCGACCGTCAGGGAGCGGGTTGCACCATGAAATGGACTGATACACGCGAGATCGCGATCGCCCTCTTTGACAAGTACCCTGACTTGAAGCCGCTCGAGATCCGGTTCACCGATCTGCACAAGTGGGTCACCGAGCTCGACGGGTTCGAGGATGATCCGCAGAAGTCGAACGAGAAGATCCTCGAAGCCATCCAGATGATGTGGCTGGAGGAAGCCGAGGGCTGACCCCCCAGCTTTCCGATCCTCGCTACGCGCACTTCGCTTGCGGGAAACCCTAGGGTTCTACCTTTCCGATCAGAGTGTTCACAGGGAGATGGGAGATTTGGAGGGGTTTTTGTGCTCACTGCGCGCACTTCGCTTGCGGGAAACCCTCGGGGTATCCCGCGCGAACCCCCCGAGAAGCGAGCACAAAATCCCCTCTGGCCCGATCTCCCGTCTCCCAGTGAACCCTCTGCCCGTGCAAGGGAGCCCCCCAGGGTATCCCGCGCGAACCCCCCGAGAAGCGAGCACAAAATCCCCTCTGGCCCGATCTCCCGTCTCCCAGTAAACCCTCTGCCCCTGCAAGGGAGCCCCTTAGGGTTTCCCGCGAGGGACTCCTGCGTCTGCCCCGACCGCGCGCACTTCTTCGACCATTCGCTTGCCCGTGGTGGCCACGTCCTCGGCAGCTTCCTTCGCCGGCGGCGTCGTGAAGATCGCGTGCACATGTCCCCAGGGCGTTCGACGCCCCACCGGCATGAAGAAGAAGGCGTACGCGGCGAGCGCGATCACCACCACTTCCAGGGTGCGGACGACGGCATTGCGGATCATGAGGCAAGCCGAAGAATAGGCTGCCAGCCGGTCCCGGGCCGAGTTCCTGGCGCTCGCCCGTCATTTTTTGCGCAACCGCCCAGGGCATCCGGCCGATAGGGTGAGGTGTTCACCCCAGTAGACCTTGTGGTATGGCGGCTTCGGCGGGAGTCATGAACGATCTCATGTTGCGACCCGGCGACGACGGCCCCCTCGCCGGAACGGGCTATCGACCGCTGCACCGGATCGGTGCTGGGGGCATGGGAGAGGTGTTCGAGGCGGACCGCGATGGCGAGCGCGTCGTGGTCAAAGTCATGCACCCGAGCCACATCGCCTCCCCTGAGCTCGTCGACCGCATGCGGATCGAAGGCGAAATCCTCGCCAAGCTTCGTCACCCGAACCTCGTGGCCGTTCACCAGTTCGGATGCACCTCCGAGGGCAGACCCTTCATCGCCATGGAGAAGCTCGTCGGACGCACCCTGCGCGATGAGGTCGTGGCCCGAGGTGCTCTCCCAGCCGAGGAAGCGGTCGAAATCGTGGGGCAGATGCTTGCTGCCCTGGATGCGCTGCACCGCGCAGGCGTCATTCACCGGGATCTGAAGCCTGCCAACGTCTTTGTCTGCCCGCAGGCCGATGGGTGCCTGGTCAAGTTGCTGGATCTTGGGATCGCAAAGATGCTCGACGGAGCAGCGGAGCGTACCGGCATCACGCCCCCGGAGTTCCGAACCCGCGAAGGCGCCTGGGTCGGCACCCCGACCTATGCCGCGCCCGAGCAGGCGCTTGGCGGCAAGATCGACGCGCGAACCGATGTGTACGGCGCAGGGTTGGTGCTCTACGCGCTGCTCACCGGACGCGGCCCGTTCGACGGCTGCAAGGGGCTCAATCTCGGACGCGCCCTCGAGCCCCCATCGCATCGTGCCGCCAATCCGATCCCGGACGAGCTCGATGCGGTGGTCCTCAAGGCCCTTGCCACCCACCCCAACGATCGGTACCAGACCGCAGCCGAGTTCGGCGCTGCGCTCGCTGCGATCGCGCGCAGCCTCACAACCCCCAAAGGCTGGGTGCAGACCCACTGGTTCGATCTCGCCCTTTTTCAGCAGAGAATCTCAGGCGCGCCCGGGACGCAGTCCACTGTCGAACATGCGTCCACCGAGCCGGACACCGTGGAGCCTGCCACCGCGGTGCGCGACGACGGTTCCCTCACGCCGAACGCGGCTCGCGGGCTGATCTTCCACTCACCAGATGGGAGAGGGATTGGGGTGAAGGAGGAGCTTCCCGGAGTCGAACAGGCCGCTTCGAGCGGCCCGACTCCGCATGCCCCCAGCATTGGAGGGCGCGGTGACCTGCACGTCGCACCCACCTTTGGTCGCGCCCGGTTCGCGCTCGTCCTGGTCGCCAGCGCTGCGATTGCTGCAACCCTTTGCGTGTGGCTCCTGCTGCACCTGACAGGATGAGGCGGCGAGAGATGGAAACCGGCTCCTTCCGTCCTGGCGAGATGTGCGATCGGTACAAGATCGTGCGTCTGATCGCCGCGGGTGGAGCTGGAGAGGTCTACGAAGCGGTCCACGAGTTCACCGGACGAACGGTCGCGCTCAAGTGCCTTCAGCTTGGGCTCGCGCAGCGTGACGACTTGCGCGAACGGATGCGGCTCGAAGCTGTGGTGCTCTGCAAGATCCGTCATCCGAACGTGGTTGCTGTACACGATGCGGGCCTTGCCGACGACGGCACGGTCTGGATCGCCATGGAGCTCTTGGTGGGCCGTACGCTCCGCGAGCTTCTGCCCGCAGGCGCTCTGTCGATTCCCGCAGCTCTGTACTACGCCGCCGGAATCGCCGACGGCGTGAATGCCGCGCACGAGCTCAACGTGGTGCATCGCGATCTGAAGCCCGAGAACGTGTTCATCACCGAGCGCAACGAGGTCAAGGTCCTCGATTTGGGGACTGCGAAATTCCACGGCTACGGGATGAAGACCACGGACAAGATGCGGACGATCGGCACGCCCGCGTACATGTCGCCGGAGCATCTTCGTGGCAACGCGGTGGATGCGCGCGCCGATGTCTACGCGCTCGGCGTGATCACCTACGAGATGCTCGCAGGCAGCCACCCCTATGCCGCGGCCTTGCGCGACCCCTACGAGCTCGGTGCCCAGCACCTGTTCGCCGAGCCGCCCCCCTTGCCCGCGCTGGTTCCCGGATTCCCGGACCCGATTTGGCAGATCGTTCGCAAGGCGATCTCCAAGCCGGCCAAGGACAGGCATGCGACCATGGGGGAGTTCGCAGCCCAGGTTCGCGCTGCGAGAGCGGACTTCGTCAGGGAGACCGAACCCCCGGCACTCCGGGCCCGGCAAACAGCGGCCCAGTCGCAACGCCGGTTTACACCTCCCGAGCCACCAGCTCCCACGCCGGTCTCGCCGCGCGCCGCGTCTGCGCCGGCGACCGCAGCTCAGGTCCCTGGCGCAGCCGCGATGCCATCGCATCCGCCTCCTGGCGCAAACGCAGGGGCTTCGTATCCCGCCCCCGGCGCAAACGCAGGGGCTTTGTATCCCGCCCCCGGCGCAGCCGCGATGCCATCGCATCCGCCTCCTGGAGCAGCCGCGGTACCTTCGTATCCGCCCCCTGGCGCAGCTGCGGCGGCTTCGTATCCCGCCCCCAGCGCAGCCGCGATGCCATCGCATCCGCCTCCTGGAGCAGCCGCGGTGGCTTCGTATCCCGCCCCCAGCGCAACCGCGATGCCATCGCATCCTCCTCCTGGAGCAGCCGCGGTGGCTTCGTATCCCGCCCCCAGCGCAACCGCGATGCCATCGCATCCGCCTCCTGGAGCAGCCGCGGTACCTTCGTATCCGGCTCCTGGCGCAGCCGCAGCACCCTCGTCTCAGCCGTCGGCCGGCGGAGTGAATCCCGCTTATTCGCCTCCGGGGACCAGCGCAACGCCAGCGTATCCCCAAGCAGCAACGCCTGCGTGTCCCGCCGCTGCAGCGCCCGGGTATTCCCACGCCGTATCGCCAGCCGATTCCCACGCTGTATCGCCCGGGTATTCCCCAGCTGCACCGCCCGCGTATTCGCCTGGAGCTTCCCCGCAAAGAACCCAGGCGATCACCATGCGTCTGGCGACGGTCCCCGATGGATCCGAGGGGAGCCCAAAGCCCGGGCCCGCGGTTGATGTATCCCAAGAAACCACGACCGTGCCTGAAGTCCGCGCGGCCTCGATCCCAACTCCCATCGCGTCATCGCTCCTTTCGGCGCCGACCACCGAGCAGCCCTCCCTCGGGGACACCTCCTCGCAGCCTGCCTCGGCCCTGCCCACAGCGCCGGCGTACTCTGTGGCGCCATCGTATTCATCCGCGGTGTCAGCTCAGCCCTACGCTGAGGTTGCGCCAACACCCGCGCAGTCTGCTGTTCCGCCGTATTCCTCGATCTCTTCGAGTGCGCCAGGTGCGTCCCATCCAGCGGCAGCGCCAACGCCGCCGAATTCGGCTTGGGCGCCAAGCCCATCGTCTTCCGCGGTCGCGCCCACGCCTCCGTTCTCGCCAGCAGCGCAAAATCTGTCTCCTTCGTCTGGCGCGCCCACGCCACCGTTCTCGCCAGCAGCGCCAGCCCCTTCGTTTTCAGCCGTAGCGCCTAGGCCACCGCAATCAGCAGCAGCGCAAAACCAGTCGCTTTCGTCCGTCGCGCCCACGCCACCGTTCTCGCCAGCAGCGCC
>JACRCQ010000050.1 GCA_016218915.1 Deltaproteobacteria bacterium
CAGCCAGAGGGGGCCAGAGCGGGAACCGCTTCGATTTCCCTACCCCCTCCGCCGCCCGACCGCATGGACTCCCCGGGTTTGCATCGATGAATCGGCGGGCGTGCGGAGGGGGTGCCGAGCGAAGCGAGGCGGGGGAGGTGATCAAAAAGTTCGTCAACAGAGTATCGAGACGCCCTCGTGAGCGAGCGGGCGGTGCGCTAGGGCTAGGGCTTCGGCCACACCACCTTGGGCTTGCCGCCCTGCTCGATCGAGAACCGATAGCCGGCCACGACCTTGAACTGCTCTGTGGTCAGCGCCGCGTCAGGCCATCGCACAGTCACCTGCGCGTCGCACGCGGTCCCCAGTCCGAAGTGCAACGTCAGATCGTCTTGCGCGTTGAAGTGCCCATGGCCGCCGCCCACGTCCTTGGTCTGGGTCACGCCGCCTGCAGTCAGGGTCACACGAGCACCAATCGCCGCGCGGTTCGTCCCGGCCTTTCCCGAGAGCGTGAGCTGCACGAAGTTGCCTCCCTGCCCCATCACGTTCTCGAAGAACCGGATCTGCCCTGTGGGATAGCAATCGGTATCGCATCGTGCGCGCGAGTGCCCAACCACGACGTCCAGATCGCCGTCGTGGTCAAAGTCCGCGACCGCGATGCCGTGGCTTCGACGACTCGAGATCCCGTCCGTGAGAGGCACGGCCTCGAAGTGCCCGGGCGCGTCCTGGTGGTAGAGCAGCCCCCGGGTGTTCGGGTAGTCCGAGTCTCCGAAGTACACATCCGGCCAGCCGTCGTTGTCAAAGTCGAACACGGCGCCGGTCATGATCCCTTCGTTCCAGTTGATGCCCGAGTGCTCGCGCTTCAAGCCCATGGCGTCGAGCCCCGGACGGGTGAATCGCACGTCTTTTTCCTTGGCGTTCATCAGCAGCTCGGCGCGATCCGAGGAGCTCCCCACGTCGCCATGGACGATCTCGGTCGTCATGAGATCCATCCATCCGTCGTTGTCGATGTCCGCGCACATCGTGGCGCCGCTGTTTCCCCCGAGCCGCCAGGGATCCCGGTCCGTGTCGTGGCTCCAGCGAAACGCGTCGGCATCCTTTGCGCAGGGGATGTACTGCGGTGGGGGAACGCCAGCGCAACCTGTATCCGACGGATGGAGCTTGCACCAGCAGCGCGCCGACTCGTTGTCGCTCCAGTCCTGCTGGTCGTCGTAGGCGTAGCCGGATGCGACGCTGCGGTTGGTGAACTTGTAGCCTCCTGCAGCGCCGCTGCTCTGCCACAGGTGGTTGGGCGAGCGCGCGTACGACGACGTGAGCAGCTCGGGGTCGCCGTCGTTGTTCAGATCGCAGGCCGCGCCCGACCAGGTGTACGTGTGCCCTTTGCCGTCGTTCATGTCGCTCACGGAGGTCGACGTGAGCCACTGAAGCGTCTCGAGCCCGCGCTCGATCGTCACGTCCACGAACCCGCCCTTGCCGTCACCCTTGTAGAGCCGATCCTGCTGGGGGCTTCCGTTGTCCGCGGTCTGCGGAATCCAGATGTCGAGGTTGCCGTCCCGATCAAAGTCCACCCACGACGCTGACGCAGGCTGCGAGACTTCCGGATCAGGCGGCGCACGCAGCGGGCTGTCCGCAGGCCCGAGCTCGAACGTGCCGTCGCCCTTGTTGAGCATCAGCTCGCTCGTCTCTGGCGTGGGGTTCTTCGCATCGTATGCTGCGCCCGTGAACGCATCGAGATCGCCGTCGTTGTCCACGTCGCCGAACGCGATCACCTGCCCGGGGCGTCCCTTGGTCGCGTCGGTCTCGGTTCGGTTCTTGCGAAGCCCCGACGACTCCGTGGTGTCCTCGAATCCCTTCTTGCCCGTGTTGCGCAGCAGCCAGGTCGTGCGCACTCCCCCGTCCGCGAAGTTGTCGGCGATCGACGCTGCTTGACGCACCATCAGGTCCGGCCACCCGTCACCGTCATAGTCGACCGCTGCCAGCCGCGTGCCGTCGATCAAGGGCTGGTCGAGCCCCCAGGCCTTGGTCGATTCGACAAATGCCTTGGTGCCTGCAGTCCAGCGCGCGCCCTGGTTGCAGATCGGCGCAGGCAGATCATCGCCCGCCTCGGCCAGAACGTCGGTGCTGGCATCTTCCGAGCCGCCTGACCCGCCATTGCCAGCCGCGGCCACCGGGTCTTCGCTGTCCGAGCCACAGCCGACCGCCCATCCGACGAGCACGGCGATCGAAGTCCACGCAAGCAGGTACCTGGTGCGAATGATCATGGGGACGTCACCTTCCCAGAAAAAGCTAGCCGATCCGGAATGCGGGACAGCTTAAAACCTGCCGCCCAGCACTACCGACCCCGGTCCGCCGCCCAACCACATGCGAGCGGACTCGCTGCTCGTCGCGCGCCCATCTGTCGGGCGTGCGGGAGATTTAAGGAGGATCACCACGCCTGTGCCTGCCATCACGAGCGACGTCGCCAGGGCCACGTTGGTCCAGGTTCGATAGGAGCCCGCCCGATCGTAGGCATCGCGATCGGTCCGCCCGGAGTCGTAGTAGTCGTTGCGCGCTCCGAGCGCCTGCACGCCCAGGTAGGCTGTCACGCCTCCGGCCACCACGCCCACTCCGAGCGCTGCCCACCCCACCGCGCGCAGCGAACCCGGCTCAGCCGTGGCCTGCGAAGGGCCGTCCGCAGATCGGCTCGGAGCCGGAGCCGCGTCCGCACGCGGCTCGCGATCGAGCGTCACCTGCATCGTGCCGATTGCCACCGCGAGCTGCTTGAGCTCGGTCCGGCCGTCGGGCAACCAGGCTCGCAGCGTGTGCTCGCCCTTCTCCAGGTGGATGTGAGCAGGCGTGTCCACCCGATCTGCGTGTGCAACCGAGACCTTGGTGCCCGCCGGCCCGACCACGTCGATACGGCCGAGCGTTCGCTCGAGCGCATCGAGCCTCTTGCTCGCGTCGCGGGCCTGCCCCTCCCCAAGCCCCCCCATCTCGAGGGCTGTCGCGTAGCCGTCCGCTGCGCGAGGTCGATCGCCAGCCGCCTCCCACGCCAGCGCAGCGTTGTACAGGGGCGCTGCGTGCGGCGCCAGCTTGTAGGCGCGCATGAACCCCGCTGCTGCGTCCAGGTAGTCGCCTCGTGCTGCTGCTGCCGATGCTCGGTCGAACTCGCGCGCAGCCTGCGCGGATGTGCCTGCTGCCCCAGCGCCTCGTGCGGCCAGGCCGATGGCGAGCAGCGCGAGCAAGAGACATCGTCTCGTCGCTCTGCCAGTCATCTCGCTACGGTTCTTCCACACCATGGGCAGCGGTCTGAGCTCTCATCGTGCCACGGTCGAGTAGGGATTGGGTGCAAAAGGTAGCTTGCCCGATCCTGTCGCTGCACCCGGGGTCGCGGCTCCACCCCCACGCGCCGCGGAAAAGCGAAGCGACAACGCGTGCTGGCCAGCTTCGCCGATCACGCGCGCCATCCGCCCATCCGAAGCCACCGCATCGACCGACACGCCCTTGGAAAGCTGATCAGCGGCAACCTGCACGCTGAGCGTCCTGGACGGGGGCGAGACCGGAACCTCGCGACCGTCCACGACCAGCGATCGAATCGGGACGTCGGCCGAGATGGTGATGAACTCGAATCCCGCAGGCGCTGGGGGCGCTGACGAATCCGCGGGGGGCGCTGACGGCGACGCGCTGCTCGAGGTCGCAGCCGTGGAGGTCGTTCCGGCGCTGGAAGCAGGATCGCGCGACGCGCCCGCGAGCCGAAATGCCAGGGCAAGAACCCCGATCGCAGCGATCGCGCCGCCGGCCACATACCAGACTAGACGGCGCGCCGCAGGCGACGGCTCCACTTGCGGGAGCGAAGCAACCGACGGGCTCGACACCTCTGCGACCAACGGCACAGCGGCTTCGGCCTTGGAGCTCTCGGCTGCATCATCCGATGCGCGCGACGCCAGAACCTGACGGATCCTTGCGCGCCTGCGTTCGAGCTTGGCAGCGATCAGATCTTCGACGTAGCGAGCGACCTCCTCTACATCTGCGAGCATCCCGTGTGCCTGCGCTGCAGAGGCGATCTGCCGCGAAAGCGCCATGGCTGTCGCGCATCGTTGCTGGCGATCCGTGGCGAGCGCCTTGGCGATCGCCTGATCCAGCTCCTCGGGCGTGTCGACGTCGACCGAGCGCAGCGATGGCGGGCGCTCGGACACGATGCGCAGGATCGTGGCAGCTTCGTTCTCGGTGTCGTAGAGCCGCTGGCCTGCCACGGTCTCCCAAGCCACAACCCCGGCCGCCCATATGTCGGAGCGTCGATCGAGCGGCAGCCCGCGCGCCTGCTCAGGCGACAGATAGCCGAGCTTGCCTTTGACCACGCCGGTGGTGGTGTTGCCGAGACGGGTGGCAGCCTTGGCGATGCCGAAGTCGCTCAGACGCGCATTGCCATCCACGCCGACCAGGATGTTTTGCGGCGAGAAGTCGCGGTGCACCAGCCCCACGGGACGCCCAGCGTCGTCGCGCAGCTCGTGGGCTGCATGCAACCCTGTGAGCACATCGACCAGAATCCTGAGTCCGACGCGCGCAGGGAAGCGCTCCCCGCGCTCTGCCGCCTTGCGCCACAACGAGGACAGGGTGTCGCCCTCCACGTAGTCCATCACCAGGTACAGGCCGTTCGGGTCCTCCCCAGCATCGAGCACGGAGACCACGTTCGGATGGCGGATGCGCACCGACAGCTTGGCCTCTTCGATGAGGTCCATGGCGAACTCGCGATTGTCCCGCAGGTGCGCGTGGGTGAGCTTGAGAGCAACCTCGCGCTCGAATCCCCCAGCCCCCAAGCTCCGGGCAAGGTACACCATCGCCATTCCCCCGCTCGCGATCGGGAGCAGCACTTCGTAGCGGCCCACGGCCTTGGGGTGGCTCGGTGCGTTGTCCGGGGTGAGACCTTGCGTCATGCGGTGAGCGTCCAGGGGCAATCTACCATCCCACAACGGCCAGGGGATCGCGCGGATAGGTGCGTGATCGATTGGATCGCGTGAGCCGCGATCCCGGCGATCGCGGGGGGCGATCCATTCGATCGCACCACGGCGAGGGCTGTCCCGGCGCCCGCTCCCAGCCCTCTGAAAACTAGGACCGTCCATGTGCACCCGTCCCCACCCCCACGGACAGCGGCGACCCGTGTGGGATGGACCGGCCGTTGCACTGGCTGTCTGCAGGAGGCCAACATGACCCGCTCAACTCGCAGCTTCGACATCCGCAAGACCTGCAGCATTCTTCAGACCGCTGCCGCGCTCGTTTGCCTGCTGCCAGTGGCAGGATGCGCCATGGGGATGGAGGAACCAGGGGCGGACTACTCCAAGGCTCAGTCGAACTCGAAGAAGTTCACGGGCGGAGCTGCTGGCGAGGCTGGCAACGCCGGCGCTGCGGGAGACCCCACGCACGCGGGCTCAGGCGGAAGCTCCACGGGCGGCTCTGCGGGAACTGGCGGCACTGGCGGCAGCGCCGGTACGGGCGGATTCAGTGGCAACGGCGGCTGGGCCGGCTCCACGCCGAGCTGTCCTGACACCTGCGGGTCCCAGGAAACGTGCGGCAACTACTGCGACGACGACTGCGACGGCGCAATCGACCAGGGGTGCGAGCTGACGTGCGAAGAGACCGACGGGCACAACTGCAACGGCGACGACGGCCATGGCGACCGTTGCGATCCCTCGGACAACGAGAACGGCTGCTCGCCCGAGAAGTTCTGGGCCTGGTGCAACCGCCGAAACGACGCGTATCCCGACATCTGGGACAACTATCTCAGGGCGTGGGTCGTGGCGCGCTGTGACGGCGAGGTGACCCTCGAAGATCCGAACAACGACGGCTACCCGACGTTCATCTGCCATGATTCCAAGGGGCGAACCTGGGAATGCAGCACGCCGCTGGTGCTGTCCTTTGACGGGAGCGCGGTTCAGTATGAGCGGAGCGGACACAGCTTCGAGCTGATGGCTGGCCGAGCCGATGTCTCTGCGACGCACTGGCCGACCGCGGCAACGCCATGGCTGGCCATGGACCGCGATGGAAACGGCAGGATTGACGATGGATCGGAGCTGTTCGGCTCATCGACGCGTCTGGCGAGTGGGGCCAGGGCGCGCAACGGCTTCGAGGCGCTGGCCGAGCTCGACGACAACGCGGACGGGGTGATCGACAGCCAGGACGGCTCGTGGTGCAAGCTGGTCGCATGGAGCGATCGGAACAACGACGGAATCTCGCAGCCTGGAGAGCTGACGGCTGTGGGCGAGCTCGGGCTGGTGGCGATCAGCCTCGACAACCAGGTCCAGGCCCGTTGCGATTCGAATGGCAATTGCGAGAGGGAGCGATCGTCGTTCTTCTGGAACAACGGCGCTGGTCTGGTGCGCGGCACGACGATCGACATCTACCTGCGCATGGGCGCAGCCCATTGAGCATGGAGCCGCACCACATGGAGCCGCGACCGTAAGGGAGCGGGCCGCCACGGGTTTGCACACGATGTAGGCAAGCTGCGCCAGTTGATGAACCCTCGGATTGCTGTATCTTAGATTGGATCGCATTTGCTCTTTTGGTGGAGGCCGCGATGAGCGCTCGGCACGTCGCCCGTGAAGGTTCTTGCCCCGTACGAACGGCAGCTCTCGCATGCGCACTTGGTGCGGCATCCGCGCTCGCGCTGACCGGATGCACCTTCGACCCTGATGCGTCGGCAACCGCGCAGCAGCACGGACCCTACATGACGCAGGCTGACGCTGCGCCATCCACCAGCACCCTGCCTCCCGGCCCCAAGACCGTAGCACCCTGCACACCCAAGACCTGCGAACGGCTCGGCAATCCCTGTGGAGAGTACCCGGACGGCTGTGGCGGCAAGCTTCATTGCTCGCAGTGCCGGGCAGACCAGACCTGCGGCGCGCTTGCCCCGAGCCAGTGCGGAACCGGCACCTGTACGCCCACGACCTGCGACAAGGCCGGGGCCACCTGCGGCGACATCGCGGATGGCTGCGGTCACGTGCTGAGCTGCGGCACCTGCAAGCCGGGCCATGCGTGCGAGAACAACGTCTGCGACTGCACCGCGATCACCTGCGCCCAGGCCGGTGCCAACTGCGGCAACCTCGCCAACGGATGCGGCAAGACGCTCGATTGCGGCACGTGCGATCCTGGCATGACCTGCACGCAGAACGTGTGCACGTGCACGCCAACGACCTGCGCGCAGGCTGGGGCCACGTGCGGCAACATCGCGGACGGATGCGGCAAGACGCTCGACTGCGGCTCGTGCCCCGGCGGAAAGCCCTGCAACAACAACTCCTGTTGCGGCTCCAACGAGACGTGCGGCAACGGCGTGGATGACAACTGCGACGGGCAGGTCGACGAGGGATGCACGCACCCGTGCGAGCCGGACGAGGGCAACGGATGCAACGACGATGACGGCCATGGCGACAGATGCGCCCCTTCGGACAACCAGAACGGCTGCTCCGACGCGCGCTTCTGGGCGTGGTGCAATCGTCGAAATGACGCGTACCCCGACATCTGGGACAACTACCTGCGCGACTGGGTCGCCTCGCACTGCAACGGCACCACGAGCTTTGTGGAAAACTACTCCGGCAGCTACCCGGCCTTCGTGTGCACAGACTCCAACGGCGTGTTCTGGAGCTGCACCACCCCGCTCGTGCTCGCGTTCGATCCTCTCGTGCCGGTCGCCTTCCAGACCGCTTCGCATGCATTCGATCTCTCCGCAGGCTCAGCCAAGGCCGTTCCCGTAGAATGGCCATCCGTAGCCACGCCCTGGCTCGCCATCGATCGCGACGGCAACGGCTCGATCGACAACGGCACCGAGCTGTTCGGCACGAGCTCGCCGCGATCGGGCGATCGGGCTGCGCGAAACGGGTTCGAGGCCCTTGCGCAGCTCGACGCCAACCGCGACGGATTCGTGGACAGCAGCGACCCGGACTGGAGCCGTCTGCTGGTATGGGCGGATGCGAACGGCGACGGTTTCTCCCAGCGCGAGGAGCTGCGGCCAGCCGCGGAAGCGGGGTTGCTCGGAATCTCGTTGACCTGGTCGATCGCGACCCGCTGCGATGGACGTGGCAACTGCGAGCGCGAGCGCGCCGAGTTCCGGTGGGCCGATCGCGACGGCAACGTGCGGGCAGGCGCCGTGGTGGACGTGTACTTGCGCCTTCGCTGACGCCCGGCTACCAAGCCGATCATCATGGTATCCAAGCACGAAGCGTTCTGGGGACATCCGAGCTACGCGGTTGTGGGCCACACGGCGCGGGCGCGCTATCCGCTGCTCACCTATCGCGCCCTCAAGGATCGCGGAAAGCGCGTGGTGCCCATCGACCCGGAGGCAGACACCATCGAAGGAGACAAGGCTCTGCACAGCCTGGCGGAGCTTGGCGAGCCGGTCGACGGGTTGGTGATCGAAGTGCCCAGGGAAGAGACCCGATCGTGGGTGGAGCAGGCCGCGGCCGCGGGAATCAAGCGCGTGTGGATCCACATGAACCGCGACACGCCCGAGGCATTGTCGCTGGCGCGCGAAAAAGGGATCGAGGTGTGCACCGGAACCTGTGCGGTGCAGTACCTGACCACGGGCTTTTCGCCGCACGCAATCCACCGAACGATCCGGAAGATCCTGGGGCGGTACTGACTACAGCGCCCTCGCGCAGCGGATACCGTAGTAGTACCGCCGAAGCTCAGAGGTCCCGGAGAATCGGAACGACGTGAGCACGTTCGGAGGCTCTTGCACGTAGCTTCCACCGCGCAGCACCCGTTCGCCCGTGGCAACGAGCTCTGCGCAGTTGTTGCAAGGCATCTTGTAGCCGGGCTTGTAGAAGTCCAGCACCCACTCCATGACATTGCCCGCCAGATCCGCGTGCCCCCACTTCCCCTGCCCCGGTTGCTTGGCCCCTACAAAGATCAAATCTGCCACGGTGCAGCCTGGGGTGCCGTCCCCCATGCACATGTCGGTCGCGTCTACGAAGTAGCTCGCGTGCTGCGGATCGATCGCGGTGCTCGTGGAAGGCTCGGACCAGGGATAGACACGTTGCTCTGCGCCCCCTGCTGCGGCGTAGTTCCACTCCGCTTCCGTGGGCAGACGCCCCTTGTCCCAGGCGCAAAAGGCGAATGCCTCGTACCAGGTGATGCAGTTGATCGGACGCGTTTCGTTGTCTCCGGGCGTGTTCGTCCAGGTCTCGTAGGTCGTGTCGCACTTGAGCGCTGCCAGCAGCGTGGCCTGGTCGGACAGCTTCCCATCCCACGCGCTGTCCCAGCCGCTCGCCGCGACCAACGGGTGCGCTCCTGCCCCTGCCTGCGGCTTGTTGCCAGGCCACCCTGCCATGAACTTGCGAAACCGCCCCACGGTCACTTCGTACGTATCGAGCCTGAAGTCCGCCACGTCGGCGGGAAAGCTTCCGTCCGTGTAGGTTACGGCGTCGTACGAGCGTTGGTAGCTCCCTCCAACCACCGCCGCTGATGCGCAGCAGTGGCTCTTGCCGGCAGGTCCGCACGCTGCAGGAAGACCGTCGCAGCTCGGGTTCTGGGGTACGCAGTCCCCCTGGATGCAAGTCGTTCCGCCCGTGCACGGGCCCTGATCCACCCAGGTCTGCGCCTGCGAGCAGAGCTGCGGTTGCCCACCATCGCATCGCTTCGCATTGGGCGTGCAGTATGCGGCGTCGGCGACGGAGTCCGCATCCGCATCGGCGCCAGCCTGTCCCGCGCTTGCTCCCGAGTCGATCGACACGCCGCCTGTGCCCGAGCTTCCCCCTTGCGCCTGCAGATCGATCGGTGGCTCGAGCGTGAATATGCAGGCCGCCATCTGTAGCGACAGCAGGGCCGCCGCCACCACGGCCGGCAGAATCGGGCGCTGTGTCGAGCCTCTCATGTGCGTTTGCGCGCCTTGAGGATCTGGAAGTAGCGACGCGCAATGCCTGATGCGTTCGCTGCTCTGGCAACGTTGCCGCCGTGCTCCGCGAGCACGCGCTCGATGTAGCGACGCTCGAACTCCTCCACGACCCGTTGCCGCGCGACCGGCAAGGGAAGCGCCTGCGCGATCACCTGCTCGATCAGATCCCCGGCCGGGGCTTGTGCGGCTTCGGACGCGGGGAAGGGTTCCGGATCGACCGGCTCGAGCACAGTGGCACGTTGCAGGTGGCTAGCTTCGCCCAGGGCCAGATACCTCGCCACGGCGTTGCGAAGCTCACGGACGTTGCCCGGCCATGCGTACTCTTCCCACCCCACCACGACGTCGTCCGGGACCTGGCTGCGCGCAGCGCCGAGCTGCTTGCAGAAGTGCCGCACCAGCACCGGCACATCCCCTTGCCTCTTGCGAAGCGGCGGAAGCTCCACGCGTCCGACCGCCAGCCGGTGGAACAGATCGTCGCGGAACCGGCCAGCCTGCACCGCCTTGTCCAGGTCCCGGCGCGTGGCTGCGATGAGTCGCACATCGACCTTGATGGGACGATCGCCGCCGATCCTGCGCACCTCGCAGCGCTCGATCGCGCGCAGGAGCTTGGGCTGCAGGTTCAGGTCCAGGTCCCCGATCTCGTCGATGAGAAGGGTTCCACCATGGGCCTGCTCGAACACGCCCTTGCGTGCGCCGACTGCGCCTGTGAACGCACCGCGCTCGTGACCGAACAGCTCGGCCTCGAGCAGGTTCGGCGGAACCGCGGTGCAGTCGAACACCACGAACGGCCCCTGTGCGCGGGGACCCTGCTCGTGCAGCGCTTCGGCGAGCACTTCCTTGCCGGTTCCGGTCTCGCCTTCGATGATCACCGGGACATCCGAGGCAGCCATGCGCTCGCACAGCGTGTACAGGCGCCGCATCTCGAGGCTCGCGCCCACGACCTTCCCAAAAGCGCCTTCCCCGGTCACCGTCGGCGCTGCTGCCGAAGCTCCTGCTTCTACCCGCAAGGCCGTGCGCCCCACGCGCACCAGCTCGTCGCCCACCAGCCAGCCGTCGTTCACCCCGAGGCCGTCCACGTAGGTCCCGTTGGTCGACGCGAGATCGAGAATGCGCAGACGACGTCCGATCACTTCGAGAGACGCATGGCGTCGCGACACCTCTCGATCCGACAGACGGATTTCGCAGGCCGGGCCCTGGCCGATCAGCACGCTCGACGGGCGAGCTGCGTCGATGGTGAAGGTGAGCCCAGAGTCCGGCCCTTCGATCACGCTGATCACGAACGTGGTGTCCGGAACCGTGGTCGCGTCATACCTCGGGCGAGCGACTGTGGCCGCTGTGTCAAAGCCCCCGGGTGAGGAGTCGTTCATCGCGCGAAATCTAGCATGATCTCAGGCGCGCGGTTAGCAGTCGCAACGTGCTGGCGGCAATGGGTCAGGTGGATCGGGGATCATGAAGCAGCGAGGCGTTGACTGGGAATCGGTGCCCTATGGGGTCCTTGCGCAGCGCGCACCAAGGCCGTTGTCGCGGTACGACGGGCTGAAGTAGTTGAAGCGGTGCGACGACAGCAGGTCCGACGGGATGTCGTCAAAGCATCCGCCTCGGACCACCCGGTAGGAGCCAGCAGCCAGGTTTGCGCAGTCACTGCACGGAGTGGGGTAGGTCGCGAACCAGTCCAACGTCCACTCCTGCACGTTCCCCTCCAGGTCCGCGTGACCCCAGCGTCCGTTGCCCTGCGGCTTCGTTCCCGCGAAAATGAGATCAGCGAGTGTGCACCCCGCCACCCCATCCCCAAAGCAAAGCTTGTTCGCGTCAACCAGGTAGCTCGCATACGCCTCGTCGATCGTCGTCGACGAAGGCGGGCTCGACCACGGATACACTCGTTGTTCGCTTCCTCCAGAGGCCGCGTAGTTCCACTCCGCTTCTGTGGGCAGCCGTCCGCCGTCCCAGATGCAGAACGCGAAGGCCTCGAACCAGTTGACGCAGTTGATCGGCCGTTGCTCGTTGTTCCCAGCGGTATCGGTCCAGGTCTGGAACTTGGCATTGCACTTCACCGCAGCCTTGAGCGCGGCCGTGTCAGCGGAGAGGCTCGCGTTCCACGCCGCATCCCACCCACTTGCCGCCAGCTTCGGATTCGCTCCGCTCCCTGCTGCAGGCGGTTTCGCTTGCGTGCCGCCGCCCTCCGCCACGAATGCCCTGAACCGCCCCACGGTGATCTCGTAGGTATCCAATCCGAACGCGCTCACCGTTGCAGGGTTCGAGTTGTCCGTATAGGTCACGCCGTCAAAGCTTCGGTAGAACGTCCCCTCCGGCACCACAGCCGACTCGCAGCAGCTCGCTGTGCCAACCGGCCCGCACTTGGCCGCCAGTGACTTGCAGCTGGGACCACCTGCGCTGCCCGCAGTGCCGCCCGTGCCACCGGTGCCTGCAGTGCCGCCTGTGCCTGCGCTGCCCGCAGTGCCACCCGTCCCACCGGTGCCTGCAGTGCCGCCTGTGCCTGCGCTGCCCGCAGTGCCACCCGTCCCACCCGTGCCGCCCGTGCCCGCGCTGCCTGCTGTGCCACCCTTCCCACCGGTACCTGCGGTGCCGCCTGTGCCCGCGCTGCCCGCAGTGCCACCCGTGCCACCGGTGCCGCCCGTGCCACCTGCGGCAGGCCCGTCGGTTGCTGTTGAGCTATTTCCACAGCCAACCGTGGCCCCGGTCACGGTCAAAGCCAGGACAATCGCCGGCATCCGCCAACAAGTAAGTGTCATCCTCGTCTCCGATTCTGATCTATTGCGCATGCTCACCGCGCCGGAAGCGCTGCCGGCAGAGCTGCCGCAAGGCGTTGAAGCTGTGTTGCAGGGTTCGCGCCCCACTCCGGCTCACGGCCCAACCGGAATGCCAGCCACATCGCGTACTGCCCGAGCGCCCCCATCCTTCCCTCGCCTCCGTCCACCGCCATCTCGCTCGTGATCGCTGCTCGAACCGCGCCCGCTTCGTAGCGCAGGACTTCCACCTCGAATTCGCTCGCAATCGCAGGCGCTGCGAGCAGCCAGGCGAGGCAGGCAGGCGACTCCTTGACCCCGCGATCATCAGGCGGGCTCACGGTCGTGTCCGGAACCAGAATCGCCCGGCACTCGTCAGGCTCATGCGTTTCATCCGCGAGGATGCGCACACCCCGCAAACGGTGCCGCCCCGGCGCGAGCAGCGCGTCACAACCGGTTTGCGGAGCGAGCCACTGCTCGTCGCGCTGCCCAGGAGCAAGGGTCTTGTCGATCGAATGGCCACCGCCCGACATCGGCTCAGGCCTGGCGCGCAGGTCGCATTCCACCTTGCCCGAAGCATCGGACACCAACCAGGTGAAGTGCAAGGGTCCCTTCTGGTACCAGTCCCCTCCCTGCCGGAAACGAATGGGCGAGGAGCCGGTGTTCTCGACCCAGAAGCGCACGAGGATCGGCGCGCCGGAGACCACAGGCGACGAAGCGAGCTCAAAGCCGCCGCGCACGCTGCCGCGAGTTCGATGGACCAGCCCGGCAGATCCTTCGGGGCGCACGACCACGTTGCGAGGTTCCTCTCGTGAGCAGCTGCATGCCAGGAGCGCGAGAATCAGAGGGACCATCTTCCGCATGGATACACGGTAGTACCGCGCAGCCGAAGTGCGTAGAGGAATCGCCGGGCAGATCCAACGCGACCCGCCGGATGCGATCAGCGCGACGTTGTCCTTGGTTGAAGCAGCCGGCTGAAGCCGGGGGCTGATGCAAGTCAGCTGCGCGGTTAGCCAAGCCCCCTTCGGGGGCTGACGGTCCGACGAGGCGCTCGCTTGGGTGGGCATGGGGTGTATGCTTGGGCTCTCCGCCATGAAGAAACCAATGCGCCTGCAAGCCATCGTCCTCGGCGCAACACTGTCCCTGGGCTGCGGAGGGCGCGCTGTGACCTCGACCCAGGCCGGGACCGGGCCAGACCCGGTGTGCTTGGGCGACTCGTGTCACGACGGGATCTGCACGCCGGTCTCGGTCGCGCACCTCCCCGCCACCGGGGACGGCGGCTCTTCCGGGTCAGGGGTTATCGCCGTCGACGCGCGCAACATCTATCTAACCCGTAGCCAGGGCAATAACGCGGTGGAAGTTCTGCGCGTTGGCAAGTGCGGGGGGGAAGTCAAGCTCATCCAGAGCCTGACAACTCCCTATGAGTTGCTCGTGGTCGCGGATGATTCGGCTGTCTTCTGGTTCCCGCATGGCGGACCCAAGCCCGATGATCTTCACGGCATCTGGGTTGCGTCCCCCGATGTGGAGGCGCAACCGTTCGTTGTTCCCCAGGTGAGACCTGACATCCTGGCGCTCAACTCGACGAGGTTGTTCTGGATCGGACTTGAGGATCGGCCCAAGTACCTTCTGGAATCGATGTCGAGAGCCGGGGGGGAGATCGACAGCCGAGAGACCGCTACGTCCGGATGGGTTGCTCTGGCAGCGGACGATGAGTACCTCTACCAGTTTCATGACGGGATCGTGCGCACCCCGATCGCGGGCGGCGACTCCGTGAAGATCGCAGACGGTCGCCCTTGCGAAGGTTCGCTCGTTGCCACGGCGCGCCATGTGATGTGGGCGGAGTGCCCAGACATGGATCCCGGCCCTGCCCCGTTTCTCGTGTCGATCCCCAGGACCGGCGGCGAGCGATCCGTTCTGCTTGACCCGTTCCGCGCATGGTTTGTGGCACACAACGACCGGGTGTACTTCGACCTCGACGACGGGGTCTACGAGCTGCCCGAAGACGGAGGGAAGCCGAGGCAAGTCCTGGGCAAGGCCATTGACCGCTTGCGCTTCCGCTTCGCCGTCGACGACTACGCGCTCTACTGGGTCGAGGCGGACACCGTCTGGAAGGTGGGACTGGCGCCGTGAGTTCCGAAGCAGAGGGCTCGCTGAGCAACGTTGAAACAGCCGGCTGAAGCCGGGGGCTGATGCAAGTCAGCTGCGCGGTTAGCCAAGCTCCCTTCGGGGGCTGACGGTCCGACGAGGCGCTCGCTTGGGGGCTCTTGATCTTGCGGCGGGAACCTACAGGCTCTTGTCCGCCAGAGCGCCCACGATCACCCCCTGGTCTGTCTGACGGACGACAATCTGTTTGCCGATCTGGCCGCTGGCCCCATGCAGCAGCACATTGCCCGTGACTATCGCCATAGTGCGTTCTCCCTCTGCGGCGCACCTCACGCGCCGGTGCTTGGGGCGTAGAATGGCCAGGGGGGCGGTCAAGGCTCGTGAGGCGCCTTCGATCGAGGAAGGGTGTATGCTTGGGCTCTCCGCCATGAAGATGCCAATGCGCCTGCAAGCCATCGTCCTCGGCGCAACACTGTCCCTGGGCTGCGGAGGGCGCGCGGTCCCTCGTGGCAGTAGCGTGAGCCCAGTAAGGTCGCCGCCGGTCGTGGATCGAGTGGTCGGCGTCTCTGCCGGACATAAGAGCACCTGTGCACTTCAGGCATCCGGTCACGTGCTGTGCTGGGGAGAGGATCAGGTTGCCGGGCTGCCCGCCGTGGGCGACAAGGATGCTCCTTGTGGTGGCAGTCCCCGCCCCAAGCGTGAGAAGCGGCACATCCTCACCCCCCGCCGCGTGGAAGGGCTGGAGGGGATCGTCGACGTCCACACCTCGATTGACGGAATCGTTGCGCTGCGAAGCACAGGGGAGGTTGTCGAGCTGGGCATCCTCATTGGGCAGGCTGTGCCGAGACCGATCGGGGAGCTGCCTGCCTCCAAGCAGATCGCGACGAATCTGGGTGCTCGTTGTGCGCTCTCGAGGCTTGGGGAAGTCTCCTGCTGGGGGCCAGCGCTCATGGCCATGCATCCGGCACGACCCCGGGGTAGGCCGCTGGGAGTGGCACTGCTGTTGCCTGAACCCAGGGGGGGACTCGAGATCAGCGTCGGCTCTGGATTCGGGTGCGCTCTGCTCCCGACACACACCGTGACGTGCTGGGGAAACAATCGGCTGGGGACCCTTGGGAACGGCAAGCGCACCGAGGAGCTGCTGTCCTACACTCCGGCATCGGAGGTCATCGGGCTTGAAGGGGTCGTGCAGATATCGGCGGGCGAATCTCACACCTGCGCGTTGCTGGGCAGCGGGGTGGTAAAGTGCTGGGGCGGGAACTACCAGCACGAGCTCGGGGTGGCAGACCTGCAACCCGGGTGCTCTGACGAACCTAAATCTTGCGCCTTGCCGGTGGAGGTTCGCGACCTACCTCCGGCCAGCGCGATCGCTGGCGGCGCGTATCACACGTGCGCTCTGCTTCGTTCCGGTCATGTCGCTTGCTGGGGGAGCGGCCACGACGGACAGCTCGGTGGCGGGAAGCGTGAGAAGAGCGACGTGCCGTCGATCGTCGATGGCGTCACCGACGCGGTGCGCGTGTCGTCGGGCTTCGGTCACGCATGCGCGTTGACCCAGGCCGGGGACATCTGGTGTTGGGGCTGGAATGAGGATGGGCAGCTGGGTGACGGAACCCGCGAGGAGCGCGCCAAGCCGGTGAGGGTGAAGCTGCCGTGAGGTGGGGCTGGGACCAGGAGGCGTTCGGCGGGGTAGTTCCTTGTTCGGAACCTGGTGGTCTGCGATGCGAGCGTGCCGCTGCCGCAGTGCCTGCACACGGGTGCGGTGCCCAAAGGGGGAGGCGTGCACAACTACCCCACGCCAGTGACCGACATGGACCGCTTCCGCTACGACGACTTCAAGCTCCGGGTCACGGACGAGGAGGGGAAGCCGGCAGCGGTCGTTCCGACGAACAAGCGCGGTGAGCGGGGGCGTGAGGTGAAGGTGAACGTCTGGAAGAAGTGCTCGATGACAAGTTCTTCGGCACGAAGTCCAAGGCGTGGCGCACGCTCGGAGCTTTCCGCGACACAACAGCGGCGCGCTCGAGGTCAAGCGGGGTCAGCCGCCGGAGCGTTTCATCTCAACACAACCTGGTGGAGTTCGTGGTCGATGCTGTGGACGCAGCGGTGGAGAGGTTCAAGCCCGGGTGGACGAAGGGGTGAGGGTCGCCGTTGCCCTGCGTGTCGCTGGTCCGATATGCTCGGTTGTATGAGGTGGTTGCCGCTGATTCCGATTCTGCTCGCAGGGGCCTGGACCTGTGGGGGGAAGGTGACGGTCGACGCCGATACTTCGCCATGGGGCGCTGGCGGCGCTGACGCAGCGCCAGATTCTGTCGCAAAAGGCGGCACGTCGACAGGTGGCACCACGACAGGGGGAAGCACCACCGGCGGCAGCGCCGGCGCGGTCGACGATCCGTTCGTCCAATGCTCGGAAGCCGACCCGTCCGTGTGCAAGCTGTTCAACGACTGCTGCTCGTGCACTGCGTACGGGCCCGACGAGCCCGCGACCCCCAAGTGTCCCCCGACCTGCTCCAAGAATGCTTGCATGGCCTTGGGACTCCCCTCCGGGCACAAGCTCGAGTGCAAGGTCGGACGGTGCATCGTTGGATTCGACTGCAATCCAACGCACGCGACCTGCAACGAGCCGCCGCCGGACTGCGGCCCCTGGGCAATTGCACCAGTGATCAACGGCTGCTGGGGAGGCTGCGTCCAGGCCGCGGACTGCGTCAACGTGCCGCAGTGTGAGGCCTGCGACAAGTCTGACCTGTGCGTCAATCACTTCTCCTCGAACGACGATCTGCACTGCGTCCCGGTTCCGAACGAATGCGCCGGCGATCTCACGTCGAAGTGCTTCTGTCCTCTGGTCTGCCCGAACTGGGGCTTCTGCAAGGTAGTGGGGCCGAACACGGTGCAGTGCGAGAAGACATGATCCCCGGCGAGAGCACCTGCGCCTGCGTCGCGAAACCCGCTGCCCGGCATGCAGCCCTCGCGCTCGACCTCGCTGGCGCCATGGCGATGTTCCTGGTGGAGACGCGGGCGGCGAGGTAGCCGCTCACCCGGCACAGTGGGGATCATCGAACTCCACACTCTCGATCGTCACCGCGGCGGGGGGACTCCCTGCATCGGCAGGGTCCTCTGCCTTGCCGACCCGAACTCGCGCCGGCTCGACCCCCAGCTTCAGAAGCGCGCTTCTCACCTTTGCCGCGCGAGCAGCGGCCAGCCACCCCTTCGATTTGCCCTCTGCCCAGTGCACGTGTCCTGTCACCTCGATGGTTCGTACGTTCCGCGATCGGTCCTTGAGCACCTGAGCTATCACTTCTATGACCTTTCGGTCCTGAGGCAGAATCGTCGTCGTGTGCAACTCGAAGTCAACGTGCTGGTGGATCCGGTCGCACCGGTAAGCCACTCCGGTGTAGATCGAGTGCATGGGAGGTTTCGGCGAGTAGGTCATAGCCTCTGCCGCTGCGTCCAGCGCGTCGGTCATCCGCGCATCCGCCGTGTTGCTCGCGTCCTGCGCGTCCCGCCGATCCTCGCTGGGCGACGATGGCGAGGGCGACGGTCCGCTCGGCAACGGGTGGCCCGCGCAATCGGCGAGCGCCAGCGACACCGCAATGGCGAGCGAAAAGCGTCCAACCTGCTGCCGATAGGCGTGGCTCCTCGCCTCAGGCGACAGCTCCGCGTCGCAGAACGGACAGCGGAGTTCATCGACGCGAGCGTGTCGCTGACAACGGGCGCAAGGTACCAGCCCCGGCCTGCTGCGGCTCGCGCTTCGATCGCTCCCATCGCCCATGAACGCAGGGTACCACGCTTCTCCCCCGCGACCGAACCGAGGCCTGACACTGTCCAGTAGATCAGTGCCCGACGGCTGCGGGAAAACCGGTTGACCCCTCCTCGCCCCTCTGATGCAATCCGCCGGTCCACGAGGGATAGATGCGCGGACGCAACCGTCCCGTTTCTACGGCGTAGGCGGCATGATCGGACACCAGAGGTCCACGAGATCGACCTGTCGCACTACACAGGCAAGATCGGTGACATGATCGAAGTGCGCGCCACCGACGACGTCGCGGTCAAGACCGTGGAGCATCGAATCGCACCACCGGCGCATGGGGCTGGACCCCGGCGCGCGGGTAGCGCACCATGGGAGCCATGGTTGCCTGTGATGCGGGGACACCATGAACAAGAAGCTATGCGCAGCGGTAGGTCTCGTTTGCCTCGCCTTGGCGTTGGGCGTGGCCTGCCAGGAGACCGTGCACACCGGGTGCCCGTCCTGTGGACTCACCGAAGTGCCGGGAATGGTCCGCAAGACGCAGGCGGAGTTGCGCAGTCTGACCGGCGCCCTGACCGCGTTCCTTCGGTCGGCCAATGACGAGCCGTCGAGGATGCAACTCAAAGCGGCGCTTAGGGCAGAGATAGGCGCAAGCTACTTCGACATGGTGCTGATTCGTTGGTCTTCAGTAAATGCGTCCTTGGTCTCTGCCATCCTGAAGTACACCGGGACTTGCGAGCAGGTTCGGTACGAGATCCAGAGCATCAAGCGTGCGCTTGACGCCCCGGCGCCGAATCACGTGGGCGTGCGGTTGCGAATCGGTCGCAGCAACCAGGTGGACCAGGTCACCGCCATGGAAGTCGATCCCGTTCCCGAACCGGGCTCGGTGACCATGTACGGCCCTGCAGTCTCGGACATGTGCCGACGCTCCGGTCACGATGAAGCCGTGCTGCGGGCCCGACGACTTCTGCAACTGGTCGAGGGCACCGATGCAGAGCCTGGGTTGCTTGCGTCAGGCCAGGAGTTGCTGGAGGCGCTGCGCCCATTCACACTCAGCCCCGAGCCCTTTTCCTCAGGAAATTAGACGCGCAGCCGACCTTGCGAGCCAGATCACGCACGAGACGAAGGACAAGAATCTGTAAGCCCCTCCGCCCTGCCCGCCCCTCTGCCCGTATCCCCTTATCCCACGGCCCTTGGCCCTTGGCCCTCCTCCGACCCAGAATTCCAAGCACTTCCATCTCGAGCTGAAGCGCCTCGCCCCAGGTCTCCCGAAGCCGGCGCTGCGAAGTTCAAGAAGTGCATTCAACAAGAACCGAGCCGGCTCGTTAGAACGAGTATCCGATCGTGAACAGGAACCGCGGCATAACACCGCTTACCGTGATCGTAGGTGAGGCAACCTCGTTGATTTTCGACGCAGCCTTGACCCACATGACTCCGCCGCCGCCGCCGATGGTGAAGCCCCCCTTGGTCACGTGCTGCCCTCCGAAGTCCACTGCAAAACCATAGATCGACGATGAGGCAGAAACTTCGGTGGACACACCTGGAGCCGAGTACGTCGTATCCGAGACCTTCACGTTCATGTATACGAACGACGGTCCGACGAAGAAGCCATTGGCTCCCCGTTCGCCGGTGTAGAAGTGATAGCCGAGCTCTGCGCCGTAGTAGTCGAATCGGCTCTCGTTCGGGCCGTAGGGCGTGCTCAAGGACGCAGACAGCTTCCAGATGCTGGGAACCAGGATCAGCCCGTGATGCATGGCAAGCATGTACTCGAGGTTGAGGCTGTATCTGGTGACAATGATCGATAGCGGATTGGCGGTGATGGAGACGTGCTTGAGCGCCTCCTTCTCCTCACCACCCGCAGGAGGGGGCAAGGGAGCAGGTGGGGGGTATGCATACCCTGGAGGCGGGGCTCCTGGCGCCGCGGCCGGTGGCGCTGCAGGCGGCGCAGCGGGCTGCGCTTGCGCCGGTGAAACAGGTGCTGCCCCGGGATCGCCTTCTCCAACCGCCCAAGCATTCGATGGCGTGCTCACAAGCAGGCAGCTGCAGGCCAACGCTCCGATCCACCAAGCCTTCTTCATCAGGTCCTCCGGGATTCTCTGACCAGCAACCCCGCACTCTACCGTGCCGCATCCCCAGGCGGTTGCACAATCGCCGGTCCTGACCCTGTCCCCGCACATGAGCCTGCCGGCATGCCCGTCGAATGCGCATGTGCCACGGCTGGGTTCAACTGCCACCAACGAGCCCTGGTATCCGTGGGCAGTCTTGCGCCCCCCACCGAACTCCATGCCACAACCGTCGAACTCATCCCTCATCCCTCATCCCTCATCCCTCATCCCTCATCCCTCGACCCTCGACCCTCGACCCTCGACCCTCGGCCCTTGGCCCTTGGCCCTTGGCCCTTGGCCCGTGGCCCTTGGCCCTTGACCTTTGGCCCTTGGCCCGCCTCCAACCCAGAATCCCAAGCACTTCCATCTCGAGCCGTCCTCTCCGTGCGCCACCGAGACCGGGCCCGCTTACCATGTCTCGCCCGTTCCACAGTAGACGCCGCGTCGGACTGTCAGCCCCCGAATGGGGGCTTGGCTAACCGCGCAGCTGACTTGCATCAGCCCCCGGCTTTCAGCCGGCTGCTTCAATCAAGCACAACGTCGCGCTGATTGCTTCAACCAAGCACCACGTCGCGCTGCCTTGCGCCCCCCACGAACTCCGTGCCACAACCTTCCAACCATGGGATTCCTGCGAACAGCACCTTTGGCTCTTGGATTGCTGTCGGCCTGCCGAAGCACCGACCAGCGCCCCACCGCGCCGCCTGGCGACGCTCCCCCTCCCACGGTCGAAGTGCCGGCGGTCAGCCCCTCGGCCATGGCGCCAACCCCGGACGCAGCAGCCCCTGTCGCTCAGCCGCCCACGCCCCAAGCGCTCTTCGACAGCGCCCAGTGGAAACGCTTCAAGACCGTGTGGCGCCAGCTCGATGCCTACGAAACGTCGGACTCGCCTGACATCTCGATCACGCCGCGCACAGCGCTGCCCCACGACAAGGCGCGCGCGCTTCGCGACGAGCTGGAATCGCTCGGCGCCCCCATGCGTGCCTTGACCGCAGAGCCTGCCGCCCTCGACGTGCTTCTGCGCGTGGCCGACTCGCGCATCGACAGCCTCTCCGGACTTCGATTCCGTCTCATGGTCTCCCATCGGGCGCCGATGGAAAGCGAGATGCTGGTGGCGGACATGGTTCTGGATCTCGAAAAGCGCATTGATGCCTTGCTGCTTCTTCGCAAGCAGGGAAAGCTCGACGACAAGAGCACCACAGCTGCCCTCGCCTCCATACGCGAGGAGATCGAGCTCATGGGCCTCTTGCAGACGTTCGGGCCTCGCATGTTCTTCCCTGTGCGAATGCGGGACTACCACAGCATCGCCGAGCTGCAGGCTGCGGTCACCGCGCGCGTGGACAGCGCCGTGGCCGACGGCGGCAAGAGCGAGGAGCTGGTCGCCTTCAAGACCCAGGTCGACAAGGCAGCAGACACGATCGCAAAGGCTCGCCCCTGGCTCCTGGCCCTGCTCGCCGATCTGGAGCGATGAGCCACCCATCGTTTTTGCTGGAGCTCACGCACCGCTGTGACCTGTCGTGCGCCTATTGCTACGGACCCTGGAAGAGCACAGCCGGCTATCCGCAGGGCGAGCTGCCCACGAGCCGGCTGAAGGAGCTCATCGATCAGCTGATCGACGACGCGGCGCCACGGAGCATCACGCTCATGGGGGGCGAGCCGCTCCTGAGCGAGCATCTGCTGGAGATCGCATCGGCAGTGGCGAAGCGTCAGGTGAAGGTCGGGCTGTCCACCCATGGGCGCGCTCTCGATCGAGCGCTCGCGGACAGGCTCGTGCGAGCGGGAGTCGGGCACTTCGAGCTTTCGCTCGACACGATCGATGCTGCGCTCTGTGCGCGGCTGACCGGTGGACGGGTCGATGACGTGGTGCGCGCGATCGGAGCGGTCCGCTCGAGCGGGGCCACGTGCACGCTGAGCGCGGTGCTGACGCGCCCGATCCTGCCTGGGCTGCCTGATCTCCTCGGTTTCGCCTTCGCCTTGGGCGTCAGCTCGGTGTCCCTGCTGCGACCGGTTGGCTGCAATGTGCCTGCAGACCTGCTGCCCACCGATGATGAGCTTCTGGAAGCGGTGGCAAAGGCCGACGAGACCGCTGCACAGACGGGGCTTCAGCTCACCCTGGGAATCCCGCTGGAGCCGTGCCTCTTCGACCGGAAGCGCTTTCCGCATGTGCTCATGGCTCCGTGTGGCGGCTCCACGGACAAGTGGACAATCGACCCGATGGGCAACCTGCGCATCTGCGAGGCCAGCCCTGAGATCGTGGGGAGCCTGCTGAGCAGCCGCTTCGGCCAGCTCTCCGTCAGCCCTGCAGTCCAGAGGTTCCGCGCGAGCTGTCGTCAGAGCGATTGCCTGGATTGCTCGTGGCTCGACTCGTGCCGCGGCGGTTGCCGACAAGCCCGGCGATGACCCGCTCGAACGCGGCCAGGCGCAGTGCATCCCCGAGATTGGCTGGGCGTTTGCCGCGTGCCTCCTGTGCGCTGATCATCTCCGGCGGCACAGGTCCCCGCCTCCATCCAGCATCCTCGCGCGCCGAGCTCGCTGCAGACGGCCCCAGCGCCATCACCTCGTAGTCCACGGCCTGGACCGCTTCCTCGAGGGTCGAGAATCTTTCCATCGCCTTGCCGTCCATGCTCACTTCCCACTTCCTGCCTCGAGCTCCGCGCTGCAGCACCAGAACCTCGCAGATTCTTCCAGGCTTCTTGTGGAAGTGCAGGGCAAGGCCAGGACGCCCCAGCGATACCCACGCGTTCGCGGATATTGCGCGCACTTCGCCGTCCGTGCGCAAGGTGAGCGGGTCGAAGTTCCTGGCGAGCTCCTGGATCCGGGACAGGGTGATCTCCCCTGCTTCTACCTCGAACCCCGGCGCGTCGAACTGGAGCTGATCCCAGATATGTCGCGCCTTGGCCGCGTCTTCTCCCAGCAGGTTCAGGTCCCGGGGCATTCCGTAGAGCGACGGGAGCGTGCACAGGCTGAGCCTCGACACGTCGACGAAGTCCAGGATCAGACAATCGCGCTTGCCTGGATGGAGCCTGGTTCCGCGGCCCACGCACTGCGCATAGAGGCCCGGGGAACGGGTCGGACGCGCCATCGCGATGCAGGACACGCCGGGATCGTCAAAGCCTTCGGTGAGCACGGCAACGTTGGTGAGCGCGGTGGTGATTCCGGATCGAAAGTCGGACAGGGCCTGGGCTCGCTGGTCCGAGGGCAGGGTGCCGTGCACGATCCCGGCGCGGACTCCGAGATGGTTCAACGCCTTGCACAGGTTCCTCGCATGGGCGACCGTCACGCAGAACGCGAGCGTACGGCGATCCCTTGCGAGCTCCTGGATGGAGCGCGCAACCAGGGCATTGCGCTCTTCCACGTCGACCGCGAGCGCGAGCTCCTCCTCCCGGAAGTCCAGGCCGCTGCCGGACAGATGGCTGAGATCCTCCGCAGTGGTCACGCGAAACCCGCGCAGTGGGCAGAGGTAGCCGTCCTTGATCATCTCCGGCAGGGTCCGCGCGTACACGATCCGCTCGAAGATGTCGTCGAGCCCCTGACCGTCGCCACGCGCAGGCGTTGCGGTGAAGCCGAGCAGCGTGCCCTGCCAGTCCGGCTCAAAGGCGCCGAGCTGCGTGAGCACCCGACGATTGTCCTCAGCTGCAGCGTGGTGGCATTCGTCGTAGATGATCAGGCCGAGATCGCGACCGCGGATCACCTTGGCGAGACGCTCTTCGTGCAGCGATCGGATCGAGCAGACCAGGACCCTGGCATCTGCAGGAGCGCGATCAGCGCCGCGCTCGATGGCGACCGCGGCTGCGCCGCCCAACGCCTGCTCGATCTTCTGCTTTGCCTGACCGAGCAGCTCTTCCCGATGCGCGAGCACCAGCACCTGCTTGCGGGCGAGCCGAGCCAGGTGCGAGAAGATCACGGTCTTGCCCGAGCCGGTGGGAAGGCACACGAGCATGCGTCGCACGCCGCTCTTGCGTGCAGCGATCACGGCGTCCACGGTTTCGCGCTGGTACGGGCGTAGGTTGGGCGGGGTCACGCTCATCGCATTCGCACGAAACGTGCCACACGGTGTTGGCTGGATCCATCGGAGATCCTGCAGGGCGGCAGGTGGCGGCCGCCAGATTCACGTGGCGGACCGCCACCGCGCTCGACACGCCGGGACGGCCGGTCGTATTCTCGAGACGCTGGTGAGCGATTCGATGCGATCGAAGCGAGGTTGGGCTTGTTTGGCTGCGGGAGCTGCGCTTGCCGCAGGGATCCAGGCCTTCGCCTCATGCACGACGTTCAACGGGCTGTCCGCGGAAGAGCACAAGGACGCCGGGGTGCCAGAGGGGGGGCAGGCCGTGCCCGGCTACCTGTCGACCACGGACGCCGCGCGCGTTTGCTCGTTGCTCTTCTCGTGCCCGCACCTGGATCGGGAGTCGATCTCGACCATCGCGGTTCCGGCAGATGCCGCGAACTTCTCGATCTGCATGGATTGGCTGTCTGGCCCTGTGGATCCCGGGCGAATCGGGCTCGCGACACAGCGGGCGGTGCTGTCGTGCATGGCCAAGGCGACCACGTGCGATGCAGCGGGCGCCTGCACCGCGTTTGACGAGATCGCAGCGGACGATCCGCGCTGCGCGTCGGTGGACGCTGGCTACCTGGAGACCTGCACGGCGGAGGGCGATCTGGTCATCTGCGACAAGATTCGCGGAAACCAGATCATCCACTGCAAGAACAGCTACTTCAACCGCGAGGGCAGCTGCACGCTCGGGTCGGACGGATGGAACTACTGCGCGGCGGGAAAGACCTGCCCGGGCGCGACGTGTGACGGGCTGTTCGTGCTCGACCTGTGCATGGCGAACGTGCACATGCGCTACGATTGCTCGGTCACGGGCCAGACCTGCGGGCTGGATTCGGTCTCGCAGACCGTTGGGTGCGTGGTCAACGACACGCTGGAGAAGTGCACGCTCGCAGGGACCAAGTGCGAGGGGGACAAGGTCTGGGTTTGCGATGGCGCTCAGGCGTCGTACTTCGATTGCGCGTCGCTGGGCTCGAAGTGCGTGGCCCAGGGTGGCTACGCCATTTGCGTGGGCTTGCTCGACGAGTGCTCACCTGCGGACAACGCGGGCGTGGTGTGTGGAGGCGACAAGATCTCGTTGTGCGTCGGAGGCAGGAAGACCTGGTTCGACTGCGCGTCGATCGGCAAGAAGTGCCAGCCCCCGGCGCCTCCCCGGACCGCGTGGTGCGGGTAGCCCACGCAATCGTCGCTCAGAAATGCCCGCCCAAGGTCGCGCCCGCGACCCCGCGTCCGCTCGACAGGTCGATCCACACGGGCCGCTGCGCCGCGCTCGTGGAACTCGATCGATCGCTGAAGAAGAAGTAGGAGGCTGCGCCCAGAGCCAGGACTCCGACCCCGAGGGAGATGTCTGCCACGAGAAAGTCGCGGCTCACGTTGTCGACGTCGCCCTGGGGGCAATGCCCCTTGCATGGCTCCAGATCCGACTTGCCCGACATCCCCTTGAGCCCGAAGTAGGTGAAGCAGCCGAGACCCACGACCGCAACGGCTGCCAGCGTGATCGCGGGCGCCTTGCTCTTCTTGCTGCGGGGCGCGGCGCTGGTGGAGCGAAGCTCCACGGTGAGCACCCTGCTTTTCTCCCCTTCGCGGATCACCACCTT
The DNA here is from genome assembly GCA_016218915.1 of Deltaproteobacteria bacterium. Lineage (GTDB taxonomy): Bacteria > Myxococcota_A > Polyangia > Polyangiales > Polyangiaceae > JACRCQ01. The sequence continues at coordinate 26,173 of JACRCQ010000050.1, forward strand.
GCGCTCCTGCGCCTCGTAGCCTGGCGCTTCGAAGCGGAACAGGCGCGTGCCTGGGTCGACCGTGATCGCTGCCCCGTCCAGGTGCGTTGCCAGCAGCGCGCCGTCCACCGATACCCGCACGTCGACCAGGTCTTCGCTGCCGGACCGCACGGCCAGGACCACGCTCGGCAGGCTGCGATCCACTTCCTCGAGCCAGTGGAGGCAGTCTTTGCGCAGGGCTTGCGGGCAAGCGGGCCCCCCGCAGGTCAGAAGCTCGGTTCGGGCTTCGCGCAGGTGAGCGCTCATTCTGAGGCGCTGCGCGTTCTCGTAGGAGCTCATGCACGATTCGACGCCGGCCGGGGTCTGGGCTGGCGCCTCGCTTGAGGTAGCACACGCTGCCAGCACGGCCGCGCAGCACAGTGCGTGACGGCTCCATCGCCGCCACGGGCTTGCGCGAGGAGAGCTGGCAGGAAACATCCGACGCATCATATCCCAGGGCTGACCCCAGATGCCAAACCCCGGCTGCCAGGGCACGCATGCGCGGCAAAGTCGCTAGCGCCAGGGGCTTTGAGCTAGTATTCGGTTCTCATGGCAGAGGTCACCGAAACGCGGCACGGCTTTGGCGACGAAGCCCGACGGACCGGCTCCATCGGTCTGGTGGCCGTGTTCAAAGAGGGAGCATCCACGGCGCCTTCCTGCATGCGTGCGATCCGGAGCCCCTGCCGCCTGGGTCGTGACGAGTACGTTGCGCTGCGGCTCGACGACGGGCAGGCGTCGCGAGAGCACGCCGAGGTCGCCCCTGCAGATGGCGGGCTGTGGGTGACCGACCTGGGCAGCCGCAACGGCACCTTCATCGACGGACAGAAGCTCACCGCGCGCGTGCTCGCCCCCATCGGCTCCACCCTGCGGTGCGGAAAGACGCTGCTCCGCGTGGTCGCCAACGTCGAGGCGTTCTCGGAGCACGTGCACAACCCCGGCGATCCCTTGATCGGAGGGCCATCGCTCGACCCGGTGCGCAGCACGATCGCTGCCATTGCAAAGCTCCCGGCCGCGGTGCTTCTCGAAGGAGAGACCGGCACGGGCAAGGAGAAGGTCGCAGAAGCGCTGCACATCGCCTCTGGGCGCACCGGATCGTACGTGCCGCTCAACTGCGCGGCCATCCCGGGCGAGCTGGTCGAGGCCGAGCTGTTCGGCCACACCCGCGGGGCGTTTTCCGGCTCTTCCGGCGCTCGGCTCGGGCTGTTCCGGGCAGCCGAGGGGGGCACGCTGCTGCTCGACGAGATCGGCGATCTGCCCATGGCGACGCAGGCCAAGCTGCTGCGCGTGCTCGACAGCGGCGAAGTTCGCCCCGTAGGAGAGGATCGTCCGGTCCATGTCACCGCCCGCGTGGTCGCCGCGACCAACCTCGGCCTCGATGGCCTGGTTGCCAACGGCAAGTTCAGGGCTGACCTGCTGCACCGCATCGCTGCCTGGCGAGTGAAGCTGCCGGCGCTGCGCGATCGCCTCGAGGACGTGCCTGCGCTGGCATCCCATTTCCTGGTGGGCTATCCGGTCTCCTTCACGGTCGAAGCCATGGAGCGGATGCTGTCGTGGACCTGGCCGGGCAATGTACGCGAGCTGCGCAACGCTGTGCAGGCAGCAGCAGCGCGGGCTGTGCAGGATTCCTCCAAGCAGATCACGCCGCGACACCTGCCAGAGACCGTGGGAACGAAGGCGCCTGAGGCGCCATCAGCGCCGCAAGGAGGCGACGAGGACGCGGTGCTGCGGGCGCGCATCGAGACAGCGCTTGCGCTGCGGGCAGGCAACATCACGCATGTGGCCCGTGATCTCGGGTTCGGGCGCCCCTGGCTCTACCAGACGCTTCGTCGGCTGGGCATTGATCCGGCCTCCTACAGGAAGCGCTGATGCCTGCGGCCCGCGGTCCCGAACGCATCGGCCGATACCTGCTGTTCGATGCGCTCGCTTCTGGCGGCATGGCCACCGTGCACCTGGGACGTCTCATCGGCCCCGTGGGCTTCTCCCGAACGGTCGCGATCAAGCGGCTGCACTCGTACCTCGCCAAGCAGACCGAGTTCGCGTCGATGTTCATCGACGAAGCGAGGCTGGCTGCTCGGATCCGCCACCCGAACGTGGTCCCGATCCTCGACGTGGTCGCCCTGCCGAGCGAGCTGTTCCTCGTCATGGAATACGTCGAGGGCGAGTCGCTCTCCAAGCTGCTGGCATCCACCAAGGTCCAGAACAAGGGGATCGCACCGAAGATCGCTGCAGCCATCCTGGTAGGCGTGCTGCACGGCCTGAACGCTGCGCACGTAGCGACCGACGAGCGCGGATTCCCGCTCGGCATGGTGCACCGCGACGTATCGCCGCAGAACATCCTGGTCGGTGTCGATGGCCTGGCGCGCATGGTGGACTTCGGGATCGCACAGGCGAGCCAGCGGCTGCAGATCACCGGCACCGGCATCGTCAAGGGCAAGGTCGAGTACATGTCGCGCGAGCAGGTCTGCTTCGAGCGCGTCGACCTGCGCACCGACATCTACGCGGCCTCCGTGGTGCTCTGGGAAGCGCTCACGGGCCAGAGGCTCTTCAAGGGCACAGACCCTCGCGAGCTCAAGAAGCAGATCATCGCCGGCACGCCCCACCCGCCCAGCAAGCTTGCGTCCGCAGTGTCGCCCGAGCTGGATGCGGTGGTGATGCGGGGGCTGTCGACCGACGCGTCGCAGCGTTACCCGTCTGCAGCGGAGATGGCGGCAGACCTCGAGAAGACGGGCGGGATCGCATCGCAGCGGGAAGTATCCGAGTGGGTGCGCGAGATCGCTGCCCCGGTGATTGCGGTGCGGGCCGGGATGGTCGCGCGTGTGGAGGCGTGGTCGGAGAGCTCCGGCACTGGATCGCGATCGCACAAGGCGCCGGACCTGGAGGAGACCGTCGACTACAAGGACAGCGCCAGCGAGGACCTGTCTTCGAGCGCAGAGGCGCCGGTCGAAGAGGAAGAGTCGACGGAAGAGTCGGCTGTGACGCGGGCAACGGTCGACAGCTCGCTGGTGGCGATCGACAACACGCTCGAAGGGATCGAGGGGGCTGCTCGAAAGCCCGGGCCAGAGCAGACGTCGGCGTACGGGGAGACCGGGGAGGTCCCATCGGATGCGATCGAGGCGCCGACGCTCGCGGCCACGCCGATCGCCCGCCAGGAGGAGCTGTTGGCAGCGGCTGAGACCCTGGCACTGGAGAAGAAGCCGCCGCAGAGGCCGAAGCGCTCGTTGGTTCCGGCGACAGCGGCTGCGGTTGCAGCAGCGTTGTTGGTGCTCGGGCTGGTCGGGTGGTGGGTCTCGTCGGCCCAGGGGCCAGCGGCAGTGGCGAGCGCGCCGTCAGCGACCGAGGGTGCACCCTCGGCGACGCTGAGCGCACCGTCGGCAGGGATGAGCGTGGCGGCTCCGGTCCAGGCAGATGCTGCGCCGGAGACGCCGGTTCCGATTGCTACAGAGTCTGCAGCGCCGGCCAAGACGTCAGCGCCACCGGCCAAGACCGGCGTACGCGTGGTCAAGCCGCCATTGCCGCCCTCGTGCGATCCTCCCTACACGATTGACAACCTGGGAGTGAGGATCCCGAAGAGGCATTGTTTTACGAAGTGAAGGTGAGCAGAGCCGACCGATCGGACACAGGACGTGCCGGCTCATCCAGCAAAGCTTCGCTTGCACCGCTGCCAAAGCGGTTACCCGCGCCATACAGAGTCAGGATAAACAGATTGACTCGTATGGCAGCAAGCGTAGCCTGACTGTGAGCCTATGGGGCGACGTGGTCATCACACGCTTGCACAGCGTGAGGGGGTTTCGTGGCCAAGTACAGAAGGATTCTCGGCGTAGTCCTGATTGTGATCAGCGCGCTCGGGTTCATGTCCTTGCCGGACCCCCGACAGGACAGGCACAGGGATGGGTCGATCTTCCTGCTGCTGTTGGCCGGAGCAGGCGCAGGTATGGTCTTGTACCCGAAGAAGCGTGTGCGGGGGCAGACACGCACCACAGCCAATCTCGGCTCCCGGGAGGATGCTGGGACGCGAGGGGTTGCATCGGACGTTCCCAAGGCGGCGCCTGCTTCAGGCAAGAGCAGGGCACCCTATCCTTGGGGCAGCCACGACAGGCTGATGACGGTTGTCGGCGCAGGGCTCATCGTGGCCGGAATAGCTGGGCTCTTAATACGCGGGGTCGGCGATGAGCCGAACTCCACGGATTTTTTCAAAGCCCTCCTGCTGGGAGAAAAGCCTCCCCAGAAGGAGCCTGACACTTCGTGGCTGTGGATGGCGATCATGATCGCTGGTGGCGCAGGAATCCTGCTCGTTCGACGACCAGGGTCAGCGCCCATCCAAGGTCCAGCCGAGAGAGCTCAGGATTCGGAGGGTCCATCCACAACCGAAGAGAGTCCTGCCAAGGTCGGAGCGGCCAACAACGAGCTTGACGCATCGACGCAAGGTGAAGTGCCTGATTCCGGCGCCGCCGAGGCCAACGTGGCGGACGCGGAACGAGTCGCCTCCGTCGCACCCCCCAGCGACGGCCCAGGCAAAGGGCCGTGGACCCGGTCGTGGATCTGGCTGGCTCCGCCGCTTCTCATCATGGCAGGCACTGCGATGTGGTTCTTGTGGGGCCGACCTCACACCGTGGAGCTTCCGCCCGCTCCTGATGAGCCTGTTGGCTGGAAGCCGCTTCTTTGGACGATTGAGGGCCCAGCGCCATGGTTCCTGTTCGGCACCATTCACACACCTGATCCGTCCTTGAAGAGCTACCCGGTGCAGCTGGTGAATGCGATCGCTAGAAGTGATGGAATCCTGACAGAGATGCCGCTGGATGCCGCCTCGATCCGCGATGCGCGTTTCCGAATGCAGAGGCCCGGACACGAGCTGCTGGAGGACCTCATATCCAATAGCACCGCCCAACGGCTCGATTCGTCTCTTCGGAGCCTGGGCGTTTCTCGGCTGCAGGTTGGCGCCGCCAAGATCTGGGCGCTGGCGCTGGAGCTGCCCATCCTCGGGTGCGGTCCGCTGGATGGCGACCCCGTCGACGTTGCGATCTGGGGCATGGGAGCAGGGCGTGGCAAGGCGATGGGGGGATTGGAGTCGGTCGACGAACAGGTCAGCCTGCTGGACGACTTCACCCCGGTGGAGCAGGAGGAAATGCTCGAGGACGCATTGTCGCAAGTCGACGCATATCGCAATGCAGGACGTAACCTGTGCACGGAGATGGTCCGCGTGTATCGCTCAGGTGACGAGAAGGCGCTGCTGGAGGCGATGACGCAGTGGGTGCGAGACAACCCGCGTCTCAATCGGAAAATCGTCGAACGAGTCCTGCTGGAGAGAAACAAGAAAATGGCGGATCGGATCGAGCGTCGCCTCCGCTCCGCCCCTATTCGTTCCGTGGTCATCGCCGTTGGAGCCGCACATCTGGTTGGACCTGATTCCATCGTCGCGCTGCTGCAGCAGAAAGGGCTGCGCGTGCAACGGCAGGAATGATGCGCTGGCGCGACGGACCGATCTACGTCTCCTGTTCCGGGGTCGCGATCTCATCGAGCGCGCGGCGCACCGCACGCAGCAGCGTCGCGTGATTGAACGGCTTCTCGATCAGCTTGACGCCAGGCTCGAGCACTCCGTGCCGCCCGATCACGTCCGCCGTGTACCCGGACATGAACAGGATGCGGATTCCCGGGAGCCGGTGCCTCACGCGATCCGCGAGCTCACGGCCGTTCAACCCGGGCATGATCACGTCGGTCAGAAGCAGCTCCGGCGGCTGCTCGAGCGCGTCGAGCATCGCAAGCGCCTCGTCGCCCGTCGAGGCTTCCACGACCCGGTACCCTGCCCCACGCAGGAATCGTACGGTCAGCTCCCGGACCTGCTTGGAGTCCTCGCACACCATCAGGGTCTCGGTTCCCCTGCACTGCTCAGCGGGCTCGTCGCACCGATCCAGCGTCTGCGGCGTGCCTTCGACTCGCGGCCAGTGAATGCGAAACACGCTGCCATGGCCGGGAACGCTATGGACGGCCACATGTCCGTCGGCCTGGTGGATGAGGCCATAGACCGTGGCGAGGCCCATTCCCGTTCCTTTTCCTTGAGGCTTGGTCGTGAAGAACGGCTCGAAGATCCGCTCCAGGACCTCGGCGGGCATTCCTTCGCCGTGATCCCGAACCTCCAGACGCACGTGGGGCCCCTCGCGAGCCTCTGGAACCATCTCGGTGTACTCGCGGTCCAGCATGATCGAGCCGACCTCGATGGACAGCTCTCCACCCCGCGGCATCGCGTCACGAGCGTTGAGCGCGAGGTTCATGATCACCTGCTCGACCTGCGAGCGATCCGCCACGAACGTCGCTGGCTCCAGATCGAAGCTCGTCCGAAGGTTGATGCTCTCCGGAATCAGGCTTCTGAGCATGGGCACGAACTGGCGCACGACCTCGTTCAGGTCCAACAACGAAGGCGAGCCGACCTGCTGCCGGCTGAACGCGAGCAGCTGACGGGTAAGGGCGCTGGCGCGCAGCCCTGCGCCCCTGACTTCTGTGAGCTGTTCGAGCGCGCTGTTCTCGACCATCCGTCCGGGCTCCAGATCCATGAGCAGCAAGTCGGTGTTCCCGAGAATGGTCGTCAGAAGGTTGTTGAAGTCGTGCGCCACGCCTCCAGCGAGCTGTCCGATCGCCTGGAGCTTGCGGGTCTGCAGGAGCTGCTGCTCGAGCCGGGCGCGAGCGGCCTCTTCGCGACGGAGCATGATTCTCTGATAGGCGAGCGACGAGAGCTGGTTGGCCATGCTGAAGAGAAAGTCGCACACGGCGCGGAATCGCGCGGTCGACATCTCGGTCACCTCCAGGAACGCCTCCTGGAAGGCCCGCTCATCCGCTCCGATCTCCCGCGCATACGCGAGAATCCTCGCTTCGCTCAGCTGCTCGTTTCGCACCTGACCGATCAGCCAGTTCGCAACGTGCCGCTCGCCTGCGAAGATGCTCGCACCCCCGTCCCACAACCCACAGCTCAGGCACGGGCTCATCGTGGGACCGGTTGGATTCGGACGCCCCAGATTGGCATCGGAATTCATGCAGTTCTTGAGCCCCTGATCGGTCTTGCGGATCACGTCGCGGCACAGCCGCGAGAAGTTGCTCGGCTCGGTCAACGGCTGCCCGTCCGGCAGCGTGATGATCGAAGCGACCCCGGTGGCGATCGCGAACGTGTCCTGCAAGTGCTGAAGGATCGGAAGCTCGATCAGGTCGAGCAATCCCAGGTCCGGTCCGTCTCGCGCAGCCGACGCGTCCATCGCACCACCTGCTGGCAGTGCTGCTCTGTCACTCCGCTCCACCTCAGGCCCCCGTGTGATTGTCCAGCTGTCAGACTATCCAGCACAGCGCCGCAGGAAACAAGCCTGCACCGTCGAATTCAAATCGCCGATTCCGGATCGACCCCGGCCCCAAGAGACGATTGTGTCCGTGCTGTGCGATGTCGGAGGCGCGGCGACCGCGTCAAAGGCGATCTTCCCTACCTCCTGCAAACCACCGCAGGCCCAGGCGTCACACCCGCATCCACCCTGCACCCGCATCCATCCGATTCCATCTGCGAAATGGGCGTGTACCCCGGCGGACACGCGCTCGCGCATCCCGCTGCACTCACGCAGCACGCGGTCACCTGCTCCGTGCACGGCTTCTGGCAGATGAACGCGTTGATGCACGACCCGCATCCGCCGCACGACTTGTCGCAGGAAGACTCCACCCGGTACGTGTCCTTGGGGCACGCGAACGGCGCGCACTGTACATACGACGGGTTCTCGATCTTGTCGTGCCGCACCCCAGCATCAGGCTCGCAGTAGTCCACGGTGCACGTGTTCTGATCGTCGACCACCAGCGACGTGCCAGGCTGGCACATCCCTTCCACACAGGTCTCCTCGCCGTTGCACACGTTGTTGTCGTCGCACTCCGACGCGTTCGCGCACGGATGTGTCTCGAACACCGCGTCCTCGACCACCGCATCCTGGACCGACGATCCGTCTTCGCCTGCCTCTGCCGACACCAGCGGCGGGCCAGCGTAGCCATCGACCGATTGCACGATCGAGCAGGCCAGCGGCATCATGCCCGCTCCGATCAGGGCGATCACCCGCGCGTCGAGCATCGTCTCATGTCCGAAAGCAGCTGCACGCCCCTACGCTAGCACGCCCCCCCACCTGCCGATCCACACCGTTGTCGCCCCACAGAACAGTGTACGGAACACCTCGCGACTCGAATTCACCGTGAATCACCGTGCGAATCTCTGTCCCGCTGTTCTCGCGACGCATCGCTTTGCCTGCAAATCACCGACAAAGATGGTGGATCGCGGATTGCACATGCCTCTGCATCATGGCCCACTCTCCCCTCGCTGCCATTTTCGCTTGCGTGCTGCTCGCCTCCTGCTCCGCCCCCTCGCAGCCCTCGCCGGACAGCGAGCCGATCTCTTCCACCTCCCAGGCCGTCGAAGCCTGCCCGCCTGCAAACACGGTTCTCGGCATCGACATCTCGGCCTACCAGCACCCCAACGGCGCTGCCATCGACTGGGGCCAGGTCGCTGCCTCCCGAAGGTTCGTCATCATCAAGGCTTCCGAAGGCACCGGGTACACCAACAGCTACTACGCCGACGACGCCAACCAGGCGCGCGCCCATGGGATGATCGTGGGCGCCTACCACTTCCTGCTCTTCAACCACGACGGCGCTGCCCAGGCCGACAAGTTCCTCGCATCGGTCGGCGGCAACATCGCGAGCGGCGACCTGCCTGCCATGCTCGACGTGGAAGACGTCAATCACTCCGCCACCCCTGGCCAGCGCGTTGCCATCATGCAGGCATGGCTGGATCGCGTCGAGCAGGTCACTGGCCGAAAACCGATGATCTACAGCGGCTCCTGGTACTGGGGCCCGTACATGGGCAACCCCAGTGGCTACGCAGGCGTCTACCCCATGGTCTGGGCTGCCTACGTCAATGGCTGCCCCAAGGTTCCGGACGGCTTCCCAGGGCTCACCATGTGGCAGTATCTCGGCGACGAGGGCTCCACGCCTGGCATCCCGGCTGCGTGCGACCAGGACATGTTCTACGGCTCCGAGTCCGAGCTGCTCGCCCTTGCGCAAGCCTGCAAACCCCATTGCGAAGGGAGCGTCATCGCCGGCGCTGATTGCGGCAAGGGCGATTGCGCGGCCTATGGCTCCAAGTGCGTGGACGACAACCTCGGTGTGCGATGCGCATTCTACGCGTGCCCGGATCAAGGCACGGCCGATGTGTGCCTGGACGACAAGATCCTGGGTCACTGCGACAATGGAGCGATCTCCACCGGCGACTGCTCGGCCTTCGGTGCCTACTGCTCCACGGCTGGCAACACACCTGGGCATTGCGCGTCGGTGTTCTGCGTGGCCAGTGCCACCGAGGTTCCCAAGGAGCATGACACGTGTCTGCCTGACGGAAAGCGCGTGCACTGCGATGCAAACGGCGGGATTTCCGCTGCGGATTGCCCTGCGGACAAGATCTGCCTGCAAGGCCCGAACGGTGCTGTGTGCGGCGGCAAGAACCCGCCCCAGGGCTGGCTCGATTCCGTCAGCTGCGAGGGCGCCATCGGATGGGCCCAGGATGCGGACGAGAAGGAAAAACCGATCAGCGTGAGGATGAGCTATGGCGAAGGGTCCGGTGGAGCGGGTGCGATCGGTCTCGTCGTCACCGCAGACCTGGATCGCGCTGATCTCTGCAAGGCGATCGGCTCGTGCAAGCACGGCTTCGAAGCTCTGCTTCCGCTGAGCCTCTTTGACGGGTCTTCCCATGCAACGCACGCATCGGGCGTGGACAGCCAGGGCGGTCCTGATGCCGAGCTGTCATCGAGCCCAGCGACGATGAAGTGCAAGGCTGTGATTCCTGCGGGCATCCGCAGGCACGTCAAGAATCCGGACAGCTATGCGAGCTGGGGTTTCTCCGACGCGTTCGATCGGCTGCCCTCGACCGACATCGAGATCAACGCGGTCCAGGCCGGACCGGATGCGCCTGACGCCCCTGTGCTGGTCAAGGCCAACGACGGCAGCCCCGAGGTCTGGCTGATCGACGGCACCTCGCGCCGTCATGTGCCAGACATGCAGGCATTCACCGCCTGGCGATTCTCCTGGGGCAAGGTCGGCTCCATGGCTTCGTCCAAGGTTGCAGCGCTCAGCCTGGGGCCTGACCTTCCGCCCAGGCCAGTGATCGTTCAAGCCAAGAGCGGTGCGGTCTACCTGATCGATGTCGCGATCGGGCAGGATCCTGGAAGCTGGCCGGGAGCAGGGTCGGAACGGGGCTGGAGCGCACGCAAGCCGATCTCGTTTGCAGGGTCGAGCGACGACTCCAGCTGCTCGGTCGCTGCGGACGTAGGAGCCCACGGCTCGCGTGGGTGGCTGCTCTTGGTGCTTGGAGCGGTGGTCGCACGAAGGCGCACCACCCCAGCAGCGCCGCACAGATCCGGCAATCGTCGCAGTGGAAAAAGGCCTCGAACGTGATACGCAAGGATCATGAGTGCGGTGCGAGGAACGCTGCTGTTGTTGCTGGCACTCGGAGCGTGGGGCTGCGTGCACGAGCCTGAAGCGCAGCCTGCGCATTCTCCGGACGGCGCGATCCTGCTGCCAGCATGGGCCAACGACACCCGGGTGAAGCCCAGGCCTGTACCGTCGCAGCGGGGCACTGTGGTGCTGGGTGAATCCACCAACGAATCCCAATCCGGGCGGCACGGGTACGGGGAGTCCGCAGTCCCGTCCAGCGCGCAGTCCAAGTTCAAGTCGGATGCGCCGGTGCGCAGCTGCGGGCGCACCTTCTACCGTCCGATCGTCTACGGCACAGGCGGCTCGCGGGCAGCAACCGGCTCGGTGCCTCCGGTAGGCGGCAACTGGCCATCCATTCCCAATCACGGCACTCCGATGCCGACCACGACTCCGGTGCATCCCTGAACGACCTGCGCGGACGCCCGCGCGATGATCCCGCTAGGCACTTCGGGCGCACGGTCCTAGTCTGCGCCTGTGAGCCGAGCCAAGTGGATTGTTGCCGCCGCCGCCGTCGTGGCCGTCGTCGCCACGCTGATCCTGTTGTGCAGACGTTCGCGAGACCCATCGGATCGCTCAGCCGGGGGCAGCGGTCTTGCCGGACCGTCTGCCGGGCAAGACGAGAGCAGTCCAGCGACCAGAGGCACGGCTGCGCCGCTGTCGAGCTCGGTGCACGATCGCAAGACACGCGATGATGTGCGTGCTCGGATCTACGCAAGCCGTGGGCAGGCGCCACCAGACCCTGGAGGCGTGCCTCGCAATGCGGGCGCCAATCCTGCCTCCGTGGTGCCGACGCCGGCGCCTCTGGGCTCGAGCACGCTCGACAAGGAGTACATCCGCGACGTCGTTCGCTCTGACTTCTACCCGATGGCGCGGCAATGCTACGAGTCCGCGCTCGTGTCGAACCCGAAGCTGTCTGGCAAGCTGGTGGTGTTCTTCACGATCGTGGGCGACGAGAAGGTGGGCGGCATCGTGGAGTCTGCGGAGCTGGTGGAAGGGACCACGATCGACGACCCGCAGCTGACGCAGTGCTTCGCCGAGTCGATGAAGACCGTTGCCTTCAAGGCCCCGCGCAAGGGCGGCATGGTGACCGTGAAGTATCCGTTCGAGATGACCCCTGACGAGCCGCAAGCGGACGCCGGGCGCTGAGACGGGGCGGACGGCGAGCCGATCCCGGCCCTGGTTCGGATTCGGATGCGATGACTACCCGCGCGGCAAGGATGTTGCTACAACAGCCGGCCATGAGGTCTTTGCCGGCGATTATCGCCACCTTGGTTGTCACTGCGGCAGCTGCAGTTGGCGCCTGCAACAAGTCGGGCCCCACCGGAACCGACGCTGGACCGTCCGCAACTGGACCGGTATCCCCATCCGCGCGCTCGTCGTCGAGCGGCACGATCCTGCGAATCTCTCCAGGACCCCTGTCGTCCAACATCCCGCTGCCTGCGGCGAGCGTCGAGAACATGGTCAACCCAACGCATCGCGCTCCGTACAGCGGGCCGACCGGCTCGTTGCAGGGCGTGGTCAAGCTCAAGGGCGACCAGGCGCCTGCACAAGACAACAAGTACAACCCCGGGTGCGAAGGCGCGCGCGCGACCTATGACAAGCTGTTCCGCGAGGGCCCAGGGCGCGTGGCGCCGGACGTGCTCGTGGCAGTGACCGAATACGACGCGTACATCCCTGCGAAAGAGCCTGCTGCCAAGGTGGTCGTGAAGGATTGCGCCTACGATCGCCGCACCGTGGTCGTGACGTTCGGGCAACGGATCGACGTCAGCAACCTCGACGAAAAGCAGAGCTACCTTCCGTTCCTCGCCGGTGTGTCTGCGCCCGCGCACATGGTGCTTCCGCCCAAGGGGCAAGGCGGACCGGTCAAGCTCTACCCCCTCGACATCGGCCGCTTCCTGCTGGTCGACGAGATGAATCGTTCGTGGATGAAGGCCGATGTCTACGTGCTCAAGTATCCGACCGCCACGGTCACGGACCTGGAAGGCAAGTACCGCATCGATGGCATCCCGGTCGGCAAGGTCAAGGTGTCGGCGCTGCTGCCGCTGGCCGATCTGACTGGGAACACCGAGGTGACCGTGGAAGAGGGGAAGGCCGTCACCGTGGACTTCACGCTCGACTACAAGAAGCCCGCGCCTGCGCCTTCCTCCTCGGCTCCAGCACGCAAGGGACCGGTGATCAAGTAGGGTAGTACCGTGTGCCCGAAGTGCGTAGCAGGATCATTGGCGCCCACCGCGTTCCGCCAACCGTAGCGACACGGCATCGCCGTGTCTCCGTTGGGCACGGCATGCCGTGCCCCACGCAGGCACGCAGCACTAGTGCGCCGGCGCCACCGAGATGTGCCCGAGATCGAGCCCGCCTGGGTACATGTAGCTCGTGTAGCTGCCGTATCCGTAGATCATGATGCCGAACGGCACCGCAGACTTGGCCGTGTGCACGTCGGTCTGGCTGAGCAGCTCGCGGGCTACGCCGTAGCCTGACTCGCCGATCGGCTGGAAATCCCCTGCATCGATCGTCTTGCCATCCACCGTGACCACAGCGTCCAGCTTGGCGATCACGTTGACGAAGTTCTTGTCGTACTGGTTCGGGGCCAGGAACACGTAGTCGTTGCGAAACTGCCGCGTGGGCACTGCGAGCGCCTGCGATGGATCCCCCTGCATCGCCAGTAGCCCGCCGTCAGGATCGTTGCCCGGCGTCGTGTCGGCTCCCTGCATGAACTGCGCGATCAGGATCGGCTTGTCTGCCGTGATCCGCAGATCCTTTTTGACGTACCGCAGCTCGAGCGTCGGGTCCGAAGGGCTGAGCACGACGTCTTCCTGCTCCGGAGGATCGAAGTGGATCTTCGTGTCCTTCTCCACCGCAGCGATTCGCAGCGTGTGCGGTGACGGCTTGCCGTTGGGCGCCACCGGGAACGCGACCAGATAGTCCTTTCCCAGCGTCTCCACAGGGAACATCACGTCCTCTACGTGATCGCAGGCCTGCGTGTCGACCGTGGGGATGTTGGCGCAGGCCTGGCCGGTGATCACGTGCACTGGCTTGGAGGCTCTGACGCGCGCGCCAGTCGGGTCCGAGCCGAGCGTGTTGAAGCAGAATCCGCCGCCTGTCATGCCGGCCAGCACCTGCAGGACGTCCCCGGCTTGGAGCGTTGCGCTCCCCTCCCCGTTGGAGTCGATGCCGCCGCCCTTCACGAACTGCCTCGCACCAGGATCCAGCTTCACCTCGGTGTCGTCCTGCGTCGCCGTGATCGTGATGAACGCCGGCTTGCACCCCTGCGAAGGCCAGGTCATCGCGTAGTAGTCGCGGGTGAGCACGTGCGTCGGCAGAAGGAGCGACGCATCGTTGGAGTACGAGTAGCAGGCGCTCGGATCCTTCGGATCGCCGTAAGGGCATTCCGCGGGCTTGGGCGCAAGCTTGTAGTCCAACGGATTGAACTGGTAGACGGTGACAGGTTGCGTGGAGCGTACGCGGTATGCGCCATTGGCAGCCAGCACGCTCGGCCCTGGATCCGACGGCTGACCCATGAAGTTGGGATCCGGGCCCTTGAGCTCCTTGACCCATGGCAGCTCGATCACCTCGAGCTTTCCCGGTGCGAGCATGAGCTTCTTGATCTCGGTCTGCCCTTGCGTCACCAGCACTTCGGCTGATGCCGTGCCAGTGTTGGTGAGCACGATCGCAAAGGTGAATCCTTTCCAGACCGCGTTGTTCTCGGTCACGGTCGGCCAGTACTCGCAGCCGATGTAGCTAGGCCCGAGCGCTGCCCAGGAGCATGCGCCCTTGCAGCCGTCTGGCTCGCACCGCATCCCCTGCACAGGGTCGCACTTGTAGTCCACCATCTCGGAGCCGTCCGGACGGCACACCGTGGCATTGCCGTTGGAGCAGGTCCCCTCGCCGGGCGTGCACACCACGCACCCGAACCCGGGGTGGCACTTGCGTCCGTCAGCCGCACAGTCGACCGACGTGCCTGCATCGGCGTCGCACGGGGTCGCCTTGTCGCCGTTGCACGTGAACAACACGCCCGCGGTCTTGCATCCGCCCGTCTCGATGATCGGGGTCTGGGTCCCTTCGATGTCCGTCTGCCCGCCCGTGGCACAGGACGTCGCGACCAGGCAAGTCGTGATCCAGACCAGCGCAATGGCAACCGCGCGCATGTGAGCCTCCCTGCGAGCGGGCAAAGAGCCCGCATGAGTCGTCTGTCCCATGGGTGGCGCCTGCCCATGGAGCCGGGCGGATCTTTTTTCTTGCCTGAGCCTGGCGAGCGCGAAGACGTCTTGCCCCGGGCCGCCCCAGGGAACACGCTACGCGACCGTGCCCCGCCAGGTGGAGAGCAGACGCGACTTGTTGCGCGACGAATCCGGAAGGATCTCGTCCGGCGCCCCGGCGCTCGTCGCCCTTGCCTATCCGTCGCCCTACCACGTGGCCATGAGCTCGCTCGGCTTCCAGACGATCTACCGCGCGATCCAGCAATGCGGGACGTTCAGCTGCGAGCGCTTCGTTGCACCGGACCGAGCCATCGACTGGAACGATCCGCCCAGGCCTGTCTCGATCGAGTCGGCCCGCGCTCTGAGCGACTTTCCGGTGATCGCGCTGTCGGTCGCCTACGAGCTCGAGATTGCCGGGCTGGCTGGACTTCTTCACGCAGCCGGGATCCCGCCACTGCGCCGGCAGCGCGACCCGCGCACGCCGCTCGTGATCGCGGGCGGCCCCCTGACCTTCTCCAACCCTCTGCCGCTTGGCGCGTTCGTGGACGCCATCGTGATGGGGGAGGCGGACGGGCTCGCAGTGGATGCGCTTCGCGCAGCGCTGGGATCCGAGGATCGCGACGGGCAGCTTCGCGCGCTCGCCGCGCTTCCCAACGTGATCGTGCCTGCGATCCATGGAGACTCGCTGCGTCCGTTGTGCCAGTGCGACGACGAGCTGCTTCCTGCCTGGGCGCCGATCCAGACGCCGCACACCGAGCTGCGCAACATGTTCCTGATCGAGGTGGTTCGAGGTTGCTCGCGCGGATGCCACTACTGCGTGATGCGTCGGAGCACCAATTGCGGCATGCGAGTCATTCCGATCGAGCGCATCCTCGAGCGCATTCCTCAGGACGCGCGCCGCATCGGGCTCGTGGGAGCCTCGGTCAGCGATCATCCGAAGGTCGCAGACCTGGTGGAGCAGCTCGCAGACCGCGGCGCACAGGTCGGCTTGTCGAGCCTGCGGCCGGATCGTATGTCCGAGCGCATGGTCGCCGCGCTCAAGCGCGCAGGCTACCGGACCCTGACCGCAGCCATGGACGGCGCGAGCGAGCGGCTGCGAAAGGCGGTGGATCGACGCACCACCGAGCAGCATCTGCTGCGCGTGGCGGAGCGAGCCCGCGCTTGCGGCATCGAGCGGCTCAAGCTCTACCTGATGGTGGGGCTGCCGACCGAGACCGACGACGACATCGAGGAGTGCGCGCACTTTGTCCGGGGTCTGTCCCGCACGCTTCCCATCTCGCTCGGAATCTCTCCGTTCTGCCCGAAGCGCAACACGCCCCTGGCAGACGCTCCCTTTGCGGGGGCGCGCGTGATCGAGCACCGCCTGTCGCTGCTGCGATCGCGGGTGAAGGGGCGTGCCGATGTGCGGGCAACGAGCACGCGGTGGGCATGGGTCGAGGCAGTGCTGGCGCGAGGGGGTCCTGACGAAGGGCAGGCCGTGCTCGAAGCCCTGCAAGAAGGCGGCTCCTTTGCGTCGTATCGTCGCGCCTTCGAAGGCCTTGGCCATAGCATGGAGAGCTAGGACCCGACGTGCGCGCGCTCGTGCTCAACTCCACCCAGCCCAAGCATCCCCACGGAGGGCTGCCGTGGGTGGGTGCAACGCTCGGCGCCATCGAGGAGCTCGCCAGCCAGAAGCATTCGTTCATCGCATCGGTCGGCACGCTGGCCTGGGAGCTCGCGCTGTGGAAGATCGCTGCTGCCCGCGCCCCTGTGCACGTGCTCTGCCCCATTGCGCATGCGCAGGACGAGGAAGAAGCACGCCTGCAGATCGAGCGCGACTTCGACATCGACCCTGCGTTGGCGACCTGGCGATTCCTCCGTTCCGAGAAGCGATCGGAACGCCTCAAGGACACCTGGCTGCGTCGGGATGCAGCCGCGATCGATGCAGCGGAGCGGATCTTCCCGATCTCGATCCGGAGCAAGGGCAAGATGCATCTGGCGTTGCAGAGCAGCGCGCTGCGCGATCGGATCGATGGGCGCTACCAGATCCCCTACGAGCGCGATCCTGAAGCGCGTCCGTGGCAGCTCCCTGCACAACGCGCTCTGGCCAGCCCTGGCATGCGCATGCTGCTGCACTTCACGCGCTCCTGCGACACCCCCTGGCCAGGAGAGTCCAGGGCACGATTCTATGCAGCCATCGCGAAGAGCTCGGGTCGATATCCGAGGGATGCCTTCTCGACGCTGGTCCGGATCGTCGACGAGAGGTGCATCCGGGCGTCGACGTTTCGAATCCGCGGTCGGGGTGCCACGGTGTCGTTCACCGCGCTCGATCCGGCGGATGCACTTTCGCTCGTGCGATGGCGGAGCCGCTACGCGCGATTCGCGTTCGAGCCCTATGCGGTCGGGATCTCCTGGGAGGCAGCGGTTCGAGCTGGCGCCCAGCCTGTGGTCTACGACCCGGGTGCAGCGCGCACCCTGGAGGGCACCGAGTCGGTGCTTCATCAAGGGCGAGGGGAAGCCGGCGGATGGGAAGCGGAGCAGGAGTGGAGAATCGAGGGCAACGTGGATCTCGCGGCGTTGGACCCGTCCGAGGTCGTGGTTCTCACTGCAACCGCAACGGAGGCGGATTCCCTGCGCTGTCGATGGCCGTTCCAGGTCAGGGATCTCGGCTGCACGCCAGCGCTGTAGCAACTGCTGGATAGCAGGGCGGACCGCGATGATGGTTCAGGGCGGAGGGCTCGAGAGCCAGGACCGGACCGAAGGACGCGTCATCGCGATGATGCCGTAGATTCCGAACGGCGCGCAGCACACGGTGACAATCGATAGCCCCCAGAAGACCATGGTCGACGTGGCGGCCCAGGAGCGGCGTCGCATCAATCCCCAGGCGTTGATCGGGGCCCAGGCAAGATTGAGGACCGCGCAGACTGCCGGCATCGCCAGACCGATCCAGTGGCCGACCTGCCGACCCATGTCGTAGCTGGAGTGGGCCGGGGTGAGCATCGGGTGGTAGCGCGTGACCATCATCGCCACATTGAGCGCGACCGACAGCAGGGTGAGGAAGCTGAGACCGCAGAGCACGAAAAGCACCACGATTTGCACGGTGACGTGCACGGGTTGGCTGGCGGGAGGCGGGCCGTTCATGTCGGCCTGCACCATGGCTGCTGTGAGGTGCTGAAGCAAGTGCCAGCAGTACTCGGGCCCGGGAATAGCAGTGAATGCCCGGGCGTAGCTGCTGTCATGGCCGCGTCGCCACGATCACGTCCTGCCACCTCTCCCCTTCTGCTCGTAGGCCTGCTTGCCGCGAGATGCGCGAATCCGCCGATGGTCGTCGACGCCGGCCCGCCTGCGCCGATGCGTGCGGCCAGCCCCGCGCCGTCGGTCGTGGTGAAGGCCCCTCCGACCTCCAGAGCTCTGCTCGGACGGGTCCCGACAACTTCGTTGTATCGCGTGATCGGTTGCGCTCCGGATCAACCTGGCCAGGCATGCGACCGCGCGCTCGACGGAGCAGTCGGGGAGGAAGTCGACTTCGGGGGAGGATTGCGCGGGAAGGTGACCGGGGTGGCTGAGCTGATCGACGGCGCTGGGGACAAGGTCCGCGCTTACAGGATCGAGCCTCCCCTCGATCAAGTGGCCGGCTATCCGGCAGGAGCTGCAGGTGTCGCAAAGAGTCCAGCATCGCGGACCGCGCTCGACGAAGCGACGTGGAGGTCGATCGAATCGCGGCACCGGGGCTATGCGCCGAGAGCAGCGTGGGCAACGCGCCACGCATTCCGGGTGGAAGCGATCCAATCCGATCTCGACGGTGATGGGACGCCCGATCGATTGGCTCTGAGCACGTTCGAGCAAACCCGGGGAAGCGAATCTGCCGTGACCCGCGTCTTGTGGGTCTCGATGGGGAACGGTCGGTTCGAGCCTGTGGACTTCTTTCCTGTGTGGAGCGTGGACCTTGCAGGCACGGTCGACCTCGACGGAGACGGAGCGCAAGAGGTCCTCATGATCCGGTCCGAGGCCACAGGCGCACCGAGCCTTGCCATGGACTACGAGTACCGACTCCTACGCACTCTACCGGGGCGTCCGTTGGCAACGATACCAGGCAAGCCGAGCCAGGGCTGGGTGGTGGCGGCAGAGCTCGAGGATCACGATCACTCCGACGAGTAGCTGGCCGGACACACGAGCTCTTGCACGCACTACGACTCATCCGGCGCATCCATCCCGTACCATGATCCGGTCTCCGGCATCGCATCCGGGTCGACCGCTGATTCCTCTTCGTTCACGTCCGGGTCGTTCGCATCCGCGTCGGGCGCTGCTGCATCAGGAGAGTCGGGCGGGGCGTCGTAGGGAGGGACACCGTAGGCGTCCTGTGGTGTGAACTCGCCATACAGCGCCACATCCATGATCGGCGGAGCTTCTGCTGCATCTTGATCCATGGATGCGTCTTTGTGCTGGTAGCAGCCCGGTCCTGGACAGGCGATCCCATAGAAGTTCGCAGCTTCGTGCTGACTGCCGTCGCACCCAAGCCCCATGCTCGCCAGCACTGCTGCAGGCGCGATCGCCATCGGAACGTAATGCCACTTGCGACGCCCCTTGGCCTGCGACGCGAGCGTGGCCACTCTGTGATAGCAGAACGGGTTCTCCCTACCCCCTTCGCACACGCGCATGCTCAGGCAGCCGCCCCGGCACACGGCCGCGTACTCGCAGGTACGGCAGAACCCGCCAAGGTCTGACAGGCTGAACGCGCGATTGTAGGCGAATGCACGCTCGCGACGCCAGATGTCCCCCAGCGATTCGCGCATCAGGTTGCCTTCCGTCGCATGCGATGCCTGCAGCGACAAGCACCCTTTCACGCCGCCATCGGACTCGATGCCGATGTGACGGCACCCCGCATAGCATCCTATCCAGTGCCTGGTCGGCGACGTTCGCGCATGACGGATCGTCTTCTCGAAAGGGCCGTAGTATCCGACGTTGTCCGCCACACGGATGTCGATGCGCTTCTTGTCGATCAGACGGGCGATCGCAGGGATGACCTCGAGGAGATCCTCTGGGCGAATCTGCTCGGAGACGTTGTCGAGCAGGCTCCCCATCGCGGCGCCGATCTGGAGCTGCCAGCCGAACACGCGTCCCACGAGCTGATCATGGATCGCTTCAAGCTCTCGCAGGTTGCCACGGGTGATCGTGGTGATCGCTCCGACGGGCATCTTGTCGACCGCGCATTGGTCGATCAGCTCCATGACGCGATCGAACAGCCCTGGGAGCCCGCGCACCCGATCGTGCTCGTCCCGCAGGCCATCCACGCTCACGCCGAGGTTTGCCAGTCCCACGTCGCAGGCCTGGCGCACCAGCTCCTTGGACGCCCCCACGCTGTTGGTGATCATGTTCATGCGAACGCCGAGACGCGCGCCTTCGGCGGCGATCGCCTGCCAGTGTGGCGACAGGGTCGGCTCGCCTCCCGAGAGCGTGATGCGTTCGCAGCCGAGTGCAGCGAGCTCGCGAACACCCCGGAGCATGGCGTCCCGAGGCATCTCGCCCGGCCTGGCGATTCCAGCCCGGGAGCCGCAGTGTCCGCAGCGCAGATTGCAGCGCAACGTGAGCTCCCAGGTGCACGTACGGGGAACCCTTGCCACCTGATCGATGATCTCACGCATGGTCGCCTCCTCACCAGCATGCCCGGCCGGTTCATTGTGACACATCCGGCAGGGAGGCGCACTGGCCAGCTATCCTGGTATGCAAAGCCCGTTCGGGCCGCACACCAGCGTCACGCCTTCAGGCTTTGGGCAGTCCTCGTTCGTGTTGCACTTGGGAATGCACGCCTTGCCGTTGGGTGAGTCAGAACAAGCGCAGCCAAGCGACGAGGGACAGGCGTCCGCGACCTCGCAGTCTGCTTGCGAGTTGCAGCTCTTGGGGCCGAGTCCACCGTCTGCTGGGGGCGGCCCGCCCTCCGGGGGTGGCGCTCCGTCCGGGGGCGGTCCGGCATCCTGCGAGCCGGCAGTGGCGCCGTTGCGCACGAGACGTACGTAGTTCTTGCCGCGAAGCACATCGCCCTGCGGACCGAGCCCGTAGGCAGTTCCTCCCCCGCAAATCTCTCCGATCACGGCGAGATTCGCAGGTGTCTTCGGATCGCTGCGCTGGGCGCCTGCGCCGTGGACGTCGCGAAGTGCGTAGCACGACGAAGAAGGCGTCTCCTTTTGCCAGCCCCCAGCTCTGCCAAAAGCGATGTAGACGCCAGCGCCCATGCCGTTGTAGGCCGCATGCGTCGTGGACGCCCAGTACCAGGGATAATCGGCCTGGCCGCCCTCGTTGGCCAGGGAGGTCGCATGGAAGACCGGATCCAGGGCGGCAGATTGCGTCGTATCCGGGGAGCGCGTGTAGTCGACGATGCTCTGCAGCTCCTTGGCGTTTGGCATGCGCCAGTCGTCATGACCGAGATGGCTCTCTGCGTTCTTCGTCTGAACCCATCCGAGCGCGCTCTGCCAATCGAGCGCAACGCCGCTGTCGTCCCTGGCCCACATCAATCCCGTGGCCTGGTCCGTGATCGTCTGGTCGCCGTGGTCCACGAACGCATTCTTGCCATACGACGGATTGCCCCGGACGCACTGCACGAAGAAGGTCTTGTCCGCGCCGCCGGGCATGATCAGGTCGTAGCCCTTGATCCGCCCGTCCGCGAAGTTCACGCCAAAGAGCTGGTCCGAGCCGGTCCAGCTCTTGTTCACGTACATGGTGCTCGAAGCGTATTGCGAATCGATGATCCGCTCTCCTGCGCTCGTCTGGCCATAGGCGAACTTGAAGTACGCAGGATCGATGAATGGCGTGAGCGCAGAGGTGTCGTCGCCGGACAGGCCGCTCGGGTCTGTGCCCCGGAAGTCGATCAGCGAGTAGAGCTCCTTGATCGACGGCAGGCGCCAGTCCTCGAAGCCGCCGAGCTTCGAGGCGTTGATGCTCTGGCAGTGCGCAGCGGCGTTGGCGAACGTGAGCTTGTCGTCCACCGTGAGCGCGCCATCGCCGTTGGTGTCCGGGCTGCGCTGCCAGGTCAGACCGGTCACCTCGTCGTGCACCGTCAACCCGTCGGCGCTCAGCGTGTAGGCGGGCGCGTTGCCGAGGTACTGGGCGTCCTGCCCGGACAATGGCGCCCCCGGGGCAGGACATGCCGACGCCGTGGTTGCGTCGTAGCAGTACACCTGCGCCGTATCCACGATGGGATAGGAGACTGCAGGCGCGCCTCCGCCAGCTCCAGCTGCTGCGCCGGAACCAGAGGAGCCTGCGCTTCCGCCCGCTCCTGAGGGGCTCGAGGTCGACTCGCCGCTGCAGGCGACCGCGAGCAAGGCAAGCATCGGGATCATGGTGGGGACTTTTGGCATCGGAACCTCCAGGACGAACGCAGGGCAGCGTGCGGGAACGTACAGCAACGATCGTGCCGAATCGAGCGCCCGACCGGATCCATGGCAATGCGCTGGAGTCTGGGACGTGTGGCAGCTGGGCATGGGCGCGAGGTGCGGATTCCGCCTGAGGAAGGTGCAGAATCCGCAGCACGGGGGGGGTCGAACGGGCGGGCGGCTCGCTCTTGCCAGACCTGGGGCTGGCTGTGGTTGCGTCGTGGCGCCCGGGCTCGGATCCGACTATGGACACGGGATGATCAAGATCTACGGTTCCCCCATGTCGAGCGCGGGACGCTGCCTGTGGATGCTCGAGGAAGTCGGCGCCGCCTACGAATGCATCGAGCCCAACCTGCGCGATCCAGAGCAAAGGGCGCTCTACACGTCCGAGGTCTTCGCTGGCGGCAAGGTTCCGTACCTGGTCGACGAAGACGTGAAGCTGTTCGAGTCGATGGCGATCAACAACTACCTGGCGGCAAAGTACAAGCCGGAGCTGCTGGGTAGCGACCTGGTCGCGCGGGCGCTGATTGATCAGTGGTCGTTCTGGGCCATCTCCAACCTTCAGCCCGAGGCGATCAAGGTGTTGTTGCACAGCTCGATCCTACCCGAAACGCAGCGCGTGGCAGGTGAGGTGGAGGCTGGACGCAGCGGGTGTGCGCGATTCCTGGCGCAGCTCGAGGCGAGCCTGACCCACGACTACCTGCTCGGAGACCAGTTCACAGCCGCTGATCTGAATTGCGGATCCGTGGTCAACCTCGCGTCGCGCGTGGGCATCCAGACTGGCCCCCGGGTGACCGCGTGGCTGGAGCGGCTGCGGGCGCGCCCGGCCTACAAGAAGGCGCTCGCGCACTGAGCGGTAGGCGCGCAGGGACCAGGACGAGGCAGGAGCGCTTGACGAGCGCGAGGGCGCCGTGAAACCATGCCTCATGAGGTTGGCTGCCCGTGCTTGCTGGGTGCTTGTGGCGTGTGCAGGATGCGTGGCGAGCCCACACGCGGAGCCGCCGAGGCAAGCCTTGTCGGTTGCATCCGCAGGGTCGGCCAAGCCTTCTGCGCCGGTGGAAACACGCTCGTTTCTGATCGATGAAGCAAAGCTCGCCGTCGAGCTCCCCCCGCGCTGGAGGCTTGTCCGCAGAGAAGTGGAAGATGTCAGTGCCATTCAGTATGGCTTTGAGCGCGAGCCGGTGCAGGGCCGGGGAGGTCATGTCGCGCGGCCCTACGTCGGTGTCATCGTCAAGCCTCTCGCGCCCGAGGAGCGCAACGATGTCATTGCCTTCTCCACGCTGTGCAGGGCGCGAGTCCCCTTCGAGGTGATCCGAGTCTTCACCCGTCGCGACGGCATCCTAGGGCTGCAGAACGCGATCGGATACCGCGGCCGCACGCAGTACGAGGGGAATACCCACGAGATCTTCGTCGTTCACGCGCTGTTCCGCGACAAGGGGATCACCATCATCATGGACACCACGACCGAGGTGTTCCAGGAGGTGGAGCGCGAGCTTCTGCAGACACTCGTCAGCTTCCGGCATGTGGAGAATCCATGATTCGAGTGTGCGTTCCCCAGGGATTTCCCATCTTCGTCGTGGCCGTGCTGCTGTGTTGCTGCCACGCATCGGGTTGCGCTCCCAGGCCTGCGGACGCCGTCGCTGCATCGCCCCGAGCCTCTGACACCCGCGGTCCCCCGCAACCCCTGGTAGTCCAGGTGCGAGCAGACAATGCTCCTGTGCTGACCCGGGAATGCGACGCAGGAAAGGCGCGCAGCTGTACCTGGCTGGGGCGTCTCTACGGAGATGGAGTGGGCGTACCGCTGGACGCAGGCCGCTCCTGCGCCCTCTACCGTCGCGCGTGTGACGGTGCAGATCTGAGGGGATGCGATCTCCTCGGTGGATGCTACCAAGTAGGCGTGGTTCTGCCCCAGGACCTCCCCAAGGCGATGGATCTGTATCGGCGCGCTTGCGAGGGAGGTGTCGCCAACGCCTGCACTTCTCTGTCGCTCGCCTTCGGATCGGGAAGTGGGACGAGAAAGGATGAATCGGAGGCCGCTCGGCTCGCGCGCAAGGGGGCGCAGTTGGATCAGGCCGGTTGCGATGGTGGGGTGGCAGAGGATTGCACGAGCCTCGCCTCGGACTACCTCAGCGGTATGGGCGTACCGTCGGATTTGGCACGGGCCGCTGCGCTGGCAGAGCGGACCTGCGGCGTCGGACATGCCTACGGGTGCATGGTGCTTGCCATGATTGCGTCGGAGTCGCACAACGAGCAGCAGAAGCTCCATGCGCTCGAGCGAGCGTGCGAACGGGGCCTGTTGCTCGGGTGCGCAGCGCTCGGCGGCATCTATCTGCGAGGTCAGAAAGAGCAGCAGGTGCAAGGCCTGCGATTGGTGACGTCCGCATGCGAGCAGGGGCTGGGCGCAGCCTGCACGATGGCCGGCGACGTCTTGTGCGGAGAAGGATCCTGCGCGGGGGATGTCGCCAGCATCGCACATCGCCTCTACACGAAAGGCTGCGCGGCCGGCGAAAGCGAGTCCTGCGATGGACTCAAGCGTCTCGGGCCCCCCCCCGCTCCGCGCTGAATCCTCTGCGCCCGATTCACGCATTCCGAAGTCCTTGACAGTCCGCTCGAGCTGAGCCGACTGTCACGCATGCGCCCTGCCCGCACGCTCCCCGCTTTCCTCGCCCTGCCCCCGATCGCCGCAGCCTTGTGCCTGCATTGCGCTGCCGCTGCGCCCACGCCGCTGCCCAACGCAGGGCCCACGCCCGCAGCGTCGGCGTCCACGGCGGCCTCGACCCTTGCGCCTTGCTCTGCCCAGTCCCCAGACCGGCAGAAGGCCGACGCGCTCCGAGCGGGAGGACATCTCCTGCAGGCAGCTGCAGCACTGCGCGCCTCGCTCAAGCAGTGCCCCCAGGATCCGGAAGCAACGGTTCGCCTCGCCGAGACGTGCATCGAGCTGGGAAGGTTCGACGAGGCCAGAGCGCTGCTGGACGGCGCAGCGGCGCGCCCGGCCATTGCCGAGGTCCGAAGCGCGTGGGATACCGCAAGCCGCAGGCTCGCCGAGCAGTCTGCCGCCTGGAACGCTCGTCCCCGCGATGGGGCGCGTTCCTTGGAGCAGTATCGCACCGCGATCCTTGCGGATGCTGCCGGAGACCACGCGCGCGCCCGCCAGGGATTCTTCGACGCGTGGATGGCCTCCTCCGGGCGCGCCGACTATCTCATAGATGCTGCCCTGTCCGCCCGAGCCCTGGGCGATGCGGTCGCAGCCCGCAAGCTCTTCGATCGCGCTTCCTCTGACCTCGAATCCCAGTTCGGCCCCTCCGGCATCGCACCGGATCCTTCAGCACGCTTCGGCTCCTCCTACCTGTCGCCCACGCTCTCCTCGGACAGCCGCTATGTGGTCACGACGACCGGGGACGAGGTCGCCGTGTATGACACGCGGACGTGGCATCGCCGGTGGAGATACATCGACTACACCTATCCCCACCCGGTGGTGGTGCGCATGAGCCCTGACGACACGCTGGTCGCGATCGCGAACGCCAACGGCTCGTTGCACTTCGTGGACGTCGCCACGGCCAAGCTCGTCCGAAAGACCGAAGGTCGGTCGGGTAGCATGCTCGACCTCGCCTTCCGCGCAGATGGTGCGGTGGTAGCGACCACCAGCGACGACTCCACGGTGCGTCTGTGGGAAGTCTCCACGGGCAAGCTCCTGCAGGAGCTGAAGGCGCATACGGCAGCCGCGCGGCGCGTCGTCTTCTCCCCGGACGGCAGCAAAGTCATCACCACTTCCGAGGACAAGACGGCGCGCATCTGGAATGCCACGACCGGCGCGCTGCTCCGTACGCTCGAGGGGCACACCGGCCCTGTGCGCGGCGTCTCACTCCGAAGCGACGGGAAATGGGCCGTCACCTCGTCCGATGACAAGACGGTTCGCATCTGGGACGTGGAGACCGGACGCGAGCTTCGCGTGCTCAAGGGGCACTCCGCTGCGGTCTGGCGCGTGGCGTTCCATCCGGATGGGTCCAAGGTCGCGTCTTTCTCCGACGACCACACGATCCGCGAGTGGAACGCTTCGTCCGGCGATTCGATCCGCGTGATTCCCACGCAGAATCCGAAGAAGGGAATTGCCGCAGCTTCCGAGCCGCCCCCCCAGCAGGAGGAAGACTCCCTGCGACTTGCCTCCCAAGGCAACCTTCCCATTCTCGGTGGCGGGGGCTCCGGCTCCTCGCTCGGCTATCGCTCGGTCGTGGTGGTCGACGTGATGTACCGGGGGGATGGCCGTCTGCTCGCTTTCGATATCGATGCTTCTACGCGTGACCTCGCCGCGCTCTACTGGGACGCGGACCAGGGCCGCTCGATCTTCCGGTTCGGCCCCTCCGCAGAGCTCGCCGGAGGGATGGCATTCGACGCCGATGCCGGGCGTCTCGCCGTGGCATTGTTCACCGGAGCCTTGCGCGTCTGGGATCTCGCCAAGGGCTCTTCCCATGAGCTGATTTCGGTTTCCGATCGCAGCCTGCGATCCCTTGCGTGGATTCCTACGCGAAATCGCCTCGCCGTGGGAGATGCGGCCGGCATGGTCTTCCTGGTCGACCCGACCGGCGTCGCCCGCAGCCAGCAGCTCGGGGGCGATGGCTCCACGGTGCATACGCTCGCTGCCTCCAGGGATGGCAAGCTCCTGGTGTCCGTGTCCGAAAAGGGCGAGCTCAGGATCTGGAATGTCGAGGATGGGAAGCTGGTCCGATCCATGACGGATCGCGCTCTGACCTCGGCCGGCCCCGCGGCGATCAGCGCTGACGGCATGCGTCTCGTCGTGGGGTACCCCTACCACGGTCCGGCCATGATCGATCTGGCGTCCGGCTCCGTCTCCTGGACCGCCAAGGACAAGCTCGGCGCTGCGCTGATCGGATTCACCCCGGATGGAGCAGGCATTGCGCAGCTCGGAGAGGATGGAACCTATGCGCTGTTCGACGGAGCCACGGGAGCGATCAAGGCTACTGCGCCGGGCAGCAACACCGC
Organism: Deltaproteobacteria bacterium; assembly: GCA_016218915.1. Classification (GTDB taxonomy): domain Bacteria; phylum Myxococcota_A; class Polyangia; order Polyangiales; family Polyangiaceae; genus JACRCQ01. Next base: position 53,219 of record JACRCQ010000050.1, read on the forward strand.
CGTCCACTTCTGCACATGGGTGAAGGCGATGAGAGGGGACGGCCAGGCGACGACCTGTGTGGAGCCGCGTCGCACCCCCAGGTTCTGGTCTGCGGGAAGCCAGCGACTTCCAACGCGGCTCGCCGCTTCCCCGGCAGCGGATCTCGCTGCCAGCTCCTCTCTGCTGGCAGGGATCGAGCTCTGGCGCCCAAGTCGGGATGGCGAGCTGGTCAAGCTCATCTACCCGGGCAATGGCAAGCAGGCGTTGGTCATGACCGCCGCGCAGGCCGAGCTGTTCGGAGACGAGGCGCGGCTCGGGGTGCTCTGCACCTGGGGCGACTACCGCACAGCGTTCGAGGTCTGCGAAGATCGATTCACCGGAAAGGACCTGATCGCGCGTGCGCTGAAGCCCTGAGCTGCCACGCTCGGACACGATTGTTGGTCGCGTCCCGTGATGATACTCCTTGGGGATGCGACTCCTGCCATCGCTCGCCGCCTTTGCCGCCGTCCAGCTCCTGGTCGCCGCTGCCAGCGCGCAGACGTTCTACGTTCGCGCGGCCGCATCCGGGGCTCACGACGGGACGAGCTGGACGAATGCCTACGCCGCGCTGCCTGACTCGATGCAACGGGGTGCAACCTACTACGTGGCTGCAGGGACCTACGGTGGGCACACGTTCGCCGACGAGGAGTCGGGCGATCAATGGATCGTGGTTCGCAAGGCGACGCTCACGGACCACGGCCCGGCTTCCGACTGGCAGGATGCGTACGGCGGCCAGGCGCTGTTCACCGACGGGCTGTCGTTCAGCCGCGACTACTACGACATCGACGGCGCCACGCGCAACGAAGCGGACTGGACCGACACGGCGAGCTACGGATTCCGGATCAATCCAGGGGTCAACGGCTACGCGATCTACATCCAGAGCGAGAACAATCCTCCGGGCGCGGACTTCCTCAAGATCCAGTACGTCGACATGGGCGGTGAAGCAGGGACTGCCTATCCCGAAGTGCCAGGCACGGGCGTGTACTTCTTCGGGCTGGGAAGCACGCGCCACGACCTCACGGTTCGCCGCTGCAACGTCCACAACGTGGGGATTCCGTTTCACCTCATCAATGCGGACACCGGCGTGATCGAGCACAATCACGTAGGACCGAGCTGGTCCAAGGAGGCCATCCGCGGCATGGGAAGCGCGAGCCACTGGATCGTGCGCAACAACCGATTCGTGGACAACGGGTTCTATGCCGGGCCGACCACAGGGCTCACCGCGGAGATCGCGGTGTGGGGCAATGGGGACGGTCCCTTCGACGACTGGCAGATCTACGGCAACGTGTTCTGGAACACGGACAACGGGCAGTCAATCGCGCACAACAACGGCATCATCATGGGCGGCGACACCAGCATCCCGTCGGCCGGATGGAACGTGTACAACAACGTGTTCTCGGGGATCGCCGGCCACATGGCGAGCGTGCTCATCACCGGCACCAACAATGCAGTGTTCAACAACATCTGGTTCGACGTCGCGAGCGACACGGTCATCGGTTGCGAAGCCACCTCGTGCGACAACAACTGGTGCTTCAAGGTCAATCCTGACGATCCCAACCTCCCGTACGGCGCCAATTGCGACTTGATGAAGACCGACCATCCCACGACGGTCGTGGGCACCAGCGATCCCTTCGTGGATTCCGCGAATGCTGACTACCGTCTGAAGGACCCTGCTGTCGTCACAGGACCGTCGCCGGTGAATGCGGGGAAGAATCCAGGGGCTGGCTACGATGCAGTTGATGCCTACGGCAATTCGCGTGGGGCGGATGGAACGTGGGATATCGGGGCGTACGAGTACTGCGCGGGCACGAGTTGCGCGCCTGTGCCGGACGCTGGTCCGGGCAAGGACTCTGGAGCAGGCGGGAGCGCTGGGGCAGCGGGCAGTGGGGGAAGCGCAGGCGCGGGCGCGGGCGCAGGCGCGGGCGCGGGCGCAGGCGCGGGCGCTGGCGGTGCCGCAGGAGGCGGGTTGCTCGATGCTGGCGTGGATGGTTCGGCTCCGGTAGCAGGGGATAGCTCGGACGACGGGGGATGCGGGTGCCGGCAGGCTCCGGACACGGGAGCTCAGGCAGGGATGGGCGTGCTCTTGGCGGGCGCTCTGCTGCTTCGCCGGCGGCGCTCGACACGCATGCTCGGTTCTCCTCTGTAGCCAGTCACAGGAAGGCGCGAAGCCGCGAAGGTTGCCAGGGCTGATCCGGCTTGGTGAACGCTCTGCTCCCCAGCCGGTCACAGGAAGTCGCGAAGCCGCGAAGGTTGCCAGGGCTGATCCGGCGTGGTGTGCGCTACGCGACTTCCCAAGAGCGCCCCAGCAACAACCCCCTTCGCGCCTTCGTGTCTTCGTGTTCTCCCCATCCCAGACACACGAAGTCGCGCGAGATCAGTCGTCCAGCAACCCGCCAATCACCCCGCCCGCCACGGCACCCAGGAAGCTGGCCGCCACTCCGCCGACCGCCACCGCGGTCTGCACGTTCTGCTGAGATTGCACTGCCGCGTCCCGCGCTGCCTTGCGCTCCGGTGCACCTGCAAACGCTTCGTTGCACCCCATGCAGGCACTCATCGTGTGCGGTGAGATCGCTCCGCAGAACACGCACTGCACCACGACCCACGCCTGGCACTTGATGCAACGCTGCGCGCCCCAGACGTTGAGCTCCTTGCACGCCGGGCATGCAATCGCGTTCTTGGCGATCTCTTCGTTGACAGGCCGTCCACAGTAGAAGCACTTCACGACGCCTGGTTGGGCGGGAGCCCCGCAAGTCTCGCACTCTATGCCCATGGTATTGAAAGAATGAATCCATCCCGCCCCAGGTTCAAGCCCATTCGAGCCCTTCCCACACCTGCGCGTACAGACCGTTCGCAGGGCCGCGCCGATCCGGTAGTCTGGCACGCATGCGCTTGTACCCACCCCCTGTCCTGCTCGCTGCTTCGGGTTTGCTGCTGGCCTGCACGCCGCCTCCCGCTGCTGGACCGCCCCCCGCCCCTCCCCCGGTCGCCAGCGTGAAGGCTGTCATCGCGCAGCCCCAGCCACCGGACATGACCCCGGTTGCCGAACCCTCCAACCTCGTCTCCTTTGCCCGCATCGGCAATGTCCAAGCAACCTTCGACGCTGCGATGCGGATCGCCAATCAGCCGTCGATCACCCTTGCCGGGTTGCTCCGCAAGGCTGGCGCAGGCGATCGGTCGGCGCTCTTCAAGCTCGACAGCAGCGTGGACCTGGCGGTGGCGATCGACCCCACCTCATCCCACGAGGACCCCAAGTTCCTCGCTGCGGTCTCCATCCCTCTGCGAAACCTGGAGGAGACCCGCGCTGCCATGGCCTCGAACTTCGTGCCGATCGCACCCGGTATCTACCGCGGCGTGCTCGTGGAGCTCGACACCGAACGGGGCAAGCCCACGCATTGCGATCTCGGCCCGTCGCTCGGCAACGCTCCGGCGCGGATGGTGTGCGCTGACTCGGATCGCGAGCTCGACGCGCTGCGCGCCTGGCTCACGCGCGGCCTCACGCTGCAGAGCCCGGGCTTGAGTGACCTGCATGCCGAGATCCGCGCCCGCCCCTTCCAGCAGATGTACCAGTCCGAGATGGAGCGCGGCGTGGACGAAGCCGCGCAGCAAAGCCGCGAGTGGCTCGAGAAGGAGCTCAACGTCCGCGATCCGGAGCTGCTCTCGGCCCCGGGGATCGTCCTGCGCCACGGCAAGACCTTCGTCGACGAGATCGACACGGTGGTCTTCGACTCCGCGCTCGATCCCAACCAGACGCAGGTCGCACTGCGGGGCTCGGTCACGTTCCGGTCTGCGAACTCCTGGTTCACCAAGGTCCTGACGCACCGCAATGATCGCCAGGGTGTGCCCCCTGCCATCTTCTGGCGCGCCCCCAAAGAGAGCGAGTCCGTCGTCTACTCGCGCGGCGCCGACAAGTCCCTGTACACGGGAATCGATCGTGTCGTGCGCCTCGCTGCCTCCACCCTGCTCGCACGCGCAGGCGTGAAACCCAAGACCCGGACCGCTGTCGAGGACTTCCTGTCCTGGTCGCCAGAGCCCGACGTGGTCACGGTCTCCGCTGCAGGCTCTTCCGTTCGCCCTGCGAAGAAGCCGCGAGCCGGTGGCACAGCCAAGAAGCGCCCTGCGGACGCGATCGAGGAGTTCAGGGGCTACGTCGACTCCTACATGGGCTGGTGGCTCACCGGCGTCGACGCTCCAGCCGACCCGTACATCGCATGGATGCGCAAGGGTGCGACCGCTGTAAGCCTCCTCATCGAGGAGGTGCGTGCGCAGCTGCCCAACAAGGCCGACCAAACCTGGCTGCCGAGCGTCAAGGTGGTCGCCGCCCCCCAAGGCTATCCCAAGGGCTCGGTCGCCTTTGACATGCCCTTCACCTACGACAGCAAGCTCGCGTGGTCGATCCTGCCAGGCTTCAGCGACGAGGAGCACCCCGCTGGTCCGGGGATCAAGGCGACGATCGCGCTGCGCATGATCATCGTCCCGGACGGACCGCGCAGGACATGGATTGGAATCGCAGTTGATCCCAACCTGCTTCGCTCGCGCATCGCTGCCGCGCTCGAAGGAGCCTCGGACTCGGGCACCATCGCGAACCTGCCCGGGCTCGGGCCCCTCAAGAGCGGAGTCGCTACCTCGGCCGGGTTCGTGACCTACGGCAACACGCTGCAGAAGACCTTTGGCCTGAGCGAGCTCGACAAGGAAGGGGATCTAAAGGAATTTGTCGCGGCCTTCTCTGCAGCGCCCAACCGCTGGATGACTCCGATGCTGCTGATGACCCGGGGCACGGCTGGCCCTTCGCCGGCAAACAGCGTCGAGATCCTGGTGCAGAAGGGCACCATCGAGGACGTGATCGCGCTGGTGCAGTACGCGCTCGCGCACGACCTCGCCAAGGACAAGGGCTCGGGGGTGCTCACAGGGCCGATCGGCCGTAAGCCACCCGTGGCCCCTCCACCTCCGCCGCCTCCACCTCCGCCCCCGCGACGGCGCCCCTGAACGCGCGACCCCCCGGAAGACAACCTCCGCAGCCACCTCGACATCGAACCGTTCACCAGGCATCCTGTTAGGCGCTATCTGCCTGGTGCGATCCGGCAGCTGTGGGCGGGCAGGTGCAGCGTCTGCGCGCGGTGTGGAATGAAGAGCAACCTCTCCTGGATTCTGGCTTTGTGTCTGAGCGGCGCGGGCGCGCTCGCGTTCGGATGCGGAGGCTCCGGGTCCGACGAGGCGGGGTTCTCCGAGGTGAAGACCGCGGGCGATGCGGGTCAGACCGAGCGCGAGGATCACGACGTTCCTCCGCCGTGGGACGCGCTCCCCTACGAAGCGGTAGCCGCGGACGCGGTAGACCCGGGCCCTCCCTATCCCATCGTGCTGCACCACGGCTTCAGCGGGTGGAAGGAGATCAACGCGCTCGGCCTGCACTACTTCAACGGCGTAGCGGAGGATCTGATCGCCAACGGCGAGCCGATGGTGTTCGAGACCGTCGTGCAGCCCTATGACGGCACCGCATTGCGGGCCGAGCAGCTCGCCCCGCAGATCGACGAGATCCTCAGGATCACGGGCAAGAGCAAGGTCAACATCGTGGCCCATTCGCAAGGGGGGCTCGACAGCCGGTACATCATCTCGAGCCTCGGCTACGGCGACAGGGTTGCCACGTTGACCACGATCTCGACTCCGCATCACGGCACTGCGCTGGCCGATGCGCTGTTCGACAACGTCCCTGGCTGGACCGATCCGATCACCGATGCGATCGCGAGCGTCATCGGAAAGTCCGTGCTCGACGTGGCGGGCGATGCGGACCTTCGCGCATCGCTCAAGGCCATGACCGAGGACACCATGATGACCTCGTTCAATCCTGCCAACATCGACTCGCCGGAGGTGAAGTACTTCTCGTACGCGGGACGGTCCAACGACTCGGACGGGATCCCGGACTGCAACGGCTCCTGGTTCCCGGACGACACGTCGAAGGTGGATCACATCGACGCGCTGCTGTCCCTGACCGGCTCGTATCTGAAGGATCACGGAGAGTACGGCGGAGTGAACGACGGGATCGTGGCGGTGAGGAGTGCTCGCTGGGGGATGTTCATGGGGTGCTTCCCTGCGGATCACTTCGACGAGATCGGGCAGGTGAACAAGACCGGGCCCAATCCCGAGTCGGGCTTTGATCACAAGGCGTTCTACCGGACCGTGGTGAGCCGAATCCGCGAGCGCGGCTACTAGACCCTTCAGCGGCTGCCGCGGACTCTCGTCTCGCACGACCGCATGAGCTCGAACCCTGCCTGGCAGGCGCGCGCAAGGGGCTCCTGGCAGCGCTGCGGAAGATCGCAATCGCGCGACGGCTGCTCGTGGCACCTTCGCTCCGAATCCTCCAGCGCCCTGCAATCGCGCTGGGAGTTGGAGCGCTCGCACTGCCCCCGGGCCGTGTCCGGATCGCCGCACTTCTTCTTGCACGTCTCGAACTTTGCCATCGCCACCTGGGGAGCTTGCCCCTGGATGTTTCCCAGGCACTGCTGCAGGCACTCCATCTGCTTGTCCGCTGCCGCATTGCAGGCGGTGCTGGCACGCTCGCGACACGCATCGAGCTGGCGGTTGACCGTCTCGCATTGGGCGCGTCCGGTCTGGCACTTGCTCACGCTCTGGCCGCACGCCGCATCGGACAACGCGAGACGACCGCGCCCCTGGGTCACGCACGCCAGGAACGCGCTTCGCTGCCCGTCATCGACGTTCATGGCAATCGACCGGCAGCTCGAGCGAACCGTCCCGCCCTCGCCGCAGGGACCGATCAGGATCTCGTCACACGCCTTGGCCGCGTCCGCGGTGGGTCCCGCTGCAGGAGGATCGGCAGGCGCAGCCGCAGGAGCGGGAGGTTGCGTCGCAGGCTCTGTGGGGGAAGGTCCTGCGACTGGCGCGGCTGGGCCGGGGGAAGACACGGCGGCAGGAGAGGTCGGTGCCGGGCCGGCGGGTGCTGCGGCCGGGGCTGCGCCGCATGCGGGCAGCAGGCCTGAGGAGAGCATTGAAACGAGCGCAAGGAAGCGGGTCTTGTCGATCTGCATGGTCCGGCTCCTACCATCACTTGGCCGTGCGCAACACATCGAGGTTGCCCCCAAGGGACATTGCCCGCAGAAATGCTATGGGAGCGGCGCGAGCGACCGCGCAGGCGTTCCCGCATGACCGGCCCCCCAACTGCTCTGCCAGAAGACCGCGGTTCAACATGTCGTTCAGCATTGGCTCCCTGACGTTCGACGGCTCGGCCGTGCTCGCTCCACTCGCATCGGTCACCAGCGCGCCGTTCCGGCAGGTGTGCCTCGAGCACGGCTGCAGCTACGCGGTCACCGAGATGGTGTCGAGCGAGGCACTGGTGCGAGACGTGCGCGGGGCGATCGTGCGCATGGACCGCGCTCCTTCGGAGCGTGTGCTGGCCGTGCAGCTGTTCGGCGCAGACCCGGCGACCATGGCACGCTCCGCTGCGATCGCGGTGGAGCGGGCGGGCGCTGCGATCGTCGACGTGAACATGGGCTGCCCGGTGCGCAAGATCCTCGGCGTCGGCGCAGGCGTCGCGCTCATGCGCGAGCCCGAGCTCGCCCAATCGATCGTGCGCGCCATGGTGCAGGCCTGCGGCGACAGCGCCGCGGTGACGGTCAAGATGCGCGCAGGCTGGGACGACGGCTCCATGAACGCGCCGGAGATTGCGCGAAGGGTGGTGGATGCTGGCGCCCGGGCGATCACGGTGCACGCTCGCACGCGCGACCAGGTTCACTCGGGCAGCTCGCGCTGGGACGTGGTCCGTCAGGTCAAGCAGACGGTTGGCGTGACCGTGGTCGGCAACGGCGGAGTCAAGAGCGCGGCGGATGCAGCGGCCATGATGCGGGACACCGGATGCGACGCGGTGATGATCGGGCGTGGGGCGCTGGGCAATCCCTGGGTATTCGAATCGATCCGCTCCGGACAGCCGCGGGTGCCGTCCATCGAGGAGCGCTTCGCAGTGATTCGCCGTCACCTCGCGCTGTACATCGAGCAGTTTGGAGAGCGGGTCGCCGCGCGGGAGATGCGCAAGCACCTGTGCTGGTATCTGCGCGGGTTGCCGGGCAGCGCAGTGGTGCGAGCCAGCCTGCAGACCATGGGCAGCTCCGGTCAGATGCAGGAGGTGATCGGCTCGTTCGAGGCGGCGCTGCTGCGAGGAGACACGCGCGCGGATCCAGGCGACTTCAAGGAGCGCGCCGTGGAGCAGGGGGACTGAGCGCGCCGCGTGAGGCTGCGGGAGCAACGCGGCTAAGGGGCAGGCGCATCCTAGAGGCATGAACGATCGACGACGCTTCCTTCAGGTCTTGGGCGCAGCGGCCCTGGCGATCAGCGCCGGCGTGCCTCAGGGCTGCGCAAGCGCAGCACCGCAGCAGGGCACGGAGCCCCACGGATTGATCAAGGGCCCGCTGGCCACGAGCGTCGCGGTGGGAAGCCTCGCGCCGGTGGGCGATCAGGCCGTGGTGCTCGGCAGGGATGCCGGAGGGCTCTACGCGATGACGGCGATTTGCACGCACGCGCAGTGCAACATCAGGGACAGCGGGACGGTGAGCGCGAGCGGGCTTTCCTGCGGCTGCCACGGCTCGCAGTTCGACGCAAACGGCAACGTGATCCAGGGACCGGCGACGTCTCCGCTCCGGCACTTCGAAGTGCTGATTGAGACGGACGGGACGATCACGATCAACGCCGACAAGGAAGTAGCTTCGAGCGTGAGAACGCCGGTGACCGGGTGATTCGGGCTTCATCCTGCGTGGGGTCGCGCCTATGCTGATCGGCATGAAAGAAGCCCTCGATCGCGCCCGATCCCTGCTCGACTTCATCTCCGCCTCTCCCACACCATTCCACGCCGTGTCGACCGCGTGCTCGCTGCTGTCGGCCGCAGGATTTCGATCGCTGAAGGAGACGGAGCTCTGGGAGCTCGGGCCGGGAGACCGCTGCATGGTCACCCGCAACGACAGCTCCATCATCGCTTTCGTGGTGGGAACCGAGCCGCCTGCCAAGGGCGGCTTCGCGATGGTGGGCGCGCACACCGACTCGCCTGCGCTGAAGGTCAAGCCCAACGCGGAGCTGTACAAGGCGGGCGTGATGCAGCTCGGCGTGGAGTCCTACGGCGGGCTGCTCCTGAGCACCTGGCTCGATCGGGATCTGAGCCTGGCTGGACGCGTGCTGCTGTCCACGGGGCAGGGCGCGCTGCGCTCCGTGCTCGTCGACTTCGTGCGCCCGATCCTGCGCATTCCCAACCTGGCGATCCACCTCGATCGCGAGGTCAACACCAAGGGGCTGGTGCTCAACCAGCAGACGCACATGGCGCCCGTGCTGGGGTTGGACGATGAGCGGCATCGGCGATCGCTGCGGAAGATGCTCGCGGAGCAGCTGGCCAGGTCCGGTGCTGCCGACGTGAGCGCCGAGGAGATCGTGGATCACGATCTGTTCTTGCACGACGCGCACAAGGGCGTGATCGGAGGGATCGACGACTCGATGATTCTTGCGCCTCGCATCGACAACCTGGCGATGGCGCACGCGGCGCTGGTTGCGCTGATCGAGTCGTCGGCGGCGGGAGCGCAGCCTCACACGCGGGTCGTTGCGCTCTGGGACAACGAGGAGTGCGGCAGCCGGAGCGCGCAGGGTGCGCAGGGGCCCTTCATCCGGCAGGTGCTCGATCGCGTCGTGGAGGCGCATCCGGATGGATCGCAGCAGGCCTCGGCGCGCGCCATGGCTCGCTCGTTCCTGGTCAGCGCAGACATGGCGCACGCGGTGCATCCCAACTACGCCGATCGACACGAGCCTGCGCATGCTCCGCTGCTCGGTCGCGGGCCAGTGATCAAGGCCAACGCCAACCAGTCGTATGCGAGCGACGGGATGAGCTCTGCGTACTTCGTGAGCGTGTGTCGCGCTGTCGGCTTCGAGCCTCAGAGGTTCGTCATGCGATCCGATCTGCCGTGCGGCTCCACGATCGGACCCATCACCAGCGCGCTGACCGGGATCAAGACGGTGGACGTGGGCAACCCGATGCTGTCGATGCATTCGGTTCGGGAGATGGCCGCGGTACCGGATCACGCGACGATGATCGCGGCGATGGGAGCGATGTTCGACGGGCGCGGGGGCCGTCTACCGGGGGCGTGAGCGCATGCAACGTGCAGCACGTGGATGTGCGGCATGTTGCGCAGGCGTCTGGTGCAACTTGACTCCGCAGCGGGCGCAGCTGCACGACATGGGAGCGCGGGCGAGGCGGCGGGATGCGCCGGGCGGTTGCGTGATGCGGACTTCGAGTTCGCGCTTTTTGCCTCCGGGGCCCATCGACCTGCACAGGTGTTCCGCAGTGCGATTCATGTCGAAAGCAGCTTGTTTTGATGCAGATCCGGCTTGGGGGCAGGAGCCGCGATCTCCCCATTTTCGCGTCTGCTCACGCGATGTGTGCCTCCGCTGATCGAAGCACGAGATCCAAGGTAAGATCGCCTCAGCAGGTGTTGACTACTTACCCACCGGTCAGTATCGTCCGGCCCCCTGCTCGTAACGAGCATTGAGATCGCGCAGTCGGAGGACTGCCGATTCATCTCTTCTAGGAGGCCATCATGTCAGACGCAGTTCGTGAGTTCATGGATCGCATCAAGGCCAAGAACGCCGGCGAGACCGAGTTCCATCAGGCTGTGTTCGAGGTTGCTACTTCCCTGATGCCGTTCATCGAGAAGAATCCGAAGTACCGCAAAGCGAAGATTCTCGAGCGCATCGCGGAACCCGAGCGTGTGATCATGTTCCGCGTTCCCTGGCTCGACGACAAAGGCGACGTGCAGGTCAACCGCGGCTTCCGCATCGAGATGAACTCGGCGATCGGCCCCTACAAGGGCGGCCTCCGTCTTCACCCCAGCGTCAACCTCGGCATCCTCAAGTTCCTCGCCTTCGAGCAGGTCTTCAAGAACAGCCTCACCACGCTGCCCATGGGCGGCGGCAAGGGCGGCTCGGACTTCGATCCCAAGGGCAAGAGCGACAACGAAGTCATGAAGTTCTGCCAGTCGTTCATGACCGAGCTGTGCCGCCACATCGGCGCTGACACCGACGTCCCCGCGGGCGACATCGGCGTGGGTGGCCGCGAGATCGGCTTCATGTTCGGGCAGTACAAGCGCATCCGCAACGAGTTCGTGGGCGTGCTCACGGGCAAGGGCCTCAACTGGGGCGGCAGCTTGATTCGTCCGGAAGCCACTGGCTACGGCGCCACCTACTTCGCCCAGGAAATGCTCGCCACCCGTGGCGAGTCGCTCAAGGGCAAGACCTGCCTGGTGTCCGGCTCCGGCAACGTGACCCAGTACACCATCGAGAAGGTCAACCAGCTCGGCGGCAAGTGCATCACCTGCTCGGACTCCAACGGCTACATCCTCGACGAGGCCGGCATCGACGCTGAGAAGCTCGCCTTCATCATGGATCTCAAGAACGTCAAGCGTGGCCGCATCAAGGAGTACGCTGACAAGTACAAGAGTGCCGTGTACACAGCGGTCGACCCCAAGCTCGACTACAACCCGCTGTGGGCTCACAAGGCCGACTGCGCGTTCCCGAGCGCCACGCAGAACGAGATCAACGGCAAGGATGCCGCGAACCTGATCAAGGGCGGCGTCTACGTCGTCTCCGAGGGCGCGAACATGCCGTCGAACATCGACGCCATCAACACGTACCTCGAGCACAAGATCCTCTACGGGCCGGGCAAGGCTGCCAACGCCGGCGGCGTCGCCACCTCGGGCCTCGAGATGTCGCAGAACAGCCTGCGCCTCTCCTGGACGCGCGAGGAAGTCGACCAGCGCCTGCAGGGCATCATGAAGGCGATCCACTCGACCTGCGTCAAGTACGGACAGGACGGCAAGTGGGTCAACTACGTCAACGGCGCGAACATCGGCGGCTTCGTCAAGGTTGCCGACGCGATGCTCGACCACGGCATCGTCTGATAGCAGACCGGTGACTTGACTGCGGGCAGGGCCTCACCGCTCTGCCCGTCGTCTTTTGTATGGCACGCAGCGCCAGCCATCCGCTGTCGACTGCGCCCGCGCTTGCGCCTACCATCCCCTTCGATCCATGCAAATCGTCGACTTCCAACCTCGCTTCGATTCCTTTCGATCGTTGATGCCCAACCGGGTCCGGCAGGTGCTGCTGGTCTCGAGCCTCTACGACGCCTTCGTGCTGGAAGAGGACGGCACGCTCGCTGATCGGCTCTGGGATCAGTATGTCGAGCAGCGGCTGACCATGGCCCCTGCGGTGCGGCGGGTCTCCACCGGCGCGCAGGCGCTCGAGGCCATCGAGCGCGAGCCGATCGACCTGCTGATGATGATGACGCGCCTGACCGACGGCGACGCCTTCGCCTTCGCCGATCTCGTGCGCAAGCTCTACCCGTCGCTTCCCATCGTCCTGCTCGTCACCGACCCCTCCGAGCTCCGACGCCTCCCGCCTCCAGAAAAACGCCAGTCGATCGACAAGGTCTTCCTGTGGAACAACAACTCCGAGATCCTGCTCGCCATCGTCAAGTACGTCGAGGACCGCGCGAACGTCGACCATGACACCTCCGTCGGCGGTACCCGCGTCATCATCCTCGTCGAGGACTCCTGCGCCTACTACTCGTCGTTCCTGGGCACCATGTACACGGTGATCATGGAGCTCACGCGCAGGCTCATCGACGACGGCCTCAACCAGCTCCACAAGCAGCTGCGAACCCGCTCGCGCGCCAAGGTCCTGCTCGCCGAGACCTACGAGGACGCGATCGCGCTCTACCGCAAGCATCGCCCGTACCTGGTCGGCATCGTCACCGACGTCGCCTACTGGAAGAACGGTGTCGTGGATCCCAATGCCGGCTACGAGCTGACCCGCGCGATCAAGCAGGAGATGCCCGACCTGCCGATCCTGGTGCAGTCCGCGGAGCCGGACAAGAACCGCGAGCGTGCGCACGCGCTCGGCGCGCAGTTCATCGACAAGAACTCGCGCACGCTGCTCAACGAGTTCCGCTCCTTCTTGACCGAGTACATGGGCTTCGGCGACTTCGTCTTCCGTGCCCCGGATGGCAGCGAGGTCGCCCGCGCTCGCAACGTCTTCGAGATGCTCGACGTCCTGCGCTACGTGCCCATCGAATCGCTGTTCTGGCACGCGGAGCGCAACCACTTCTCGCACTGGATGGCCGCTCGCACCGAGCTGACCATCGCCGATCGCCTCCGCCCCAAGACCGTCGAGGACTTCAAGGCCCCGGAGGACCTTCGTCGCTACATCACCAACGTCATTCGCGAGGTGCTCGCAGACAAGCAGAGCGACGTGGTCACGCAGTTCTCGGACAGGCAGACCACCGAGTTCAGCCACTTCATGCATCTCGGCAAGGGATCGCTCGGTGGCAAGGGGCGTGGAATCGCCTTCCTGCGGTTCCTGCTCGCACGCTCCAAGATCCAGGCGAAGTACCCGTCCGTCGCCTTGAACGTTCCGGCCGCGATCGACATCGGCTCCGGCGAGTTCTCCACGTTCCTCGACGACAACGGGCTGCGCACCTTTGCGCTCGAGTGCGGAGACCGCGATACCATCACAGCCAGGTTCCTCGAGGGCACCGTGCGCCCCGACCTCGTCGCTGCCCTGCGCGCCTATCTCTCCCACGTCGTCGGCCCTCTCGCCGTGCGCAGCTCCAGCCTCCTGGAAGACTCCCACCTGCAGCCGTTCGCCGGGCTGTACTCCACGGTGATGACTCCGAACCTCAGCGATGATCTCGATCAGCGCCTCGAGCAGCTGCTTCGCGCAGTCAAGATCGTGTGGGCATCCACGTTCAGCCCCGACGCGAAAGCCTACTTCCGCGCCACGGTCCATCGCCTCGAAGAAGAAGAGATGGCCGTCGTCGTCCAGCAGGTCGTGGGCCAGCGCCACGGCGACTACTTCTACCCCACCATCTCGGGCGTCGCGCAGTCGTACAACTTCTACCCCATCTCGCACATGACGTGCGAGGACGGTGTGGCGCAGCTCGCGCTCGGCCTGGGCAAGATGGTCGTCGAAGGCGGCGCAACCGTGCGCTTCTCCCCGAGGTATCCGGACATCCTGCCGCAGTTCCCCCGCCCGGAGGATTGGCTGCGCAATAGCCAGAAGCAGCTCTACGCGCTTCGCTTGCAGGAACCCCCAGCTCCGTGCGATGTCGACCCGGACGCCACCATCGCACTGCTCGATCTGAGCGAGGCCGAAGAGCACGGCGAGCTGCACAAGGTCGGCTCGGTCTACAGCATCGACGATCGGGTCATCCGCGACGGGCTCGTCCAGCCAGGTCCCCGCGTGGTCAACTTCTCGTCCATCTTGCGGTACGGCGAGATGCCCCTGAGCGAGCTGCTCAGCGACCTGCTGGCAACGTGCAGCGACGCGCTCGGCTGCCCGATCGAGATCGAGTTCGCGATCAACATCGGGGACTACGGCACCCGTCCCCAGTGCTCCCTGCTGCAGGTCCGTCCTCTCATCGCAGGAGGAACCCGCGACCTCGTGTCCGTGGAGGAAACCCACCGCCAGAAGGCCTGGTGCTACACCTACCGCGCGCTCGGCAACGGCATTCGAAAGGACATCCAGGACGTCGTGTTCGTGCGTCCAAGCAGCTTCGACAAGGCCCGGACCCGTGTGATCGCCGAAGAGGTCGGCGAGCTCAACAAGCTGCTCGAAGCCCAGGGGCGCCCCTACTTGCTGATCGGCTTCGGACGATGGGGCACGTTCGATCCCTGGTTGGGCATCGGCGTGACATGGGGGCAGATCTCCGGCGTATCCGTGCTCGTCGAGACCGGCCTGCCGAACTTCAACATCGACCCGTCCCAGGGCACCCACTTCTTCCAGAACATGACCACCCTGGGCATCGGCTACATGTCCGTCCCCCATGGCAACCCGCAGGCCAAGCTCGATTGGGATTGGCTGGAGTCGCTTCCGGTCGAGCACGAAACCACGTACCTGCGCCATGTCCGGCTGCCGTCTCCGACCGAAGTGCGGATTGACGGGCGAAGCGGCGAAGCGGTGGCGCTGCGTCCCACTGGCGATTGAGCCCGACAAGCGCTTGTGGAGAGAAGAGGCTGCAGGCTACAGCAAGCGTTCACCCCCAGAGGAGCGGCTGCAGGCTACAGGCTACAGCAAGCGTTCACGCCCAGAGGAGCGGCTGCAGGCTACAGGCCAGCCCTTTCAAGGTGACATTCTCCGCGATCTTGCCAACAAGCGTTCCCCGAAGACGCGGTGGCCGCGCCCAACCGACGTGCGCGTTCAGATGATCGAAGTCCTATCAACGGAGCCAAAGAAGCGGCGCGCCACTGGCGCGCATCATAGGGGTAGGGACGGCCGGGTATTGACCGGCCGCCCCTCCCTCCGAACCGGACAGGCGGATGTCCCGCATCCGGCTCTCCAGTTGATGGTTCCCCTCATCCTGAGGATTGCACCAGACGCGCACGCTCTTCGACCATCGAGAGAAGCCCGTGCTCGCGAAAGAAATCGTTCGGCCAGCGTTGATGGTCCTTGCCATTGGCTCGGCCTCGACGGTGGGTCCGCTTGCGTAGGATGGCGCGCAGCCGTCCTCGTACCCAACTGTCGAGCCGGGCAAAGATGTTGGCACCGTGCTTGAAGTATTCGAGGAATCCGCGAAGCGCGGGGTTCAAACGCCGGATGATGGCCTCCAGACTGTGACCATTGCATCGATGCGTCTTGTCCCGGACCGAGTCCTTGAACTTTCGCAGACTCTTGTCGCGGGGCCATTTCCCCACGTGTATCGGGGGCCCCTTGCTCAGCTGGAAATGGTAGCCGAGGAAGTCGAAGCCCTGCATCTGCGTGACCTGCACGATGCGGGTCTTGGTCGGATGCAGGCTCAATCCCGCCTTCTCCACCCACTCGCGCAGCAAGTCCATGGCCTGTTGCGCATGCTGCTCGTCGCGACACTGGATGACCATGTCGTCGGCGTATCGCGTCATCTCGAAACCCCGGCTCGCCATCAGATGGTCGAGAGGGTCCAGATAGATGTTCGCCAACAGCGGGCTGATGACGGCACCCTGCGGTGTTCCTTGTTCCGGTTGCCATTCCTGCATCGTGTCGAGCACTCGTTGCTTGAGGTAGCTTCGAACCAGGTCCAGGACCCGGCTGTCCGCCACCCGCTGCTCGACTCGCGCCAACAACTGCTCGTGCGGAATCGTGTCGAAGAAGCTCTTCAGGTCCACGTCCACGACAAACAGGTGTCTCTTGCTCAGCAGGCAACTCACCCGCCGCAACGCATCCTTGCATCCTCGTCCGGGTCGGAAGCCGTAGCTGTGCTCGGCGAAGTCCCGCTCGAAGATTGGTTCAAGAACGTTGCGTAACGCGGTCTGCGCGATGCGATCGCGAACCGTCGGAATCCCCAGCGGGCGTAGCTCGCGGCTGCCTGTCTTGGGGATGTAGGTGCGGCGCACTGCCTGCGGGTAGTATCGACCCTCCCGCAGCTGTTCGCAGAGTCGCTGCAAGTTCGCGTCCCGGTTTCGCTCGAACACGCTCACACTCACGTGGTCTATGCCCGCACTGCCTCGGTTGGCGACGACCCTCTTGGTCGCCGCTTGCAGGTTGCGAGGCGCGTAGACCTTGTCCATCAGGCTGTACCAGACGCCTCCCTTCACCCCCTGTTCGAGGGCGTGCAACATGCGTGGCGTCCATGCCGCAGGTTCCACCCACGACCAGCGTTCGCTGACCGCGGCCTCTCCGTCTTGTTTAGCCGTCGCCGGCACTGCCAACGGTAGGTCTTCCTGCTTCATCTGTTCCTCGCATCCATCTCCCTGCGGGGCCTTTGCTCCGCGCCCATTACAGGCGCCTCATCGCTCCTACGCCCGCTCTGACTTCCAGACGGCTCTCGTGGTCACCGCCTGGAGCTCCCACCTTCACGAACGTCATCTTCCGACCGTCCCGTCTCCAACCACCGTTGGCCTCCTGTGGTCGCTTTCATTCGCTCACTCTTTTCGCTCAGCGCCACAGGCGCCCCTGCGGGTTCCCCCCAGGGGTCGGGCTTCACCACGAACGGCAGGCTGTGCCAGGTTTCCGGCCGAATCGAGCTTCCTTGTCGTCCGGGCCGGTCGTTCGCCTCGGGTTGCTCTCCACCCTGCTTTCGGATTCGCTGTTGATGTTCGGTCATACCCTCCTTCAGCAACGCAGTTACCTCTGGCTACGGGCAGTGGAGCTACTGCCCGAGGAGGACTTCCACCTCCCTGGTGACGTGCGCTCGATGGCGCACCGTTCGACGCGGCATCGCCGCGTCTCTGCGACCCCGATTTGGCTCTGAAGCCAGCGACAGAGCCGCCAGGGGCGTTGACTCATCGGGTGGCCTGCTCGACACTTGGGATGCGCCATGCCGATCAAGCCGCCTGACAGCTCTGCACAGCCTGACGCAACGAGGGAAGTGCTGAATGTGCTCCAGGGATGCCATGACCTGGAGCTGGTTGCGGCGCAGATCTACCAACGCTTCGCAGAGACCCACAAGGACATCCCGGACATTGCGGCCCTGTGGCGCAAGACAGCGGCGGAAGAAGACAGCCACGCGCAACAGATCGCTTTTGCCATGCGCATGCGCAAGGACCTCGTGGTCGGCACCAAGTCCGATCGCATCAAGGTGTTCGAGATCCTCGCCTTCGCCCGGGCGGTCCTGATCGAGGTGACGGCCAAGCCGCTGTCGGTCGTGGATGCGCTCAAGAAGGCGATCGAGCTGGAGACGCGGTTCCAGACGTTCCACCTCGACGAGGTGGCCGTGTTCGCGGATGAAGGGCAGCGTCAGCTGTTCCGCGCCATGCAAGCGGCTGACCGGGCTCACGTCAGCGCGCTGGAGAAGGCGTTGGCGCGCTTCGAAGGTTGCTGAATCAGCATGCGGGGCCTGGGGTCGCAGGCCAGAGCCACGGAGGTCGAGGGATCTTGAGCGCGAGCAACAGGCACCGACGCATCGCGCTCATTGTCATCGCGCTCGCGGCTTGCGCGGGGGCATGTCGACGCTCCGGGCGCGCACCTGCTGCGCTGTCCCCAGGGGATGAGAGGCTCGAGATCGATCATGCCGGGCTCAAGCGCTCGTCGCTCGTTCATGTGCCGCCCCAGGCGCGCGCGGGCAAGCCGCTGCCGGTCGTGCTCGATCTGCATGGCGGCGGAGGCAATGCGGAGAGCCAGAAGAAGTACTCGGCCATGGATGGCCTCGCGGACAAGGAAGGCTTCGTCGTCCTGTACCCCAACGGCTACGGCAAGCTCGGCGAACGGCTGCTCACGTGGAACGCTGGATCGTGCTGCGGTCCGGCGATGAAGGACAACGTCGACGACGTGGGCTTCCTGCTCGGGCTGGTGGATGCGCTGTCGCGCAGGCTGCCCATCGATCCTGCCCGTGTGTATGCGACGGGCCTTTCGAATGGGGCCATGATGGCCTATCGGCTCGCTGCAGAGGCGCCGGATCGAATCGCGGCGATCGCTCCGGTTGCAGGAGCCGGGTACGCTGCGCCGTCGCATTCCAAACGGGCAGTGCCGGTGATGCACATCCACAGCGTGGACGATCCGCGCGCTTTGTACCTCGGTGGCGAGGGACCGCCGTTCCCGATGACGAACAGCCGGGTCACGCACGAGCCGGTCGAGGCTGTGCTCGCACGTTGGGTTGCGGCCAACGGCTGTGCGCCAACGCCCGTGGAGACCCGGTCGATCGTCGGGGCTCCGGGCACGCTCGACGCAGGGCAGACCGCGCGACGCCTCGAATGGTCACGCTGTCGGGACGGCGCCGAAGTGGTTCATTGGAAGCTGACGGGCGCAGGGCATGTGTGGCCCGGAGGCGATCGCCACTTCCTGGAAAAGACGCTTGGGCCCGGGACCGCGATCATCGATGCGAATGTTGAGATGTGGCTGTTTTTCAGGGGGCACCCGTTGCCGGCCCCACGGTGAGCCCTGGGCGCGCCTGTTTCCCAGCAAAGCTCGTTCGTGAAGCCAGATCTCAATTTGCCGTCGTGCCTGGACAGGATCTGACGCAGCGCGTATTCTGCGCCGATCTCCCGCGGGGCCCAGTCGGGCCTCGAAAACTCCTGGAGGACGACCATGAACAGCAAGCGGACCTTTGCCGAAGCCCTGGAACGCGCACTTCATCGCACCAAGGCTGGCAAGCTCATCGTAGTTGCGAATGCCGGTGTCGGGCTGACCGCTCTGGTCGGAGGTCCTGCACTGCAGGGGTGCGGGTCCGAGGGCAGCTCCCAGGAGAACACGGTTCCGTCGGAGAATCCCGATGACGGGATCCTGATTGGGGCAGACGGCAAGGGGGACTGGGCGCAGGACGAGGGCAAGCGCGACACCAAGATGGTCGCGTACACGGGTGAGTCCTGGCGAGAGGACAAGAACTGCGAGCCGCGCGCCGGCTGCATGAGCACAGACGTGTTCCTCAAGCTTCGCGTCCAGCCCGTGCAGAACGTCAACCTCGACAAGAAGCGCGTGGGCGTCGTGTACCACGAGCCCGGCCGCACGGGGCAGACCACGGTGCTCGGCGAGTTCTACTCGACGCTGCAGGACGGCACCGAGGAATGGCATGTGCGCGTGTCGCTCAAGAAGTGGGAGCACGCAGGCGCGTTCATGTTCACGGCCTGGTACCAGGACGGCGCGGGCAACACGTACTACGACGACAACGAAGGGGAGTATCACGCTGCAGCGTGGCAGGGCACCTGGTCGATCATCCACAACTCGCACGGTGCCAGCCCGATCCTGAACGATGGCGGTCTGACCGGCTCGCTGATCATGGAGCTGCTCGACCTCGACTACGACAAGGACGTGCGTCTGGTCTGGACCCTCGACAGCTGGAAGACGGTGAACGAGTACAAGATCGGCTCTGAGCACGTGAACAACTGGCACTGGCTCAAGAACACGTACAACGGCATGCAGCTGTGGGAGATCACGCTCGACTACAAGGGCAGCTTCGACAAGTTCGAGTACGCGGTGGTCTATCGCCACGGCGGCAAGAACGGCTCCAAGGTCTACGAGTTCTGGGACAACAACGGCGGGTACAACTACCAGGTCAGCAAGAACCAGCCCGGCGCACGGTTCTAGACGCAAGGCGATCCACTCCAACCGCCCGGGATACGAGCAGCCCAGGAAGGCACCGCGCAACGCGGGACACAGCCCAGCATCCCGATCTCCCGACTCCCTGTGAACTTATCCGACCTGCAAGGTGGAACCTTGGGGTTTGAGGGGGGTAGAATCGCTCCGCCCCGTGAAACCCAGACTCCAGACTCCAGGCGATGCGGTCTACCAGCAGGCCGGCGAACGGATCGTCTTTCGCTTCCGCCCCGGTTGGGCAGTCCCCTTTGCTGAAGTCCGCGGTGATCTCGTGCACTGGCAGGAAGGCCTCGAGATGACCCCTGCCAGCGACGGCTGGTGGGAGGCATCGACCCGCGTCCCAGCCGGTACCTATTCCTACAAGTTCGTCGCAGGAGGCTCGGCCTGGCAGCTCGATCTGGCGAATCCGCGCACCCGGGCCACGGACGGGAACCGCAACAGCCTGCTGGTGGTCGGCGGGACCGACGAGCCGATCATGCATGCGCCTGCGCCGCCCTATCTGCACCTGCTCGACAGCGGCGAGCTGTGCGTGCGTGCCGGGCTTCGCCGCGGTGCTGTCGACATGCTTCGGTTGTGCTGGGACGAGGGGCATGGAATGCGCTCAGCGCCCATGGCCCTGGTCGCCGAGGAGGATGACCACCTGCTGCTCGAGGCGTGCCTCCCGGTGTCAGCGCGCGCGGTCGAGTACCTCTTCCAGCTGCCTGACGGGCGTCTGCTCGGTCGGGCCGGAGGTCCTGGACAAGCGTTTCACCTGGAGACGGCTTCCCTTCACCGGAGCGCACCGGCCTGGTGGAAGGATGCCGTGATCTACTCCATCCTGGTGGACCGGTTCCGTCGGGGAGACGCGGAAGGGTTCTGGACTCCAGAGCAAGAAGCGATTCGCGATGGCTCGCTGGCAGGTGGCGATCTGTCCGGGATCGTGGAGGCGCTCCCTCACCTCGTGGATCTCGGAATCACGGCCCTGCACCTTACCCCGATCGTTCTGGCCCGATCTTCCCATCGCTACGACGGAGTGGACCTGCGCACGGTAGATCCTGCGCTCGGCGGCGAGCCAGCCTTGCAGCGGTTGCTCGACGAAGCGCTCGCCGTGGGCATCCGCGTGCTGCTCGATGTCTCGATCACCCACGTTCACAGGGACTTCTTTGCATTCCGCGACGTGCGCGATCACGGGCAGGCATCCCCCTACTGGGAATGGTTCTACCCTCGGCACCATCCCTTCCAGGAAGGGCTCGTTCCGGGCTACCTGCATTACCGCAAGGGCGCCTGGCAGCAGCCGCTCCTGCGGCTGGATCACCCTGAGGTCGCGGACTATCTCACATCGACCTTCGAGCATTGGGCACGGGCCGGCGCCGACGGATTCCGCATCGACGCTGCAGCGGACGTCCCCCTGGATCTGCTGCGACGGATCACGCGCGCCGTGCGATCGGTGCGCCCGGATGCAGCCGTGTTCGGTGAGGTCGTCACGGACAACATTCACCGGTGGAACAGCGGTGCAGTCGACTCGGTCACAGACTTCCCTTCCCAGGAGATCCTGTATGACTGGGTGTGGCGCAAGCGCCTCGGAGCCTGTGCAGCGGGCGCTGCCTGGAGCCGACGTCGCTTCTGGCGAGGGGGTCCGGGCTGGTCGGCCATCACCTTCGTGGGCACCCATGATCAGCATCGTCTGCGCACCCTCACCAAGGATGCCCGCGCAACACGCCTCGGCCTGCTGGCCGTGCTGATGCGCCCGGAAGTGCCTTTGCTCTACTACGGCGACGAGGCGGGGCTCCATGCGTCGGAAGCGGGCCGCAACTTCGAGGACACCTGGCCGGACCGTCAATGCATGCCATGGGATCGCTCGAAGTGGGACCAGGACACCTGGAACCTCGTGCGCGAGGCGCTCCTGATTCGCGCGTCGAGCACAGCCTTGCGACGAGGCGATGAGCGCTACCTCCCGGTCGAGCCCGTGGGAGCGTCCGCAGACGACGTGCTGGCCATGCGCCGAACGTGGGGAGAGAGCGTGGTCGACGTGATCCTTCATCGCGGGGAAGGAGACTGCACGGTCTCGCTGCCGACGAATGCGCCCTCCTGCGGACGGCTGCTGCTGTCGACCGGCAGCGCGGCGGTGAATCCCGCGCAAGGCCTGATCACGCTCGGCCCCTGGTCTGCAGCCGTGATCGAGCGCATTCCCCCCCCAGACACGGCACTCGCGTGGAATCGGGCGGTCGAGGACAACAGGCGCGCAAGCGCGGCAGCGTTCCGGAGCGGCGCGGTGGAATGGGTCGGCCTGCCTTCCCACCTGTATCTGACCGTGACCGAGTCGTGCAACCTTCGCTGCCGTCACTGCATCAACCATTCGCCGTCGCTCACCTGCGCTGGCACGGCCAGGCAGATGCAGCCCTGGCTCCTGGACCGGTTGCAGGATGCGTTCGCAGCAGCGGACTACTTCGCATTCACGCACGGCGGCGAATCGCTCACCTCTGCCATGCTGCCCGAGGTTCTGCGCGCCATTCAGGCTGCTCGCGCATCCCATCCGCGCCGCTACGACGTCCACCTGCTCACCAACGGCATGCTCCTTTCCTCTGACAAGCTGCGCTCCCTGATCGATCTCGGAGTCACCAGCATCGGGGTTTCGCTCGATGGCGCGCGAGCGGAGACGACCGAGCGGCTGCGGCTGGGCAGCTCTCACCCGATGGTGATCAAGAACCTCCGCCACGCGGTTCGGATGCGCGCGCAAGCCGATCTGCGGGTGGGAATCTCCATGGTCGTGAGCGCATCCAACCTCCCGGAGCTGGCAGACATGGCGAGCCTCGCCCTCGACCTGGGCGTGGACTGGCTCAAGCTCGAGGAGATGTTCCCTTCCTCGGCCGTGGCACGCCAGGAGCTGGTGGCGCCGTCCGATCCCCGATTGGCTGAAGCGATGGCCACGGTGCGACGCGTCGTCGCGGGAAGTCGTCTGGTGCTCGTCGATCACCTGTCACCGCCCTCGGGCTGTGAATGCGAGGCGCGGGATCGCCCGGACCTGCGCGAGTTCCGCAGGGCCGACGACTTCGCGAACCGCGCGCACTTCCAGCCTTGTCGCGCTGCCTGGCAGCAGGCGTGCGTCGATCCGGACGGAAGCGTGCATCCGGTCGACTACCACCATCCAGCGATCGGCAACCTGCTTCACGACACGATGCTCGACCTGTGGCACAACGGTGCGATGCACGCACTTCGACGGGAAGCCATCGCTCGCATTGCGTCACCGCTGCGCGAAGCGTGCCCGATTGAAGAGCAGCTGAACCGCATCGACGCAGAGGCCGGCGGCCATGGGCGATAGGCGGCTTCTGATTCCACGCGACCGTGAGCTGCGTCCTGATCCTGCGCCCATCGACGAGCTTCGCACCAGGGCCATCCATGCTCCGGACGTGGTCCGCTACCAGCAGTCCTTCTGGATCGATTCCCGCTCCCAGGATGCGCGCGGCGCCCTGCGCGAGGTGGACCTGTTCCTGCGAATCGGCGTGATGCGGCCTGAAGGCGCTGATGGAGAGGCGCGACAAGCCGGCGTCGTGTACAAGCTTCTGGGAAGCAGCGATCGTCGCAAGCAGGAAGGTGTCTTCGCCCGCCGGCTGCCATCCGGCGAGGAAGAGTGGCAGGTGCGGCTATGCCTGCAGGCAAGCTCCCCTGGCGTGGTGCCCTTCTTTGCCTGGTACGACGATGGCCGCGGGGGCGTGTTCTACGACGACAATGCGCGGCAGCTGCATGTGGTCCTGTGGAAGGAAGGATTCGAGGTCGTACGCCACGAGTTCGAGGCCACGAACGTGGAGCTGACCGACGCTGGCGTGCGCGGAACGCTCTCCGTGCTGCTCGCGGATCTCGAGTACCACAAGGAAGTAGGCCTGGTGTGGACCACGGATGGGTGGAAGACGCACCAGGAGTTCGGAACCGGACCGGCGGCTGTCAACATGTGGCACTGGGTCCGGGACGCCTTCGAAGGCTTCCAGCAATGGCAGATCGTGCTGGATGTGCCGGGTTCCTTTGATGCGTTCGAGTATGCGATCGTCTATCGCCACGGGGCTGTCCAAGGCGCGGTCCGTCAGGAGTTCTGGGCAGACAACGGGCACAGGAACTTCGTGGTCCGCCGGGGCCAGGGGAGCAGACCGTGACCGAGGCTTCCCTCGGCTGCGTGCTGTCGCCCTATCTCCGGCCCGTGGTCGAGGACGGGCGCCTGGCGCTGGACCATGCGGTCGCTGGGACCGTGCATCGTCTCTCACCGCTGCAAGAGAGCATTGTGCGGATGCTCTGGGACCCGTCTGCCATGTCAGGACTCGACGCGCTGGTGGCCCGCGAAGGGACCGATGCCGTGGCCGATGCGCTTGCCGGATTGCTTGGCGACGGGGTCCTGTTCCCGGATCTCGAGCAGTGCGAGGCTTGGATCGACAGCAAGCTGGTACAGGGGTGTCCATCGGTGCCCTTCGTGGATCAGATCGAGCTGACCAACACCTGCCCGATGCGGTGCCAGTTCTGCCCGCGCGGCGTGGCTGGCCGCATGAAGAGGCCGACCGGGTTCATGGACCTCGAGCTGTACAAGAAGCTCCTCGGTCAGCTGAATCCGACCCAGTCCCGCTATCGTCCCCTGGAGCTGCATCATCTGGGGGAGTCGCTGCTTCACCCGCAGGTCGTCGCGTTCGTGCAGGAAGCCTCGGCGCGCGGCATCCCTTCCGAGATGTCCGTGAACCCGTCGCTCCTCACCCCGAGCCTCGCGCGCGGCTTGATCCAGGGCGGGCTGCAGCGGCTCGTGCTTTCGCTCGACGGCATGGATGACGAGACGCTGGTAGGCCTTCGCGGGCCTGCAGCGCGCTACAGCCTGGCAGAGCGCAACATCGACGCGCTCCTGGAGCAGGTGGCGCGCGCTCCGAAGCCGCCGACCGTGGTGATCCAGATGCTCGATCTGCAGCGCAATCGGCGCCAGCAGCCGGCATTCCTCGCACGCTGGGCAGCCACCGGGCTCCCCACCGTGCACGCGTACGTCAAAGACCTCGATGGACCGGATCCGGACTCGGCCCAGGCGAGCGGACGTCCAACGCGCTATCTGTGCACCTATCCGTGGCGCAGCGTGGTGGTGCTGTGGGACGGCCGCGTGGTTCCGTGCTGCCGCGATGCGGATGGCGACTGCGTGATCGGGGACCTTCACCAGCAGAGCCTCGAGCAGCTATGGCATGACAAGCCGGTGCGGAGTCTTCGCGCAGCCCTGGCGAGCCGTACGTTTCCCCAAGGGCATCCGTGCTTGCATTGTGGCTGGCGCAGGGATCAGTTCGCTGCAGCTATGCAGGAGCGTCATCCAGACCACGCAGCTCCCAACCCGCTTCGCTGGTAGGGCACGCGCGCCGATCAATTGAGCCCGAGCACGAGCACGAGCACGAGCACGGACTCTGAAGTAGAATATCGAAATTCGAGTCAGACATCTCCGCCCGTGGAAGGCACGGATGCGCAGCGCTTGAATGTCAGATCGACCTTCAGCGTCCCTCCGGCGGGAAACTCGCACTGCAGCCGGGCGTGGCCGCTCTGACGCAGCCAGATGCTCGTCTTCGACACGTTGATGTCGAACACCTTGCAATGTTGCCGTTCGACCTGGCGCTGCTCGCACTTGAATCCATTGCAGACCAGGGGATTCTCGACGATTGCGAGGACGTCGCCGACATTGGTCTGGATGAGCTTGAGGCCGCCCTTGAATCCGGTCCGGTCCCCCCGGGTCTGCAGCTCTGGAGTGACCCAGACTCCGTCGAAGTTCCATTGATCGCCGCGCACGCAGGTGGTCGGCTGCACCACAAAGTCACCGTGGGGAGCGCCGGTGGCTCGGATCTCGCCTTGCGCCGAGCCCGAAGGGTAGCTGCGAAAGATTGTGAAGAGGATACCGAATACGACCAGCACGACGACCAGGCCGGTCGCTGCTTCCTTCAAGAGCGAGCGAGCGGCCGTCGGCGCCTTGGACTCGGCTGGCGGCTGAGACTCCGGTGTAGGCTCCACAACACCCCCCTGAATGCGGTCACGACGCTGGAACGAGGTAGGCCATCACGGCTTCCTGCGGCGCATCGGTCATGGTCAGCTCCAGGAGCTTCCCCTGCTTGCAGGCCGCGAGGTCAATCAATCGCACGAGCTCTCCCATCGGCTCCTCGTCGGGAACAAGCTGCGCCAACGCATTGGGCGCGCTGCGGAAGAAGTCGAAGTCGAAGTGGTCTCCCTTGTCCGGATACACCGCCACCGGGTAGATGCGGCTCTCGATCAGGTCCTGGAAGAAGTGCGTGCCAAAGGACGCTTCCGGTTCCTCGTCGCGGATCGACATCGGAACCTCCACCAGCGCATCGGCATTGAAGATGTCCGCGTAGGTCACAGGCACGCCCAGCTCGGCATTGGAGCTTCCCCACCGCCCCGGTCCCACCAGGATGAACGCCTTGCCCTCCAGCTTGCGGTTGAGCTTGCCCACCGTCCTGGCGATCCTGCTGCGTTCGGTCATCGTCTCCACGAGGCTGTAGCGCTCCGGGTCGACGTACACCACGTATTGGATGTTGCGGACGCGACCGCTCGACACGGTTCGCGCGGACTGGAACACCACCTGGTCCTTGGGAATGCCCACCGGAAGAGTGACTTCTTCGGTCGTCCTTCCCTGGGCCTGGGGACGGCACTGGAGCAGGTGAATGATGAAGTCCGGGACCGGGCCTGGAACGATTTCGACCGTGAACTCGATGTCGACCGGATGTCCCCATGCGCGCTCGAGCTTCTGCAGGATGGTGCGCATCAAGGGCACGAACGGGCACTTGTGCAGGATCTGATCGAGCGTGATGACGTAGTTCTCGGGCGGGATGCGAGGGTCCGACATGTAGATCGGATGCACCTCTCCGCCCTCGAAGACCGACGCTAGATGACGGATCCCCGGGTAGTCGTGCGCAACCAGCTGCTCGAACGGCACTGTCGCAAAGCAGTTGTTCTTCAGATCGATCGTGTCGACCATGTGCTGGGAGTAGCGACGCACGTCGCGGGCCGTGCGCTCCGGACGCAGGGTCGGGTGGCTCAGGGCAACGAGCCTGGGATGGTCGCGCTCCACGCGGTTGACCGCGCGGGTTCCGAGCCCCCAGACCAGGCGGAGGAAGCCTGCCTTGCGATCGATCTGCGGCGTCCACCGATACGGGTTGTGGCTGAATCCCACGCCGGCCACCTGGGGGAACAGGTGATCGCGCCAGGGCATCCCCTCGACCTTCTGCAGCAGGATCGCCATGCGCTCGTCGTAGTCGATGAGCCCCATCATCTTGCGGTACGCCATGGCGTCCGGATTGAGCGCGGACGCATAGATCTTCTTGAGCGCGAGGCACAGCTGCGCCATGCGCGTGCGACGGTCCCCCTGGTTCGGACAGAAGTGCGTGTCGTACTTGCCGGCGAACGAAGTGCCGAAGTTGTCCTCCAGGAGGCTCGACGACCTTGCCACGATCGGAGCATCGCCCACCTGATCGAGCACCTCGTCGAGACGCTTGACCAGGCTCTCGGGCAGCTTCGCAGCCTCGTACCTGCCCTTGTACTTGTCAAAGTCCTCCCGGATCTGGTCGAGGTCCTTGTACTTCTCGTTGAGGCCCCCAAACAGGTCGTTCTGCTCCACGAACTCGTAGTGCAGATCCGCTGCGATGAACCAGGAGTCCGGGATCTTCACGCGCGCACCGACGTCCACCGGATCGCCCTTGGACGGCGTCTGCAGCACACGCCAGGCGAGATTCATCCCAGCCGCCTTGCCTCCCACCTTGCCGCGTCCGATGCGACAACGGTTGATCTCCTTGACGTCGGCGATCTTGAAGTGCTTGCGCGCAAGCCCCACGAATCCGAGCTGATCGCTGAGCATCCCCTTGGTCAGGACCGCGATGATCTCCTGCAGGTGATGCTCGGTGCGCTGACGCGTCGCCTCGTCGCCTGACTCGAACTCCTCGGCCTGCGCGAACAGCAGGTCCCATGGAGCTGTCTCCGGGTTGAAGTTCAGAATCAGGTTGGTCTTGTTTCGCTCGCCGAGCACGTCGGCCACGATCGAGTGGAAGATGGAATGCGGCAGATTGTGCGCGAAGTAGAAGTCGGTGAGCATGTCGCGGACACGCCAGCACCGCTTCTCCCACACCTCTGCCAGCTCCGGCTGGTTCGGATCGTAGAGCCCCTCGCGCTCCTGGGTCTTCTGCGCCTTGACCCGAACCTCCTCCTCGAACTGCTCCTCGCGCACGATGCCGCGCCTGAACATCTCCTCGCGCATCGCTTTGCGGATCACATCCCGCAAGATCGGGTACTCGCGAATCTCAAGATCGAGCGCCAGCACACGGTACGTGGTAGTCGCCAGCGGCGTCATCGATGCCTCCGTCCAGCCCCATTGCCTGGTGCGCTCCATCCCTATAACAGCGTGGAGCCAAGGGATCATCAGACAGAAAGACCTGACGCCGCGTTTCCTTCCGCCCTTTCGTCCCGTGATTCGTCGGGCCGGCACAGCGCCCCGGATTCGCCCCAAAAAGCACCCTCGGGAAGGGGCAAGAGTCCGCGCCTCGACGGGGCGAGTTGACTCAGAGCTCCTCGCCTTTCGTGACCTCCGCGATCGCCTTGTCAAGCTCGCGCGAGCTGAACCCCTGCAGAATCTTGCCGCGCACGTCGATGACCGGGATCGAACCGCGCCCCGGTATCCCTGCGCGACGCAGCTTCTGCTCCATCTCCCGCCGGGCACCCTCGTCCTCCTCGATGTTCTTCTCGACCGCGTTGATCCCCTTGCGACGCAGGTACTTCATCGCATCGTGACAGGGCTGGCACCACTCTGCGCCGTACACGATCACGGTCAGCTTCGAAGTCGGCGGCGCGATCGGCGGCTGCTCCGTCGATGTGGGTGGAGCACGTCCGGATCCGCTCGGATTCGCCTGCGCCAGCGTCTTGGCCCTCCGACGCTCTGCGAGCAGATCCCACTCGCTTCGCGACATCGTCGTCACCGGATAGGTGCCGTCCCCTGACTTGACCCGCAGATCCGCCACGTAGAACTGATCCCCGGTCCCCTCCTGCCTTCCGCCCACGTATACGCGCACCGCGTCACGCCCCTCCACAGGCACGTCCGCGATCTTCGTCACCACGTGGAAGTCGCCCTTTGCATCCAGCCAGGTCAGCGTCAGCTCCGGCGTCTCATCGCGAAGCTCCAGCTTCGGCAGCTCCTTGACCACCGGCTCTGTGCCGTCGTCGTCGCTGCCCTTGCGACAGCACGACCACCCGCCCAGCGCCATCACTGCCATGAGCAGCCAGGCAGCTGCGACCCATCGCACGAGCCCGCTCACCGCTCCACTCCTGCCAGGGTGGCCTGCTCGTTTGCCAACTCTTCGCTCAGCTCCGTCCATTCGTTCATCAGGGCTTCGACCTTGCGTGCCAAGGCCTGTTCCTCCTGGGCCAATCTTGATAGCGATTCCCAGTCATCGCCAGCAGCAGCTCGCAGCTGCTCGCGCATTTCCGACAGCTTGGACTCGCCCTGGGCCACCAGATCCTCCAGCTCCTTGACCCGTCGCTGCTTTCTCTGCGCGGTTCGGGCCGCTGCCTTGGCCGCCTCGAACTGCGCTTTCCGGGCCGTACGCTGGCTTTCGCTGTCTGCCGGAGCAGGGGGCGGCGCTGACCGCGTCACCTGGGCCGGCTCGTCGTCCGGATCCTCCAGCACCGGAGCCTGCCCCCGACGCGTCCAGTCCCGATACCCGCCCTGGTAGACCTCGAGCCGTCCTTCGTGGAACGCCACCACGCGCGTGCTCACGTTCTCGAGGAACCTGCGATCGTGCGAGACGAACACCACCGTGCCGTCAAAGTTGATCAAAGCCTCTTCCAGGATCTCTGCGGCCGGGATGTCCAGGTGGTTGGTCGGCTCGTCGAGGAACAGCAGGTTGCGAGGCTCGAGCAGGAGCTTTGCCAGCGCGAGCCTGCTTCGCTCGCCTCCAGACAGCCCTGCCACGGTCTGGAACGGCTGATCGCCCCAGAAGCGGAACCGCGCGAGATAGCCCCGCGTGGTGTCCACGTTCATGTCTGCGCGCACCCCGCGGATCTCGTCGATCCCGTTGTGCTGCGGGTTGAGCGAGCCCAGCTCCTGGTCAAAGAACCCGTCGCACAGGTTCGATCCCCGACGCACGCTGCCCTGATCGTCAGGGCCGCACTGCCCTGCCAGGTGCTTGAGCAGCGTGGTCTTGCCTGAGCCGTTCGGCCCCACGATGCCCACGCGCTCGAGCCTGCGCACGAGCAGCTCAAAGCCCTCGTAGAGCGGCCTGCCCCCGCGCGATGCCTGAAGTCCCGTGGCCTCGAGCACGATCTCGCCTGTGCGCGGCGCAGGGGCGAACCGGAAGCTCATCTTGGAGGCGATCTCAAAGACGTCCTCAGGGCGATCCATGCGCTCGAGCTTTTCCAGGGCCTTGCGACGGCTCTGCGCCTGCTTGGTCTTCTGGCCTGCGAGGTTCTTGCGGATGAACTCCTCGGTCTTGGCGATCTGGGACTGCTGACGCTCGACCAGGTCGCGTTCGCGCGCCAGCTCTTCCTCGCGGGCCACGGTGTACTGCGAGTAGGGCATGGCGTAGACGCGGAAGGTCCGGTGGCCCAGCTCCAGGGTGCGCGGGCAGACGTTGTCGAGGAACGCGCGGTCGTGCGAGACGAGCAGCACAGCGCCTGCGTAGCCAACCAGGAACTTCTCGAGCCAGTCGATGGTGTCCAGGTCCAGGTGGTTGGTGGGCTCGTCGAGAAGCAGGATGTCAGGGCTCTGGGCGAGCACCAGGCCGAGGTGCATGCGTCCGCGCTCGCCGCCGGAGAGGCTGGCCACCGGACGATCCATCTGCTCGCTGCCAAAGCCGAGCTTGTGCGCGATCACCTCGACGCGCCGCTCGAGCTCATCGCCCTGGACCAGGTGGTAGCGGTCCTCGAGCCTGGCGAGCGAGTCGAGATCAGCCTGGGTACCGGAAGCGGCCTTGCGACGTGCCTCGCCGAGCTCGTGGCGGAGCGCGACCACGTCCTGGAAGCCGGAAAGGAGCGCTTCGAGGACCGTGCCTTCCAGGGAGAGCTCGTGGGACTGGCGGTAGAAGCCGATGCGGGTGTCGCGTCGGGGGGTGACCGACCCGGTGTCAGGAGCGAGCTCGCCGGCGACGATGCGCAGCAGGGTGGTCTTGCCAGCGCCGTTGGGGGCGACGAGGGCAGCGCGTTCTCCGAGGGCGAGCGAGAAGGTCACGCCCTGGAAGAGCTTGTCGGCGGTGTAGCCGAAGGCGATGTCGGAGACTTGGATGACGGTCATGGGGAAATTGCGAGGCTTGGTGTAACGCGTGGGGAGAGGCGGGGCAAGCGGGGTGGGAGCGTCCGGGTGAAGCTCAGCGCACATCTCGAGAAAGCGTCCGGGTGAACCCGGCCGCCGATGCAAGGCATGGGCGCGGACAAAGCCGATGCGGCTTGCTTCACCGGAGGTCGCACTCCGCATCGTTGGGGCCATCGGCCTGCGCTGCGAGCCGCCGGGCTTGGCGCGAGGCTGGGCGCCGTTTCTGTTCCACCCTTCCTTGCAGCACGCCGACGCTCGCTGAAGGGTGCGGCCTTCCAGCCGGACATTCAAGAATGGCCCCTCGCGCAACCTCCCCTGTCGAGCAAACCGTTCTCGCCCTTCCCTCCACTCCAGAGTTGACACCCAACCCCAGACGCTCACAATCGCTTGTCCATGCTCTGTCTCTCACCATGCAGACTCCTGCTTGTCGGACTGTTCGCCGTCGCTCTTTGCGTGAGTTCATCCCTTGCCCACGCCCAGGCCGACGCAGGAATGCCGACAGGACTCGTCGAAAGAATCGGCCCATCCATTGCCAGACTGGCCATGATGGATGGGAACGAAGAACGAGGGAACGGAACAGGGTTTGTCGTACGCGCCGATGGAGTCATGGCCACCAACTATCATGTGGTAAGCGACATCGACGGTGATCTCGTGGCGGTTTTTCGCGACGGGACTCGACGTAGGGTTCTTGGATTGCTTGCCGTCGATGAAGCTCATGACCTCGCGCTGGTGAAGATTGAAGGCAACAATTATCCAGCGTTGCCACTTGCGTCCTCGGAATCTGTGCGAGTCGGTGAACCCATTGTGCTGTTGGGCAGCAGTGCAGGACTCGATCAGAGCCTTGGCCTAGGTGTGATATCAGCCCTTCGACCCGAAGGATTTCCCGACGAATGGAAACGCCAATACGAGCGCGCTGGGAAGAAGATTACTCGGGGATCGATTGTACAGCATACGGCCTCGTCAGCACCCGGATCGAGTGGATCTCCGGTTGTTGATATGGAAGGCCGAGTCGTCGCGGTGCATCATAGCCAACTGACCACGGGACCGATCTACTTCGGCGCGCACGTTGATGAGCTTCGTGCTTTGCTAGCTCGCACAGATTTGGCTGCACCCGTTCACCCGATTGGGCCGAACATTCGACGTAATCTTCTCATCTCGGGGGCAGTCGTGGCAGCCATCGCCCTCGCACTATTTGTGGAAGCCATGATCCGCCGCATTCGGGGGAAAGGTCGGGAGAAGAAGAGGTCCGAGACGCTTCAGTAGGGAGCTTCTTCGCGGTCGCTATGCAATCACGGTCAGGATCGCCGCAACTGTGAAGGTGCTCGAGAGCACCAGCTGCCATATCACCATGCTCGCCATCGCGGTCATCACCCAACGCGCGGTGATCGACAGGATCCTGGCCCACGTCGGGTTGTCGCTCTCGGCGCAGCGCACCGCCGACGGCTCGAGCCGCGACGCACGCTGCCCTGGTCGTCAGGGCCGCCGCTGTCGATGGCGACCGTGAGTTGGCTGCACGATCGATCGATGCTACGGTTGCCTTTCGTGCAGGGTGCAGGGCAGTCGACGCAAACGTGAGTGGAGGGAGATTGCTCCAATGAAGCTGAAGGCCTTGGCTGCCGCGGTTCTCGCGCTGCTTGGCTGCATGTCGTGCAGCGCCTCCGAGAAGGACCCGGAAAGTCCATGCAACCGGCCGATGCTCGACAGCATGACGGCCCTTGCGACCGTGGAGGGGCAGACGGGTGTCCCGCTTACCAAGATG
>JACRCQ010000049.1 GCA_016218915.1 Deltaproteobacteria bacterium
TGCGCAGGAATTGCGGCGGAATCACCTGAACCTCTATCCCGACGCGCAGCTGCCGGATCCGATGCCGCCGACGCGTCCAGCCAAGGCGCATCTGCGGAGAATCAAGTGATCACTAGCCTGTTCGAAAGGAGCCGCACCCAATCCGTTTTCGACGATGGGAATCGATGCGCGCAAGCCGAGCCCCCACCCAGAGCCGTTGTCCCACGTGTCGCGGGAGTGATCCCGCCACCATGCCAGTGCGTGCGGCTCGAGCTCGACCGAGTATCGGGCATGCGCACCAGGCTGCTTGATCTGGGCTTGCGCATCCGGTGCAATGAGCACGATCGACGCGAGGGCTGCGAGGATGGCTACCCGGAGGTGCGACGGGGCGCGATGGGATTGTGTCATGCTGGCCTTTCAGCAACAGTCGGGCCAGCATCGGGTTGAGCGTTTCTCTGGGCCTTGAGGTCGTACGGTACCTTCGCACCATCATAACGACCTGACGGCTGCGTCAATTCGATGGAGGCCGGGGAATGCTCTCTGTTGCGATCCAGCTGCTTTGGGACGGCGCAGCCGACTTCCGATGGGCCGGATGAAACAGATACACGCGGCAGCGTTCCGGTGGCACAGAGGGTGCAGCCATTGCGCATGCCGGTCGCCTGCCATGGCGCACGAGCTGGGAGCTTCAATGTCTGTTCTCGCGTGGATTCTGCTGGGCCTGATCTCGGGCTACATCGGCAGCAAGATCGTGAATCATCGCGGCGAAGGAGCCATCCTCGACATCCTCCTCGGAATCGTCGGCGCGATTGCGGGCGGGTACGTCTTCCAGCTGGTGGGGGAGAAGGGGGTCACGGGTTTGAATCTCTGGAGCCTCATGGTCGCGACCGTCGGCTCCGTCATGCTGCTGATTGTGTTCAACGCCTTCCGGCGCGCCGTGTCTGCCTCTCGCTGACTCCCACAGGAGACTCTCCATGACAAAGCAGGGCATTGTCCTATCGCTCTTCGGACGATCCGATGTTGGAACGACGCGCACGAACGACGAGGACTCGTTCGTCATCTCGGACCTCTCGGACTCGGTCCCGATTCATGCCATGAGCTCCACCGTGGCGCTGCGGGTCAACGAGCGAGGCATTCTGGTTGCGGTGTCCGACGGAATGGGTGGCGCTCACGGTGGCGAGGTCGCCAGCTCGCTGGTCGTCGGTGCCCTGCATGAGGGTATGAGCACAGTGAAAGCGAGCAACGCGGAAGCCGCCCTGCGTGAGAGCGTCGAAGCGGCCAACCTGCGCGTGGTCGAAACCGCCCAGGCGTCAGGCCATGAAGGGATGGGCGCAACCCTGACTGCAGTGCTGTTCCACGGCATCTACGCCTACATCGCCGAGATCGGCGATTCCCGCGCCTACCTGCTGCGCTCCAATCGGATCGTGCAGCTGACACGTGATCAGAGCTACGTCCAGGAGCTCATCGACTCTGGCTCGATGACCCGGGAGCAGGCAGAAGCGTCCGACTACAAGAATGTCATCCTGCAGGCCATGGGCTTGAACCCCAACATCTCCGTGCCGCTCAACCGCATCTCCATCCGCAGGCACGATCGCTTTCTCGTGTGCTCCGACGGCCTGTCGGGAAAGCTCGGGGACCAGGAGATGATGGCCATCGTGCTCCAAAGTGCCACGCTGGAATCAGCATGCTCCGCGCTCATCGCGCTTGCGGTGGATCATGGCAGTGAAGACGACATCACCGTGGTCCTGGCCCAGGTGGATGGGGACGGCGCCCCTGCGATGACAGAGCCGGAGCGTCTTTCGATCGAGACCTCGAAGGTGTTCGCGCCACACTAGATACGTGCAGCCTCCCTCCCGTGCACGCGCTCCATCGCGCTTTGACTTTGACGTTGACGTTGACGTTGACGTTCGACGGCAACGGCAACGTGGAGGTGCGACGACCCGACCCGCGTGCTGGCGTTTCGGGCAAGGGCAAGGGCAGGGGCAGGGGCAAGGGCCGAGAACGAGGCCATGCGATGTGCCGAATCGATTGACATGCACTGCGTCGCGGCGTTGGACTTGGACGGCGTCGTGGGCCACCGTAGCGGCGCGCCACTGGCGCGCATCCGTTCGACGCGGCATCGCCGCGTCTCTGCATCCCCAGGAAAGGCTGGCCTGCCGCCTACCCTCCGCACTGCGATGCACACGGCCCGGAGATGCAATCCTCCATCGGCTGACATCCAGTCTTCGGATAGCTGTTGCAGTCTGCCGTGCAGGAGACTCCAGAGCAGTAGGACACGCAGAACTCGTACGTCATGCAGTCCTGGCTGTCGCTCGCTACATCGCATTGCGAGCTGCAGGTCGTGGTCATGCACGTGTCGCAGGCCGGGTTCCCTGAGCCGAAGAGGCAGCTGGGCGCGCCGCAGGACTCATGGCACTTGGCATACACGCAGCCCTGCAAGCGGAAGAACCCATCCTGGCCGCTGGGATGCGCGAGCACGCAGCTCTGGCTGCAAGCGTAGACCTGGTTCGCGTCGCCTGTGCACGCGTTGTAGCAGGTCCAGAGCGCAGCGCACTCGGAGTTGCCGCTGCAAGCCTGGATCTGGTTCGCGCACGCGCCCTGGCCGCAGGCCTGGCAGGCGCTTTGGGTGCACTTGTTGCTCACGCATTCCGGCGCGTCAGCACAGCATTCCGACGAGCTGGCGCAGCTGAGCCCTGCGCACGATGACCCGCCCGTGCCGCCTGTGCCCGTGCCGCCTGCGCCGGTTCCTCCAGCGCCTGTGCCACCCTGACCGGAGCTGCCGCCGACTCCGCCGTTTCCGCCCGCGCTCGATCCGCCGTTTCCGCCGCCCGCGGTTCCACCGGCTCCGCCGCCTCCGGATGCGCCTCCAACGCCCCCGTCCCCCACGGCGTCGCACGTTCCGACTTTCGCCGTCTCGCCTCCCTCGGCTCCCACGCCGCCAAATGCGACGGTCTTCTTGCCGAGGTCGACCGCCTCCGCAGGCACTGCGATCGGCACGGTCACCTCGGGAATGTCGAACGTCTTCTTGCCCAGCATGGGAACGTCGATCTCCACGCGCGGCTGCAGGATGAGGCTTCCGGAGCGCGTGATCGTGCCTGTGTACTGCGCCTGGTCTCCCTGGATCGATGCGCACACGCCGTGGAACTCGAGATTGACCGTGCTCCCGTCTGCGACCTTGATGATCAGGCTACCGGGCAGTCCGCCGGGGAGCGGGATGGACGGCAGATCCGTCGCAGGAATGGCGGCCTTGGCGACCGCGGTTCCACTGAGCAGGTAAGGGTCGAACGCAGCATCGTTCTTGAATTCGATCTTGACGTTGTCCAGGCCTGGCACCGGGCCGTCGTAGGAAGGGAGCCCGGTGACCGATGCGACCAGCCTTCCTTCGAGCGCGAATCCTCCTTGCACGCTGACCTTGCCGGAGCCGGGCTTGGAGGTGAGCACCGGTGCGCCCGCGCTTCCGCTGGCAAAGGCGGCAGCATCGATGGCCCCGTTGCCGCTGGCAGAGACCTTGAGCTGAAGCTGCACGGGCGAGCCCGAGGGCTGCAGCCCGGTATCCTTGCTCACGCCCGGAATCGCGGACACGTCCGCATGGAAGGCAACTTCCGACGGTCCGCTGGCGCCCCCTCCACCGTCTCCACTCGAGCCACAAGCAACGAGCCCCATCACGAGGGGAAGCGCGACAGGCGCAAGGCGACGCATCGACACCCGAAGATCAAGCAGAAGAGTCATCGTGCAAACCTTCCTATCCCGGGATTGATCGTGGGTCCGGGATGCGAGGCGCTTGGCTAACAAACACCGTGCCACCGCCGACGTTGCGGAGTTCAGGCCGTTTGTTGCCCTCCCGGGATCGATCTGATCCCGCATCCGCGCGCCCTCCGGGATCCGGGATCGATCGGATCCAGGGCTGCAAGCGTCGGCCGGTGCTACTTGTGTCGCGCGCGAATCAGGTTGAAGTAGCGACGCGCGATCCCCGACGCAGCAGCGGCCTTCCCGGCATCGCCGTCGTGCTTGTCCAGCACGCGGGCCACATACCGCCGCTCGAACTCGTTGAGCACGCTCTGGCGCGCCGCTGGAAAAGGGAGCTCCTGGGCGAGGACGCTCTGCAGGAACGGGTCTGGAGGGCTGTCGGGGTCGGACAGGTTTTCCGCAGGCTCAGGCTCTGGGGTCTGGGCCAGCTCGCCGAGCGCAGCCCGCCTGGCCACTGCGTTGTAGAGCTCTCGCACGTTGCCCGGCCAGGGGAGATCGTCGAACTTCTCGAAGAGCTCATAGGGAATCGGACGCGCGGTCACGCCCAGACGCTGCCAGAAGTGACGGGCCAGAAGCCCGATGTCACCATGTCGCTGACGAAGCGGCGGCAGCTCGATGCGCGCGACGGCCAGGCGGAAGAACAGGTCATCGCGGAACCTGCCTGCCTGCACCTCGCGATCGAGGTCGCGACGCGTGGCCGCGATGATCCGGACGTCGACCCGGATCCACTTCTCTCCCCCGACGCGGCAGACTTCGCCTCGCTCGGTGGCACGCAGCAAGCGCGCCTGAAGCGCCAGGTCCAGATCCCCGATCTCGTCGATGAACAGCGTGCCTCGATCCGCAAGCTCGAACACGCCGCGTCGCATCGAGGTCGCGCCGGTGAAGGCGCCGCGCTCATGGCCGAACAGGTGTGACTCGATGAGCGAGGGCGAGATCGCAGAGCAATCGAACACCACGAACGGCAGCGAAGCTCTCGGGCTGGCCTCGTGGAGCGACTCGGCTAGAAGCTCCTTGCCGGTCCCTGTCTCCCCCTCGATCAGCACGGGAACATCGCTGGTCGCGAGCCGCTCGCACAGCGGGTAGAGCCTTCGCATCGCCAGGCTCCCGCCGAGCACCCGCCCGAACCGCGAAGCGTTGGGCACGGACGGCTCCTTGTCGCGCTCCACCCGCTCCACCCACAGCGTCGTGCCACCCACGCAGACCGTCTCACCGCCCCTGAGCAGCGCCTCTACGATCCGCACGCCGTTGATCATAGTCCCGTTCGTGGAGCGCAGATCCGTGAGCCGCAGCCCGAAGCCGTCGTGCTCCAGGGCCGCGTGCCTGCGCGACACCAGGCGATCGGTGAGACGAATCTCGCATGCGGGTCCGCTGCCCAGAAGTACGCGCACCGGAGCGCTCGGCTCGATCGGAAACCTCTTTCCCTGGTCTGGCCCTGCGGTCACGTGCACTGCGAACGACCCCGGCTTGTCATCAAAGCCATCTTTCTGCCGATGAAGCGTTTCCAGGTCGTCTGCAGAAGGTACTTTCTCCGGCATGGCTGTGGCCAAACCCTACCAGCGACGCGGTCATGCGGGAAGGAGAGGCTTCGGGCTTCTCTGAGGACTTGGGAGAGGCTCCCGGCTACAGGCTGCAGGCTCCAGGCTGCTGGCTGCTGGCTGCTGGCTGGGCCTGAAGCCTGAAGCCTGAAGCCTATTCAGAAACGCCCTTCCAGCCCGACCCAGCCAGGCGATGCGCCGACGCGAACGCTGCTCTGCTTGGTCGGCTCGCGAAGCACGAGCCATCCGGCAACGCCGAAGCACACCAGGCCGAGACCCAGGGAAGCGTCCGCGATCCACGCCTTGTGACGCGCTGAGTCCACGTCGGACGGGTCGCAGTTCGGTGCGCACCCATTGCGCAGATCATCGAGCTCGGAGCGAGCCTTGAGGCCGAAGTACACGAAGCCTGCGGTGCCGAGCAGCCCCGCAGCCCCGAACACCAGGGCGCTCGCAGGCACATTCCTGGAAGCGGCTGCAGGTCTCTGGGGCGGCGGCGTCGATGGCGCCATGACAGGCGTGGCCGCAGGAGGGCTGACCGCCACTGGCTGGCTGCTCGACGGCGCAGGCGCGAACAGCGTGGTGACCGCAGCAGGTCCGGTGAAGTCCACGATGATCTTTCGATCCTTCTCCCCTTGCCGGATCACCACCTCCCTGTCGACGACCTGCCCGTCCTTTCCCTCGAACCGAAGAACGTGAGCGCCAGGGTCCACCGCGATCGCGCGCCCGTCGAGCTTGTGGGTGAGCACCTCGCCGTCGAACGACACCTTCACCTCGACCACGTCCATGCCCGAAGGATCACGCGCGCCCAGCACCACGCTGGGCAGGCTTTCATCGATCTCGCGCAGCCAGCGCACGCATTCGGCTGCCATCGCCTCCGGGCACTCGCTCTTGCCGCACAGCGCAGCATTCTCCCTGGCGCGCCGGAGCTTGCCGTCGCGTCGCTGCTTCTGCGTCTCGCGGAACGCCTGGGCGCATTCCTCCGTCACCGGAGATGCTGCGTTCGCGGTGTGCGCACCGTCGGTGGCCCACCACGCTGCCATCACGAGCAGGGCGACCCTGGAGCTGCGCAGAACCCTGCAGATCACATGCATTCGGACTTGACCTTGAGGAATCCCTCGGAGTCTACCACATACGGAGGATCGCAGTTCGCCGGGCGCGTGCGCTCTCTGGAGGTCGCCGGGGTCGCAGAGGCCGACGCTCGGACCGGGGGGTCGTCCGCGCGGGGCAGCTCAGCCGACGGCCTGGCGGATGGGAGCGCTGAAGCCACTTGCGATGGTGCAGGTATCGAAAGGGATGGCGCTGCGGCTGCGCTGCTCGTAGCCGCATGCATGGGCGCAGGATCTACCGGGGCGCGCGCGGTATCGCGTGAAGCCCTCAGCAGCGGCACGCTCGCTGCTGCCAGCACGAGGGCGACAGCGCCCGCCGACACGAGGATCGTGCGAAGGCCAGAGCGGCGCGCTGGCAGAGGCGGAGTGCGGCTTGGCTGCGAAGGTCTGTCGAGAGCCGCGGCTTCGATGCTGCGCACGAGCTCATCGCGAGCAGCAAGCTCTTCTCCCAGCAGGCCGGACAGCCACTCGCTCACCTCGTGCGTCGACGCAGGGGCAACGGCTTGTCCAAGCGCATCGGCCATTTCCGCTGCACACGGGAAGCGCTGCGTCGGATCGCGCTGAAGCCCGCGCAGCACGATCAGGTCGAGCGCATGCGGCAGGTTCTCCACGATCTGGCTTGGCGGATCGATCGGCTTGTCGATGACCTTGCGAACGATCGCGACGTCGTTGTCGCCCTGGAACAGCCGATAGCCAGTGAGGCACTCCCAGAGGACGACGGACGCGGCCCAGATGTCGGTCCTTGCGTCGACCTCCTGGTCGCGAAGCTGCTCCGGGGCCATGTACGACGGCTTTCCCTTGGGTGAGCCGTGCTCGAGCGTGACCTGGAGGCGGCCAGCTGCCTTGGCGATGCCGAAGTCGAGCATGCGGCAGATGCCGTCCGCACCCACGAGGATGTTCTGCGGGGAGACGTCACGGTGCACCAGCCCCAGCGGCTCACCCTGATCGCCCACCGCTTCGTGGGCAGCCTGCAAACCCCGCAACGCGTCGCGCACGATGGTGACCGCGATGGCCGTGGGGATGCGAATCGCTCTCTGGCGCATCTCATGAGCGACGCGGGAAAGGGATTCCCCAGGCACGTACTCCATGACCAGCGCCAGCTGCCCATCGGCTGCTACCAGGTCCAGGACGTCGATCACGTTGGGGTGGCGGATGCGGGACATCACCCGGGCCTCGTCGCGCAGGATCGCGCTTGACGTTGCATCGTCGGCCAGCGACTGGTGCAGGAGCTTGACCGCGACAGTCTTGGTGAATCCGACGGAGCCGATCTGCCTGCCGATGCGAACCGAGGCCATGCCGCCAGCGCCGATCTCGTCGAACAGGGCGTAGCGTGCCAGCCACCGCACGGGTGCTGGAGGATCGACGCGCAACGAATCACCTGACACTGCGGGATCGCGACACAATTTGCGAGCGGCGTCAACGCCTGGTGGCGTTGCTCCCTGACGGCGTCCGCGCTAATCCTTGGGCATGAACCATCTGCGCGTCTTGGGGTGGATGCTCCTCGGCCTGGCCGTGGGCTCCTGCGGCGGGAATGAGTTCACGCCTTCGACTGCACCGACCGATGGCGGAGTGGATGTCTCCGTTGGCGGCGGCGCCGGAACAGCCGGCGCACCGAACGACGCAGGGACGGGTGGCAAGGCGGGGAGCTCGGGCGCAGGTGGACAGTCCGGGCAGGGAGGAAGCGCGACAGGAGGCGCTGCAGGCGTGGGTGGAAGCGCGGCAGGGGCTGCCGGAGCTGCGGGCTCCACGGGCGACGGAGGGGTCGAGGCTCCGTGCAATCCGGCAGAGGAGCCAGCGCCTGATGGCGTGTATGTCAGCCCGAGCGGTCTTGACACGAATGCGGGCACGGCTGCATCGCCGGTCAAGTCGCTGGCACAGGCGATCGCCAACGCGAAAGCAGCCTTTTCCACGCACATCTACCTCGCCGTGGGCGACTACACGCAGGACAACACGCTTGAGATCACGGAAGCCACCGAGGGGCTGATCATCGAAGGGGGCTGGGACAAGGCTGGGCCGATCTGGACGCCGCACTGCACGGCTGGCAGGCGCAGCTTCACCACGTTCTCCGTTGGAAACGCCGTCGCGATCCGCATCAGCGAAACCAAGAAGGCGACCGCATTCCGGCACATGACCATCAACACCAAGAACAAGGGCGACAGCTTTCCTGGTGCTACCGGCGAATCGATGTACGGCATATGGGTGGCGGGTCCTACCACGGCTGCTCAGCTCCTCGACGTCGAGGTCGTGGCTGGTGAGGCGGGCAGGGGAGGCGACACTGGGCAGCCGCCTCCTTCTCCCGGAAGCTCGAGCTGCACGGGTCACGACGCGTGCTGCATGACCGAGCCGGGCTGCGGCGATCCCTCTGTAGGACCGACGGCTCCAGGCAAGGCCGCCAATGGACCGCCTGCCAACGCGCAGGGCGTGTTCGCAGCCCCGGGCTACGTGGCTCCGCAAGTCAACAACGGTTCACCCGGCTCCACGGGGTTGAACGGCCACGAGGGAAATCCGGGTGAGCTGAAGGCGAGCAACTGCCGCATTGGCGGAAGCTGCGGTACGTGCCAGCCGAGCTGCCCGGGCAACTGTCAGGGGGGCTCGCCTCCGAGCGGCAGTACGCCGCTGCAAGGAGAGAGAGGGCGCTGTGGTTGCGCGGGCCTCGGCGGCGTGGGCGGAGCAGGTGGACGCAGCGGGGGGGCGTCGGTCGCGCTCTTCATCGTAGGAGCCGCAACGGTCAATGTGGAGTACTCCATCCTCAAGGCGGGCAAGGGCGGTGATGGCAACCTCGGCGGCAAGGGAGGAAAAGGGGGACCTGGAGCTCCTGGGATCGCTGGTGCTGCCATGACGTGCAACACCGACTGCTACGGTGGCTGCTTTGGAAGCTGCGGCTGCGCGATCTTCGACACAGCGGGCGGCGGCCAGGCAGGCACCCTGGGTGGATTCGGCGCCGAAGGAGGAGACGGCGGCGGCGGACCGGGTGGACCTTCCTATGCTCTAGTCACCGTCAGCGCCACCTACGTGGACAAGGGCCACAACCAGCTGCTGTTCCAGGCG
This sequence comes from Deltaproteobacteria bacterium, assembly GCA_016218915.1. GTDB lineage: Bacteria > Myxococcota_A > Polyangia > Polyangiales > Polyangiaceae > JACRCQ01. The sequence goes on from JACRCQ010000049.1 coordinate 9,413, forward strand.
GGCGGCATGGGTGCAGATGGCGCGGTCAGCGGGCTGTCTGGCCCGCAGTGGCCGTAGAAGCGGCGCTATTGCGGCAGTGTGATCCTGCCAGGCGCGCCGTTGGCTCCGGTCGAGGTGTGGCATCGGTTGCAGTCGCCGTTGGGAACCGCTTGGGTCATGACGCGCTCCCTGCCCTGAAACGTCAGCTTGGCGTAGAACGGCGCAGGCGGTGCGGAGAACGTGGTGAAGTTCCCGACGCCGTTGACAGGCAAGCTGGCAAGCGGATGCCCATTCCTGTCGGTCAACACGATCGCTGCCCCCTGAAACGGTCCGCTCGTTCCGTTGACCCCATTGCATCCGTCGTGCTCGTGCCCGCTCGTGTACACCGTGCCCGCAATGGCAAAGCGCGGCAAGCCGTCGTCCCGGCTGCTCGCATGACAGCCGATGCAAGGTTGTCCGGGCGCCATCTGATAGCCCGCGGATTCACCATCCCAGTACGTTCCGCTGCTGCAGGCGATTTGCGCGTTCAGCGGGTCAGGCGTCGCGAGGACGGCTCCGCCATCTGCTCCGCATGCTCCTGCGGGAGTCCCTGCTGCTATCCACCCTTGTAGCACCGCAACTTCGTCGGCTGTTGCCTGGGTGGCCGGCATCGGCGGCATCGTCCCGGCCTGCATGCGCTCCAGGGATCTCTGCGCCACGGTCTTGCTCGGATCGCTCTTGGCCGGAGCGAGCAGGTCTGCCCGAGATACCAGCGGCATGGGCGCTGAGCCGACCGGTGGCGAGTTGTGGCACGAAACACAGCGCGTCTTCATGAGCTGGGCAACGTCGCAAGGTAGCCCCTCGCCAAAGGTGTCGACCGGGCTTCCTCCTGCGCCTTGCTCACCGGGACCTCCTGTTGAGCCGCCAATCTCATCGCCTGGCCCGGCCGTTGCGCCACCGGTGTAGCATCCGGCCGCCAGGGCCAGGAGGAGCATGGGTAGCGCGAGAATGACGGAATGTGACTTCATCTCTGGATACCCCCCCGGTCCCACCTTTGTTCTCTGGCTCCCACGCAGAGTTCGGCAAGCCATCACCGCGAACGAGGCTGAAGAGCCGCAAGCGGTTTTGCGGTGAATTCGGCGTTCCAGCCCGCGAAACCTGGGACTGGTGATCCGTACGGAGCAGCCCTATGGAAACGCTCTTGGAGCTGGTGCCATGCACGTAAGGAGCCTACGTTTGGCTGCAAATCCGATCGCTGCAACCAGGCATGTCGTTGCGATGATCCTCTCGCTGCTGGTCGTGCTCGCCTGGGCGCGGAGCGCAGATGCCTATGCTTGGATGATCCGCCACGCCTACCCGAATTGCCGGGTGTGTCATGCAGACCCCTCGGGCGGAGGATTGCTCACATCGTTCGGCAGAGCCAAGGCGGAGGGCCTGCTGCGCACCCGTTATGCGGGCAATCCGGACGCCGACCCAGGAACCATGGGGGAGTTCCTGTTCGGCGCCTTCAGGCTGCCAGACGCGCTGCTTATGGGCGGGGACTTGCGCGGGATGGAGATGAGAATGATGCCGCAAGGGGCGGCGGCTACCCACCGTTGGGTCTGGATGCAGGCCGACCTGGCCGGCCAGCTGACCGTCGGCCGATTCCGCGCCAACGCGAGCCTGGGCTACGCGGACACCGGTGCCCTGCCTGCAGCGATCACCCGAGGGGAGCGTCACAATCTGGTGTCGCGCGTGCATTGGCTCGGAGTGGATCTCGATGATTCCAAGAGGTTTCTGCTGCGGGCGGGGCGCTTGAACCTGCCTTTTGGACTGCGCGTCATCGAGCACACGCTGTGGGTTCGGGCCGCGACCCGGACCGACATCAACCAGTCGCAGCAAGGTGGCCTGGCCCTGTCCTGGAGCGGGGGGAGCTGGCGAGGGGAGGTGATGGCGATTGCGGGCAACTTCCAAGTCAGACCCGACTCCTACCGCGACCGGGGCTACGCCGCATTCGTCGAGCTCGCCCCCATCGACAGGCTGGCCATCGGCGCCAGCAGCACGATCGTGCATGCAGCCACGGATCTGCTCGTCATGACTCCGGTGTGGCGACACGCCCACGGGCTGTCCGCGCGATGGTCGCCTTTCGAGCAGCTGGCCATTCTGTCGGAGTTCGACATGCTTCTGCTCTCCCAGCCTGCCACTGCGATGACGGCGGCCCACAACGCGCTTGGCTACGCGGGTATGACCCAGGTCGACCTGGAGGTGGTGCAGGGAGTGCACGTGATGGGCACCGGCGAGCTGTTCAATCCAGAGCCGAACCAGCAGGCGGCGTCTGTCGGGGTGTGGGGCTCGGTGGCGTGGTTCTTCGCGCCGCACGCGGATGTGCGCGGCGACGTGGTGCGGCAGAGTCTTGTGGTCTCGCCCGGGCGTCGCGCGTCAGCCACGGTGCTTCTGGGTCAGGTGCACATGTTCTTGTGAGCTCAACCATGCGCCATCTACTGCTCGAGACGCTCATCGTGATCACCGGATGCATGTGGGGCACGGTCGCCCTGGCATCGCCGATCTTCCCTGGTGGGATCAACGCGCACTTGCAGCTCAGCTACACTCCCAAGTGTGGCATCTGTCATGCAGGCGGCATGACCGGCTATGGAACCGTCAAGATGCCCTTCGGAATCGCCATGCGCGAGCGGGGGCTGGTTCCGGAGAACCTCGCTTCGCTCGACACTGCGCTGGACCGGATGGCTGCCGACAAGGTCGACAGCAACGACAACGGCCTGCCGGATGTCGAAGAGCTCAAGATGAATGAGGATCCGAACGCAGGGGCCGCGGGTGTCGTCGACCCTCCTCAATATGGCTGCAAAGTAGCGTCGACGCGGGGCGGGCAAGGCGTGGGACGGGGAATGTGGCTTGCCGTAGGCCTGGCGCTGCTCGCGCGCAGAAGGTCGCGGGCTGGATCGTGAGGGCGCACGCTGGGGTGGCTCGGAGGGGTGGTCTTGCACCCCGCAATCGCCGTCGCCTCACTGCAGGTCGTTGCCCAATTCGCAGATCGCCATGAAATTCTGCATGCCCTGAAACAGGCGGTCCGGTTCGCTGGATCGCAGGGAATTCATTGCGAAACGAACATCGGCAACGGCAGGGGAAGCTCACCTGCGCGCGGCTCAGCGTGAAGTCCGGCTGCACCCCGCAGGAACATGTCGTCGGTGTACACGAACCCTCTCACCTGCGCAGCGATCGATCGCATTCGGTCGTTGCCGAGCTGCTGGGTGAGGGGAGCCAGACGTCGGGTCGCCTCGCCGATCATGGGATGATACGCATCCGCAGTGCGCGACAAGTGGATCGCCTCGATGTAGTGCTGGACCGCGAGCGCGGCCGACGCACTCGACGAAAGTGCATCGTAGAGGGAAGCCTGGCGCACCCGCGCAGCAACGCTCCATTCAGGGGACTGGTAGGTGTCGATGAGATGGTCGAGACGCGCACTGTACCGATCGACGAGCGTCGACTTTGCAGCTGTGTTTCTCAACGATGCGTCGTCGCGGATATCAGCGTCGATCAGGCTGAACTCCGCCTCTGCGGCAAGGGGCGCTTCAGCCGACGCGATGGCGCCCCGCTGCCCGATTGCCTTGAACCTCTCGAACGCAGACACGGTCTTCTGGTTCCACTCGCGCTGCCGAGGATCGCGCCCTGCCTTGCATGCAGCTGCCATCTTGTGCGCGGCGAGCACTACGAACCGCGAAGGCGGCTTGTCGCCGCGATGATCGTCGAAGTACTTTCGCCATGCCACCATGGCTCGCAGGCGGGCAGAGCGGTTCGGGCCTTCGTCGCGCCCGCGCTCATCCCACTCGCTCGCTGCCAGACGGGCAAAGACAAGGTCTGCCTCTGCCTTGTCTTGCGCGCTCGGTCCCAGGGCGAGCAGGCGGGTGTGCGCATCCTGCGCGTGCTTGCGATCGCCTAGCGTCGCGTAGAGCATCATCGCGTTTCGCGCGGCGTTGCGGCGAGCGTCCGGAGGGAAGATAGCCATACGGCTGGTGTCGTCGTATTGCTGCGAGGCTCGCTGGTAATCGAAGAGCAGGACATAGGACGCGGCTAGCTGCTGATACCCGTCTTTGAGGTACTTAATCCGTTCGGCGTAGCGCCTCGGCTCAGGGGATGCCGGCGGTGTCGAGCGTGGATCCCCCATCTGGAGTCGTTCCAGTGCCTTGCTGGCGCCGTAGCGCTCGATGAAGAGCTGGTACATCGCACGCGCCTTGTCGTACTCGCCGACTCGCTTGAACGCGTACGCGCCGTTCATGGCAAATTCGGGGGCTTCGTCGGCGTCGGGGTTCTTTTCCAGCCACTCCAAGTAGACTGTCCCAGCCTTGCGCCAGTCATCCAATCGTCCCGCCGGGTCGAACGCTCTTTGCGCTTGGTCAAAGGCTTTCCGAGCTTCGATCGGTCCTGGCGGGAGGGGCACGGTGAAAGACCTCTCCGGTACTTTACACGGGCCTTCCCCCAACAGGGCGCGAGCGCCGGCTTCATCCCCCGTGATTTGCTTGATCACGACGAGCCGAGCGCGCGCCACGCATTGGGCGCTCAAAGGATACAACCGGCGTATCTCCTCAAAGCGTGCCGTCGCCTCGTCGAGGTGCCCGTACCGAAACAGGGTGTCCGCGATGCTGAACCGGAACGGCTCGGCCCGCTTGTTCACGTCGAGCCCGGCAGGCACGTGGTCGACGTAATCCTGCTGCGCAGCCATGAGACGAAGATCCACGGGCGGAATCGGATCTCTTGCGATTCGCTTTCCTTGGGGGAGCTCTTCGAATCGGGGCTCGGCTCGCTCGATGAGCCCCTGGGCGCCCCTGGTTTCCCGGTACTGGCGAAGCGCATCTTGCCGCAGCAGGAAACCCAGGTTCACCGCGTACGTTGCGGCAGCCTCAAGGTACTTGTCAAAGCCCTTGGCGTCGCGCACAGCCACTGCCGCTCGCTCCGCCCTGGCAAAGTCCTCGTCTCGAGGCGTCCGGCCGCGTGCCACCGTGATCTGGACCATTCCATGCAAGGCGTCGGCGAGCCAGAAGCGCGCTTCGTAGAGGTCGGACAGGGGGCGCGTTGCCGCGATGCATGCTTCCCACGCTTGAATCGCTGCAAGGTACTGTGCTTGGGAGCTGTCGAGGAACGTGTCACGAACCTCCACCTCAGCAGTCTCTTTCGCCTTCTGCAGAAGCGTGCGCGCGATGCCGGTGTGCTGGGTGGCTGCCTCGAACAGTGCGAGCCGCACCTCGCGCTGCTCAGGGGTTTCTGTGACAGGGGCTCGTTCACTCGGAGGTGATGGCCGTGCCGTCGGCTGCGGTCGACCTGCAGGCGTGCCCACGGCACCAGCGCCGCACCCCAGGCAGAGCGCAACCAGTGCCGCTCCCACGCCGTGAACCGATCGCCGCATCGGTCCATCGTGCACCACAAGCGGGCTGCGGTCCAGCCTCGCGTTGGCTACAGGACTTGCACGCAACTTCAGTCGTGGAAGACGTGGCCGTTGTGGACCGGCCTTGCTCCGAAGAGGAGTATCGTGTAGCCTTGCGCCTGTCGCGGTTGTGCCGGTCTTCTTGTGGCCGACCTGGCTTGCGGGCCGATTTGAGCAGGGGTGAGGATATGCGTGTAGGAAGCGTGTTGAAGCAGTGGGGGTGCCTCTTGGCCCTGCTTTCGGTGTGCGGATTGGCCGCGTGCGAGCCGCTGACCGTCGAGTCCTGGTTCACCTACTTCGGTAGTGCGATTGTCGTTGGCTTGGTGATCGGCGGTGGGGTGTTCGTCGTCGCGCTCGCGGCCGTCTTAAGACAGAATCGGGCGGCTGGCGTTCGGTGGGGAGAAGTGGCCGCCGCGCTCGGCTATCGGCTGGTGACCTACGAGGAATGGATGGGCCAGGACGTAGATCGGCTCCGCCAGCTTGTAAGCGCTCCGACGCCCTGGCCTCCAAACCCGAGTCTCGATCATGCGATGCTCACCGTCCAGAACGGCGTCATCGTGATGGCGGTGCCGCTCTTGACCGCGCGAAACTATCACTTCCGTGCCATGCTCGAGTCTCCGCTTGGAATGGGGTTGGCGATGCAGCGTCTCTGCACAATCAAGCCCTTTGGCGCAGAGGACGCTGAACGCCTGAGGCAAGGACTAGGAGGCCTTCGCGCGCGCATTCCCGAATCCCTCTGCGGGTTCTCCGTCTACGCCGAACAACCTCCGAGGGCCATCCCGCTCCTTCGCGGGTTGGCTCAAGACATCCTAGCGGCTGCTAGCCAGAACCCCTGGGTGGCCGCTGGGAGCACGTCGGTGAGACTGGTTCTTCGTGACCACTATGTCGAATACGTGGTATCGCTCTTTCGGATCCACGAACAGGAGCATGCTGCCGCTCTTCCGCTCTATCTGGCCGCAGCGGCGAACCTTGCGCAACGGGTTTCGGCTGCGGCAAGGCTCTTGAAAGAGCGGGGTACGGGCTGCTAGGGCACTGTTGGGTTCGCCTAGACGACGAAGGACAAGCGTCATGCGTGGCGTCGATCAGGGGTTTCAGTGACAGGGGCAGGTTCACTCGGAGGCGCTGGCCGAGTTGTTCGCTGCGGTCGACCTGCAGGCGTGCTCACCGCACCTGCGCCGCACCCCAGGCAGAGCGCAACCAGTGCCGCTCCCACGCCGTGAACCGATCGCCGCATCGGCCAATCGTGCACCACAAGCGGGCAGCGGTCCAGCCTCGCGTTGGCTTCAGGACTTGCACGCAACTTCAGTCGTGACAACAGCGAAAACCGATCCTCGGGTCGGGTCGCTGTTGCATTGCCTCATCGTGGTACTCACACCGGGGCTCGTCCGGCATTCCCGTCGGAGCCACGATGTGAACCGAGCACAGCGTTGCGGCGGGCTTCACCTCGCAGGCATCCTGCCATTCCGCAACGTTGCACCCGATCCCCTGGATCTTGTCAAACGGCGAAAGCGTTCCCCGGCATTGATCCGGTGAGTCCGCCCAGAGCCCTGACCCGTTGACCGTCAAATGGTTCGGCGTCGGCACGTCTGGGTTGTAGACATCTCCGTAGCCAAAGGTCGTCTTGCCACCCTGGCTGCAGACGTTGAACCACTCCGCCTTGGCGGGGTCAGTGACTTCCGGCACGCTCAGGGCGCCTCCGCCGATTCTGCCGCATAGACGCTTGCCAGCCCACAAACAGTAGGAGTAGGCGCTGCACCAGTTGACGCAGGCCACCGCAAACGATGGGTACTTGTTCTTCTGGCTGAACGCAGACGGCGCCTGGCTGTAGCAGGGTTCATCGCCATAGCCGGGCATCAGGCTCAGATTCCATTCGCATCCTTGCGCAGCCGGCCATTCTCCAGCATCTGCCTTCTTCTGGGCAGAGACCGTGGGGGCTTCCAGGAAGACACCCAGGAATGTGAAGTACTCCCCCTGGGAAACCTCCCTGCTGTCGATGCAATACGAGGTGCCCGCGTGGGTCGGAACAACCTCGACCATCGGTGGGCCAGGGAGGCCGGAGGGGCAAGAGTGAGGAGGTGATTGGACATCCACTGCATCTACGTCAGGCGTTGAACCGTCGGCTGGCGGAATGCTGGAAGGGGCTGGCTGGTCCGGACCAGCTTCGACCTTGCCGCAGCTGCAGGTTCCCGCAGCCGCCAGGAGCAAGGAGAGAACGAGCGGAGAGATGCGACGGCTCCACATGGGAAAAGTCCTGACTAATTCGAAACGAACATCGGCAATGGCAAGGGAAGCTCTCCGCCGCGCGGCTCAGCGTGAAGTCCGGCTGCACCTCGTAGGAACATGTCGTCGGTGTACACGAACCCTCTCACCTGCGCGGCGATGGATCGCATGCGGTCGTTGCCGAGCTGCTGGGTCAGGGCAGCCAGATGTCGGGTCGCCTCGCCGATCATGGGATGATACGCATCCGCAGTGCGAGAGAGGTGGATCGCCTCGATGTAGTGCTGGACCGCGAGCGCGGCCGGCGCACTGGACGAAAGTGCATCGTAGAGGGAAGCCTGGCGCACCCGAGCCGCAACGCTCCATTCGGGCGACTGGTAGGTGTCGATGACATGGTCCAGACGCGCACTGTACCGATCGACGAGCGTCGACTTTGCAGCTGTGTTTCTCAACCCGGCGTCGTTCCGGATGTCCGCATCGATCAGGCTGAACTCTGCCTCAGCTGCGAGAGCTGCTTCATACATTAGACCGGCACCGCGCGCCTTGAACCTCTCGAACGCGGACACGGTCTTCTGGTGCCATTCGCGCTGCCGAGGATCGCGCCCTGCCTTGCATGCAGCTGCCATCTTGTGCGCGGCGAGCACTACGAACCGCGAAGGCGGCTTGTCGCCGCGATGATCGTCGAAGTACTTGCGCCATGCCACCATGGCTCGCAGGCGGGCAGAGCGGTTCGGGCCTTCGTCGCGGCCACGCTCATCCCACTCGCTCGCTGCGAGACGGGCAAAGACAAGGTCTGCCTCTGCCTTGTCTTGCGCGCTCGGTCCCAGGGCGAGCAGGCGGGTGCGCGCGTCCTGCGCGTGCTTGCGATCCCCTAGCGTCGCGTAGAGCATCATCGCATTTCGCGCGGCGTTGCGGCGAGCGTCCGGAGGGAAGGCTGCCATACGGCTGGTGTCGTCGTATTGCTGCGAGGCTCGCTGGTAGTCGAAGAGCAGGACATAGGACGCGGCCAATTGCTGATACGCGTCTTTGAGGAACTTGATCCTCTCTTCATAGTGCTTCGGATTGGGCTCGACGGGCGGCTTTGCGCGCGGATCGCCGTTCTGGAGCCGGCGGAGTATCTTGCTGTCGCCGTAGCGCTCGATGAACAGCTGGTACATTCCGATCGTCTTGTCGTATTCCCCGAGTTGCTTGTAGGCGTAGGCGCCGTTCATGGCCGCTTCCGGGGAATGATCGTCGCCGGGGCCCGCGTCCAGGACAGCAGAGTAGAGTGTTGCAGTCCTGCGCCAAGCGGCGCGTCGGGCCGCGGGACTTTTTGCTCTCACGGCAGCCTCAAAGGCACTCCGAGCGTGGGTGTACGGCCGCTCCCGCGGGTCATCCGGCACGAACGCCCGGTGATGATTGCACTTGTCGGAGTTCGCTACAGCACGCGCGACCTCCGATTCCCCTGCCCAGAGCCGAATCAAGTCGAGTTGATCCCATGCCGCGCATTCCATCTCAGTTCCCAGGCTCGCGCGGCGGATCTCCTCAAAGCGAATGCGCGCCTCCTGCAGATGCCCATAGTTGAGCAGCGTTTCCGCTGCTTGAAACAGCAGCTCCGGAACGCGGTGGTTCACGTCGAGGTGAGGGGGCACCCGATCGATGTACAGCCGCCGGGCGGCGTTGAGACGTAGGATCAGCGGCGGAATCGGAGCTCTTACGACCCCTTCTCCGGAGGGACGCTGTACCGTTTGCGGCTCGGTGCGTTCGGCAAACCCTTCCGCTCCTTGGGTCTCCTGGTAGCGTCGGACTGCATCGTCCCGCCGCAGCATGGCCAGGTCGACCAGGTACGATGCCGCTGCCTCGAGAAACCTGTCGTCCTTTGCGCCGAGCAAGGCCTCCGCCTCCCGCTCCGCTCTCGCGGCATCCTCCTCCCGCAGCGGCCGTCTCAGCTTGACCGTGCTTTCGCAGATACCGAATAGGGCCTGGGCAAGCTTGTGACGCGCTTCAAGGATGTCGGAGGGGCGCCGCGACGCCGCTACGCACTGCTGCCACGCGTTCGCCGCCAAGCGGTACTCCGAAAGGGAGGATTCAAGAGCAGCATCGATCGCACCAGCTTGGGGGAACCAATGATCGCCGCTGTAAGTGCCACGCGCATTTCGCGTATGATTCGATGCTGTTTCAAAGCACGCGCTCCGCGCCTGCCGCTGCTCTGCGGTCTCCTCCTCAGGCGCCCCTGATCGTGATGGCGTGCGGACAGCGGCCGACCCGCACCCCAGGCAGAGCGCAACCAGTGCCGCTCCCACGCCGTGAACCGATCGCCGCATCGGTCAATCGTGCAACACCCGCGACCCGCAGTCCAGGCCTACTGAGCTCGCTTGCGCGACTTGCAGAACGGGCACCACCAGGGCGCGACTTCAAGGCGCATCTGTGTCCTAAATCACCGGCCAGGCTTCTGGGACACGATCCTTCAGGCAGCCTTCTTTTGACGGGTCGCGCGGGGCTTGTCGTTGCTGGCTGCGGTCCTATCGATGCGACATGCGGGCGCGGTCCACGAATGAATCGAGTTCAGCCA